>NZ_VITA01000068.1 GCF_007827695.1 Sinorhizobium medicae | reverse complement strand
CTCAATAGAGGACCACGCTTCGAATGCTCTCGCCGGAATGCATGAGTTCGAACCCCTTGTTGATGTCCTCGAGCGGCATGGTGTGGGTAATCATCGGATCGATCTCGATCTTGCCCTCCATGTACCAGTCGACGATCTTCGGGACGTCGGTGCGCCCGCGCGCGCCGCCAAAGGCGGTGCCCATCCAGGTGCGGCCGGTGACGAGCTGGAACGGCCTGGTCGAGATCTCCTGACCGGCCCCGGCAACGCCGATGATCACCGACTTGCCCCAGCCGCGATGCGAGGCTTCCAGCGCCTGGCGCATGACCCTGGTGTTGCCGGTGCAGTCGAAGGTGTAGTCGGCGCCGCCGATCTGATCGGCACCGCGCTTCGTCAGATTGACGAGATAGGGCACGATGTCCTCGCCCACTTCCTTCGGATTGACGAAGTGGGTCATGCCGAACTTTTCGCCCCAGGGCTTCTTGTCGTTGTTCAGGTCGACGCCGATGATCATGTCGGCGCCGGCCAGGCGAAGCCCCTGGATGACGTTGAGCCCGATGCCGCCGAGGCCGAAGACGATGGCGGTGGCGCCGATCTCCACCCGTGCGGTGTTGATCACCGCGCCGATGCCGGTGGTGACGCCGCAGCCGATATAGCAGATCTTGTCGAAGGGGGCGTCCGGATTGACCTTGGCGACGGCGATCTCCGGCAGCACGGTGAAGTTCGAAAAGGTCGAGCAGCCCATATAATGGTGGATCTTGTCGCCACCGATCGAGAAGCGCGAGGTGCCGTCCGGCATCAGCCCCTGGCCCTGGGTGGCGCGGATGGCGGTGCACAGATTGGTCTTGCGCGACAGGCAGGAGGGGCAGGAGCGGCATTCCGGCGTATAGAGCGGGATGACGTGGTCGCCCTTCCTGACGCTGGTGACGCCCGGGCCGACATCGACGACGATGCCGGCGCCCTCATGGCCGAGGATCGCCGGGAACAGCCCTTCCGGATCCGCCCCCGAAAGCGTGAAGTCGTCGGTATGGCAGATGCCGGTCGCCTTCACCTCGACCAGAACCTCGCCGGCCCGCGGCCCTTC
>NZ_VITA01000067.1 GCF_007827695.1 Sinorhizobium medicae | reverse complement strand
AATGGCCTTTCCACCGCACATCGAGCCGGCCGTCGGCATAGGCGTAGGTCTCGACATAGCGACCGACCAGCCCGCGCGTCACCTCGGTCTCCTCAAGCATGATCCGCTGGCGCTCGAACGAAAACGTCAGCTGCGCACCGACGTAGCGCTGCTCGCGTTTGCACAGGATCTCCTTGAGCCGATCCGGGGCAAGATTCAGCGACCGGTGCAGATCATCAGGTCGGGCAGGGGTAATGGCAAACTGCCGGTTATAGCCCTCCATGAACCGAGGCAGGAAGGCGTTGCCGTCGTCCATGCCACAGATGCCCTCCAGGCGCAGGTCCTTAATCAAACGGTCCTGCAGCGTCCGGTTCATCCGCTCGACCCGACCCTTCGCCTGGCTCGAATTTGCACAAAGAATCTCAATGTTTAGCTCTGAAAGCGCACGCCCGAACTGGGTCATGCCCTGGCCGCCCTTGGCGTCTTTCTTCGCCACCCGGAACACGGAATGCTTGTCGGAATAGAAGGCGACCGGAGCACCATGATTTTTGAGATAAAGCTCCAGCGCCTCGAAATAGCTGAACGCACTTTCCGAGCGCACGAAACGCAACTGCATCAGCTTGCCGGTCGCATCATCGATGAACACCAGCAGCGAGCATGGATCACCGCGATCCTCGAACCAGCGGTGCTCCGATCCATCGATCTGCACCAGCTCGCCATAGGCCTCGCGTCGCAATCGTGGCTGGTGGAAGGTGCGCCGCTGCTTGCGCGACAGCCAAAGTCCGGCCTCCGCCATCCATTTGCGCAAGGTCTCGCGCGACACCCGCAAGCCATCGCGCTCGGCAAGCTTCTCTGCCGCTAGCGTCGGACCAAAGTCGGCATAGCGTTCGCGAACCAGCGTCACTGCATAATCCCGAACGCCGTCGCTGATCCGGTTGTTCGATGGCCGACCGATCGCCTTGTGCCGGATCGATGCGGCACCATCCGTCCGGATCCGCTCCAGCAGTCGACGCACCTGGCGCGTGCTTAACCCCAGAACATGAGCGGCCTTTACCAGCGTCATCCGACCATCGATGACCTTCGACAAAACCTCAATCCGCTGCAGATCACGCTCGCTCATCGCAATCAATCCCATCCGCAATCTCCCAGGTCATCTAAACCCGGGGAGAGTGACATTCTTACATTGCAGAAACAGGACACTTTAACTTTGCGGCTACATGGA
>NZ_VITA01000066.1 GCF_007827695.1 Sinorhizobium medicae | reverse complement strand
ATTGAAGGACGGACGCATGAAGAAGCAGAGATTTACGGAAGAGCAGATTATTGCGGTACTGAAGGAGCAGGAGGCTGGCGCGAAGGTGGCGGACCTCTGCCGCAAGCATGGGATTTCGGACGCGACATTTTACAATTGGAAAGCCAAATTCGGGGGCATGGAGGTTTCCGAGGCGAAGCGCCTGAAGGCGCTCGAAGAGGAGAACGCCAAGCTGAAGAAGCTGCTCGCCGAGCAGATGCTGGATGCCGCCGCACTCCGCGAGCTTCTTGCAAAAAAATGGTAGGGCCCGCCGCCAAGCGTGAAGCCGTCGCGCATCTGAAGGCCGTCATGGGCCTCTCGGAGCGGCGGGCCTGCCAGATCATCTCCGCTGACCGGAAGATGGTGCGCTATCGGTCACGCCGACCGTCAGAGGCCGAACTGCGGAAGAAGCTTCGCGACCTCGCCAACGAGCGACGGCGTTTCGGCTACCGGCGACTGTTCGTCCTGCTCAGGCGGGAGGGAGAGCCGTCCGGCGTCAACCGCATCTATCGGCTGTATCGCGAGGAAGGGCTTTCGGTTCGCAAGCGGAAAGCCAGGCGGCGTGCCGTCGGCACGCGTGCGCCGATACTGGTCGAAGCGAAGGCCAATGCCCGCTGGTCGCTGGATTTCGTCCATGATCAGTTCGCCTGCGGAAGAAGATTTCGCGTGCTCAACATCGTCGATGACGTGACGCGCGAATGCCTGGCAGCGATCCCCGACACCTCGATCTCCGGCCGTCGTGTTGCTCGCGAATTGACGGCGCTCCTCGAGCGGCGCGGCAAGCCCGGCATGATTGTCTCCGACCATGGCACGGAATTCACGTCGAACGCGATCCTCGCCTGGTCAAAGGAGCACAAGGTCGAGTGGCACTACATCGCACCGGGAAAGCCGATGCAGAACGGTTATATCGAGTCCTTCAACGGGCGGATGCGCGACGAGCTGCTGAACGAAAGCCTGTTCTTCGGTCTCGATCATGCCCGCAGCGCCATCGCCGAATGGGCAGACGATTATAACCATTCCCGGCCGCACTCATCGCTCGGATATCAGACCCCGGCACGCTATGCCGGAACCATCGCCGCAACCGGCTTCAACGCTGTGCAAGATGAAGGCTACGCGTTTCCGCCGGTTGCTCCCACCGCGCCAAGTGGCGTAATGAAAATGATCTGAACCCTTCAAACTGGACC
>NZ_VITA01000065.1 GCF_007827695.1 Sinorhizobium medicae | reverse complement strand
TGAACCGCTCCAGGTTTCTGGACCAGCGGAGGCTGGAGTTTTTCGGCTTCATTCAGGGAGGCGGGCTGGTTGCGCCTCCCGAATTCATCAGCGAGATCGGCACCTTGTTGCCGATCGCACCATGTGGCCGAACCTCATTGTAGTCTCTACGCCAATCCTCCATCTTTTCGCGCGCATCCGCAAGGGTCAGGAACCAGTGCTGGTTCAGGCATTCCGCCCGGAAGCGGCCATTGAACGCCTCGATGAAGGCATTGTCTGTGGGTTTACCGGGACGCGAGAAGTCCAGAGTCACGCCCTTGGCATAGGCCCAAAGGTCGAGATCGCGTGACACGAATTCCGTTCCCTGATCGACGCGGATCGTCCTAGGGTAGCCGACCTGCTGGCATATCCGTTCGAGCGTCTGCACCACGTCTTCACCGCGATAGCTGTGTCTCGGATCAAGCACCGGCACGTAGCGAGAGAAGGTGTCGACAACCGTCAGGACCCGCAGTTTCTTCCCGGTCGCGAGCTGGTCGTGAACAAAGTCCATCGCCCAGACATCATTCGGTCCGACCGCCATTTGTCGATCCTCCCGCAGCTTGGCCTTGACGCGGCGCTTCGGCGTCTTGTTCCGCAGCTGCAGGCCCAAGTCCCTGTAAATGCGATAGGTTCGCTTGATGTTGGTGCCCCAGCCCTCACGTTCCAGGAGCACATGCACGCGTCGATAGCCATAACGTACACGGGTCTCGCAGATCTCGCGAATACGACGTTCCAGGCCGGCCTGATCGGCACGGCGAGAGGTGTAGTGGTAGGTCGAACGATCGAAGTTCAGCGCCCCACAGGCACGCCGGATCGAGATTGCCCAGTCCCGGCACATGCCCTTCACCACCTCTCGCTTACGAGCAGGCCTTAAAGCTTTCGGCGAATGACATCCTGCAGCATCTCGCGGTCCAGCGTCAGGTCCGCGACGATCTTCTTCAGCCGCGCATTCTCGTCCTCGAGCTGCTTCAGCTTCTTCATCTCCGGCGGCAACATTCCAGCGTACTTCTTCTTCCAATTGAAATAAGTCGCCTGGCTGATCCCCGCTTTCCGGCAGATCTCCGCAACTGGTACCCCCTCATCACCCTGCTTCAGAATGAACGCCTTCTGGGCGTCCGAAAACTGCGATACCTTCATCGTCTTCCGTTCCTTTCCCAGCCAGGAAAATGCACCGGAAAACTCTAACCAAAACTGGTCCAGTTTGAAGGGTTCAGATCA
>NZ_VITA01000064.1 GCF_007827695.1 Sinorhizobium medicae | reverse complement strand
GAGCCGTGCGTGTCTACCGCCTCCTTTCAGATGGACGCCGACAAGTCGTATCCTTTCATCTCCCCGGCGAAATGTTCGGGTTCGAAGCGGGACCCAACCATTCCTTCTTTGCCGAAGCCATCACGGCAACAACACTGGCCGTCTTCGGGCGCCGGCATATGCAGGAGCGTTCGCGGGAGCTTCTCGCGCTCGCCTTGACCGGCATGGCGCGGGCACAGCAGCATCTTCTGGTGATCGGCAGACAATGCGCCGTGGAACGGATTGCCGCATTTCTCGTCGACCTTAGCGAACGTCAGGGAGGAGGCAGGCAGCTACGCTTACCCATGTCGCGGCAGGATATCGCGGACTATCTCGGCTTGACGATCGAGACCGTGTCACGCGTGGTGACGAAACTGAAGGAGCGCAGCGTGATCGTGCTCAGGGACGCAAGGACGATTGACATCGTGAGGATGGACGCGCTCCGCTTGCTTTGCAATTGAGGCTGTCCGAGCGGCCCGCGAAAGCGGCCCCCTCTCCGGCTTCCTGGCGGGCGCCCGTCGCTCCGGAGACGGAGGGAGCCATGTTCGTTAGGCAAATGTCTCGTGAGGAATGCGAAGGCGTGGTCGCCGCTGGAGATCTCGCGCGGCTGGCATGCTGCAGGGACGGCCAGCCCTACATCGTGCCGATCACCTACGCGAACTCGGGCCATAGGCTCTACTGTTACTCCATGCCCGGCCAGAAGATCGATTGGATGCGCAGCAACCCGAAGGTGTCGCTCCAGATCGACGAGTTTGCCGGCAATCGCCAGTGGAAGAGCGTGGTCGTGACGGGCAGGTACCGAGAACTACCGGCCGCGCAAGGCCGCCATAATGAGCGCATTTACGCCTGGTCCCTGCTCGAAAAGAAACCCAATTGGTGGGAACCAGGGGGACTTAAAACTGCACCGCAAGAGATTTCGGGGGCGTCTGCACATATCTTCTTTTGCATCGAGATAGACGAATTCACGGGGCGGGCAGCCTGCGAGGGTGAGCCATAGGCTCCTGCACGCGAAGGCGATCCCCTCCGGCGGTTCTCCACCCGAGCTTCCGCGCCTGCGCTCTTTCTGCTGCAGCCTGTTAGGCCGCCCGATCCCACGACCTTAAGCCGGCAAACTTCCGGCGCCTTCGTGACCTCCGCGGTCCGCACCGCACCGCACCGCACCGCACCGCTGCGCGAGCGGAGGAGGTCGCGTCGTTGCAGATCGATGTCCTTCCGCTCGCTGTCGCGCCTCTTTTTGGCCAACCTGCCAGCATGTCTCGCGAGCTCCCGAGCAACTTGATCTGGATCAAGGTGCCCAGGTCCGGGCTCTGACAATTCTCGCAATACTTTGGCGGGCCGTGCGCGGGCGTGCGCCAGTCAGCGATTAGAGAGAGTTGGGGACCCAATCATGAAACAGACAGTCGAGATGGTCGTACTTGCCGTCGGCGCCTTCCTGGCGCTGGTCGGAGCCGGTCTCGCCCAGGACCGCC
>NZ_VITA01000063.1 GCF_007827695.1 Sinorhizobium medicae | reverse complement strand
ATCGGTAAGGACTCCTCCGTATTGCTGCATCTGGCAATGAAGGCGTTCTATCCCGGAAAACCGCCCTTTCCATTCCTGCACGTCGATACGAAATGGAAGTTCCGGGAAATGATCGAGTTCCGTGATCGGATGGCGCGAGAGCTCGGCTTCGACCTGCTCGTCCATGTCAATCAGGACGGGATCGATCAGGGCATCGGCCCCTTCACGCACGGCTCCAACGTTCACACCCACGTCATGAAGACGATGGGACTGCGGCAGGCGCTGGAGAAATACGGTTTCGACGCGGCGCTGGCGGGCGCGCGGCGGGACGAGGAGAAGTCACGCGCCAAGGAGCGCATCTTTTCCATTCGCAGTGCCCAGCACGGCTGGGATCCGAAGCGTCAGCGCCCCGAGATGTGGAAAACCTATAATACGCGGGTCGCGCCGGGTGAAACGATGCGTGTCTTCCCGCTCTCCAACTGGACCGAATTCGACATCTGGCAATACATCCTGCGCGAGGACATTCCGATCGTGCCGCTTTATTTCGCGGCCCGGCGGCCCGTCGTAAAGCGCGACGGAACGCTGATCATGGTCGATGATGAGCGGATGCCGATCCAGCCCGGAGAGGAGGTTCTTGAGCATCAGGTGCGTTTCCGTACCCTCGGCTGCTATCCGCTGACCGGGGCGGTCGAGTCCGAGGCTGCCACGGTTCCCGACATATTGCGGGAAATGCTGACGGTCCGCACGTCCGAACGACAGAGCCGCCTGATCGACTCGGATGAAGTCGGGGCAATGGAGAAAAAGAAGCGGGAGGGCTACTTCTGATGTCATATGTTCAATCCATACCGCCGCATGACATTGAAGCGCATCTGGTTGAGCACGACAACAAGTCGATCCTGCGATTCATCACATGCGGTTCGGTCGACGACGGCAAATCCACCTTGATCGGCCGGCTGCTCTATGATGCGAAACTGATCTTCGAGGACCAGCTCGCAAACCTCGGACGTGTCGGCTCTCCCGGTGGTGCCAATGGCAAGGAAATCGATCTCGCTTTGCTTCTCGACGGGCTCGAGGCCGAGCGCGAACAGGGGATCACCATCGACGTCGCCTACCGCTATTTCGCGACGTCGAAGCGCAAGTTCATCGTTGCCGACACGCCCGGTCACGAAGAATATACGCGCAACATGGTGACCGGCGCTTCGACGGCGGATCTTGCCATCATCCTCATCGACAGCCGGCAGGGCATTCTTCAGCAGACGCGGCGGCATTCCTATATCGCCTCGCTTCTGGGCATCCGTCATGTCGTGCTGGCAGTCAACAAGATCGATCTCGTAGACTTTCGACAGCAGGTCTATGACGAAATCGTCGCCGACTACATGGCTTTTGCGAAAGAGCTCGGTTTTGCCAGCATTCGGCCGATACCGATCTCAGCACGAGACGGCGACAACGTCATTTCAGCTTCACCCAATACACCTTGGTACAGAGGGGCGGCGCTGCTCGAATATCTGGAAACGGTAGAGCTCGAGCCCATGGACCAGGCCAAGCCTTTCCG
>NZ_VITA01000062.1 GCF_007827695.1 Sinorhizobium medicae | reverse complement strand
TTACCACGGTGCCTCATTCATTTTGCTCCCGGGTTAGGGCGAAGGAGGCCGGGCGCGGAGATGGCAGGGTTTCGCAGCGCCTGGCCTCCTTCGCGAGCGCTACGGCACCTCAGTGCGGCCTGGCGATCTCGTGGATCGGCAGCTCCTTGTTCAAGGGGCCAAACAGCAACGCGTCCGCCTGTTCGCTACGCCAGACCTTCAGCCGGCGCTGAAGTGTTCGAAGCAGTTTGTCGGGGTAATCGCCGGGATACTCGGCCTGCAGGCGTGACAGAAGTTCACTGCCGGTTCGCCATGGTTCGGCTTCGAACCAACTTCGCAAGTCGGCGGTCGCCTTGACGAGAGGATCAGGACGCCGCCGCTCTCTTTTGGCTTTTACAATCGGACGATCCGTCGGCCGGGCAGCTCCGTCCTTCCAGGCCGTCCGCAAACTCGCGAGGAAAAGGTCGATCGGCTGAGCTACCCCGTCAGTGCGCATGGCCGGCGGCGTGTCGGCAAGCGCAGCGAGTCGCTCCTGTAGGGCGCGAATATCGCGCAATAGCAGGACAGGATCGAGCCCAGCGTAGATTTCCTGCAGACGGGAGCGGACTGCATCTGACGTGCGAGCGTCGGCAATCAGACGCTGATGCGGCGTGGCTGGCGGACTATACGTCTTGCGCACACGAGCGCCGTCGCGCTGCTTTGCGATCAATTTGAATGATGGCTGAAAGAAGTTTACGAACAGCCGCGCTGATCGGTAGAGCTTCGCTAGCAGCGTCGCGGCCTCCAGTCCCTCGAACCGACGATATCCGACCATCCTGCGCACCACGGCGCCATTCTTCTGCTCGACAAAGGCTTGGTCGTTCTTGCGGTAGGGACGGCAGCGCGTGAAGACGATACTGGCGGCGTCACAGTAAGCCTTCAGCGTCTCGTTCATGAAGACGGTGTCGTTGTCCGTATCCAGGCCGAGAAGCGCGAACGGCAGTTGCTTGCGCATTTCTGTGAGCACACTGCTCAACAGCGTCTGCTCGCGAACCAGCAGCGGCGCACATTCCGTCCAGCCAGTCGCGATGTCGGTGAGAACAAGGGTTTGGATGAAGCTGCCGCGAGCCGAAGGGCCACAATGGGCGACGAGATCCGCCTCAACGAAGCCTGGCGCCGGATTGTCCCAATCCGCCGACGTTCTAATGGGAATGCTCCGTCGCAGGGCGTGCGCCGCGGGCCGCCGTCGAGGACGTCCCAAGCCCTCTCGGATCGGTCCCAGCGTCCTGTCGATCGTCGCCGCGCTCATCGCCAGCAATTTGCCGCGGATCTCAGGCGCGAGGTTAAAATGACCGTGCCGTTCCATCGCCTCGACAAGGACGGGCAGCAACGCCTTAAGGCGCTTCCCACAGACCCGGTCAGACGCCTCCCACAGCAATATGAGCGCATTGCGTTCCGCTTCTTCATAAACCCGCGGCCGCGCTCGCCGACCTGTAGACTCTCTCCCGTGGCGCCGCAGCAGCCGCATCGCGTGCTTGCGGTGAAAACCCGTGATGACGACGAACTCATCCAGAATTCTCGCCTTCTCCGCTCGCGTCGAAGCACGATAACGCTCCGAAACCGCCGCCGTCAGTTCTTTCCTCGTCGCCATGCTCAGCTGTCCCATAGTCGCCCCTGTTCATACCCCTCGGTAGGGAGCAAATTATGTGAGGCAACGGTTGAATATTCGGGAACAGTTTCGGCGAGGCAATGCG
>NZ_VITA01000061.1 GCF_007827695.1 Sinorhizobium medicae | reverse complement strand
ATGTGCGGGATTGTTGGTATCGTTGGACATCAGCCGGTTTCGGAGCGGCTGGTCGAAGCCTTGAAGCGTCTGGAATATCGCGGCTATGATTCGGCCGGCGTCGCGACGATCGAGGCGGGAACGTTGCAGCGCCGTCGGGCCGAGGGCAAGCTGGTCAATCTCGAGAACAGGTTGAAAGAGCAGCCGCTGGCCGGCACCATCGGCATCGCACACACCCGCTGGGCGACCCACGGGGCGCCTACGGAACGGAACGCCCATCCGCATTTCACCCGGGGCGTGGCGGTCGTACACAACGGCATCATCGAGAACTTCGCCGAACTCAAGGACGAACTGGCCGCGGCAGGAGCCCAGTTCCAGACGGAAACCGACACGGAGGTCGTCGCGCATCTCCTGGAGAAGTTCCGCCGTGATGGACTGGGGCGGCGCGAAGCCATGCTTGCCATGCTGAAGCGCATCAAGGGCGCCTACGCCTTCGCCATTCTCTTCGAGGACGACCCATCGACCATCATGGCCGCACGCAACGGTCCGCCGCTGGCGATCGGCCACGGCAACGGCGAGATGTTCCTGGGCTCGGACGCGATCGCGCTTGCTCCCTTTACCAATGAGATCACCTATCTGATCGATGGCGACTGGGCGGTCATCGGCAAGACCGGCGTTCATATCTTCGATTTCGACGGCAATACGGTCGAACGTCCGCGCCAGATTTCCACCACCGCTGCCTTTCTGGTCGACAAGGGCAACCATCGGCACTTCATGGAGAAGGAGATCTACGAACAGCCGGAGGTCATCGCCCATGCTCTGGGCCATTATGTGAACTTCATAGAAAACCGCGTTGTTCCGATTTCCGACGGTATCGATTTCGCCAAGGTCCCGAGCTTGGCGATCTCGGCCTGCGGCACCGCTTATCTTGCCGGCCTGATCGGAAAATACTGGTTCGAACGCTATGCGCGCCTGCCTGTCGAAATCGATGTCGCATCCGAATTCCGCTATCGCGATATACCTCTGTCGCCGCAGTCGGCAGCCCTTTTCATCTCGCAGTCGGGCGAAACCGCCGACACCCTGGCATCTCTGAGATATTGCAAGGAGCACGGCCTCAAGATCGGCGCTGTGGTCAATACCCGCGAGTCGACCATCGCGCGCGAGTCCGACGCGGTCTTCCCAATCCTTGCCGGCCCGGAGATCGGCGTCGCCTCGACCAAGGCCTTCACCTGCCAGCTTGCAGTTCTTGCCGCACTCGCAGTCGGCGCCGGCAGAGCTCGTGGGACCGTGAGCGCGGAGGAGGAGCAGGCGCTCGTAAAGAGCCTTTCCGAGATGCCGCGGATCATGGGCCAGGTGCTGAACAGTATCCAGCCCGCAATCGAGACGCTGTCGCGGGAACTGTCGAAATGCAGCGACGTGCTCTATCTCGGACGCGGTACCAGCTTTCCACTGGCAATGGAGGGGGCGCTGAAGCTTAAGGAGATCTCGTATATCCACGCCGAGGGTTATGCCGCGGGCGAGCTGAAGCACGGACCGATCGCCCTTATCGACGAAAACATGCCCGTCATCGTCATTGCGCCGCATGACCGCTTCTTCGACAAGACGGTATCGAATATGCAGGAGGTGGCAGCACGTGGCGGCCGGATCATCCTCATAACCGACGAGAGAGGAGCAGCCGCCTCGAAACTCGACACGATGCACACGATCGTGCTGCCGTTCGTCGACGAGATCATCGCACCGATGATCTTCTC
>NZ_VITA01000060.1 GCF_007827695.1 Sinorhizobium medicae | reverse complement strand
TGTCTCCTCATAAGCATGATCAGCGCCGCCGCTCAACCAGGCGCGAGGTCCCGCGCAGTATCTTTCCAGAGCGGCAGGCAGGGTCCTTGCGGCACTTTCCCAGAACCGTCACGCTCGCGCCGTGTCGAAGCGACAGGTTCTCCGTCAGAACGCCGACTAGTTCGGAGCCTCCGGCGAATTAGAGATGCATCATTGCCCGATCACGGATGCCAGACCGCATCGCGAGGTCTGGCGCATTGAGAATCGCGCAATCCTCTTACATCCGCGGATGAGCTTCTGGTGATGGCGCTTAGTCGGGATCGCCTGGACTCGGCCGATCTACTCCAGGGCAGAGGGCACCTTTTGCTCGAGGTAGCGCATGAACGCCCTGATAGCGGCGAACCGCACACTACGCTGTAGAGCGACAATCTGGCTGAGATCACGTCTCATCTTGGTTGTCGCGCTGCACTACGCGTTGCCGCGCCGTTGCCGCGATCCTTTGGTGCCTCAGATTGCCGGGAGTATAGACAATCCGCGCGATCTCGTTCGCAGTTAGATGTAGGGAACGGGTCGACTGGTGGCCCGCTTGAGATCTGCGGGCGGTATGTTCGTGCCGAGGATCCTCCGCCTGCATGAAGCAAGCAAACTGGATCAGGTCCGTTAGGCGATGCGCCATGGCGTTTGCGCTTCGGCTGCCGGGAGCAACCATGTGAGAACCGTTGCAGCACGAAAGTGGTCCTCGTCTCGCTCCGCTGCAATGCGCGCGAACGCACGAAGATACCGTTCGGCGTCGTCAAGCTTGTAACCGAGCGCACCGCGCGGAGTAAGATAGCGGGTGACGTCAGCGCTCATTATGGCAACCTCCCGCCATGTGGCTGCGAAACTTCGGACAGGAGCCCGATATCTACCTTGGCGTAGAGCGCGGTCGTCGATGGAAAACGGTGACGCAACACTGCTCCAACGCCGGCAAGGCTTGCGCCGTTACGCAGCATCGCGGTCGCCACCGAGTGGCGCAGCACATGCGCACCTCGATGGACACTTTCGATTCCCGCTCTGTCTAGTGCGTGACACACGATACTGAGTGGGCGGATCGGTGCAATATCCGTTATCACTGGCGTCGACGTACTGCGCGGCCTTGCCCGCTCAATGTGGGCGAGAATGGCGTCGACGACTTCCTGGGGCAGCGGAAGCCATTCCTCGCGCCGGACTCCAATGACGACGGCCGCCACCAGAGCGTTGCACTCGCGCAGATACCTGACGAATGGTGCGGCAAGCGCCCTGTGGCACGGACAGTATTGGTACCCTGGAACACGGATGCAGATGCGCTCAAACCAGCGGCAAGTGTTTCGACGTCGAAGCCGGCGGCGCTCGCCCAATCGCCTTACTATGCCAATAGGCGCACCACCTCAGCTATTGTCGGGGCCGCATAATTCCGCTGAACAAGCCAGTGCTTGACCATCGGCATGTGGTCGCAGCCAATTGATCCGAACATCGGCACTCCGGCGATGTCTGCGTTTTCGCTTTATTACTCTGTTTTCCTCGATTTGCTTGTTGGTGCCGGGGAAGTCCGGCGTGTCGAACAAATCGGAGGTTCCAAATCCCTTCCAGCGGTAGCGAGCGACCTGTCTGTTCCCGATCTTCCAAGAGAGCAGCAAGGTTGCGGTTCGGATGTTGTGGGCTCAGGGAGATGGTGGCCCGGGCGGCGGGAGGGATGATGGCCCTGGCTGCGGCGCTGATCATGCTTATGAGGAGACG
>NZ_VITA01000059.1 GCF_007827695.1 Sinorhizobium medicae | reverse complement strand
GGGACTGTCAGGAATTCTGTGCGGTGGGCCATGATGATGAAAAGGAGCGAATCATCACATGGCTATCGAGAAAGAACTTCTGGACCAGCTCCTGGCTGGACGTGATCCATCCGAGGTTTTCGGCAAGGACGGTTTGCTGGACGATCTGAAGAAGGCGCTTTCAGAGCGCATCCTCAATGCGGAGCTTGACGACCATCGCGACGTCGAGCGCCTGGAGGGCGGCCCCGCCAACAGGCGCAACGGTTCCTCCAAGAAGACGGTTTTGACTGGCACATCGAAGATGACGCTGACCATCCCGCGCGATCGGGCGGGTACCTTCGACCCAAAGCTGATCGCCAGATATCAGCGCCGGTTTCCCGATTTCGACGATAAGATCATTTCGATGTACGCCCGTGGTATGACAGTGCGCGAGATCCAGGGGCATCTTGAAGAGCTCTACGGCATCGATGTGTCGCCGGATCTGATCTCGGCGGTGACCGATACGGTTCTGGAGGCCGTCGGAGAGTGGCAAAACCGGCCGCTCGAGCTTTGCTACCCCCTCGTGTTTTTCGACGCCATCCGGGTCAAGATCAGAGACGAGGGCTTCGTACGCAACAAAGCCGTCTATGTCGCCCTGGCCGTGCTCGCTGACGGCAGCAAGGAGATCCTCGGGCTCTGGATCGAGCAGACGGAAGGGGCAAAGTTCTGGCTGCGGGTCATGAACGAGCTGAAGAACCGCGGTTGCCAGGATATCCTAATCGCCGTGGTCGACGGCTTGAAGGGCTTCCCCGAGGCCATCACCGCCGTCTTTCCCCAAACAATCGTCCAGACCTGCATCGTCCACCTGATCCGGCACTCGTTGGAGTTCGTATCCTATAAGGATAGAAGGACCGTTGTGCCGGCTTTGAGAGCCATCTACCGCGCCCGAGATGCCGAGGCGGGCCTGAAGGCGCTGGAGGCCTTCGAGGAAGGGTACTGGGGCCAGAAATATCCCGCTATCGCTCAAAGCTGGCGGCGCAACTGGGAACACGTCGCTCCCTTCTTCGCCTTCCCCGAAGGGGTCCGCCGCATCATCTACACGACGAACGCAATAGAGGCCCTCAACTCGAAGCTTCGGCGAGCTGTGCGTTCCCGCGGGCATTTCCCTGGTGACGAAGCCGCGATGAAGCTGTTATATCTCGTTCTTAACAACGCGGCCGAGCAATGGAAACGGGCGCCGCGGGAATGGGTCGAGGCAAAGACACAGTTCGCCGTCATCTTTGGCGAGCGGTTCTTCAACTGATGAAACCGGCCCACCGCACAGAATTCCTGACAGTCCCAATGCTACCGAAACATCTTTGATCGACGCAAGTCTGGACAGCTTCGCACGCTGTCGCATGTCAAGCGCTTCACGGAGCGCCGGCTCGGTGCAAGGCGTTCCTGGCCACGCTTTTGGAGAACCTCGACAACTCCCGTACCATTGCCGAGCGCTACGGTGTCGATGTCGACCCGGTGGATATACTGCCGCTTTGGCACGAGAACTACGTCAAGTACTGCCAAGAGCCGGAGAGTACAGCGGTGAGCGCGACGAGCATCCCACGGCTTTCGTCTGTTGACGGAGGAGGAGCCGTCCGCTGTTTTAGAACTTCTGCTTTGCGCGCTTTGGCATGAAGTAGCTTCGGATATTGACGAGCGCCTCGGCGACGGCAGCAGCATCCTTGTGGGTAGCTGGTCCTTTTGTCTCGCTGAGCTTGCGGATTGGCGCAATGATGTCGC
>NZ_VITA01000058.1 GCF_007827695.1 Sinorhizobium medicae | reverse complement strand
AACCCAGTCCGCCACCATTCCCTTGGCGCTGATGTGCTGCTCCACGAAGTCACGGACGAGAGCAATGTTTTGTGCAGACGTCAGCTCGATCGGCAACGCGATTGTGACCTCCTTGGCAAGCTGGGCGTCGGAGCGCTTCTCGAAATCCTCGACCTTGTTCCAGAATGCTTCCGCTGCGTCGGAGACCGAGTGATCGGTGATCATCGACTGCAACCATTCTGGTGCGTTGTCCGGGATGACGAACTCCTCGTGAAGAAGTCCAGTCTTGCGGGTGTAATCAATCGTTCGGGCTTCCCGTTGGTACGCCATCTTGGCGCAATGCCGATATGCCGCAGACAGCACTGCGCTGCGGCCGGAGCCACGGGTGATGAGGCTGACGGAGAAGTGAGGAACGGCCACGTCGCTCTGAGCTCCCGATTGCAAACGAGTTCAACGGGTTCGTCGAGAGCGGCGGCGCCGCCACGGCTGAGAGCAAGAACGTCGCCCTGCGACGTATAATTGCGCCCTTGGATACCGCTCCTTCGGAACGGCCGGGATGATCCACCAAACCATCGCAGTTGGCGATTGTCGGATTTACAGTAGTGCCTTGCGCCCTCTGATCCGAAAAATGGCTTCCAGAAAGACCAGCTATGTCAGCCAGGGAGACAGACGGAATGAAGAAACCCTCCTCGAAAATTCGCGAAGAGATCGGCAAGCTCCAGGAGCAGTTGAAACAGGCGGAAACCCGCGAAGCCGAGCGCATCGGCCGCATTGCGCTGAAGGCAGGACTGGGCGAAATCGAGATTGACGAGACAGAGCTTCAGGATGCGTTTGAGCATCTCGCAAGACGCTTTCGGGGAGAGCTTGCGGCTTCGATCGGAGGCAGGAAGCGGGTTGAAGACGGCATACCCGGCACGGCAACAGCGACGGTCGCGTCTGGCGCGGCTCAGGACGGCCTTGGCGAGGCTTGATCGGATGGCGAGGGCGATGACATCTGATGCCCGCAAGAAGGACACGCGGGAGAAGATCGAGTTAGGCGGCCTGATCGTCAAGGCGGGTTTGCGATATGAGAAACGCGCGCTCTTGCTCGGGGCGTTGGTCGAACTCAGCCGCCGGCTGAAGTCCGACGAAGGTGAAGCCTTTTCTCAGAGTGATGCTGAGGATGTGTAATCAGGCGGCTCTAGCTTGACCACCTTCATCGAAAGACGTTGGCGACCAGGATCGAAGGCGGCAACACCCAACGTCGGATGGCACCGAGATCGAGCCGCTCGATCGCAATCGGCGTCATGGAATTGACCGTTTAAAACCGCCGAAGGCGAGTAACGAATGACGGCATTGTCGATATGCCGCTTGTTGCCACGCTGAAACAACCGCAGCTCCTGTCCAGCCACGACCGCATCTTCAATATTGACCTGAGCAAATTCCGCCGCGAGCGGATCAAGAATGAATGAGAGGTCGACAATTCTTGGAGCGGTGCATACGGTGCCGCACGCGTCGAGCCCGAGCAAGACACCCCTTTTTCGATTGGACCTTGACCCTGAACCAAAGGCGAGGAGAGCCCGCCAAAAGAAAGATCACTGTGGGGGGATTAGGGTAAGTGCTTCCAGGTCGGGTTTCTGTTTCTTCCGCTCGTCATGCGACTGGGGCAATACGCCGTCAAACAAGCGGATCAATCCACCTGGTCCGGAACTACGAACGGGAAAGACACCAAGGTGCAGGTCGTCATCCGTAATCACATACATTGCCGCTTCGTGGCAAACGAGCCCGCTCGCGGCGCTTCTTTAGCTCTCGGTGCACAGGCCTTCGATCTTCCACCGCTTCTCTTGCTGCCTGCGAAGACCGTGGCGTGCATCGCGAGAAGGCGGGGTCCCACCCGGCGGCCGCGGCGAGCCGCATGCGGCAGCATCTTGAGAAGAACCCTGGTACTTGAGCAGGGCCATCGCCAATGCGACGGCCCGATCTGAGAACGCGCTTTGCTTCGCTCCGCATCTAAAAGAGCCGAAAACCGGCCGGATGCTTTTACCTTCTTGGAAGGAGAACAGGCCCCGCCTTGGGGCGGAGCCCGTTCTCCTCAATCTCGGTTCGGGCTAGATGAGCTGGAGGCCTTCTTCTCCATCAACTTCCGCGAGCGTCGCGTAGATCGGAGCCGGGAAGCTAGGGGCATCGAGCTTGACCGAGAGGTAGTCGCGATCGCTCTCGCTGGAGCGCTTCTGCCAGGCGGCACCAAGTTCAACTTCTAGCGGTTTACCGCAAAACAACTGATTATGCAGAGAGGGAGTTTTGCGCAGTGCCAGTCGCTGAAGGCCGGATTTGTCGTTGTGGCGGATTCTGCCGATAATTCCGAGGGAGTGGAAGTGCGGCGCCCCGCGGCGAGCGGAGCGCCCTTGGGCTGGTCAGCGGGACCAGATGAGCTTGTGCTCGCCCTTGTCGCCT
>NZ_VITA01000057.1 GCF_007827695.1 Sinorhizobium medicae | reverse complement strand
GGAGGTTCTGACATCGTCGCCGCCCTGCCGGTAGATCCAGGCAACGACGGCGGCGACGATAGCGAGACCGGCCGCAGCCACGATGAGGCGAGGAGCAGAACATCAAACCATCGTCTCGACCTGTTTCGCGACGGCCTTCCTATCGGCGTTCTTGCGCCAGTAGAGGAAGCCGGCCATGCCGCTGAACGCGACAAGGATCAGGAGGAGGTTCTGTCAGGGTATGCCGCCGATCTCGTAGAGCAGCGAAAGTGCTCGACGACGACGACAGAGGAGTGATGACCTCGTTGGACTTCCACCACGGCGCGTCTAGGCTTAGCGGCGTGACAGGTACCGGTACCGGCTTCTCCTCCGTCACCGGGGCCGCCTCGACCTCCGGCCGGGCCGCTTCGCCCGGAGTGAGCGCTACAAGCGCCGTATGCATCGCAGCACGGGTTTTCGGACCAACATCGCCGTCGACCTGCAGCCGCTGGTCAGCTTGGAACTGAAGGACGTTGTCGGCGCGGTAGCCGAGAAGAACGAGCGAGATCCGCGTCAGTCGGCCAAACCAATCAGCCAGGCCGTTCTTGCCGCCGTTGATCTTCTTCGTGATGGTCTCGGCGTCGCCTTCGCCGGTCCAGCGGTTAAGGTCCCGGGTGTCCCAGTAGAACAGAGACACCAGGCCTTCCCACGGATCGGTATTGACCGCGTCCGGATCCTTGACGAAATCGGGGCAGTCGAGGCCGCCCGCGCGGCACCAGTTGCGGAACTGGCGATAGTTGTCCTTGCCGGTCCGTTGCGTACCGGTGCGACCGCGGTAGAGGTGCCCGTCGCTATCCTTCTCCGGCGTGTTGCCGAGATCGGTGCGGGTGTCGTAGCGCTGCTGCGCCGGCGTCGGCCCCCCAGATCTATCGATCGTAGCGGTAGTCTCCGCTCTCATGCATGAACTGGGCGAAATACTGCGCGAGACGGTGCGGCCGATCCATGCCGAAACGTTCCCAGTATCTGTGCAGCGGCACAAGCACGGACGCGAGATTGCTCTCGTTCACCCTACCCTTTGCGGCAGCGCGAACCTGCTGAGCGGTGATGGCGCTCATTGAGGTCTCCTGGTTGTCGTTGGGGAATATTCGGCGGCTGGTTTATGGGGGCCGGCAGTGTTCGGGCTTAGACTGACATTGGTCGTCTTGCCCCTCGCAGCCGGCCGGGAGGCTCGTCATCGGCCCGCGGCCTTTGACGAGCCTCGCCATTGATCCACATCAATGGAAATGGGAATTGAACATGGACGATAGCGAAGCGAGAAGCGCCGGCCCAATCGAGCAAGCTTCTGACCTCTCAGACATCGCGGCGCAGTGCGCCGTTTCAAATCTTTTGGACGTTGCGGCACAGCTTGCCGGCCTCGCCGAGGACCTCAAAGCCAAATCGTCAAGGCCGATCGAACCCAGACCGACATCCCGACGATGAGCCTGAATCAGGCTCCTCCGGCATCATTTGAAAATTGAGCCATCAAGACAGTAAGGCGGCAATAAATGCCGCCACGAAAACGACTGCTGCGAGAGCTGCAGCGCGTCTATTATCTTGACGCGCTCGGCAGGACGCATCGCACTCCTCCTTCGGTGAGCCCCTGAAACGAAACGCTCCGCAACAAAGATCGTTGCTCGAACATGAGTTCGAGGGCGACGGGAAGAGTCTTCCCGAGCCATAATAGTCGTGGTTGGTGCTTGTGATAAAGACAGATGAGCTGGATCGCCCGGCTTGGACGCTGTGAAGAGGCCTGCGAATGGAATAAAGTGGAACTGACGCGGGGCACGCAGGCGGAAGAACCGCTGGTCCGGGGGCTCATGGTTCCATATGGCCTGCATGTAAAAGAGAATGTTTTGCTTTACGTGCATGCGCAGCCTGAGGTCAATATCGATGAAACCCCAGCTCGCGGCCGCGTATGGCGTCGGCTCGATCCCGATGCTTGTAATGTGCAAGGCAGGGTAGCCGACAAAAAGGTCGGAGCCGCACCGAAGACCGCGCTCATTTCCTAGATTTTGAACGCAACAAGTTGAACCATTTAGACCTAAAATTGCAAGTACGAGCGCCCGGCTTCGCCGGGCCTTTCTTGCCGTCGAACAACATGTCGCCGAGGATAGCGATTGCGCGCCCTCCCCCTAACCCTTTCCGCTCGAGGGGAGAGGGACGCTGGCAAGCGGTCGGCGCGACTCCCTTCTCCCCACCTGCGGAAAGCAACCGCGACGCACCCCGTCTTCTCAAGCTGGGCTATCTTATCGAACGCTTGGGCGAACGAAAGAGTCGCCAATGGCCTCTAACTGCAGCTGCCGCATTCGCAGTCGGCGCCGGCGCTCCGTCGCCGTAAGCCCTTCCAATAGCACTTGGGCGAGATCCAATGGGGTCCCTCGCCGACCGACTAAGTCCTCGTAAATCGCAGTAATAACGGTGGGCAGTTTAGCGGCGCCTTGCTTCATCCAAACCGTGCCGGCTCTGATCGGATGCCCATCGCGGTCATCACCGCCGCTTTGTTGGTCAAGGTTAACCCAGCGCCATTTTAGCCGTAGGGCTCGAATCACCGGCTGCGAACCGATCTTTCTTTATCCATAGGGTGGATGATTGCTATCCTAATAATCGATTTTACCAATCTTGCTGAATGTTATTTAGAAGACCCTGAATGAAGGCGCGGCGGGTAGTCCTACTGTTGTGCCTAGATGATTTCGGAGAGAACATGTGCGGGATTGTTGGTATCGTTGGACATCAGCCGGTTTCGGAGCGGCTGGTCGAAGCCTTGAAGCGTCTGGAATATCGCGGCTATGATTCGGC
>NZ_VITA01000056.1 GCF_007827695.1 Sinorhizobium medicae | reverse complement strand
CTACTCGCCGCCGCCGAGCGAATGAACGAAGACCGCAAGCTCTTTCACCACCG
The DNA here is from genome assembly GCF_007827695.1 of Sinorhizobium medicae. Classification (GTDB taxonomy): domain Bacteria; phylum Pseudomonadota; class Alphaproteobacteria; order Rhizobiales; family Rhizobiaceae; genus Sinorhizobium; species Sinorhizobium medicae. The sequence goes on along the minus strand of NZ_VITA01000056.1, from coordinate 3,363 downwards.
GATCGCCGAGGCGCGGCAGCCATGCGGGCATGACGCCGTGCTTCGGCGTCTTCATCTGCGCGATCACCGCCTGCTCCCCCTCGCCGTACAGCCAGATCGCATCGGCGAGGTTGGGTGCTCCCATCTCGCGGTTTCCTTTCGCGTCTGCGCCATGGCAGGAAGCGCAATTGTCGGCGAACACCTGCTTACCCTGCTCGACGAGGTGCGGTTGCGACGGTGCCTGGGTGAGGCTCATCACGTAGGCGGCCGTCTGCTGCATCTGCTCTGGTGTCAGCATGTCGCCGAACGGCGGCATCTCGGAACCCCGAGTTTCCCCGTCGGTGGCGTGGCGAACCCCATGAGCTATGGTTTGGTAGATCTCTTGCGGCTTGCCGCCCCAGAGCCAGTCGTCGTCGTTGAGATTCGGGAAGCCCTGCCCGCCCGCAGCCCCCGAGCCGTGGCACTGGGCGCAATTCACCTTGAAGACGGAAGCCCCGGCGGAAACGGCAAATTGCTGCAGTTGCGGATTCGCGATGATCTCTTCGACCGAGTTCAATGCGATCTGCTCCAGATTGCCGGCCTGTGCAGCCTTGGCAGCGGCCAGTTCGACGCCTACTTCGGCGCGGCTGGAATAGCCGAGGACGCCCTTGGTCGCTTCCGTCAGCATTGGCCATGATGGATAAGCGACGGCATATCCTATCGCCCAGATGATCGTGGCATAGAAGCTGTAGACCCACCAGCGCGGCAGAGGATTGTTGAGCTCGCGGATGCCGTCCCATTCGTGCCCGGTGGTTTCTACGCCGCTGACCTCGTCGACGTGCTTGTGCTTGTCGGCCATGGATCAGTCCTCCTTCAGCGGGATGACAGACGCCTGAGCGGCAGCCTTCTTGGCGCCGGGGCGGAAGATGAAAAAGACGACGCCGAGGAAGGACAACGTCATGGCGAGCAATCCCCAGCTATCGGCGAAATGCCGCATGGCAGTGTACGTTTCCATGTTGCCTCCTTCTCAGCGGTAGCCGGCGGCGTCGTCGTAGGTGGAGAAGTCGACGAGCGTGCCCAGCATCTGGAGATAGGCGACGAGCGCGTCCATCTCCGTCAGCCTTTGCGGATCGCCGTCGAAGTCGCCGAGCTTGGCCTTGGGATAGCGTGCCTCCACGCCCGAACCGTCGGCATTCGGATCGGCCTGGGCCTTTAGGTCCGCTGCCGCGTTGTCGATCATCTCGTCGGTGTAGGGAACGCCGACCGCCCTGTTCGCCTCGAGGCTCATGGCAACAGTCTTCACCTCGAGCGGCGTCTCCTTGAGGAAGGCGTAGCTCGGCATCACAGATTCCGGCACGACCGAGCGGGGCTCGATCATGTGCTGAACGTGCCATTCATTGGAATAGCGGTCGCCGACGCGGGCGAGATCCGGTCCAGTTCGCTTGGAACCCCATTGAAAGGGATGGTCGTACATCGACTCCGCCGCCAGCGAATAGTGGCCGTAGCGCTCCACCTCGTCACGGAAAGGACGGATCATCTGGCTGTGACAGACGTAGCATCCCTCGCGGATGTAGATGTCGCGGCCGGCAAGCTCCAGCGGAGAGTATGGCCGCATGCCTTCGACCTTCTCGATGGTGTTTTCGAGATAGAAGAGCGGCGCGATTTCAACGATTCCGCCGATGGAGACGACCAGGAGCGAGCCTATCAGCAGCAGCGTGGCATTGCGCTCGAGTATCGCGTGTTTGTCGAGAATGGACATGGTCTAGTCCCTCCTATTCTGCCGGTGCCGGCAGCGGCGCGGCATCCATGGCCGCGGCCTCATCGCGCATGCGGCCGAGGATGGTCATTGTTACGTTGAAGGCCATTACGAGCGCGCCGGCGAGGAACAGGGCACCGCCCGCGGCACGCATGACGTAGTACGGGAACATCGCCGCCACCGACTCCGCGAAGGAGTAGACGAGGAAACCCTGATCATCGTATTCGCGCCACATCAGCCCCTGCTGGATGCCCGCTACCCACATTGTGGCGGCATAGACGACGATGCCGAGGGTGGCGAGCCAAAAGTGCCAATTGACCATTTGCAGGCTGTAAAGACGCTCCCGGTTCCAGAGCTTCGGGACCAGATAGTAAACGGCACCGAAGGTGATGAGGCCGTTCCATCCGAGCGCGCCGGAATGGACGTGACCGATGGTCCAGTCGGTATAGTGGCTCAGCGAATTGACGGACTTGATCGACATCATCGGCCCCTCGAAGGTCGCCATGCCGTAGAAGGCGACGGCCATGACCATCATGCGGACGACCGGATCCGTACGGATCTTGTCCCAGGCACCGGAGAGCGTCATCAAGCCGTTGATCATGCCGCCCCAGGAGGGCATCCAGAGCATGATGGAGAAGACCATGCCGAGCGTCTGAGCCCAGTCGGGCAGCGCCGTGTAGTGCAGGTGGTGGGGACCTGCCCAGATGTACATGAAGATCAGCGCCCAGAAGTGGATGATCGACAGCCGGTAGGAATAGACGGGGCGATTTACCTGTTTCGGGATGAAGTAGTACATCATTGCCAGAAAGCCGGCGGTCAGGAAGAAGCCGACCGCGTTATGGCCGTACCACCATTGCGTCAGCGCGTCCTGGACGCCGGCGAAGGCCGAATAGCTCTTGGAACCCAGGAACGATACCGGCACCGCCAGGTTGTTGACGATGTGCAGCATCGCGATGGTGACGATGAAGGCGAGATAGAACCAGTTCGCCACGTAGATGTGCGGTTCTTTGCGCTTCAAGATCGTGCCGAGGAAGACGGCCAGATAAGCAACCCATACTATTGTCAGCCAAAGATCGACGTACCATTCCGGCTCCGCGTATTCGCGGCTCTGGGTAATTCCAAGCAGGTAGCCGGTCGCTGCAAGCACGATGAAAAGCTGATAACCCCAGAAAACGAACCAGCCGAGATCACCGCCGAAGAGGCGCGCTCGACTCGTGCGCTGAACCACATAGAAGGACGTCGCGATCAATGCGTTGCCGCCAAACGCGAAGATCACGGCCGAGGTGTGGAGCGGCCGCATGCGGCCGAAGCTGAACCAGGGCTCCACATTGAGGTCGGGGAAGGCAAGTTGCAGGGCAACGACGACGCCTACGAGAAAACCGACCACACCCCAGAATACCGTGGCGATGACGCCGTACTTCACGACCTCGTCGAAATATTCCGTCTCTCCGGCCCGGCGACCCGCGGAAGCCGCACGGAAATCAACGCGGCGCATGAGCACCAATGTGCCGCCGAGCAGCACGAAGAACAGTATCCACATGTGCGCGCCGAACAGGCGGTCCTGGGCGAGACCGGCTCCGACCAGCGCCAGGAAGGCGCCGACGGCAAGTACGACCATCTCGACTGTCTGTTTCATGATTGGGTCCCCA
>NZ_VITA01000055.1 GCF_007827695.1 Sinorhizobium medicae | reverse complement strand
AACACAAGATCACCGTGCTCTTCCTCGTCGGCGATGCGGGCGCACCGGTCGGCATCCTGCATATTCACGATCTGCTGCGCGCCGGCGTCGCCTGAGAGCGGAAAGCGCGCCGCACGTCGAAACCGGCGGCGGCGGGGTGCCGCAGCAGCTACGCCCGATCGCGGATGTTATAGTATCCCATGACGCCGATGCCCCAGGCAAACAGTAGTCCCAGCATCACCAGAAACGAGTTCAGCAGCCGCGCCGGATACTGAGCAAGCTCCGAAAGCGTCGGCTCGATGAAAAGTGCCAGATAGCGCTGGCGGTTGTTTGCGTCGATACGTGCCTTCTCAAGCGATCCCAACGCTGCCGTATAGGCACGTTCCGCGAACTCGCGCTCCGTCTCCAATTCCTCGAACTCGGCGATGCGACCCGCGACATCCGGTGAATTGGGGTCGTTCCCGGCCGTGGACTTTTCGCCGGCGCCCAGGCGTTGGCGCTCCACGTCGAGCTGCTGTTCCAGGCTCTCTATGCGCGTCTTGAGGACACGGATTCGGGGCGTGTCTTCGCCCATCTGGCTCTTGGCCGTCGCAAGATCGGCATTAAGCTGCGTCAGCTGCTGCTCCAGAGATCCGATGAGCTGAACGGCAAGCTTTGCCCCCTCTTCGGGACTGATTTCCTGCGATTTGTCGCGGTAGTCGCGCAGCGCCGCGCGCGCTTTGGAAAGCCGCGCCTCGCCCGCAAGCACTTCGTCCTGCGCCGCACGCAGCACGTCGTTGCGGGCGGAGAGCGACAGGCTGTTCACCAGGTTGTCGCTCTGGTCCACGATGAATTTCGCGATCTCACGCGCCTGTTGCGGTTCAAAGGCCTTGACGGTTACCTGCATGATGCCGGAGGCGTGGTCGAAATTGACGTTCACCATGTCGCGCCAGTAGTCGAGCTTGTCCTCGATGGGCAATTCGGAGCCGATGCCGTAGAAATAATCCAGCCCGCGCGCCGCGTAGACGTCTTCCAGCTTGAACCGGCGGTCCGCGTCCGCCGCCATGCGCTCGCTCAGGATATAATCCATGAGGATATAGCTGTCCGAAACCGTGCTGCCGCCGGATGCCTGTGTGAACATTCCCAGGATGTCGCTTGAAACGCCGCCCTCGATGCTGCGCACGGCGAAAGACGTGGTGCTGTGATACTGGTCGGCGGCGATGAAGGCCATGTAGAGCGAAGCAAGCGTCGCGGGAACGGCAACAAGACCCAGGAAGGTGCCGCCGATGATCGCGTGACGCCAGCGGAGCTTCTTTAGCCAGCCGGCTTTCCAGCCTGTCTTCTTGGGGGGAAGGGCCTTTTGGCGTCCGGGCAGGGGGATGACCGGCGCGCTTTCCTTGCCGAGAAGCCCTTCGAGAACCGCTATGCCCTTGCTTTTCGCCGCGGCCGTTGCCGACACGTCCTTCCCGGCGGCTTGCGCGGAATCAGCCTTGTTCACAGCCGCGTCTTTGCTTGCCGCCATTTAGCTTTCCTTCATGTTCTTGTCGTGCGCGCGTATTGCGTCTTCGACATTCTCATAATAGGTCATCTTGCCTTTTTCCAGCACCACACCGCAATCGCAATAGTCGCGGATCGTACCGGTGCTGTGCGAGACCATGACCACATCCGAGTCCTGTAGCCTAGTTTCGAATACAGCCTGACACTTCTTCTTAAAATTTGTATCACCAACGGCGGTGATTTCGTCGACAAGATAATAGTCGAAGTTGACGCCCATGCTCAACCCAAAGGCAAGGCGCGCCTTCATTCCGGAGGAATAGGTGCCGACCGGCGCCTTGAAGAAGGGGCCAAGCTCTGCAAAATCCTCGACATAGGCGATCAGTTGCTCTGTATTCACACCGTAGATACGGGCGACGAAACGCACATTCTGTTCGCCGGTCATCGAGCTCTGGAAGCTGCCGGCGAATCCGAGCGGCCAGGAAATCTTGCCGCGGCGGATGATTCGACCGCCGTCGAGCTTGATCGCGCCGGCGATCAGCCGCAGCAGCGTCGATTTGCCGGCGCCGTTGCGGCCGAGCAGGCCGACGCTCTTGCCGCGGTTGAGTGTCAGCGAGGCATCTTCGATGATCGGCTTCTTGATGCCCTTGGTGCGGGCGTATTTCGTCGCCTGCTCGAACCGGATCATTCGTTTCTCAGCGTCTTTCTGGAAAGGGTGAAGACCAGCATCCCGGCAAACAATGTCAGAAATGCGATTCCGTAGAGATAGTCCATATCGAGCCCGATTGCCCGATACTCCGGGTAGAAGCCCTTGCGGAAGCCCATGATGATGTGAACGAGCGGATTGATGAGCACCAGCTCGCGATAGGGTGCCGGAATCGAGTCGGGCAGGAAGAAGACGCCCGAGATGAGAAAGAGCGGCCGGTTGACTATGCCGAAGACCTGCTCGTAGAGCGGATATTTGAGGAAGAGCACGCAGTTGATCAAGGCCACGCCGAGGCCGAAAAGGCAGGCGAGCGCGATGGCCTCCAGGATCGAGGGCCAGTGAAGGTCGGTATCGACCCGCATGGTGGCGACGATCGTGCCGAGCACGATGAAGGCGACCAGCGATGTCGTGCCCATCTGCAGGACGAAGCGCGCGACGATCGTGTCGATCGGCGCGACATTCGGATAGCTGAGCAGCGCCTTGTTGGCCTTGACCGCGGCGTTCAGATAGCCGTTCATCGCCTGGTAGAACTGGAAGGCGATATAGCCTGTGGCGAAGAACAGCGCGAAGCTTGTGCCGAGAGCTGGCGTATGTGCGATCGCCTGGAAGATCGAGGTCATCAGCAGGATGTGGGCGGCGGGATCGAGCAGCGCCCAGACATAGCCGCCGGGTTTCGAGCCGAAGCGTGTCGACATTTCCCGTACCAGCAGGGCGGCGACGACACGGAGATGGGTGGCGACGTACTCCATCTCAATCACCCGAACGGATAGAGAATACGGCCGATGACGCGGAACTTCCGGTCGGAGAGGCTGCGGAAGAAGCGGATCGGATCGGCCCTGAAGTCTTCGACATCGCGGTCACTGCCTATCTTGCGGATAACCGGCGTGACGAAGGCGGGCAGCAGGTGGCGCCAGCCGAGGAGGCCATAGGGCCCCCAGGCGCGCCACGCCGGCCGCGGCCGGGCAAGGCCCTGCGGCTCTTCCAGCTGCCTTCTGATTGTCGCGACGGTTTCTTCGAATGACGATCGTTCTCCGGTCTCGGGATCGAAGTAGCAAGGATAAAGCAGATAGGTGCCCGCGAAAAGCGCCTCGATGCTCAAGCGCCGCCCGCGGCGCGGGTTAGGCTGGCGGTCGTCCGTCAGCCCCCATCCGGAATAGAAGGGACAGCCGGCGGTGGTGACCTCGATACCGCGGATGATCGCCTCGAAACCCGCGAGCGAGGTGATCGTATAGACGTGGTCGACGGTGCGCAGCGCCTCTGCAAGCGGCAGCCTCTCTGTGACCAGGGTGCAAAGATGCGCGACTTCTGCGGGATCGGACCTTGCCGGCCGTACGCGGCTCAGCACGTCCGGATGCGGCTTGTAGAGGATCTGGGCGTCGGGCTGTTCGGAGGCCGCAAGCAGCACCAGGTCGTTGTTGGTCATATGACTGAGGCAGCCGTAGCGGACGGAAGCGTCGTCCTCCACCTGGCCGACGACCAGCACGCGCTTGCGCGTCTTCTCGCCGTAAACCTCCTCGGTCGTCCGATGCCGGCCGCCATTATATTTGCTGATGCCGCTTTCGGTGAGAAGCGCGATGCCGGCGCGCGCGCGCGTCATCAATTCCGCATCCGCCTCGAAATCGTAGGTTCCCAACAGCTCCTCGAGCTGCGAGGGATGCCGGCAGTCGAAATAGATCGCCTTGCTGTCGAGGGCCAGAGAGAGGGGAGGCGTGCGGCTGGCGCTCGGCCGGGCCGAACGAAGGAAGCCGTCCTCAATGAACGTAACGGGAATGTTCCGCGCCTTGGCCAGCGCATCCAGCGGGCCTGGTAGCTCCGGCCCCCAGGCGAGTATCTCGGCGCTGCTCTCGGCGAGAATTCGCGGCTTCCAGACGCGCTCGAACTCGTGTTCGCCGAGATTCATCGGAAGGAAGTGGAAGTGCCTGTCGGGGAAATATCGTTCGAAAGGCTCCCGCTTCCACTCGGTGATCTGGACGGCAAAGGTCGTTCGGCGCCCCTGAGGCGCAGCGCCGCTACCGAAATCCGTTGCTCGTGAGCCCTCGCCGGCGTGAGGTTTCATTCACATTTCCCGTTGCCGATCCGCCATTCCCGACGCCAGTGCCCGGCGTCAGCACGTCTTCTACATGTCCGATACGGCTATCGCCAGCATTTTAGATGTAGGGCGATGCGCCTGAGCTTCCCCTCATTCCTGCTGTCACAGGCAACTGTGTTTGTCAGGTGGTTCGTCGGAAGGTTGTTTTGTCCCTGATGATGGCGTTTGCGATGGCGAGCAATTTGCGGGCAAGCGCAATGAT
>NZ_VITA01000054.1 GCF_007827695.1 Sinorhizobium medicae | reverse complement strand
CTCGGTAGGGAGCAAATTATGTGAGGCAACGGTTGAATATTCGGGAACAGTTTCGGCGAGGCAATGCGCGTCTCATCTTGGTTGTCGCGCTGCATAGCGGGTGAGGGCAACGCCCCAATCAATAAGGCAGGATCACCGCCGCTTCTTGGCGCCTCCTCGAGCGTTATTCCGAAACTTGGCGAGCGAACGCCTGAGCTTCGCGATCCGGCGGGTCACGTGCGCGATAATGAGAAAGGGTCTCTCGTTTTCCAGATTGATGACGCTGCCGCATCTTCGGCACGAAAGTTCATCGTTTGCCTTTACCCAGTCCACCGTCTTGCTGGCCTCGTGACCGCACTCAGGGCAGGGGATGTCGATCTCTTCGCTATTAAGCATGGCGGCACCTAGGTTGAGTTCGAAATGAACCACAACCAACAGCGCGGCGCAATGCTTAGTCTTTTACTCAAAACGGGTTAAGCGCGGCCCGTTCGACCGCCCCTTTCGGCGTTCGAAATTAACTCTGAGCTTGCGCCGGGCTAAGAGTCAGGTTCGACCGGTACTGTGACCGGCTCGATCGGCTTTGCAGCCAATTCCTTGAGGTCTTCGGCGAGGCCTGCAAGCTGCGCCGCGAAGTCAAGAAGATTTGAAGCGGCGCACTGTGCCGCGACTTCTGAGAGGTCACAAGCTAGTTCGATGCCGCCGGCGCTTTTTGCTTCGAGATCATCCATGTCCTAGTCCCCATCTCCATTGATTTGGATCAATGGCGAGGCCCGTCAAGGCCGCGGGCCGGTGACGAGCCTCTCGGCCGCCTGCGAGGGGCAAAGCGGCCAATGAAGCCCGGACACTGCCGGCCGCTACAAACCAGCCGCCGAATATTCCCCAATGACAACCAGGAGACATCAATGAGCGCCATCGCCGTTCAGCATGTGCGCGCTGCTGCAAAGGGCAAAGTGAACGAAAGCATCCTTGCATCCGTACTTGTGGCGTTGGAAAAGTACGGGGATCGATTCGGGATGGACCGGCCGCACCGTCTCGCCCAGTATTTTGCGCAGCTCATGCATGAGAGCGGCGATCTCCGCTACGACCGCGAGATCTGGGGCCCAACGCCGGCGCAGCAGTGCTACGACACGCGCACCGATCTCGGCAACACGCCTGCGAAAGATGGCGACGGCCATCTCTACCGCGGCCGCACCGGAATGCAGCTTACCGGCAAGGACAACTATCGCCAGTTCCGCGACTGGTGCCGCGCCGCCGGCCTCGATTGCCTGGACTTCGTCAAAGACCCGGACGCGGTCAACACCGGTCCATGGGAAGGCCTGATGCCTATGTTCTATTGGGCCACCCGCAACCTTAACCGCTGGGCCGACGAGGGCGACGCCGAGACTATCACGAAGAAGATCAACGGCGGCAAGAACGGTTTGGCCGATCGGCTTGAACGTCTCGCCCGTATGTCGCTCGTGCTCTTCGAATATCGCGCCGATAACGGTCTGCAATTCTAGGCTGACGAACGGCTGCAGGTCGACGGCGATGTTGGGCCCAAGACACGCGCTGCCATGCATAAGGCGCTTGTGGCACTCACCCCGGGCGAAGCGGCACGGCCGGAAGTCAAGGCGGCGCCGGGGACGGAGGAGAAGCCGGTGCCAGTACCGGTGACACCGCGTGGCCTCGATGCTGGTGGAAGTCGAAAGAGGTGATCACCCCGTCTGCATCGGCGGCGGCATTGCCGGCTTCCTCTACTGGCGCAAAGACGCCGATCGAAGGCCGTGGCAAAACAGCTCGAGGGGATGGCGTGATGTGCTCCACTCCGCGCCTCATCGCGGCTGCGGCCGCCCTTGCCATCGTTGTCGCCGTAGTTGTTCGGATCTACCGGCAGGGCGGCGACGAAGTCAGAACCTCCATCGAAAGGCAGAACAATAAGCTGGCCGCACTGCGGACGATGTCCGCTCTCGCTTTGACCTTTGTCCCCCAGGGATGTGGGGTTTCGGCGCCGGCAAGTGCCGCCTGTCTCCGGCGAGTGGTGGACGATTGCTGAAACGCCTTGACCCGCCTTACTTTGGAGCAGAGATTCCTGTGAACGATGGCGCCAGTTACCCTGTCACCGGCCGATTGGAGCGCGTTCGATGGCCACTCGATCGAGCGACGGGGAACTCGGCTCGCGTTCCCCTTGAGCGGTGCCGATTTGAATACGGGAAACCCTGCAGAAGTTTAAGCGTTAAGTGCGGCCCTAAGCTTCGATCGTAGAAAGAAGGTGAGATCTGTGAACGCCTCAACGCTCGCCATTGCGGTGCTTGCCGCGGCAATAGGTATGTCGCCGGCACGAGCCCAGACATGTATAGGAATTTGCAACGGCGGTACGGGAGGCAGCACCAACCACAACCTCTTCATCGAGAGAGAGTACCGAGACTTCCTGCAGCAGCGATATCCAAATTACGGCTCCCGCTATCGCGGCATGAGCCCTGACATCAGCATAGGTCCGGACGCAACTGTTGGTGGTCCCCGGCCCGGAGTGCGTCAAAAGTTTCGACTTCGCCAGCCAAGGGCAACCGACGCGAACAGGCATCTTCGCTGGTGCCAGGAGCGATACCTATCGTATCGACTGGCCGACGACACGTTCCAGCCGTTCGAGGGTGCGCGCCGCCCGTGCAACTCACCTTACAACTGAAGGGGCGAGAACGGCCGCTCAACGCGTGTCCGGAAGCACTTTCATGGCGAGCGTAACGGCACGCGTCGAGGGTTCTTGTGGGGAAATGTTCGAAAACCTGATTGTGCTCGTCGTGACTGCATCGCGATGCTCTCAGGCGCAGTTCCTAGTCCCTGCTCACGCGCGACCATCACAAAGTCCAGGTTGCTGCAGAAGCACATCGGACAATCTGGTGTTCACCGAACCGCGCTGCTCGCTGCATTCGAAGTGTTCATTTCAGTCGTCGCTGTCGTCGCTTGGAGCAGCGTGGCGGCGAAAATGTTCGTAACTCCATCCAAAGGCAGAACAATGAAGCTGACCGCACTGCGGACGATGTCCCCTCTCGCTTTGACCTATGTCCTCCAGGGATGCGGGACGTCGGTGCCGGTAAGTGCCGACGGCCCCGCCGGGTGGTGGGCACTGACTTGTCGGCGAGCGCAGCGCGACGTCAGAGGATCAGAGGAAAATAGACCGAACCGTCGTTGGCATCTGTGCCGCGGCCGACTGGACGACAGCGGAATGCGCCCGCCACGGCGAAGCGTAGCAGTAAACCATCCAGCATTGCATACGAGGGGCAGGGCATTGGCTGAAGCACAGGAAACCGAAAAGATGGTCGCAACTCCGAAATGGAGGTTTGAATATCACCTCAGTTCACCATTCACCCCAGCCCTGTATAATATTTGTGCCTTCCCCTCCAAATGCATTAGTCGAGTTGGCGACGCCCATCAACGGTTGCAATAAGATTGTGGTTCAGGTCAAGGAGACGGGCGGTTAGCAGGCGCCGCACGCTTGACAGGCACAGTACATGCCAAGCGCGGCAGTCGAAAAGCGCCACGCAAGATGAGCAGCCAGCGCGCAGCTTCGGCGCTGAAAGCGCTCCTCAGATCTCGAGAAGTTCTGGCTGCAAGTGCCTCGCCGAAAGACGAGCCATCAGGTCGAGTGTGTGTGGTGAACGACCATGCTCCCGGCTCAGTTCAATTTCAAACCCACATTGCGCAGCGTGCTTAACGGCCGCATTGAAGGCGTGCATGGTCTCGGTCAGTGGCGCTCCGCCTCATGCTCTTCGGCGTTCTTCGGGAACAGATAAATCTCGGCCATGGGCTCGGTTCCTTGCAAGTTTTTCCGGGTGCGAGCTTGAACCCGGTTCTTCTGAGAGTACAATAGGCATAAGCGACGTTCGAAGCGGTTCCCTTGAATGGAACAGGGCAATTGCGCCCCCAGCTAGGATGAAGAATACGTCGCGTTCGGAGCTGCAGCTGTCCCCCGCTGCAGCTCTATTTGTGTCAGCCACGATCCGGCTTTCGGCAGGTCAACACCCAACTCGTGAGCGTTCCCGCCGGTCTTGCTTGTATCGAACCGAATACGGCACCTCGTTGGCGTAAGACTTCAGTCCAATTCCAAACACGTTGTACGTCCTTATTTCACTGGCATGTCCAAGAGAGTATCGACGATAATTATGTTGCTGGTGGTCCTCGTCCTGCTCGTGATCGCGGTCTACGGTTTTCTTGGGGTTCAGAAGCTAATCTGATTGCGTTCTTAGAGCAAAAAAACAGCGCTCCGGCAGATGCGATTGGAGCGCTACAGTTGTCCGACATGTGCGACTGTCCGCTAGTCGACTGTCGGGAGGAGAACACTCACCTGAATGAGGAACGCCTTTAAAACAGCGTGCTGGCCGGGATGTTTCCGATCAATGCTTTTTAAAGGGGGGCAATTCAGGCCGGCTCCGATAGCGGCCGCGGCTCAACGCCTGACCGCGGAGCTAGGTTCCGATCTTGCCGGGACGTAAATCGCCCCTATCCTTCATTGTTCATCAATGGAGGAACCGCATGGCAGATAATCCGAAGAAGAAAGGCCGCGACCGTGATCTCGTTTCCGACCAGGAGCACGAGGTCGCCTATCTGATGAGGACGGCGAAGGTGACGCGGCAGAAGGCGCTTCAGGCAATCCGCGAGGCTGGGTCGAACCGAGACAAGGTGATGGAATACCTTGGCAAGCAATAGCGTACAAAACCGCCATGCCAAAAATGCGAGTGCCCGCGCGGGGGACGTCGCGGGCACTGCTAACAGGTTGGGGGACCTGGTGCCGCTGAAATGCGCGGCGCCAAAGTAACGCATCTATGGCCTCTTTGTTCCCAAAGAGGATCCTACGGTCTGGTCCGCATCCATTCCTCGTAGCCGAGCATGCACTGCAGATCCTCGGGCGCTATGCCGGGCCATTCACACCTGAGGATTGCTTCGTAGCATTTCTCAGCTTCGAGAGCTGCCTCCCTTGCTGAGCCGGCCTGGCCGTTCGGGCGCTTCCATCTGCTCGCGTTCTTCGCCCAGTTCCACATGAACCAGTTTCACCAGCCCATGTGATTCCAGTAAATGGACGCGATATGCCGGCTGCCGTCGTCGCCGCAAAAGTGCTTCGGATGGTTCGGCCAAGTCTGCCGCCATTTGTATTTCGGTTTAGGGAGATCGGACACGGCTGATCCCCCTCAATCAAGGTTGCAACATTTGCCTTACGTCGTGGAAGCGCCCGCAAATGCGCTCGGCGTGTTCTCAAATGTTCTCTAAGCCGAAAGAGTCAATTCGGCTTTTCGCGGGCCTGTGCGTTAATGGGCTAATGGCCAGAGCATCTTCGAAGAAGTCCCGCGACGTCGCCCCGCTTGATCCTATGCAGGCGCGCGTCGATCGTGAGCGCGACGAGCATCCCACGGCTTTCGTCTGTTGACGGAGGAGGAGCCGTCCGCTGTTTTAGAACTTCTGCTTTGCGCGCTTTGGCATGAAG
>NZ_VITA01000053.1 GCF_007827695.1 Sinorhizobium medicae | reverse complement strand
TTCTACAAGTGGTCCGCGCCGGGTGTGATTGAGGCGGCGCTGCTTGCCGACGGCGTGCCGGCCGACAAGCTCTATCCCCTCGATCTCGACCGCGCTTTCAAGAAGCTCGACACGATTAAGTCCGACATCATCTGGTGGTCAGGCGGCGCGCAGTCGCAACAGCTCCTCGCCTCCGCCGAAGCGCCTTTCGGTAGCGTCTGGAACGGCCGCATGACGGCGCTCGCGCAAAGCGGCATCAATGTCGAGACTTCCTGGGAACAGAACATCACCGCCGCCGACGCTCTCGTAGTCCCCAAGGGCTCGAAGAACAAGGAAGCGGCGATGCAATTCATAGCGCTCGCCACATCGCCAGAAGCTCAGGCCGACCTTGCAAAGATCACCGGATACGCGCCGATCAACCTGGATTCGCCTAAGATGATGGATCCGGAATTGGCGAAGACCCTGCCGGACGCGCAGACGGCAAGCCAAGTGAATGCGGACATGAACTACTGGGCCGAGAATCGCGATGCCATCGGCGAGCGCTGGTACGCCTGGCAGGCGAAGTAATCATTGGGAACGGCTGGAAGGACGTTGTGGCGTTCTTCCGGTCGCTCCGGCAGCCGGAAAGCGGCGCGCCTTGCGTTTAGGGAGGAGAAACAATGGTATCGCAGACCGAAACCGGGAGTGGGAGACCGAATTCGCCTGCACAGGTCCGGCGGCTGACCGACTTTGACCTGACATTGCCAGCCCTAGGGCTGCTGATCCTGTTCTTCGTCATGCCGGTCGCCATGCTGTTAACGCGTAGCGTCACAGAGCCGGTGCCGGGTCTCGGCAACTATGCCGAATTGCTGGGCTCATCAACCTACCTGCGAATATTCGCAAACACCTTCATCGTTTCTAGCCTCGTCACACTTGTATCGTTGCTGATCGGCTTTCCTGTCGCCTGGGCACTGGCCATCATGCCTAGCCGCGCGGCATCCATTGTGTTCGCCATTCTGCTTCTATCCATGTGGACGAACCTTCTTGCGCGTACTTACGCGTGGATGGTGTTGCTTCAGCGCACAGGTGTCATCAACAAGATGCTGCTTGGAATGGGGCTCATCGATACGCCGCTTCCGCTCGTCAACAATCTGACGGGAGTGACGATCGGCATGACCTACATCATGTTGCCCTTCATCATCCTGCCGCTCTATGGCGTCATCCGGAAGATCGATCCTGCCATCCTGCAGGCGGCTGCTCTTTGTGGCGCCAATCGCTGGCAGTCGCTCGTGCGCGTGCTGCTGCCGCTCGCAATGCCGGGCATGGCGGCAGGTGCGCTTATGGTCTTCGTGATGTCGCTCGGCTACTTCGTTACGCCGGCGCTGCTCGGCGGTACTTCGAACATGATGCTCGCGGAGCTCATCGCACAGTTCGTCCAGTCTCTCGTCAACTGGGGCATGGGCGGCGCCGCGGCCCTGGTGCTTCTGGTCGTCACCCTAGCGCTGTACGCCGTGCAGCTTCGTTTCTTCGGCACAAACCGGATGGGAGGGCGCTGACATGCTCCTGAATTTCGACCGTCTGGGCTGGTGGAAGCTCGTTCTCATCGGCATCACGTTGCTGACAACTGCCTTCCTGCTCCTCCCCATCCTATTCATAGCGGCACTCTCCTTCGGTTCGTCGCAATGGCTAATATTCCCGCCGCCCGGTTGGACGCTCAGGTGGTACCAGGAGCTACTCGAAGATCCCCGTTGGCTGGACTCTGCCTGGACGAGCTTCCGCATCGCAATCATCGTTACGGTGCTGTCGGTCCTTCTCGGTCTAGTCACTTCTTTCGGTCTGAACCGCGGGCGGTTCTTGTTTCGGGAAGCGTTGAAGGCGCTATTTCTGACGCCGATGATCCTGCCCGTCGTCGTGCTAGCCGTGGCGCTATACGCCTTCTTCCTGCAGATCGGTCTCAATGGAACCCTCACCGGCTTCGTCATTTCCCATCTGGTGCTGGCACTGCCGTTCTCAATCTTGTCGATCACAAATGCGCTCGAGGGCTTTGATAAATCGATTGAGGATGCCGCCGTTCTGTGCGGCGCTTCGCCTTTCGAAGCCAAAATCCGTGTGACGCTGCCGGCCATCAGCCACGGCGTCTTCTCAGCGGCAATATTTTCCTTCCTCACCTCTTGGGACGAAGTGGTCGTCGCGATTTTCATGGCGAGCCCGACGCTTCAGACGCTTCCCGTCAAGGTTTGGTCGACCTTGCGCCAGGATTTAACGCCGGTCGTTGCCGCCGCCTCCACGCTTCTCATCCTCTTGACAGTACTTTTGATGGTGCTCGTCGCCATCGTCCGTAAAGGATTAAAATCATGAATAGACCCTTCCTGCAGATTCGCGGCATCCGCAAGGAGTATGGCCCGGTGACGGCCGTGCAAGATGTTACTATCGATGTTGCACAGGGGGAATTCCTGACCTTTCTTGGCCCTTCGGGATCCGGAAAAAGCACGACGCTTTACATCCTGGCCGGCTTTGAGAACCCGACGCGCGGGGACATCTTGCTAAATGGCGAAACGCTGCTGGCGACGCCTTCGCACAAACGCAATATCGGCATGGTGTTCCAGCGCTACACGCTGTTTCCGCATCTTTCCGTCGGCGAGAATATCGCCTTTCCGCTAAAGGTCAGGCGTCTTCGGAAGGCGGAGATCGACGCCAAGGTGCGCGCGATGCTGAAGCTCGTCCGGTTGGAAGGCTTTGAGGACCGTAAGCCCGCTCAGATGTCCGGCGGCCAGCAGCAGCGTGTGGCCTTGGCCCGCGCACTCGCCTATGACCCGCCAGTGCTGCTGATGGATGAGCCGCTTTCTGCCCTCGACAAAAAGCTGCGCGAGGAGATCCAGCACGAAATCCGCCGGATCCACCAGCAGACGGAAGTCACAATCTTGTATGTCACGCATGACCAGGAGGAGGCACTTCGTCTTTCCGATCGCATTGCCGTTTTCTCAAAGGGCGTGATCGATCAGATCGGCACAGGGCCGGAACTATACGCCAACCCGGCCACTCGGTTCGTGGCCGAGTTTATCGGCGACAGCGATTTTCTCCCTTGCGACGTGGTCTCGACGGTCAATGGCCGAGCCGATATTGCTGTGTGCGGTTCCATGACCATTTCGAACATTCCGCTTCATGGGACTGCTTCTTCGGGGAGCAAAGCGGCGCTTATGCTGAGGCCGGAGCGGCTACTGTTGTCAAAGACGAAGTCAGACATCGGGTTGCCGGTCACGGTCAGCGATATCACCTTCCTCGGCAACAACGTCCATGTGGCCACGAAAACCCGCAAAGGCAACGACCTGTCCGTCCGCCTTCCCTTCGGTCATGAAGCGATCTCGGGACTCAATCGGGGAGATGCCGTTTGGCTCAGATTCGATGCCGGGTCGGCGCACGTTTTCGGTCAGTGAATTAGCCGCTATTTGTGGGACGCCGGGCGATGGAACAGTAGCGGCCCGGAAACAAGGCGACGCACCAGGAGACCTACGCATGACGATTTCGGAAACACTGCTCGTCAAACTGAAGGATCCCAGCCTCGCTGTCGATAAGGGTTTGATCGGCGCCGAATGGCTTGACAGAAGCGACAGCGGCAAGACGTTCGATGTCAGCAATCCGGCGACCGGCGAGGTCATCGCCATCTTGCCCGACATGAGTCGGTCCGAAACCGCACGTGCGATCGATGCGGCCCACGCGGCGCAAAGGGCATGGGCGGAGAAGACGGGCAAGGAACGCGCCGCGGTGCTGCGCAACCTGTACGACCTCGTGATTGCCAATGCCGAAGACCTCGCCACCATCCTGACGATGGAAATGGGTAAGCCGCTTACGGAGGCGAAGGGCGAGATTCTCTACGGCGCGTCTTACGTCGAGTGGTTTGGCGAGGAGGCGAAGCGTGTCTACGGCGACACGATTCCGGGCCACCAGCCGGACAAGCGCATCATCGTCCTCAAACAGCCGATCGGGGTCGTGGCGGCGATCACGCCGTGGAATTTTCCGAATGCGATGCTCGCCCGAAAACTGGCGCCTGCCGCTGCCGCAGGCTGCACAGTGGTTTCGAAGCCTGCCGCGGAGACGCCGCTGTCGGCACTGGCGATAGCCTTGCTCGCAGAGCGCGCCGGCCTGCCTGCCGGAGTCTTCAACGTTATCCTGTCGACCGATTCCGCGGAAGTTGGCAAAGAAATGTGTGCCAATGACAAGGTTCGCAAGCTGACCTTCACCGGCTCCACCAATGTCGGCAAAATATTGATGCGCCAGGGCGCCGACCAGATCATGAAGCTGGGCTTGGAACTCGGAGGCAACGCGCCGTTCATCGTCTTTGACGACGCCGATCTCGACGCCGCTGTCGAAGGCGCCATGGTCGCCAAGTACCGCAACAACGGGCAGACCTGCGTCTGCGCCAATAGGCTTTTCGTGCAGGCCGGAATTTACGACGCCTTTGCCGCGAGGCTGACTGCCAAGGTTAGCGAGATGACGATCGGCGACGGGTTTGAGCCGGACGTCGACGCTGGCCCGCTGATCTCGGAAAAGGCTCTCGCCAAGGTCGAGGAACATATCCGGGACGCCGTGACGAAGGGTGCCGATCTGGTTCTGGGCGGCAATGCGCGGGGCGGTTTGTTTTTCGAGCCGACCGTCCTGACCGGAGCCACCATGGACATGAAGATTGCTCGCGAGGAGACGTTCGGTCCCGTCGCGCCGCTCTTCAAGTTCGAGACCGAGAATGAAGTTGTCAGTATGGCCAACAACACCGAGTTCGGCTTAGCATCCTATTTTTACTCCAAGGATGTGAGTAAGGTATTCCGCGTGGCGGAAGCGCTAGAATACGGCATGGTGGGCATCAATACAGGCCTGATCTCTACGGAAGTAGCTCCCTTCGGCGGTGTCAAGCAGTCGGGGCAAGGCCGCGAAGGCTCCAAATACGGCATCGATGACTATGTGGAAACCAAGTATCTTTGCCTCAGTATTTGAGCGCGCGACGAGCGAATTGCTGGTGAGGGTCCGTTACAACGTACTGGCAATGTTCCCGGTGTATGCTTCGAATGTCGCGTATCGCATCTATTGGAGGGCTGACAGCGCCAGAACGCTTTAAAGCAGCCTCAGGCTGTGTTGACTGCTTTGTATCGCTCGAAGGACTGCCTCTGTCCGCGTGGTCTGCCATGTAGACGTGTCCGATAGTGCCGCTGCTCCAAGCGGCGATGATAAGGCATCATCAAAGCCTGGATCAAACACCCAAACATCAATTATCCGTAAAGCAGGATTCTAATAGTTGGGTTGACTCTGTGGAACACTCAGCCGAGAACATTCGGATGCTAAAGGAGGGAATTTCTGATGGTTGACGAAAGTAATGCAGGGCCAGTTGCTCCGGCTGTAGTGGCGGATGCAGAAGTGAAAGCACCCACGGGTAAGAAGCGGAGCTCGTCACGGCCCCAGAAGGCGCCCCCCGAACCAGCTCAACCAAAGATGCCGGCCGCTAAACGCAGGGGATATAGCGAGCAAGAGAGGAGCGAGAAGCTCAGGCTGATTGAGACAAAAGTCAGCGAAGGCAATATCCTCAAGGACGCTATCAAGAGCGCCGGTATATCAGAGCAAACCTACTATCATTGGAAAGGTGCTGCTAAGTCAGCCGCGCGAAAGGACATTGAGGGAACTAGCCCCTTATGGGCTGCCGATGAGTTTGCAGAGCTTGTCCGGCTTGAAGAGGAAAATCAGAGGCTCCGCAAGCAACTGGCGGAGAAGCTGCGAACGGAAAATACTGAACTGCGCAAGAGGCTCGGTTTGGACTGACGAGGAGCTGGAAGGCCCGGGAAGACGTTGCTTTGTCGTTCTCCGCGCTACGCCAGGGGCTCCCGATTTGCCATTTCGCCCAGACGAAGCCCTGCTGTCCCAAATCTTGCCGGGTCCAGGGCCGGTGGCGCGTTGCGAAGCAATTGAAACACGCGAGGAAGGGCTATATTGGTGCGCCAGCGGAAATCCCGCGGGGCCATCAGTGTCGCGTCAGTTTTCACGGTTGCTTGGGGTCGAAAGAGATGAAGAGGCCACAACAGACATTTGTTGTCGAAAAGAAGACAAGCGGCGACAGCCAAACGCACAGACGAAGTCAATCTGGGGAGATACGGATCTTAAGGCTTTGGCACGCGAAGTGGAAGATATGGCGTCGCATCCGTTCAATTCAAAATGAGGGACGTGGAACCTTTGGCTCGAGTGAAACTAGGCTGGTTGTGACCTGCCACGGGTGATCTGAACCCTTTAAACTGGACCAGTTTGAAGGGTTCAAAACCCGCCGAGGCTCTCTTATGTTCATTTGCAAGCTCCTTAATCATGACTCTTTCCTTTCCGGCCTTGAGGACGAAAGCACGCATGCGTGAAGCTGTT
>NZ_VITA01000052.1:2500-5000 GCF_007827695.1 Sinorhizobium medicae | reverse complement strand
TAAAGGTGCACGGGGTCTTTCCGTCTGACCGCAGGAACCCCGCATCTTCACGGGGAATTCAATTTCACTGAGTCTATGCTGGAGACAGCGGGGAAGTCGTTACGCCATTCGTGCAGGTCGGAACTTACCCGACAAGGAATTTCGCTACCTTAGGACCGTTATAGTTACGGCCGCCGTTTACTGGGGCTTCGATTCAGAGCTTGCACCCCTCCTCTTAACCTTCCAGCACCGGGCAGGCGTCAGACCCTATACGTCGTCTTGCGACTTCGCAGAGCCCTGTGTTTTTGATAAACAGTCGCTACCCCCTGGTCTGTGCCACCCCATCTGACTTGCGTCAAAAAGGGTCACGCTTCTTCCGAAGTTACGCGTGCAATTTGCCGAGTTCCTTCAGCATAGTTCTCTCAAGCGCCTTGGTATACTCTACCTGACCACCTGTGTCGGTTTCGGGTACGGTCTATACGGTGGAGCTATTTCCTGGAACCGCGTCCCCGCCCGGACAATCCATTAAGTCCGAACAAGTTAAGCAATCCGTCACTACCACCAGGCCCACGAATATTAACGTGGTTCCCATCGACTACGCGTGTCCGCCTCGTCTTAGGGGCCGGCTAACCCTGCTCAGATTAACTTTAAGCAGGAACCCTTGGTCTTTCGGCGAGAGGGTCTCTCACCCTCTTTATCGTTACTCATGTCAACATTCGCACTTCCGATACCTCCAGGACCCCTCACGGGTATCCCTTCACAGGCTTACGGAACGCTCCGCTACCCCTGCAGCACTCCGAGGAATGCTACAAGCCTCAGCTTCGGTGCATGGCTTTAGCCCCGTTACATTTTCGGCGCAAAGACCCTTATTTAGACCAGTGAGCTGTTACGCTTTCTTTAAATGATGGCTGCTTCTAAGCCAACATCCTGGTTGTTTTGGGATCCTCACATCCTTTCCCACTTAGCCATGACTTGGGGACCTTAGCTGGAGGTCAGGGTTGTTGCCCTCTTCACGACGGACGTTAGCACCCGCCGTGTGTCTGCCGACTAGTACTCCCCGGTATTCGGAGTTTGGTTAGGATCAGTAAGACGGTGAGTCCCCATAGCCCATCCAGTGCTCTACCCCCGGGGGTATTCGGTCGACGCTCTACCTAAATAGATTTCGCGGAGAACCAGCTATTTCCGAGTTTGATTGGCCTTTCACCCCTAGCCACAAGTCATCCCAATCTATTGCAACAGATGCGGGTTCGGTCCTCCAGTTGGTGTTACCCAACCTTCAACCTGCTCATGGCTAGATCACTCGGTTTCGGGTCTAATGCGACATACTAAAGCGCCCTGTTCAGACTCGCTTTCGCTACGCCTCCACCTACCGGCTTAAGCTTGCATGCCACACTAAGTCGTTGACCCATTATACAAAAGGTACGCCGTCACCCTTGCGGGCTCCGACTGTTTGTAGGCATCCGGTTTCAGGTTCTATTTCACTCCCCTTGTCGGGGTGCTTTTCACCTTTCCCTCACGGTACTTGTTCGCTATCGGTCATGCACGAGTACTTAGGCTTGGAGAGTGGTCTCCCCATGTTCAGACAGGATTTCTCGTGTCCCGCCCTACTCAAGGACAATGAGTGTTCTACGTGTACGGGGCTGTCACCCGCTACGGCAGACCTTTCCAGATCTTTCCACTTTATTCCTCATTGCCACTGGCCTGGTCCGCGTTCGCTCGCCGCTACTTGCGGAGTCTCGGTTGATGTCCTTTCCTGCAGGTACTTAGATGTTTCAGTTCCCTGCGTTCGCTTCTTATCCCTATTGTATTCAGGATAAGATACCTTTCAACAATGCTTGGAAACCACTTTGGTTTCTTGACGCCGGATAACCGGCGACGGCCCCTGGCCTTGCGAAGCTTCGCTTCGTTCAACCAAAAGCCAACCAAAATGATTTTCCAAGCATCTAAGGTGGGTTGCCCCATTCGGAGATCCATGGATCAAAGCTTATTCGCAGCTCCCCACGGCTTTTCGCAGCGTATCACGTCCTTCATCGCCTGTGCATGCCAAGGCATCCACCAAATGCCCTTCTTTCACTTGATCGTTCTCATTGCCAATGCTCATCTTTATCTGGGTCTGGCTAAGCTTTCCTACTCGGCTTGTCGCCTCGCAGGGCAGCCAAACCTGGCCATACGGACACCTTTCAGTATCCCGCACAGCCAGCCCAAAAACCCGGTTACCTTTTACAACCGAGCCAATCAGATGCCATCGACGTGTTCGACAGGCCTGCTTTATTGGAACCACGCCGAGCGGTTCACTTGCAGCCTGTCTTTAAGACCAGCTTCTCGAGATATGTCCGGTGATGCGCGGTCAGGCAACACCAATCAGCCACGAACACCAGATGGGCATCCCGAAGGACACCCAAACAACATCCATGCCTTCAACGACAAGCTTCCCTCCTACCTCCAACCCCTCCGCCATTTCCGGTCGGCTAGACCATCCATGGTTTCTTCGGGGCTGGGCTCGGACGTCTCCGGCAACCTT
>NZ_VITA01000051.1 GCF_007827695.1 Sinorhizobium medicae | reverse complement strand
GCGATCCAAGATTCTTAAACAATTGCGTGGCGGCCACGGTCTCTGACTTCAACATCTCATCGTCGAGAATCGTGCAGAGCGCTTCCCCGCTAGAGTATCCGTGTTGGTCAAGGCAAGGACGGCTCCCATTTTCTGCCTTGCGTGAGCAGCGCGTTTGCCAGAACGATGAGTTTTCGCACGATCGCTGTGATGGCAACCTTTGGTGCTTTTCCGGCGGCCTTTAGCTGGTCGTATTTTGCCTTGAGATCGGGATTGAAGCGCATGGCGACGAGTGCCGGCATGTATAGGGCCCGCCGGACATTGGCCCGGCCGCCGCGGATGAAGGCGCGGCCGGGCCATGCGCCGGACTGCCGTGCGACGCGTGCCAGGCCTGCGAGCGAGGCTGCCTGCCCTTGATCGAGTGTGCCGAGTTCCGGCATGTCGATCAGGAGCGCGAAGGCAGTGACTGCAGACAGGCCCGGGATCGGGACAAGGATGTCGAAGCGGCCTGCAAGGTCCGGATCGTTCTTAATGAGCAGCATAATCTCTTTTCGATCGCGATCATCTGACGCTCGATCTGCCTGAGTTGCTCGGTGTTGTGTCGCTTGAGGATGGCCAAGGTTAGGTTTTTGCTCTGTTTCTGGCCGCAGTACGGTTCTTGACCAGCGCCTCGCGGGTCATGTGCAAATCCTTGAGATCGTTGAGGATGGCGCTTCGTACCGGCCGTGCTTCGAGTTCGAGGAGTGCTCCCATGCGCGCAAGCATTGCGGCGTCCATCCGGTCGGTCTTGGCCAGTTTGCCCGTGGCTTCAGCAAAGCGCCGCGCCTGACGCGGATTGACCTTGACGAGTGCTGCGCCCCGCCACGTCCAGCCGGCGTTCGAAGGCCCGGTGCAAGCCATGGATGGTCTCGGTTTGACCGAGCCAACCCTGAAAGCTCTGTGGCCGACTGTGTCGTTGGTAAAGCGACGCTTCGCGCCGTTGCTCATCCGGTGAGCGTCGAGCTGGTCTTTCGAGATATCGTCGCCGAT
Organism: Sinorhizobium medicae; assembly: GCF_007827695.1. Taxonomy (GTDB): domain Bacteria; phylum Pseudomonadota; class Alphaproteobacteria; order Rhizobiales; family Rhizobiaceae; genus Sinorhizobium; species Sinorhizobium medicae. The sequence continues at coordinate 8,562 of NZ_VITA01000051.1, read as the reverse complement.
GGTATCCTTCATCATCTTTCGCTTGTCCTCTGCTTGTCATCCGGAGCCAAACTCCGGGTATCCGTTCAGGACCAAAGAGAAAGACGAGGGCGATCCGACTCTAGCTCGACCCCATCAAACGGTCTGCGCTTCAACGATCCGACCCTCGCCGCTGAGGGAGGGCGGCAACCCTCTCGCAGCGGTTCATCCTTCGCCTGTTCGGCAGCAAAAGTCATAAGACAAGGCTTAAGCCTTCTGCACGGTGTCGTAGGATTCGGTGGAGTATCCTTCGACTTCCAGCGCGAATGCGACGGACCGCCGGAGGCCTTGGTCCGCTGCAACGACGATAATGGTTTTCGCATCCAACAATTTGAGTCCCGCGCAATCCGGCGGGCGCATGCCCGCAATGAGCTGCCAATAAGCCGTTTGGGCAAGGCGCCGCATTGCGCGAGATCAACTCGGCAGATCAGGAAGGACCGAAACCTGAGGCCAGAGCCATTCGCACGAGATGGGGAAGGCTCTTCGCCTTCATCTTGGCCATCACATTGGCGCGGTGTACCTCGACGGTGCGTGGGCTGATGTCCAGGTCGTAGGCGATTGACTTGTTGGGAAGGCCCGCGACAACTGCCGAGAGCACCTGGCGTTCTCTCTCGCTCAGCGTCTGGAGCCTGGCTCGGATATCGTTGGCTTCGTCCACATCGGCTTCCGCAGCCACCAGATCTTCAGACGCCCTCTCGATGGCCTCAATGATCACGGTATCCTCGAAAGGCTTCTCTATGAAGTCCACCGCCCCCGCCTTCATGGCTTCCACCGCCATGGGCACGTCGCCGTGCCCGGTAATCACGATTGACGGTATATTGATCTTGCGATCGCCGAGATTGCGCAGAAGCTCTACGCCGGACATGTCCGGCATTCTCAGGTCCGTCACGAGAACCCCGTTTCTGACGTCCGGCGCGAAAGCCAGAAAGGCCTCGGCCGATTGATGCATTTTCACGGCGAATCCGTTCATTGTCAGCATGAATGCCAGCGACTTCCTGACCGGCTCTTCGTCATCAACAATGTGCACCGTATAATCAGTCATTTGCAACGATCCGTTCTTCTAGATAGGCGGGAAGCGTGAACCGGAAAGTGGCCCCGCCGGCTGCATTTTTCGAGACAGTCATCTCACCGCCATGCGCCTCGACGATCCGCTTCGAAATGGACAGTCCGATGCCCATTCCGCTTGCCTTGGTCGTGACGAACGGCTTGAAGAGCTGACCGGCGACTTCTTCCGGAATGCCTCCGCCGGAGTCTTCAACGACGACTGCTATCTCGCCCGGATCGGCCGGCATCGTGCGGATCGTCAGCTCCCGGCGGTCGACGTGGCGCATCGCCTCGATCGCGTTGCGCATCAGATTGATGAGGACCTGCTGCACCTGGATCCGGTCGACCATTACCATTTCGGCATCGGGCAGATACTCGAATACGGTGCGGACGCCCTGCTCGCGCGAACCGACCAGAGCCAGGGCCGCAGACTCCCCGACCAGCTTGCGAATGTCTTCCGGAGCCTTCTCCGTCTCGCCGTTGGTGACGAATTCCCTCAGATGTTTGATGATCTGGCCGGCCCGCAGCGACTGGCTCGCCACCTCTTCGAGCGCCTCTCGCATTCGCGTAGCGACGGCGTCGTCCATGTCACGCAACAGCCTCGTACAGCCATGCGAATAGTTGGCGATCGCCGACAACGGCTGGTTCAGTTCGTGGGCAAGCGTCGAAGCCATTTCGCCCATCTCGTTTAGGCGGGCAAGGCGCGCCAGTTCATCCTGTATCTGCTCGAGCCGTGCGGCAGACTCCTCCCGCTCCGTAAGGTCTCTGATGAAGCCTGTGAAGAACCTCTCGCCGCCCGAGCGCATCTCCCCCACGGCGAGCTTCATCGGAAACGTCGATCCATCCTTCCGCTGCCCCGAGACAACGCGATCGATACCGATGATGCGCTTTTCCCCGGTTGCCATGTAGCGCTGCAGATATCCGTCGTGTTCGTGGCGGTAGGGTTCCGGCATCAATATGCGCAGGTTCTGGCCGATGACCTCCTCCTCAGCGTATCCGAACTGCCGGACGGCCGCGGCGTTGAAGGATACGATTGTGCCGTCGGTAGCGCTGACCACTGTGGCATCCGGAACAGTATCCAGTATGGATCTCAGATGCGCGTCGCGGGCTCTTACGACACCCTCGGTCCGGTCGATGGCGCGTCTTGCCGCCTGAAGCACTTCTCCCAGAGCCACGATCAGGAGCAGTGTCGAGCCGAAGGCGATCAGCTCGCCGATTGTCGGCTCGAACGGGTTCTCTATCCAACGAAGAGATGATGCTGCAAGAAGCGAAAGCCCTGCTGCGAAGGTGATCGGTTTCAGCCCGCCGACCATCGCGACCACGAGAACGGCAGGGGTAAGCGACAAGAGCAGAAAGCTGTCGCCGAAGAGTTCCCGAAATGCGAGTCTAATGGCAAGAATGTTTAAGACAGCTACAGTCCCGAGAACATAGGCCGAGATCCCGTCGCCTCGCCACCGGACGAGCTTCTGCCCGAGCCTCGTCCTCTCAACAACGCTTTCTGCATGCATTCCGTTATCCACCGGAGACGATGATGTATTACTGCTGCACCCAGCGTCGGATACGGCCCACCGCATCTCGGCTATCCCATAGACCATGGAGATGCAATGGTGCAAATCGTCCCGTTCGAGGCCCCGCGGTGCGCGACCATTCCTCGCTTCGACGCGCTCTTGCCTCTAATATTGATCCCGTCACCGCATATACGCCCCTTGAAGAAGGCGGCGTCAACTCGGTCGCGATGGTGAAGATGCAGGTATATTTCGTACGACTAAATTAACGAGAACGGCACTAAACAAACCCGGCGCAGACAGGAGTGTGCTGCGCCGGGTCCGTTACTCGTTTGGCGTGCTGTCGATGCTATTGGAGGGCCACCGCGAGTGCCGCGTCGAGGCGCTCCCGTGCCTTCTTGGGCAGCTTCACTGCCTTTACCTTTTCGACATTGGCGGGCGCATCACCGACCACGACTGCTCCGACCATGCCCATGCCGACGTGCGGCGTGCATTTCACGCCGTAGACTCCTGGCACGTCGAAACTCACCTTGTAGGTCTCGTTCATCTTGCTTTTGAAGGCCGAGGCCCCGTCGGGTATCATGTCCTTTATCGTCTCGACGTTATGTCCCTTGTCAGTCGGAACAAACGTGACGCTGTCGCCGGGGTTGACTTTGACGAATGCCGGCTCGAAGACCATCGCTCCCTCGGCGCCCTTGTTTAGCATGCGGACCTCGAAATCGGCGGCGAATGCTGTACCGGTGAAGGCGGCAAGAACTGCGGCGACTGCCATGCTCTTTGCGATTATGCGCACTTGAAATTCTCCTTGGTTTCAGAACCCTGTTCGGTTCTTGCGGCAAGGAGATAGAATAGAAAGAGCACCTCCTCTTTGATGCTTGTCAAATAGCCACCGAAAAATCCGTCTAGTCGCGCCCGCCTTCCGCGAGGGCCGCCAAGCCCGGCAGGTCGCAGATGATGAGCTTCTGACGACCGCCCTCGACCAGTCCCTTCTGCTCCCAGGCGCTGAGAATGCGCGACACCGTGTGCAGTGTGGTTCCCGTCATTTCAGCGATGTCCTGGCGGGAGATTGGAAAATCGATGCGGACGCCGCCTTTTTCCTGCTTGCCCGCCTGCCGCGAAAGGCGCAGCACCGCATGCGCGACGCGCCTCTCGACTTCCTGGGTCGACATCTCGCGAATGCGCGTGTGCGCCTCTTCGAGGCGCTGGCCGATCGTCTGCATGGTGCTGACGGCCAGATGCGGATTCTGCTCGACGAACTGTGGCCAGAGATCCGTAGGCCAGGAAAGAGCGAGGCTTTCCGTGGCGGCGGTCGCTGTACCGGGATAATCCGAACGCTGCAGCGCCCTTGCAAATCCAAAAAGGTCACCCGGATGGACGACGCGCACGATGATTTGCTGACCATCCTCGGTGACTTGGGTCACCTTCAGCCGCCCATGCAGGAGCAGGAAGAAGCTGGTGGCTGTCTGACCCTGCTCGAAAACAGCATCGCCTTGCGGCACGCGTCTTGCCGTTGCGTGGTTCAGCAATCTGTCCAGATCTGCGTCGCTCATCCTGGCAAACAGGGCAAGCGACCGTATGACACTCCGGTCGATCTTCATTCCGTTTTCCTACTGCAGGATCCCTTAATCGGAACCAACGCGGCCGTGATCTCACTATCATGGCGGAAGGAGGGAAAACAGCGGAGTATTGGCGGCGTGACAGAATGCGGTTGTCGTGAGTGGTTGAAAAGCGTGCAAGGCATCTCAGACGTCGAGGCCCTTCTCACGGAGCCTCAGCAGCAAGAGTGCATACCACCGCTTATCCTTCACCAGGCGGAAGCCCACGTTGTCCGGTGGCGCGCCGACTGCGCAGCCGCCCCCCTTAGGGTTGCGGACAAAGGAACTGAGCGCGGCCCGATGCTTGCCGGTTGCGATGTAGATGCCGCAGGATGAGTCGTCGCTGGTAACGTTGCCTGTGCGGTCGAGGGTGACACGCCTAACGCAGGTCGTGGTCCATTCCCACACATTGCCGGCAAAGTCGGCGAGGCCCGTCTCGCTCTCGCCGAAATGTCCGAGCCGCTGCGGTTCCGGCTCGCGGGACGCCTTGCGCGCCGTTTCGCGGTAGTAGTCGGCTAGCCACCGCACGGCTGGATTGGACCCGTCGTCCTCGACGCCGAGCGCGTCGTCGGGAAAACGACTGCCGGCCGCAAAGGCAAGCTGCTCATCCGTCGGCAGCACCCAGGTTTCGCCGGTTCGTCGGCTGAGCCAGGCGGCATAGGCTTGCGCATCGTCGAAGCTGACGCCCGTTGCCGGCGTGCTTGCAGGATCTCGGGGTACGTGCTCGGGTTCGGCCGGCGGGCATGCCTTTTCCGCGACGCAGCGCGCGTAGTCGGCGGCGGTCACTTGGTATTTCATGATGACGAGCGGCGCGCTCACGCGCACCGTCTCCACCGGCCCGTCGACGGCATAGCCGTTCTTGAAGAACTCCCCGGCGACGCGGTACCGGAAATCTCGCGGGACGACGGTCACGACAGCCGGCGCGTCGAGGGCGCTGCCCGACGGAGCCCTGCCCAGCAGCCCTGTCTCAATTGCGAAAAGCCCCGCGAGAACCAAAAGGAGCGCGGAGGGTATTGCAAGCGAGAGGGGAGCGACTTCTCTGCTTCTGGAAAGTGCGGCCATGGCGGCCTCCTAGCGGCAATCCCTACCATGCTGGTTCGCCGAGGGATCCAACGGCGAGTCGGCCGGTCGCTCCGAAGCAGGCATCGGAGCGACCGGTTTCATTCAGGTGCCCGAAGGAGCACGAACTGAGGTCATCAAGTCATCGTTCCACTCGCCGGTGACGGCGAAATGGGCGGCGGCGCCAAGCTCGAACGCCTCGATAAGGTTGTGGTTGACGTAGGCATAGATTCCGGGCTGCTCGAAGGTGTAAAAGGCAGCGCCCGCCGTGCCGCCGGGTATGAACCAGGTCTCCTGATCGACGTCCGGAGGGTTGCGGAATTTACCGGTAGCCCAGACATAATCGCCATGACCGCCGATCAGATGCGGGCGGGTGTCGCGGTTTGCCTGAGAGTGGACGATCAGCACCTTTTCGCCGACAGTCGCCTTGAGTGCGTTGTCGCCGGTGAGCGCCCCCACTGCGCCGTTGAAGACGATGTGGGTCGGGGTCAGCGTGCGCATCACTTCGAGCGTGTCGGCATAAGCATCCCCGGCGCTTTCATACTTCTTGAAGTTGCCGTTTGCGTCGCGCGGCACATAGAAGTCCTGCTCGCCGACATAGTAGACCTTGTCATAGGTGATTGGCTTGCCTTTGCCGTCGGTCAGTCCTTCGCGCGGCAGCACCATAATCGCGCCGTTCATCCCGGAAGTGACGTGCCACGGAACCATGCCGGGAGGTGCGCAGTGGTAGACGAAGACGCCCGCCTTGGTCGCCTTGAAGCGCAGCACCGTGGTATCGCCCGGATTGACGACCGTCAGCGCGCCGCCCCCCAGGGCGCCGGTCGCCGAGTGGAAGTCGATATTGTGCTGCAGCGTGTTCGTATCCGGATTGATCAGCGTCAACTCGACATAGTCGTCCTGGTGCACGACCATCAGCGGACCGGGTACCGAGCCGTTGAAGGTCATGGCATGGAGCTCCGTACCTCGCTCGTCGATGACGATCTTCTTCTCCTCAATCGTCAGCGTGAACTCGACGACCTTCGGGCCGCCTTCCGCCTTCTGCGTATGCGCGTGGACGAAGGGCGGTTTCACCAGGTCAATCTTGACACGGGGCAGCGATGCGACGTCGACGTGGGTGATCTGGCCGACCGCTTCTTCCGCATGCGCAGCCACAGCGCCGATCAGCGGCGTCACGGCACCTGCGATCGCGGCGCCTGCCAGCATGCTGCGCCGTGTCATCTGGAATTGCTCAGACATGGAACCTCTCCTTGCGAAGACGGAGCGAATATCGCCCGGTCATGCTCATCCTAGGGTGGTAGCTGGCGGGCTCTTTGAGGTGGAGCAAACAGTCAAATTGCCCTGGTGCGACATTTTGGCTTGCAGGGGCGACAACTCCGTATGGCGTTGCCGCAGTACTCACCTGCCCTGTCTTTGCCAATTGTCAAAGAAGACCTTGCGCAACTCCGGTAGTCAGAGGCGACCAGATATCAGGAGTTGAAGCATGAATGGATCAAAGGTGGCCAAGCGGGAAGGCTACGTGCCGCGGGGCCTCGCCCGCACGGGCCCGGTGCTCTTTTCGTACGGGTTCAGGCCCTTCTTCCTGGGCGCCGCTGTTTGGGCGGTCGTCGCCATGACCCTCTGGATCGCGGCCCTCGCAGGTCATCTCGAAGTCGCCGGCAGCTATGGGGCTCACGCCTGGCATGCGCACGAGATGCTGTTCGGCTTCGCCCCGGCTGTCCTTGCCGGCTTCTTGCTGACCGCGGTACCGAATTGGACAGGCCGCCTCCCCGTCTCCGGCTGGCCGCTCGCCGCACTGTTCGCGCTGTGGCTGGCGGGACGCGCGGCGTTGCTTTCCCCGGATGTGATCGGCATCCCGCCCGCAGCGGCGATAGACGGCCTCTTCCTCCCGGCGCTGCTCTTGATCTGCGCCCGCGAGGTGATCGCCGGCCGCAAGTGGAAGGATCTGAAGGTGTTGGGCAGTCTCCTCGCGTTGTCGCTCGCCAATGCCTGCTTTCATTTCGCCGTGGTCATGGGAGACCATCCTCATATCGCAATGCGCCTCGGTATTTCCGCCTATGTGGCTCTCGTCACCATCATCGGCGGTCGGATCTTGCCGAGCTTCACCCGCAACTGGCTGAATCGTGCCGGTCGGGCCGAATTTCCGGTCCCCTACAACCACTTCGACACAGTCGCCATTCTCGCAGGCATCGCAGCGCTTGGCGCATGGACGCTTGTTCCCGACCATCCGGTCACGGCGGTGGCGGCTTTCGCCGCCTCACTGCTGCACACCGTCCGGCTCGCCCGCTGGCGCGGTTGGCGCACCTGGCCTGAAATGCTGCTCATCATACTGCACGTCGCCTATGCGTTCGTTCCCCTGGGATTCGCCGCAATCGGCATCGGCGCGCTCGGCTTCGTCGAGGAACATTCCGTCATGCATGTGCTCACGGTGGGCGCCATCGCCGCGATGATGCTAGCGGTCATGACCCGCGCCAGCCGCGGCCACACGGGTTATGCGCTTACCGCATCGCGATTGACGGCCGCTTCCTATGCCGCGATCGTGGTGTCGGCACTGTTGCGCCCGCTGGCGGAAATATTTCCCTCCGTTGCAGCGAGCCTCTATGCCGTCTCCGGAAGCGCGTGGATCCTGGCCTTCGCGCTGTTCTGCGCTGAGTATGGACCGATCCTGGTGCGCAAGCGGCGGGCAGTACAGTAGAGCCCCGGCTTTCAAACAACGGCCCCGCAGCGAAGAGCATCACGAACTCGCCCGCTAGACAGCGGGCGCTTTTCGAGGAGAATGTCGCACCAAGCAGCCCATAGGTTCACTCGCGAAAGTGCGGCGGGGGTTTCGCAAGATCGAGTATTTAGTCATAACTCAGACTCGCCACCCGGATCGTGATCGAACGTCCAGCTTCAACGAACGCGCAACCATTTTGTAGAAGCCATTCTAGACTGTTCGGAAGGTCCAGTTCGCAATAGACCTCCCGTCGGGTGCGGCTTGCAAAAAATCACTGGAGTATTATCGACAGCGTGATCATCGGTGCTCGGGTCGAACCACCGCCTTGCCTCCCGGACTTGCGAGCGACGTGATTTGGGGTGCGATTTCGAGCGCTCGAAGTTCCTCCTTCAATCGAGCGATGTCGAACACGCAATGCAGCTCGTCAAACTTCCGACAGGTTGCACCCTTGCTCCTTACGCAGGGAATTCTTCGAGTGTCCTCAGCTGGCGAGCACGGAACTAGTCATCTGAATCCGAAATTCGTGTCATAAGTCCTGGACTTTCTGGCAGAAACGTTTGACGGAGGCCAGGATGTCGTGTGCGGATTTCGTCCACCTGTAAGGCTTCGGGTTCTGATTATGGCGTTC
>NZ_VITA01000050.1 GCF_007827695.1 Sinorhizobium medicae | reverse complement strand
GAAAAACTCCAGCCTCCGCTGGTCCAGAAACCTGGAGCGGTTCAAAAACCGCCGAGGCTCTAATCGCCGCTGGATGAAAGTTCAGTGGCAGGTCAATCCGATCGAAGTCCCGCGAATCTCCGATTCAATGATCGTACAGCGTATCATCGCTGAGTCGATCTCCGGGTAGCCCAAAGTCGCGATCGGGGGGGAGACGGTGCGGGCGCAGGAGCGCATACGCGAAGCCAGGTGGGGCAGCCCCAATTTGTTATCCGGGCGACGTCTCGAAAGCCATGATCGATGCGTTTCGCTTGCGATTGTGAGGTAGGGGCAAGGTAGGGCGCAAAGACTGGCTGGCCGGCATGATTACGGCATTATGCGGCATGGGCAATCTTGATTTACCCTTTTTCGACACGGTGAGCCTTCGTGCTGCCGCCAATCGCATCCTGTTTGAAGTCGAGGTGGTTTCGACTGAGAACAAATAGCACGCACTGCGCTTGCCAATCCAAGTTGTTGTTTTCTCAACACTTGGCGTAGCTCTGGTGACGTCGAAGTGCCGCCTCGCGTGGCTACCGATGGCCGGTAAGACAGCTTAGGATGTCGAGTAAGGAATTCGATATTCCAGTGCAAGCGGCCCTTGATGGTCGGAAATCTCGTCGAGATTGTCGAAAAAGCTCTGCCATTGTCGTGCATCGAGCTGCAGTTCGATTGAGAGAGTGTCGTCAGCATAGGCTTTGATATCCGCCTTTGCGCGATCGGCTCTAATCACACGGCCACCCGTTTTTTCCACAAGGCGGTCCAATAGCGCCCGAAAGGGCATTTTCCAATGCTTGGAGTTGTTGGCGAATGCTTCCTCCACGGGGATCATAGCGACCAAGTCCGGATGGGTCATGAGCTCGAGGCCGAATTCCCTTGGGGTGGCGTTGTGGCTGGCATGGTGCCCCACCTTATAGAGCACAGTTTTCGCCAGCAGATCAGCCACGTTCACCGAATCGATGTCTCCTTTCTGTGCGCCCGGCGGCCATGTTAGATCGTGCCAGGACAGCCAGCTGCCGATCTGAGCGTCACCTGGAAAGAGCAGTACGCGGCCATGAGGGCCTTCGCCGAGCTCGAATGCGAGCACGAGGCTCGTATTGTTCGTGTCTGAGTCGAGCTTGAGCGCCAGCGCTTCAGTTGCTCCGAGCCAGTCGATATCCACCTTTCGCCAGTCGTTTGCCGGATCGTCGTAGGACGAAAGCGCTGTGGATCGTGCTGCATCGTCCGTCCGTAGACCAATCTCAGCCAGCCTGTTGTCCAGCGGGACCATTGCTCGCAGGCCGAAAGGTAAACTCATTTGAAGTCTTTGCAAATCGTCCGCGTCGAGTGAACTGTCTTCACCCTCCAGCATCACCGACGCCGCTAGAAGGTAATCTTCGCCGACATCGCCGCTCAGCTGATAGACTTCAGCATGGTTCTTGCGCGGATCGCTGCGCCTTAGCAGCTTTTCGTCGCGAGGAGGACCGAGAACATAAACACCAATGCCGGAAGCAAATCCAAGCTCGGGCTTTGTGCCAGGTGTCATGTAGCGTACCCGCTCGGCTTTGAGTTTCAGTCGTTCAAGAATGGCCGCTGTCGAGGAAGCACTCTTCACGCCGGGGCCATCTGGACCGATTCCAGCAAACGCCAGGACACTGCTCAGTTCGTCCAAGGGTCCGGGTTCCAGCGGCTCTCCATCGGCTTCGCTCGGGTCTTCGTCGTCTGAATATTCTGGATGCGACATAAAGGATTTGTAGTTGGCAAAGGCGGTGTAGCTTTTGGCCAACAGGGTCTTAACCTTTTCTCGACCCGCTCGCAGCCGCATAGCCTGCTCGTCGCGGGGATCTTCCGTCCATGCGAGCCACAGCTCGCTCACTGTAACTTCAGAAAAAATGGACTTTGCCTGCTCAAATCCGGACAGGTGATCAACGTGCTCATGAGTGACGACCAGCACATCCAGAACTGTCGTCACCGACTTGATATCGGCCATGATCCGATTTGCCTGTTCGGTAGCACCCGGCATACCCTGAAGAATGCCGCAATCGATCAGTATGTGGCGCGTTCGATCCCCGTCGGGCACGCGCAGAAGAAAACAGTCTCCTAGTATATCGCGATACATGCGGACGCTGACGCTCCTGGGCTGAGCCTTTGAGCCTTGTTCTGCTGGCCGGCGGACCTGCGTCGTGGGTCTTGCCATCTCAGCAGCCTCCCAAGCGATGCACAAACGCGAAGGGTTCGGCTTCATTGGTGTCGCCGAAATACGTCGAGCCCAAGGTTTCACTGTCGGCCTCGAAGCGGTAGGAACGCTGCTCGTCGAGGCGCTCGTCGCTGGCGATGTCCTTCTTGATGCAGTACCGCAGTGCTCGGGTCCTCAGATCAACGATAAGTGTTGCCCCACCCCGAAAGACAAAATCTGCACGGACGCCCTTTACGCGTCCCCTCTCTTCCACCTCCCTTTGGAGGTCAGCGGAGCGGTAGCCGCGCCTCTCCTGCGTGATTTCTATGACGAGCTGGCGCTCTTGTTCGCCGTCTGGACCAATTCGGTTCGCAAGTCTAACGGAATGGATCTCGAAAGCTGGCCCCGGTCCCGTGGTCTCCGTTGCGCGAGCCCTGCGTATCGTTTTGGGGGCGTCGTCGCGAAGCCAAAGGCCCATTTCCCGAAGTGTCTCATGGGATATATCGGCGTTGTTCCGCATCCAATGGGCAAGGCTCTGGCAGCGTTCAGCGGACCGCTCGTAAATCTCCTTTCGAGCCAAGCTCTGGCTGAAATTTATGTCCGTTATCCAATCGATCTCGATCGGATTTTCGGGCACCGACCAAAGCAGACTGTCCACGGACAGCGATCGGCAATCGCGCGGAAATATGCCGCGCCGCCGAAATGCCTCTATGATGGCGAGGCGGTAGCCGCGGTCATCTTCGGTGACCAGATCATAATCGGCCGTGATCAATGCTCGAAGGTAGTCACCGAATGTCATGTCGACCGGAGGGAGATAGTCAACGGCGCGGATGCACATGCGCAGAACGTGACTGGCAGACTTCGTAGCCTCCCTTGTCAGGCGCGCAACGAGATCGGGATGCAAATCCCGATCGGGAAACCGCCTTCCGTCGCCGGTCGTCAGGCGCAGCAAGTCTGCGACGCGGGAGCGATAGATCGACACAAACGCATCGAACACAGCTGCAACCAGAATCGCCCCGCGCTCATGGGATTCGGTTGCCCGATCTATCGCTGTGGCATCGGGCATCCCGGTCTCTGGGTCTACCGCGTCGATGGCATCGCGCAACGCGCCGTAATGGCCAATGGCATGTCCGAACTGGACGGCGAGCCCGCTTAGCAACGAGCGCTGGCTGAGGTCGCCCCGCAGCTGGGCAATCTGTTGGCGCACGGCTTCTGGGAGTGTGAAATGCTGAAAAAGTGCGACGATATCGGCAAACGCTTCATGGAACGCTAGCGTATCCGGGTTGCTCGGTTCAATGAAGCGGCGATGCATGCCGTCCAAAATCGCGTGCGTCGTCTCGTGTGCCACAATGTCGTGCGAAAGACAGGTGAAGATCGTGCCGCCTGGCAGATTTCGTCCGGCGTTTCGCCTGGAGGCTTGAAAATACCCGAAGAGCAGGGCCGCCTTACGCGGGCTGTAGTAGGCGTTTGCCTCACGCAGGGCGTGCGGATAGATCCTCAGACGTTGGACGTATCGTTCAATCTTTTCGCCTGTCTCCCAATCCCAAGGTCGTGGTGCCCAAAGCACAGGCCGGCCGAGCGCTCGTTCGAAATTGCGGATCGTCATCATCGCGACCGCGTACACCATCTGCTGATGAAATCTCGGATTTCCATCAGACGGCGGATATCCGTCCTGGACAAGCAGGGCGGTTTCGTTGAGATCGACAGGCGGATAGAAGCCGCCGCTTGCGGGGTCGACGTCGATGACTTCCACGTATTCGCCGACCGGTCCCGGTTCAAGCTCCTCCCATCTCAGACTGATCGTTGCGGTGTTGATAACGGCGGTTTGTATGTCGAGCGAGGCGGCTGGATCGAACGCATAAATCCTGAGGCGTCTGAAAGGCGGTTTCAGTTCCGGATTGCGCGGCTTTTGGGCAGCCCGCGGACCAGATATTGAAAAGGACAGGTTTTCCATTGCGCGCTCCAGAGGTGGCCGCTAGCGGCTAATATTTTCCAGGATATGGAAAACGTACCGGGACGCCGACCTCGATCCCGTACGATTGCCTCAAAGTATCGCGACAGTGCCGGCGCAGAGCCGTGTCTGCTATCGCATAGCCCCAGTTGATCAGCCTTTTCTGAGTAACTTCCGGCATCGCCTCTAGACGGGTCGGTGTGGCTGCAATCGGCGTCGGATCGAGATCGGCACATCCGAGTGGATCGGGGGTCAAGCCGTAGTCTTTGAATGACGAGCGGATGCCCCAGTAACAGCCGTCGTGCGCGCCTCGCCGATAGCTATCGATCAAAGAGCGCTTCCGGAGACTTCGAACCTGATTGTCGACGACGTCGAGAATCCGAACCGAATGACGTGCCCAATCCTCGGCGGGTGTTTCCTCTGCGGCAATTTTCTGGCCCCCGTCGCTGACCAAAAGCGTCCGGCAGCGTTTGAATGCGGTCTCCAGGCCCAGATTGTCGTAGACACCGCCGTCGCTCAAGACCACTTTTTGTCGATACTCCGGCAGAGCAAGATCTGTGCCGTTGAACCAAGTCGTTGATCGTGGAACGGTCAGGCTTAAAGGTGAAAGTATCGGTGGAAACGCTGACGAAGCAGCGACGGCGACCGAGAGCTTCGCCCCAGGGTCGCGCACGAGCCCTACCCTATAGTCGCCCATGTAGGGTCTCGAAAAGCGCCAGAGCGCACCGGACTGAACGTTGGTCGCATTGATAACAAAACGCGGTGCCTCGCTGTCTGTTGGAAGATCATCCGTTGTCTTGCTGCCAAAGAGCACCTCATCGTAAGCCTTTGCCACTCGATCACTGATGGTGCCGGGCAGGAAGATGCCGCCGAAAATAGCTCCGGCATCGACGCTCGTGCCTGCCATCTCGCGTATGTTGTCGATAACGATCGACAGGTTTCGAGCGCATCCGGCATCGTCGAAATCAAGATCTTTCCACCGGAGACCCAGATAGGCAGCCGTGATCGAGCCACCGGAAACGCTGGATACGCGCGCGAGTTTCGGAAGAAGGCCGATCTCATTCAAGCGTATGATCGCACCAACATGGAACACCATGGCGCGGTAGCCGCCACCCGATAGGCACAGAGCTATGCCTTCGGGGTCCGGACCGTCTACGTCATCATCGTTCAGGACCACGGCAACGCTTCTCCTTCCTGTGGTGGCATCGGAGGTCGGCCCGCACTGCGTGCGCCGCCTCTCTGTGGGTTGTGTCGCATAAGCTCACTAAATTAGAATTGAATGATGCTATCGTGAAGTGCATAGTGAGCGCAACGCAATTTGTCGCGGCGCGGATTTGTAGATCGGCGCGATCGACGGATGTAGTGCCGGCTTGGGCAGGCAGTGGCCCGCAAAGGAGTGCGGGGCCGGAGGGACGAGAGACGAACACGCTGGTTTCGCACCAGCGAGATCCGCAATATCGTTTTCGCATGGGGGATGAGGTGACCTGGACAATAACGGGCAAAGAGCTTGCCGTTTCGAAAGTAACGGGTCACCTTGATCTTCGCCCATCGCCCGTTCGAGGCCGGGCGCCGGCGGTAGAAAGGATCAACTTCACACCGGTCGAGCTCTATGGTGCGATGGCGAGATGCTCGCATATGCATATGGTCAACGCCGACGCCGTCACTGCGGAAAGTGAAACATGTCGGTACCTCTTGAGTCAGTATGTCGACGAGAAGCCGAAGCACTTTGCTATCCTCAAGACGGCGGATCGACTGAAGGATTTCTCACGAACCCACTTGGCCGGGGTTGTTGGTGCAGGCATCGCCTATCTGCAAATGATCCGCGACGGCTACGTCTGGTGTGACCACTTCGAAAACCTGGCCTTGGACGGCAGCCAACCGACGAAAAAATCGCCTGACTTCGTGTTCAGTCGCCGCGATGATGAAACCGTCGCTCTTACGGAATCGAAATCAACACGCGGCAGTTCCAGGCCGCAATTCGATGGCACAGTAAGACGTGGTTATCTCGAGCAAGTCTCTCCGTATCTTGGAATGGCGGTCGGGACCGCCGTTGCTTCGCACGGATTTGCCATAGGATCGTGGATGACATCGTCGACGAGCGCAGAGATTTTTGTTCACCACACCGCATCTTCCTCGGGATCTGCCGGCTCTTCCGGCGAAGGATCGAGCGATCCGACATCGGTAAAACGGGGAAATTATCTCAACGCGATGTCGCTCCTTTTTGGCAGTGATATCGCAGCAGCAGCACGTTCAGGTCGCTGGACACCCGTCGATGCGCATTTTGTTACTGCGCGATGGCTCGGGCGCGAGTGGCTTTTGGGGATTGCTGCTCCAAATCGCCTGGACGACTATGATGGTGTTGCCGTCACTTTGCTCGACCGACCGGCATCTTCGCGCTCTTTCAACGGGTTCGCACTCGATTGGGAGATAGCACGTCGTTTTCTCTGGTCACTCGTACCATTCACCACGGGACCAAACCCGTTGAACAACCTTCCTGAAATCGATGCTCGTCTCATTGCAGAGGCGTCTCGCTCCGAAGGCGCGATTTTCCCGGATGGTTTTGCGGTTATTTCAAATGAAGCCGACCTTGAAGAAATTTCAGTCAGACCTCTTGGTCAGATTAAAGAAGGTGCTTCGATTGAAGAAGTGAGCGACCTGGAACCTGGGCTGGCACATGGACAAAGCCACCGCTGGCGAGTGGATAGCGGCATGCAGTGGGCTCTTCGTGAAGGATGAAGCGACAAACGTCTGGAAGCCGTCCGCCGACGAAACTGGTATTCCTGGCTGGCAAGTCAATTTTCGAGAGGAAGTCGAGTGGGACTGGGAGCGGTTCCCGGTTTGTGACGTCTACAAGGACCGCAATTTCGATACGGTGCCGGCCACCGAAGTCGCCTACGGCAAGCGGTTGCAGCAACTCAACGACTTTGTCCGCAACACGGTTCCGGCCGACATCTATGCGTTTGAGGAAGTGAGTGGTGAGCAGGCCGTTCGTGACGCACTTCCAGACGGCGGTGCAGCATACGAAGTCTGTACCTTCAAGGGCTTCAAGATTCAGCGACTTGCGATCGCGTGGAAGAAGGAACTGGGAACCGCGGCGAACTGCGCGTCGAGCCCAGCTTGAGCCTTCCCGGCAATCCCAACGCGGATCGGCCGCGGCCGAGTTTGTCGGTCGACTTGACCATCGACGGCGAGCTGGTGCGAATCCTGGCGGTCCATCTGAAATCGTCGTGTGTCTCTCCGCTTGAGGCGAGCGGGAATCTAAGCGACGATCAGGATCGAGATTGTCGGCTCCTGCAGCAACAAATCGTGCCGCTCGAAACGTGGCTGGAAGACCTTGCAAGCACAGACAAGTTCATCGTGCTGGGAGACTTCAACCGCAATTTTTGGCACGAAGTGCACGAAACCGGCCCCGTCCGCACGGATGGAAGTTCACCGCATATGCCGCTTCCCCCCCCGGCGTCCTGGTCCAGGATCTGTTTGGCGAGGTGTTCGACGATACGCCGGCGTCGACGACTGTCACACTGCTTCGCGAGCGTTGCCCCGCTCAATTCAGCAAGGACAATGCTTTGCGAGAAGGGCGAAGCAGGACTATTGACGGCCGACGAACGCCGTCAGCTCAGTCAGTCACAAAACCTCGGTTGCCGCAATCCGCTCGGTCTCGATCACATTTTGATTGGGCGCGGACTTGTCAACATCGAAGGTGCGGAGCACGTCGCGATAGGCGCCTTTGGGGGAACAAAACCCGCAAGCGGCCTTCATCCCGATCCCTTGCTTGCGATTTCGGACCATTGCCCTTTAAGCGCCAGGTTGGATTTTTGAAAAAGACTGATGCATCCGTTCGTTGAGCACACATGGGGGAAAATTCGCTTCGATATGATTGGGCCCTACCGATCATAGCTACTTAGACTAGGTACGGCGTCGGCAGCGCCCACGACCGAGGCGGAGCTCCACCATCAGCCGCACCTGCTTTCCTCTCACGTCCGAGAAATCAAGAAATTCGGCCTTGTTCGGTGGGGTCGGTTGCGGCCTCCGGCGTGGCCGTTAGCCTGCGGGCCCATGCCGTTAATTCGGGCGGAAACCAATGACTTGGGTGTTTCTGCTGTTCAATGTTTGGCGAAGAGCGCTCGGGCATCTCAGCCTAACGAAAGTGTCTCTTTCTTTGGTAGTGTGCTGAAGGTTCTGCAAATTCACTGAGAGAGGCGGTCATGGCAGGCTGGTGATGTTGACGTCACCTGATTCCCTGGAAGGAACGCCACCATGACCAAGACTGAAGGTAAGACAGCCAGCGCCGCCGTCAAAGACATTTTGCTTTCGAACCCCGATGGGCTGCGCGAGGTGATCCGCACGGTGATGCAGGAGGTGCTGGAAGCGGAGATGGACGAGGCGCTGGGAGCTGCGAAAGGCGAGCGCACGCCGGAGCGGCTCGGCTACCGTTCGGGCCACTATGGCCGCACGCTGATCACGCGGGTGGGCAAGCTCGAGCTGCGGGTGCCGCAGGATCGCTCGGGGCACTTCTCCACCGAATTGTTCGAACGCTATCAGCGCTCCGAGCGGGCGCTGGTGGCAACCTTGGCGGAGATGTATGTGCAAGGGGTGTCGACGCGGAAGGTCAAGGCGATCACCGAGGAGCTGTGCGGCCATGCCTTCTCGGCGTCATCGATCTCGGCGATCAACAAGCGGCTGGACGAGAGCCTGAAGGCCTTTGCCGAGCGCTCGCTTGAAGAGCCGTTTGCCTACCTGATCCTCGATGCCCGTTATGAGAAGGTGCGCGAGGCCGGTGTGGTGATGAGCCAGGCGGTGTTGATCGCTGTCGGCATCGACTGGGACGGACGGCGGCAGATCCTGTCGGTCGAGATGGCCGGCCGTGAAAGCCGTTCCGCCTGGAAGGACTTCCTCGTCAGGCTGAAAGGGCGCGGTTTGAAGGGCGTCGAACTGGTGGTCTCCGACGACCATGCCGGTCTCGTCGCGGCAATTGGCGAGGTGATCCCGGAAGCTGCCTGGCAGCGCTGTTACGTGCATTTCCTCAGGAACGCCCTCGATCACCTGCCGCGCAAACATGGCGACGATTGCCTGCAGGAGCTTCGATGGCTCTATGATCGCCGCGACCTTGATGAGGCGAAGGCCGATCTCGCCGCGTGGCTGGGAAAATGGTCGGTCCGCTATCCGCGCCTGACCTCCTGGGTTGAGGAAACCATCGAGCAGACGCTGACCTTCTTTCGTCTGCCGCGCCAGCATCACAAGCACCTCAAGAGCACCAACATGCTGGAACGCCTCAACGAGGAAATCCGCCGCAGAACCTACGTCGTGCGCATCTTTCCCAACACCGAGAGCTGCCTACGCCTCGTCCGCGCGCTCGCCGTCGAAACCCACGAAAACTGGATGGAGGCCAATCGCTACATCAACATGGACGACCTGCGAGAGCACAAGAAACTCGCACTCCGTCAAGCCGCATGACCAGCACGCATGACCGACCAATTTTGCAGAACTTGACGCACACAACCCCGCAATCGATCCCTGGAATATCAGGGACTTACAATATGCCGGCGCGGAGCCGCTGGTTTGAATCCTTTCAAGGCGTGGGACTTGAGGGTCTCAATAGGGGGCCGGGAGGGGATTGGCGGTGAGCGCTACGAACAGCCCACCTTGCCTTTGCTGATTGAGACCGCGAGATAAGCTCCGTCATCGACAGGAGTGGAACGGGATGGTTGGAGAT
>NZ_VITA01000049.1 GCF_007827695.1 Sinorhizobium medicae | reverse complement strand
CATTTCGTATCGACGTGCAGGAATGGAAAGGGCGGTTTTCCGGGATAGAACGCCTTCATTGCCAGATGCAGCAATACGGAGGAGTCCTTACCGATTGAGTAGAGGGCGACGGGGTTGGAGAATGTTGCAACGACTTCGCGAATAACATGGATCGCTTCGGCTTCAAGCCGCCGAAGATGGGGAAGAGACATTTGTGGCCTTGTTCTATGCTCAGGAACCTATCCGGGTTACGCCCTCGGCAGCTCCAGCTCGCTTAAGGCATCCCCAATGCGTGGTATCACCGCGGCAAGACGGCGGCGCGAGGTAACTGGCGCTCGGCCAACGCCGCACTAAAGCGTTTGCGCTATCTGACGTTCCGCGCTGATGCGCCGGCGCCGAGCGAGATAGCGTCTTCATATGGGGCCGCGCTATTGCTGCTGGGACCGGAGCGCTCACTCGCAGGCTATTCCGTTGAGACGGTTCAGTATTGCTGACAGGTGCAGTACCCATAATGGCTTGCTTCCTCAGCTTTCGGAAAGTGCAATGGCCTTTATGCCGCTATCATCATTGCGCTGATAGGCTGGCGTATGCAAATGCAAGCCCACTCATCCGTAGGCCCGACCGCCCTCAAATCATTGCCATACCGCCATTCACGTGAATGGTCTGTCCGGTGACATAGGCGGCGTGATCGGAAGCGAGATACGCAACAGCGGACGCGACTTCGGTACCGGTGCCCATGCGATGGGTCGGGATCGCCACCATGATTTTCTCCTTCTGTTTGTGATTGAGCTTATCGGTCATTGCCGATTCGATGAAGCCCGGGGCGACGCAGTTGACAGTGATGTTTCGCGTGGCGATCTCCTGCGCCAGCGACTTGGAAAAGCCGATCATACCGGCCTTGGAGGCGCAGTAATTGGTCTGGCCTGGATTGCCGATGGCGCCGGCGACCGAAGTGACATTGATGATGCGGCCATTTCGACGGCGTATCATCTGCTGGGTGATCTCGCGGGTCAGTCTGAACATGGCGGTGAGGTTGACCTCCAGCACAATGTCCCAGTCAGGATCTGCCATGTGCACGAACAATCCATCCTTGGTGATGCCAGCATTGTTGACCAGGATGTCGACGCCTTCAAGATCGGCTTCCGCTCTCTGACCAAGCGCCTTGACTTCGTCTCGATTGGCCAGATTAGCCGGGAACAGCTTGACCCGGTCTCCGAGCTCAGTTGCCAGTGTCTCCAGTTTTTCAATTTGGGTGCCGTGCAGTCCGACGATAGCGCCCTGAGCATGCAGCACGCGGGCGATAGTCCCTCCTATGGCTCCTGATGCGCCCGTGACGAGCGCCTTGCGCCCGGTCAATTCGAACATTGTCTTAACCTCTTCTCATATCGTGTAGGCTGGTGATGGTGTCTTTTAACGTCACCGCGCCAGCTGTCTTCGGGTTCAACCTGGCTTCCTTGCCGCGGCTGATCGTCGCCTTGCGCCGCAGCTCCGCCTTGATATTGCACAGCGGCGAGCCCGGCTTCGCGGCTGACACGGCGCGAGGACAGACAGCACCTTGCAAGCTCCGACTTGCTTGCTGCGATCCATTCACGCTGATGCCGGTACACGCCGGCAATGCCGCAAGAACAACCAGCATTACTCCACCGCGCCACCAGAAAAGCTGCCTTACATGAACGCCGGCCAATCACGCGATCTCGAAGCGCTGGTCTAGGGTCAAACGCTGCCAGACCAGTCGCTCCTTCTCCTGACGAGAGCCGTGCCCGATCCCGCTTGACGGACTTCATTGATGCAATGGCACAGGGGGCGTCTCATGCCGCCCTGCAAGTGGTGATCATTGAGGAAGCAACTGACAGGCTCATACCTGCTTGAATGCCAGAACTGCGTTCGTGCCACCCATGGCGAAGGCGTTGCTCATGGCAACGCGCACCTTACGCTCACGCGGCACGTTTGGCGTCACGTCTAGATCGCAGTCGGGATCTGGCTCACGATAGTTGGCGGTCGGCGGCACGACTCCTTCTTGGATCGCCATCACGCAGGCGATCATTTCAAGCGCACTAGCTGCGCCGATACAGTGCGCGTGGGTGGACTTGGTGGAAGATATGGACATCGAATATGCATGGTCTCCGAAGACGCGCTTGATCGCCGTAGTTTCGTTTTGATCGTTGGCCTTAGTGCCGGTGCCGTGCGCGTTGAGGTAGTCGACGTCCTCGGCATTCAGTCCTGCATCGGCAAGGCAAGCGCGCATCGCCGACTCCGGCCCATGGACAGCCGGCGCTGTGATATGGAACGCATCGGCGGAAAGGCCGACGCCGGCGACCTCCGCGAGTATTGTTGCACCGCGAGCGGTGGCATGTTCATAGCTTTCCAGCACGGCCATGCCCGCACCCTCGCCCAGTACCACGCCTTTCCTGCCGGCGGAGAAGGGTCGGCAAGTATCCGGAGCGAGTGCGCGCATAGCTTCCCATGCCTTCAGCACAATCCAGACTAGTGGCGCGTCGCTGCCCCCCGCGAGCATAACCTCGGCCCGGCCGCACTTGATCTGGTCTACCGCCGAAGCGATCGCATGGTTGGCCGAGGAACAGGCGGAGGTGACGCCGAAGACCGGGCCCCGCAGGCCGAGGCTCATGCTGACCTGGCAGGCGGCGGCACTCGGCATAGCCTTTACACCAGTGAAGATTTCAGTACGGGTCCCCCCATCTACAAGGAGGGTACGATATGCTTTTTCGGTAGCGTCCCACCCTCCCAAGCCGACGCCCACAGTCGCGCCGAACCGATGGGCATTGCCTTCATTGCAGGAAAGCCCGGCCTGGCGCATGGCTTCGTGCGCTGCAATCACGGCAAGCACGCTAATGCGATCCATCGAGACGAGCTGCTTGCGGTCGATGTTGTGGTCAGGCAGCGCCTTGATCTCAGCGCCCACTATGCCCTTCAGGCCGTGAAGCTCTGTGTTGAGAAGCGGCCCGATGGCGGAGCGGCCTTCGCGCATCCATTTCCAGATAGAGGTGGTGTCGGTGCCCAGTCCGCATAGGCCACCCATTCCAGTGATGACAACGCGCCTGTCCATATTCAAACCCCCTTAGTGAGCAAGCCTCGGATGGCTCCCACTATGTCGCCGACGTTCTGGAGATCCGACCACGCCTCGGCCGTGTTCATCTCGATCCTGATACCGTAGGCCTGTTCCAAGTCCCAGATGATGTCCGCCAAACCGAGAGAATCGACACCAAGCGCGGTCAATTCAGTGGCAGCCGTTAAATCGTGGACTGTTAACGCGGCCCCCCCATCGCCGCCCTCCGATTCGACACGGTTCTTGATGATGCCAATGATTTCGCTTTCGAGTTGATCTACCATTTTGTTCCCTTTAGCTTGTGGTCGACGCACGGCGGCTCAAATGCTGAGGCGGCCCAGTTCGCGAAAATTGTCACCAGGCGTGCGCGACTGGCTAAGCCTAATGCCCGCAGAGCCGGAGGAATCCGGCTGGTCCGTGCCGAAGCCTCCGATGACGAAGAACATCATTGGCCTCCCAATCGTGGGCAGCTTGTGCTACAAATCAGTGGGATTGGTAAAATCGATTGTTTGGATGTCGGCCATCCGTGAAATGGATGCCGTGAGAATAGTCGACGGTCGTTCGGTGCACCAAGCACAACGACACATCTCTGCTGTAGGTCACAACAAGACTGCCGGCGATAGTATTTTTTTTCCCGCTACATTGACGCTATGTCCCCTCTGCGCCTCGGCGTTTTTATATTCACAGGCTGGATCCCTCTCATTAAAACAATCAATTTTACCAATCTGGGCGATTGCGACTAAAACGCTATGCAGACCGGATATAGAGTGAGGCGGATGCGGGACTCAGCGCTGAAGTGTCGGCTGGTAGAAGCACGAAACTAGCAAACGTCGAGCTCTGACCGAGCCATGGATGGAAGCTAACCACAGATGATCAACGCTAAAGAGCAGCCCGCTTTCCCCAGGCTAAACAAGCCAGCGGACGAACATAATTCTCCGCTGGAACCACCACAACTGTTAAATGGAAAAACGCCTGAAATGACCCATTCCACGCTGCCGCCTCAGCCATTTGCAATCCTTGCGATGCCAAGGACCGGCACACACTACTTGGAAGAACTAGTAAACGAGCATCCGAATGTTCTGAGTAACGGTGAATTGCTCAATACGTACGACACGAACTGGCCTGACAAGGAACGCCTGCTACTCAGCGATCGAGAGCTTCTGGAGCGTGCCTTCTTGCGCTATCCCCCACAAAGCGACAAGAAGGTGACCCATGTGGGTTGCAAGATCAACGAGCCTCAGTTTCAGGAGCGTCCGAGTTTTTTTGCCGAGCTGACCGCTTGGCCTGGACTTAAGGTTATCCTTGTGATTCGCAGAAACACATTAGAGTCGCTAAGATCGTTTGTGCAGGCAAGGCAAACCCGTCAGTGGCTCAAGTTCAATTCGGACAATTCAACTCCTCCACCGCCAGTGATGTTGCCATTCGCCACCTGCGAAGCCTACTTCAAAGCTGCCGACGATTTCCACGCTCGAGTGGTGAACGCCTTTGAACCAAGCAGGATGCATTTAATCGAGTACGAGAGGCTTCTTCGCGATCCCCACGCTTGCGTGGCAACGGTCTTAGATTTCCTCGGGGCTACTGCCCTACAGCTTTCTGATCGCGGTATTCTCCAGCGTCAAGAGACGCGTCCGTTGGACCAAACGGTGCGGAACTTTCATGAGTTGCGCGTTCACTTCGCGAATGGACCTTACGCGAGGTTCTTTGAGCTTGGTAACGACTGATTTGACAGCACAATTCTCGGCATATCCAATTCGGCATGCCGAAGCTACCATTCGGAATTGCGTACGCCTAGGAATTGCACCAAATTAACGCCACGGTAGAAAGGGACCGATGCCTGAAGTCACTAGGGCATGCAACGTCGGACGATGGGTACGCTGAGCTCATGTCGAGTCACGCCGGGTCGGGCCGTATCGTTAGGCAGAAGCCAGGGAGCGCTACTGCGTTCTCGACGGCTCAGATCGTCCAAAGTCTGGATCGCGCGCAGCCGAAAGAGCACCTCTGAAACAGACCGGTTCCTCCTAGGCCTCCTCACGGTTTGACGTCCTCAAGGCGTGCAATTTCCCACACCGCGAGGAATGCGGCGGCTGAGCACACTTCCGTCTCAGCGGATGGCAGTCAGCGCTGGCGACGTGGGGCGACCGACGGAACACCTACGTTCGGAGCGGGGTCACGTATTGTCATCGGTAGTGGTGAGAGGAGCGTTTGACACAACGCCGCGAACCCGCCGGGATTGGGGCGTGCACAGCCGCTATGACTGACCGCTCGCTCATCATTGCAACTCGATCCTCGCGCGTGTGCCCCCTTGCGACTTCGGCCGGTTGACGAAAACGGCGGTGTCTGGACCCAGCCGCATGTGGTAGGCGCTCAACTCCCTCCCGCGTGTGAGTCATCGGGCAAGTCGCGCATCGACCGGGTCCGCCACCGCCCTGGGATAGTTCAATCGTAAGCGCGTAGGGACCCCCACGTATCAATTGACGCGCTGATCGAGGATTTTCTGCATGAGTCATGCGGAGAATCTATGAGCGACAGTGTGAATCAGCCACGAACATTCGAGGTTTTGACGGCGGCGCCGGTGCGGGCGCGGCGCAAGCCGCGAGACTGGCCGAACGAGGAGAAGGAGCGCCTGATTGCCGAGACGTTGTTGCCTGGAGCCAATGTCTCTGCGATCGCGCGCGCTGAGGGATTGGATCCCTCGCAGCTTTACGGGTGGCGTCGCAAGGCACTGTCATCGGGGTTGGTTGCGCCCCTGACGGAAACCGCGAAGAAGGAGGTCAAGTTCGCGCGCGTTGAGCCGGTGGCAAGCTCTGCGGTCGAAATCGTCCTCGGTGATGTCGTGGTGCGCGTCGGCGGCGATATCGAGTCGGATCACCTGGTGAAGAAACTCCGAGCGGTCCGCAAGGCATGATCGCGTCCGGCGTTGTCGTTTACGTGTCGTGCCAGCTGGTCGACTTCCGAAAAGGTGCGGCATCCTTGATGGCTCTAGTCAGAGATGGCGGTCTCGACCCGTTCAACGGAGCGCTTTATGTGTTCCGGTCGAAACGGGCGGACCGTGTTCGCATCGTCTGGTGGGATGGCAGCGGTGTCTGCCTCTATTCGAAAACCCTCGAGGAGCAGAGCTTTTGCTGGCCGGGCATATCGGCCGCCAGGATACGTCTGGACCATTCGCAATTAATGGCGCTTCTGGCCGGTCTGGATTGGAAGAAGATCCGGCCAACCAAGGTCAGACGGCCGTTGCTGACGGGCTGAACAGGACTGCGGCAAGATGAATCATGCTGCTGTAATGATTGGGAAAGCGGCTGTTTTTGTGCTCTATTCGCCCGCATGGATTTGCCCCTTAGCGACCTGCCGGACGACGTTGATGCGCTGAAAGGTGGCCGAGGCTGAGATCGCGCGGTTGGAGGCGGTTGAGAAGAGCGCCAACGAGCGGATTGCCAACCTGACCTTGATCATGAAGGTTTTGCAGCGCACGCAAAATGGCAAGCGCTCTGAGCGGCTCCGCCTCGAGGTCAATGACGAGCAGGTGTCCTTTGCCTTCGAAGAGGTCGAAACCGGTCTATCGGCAATCCGCAGCGAACTCGATCGCGCAGCCAAGGACAAGCCGAAGCGAGCGCCGCGTCCGCGCAAGGGTTTTGCCGCCCATCTCGAGCGCATCGAGGAGGTCATTGAGCCGGAAATCCCGGCCGGGTGCGAGGGGCTGGCAAAGGTTCTGATCGGAGAGGACCGCTCCGAGCGGCTGGACGTCGTGCCGCCGAAGTTCAGGGTTATCGTGACGCGTCGCCCCAAATACGCTTTCCGGGGCAGCGACGGCGTGGTCCAGGCCCTGGCGCCGGCACACATCATCGAAGGCGGCCTGCCGACGGAACGGCTGCTCGCCTATATCGCCGTTTCCAAATACGCCGATGGCCTTCCTCTCTATCGGCAGGAAGCGATCTATTTGCGTGATGGCGTCGAGATCAGCCGATCGCTGATGGCCCAATGGATGGGGCATCTGGGCTTCGAACTGCAGATGCTGGCCGATTATATTCTGGAGAGGGTCAAGGAGGGCGAAAGGATCTTTGCCGACGAGACGACCCTACCCACTCTTGCGCCCGGTTCGGGCAAAACCACCAAGGCCTGGCTTTGGGCTTACGCACGCGACGACCGCCCCTATGGCGGAACCAGTCCGCCGATGGTGGCCTATCGATTTGAAAACAGCAGAGGTGCGGATTGCGTGACGCGTCATCTCTCCGGATTCACCGGCATCCTGCAAGTGGATGGCTACTCGGCCTATACTAATCTCGCCAAGACGCGGGCCAAAACCGGCAGCAACGAAACGGTCCAGCTTGCAGGATGTTGGGCACATCTACGGCGCAAGTTTTATGACCTGCACATCAGCGGAGTCTCGCAGGCCGCCACAGACACTGTCCTGGCAATGACCGAGCTCTGGCGCATCGAGGATGAAGTTCGCGGTAAGGATGCCGACAGCCGCGCGGCCCGGCGCCAGGAGAAATCCTCGACCACCGTCGCCAGCCTCTTCGAGCTCTGGGAAAAGGAACTGGGCAAAGTCTCGGGAAAATCCAAAACCGCCGAGGCGATCCGCTACGCGCTCACCCGGCGCGAGGCGCTGGAGCGCTTTCTGACGGACGGTCGCATCGAAATCGACTCCAACATCGTCGAACGGGCGATCAGGCCCCAAACGATTACGAGAAAGAATAGCCTATTCGCCGGCAGCGAGGGCGGTGGACGAACTTGGGCGACGGTGGCCACCTTGTTGCAGACCTGCAAAATGAACGGCGTCGATCCGCTCGACTGGCTCTCGCAGACCTTGACCCGCATCGCTCAAGGCTGGCCCGCATCCGAAATCGAAGCTCTCATGCCCTGGAACTTCAGGTCAGACGCCGTCAGCTAACCGCTTACGTTCAATCATCAAACCGTCCTCATTCATTATGCTCACCCATCCTCGCCTATTCGCTAGTCTTAGTCTAACCGGCCGTGGACGCTGCGGCGGCGATTTCGCCCCGCAGCCAGCGATGCTCTGGGTCTCGATGGCACCGCTCGTGCCAGATCAGCGCGACTTCGTATGGTCTCAGTTCCACAGGCGGGGGAATCACCGCGAGCGACAGCATGGCGGCGACACGCGTCGCCACGCGGCTTGGTACAACTAGCACTGAGTCAGTCGCCGCGATCAAGACCGCCGCGGTCAGTACGGTGGAAACCACCATCGGATCACAACGCTGCAGTCCGAGTTTGGTTAACCTGTCATAGATCTGACCGAAAAGCTCGCCAGGTTCCGAGGCAATGGCGACGTGGCGCAAGGCCGCGAAAGCCTCGATCGTCCACTCCTGCGCCAAGGCCGGGTGATTGTGGCGTAGCACGCAGGTGAAGCTGTCGGCGTAGAGTCTGCGCCGCAAGTAGCCGAGCGGAGCGGCGTCCATCTGCCCGACGACCACGTCGATCTCACCTTGCTCAAGTAACCCCAGCGCGCCGCTAAAAAGCGGATCGGTGACAATGTCGAGATGAGGGGCGCGCTCGTGTAACCGCGGCAACAGATGTGGCAGCAGAACCACCGCTTGGTGATCGGGCATAGCCATTGTCACCTTCCATCGCCGTTGCGCCGGAGCCAAGCTGAGGTTCATCATCTGGCGAATCGCGTCTAGCACTGAAGGCAGCATCTGGGTCAAGCATTCAGCCAGCGGCGTCAGGACCAAGCCTCTAGAGCCGGCAACCAGAAGATCGTCCTTTAACATGCCGCGCAGCCTTGACAAGGCTCTGCTCATCGCCGGTTGGCTACGGCCGACGTGCTGGGCCGCTTGAGTAATGTGCCGGTACTGCAGCAGAGCCTCAAGATCCACCAGTAGGTTTAGGTCGATGGACGCAAGGTTCGGCATTTGCCGTTGTTGTGCGGCGTCACTGACACCGGCAAATTTGGCCCTATGTGGCCGCTTCCAAGTGGGCTGATCCATGGATCTATTCTCCTCGGCAGGTGTTCCCGCGCCACATCCCGGAGATCCAGGTCGTCACAATATGGGTGTGCGTGCCAAAGACACTCCTGGCCCGCCGACAAATGGGAAGCGTCGTGATTTTCCGTTAATCAGAAGTACTTGGCTGTGACCCCCCCCGGGTCTCGCAGGCCTAACGTGAGGGGTGTCGAAGACACGCTGGTCCAGAATGCTTTCGAGGAACTGCCGGCTCACACCAAATTTCAGTGCCAACGAGCAAGCCACAAAATGATCTCGCCAAAGTGGCCCCGCCTGAAACTTACTGAAGAAAACTGCCTCAACACATCTGCCCTGGTCGCAAATCATGCTTTCATTGCAAAGGAGTCTGTCGGAATTGATCTCGTTGCCCACTTCTGCCCTCCGGTTAAATCTAACGTTCTTGTAATGGCATTCGGCGAGACAGGAGAAATCGCGTTTTCGCATGACTGTCATCCACGTTTTGGATACATAGCCTCACTCAACGGGCCGGTAGGCAGCCGCCCCTGCACTTCACTATCCCTCATACAGGGTCTTCACCCGGCGCGAGCTCTGTTAAGGAGACTCTTGAAACGGTTTTAAATGCCCATTGCCTGCAGCGCCGATGGAAGACCGTCGAGACCGGCTTGCCGTCGAGGGCGCCGTCGGGAACGCGCCCGCCTCGGCAAGGCGGTCGGGGGGGCCTGTCAAGTTTTCAGGAGAGAGCGATCGCTAGAGGAGGTTGGTTCCGAATACGTGGCCTTTCGGACCTGCCACTGAACTTTTCATCCAGCGGCGATTAGACCGTATGTTCGCGGGATGAAGGTGGCCCGCCCCCGCGGTAAGCTAAATCGGGGGTTGCTCTGGATAGGCCGGAG
>NZ_VITA01000048.1 GCF_007827695.1 Sinorhizobium medicae | reverse complement strand
AACGCTGTGCAAGATGAAGGCTACGCGTTTCCGCCGGTTGCTCCCACCGCGCCAAGTGGCGTAATGAAAATGATCTGAACCCTTCAAACTGGACCGATTTTGGTTAGAGTTTTCCGGTGATTTTTCCTGGGAAAGGGACGGAAGACGATGAAGGCATCGCAATTTCGAACGCGCAGAAAGCGTTCATTCTGAAGCAGGGTGATGAAGGGTGACGGTTGCGGAGATCTGCCGCAAGGCGGGGATCAGCCAGGCGACCTACTTCAATTGGAAAAAGAAATATGCCGGTCTGTTGCCGCCGGAGATGGAAGCTGAAGCAGCTCGAGGACGAGAATGCGCGGTTGAAGAAGATCGTTGCGGACCTGACGCTGGGCCGCGAGATGCTGCAGGATGTCATTCGGCGAAAGCTTTAAGGCCTGCTCGGAAACGGGAGGTAGCGAGGGCATGTGCCGCGATTGGACGATCTCGATCCGGCGTGCATGCGGTGCACTCGACTTTGATCGGTCGACCTACCATCACACCTCCCGTCGTGCCGTGATCGAAGCGACTAAGTATTATCCCTTAGTGGTTCACCCGAATTTCTTTAAGTCCGCAAAAGTGGCACTTTGCGCCCACATCAGATCCGCCGAGGATTTGATGGCAACCGATGGAGAAAGTCTAATGTGTTCCATTGATGATTTTCGCAGCAAGCTGGCTACCGACAGCGCCTTTGCAGCGGCGGTGAAGGCCTGCTCCACCCGGGTGCGATCGTGAATGCTGCCAAGGACGCCGGTATCGACCTCAGCCACAACGATCTGGCCAAGGCGATCGCGGCGGGAAGCCCGAATCTGACGGATGAAGATCTGGAGTCGGTATCCTCCGGCACCATCATGGCCGCAGCGCTGGTCAAGTAATCAGTGTGACGGTTCGGCCAGGCGTGATCGAAGCGCCTAAGTAGTATCCCTTAGTGGTTCACCCGAATTTCTTTAAGTCCGCAAAAGTGACACTTTGCGCCCACATCAGATCCGCCGAGGATTTGATGGCAACCGATGGAGAAAGTCTAATGTGTTCCATTGATGATTTTCGCAGCAAGCTGGCTACCGACAGCGCCTTTGCAGCGGCGGTGAAGGCCTGCTCCACCCCGGATGCGATCGTGAATGCTGCCAAGGACGCCGGTATCGACCTCAGCCACAATGATCTGGCCAAGGCGATCGCGGCGGGAAGCCCGAATCTGACGGATGAAGATCTGGAGTCGGTATCCTCGGGCACCATCATGGCCGCAGCGCTGGTCAAGTAATCAGTGTGACGGTTCGGCCAGGCGTGATGGAAGCGCCTAAGTAGTATCCCTTAGTGGTTCACCCGAATTTCTTTAAGTCCGCAAAAGTGACACTTAGCGCCCACATCAGATCCACCGAGGATTTGATGGCAACTGATGGAGAAAGTCTAATGAGTTCCATTGATGATTTTCGCAGCAAGCTGGCTACCGACAGCGCCTTTGCAGCGGCGGTGAAGGCCTGCTCCACCCCGGATGCGATCGTGAATGCTGCCAAGGACGCCGGTATCGACCTCAGCCACAACGATCTGGCCAAGGCGATCGCGGCGGGAAGCCCGGATCTGACGGATGAAGATCTGGAGTCGGTATCATCCGGCACCATCATGGCCGCAGCGCTGGTCAAATAATCAGTGTGACGGTTCGGCCAGGTGCGTGCGCCAAGCCGCACCTGGCCTCTCCAGATGAACACGCTTGCTCTAATATCTCGGAGCCCGAGCCCTCCTGCTCGTGAACGAGCTTGTCGGCGCTTCAAGCGCATGTCGAGAACATGATTTTGACGAAGCCGTTCAGCGGTCCCGACCTGCTCGGCGTGATCGAAGCGCCTAAGTGGTATCCCTTAGTGGTTCACCCGAATTTCTTTAAGTCCGCAAAAGTGACACTTTGCGCCCACATCAGATCCGCCGAGGATTTGATGGCAACCGATGGAGAAAGTCTAATGTGTTCCATTGATGATTTTCGCAGCAAGCTGGCTACCGACAGCGCCTTTGCAGCGGCGGTGAAGGCCTGCTCCACCCCGGATGCGATCGTGAATGCTGCCAAGGACGCCGGTATCGACCTCAGCCACAATGATCTGGCCAAGGCGATCGCGGCGGGAAGCCCGAATCTGACGGATGAAGATCTGGAGTCGGTATCCTCGGGCACCATCATGGCCGCAGCGCGCTGGTCAAGTAATCAGTGTGACGGTTCGGCCAGGCGTGATCGAAGCGCCTAAGTAGTATCCCTTAGTGGTTCACCCGAATTTCTTTAAGTCCGCAAAAGTGACACTTTGCGCCCACATCAGATCCGCCGAGGATTTGATGGCAACTGATGGAGAAAGTCTAATGAGTTCCATTGATGATTTTCGCAGCAAGCTGGCTACCGACAGCGCCTTTGCAGCGGCGGTGAAGGCCTGCTCCACCCCGGATGCGATCGTGAATGCTGCCAAGGACGCCGGTATCGACCTCAGCCACAACGATCTGGCCAAGGCGATCGCGGCAGGAAGCCCGAATCTGACGGATGAAGATCTGGAGTCGGTATCCTCCGGCACCATCATGGCCGCAGCGCTGGTCAAATAATGAGTGTGACGGTTCGGCCAGGTGCGTGCGCCAATCCGCACCTGGCCTCTCCAGATGAAGGGGCACCGACGTGACCACTCCCGCCATCGGCACTAGAAATCGCAGGCAAGAATCAAGAATAATCACCGCCTGTAACAGTTTGGGAACTTCGATTCGCAATGTATCCGCAAGTCATACGCTTGCCGCGATCCAGCCACTTCTTGGACGTTACGACATCAGCGGATTTGCCGATCATTCGCCAAAGGGTGCAGAAACTCTGAAGTTCATAGAGGTCGTGCGCGGCAATCCGCGTTCGGGACATCTTAATCTCGGGAAAGGCTTTAGCTTCGAGACGGCACTTGCCTCGGGATACATGGAAGCCATCGAGATGAGTACGGTTGAAGGTCCGCCCGAGATCGCGTTGCATGCGCTTCCTCGATCCGCGCTTCTTTATACCGGGGGCGGAAAGCCGCCGGAGCCGGATGCGGCGCCCATGATCCGTGGCGTTGACCTGTTGTCGGCAGAGCCGGTTTACAGCCCTGTCTATGAACATTTTCTGTCGCCTGCCCCCTCGGCGCGGTCTGTTTCCGTCAACGGCTTGGCCAGCGGAAACACGGTCGAGGAAGCCAGTTTACATTGCCTCTATGAACTGATCGAACGCGACTTGACTGCCCAATCCCTCCGCGACCCGGTGCTGGTGCAGCAGCTTCTCCTCAGCGACATTCCAGCGCCCATTTCCAACGCCCTGACGGAACTGGAAGCGTTCGGACTACACGCCGAATTCTATCTTCTGGGGCAGTTCCTCGGCGTCACTGTGCTTCAATGTGCGCTTGTAAAAACCGGATCCGGTGGCGAGGTCTATTATGGCTGGGGCGCTCATCACTTCCGAACCATTGCCATTTCTCGTGCCATGACAGAAGCCGTGCAGGCCTGGTGTACGCGCGAGGCATGCAGAGCCCAGACGCTTCCTCTTTCGCGCATGCCTGGCGGGGTCATGGTTTCTGCCGAGGTTCTGAAGCTTTTGAGGGAACCTGTTACGAGGGGCGAACGTCAGTTGCGGCGGCGCTTCATCGCCTGCCCGAGCGTTGCCTATTCGCTCACCGATCAGGATGAGCAGGCACCGGCATCGCCAACGGCTGCCCTGAACCACCTTCTCTCGTCGGCGCGGGACGCCGGCATCCGTCATGTCTTTGCCTGGACGCTATCCCCGCCAGACCGTCCATTTGCCGTCGTCAAATGTGCCGTCCCCGGATTCGAAAATCCATTTGAGGAGGACGCGTGATGGTTGTCGAGACCAACAATGAGATTGCCGTTTTTCTGGGCCCGTCCTGCTCGATTGAAGAAGCTAAAAGCATCCTGCCGGAGGCAGATTACTTTCCGCCCGCGGCTCGTGGCTCCATCTACGGTATTATCAATGATGGATACCGGATGATCGTCCTTCTCGACGGTCTGTTCTACGGACAATATTCTGTTTGGCATAAGGAACTCCTGTTCGCCCTGGATTGCGGCATTGAAGTAATCGGCGCAACGAGCATGGGTGCCCTTCGGGCGGCCGAACTGGACTGCGAGGGCGTGACCGGTGTCGGGCAGATCTACCAGTGGTTTCGTGACGGCGAAATCGATGGCGATGACGAAGTGGCTCTGCTCCACCAGAGTTCCGAGGGAGCTTACGCGCCTCTTTCCATCCCTCTCGCCAATTTGCGTTGGAATCTGCGCCTTGCCCGAAGAGAATGTATGATCGACGAGCAGCAGGAAGCGCGGATTCTGGACCATGCAAAGGCCCTGTGTTTCCAGGACCGAATGATGGAGGTCGTGCTTTCGCCGCTGGCAAAGGAACTGGATGTTTCTGGCTTGCAAAAATGGCTTGAAACGCATGGAGAGGATCTAAAAAAAAGGGATTGCTTAGAAGCGTTGCGCTTTGCCGCCAGCCGGATCGCGACCCTTGGCCCCGCGCAGCCTCCCCGTCTTCGCGCCTATGAGACGGTGCATACGCTGATCGGCATCGAGTATTTCACGCACGAGCGGTTGAATGCCATCTGCGCAAAACGGCAAGGCAAGGCCATGCCGCTCTCGCAGTACACCGAGCGAGTTGCCGTGGGAGATCCCTCCTATCGTAGCTATCTGCGCGCTCGCGCTTGCCAGCGCCTTATCAATGGCTGGGCTCGGGAACTTCACCTCGAAATCACCCCGGCGCCCATTCTGCCCCAATGGTTACCCAATCGGTTTGACCTCGCTCACCGCAGGGCAACCGGCCTGACGCTAATCGATATTGCACGTGAGGGACGGGAAGCCGCCTTCACCGCAGGCGTCATCGGATCTCTCTCATCACCCGCCAGCCGCAGCCTCGTCTCCGATATTGACCGGCAACTGGCAGAGGCAGGTTTCTCGGCATGGGGCGCGGGAGCCGAAATCACACATTTGGATGGCCGCCTTGTTTATACGCTTCGTCGCCTGGGGCGCGAAAAGGGCATTTTGCCGGACGAGAATGAAGATGCAGATACCGCCGAAGCGGCGCTCCACTACCTTGAATGGGTCTATCGCACCGGCTTGCAGCACTTCGGCTACACATTTGACGCGGCAACCGAAATCCTCCTGGCACACCAATTTGCCGATCGACTTGACGACATTCTCGGATTGAGGGCTGCATCATGAATGCTGTTGAGGAATACGCACAAGGAACCCAGCGCACCTATAATCCGGAAGAGACATTGCGGAGAATTGCGCCAGCGATGCGCACCTGCGGCATCAGCCGCGTTCTCGACGTCACCCATCTCGATCGAATCGGCATCCCCACCTACAATGCCGTGCGCCCCAATGGAATGATCTTGTCCGTGTCCAATGGGAAAGGGTGGACGAAGGCCGCCGCATCCGTATCCGCAATCATGGAGTCGATCGAGGTCGAGCACGCCGAATATCCGGATACCTCGGCCTGGCATCTGGCTCAAAGCGCGAAGGTACTGCGAAACCGGGGATATTCGGTCGTCGATGCGCCAACGCTCATCAGCGAGTGCCTCTGGCCCTCCGATACCTATGGCGGTCTCTACTACTCAGATGATCTTCGCCTCGATTGGGTCGAGGGACGCGAGATCATCGAGTCTCGGCCAGTCCTGCTGCCGGCCAGCACCATCTATGTACGCGCGCCTTACGTGCATTATTTCACCAGCAATGGATTGGCGAGCGGCAACACCTGGGAAGAAGCAACGCTTCACGGCATCTGCGAGTTGATCGAACGCGATTCCACGGCGCGTCTCCTCGGTCGTCCCGAGGGCATGACCACATCACGGTTGCTTCGGATCGAGCCAAAATCGATGCCTGAACATCTTGGGCACTTCTCGGAGAAAGTGGCGCAGGCCGGAATAGAGCTTTTCATGTTCGCTCTTCCGAGCGCCATCGATATCCATACATTCTGGGCTGTGTTCCATTGCCCGGGCGAGCCCAGTTTCATGCTGGCCACCTCGGCGGGCTTCGGGTGCCATACATCGCCGCAGATCGCCGCGTCTCGCGCCCTGACCGAAGCTGCCCAGTCGCGCCTGACCTATATTCACGGGGCGCGGGAGGATCTGGGGATAGACCACGTCAATCGTCAACTGACCTGCGCGGAGACAGAAGCGCGATTGGCCTTGCAGGCGCGGACATTTGCCAAGTTTAGGCAGATCCCGACCGTCACCTGGGATGAACTTCTGGCCGTGGCGCCACATCGTGCCCGCGGGCGTACGATCCCGGAAAGCCTCTCCATGGTGCTGAGAATGTTGAAGGAGGCCGGACACGGTCAGGTCTATGTCCACGATCTGACGAAGCGCGGTCTAGACCTGGCCGTGACGAAGGCCTTCGTGCCGGGGCTCAAGGTCAGCGCGAAGATGATTTGACTCTAGTGAAATGACGATAATCGCGCGCCGCAACAGGCTGCGCAATGGAGACGACCCGCATGACCCTGGAGACAGCATCACCCGTGCAACCGAATAGCCATCCCGGCACGCCCTTTGGTGAGATGTGGCGCGTAGCGGAACAGAACCCAGCTTATTCCCTTCTGGAAGTGCTCGATTCCATTGATCGAGACGTGTGGGACATGGAAATGCCGAGCGCCAATCAACGCGGCGTCTACGCCCGGGTGAACGGTCAGGCGGCTCTGCACCGGTTGCGGGAGGCGATGAACGGCATGCAGGCGGAGTATCCGCTCGATGCCCCGCCGCGACGCCGCCAATGGCTCGCCTCGGGTTGCTTCATGCGTGTCGAGGCGGTGCTTGATGCCTCACAGGTCCGTGAACTGGCGGGGCACTGCGACCATCTGCTGCATACGCCCGGAATGCGCCCTGTCCGCCTGTTTGAAAACCCGCATATTCTCTCGGAAGAAGCCATAGTCGCCATAGCCCGAACTGCGCTTGCGGCTCTCCCACAGGCTTTGCCGTGCTCGGCGAGACCTGCTCTTCTGAAGAGACGAACGCTCTTGCGCCGGACTTTCCCACGGGCACAGCTTCCCGATGCGCACGGCAACGCCAATAATCAGTTTTGGCATCAGGACAGCAATCAGAAGTTCAACGATGCACCCATGATCACGCTTTGGATTCCGCTGGAGGATGGCGTTGGAAGAACCTGCCCCGGTATGGAAGTTATCGATGCGCCGGTTTCCTACTTCTCCATTTTGCATGGGGATAGTTCCCAAACCATCTGCCCAATTCTGTGCGACATGTTTCCCGGCACCCAAATTACGTCGCTGGAAGCAGCTGCTGGAGATTGCGTCATGTTCAACGGCCTTACATTCCACCAGACCGCGACAAATCCTGAGATGCGGCAGCATCGGGATGCGCTTTTGATCCGCATCATCGAGGCGGCAGATGCGGCCCATTTTGGTCCTGATGGGGCAGCTGATGGGATCGTTCCACTTGTCTAGCCTCGCCGTCCGCATCATAGGCGCCGGTGCAGTGGGAATGGCGTGCGGCTACCTGCTGCAACGGCGCGGGCATAAGCCACTGCATGTCAGTATGCGTGGAGCGCCCTTGCGTGAACTGCCAGTTGCCATGCAAGGCACGGCACGCGGTCGATACCGCCCCGAAGCTGCGACACATGCTTCCCCGACGGATATAACGCTCTTTGCTGTCGGGCCGCACGAAGTGGCCGGTGCATTGGCAACATGGGGTCAACCTGATGGGCGAAACCTTGTGTTCTGCGCTCATCCAGAACCGCAAGAAGGCGCCGTCATGGTCTTTCCGCAGATTTCGGCAGAGATTTGCCCAATGCGCGGACTTGGCATTGTGACGAGCGGCGCTGTGGAGATCTGCAACAAGTCGCAGCCTCATGCCCCTGGCCTTCTGCTGAAATTGGGCTTCAGGCTGGTACGCATGGTGACGCGGGCTCATTTTACAGGTCGCGCCCTGCAAACGGCGGCATCTTATGTTGTGCTTCTCGCCCTCTCCCGTGGTGAGATGACCCGCGATCAGGTCTCACAGGTCTTGCTGATCGACATCATGCGGTTGCTGATGGAGGCCATGAGAGGGGCCGAAATTGCGGTCCAACCGCCGGATGGCTGTTCCCGCGCCTTCGCTGAACTGGCTTTACACATCTGCGCGCCCACTTCCGCCGAAAATGATGTTCTCTCGCAAAACCTGGAAGCGCTGATGGCAACACCACAGCGCAAATTGCGCGGCCACCTTGCCCTCTACGAAGCGCCATGGCGGCGGCATGGTCCGGCCTCCGACGGGCTTGCGGCACGCCTGATCGATTTCGCGACATCTAAGCCCGTCCTCTAATGAACTGTCCTCGCCCATGCGCAAGAAAGGAAATTCCATGCAACAACTGACAGTGATTGTCCCACCCTCGATCCGGCCATATGTCGGGGGTCAATCGCGCATCACAGTTGAGGCCCAAACCGTGCGCGAGGCGCTGGGCGCCATGTCCGCCAAATCCGCGCAATTGAAGGAGCATTTGTTCGACTCGAAAGGCGAGATCAATCGCTTTGTTCGGATTTTTGTCAACGGACGGCCCGTGCCGCTCGGATCGCGCGGCGATGAAGCCGTCGAAAACGGCGCGGAGATAGCGGTCGTGTTGGCGCTGGCTGGAGGTTGAGGGCATGCTCAGGCAGGAACGTCTATCACGTCTACGGGAATCCTTGTCTCGGATCAGTGTCGAGGAGGCAAGACGGAAGCAAAAGGCTGGCGTCAAACTGATCGATATTCGTGACGCCGAAGAAACCGCCAAAGGCAGCCCTGTCGGCGCGGTACGCATCAGCCGATCCTTTCTGGAATTGCAGATTGAAAACGTGGCGCCGGATGCCGATACCGAGCTTATGGTACTCTGCGCCAGCGATACGCGCGCGCTGTTTGCCGCAGACGATCTCAACCGCCTCGGCTATTCTTCCGTTCATTGGGTCGATGGCGGATTTCAAGCCTGGGAGGCAGCCGGTCTTCCCGTTGAGAAACACCGACAGCTGAGCCCAGCGGAGAAGGAGCGATACGCGCGCCATTTGAGCATACCCGAAGTGGGGGCTGAGGGTCAGGCGCTGCTTCTGTCCAAGAAGGTGGCTCTGGTCGGTGCTGGAGGCCTTGGCTCTCCGCTGGCCTTTTATCTTGCGGCAGCAGGCATTGGAACATTGGGGCTGATTGACAGCGACCGGCTCGAACGGTCGAATCTTCAGCGGCAAATCCTCCATACCGACGACCGGATCGGGGAGTTGAAGGTCAGTTCGGCCGCAAAATCTCTTCAGGCGTTCAATCCGGACGTAGCTCTCAATCTCCATGAGATACGGTTGAACGAGAACAATGCACTGGAAATACTGGCCGATTACGATCTGGTGATCGACGGCAGCGACAATCTGGCGACCCGCTACGTCGTGAGCGACGCCAGCACGCTGCTTAGTATTCCCATGATTTATGGCGCGATCTTCCGTTTCGAGGGACACGTTTCCGCATTTTGGCCCAATGGCCCGTCCGGTGGCCCGTGCTATCGCTGTCTCTTTCCTGAAAAGCTGCCCGCATCGCTCACTCCATCCTGCTCCGAGGTCGGTGTGCTTGGCGTGTTACCGGGCGTCATCGGGACGATCATGGCAACGGAAGCGATCAAGATCCTGCTCGGAATCGGCGATCCGCTGATTGGGCGTTTGCTGACCTACAATGCCCTCGATTGCTCTTTCCACGACCTCGAGGTCCCCGCGAACCCCCATTGCGAGCAGTGCCAATCCAACCGGGATCTGCCACGCATGCGCGCCGGGTTGTGAGCGTGGGCGGCCCTCTTACGATGCTGCAAGCCTTCCGGTTTGGTGAAAGCGACCGGGACCATGTGTCCCGATTGCTGCATTGGGCGGACTTTCCCAACAGTGCACGTATTGTGGACCTCGGCGCTGGCAGCGGCGGGGTCGCGGCCCATATGGCGGCTTTGCGTCCGGATTTACGTTTCTGTCTGGTCGATCTGGATGAAACGAAACTGGCGGCCAGTTCATTCGAAAAACACATTGCAAATATAACGCAAGTCCCAGAACCCGATGGTGCATTCGACGCGGCGATTTGCTGTTACGCAATGGGTTATGCGCCTTCGGATGCGCTATGGTCGGAGATTTCACGCCTTCTGCGACCGGGTGGCACTGTTTTTATCGTGGATATGGTGCCCAAGGATGCCACGATCCCGAAGCTTAGCCTGTTCGGCTATGAGATACGGAGCCGTGGGATGGTCGAGGAAGCGGCGCAATCTGTTGGTTTGATACCGGATGTCTATATCGAGCCGTATGATTCCGGCGATTGGGGCCGGTCCGTCTTTTCGGATGCTTTCGATGTATTCTTCGGCGATCTGCGGCCCGCCATCTGGTGCTGGCGCGCGCCCGAAACCAAGACCGTCGCTCACCCCTCGACCACCCAAGCGTGATCGATCGACGGCATCCTAAGGTTACTGCGGCAGGGGCATAGCAGAGCGCGCATTGTGTCTGAGCGTTATACCAGGGCGATACTCGCCCACAGGTTCATCGCTTCGGCGAGAATTTCGCGATGATGGCTTGAGGAGCACGCCGGCACGCCGCAAGACAACATTTCCCGGTGCAGCCGTCGCTCAGTTCGAAAGCAATGACGGGGTGCCTGATCGACTGTGCCGACGTTCCCAACTCGCCGCCGCAGCGAGGATTTGGCGCTCGCGCCACGTCTGGAACGAGGGACGACCATCGCCATTTCGCCCTCGTCGCGCACCATGTTCCGATAGTCCATTAACTCTTGCTCACACTCAAGCCACATTGCCACCACCGGCCCGGCCACGCTGTACGTGAGCGCTACGAACAGCCCACCTTGCCTTTGCTGATTGAGACCGCGAGATAAGCTCCGTCATCGACAGGAGTGGAACGGGATGGTTGGAGATCG
>NZ_VITA01000047.1 GCF_007827695.1 Sinorhizobium medicae | reverse complement strand
GGGGGCGTTGGTCGGCCAGTCGCATTTGCCATGCCTCAACCTCCAATGAAGAGGCCAAGCATACAATGTAGTGAATTTTAGTTCCAGGTGACTAGTACAGGTCTACCGATCCAAATTCCGGTCGGCATGAGCGGTTTGGGCCGGCACCAGAAGTTCCGGC
Source organism: Sinorhizobium medicae (assembly GCF_007827695.1). Taxonomy (GTDB): domain Bacteria; phylum Pseudomonadota; class Alphaproteobacteria; order Rhizobiales; family Rhizobiaceae; genus Sinorhizobium; species Sinorhizobium medicae. The sequence goes on along the minus strand of NZ_VITA01000047.1, from coordinate 12,239 downwards.
TCGTAACCACGAGCAGCAGCAAAAGGGATCGAAAGCCGACCTAAGAAGGGTCGCGTAAGGGTTGTGGAGAGGCTGAGGGGGCTTGTTCTGTTAGGCGGCTTCTGAACGTTGGACCGAACCTGCAAGTGCCTAAGCGGCGCGTCTGCTGGCGCACCTGAGCGATCACCTTCTCGAGCGCCACGGGGGTTCTTCCGACGCGACGCATCCGCTCGAACCACTCGTCGAGCTCGTCGCGTTGACCGGCACTAAGGGTCGATCTTTCCGGGTCCCATGTGTCCTGGAGTGTCAGAAGCGCGCTTCGCAAACAAATCGGCCGCCACGCCAGCTTCGACGGGATCAGGCAGGGTCGAGCTGAAGATATCGATGATGTTGCGGCGCTTGGACGGAGACTTGTCGCCAAGCTTCTCAGCCTTTTTCTCGACCACTTCCTTGAGTTGTGCGGCCTTTGATTTGAGGCCTTCCTCAATGGCCTTTATCCGGGCTTCCACCGCATCGAGGCTTGCAGATGCTTCCGCACCGCCCGTTTTTGCAGCAGTCGGCTTAGGCTTCGGGCGCAGCGCCTTTTTATTGACTGTGCGTTTGGCAGGTGCTGCAGGTTTCTCTTCTGCTGCAGTGGCTGCCTTGAGCGGTGCTGCCTCCGCCGCGGCGGCTGCCAAAGGCTTCTCCTCTTTCGCTGGCGCCGGCGAGGGAATTTCGAACGGTTTTCCCCCCGTTGGCATATTGCGGGGTTGTCGCCGGCACGGCCTTCGGCGGGAAATAATCGACTTCCGGCACTTGCGGAATGTTGGCCTGGGAATACGCCTCGGCTGATTTGAAGGGCTGCGTTTGGAAGAACCGGAGCTTTTCACCGAAGATTGGCCGTTGTCCTTCGATGAGCAGGACCATCTTGTTCTCCGGCATTTGCCGGACCTCCTGCGGCATCATCAGATCGCGTTCGCGAATCTGCTCTACCTTCGTGCGGCGAGGCAGGCCCATCAGTTCGATCGTGCGGGATTCCGATTGGTAGCGGATCGTGCGCTTTCCGAGCGCGCGGAATGCGTACTCGGCTGTGGCCTGGTCGTTGGCGCCAAGGACGAGTTGATAGCCACAATTGCCGAGCAGCGAATGCCGGGAGGTTTCGCCGTAGATCTTCGGACGCGGCACGCTCGTCTTTGTCGAGGTAAGGAAGGCACCCGAAATCATTTGAATGCCATATGGTGATTGGTGGTTTCGACTATCTGGTCAAAGCACGATAGCTGACATGGCGATGTTTCAGAAATTCCTGCAGCGGGTCATTCTGCCGCTTCCTGGTGTCAGGGAAACGCACACTTACGCATCAATCGGTGATGTGAAGCCTGACGCATTGTTGCCGCTTTGACACCTCCGGTTTTCTGGGCCGATTGAGGCTGGGAACTCCGGTCAACGCAGTTTTCGGCATGAATAAGTCGAAATTTGCGGAGGCGCAGATCGCTCTCTGCGGCAAAACGGGAGGAAGCGGGGTTCCCGAGGTCGTCCGCACGGCCTGCCGATCAGATGAACATGGTCACGGCTGCGCCGTCGGTGAGCTTCTGGCCGAGCTTGATGATCTGGGCGAGGATTGTCGCGTGCCGCGCCTGTTGGCGGGGCCGCCCTCCAGGCGCTCGACGTCGAGATGGTCGTCAAGCTCCGCATTGAGGATGCGCTCTGAAAGCGCCTTCTTCAGATCGTCCAGCAAACCGTCCTTGCCGAAAACCTCGGATGGATCACGTCCAGCCAGGAGCTGGTCCAGAAGTTCTTTCTCGATAGCCATGTGATGATTCTCTCCTTTTCATCATCATGGCCCACCGCACAGAATTCCTGACAGTCCCCCGGCCGCCGCACCCGGCGCTTCCACAGCCGATCGCAGCCAGTGGACTCGTGTCGGGGTCATGCGCATTGAAGCGCATCACTCAACACGCACGATCTGAAGAGTGGCGTTGAACCGCCGTCATAGATCGAGGCAACGGCCCAATAGACGCCGTGCCTGCGCAGCATCCTTTGTCTGGCGTGCCAGACGCGCCGCAGATGCTCCCTATTAAAATCTCCTCGTAATGAATAGCTGACCTGACCCCCAAATTCTCGATCCAGCTAGACCACCACGTCGTATTCTCTGCTGCCCTTACTTTCCTAAGAGGTTCACTGCTTCGTGTGATCACTTGCCGCTAGTTGGTCGCCTTTGTGCCAGTTTTAATGCGGCAGTGGTAGCGATATCGCGCGAGCTAATAAGAGCGATCCCCCTCTCTGCCTTGATCCGGTGGATCATCTCGTTCCCATTCGTTTCAAACGTAACCAGAATGTGGAATTGCAACATCCTAGAGTAACAGACCGCGTTGATAAGCCCGAGTGATCAATGACCTGGCCGCTGATTCTTTCGGCAGCTCTCGACTTTTAGGCGGTAGGAAATGTTAAACGCAGCTTTGCCCTTGGCTGTCGCCATCTTGGCCTCGATGTGCGTATCGAGCAACGCCGCGCCAATCTCCTTGCGTGAGTTCGAGCGCCTTGCACGCGGATGCGCGCCGCAGGTAAATCCGTCTACGCTTGCCGCAATCGCCAAGGTTGAAAGCGGCTTTGATCCGCTTGCGGCACATGACAACACCACCGGAGAGAGCCTTCACTGGAACGATCAAACGCAAGCGCGCCAGAGCGTCAGAGCCCGCCTCGAGGCACAACATTCAATCGACGTTGGGCTTATGCAGATCAACAGTAAGAACTTTTCCGTCCTCAATCTCACGATAGAAAAGGCCTTTCAGCCCTGTATTTCACTTGTGGCCGCGGCGCACTTGCTTGAAAGCCGCTATGCCGGCGGCGACACTGCCGCAGAAAAGCAGTTGGCGCTTCGCCAGGCAATCTCGGCCTACAACACGGGTGACCTGACGCGCGGATTTGCGAACGGTTATGTGCAGAAGGTTGAGTCAGCCGCTCGAGAGATCGTGCCACCGCTGGTCGGATGTCCGGAAAAGGCTGATGAAAAGCCGATCTCGGAAAAAATATGGGATGTGTGGGGTTCGTTAGAGCCAGACTTATCGGCAGGCGATCTCATCAGCCTCCCCGCACTCCAGAAGCCTGGAGACCATGAACATCTCGAAAAACAACATATTATATTCGATTAAATGGAGCGTAGTAATGGCGTCACTTAACAAACATCGTGCGCGTTTGAGTCCTGTTGCTTTCTTGAAAGCCATGTCGCGCACAGCGGTTGACCATGCGCCCGCTGCCGGCGGAGCGGCGGTGTGGAGCATTGTCTGCTCCGGGCCAGCGACGGCGCAAGTGACGGGGGGGACCGACCCTGCCACAATGGTGAATAATATCTGTGCATTCATCCTTGGTCCCTTCGGACAGTCTCTGGCTGTGCTCGGCATCGTCGCCATCGGCATATCGTGGATGTTCGGCCGTGCTTCACTCGGTCTCGTTGCCGGTGTCATCGGGGGGATCGTCATCATGTTCGGGGCCAGCTTCCTTGGTAAAGCCCTCATAGGGGCCGGATGAGCGACCGACTGGAAGAGAGTACTCTCTACGTAGCAGCGACACGCCCTGCATTGTTCTTGGGCGTGCCGCTGAACTTGGCGGCATTGCTCATGATGTTAGCCGGCCTGATCATCGTCGTTGTTCAGAACCCTCTTTACGAAATCATTCTTGTGCCACTGTGGTTCGGATCACGTGTTGTTGTCGAGCGCGACTACAACGCGGCCAGTGTAGCCCTACTCTATCTCCGGACGGCTGGGAGAAGCGTGGATGCGCCGTTCTGGGGCGGGGCAAGCGTCAGCCCCAATCCTATCAAAGTGCCGAGACGAGGACGAGGAATGCTTTAATGTTCGGCACAAATGGCAGGAACGAGAGGTCTGGTGAGATATATCTACCATATGTCGGCCACCTCAGCGATCAGGTTGTCCTTCTCGAAGACGGCTCAGTCATGGCTATGGCACACGTCAAAGGTTTGCCCTTCGAAATGGAAGACGTTGCCATCCGCAATGCACGCTGCCGAGCGTTCAATACGCTCTTACGCAACATTGCCGATGATAGTGTATCAATATGTGCTCATCTGGTCCGACATAACGACGTGGCGTTGCCCCCGGCGCGGCACTTTCATAGCGGGTTTGCTGGTAGTCTGAGCGAAGCTTATGAGCGGCGTGTGCTGTCCGGAAAACTCTTTCGAAACGATCATTTCCTCACCTTGGTCGTGTTTCCCCGAACTGCGGTCGGTAAAATCACGGGCCGGTTCATCAAGCGGAACAATAGAAACGAGAACGATTTAGCAAATCAGACGCGGAACCTGGAAGATCTGTGGCACATCACTAGTGGCGCCCTCGACGCCTATGGTCTCCGCCGGCTTGGTCTCCGCGAGAAAGATGGCGTGATTTTCTCGGAAATCGCGGAGGCGCTCCGACTTATAATGACCTGCCGTGCCACTCCGGTTCCAGTGGTTAGTGGTTCACTGGGCGCTTCGATTTATACCGACCGAGTAATCTGCGGCAAGCGGGCACTGGAGATTCGAACCCCGGGAGATAGCTACGTTGGCTCATTGTTCTCATTTCGAGAATATCCGGCAAAGACGCGGCCAGGCATGCTCAATCCGCTATTGTCCGCGAATTTCCCGCTCGTGTTGAGCCAAAGTTTCTCCTTCCTCACGCGTGCACAGGCCCATGCCAAACTCAGCCTCAAGTCCAGTCAAATGACGAGTTCCGGTGACAAGGCCGTCTCCCAAATCAATGAACTCGCCGAGGCAGAGGACGCGTTGGCAAGCAGCGAATTCGTAATGGGCGCGCATCATTTGAGCCTGTGCGTGTATGCCGATGATCTCAATAGCCTTGCCAACCGCGCCGCAAGCGCCCGCACGCGATTGACGGATGCGGGCGCCGTTATCGTCCAAGAGGGTATTGGTATGGAGGCGGCTTATTGGGCGCAACTTCCGGGGAACACCAAGTGGCGCACGAGACCCGGGGCGATCACCTCACGCAATTTCGCGGGCCTTGTCTCGTTCGAGAATTTCCCAAGTGGCAAGGATTCCGGCCACTGGGGCAACTCGGTTGCGCGCTTCCGCACCAATGGTGGAACCCCTTTCGACTACCTCCCTCACGAGAATGACGTGGGTATGACGGCAATATTCGGACCCGTCGGAAAAGGCAAAACAACGCTCATGACCTTTGTCCTTGCGATGCTCGAACAGAGCATGGTTGGACACGATGGTGCGATTGTCTTCTTTGACAAGGACCGCGGTGGTGAACTGCTGGTACGTGCCACGGGAGGCACGTATCTGGCGTTACGTAGAGGCGTTCCCAGTGGCCTGGCGCCTCTACGGGCCCTGGACGATACGTCGGCCTCCCGAGACTTTCTGCGCGAGTGGGTGACAGCCTTGATCGAGAGCGATGGACGGGGAGCTATTTCGCCGGAAGAGAACCGCCGCCTGGAACGCGCCATCGTCCGGCAGCTTTCATTTGAGCCCGCTATGCGTTCCCTCGCGGGCCTACGCGAATTCCTATTACACAGCCCGTCCGAAGGCGCAGGAGCGCGACTGGAGCGGTGGTGCAGAGGAAACGCGCTCGGTTGGGCCTTCGATGGCGAGGTGGATGAAGTAAGACTGCATGCCTCCATTACCGGCTTCGATATGACACAGATTCTGGAGTACGAAGAGGTTTGCGCGCCGGCGGCCGCATACCTCCTCCATCGCGTGGGCGCTGTTGTGGATGGCCGTCGCTTTGTCATGTGTTGCGACGAGTTTCGATTTTATTTATTAAACCCTCAGTTCGCTGCAGTTGTAGACAAGTTCTTGCTCACTGTTCGCAAGAATAACGGCATGTTGATACTCGCAACACAGCAGCCTGAGCATGTTCTCGAATCGCCCCTCGGAGCCAGTCTCGTGGCACAATGCATGACAAAAATTTTCTATCCATCTCCGACGGCGGATCGATCAGCCTATGTCGGCGGCTTAAAGTGTACCGAAGGAGAATATCAAGCCGTTCGCGAGCAGATGGCAATCGGGAGCCGCAAATTTCTGCTTAAGCGCGAGAGCGGAAGCGTTATCTGCGAATTCGACCTCGGCGAGATGCGCGAATATGTCGCCGTGCTATCGGGTCGGGCCAACACGGTGCGTTTTGCCGATCAGCTCCGTGCCAGACACGGGGATGCTCCTGGTGCGTGGGTAGACGAGTTCATGGCCCGTTACCAAGAAGTTCAAGACTGACGGAGGAAGTTTCATGAAATTTACCCAACTGACAGTAACGACTATTGCCGCTTGCCTTATTATGCAGGCCCCGGCCCGAGCGCAGTTCGTTGTCACCGACCCCGGAAATACATATCAGGCAGCGATCACTGCTGGTACCACTATTCTGAACTATGCGAAGACAGCACAGATGCTCGAACAGACGATTGCGATGGTGGGGATGTTTACAACGAACTTCGCAGTCACCGGCCTGTTGAGCCAAATCAACCAGGGGAATAAGTACCCCTCGACGAATAAGCTAAGCGAGCAGATGTTTGACAGTCAGAGGCCAGTCTCGGCCACAGCACGCGCTATCGCAACGGACCGCGATCGCGCAATCGATGGCAGCGACGCACATGCAGAGTTGCTCCGTGGGCAGATCACCGGTGCTGCTAATGCCGCGAGTGTTGCAGCCGACAATCTCGAGTTGATGGACAAGCGCCTCCGCGAAAATGGCAACACGCTTGGTCAGCTGTCGCGTTCAAGGAACATTATGCAGGCAACTGTAACAAACGGATTGCTTCTCAAACAGATTCACGACGCAATCATCCAGAACAGCCAGGCTACGAGTCTGCTGACGATGGCCACTGCACAGGCCAGCCTCCACGCTGCAGAGGAGGCCGCCGCCCAGCGACGAGAACGCCTGGAAACCGCGAAAATCTTCAGCCCCGGACTATAGTTGAACGGTAGGTAATGCGGCTCAGATAAAAAGTTCAACTCCGCCCACCTGCGGTGGAAAGAGCCAAACCAGGTTGGAGCGATGAAATTCTCAGTATCTGCGCCTTTTACGACTATACACACGGTCTTCGATACCGCCTTTACAATCGCACTGGACTCAGTGCTCGAAAAAATCCAGAGCGCAATCAATGCCCCTCTGGTTGCGTGCGTTACGCTTTGGATCATAGTCCAGGGCATTCTGGTGATACGTGGCGAAATCGATGCTCGTGTTGGGATCATGAAGATCATCAGAGTATCGATCGTTGTAGCCCTTATCTTGGGCCAGGCTAACTATCACTCTTATGTAGTATTATTCTTCGAGGATACTATACCTAATTTCGTTCACAAAATCAGCGGTAGTAGTATTGCGCTGATTAATATCCCGCAACAGCTCGACCTGATGTTTGCGTTAAGTCTGGGCTCGTTTCAGAAGATTGCGGCCGAAATAGGACCAATGAATAGCCAAGACATTCTCGCCTTTGAAGGCGCACAGTGGGTTTTTTACGGTGCGCTTTGGGTAACGTTCGAGGTCTATGATGCCTGTGGGATTCTTACTAAGGTACTATTAGCGATCGGTCCGCTGATCCTGGTCGGCTATCTCTTTGATCACACCCGCGACATGGCTTCAAAATGGGTCGGCCAGCTCCTCTCTTACGGGCTGCTGCTTCTCCTGTTGAACATCGTGGCGACCATCGTCATAACAACGGAAGTAGTGGCTCTCAAACTAATGCTCATTGTGATCAACAATGCGGGCACGACGGCAGCCAAGATTATCGGGCTTTATGAACTCGACATGCTCTTTCTAGCTGGGGACGCCCTGATCGTCGCGCTTCCGGTGATCGCGGGCAATATTGCAGGTGCTCATTGGTCAGGCTCGAATAAATCTCTCAGCAGCCTTAGCCGCCAGTTGGCCCAAGTTGCGCGCCGTTGAACGCAATGACAAAGAACTAACAGGTTGATTGCATGAAGTATTGTTCTCTAATCCTATTCCTCGCTTTGGCCGCTTGCAAAACAAGTGATACCCTGGCGACCTGCAAGGGTGCCGCGTTTCAGCTGAATGTGGAGCGTTGGCAACCCACGGCTTCAGATCTCCAGTTCGAATGTACGGGAGAGCCAAATGAAGAGCGCTGAACATGCTCTCCTGGTGGAGCGAGGAGCGCTTGCCGCGCACTATATTGAAGTAGAGGCCTTCCAAACGTCACGTGCGAAGTCGGCGCGGCGTCTTTCCAGGGTTCTGGTCGTCATTGCGACGGCGGCTGTTTTTGGAAATATCGCGCAGGCCTTCACCATCGCGACTATGGTTCCGCTTGCCAAGCTCGTGCCTGTGTATCTCTGGGTACGACCGGATGGAACCGTTGACAGCGAAGTGTCCGTGTCTCGACTTCCCGCAACGCAAGAACAGGCCGTTATCAACGCTTCACTCTGGCAATATGTCCGTCTGCGCGAGGGGTATACAGCCGACACAGCTCAATACGCCTATGATCTCGTATCGAGCTTCAGCGCACCATCTGTGCGCCTGGAATATCAGCATCACTTTAATTACCCTAATCCGACGTCACCGCAGGTCACAATCGGTGAGGGGGGGAGACTAGATGTCGAGCACATCTCCTCAAATGATATTGCGACGGGCGTGCAGCAGATTCGTTTCAACCGAACGCTCATGATGGATGGCCAGACGCCGGTGATGAGTACATGGACTGCAACGGTCCGGTATGAAAAGGTGACAAGCCTGTCCGGTGAATCGAGACTGTCCAACCCAGGGGGGTTGACTGTTACCTCCTACCAAGTCTCGGAAGACACCGTATGGAACGAGGGGCGTAGCGAGCAATGATAACAAGGACCTTCCTCACAATAATCTGTTTGCTTTGCTTAGCGATAGCCGCGCATGCGGAGGACACACCTGCGGCCGGCAAACTAGACCCGCGCATGCGGTATCTGGCCTACAATCCTGACCAAGTCGTCCGACTATCGACCGCTGTCGGGGCCACGTTGGTTGTTACATTCGGCGCCAGCGAGACCGTAACAGCCGTCGCCGTCTCTAATAGCAAAGATCTGGCAGCCCTTCCGCGCGGCCACTATCTCTTTTTCAAGGCAAGCCAAGCCCTCCCGCCGCAGCCAGTCGTCGTGCTGACCGCTAGCGAGGCAGGTACCCGACGATATGTCTTCAGCATCTCTACCAAGACCATGTCTCAGCTTACCAAAGAGCAGCCTGACCTCTATTATAGTGTGCAATTTGTCTATCCTGCCGACGAAGCTGCTGCTCGGCAAAAACAAGCAGAAAAGTTGTCGATCGTCGGTCGGCTTCGGGCGGATGCGGAGTATCAACAGAGGGCTCAGCATTTATTGGATCAGCCGGCCGCAATCGCGGATTCCGGAGCCAACAATTTCCATTACATCGCACAGGGCGACCGTTCGCTTACGCCGTTGGAGGTTTTTGATAACGGAGTCAGTACTGTATTCCGCTTTCCAGGCAATGTGCGCATCCCGTCCATATACGTGATCAATCCGGACGGCAAGGAAGCCACCGCCAATTATTCGGTCAAAGGAGACTATGTCGAGGTTCCCGCAGTTGCCCGTGAGTGGCGCCTGAGAGATGGCCATACGGTATTAGGCATCTGGAATAGCGCATACGATCCCATTGGACGAAAGCCGGGCACCGGCACAGTGAGACACGATGTGTGGCGCGTTCTGAAAGGGGCAAGTCGATGAACGACGCCAATCCACAAACCAGGCACGACGTAGATGCAGACGGATCCCTGGTCTCTGAGTCAACTCGCCGGCGTCTTTCAGGACCGCAGAAGTTGATGATTGCAAGCACTATTGTGGCATCATCACTATCCTTAATCTGGGTTAGCGGAAGTTCAAAGAAAGAAGTGGAACCTACTCCGCCTCAAACAACAGTTCTCACCAACACCGAGCCCTTTCGTCCGGCACCAATTGAGGTTGCTCCCGTTCGTTCAGCTCCCCCGTCAGTTGGTCAGCCGGAGGCTCCCCCGTCAGCACAGAGCTCCTCGGAACCAAATGATCCGCGGGCCGAGCAATCGCCAATTTTTGCCTATGAAAGCGGTGAGCAAGACACCGGCCACGCACGCGAGGACAAAGAGGATGATACCTCGAAACAACTTCCCTCGAGGCTCGCGGATGAAGCTTCAGTCGATAATGACTTATCGACGCGGATGAAAGCAGGCGTCCAGGAGCCTAGCCGGGCCACACTCTTGCCGCACCCTGACTTCACGATCACGCAAGGAACAATCATTCCCTGCATTTTACAAACAGCGATCGATACAAGCTTGCCTGGCTATGTGAGGTGCCTTCTACCTCAAGACGTCCGCGGGGCAACGAACAACGTTGTGCTTCTAGATCGCGGGACAACCGTCATTGGCGAAATTCAGCGGGGCCTTCAACAAGGCGACGCGCGCGTTTTTGTGATCTGGAATCGCGCCGAAACGCCGCATCATGCCGTAGTTTCGCTCGCGTCACCAGGCGCTGACGAGCTCGGTCGCTCAGGTATGCCGGGCACGGTGGACAATCACTTCTGGCAACGTTTCGCAGGGGCAATGCTCTTGAGCGTCGTTCAAGGTGCGTTCCAGGCCGCCAGTCAGCACACAGAAAGCTCCGGCGGGCCTAACCTCAACAGCTTTCAAAGCAATGGGGCACAAGCCGCCGACACGGCGCTTAAAACGACGATCAACATCCCGCCAACCCTGCAGAAGAACCAGGGGGACGCAGTATCGATATTCGTGGCTCGAGATCTTGATTTCTCAGGTATATACGAGCTTCGCATGACCACTGCGACAACGAGCGCGCGCCATCGCCGGCCCTAGCCCAAGCAGGCCAACGACAACGAATATTCGGAGATCTCAATGCAAACCGAGGCAGATCCTCAACTGCGTTTGCTCCTCAAACCAGTACTAGAATGGCTTGAGGACCCAAGGACCGAAGAGGTCGCGATTAATAGACCAGGAGAGGCTTTCGTCCGGCAAGCCGGAGCGTTTACGAAACATCCTCTATCTCTGACCTATGACGATCTCGAAGATATCGCGATCTTAGCGGGAGCGCTACGAAAGCAAGATGTTGGACCACGAAGCCCTCTCTGCGCCACCGAGTTGCCAGGCGGAGAGCGGCTGCAGATTTGTTTACCGCCAGCAGTTCAGTCAGGTACCGTCAGCCTGACGATCCGCCGCCCATCTTCTCGCGTTTCGGAACTTAAGGAAGTCTCATCTCGCTATGACGCTTCGCGCTGGAATCAATGGCGCTTCCGCCAGGAGCGCCAAACTCAACAGGATATGCAGATCCTTGAGCATTACGCCCGCGGTAATTTGGAAGAATTCCTGCAAGCGTGCGTGACTGGGCGGCTGACGATGCTGCTTTGCGGCCACACGGGTAGCGGCAAGACGACGATGAGCAAGACTTTGATTAACGCCATTCCGCCGCAGGAAAGGCTGATCACCATAGAGGACACGCTCGAGCTCGTGATTCCACATGAGAATCATGTCCGGCTACTTTATTCGAAGGATGGGGCAGGAGTAGGTGGGGTGACCGCGGAGCAGCTTCTACAAGCCAGTCTCCGCATGCGGCCGGACCGAATACTGCTCGGCGAGATGCGCGACGATGCCGCTTGGGCATATCTCAGCGAAGTGGTATCTGGCCATCCAGGATCAATCTCGACTATTCACGGAGCCGATGCCGTCCAAGGTTTCAAGAAGCTCTTTTCGCTCGTCAAGAGCAGCCCACAAGGAGCTGCCATAGAGGACCGTACGCTGATTGACATGCTATCGGCGGCCATCGATGTCATCGTGCCGTTCCGGACCTACGGTGACGTCTACGAAGTTGGCGAGATTTGGCTGGCGGCCGACGCGCGTCGACGCGGAGAAACAGTCGCTGGTCTTCTGGACCAGCATTAGGGTGCAACAGCCTTTATCTTTTAGCTATGTCGCTGTGGATTCCTCGCCGGGAACCATCATCCAGCCCGGGCTTCTTAACTCATTGAGCGTCTTGCCCGTGGCTCCGCGCCCGCAGCCTTAGCATTGGGCGACTCGGCGTACCCCTCCGGTGATGGCCGCCTTGCCGAGGTAGGCTGAAGAGTGCGGTCCTAGTGCAAGCACTAGACCGTATGTTCGTTGGTGAAGGCCGCTCACCCACGCTGTAGATTGTATGGGTTCTGGAATTGGCCAGAGCGACCTACCGATCAGCGAGGGAAGACATGACATGCGCGGCGACAATCAAGGTGAGACTCGCATTGCCTCGCCGAAACTGTTCCCGAATATTCAACCGTTGCCTCACATAATTTGCTCCCTACCGAGGGGTATGAACAGGGGCGACTATGGGA
>NZ_VITA01000046.1 GCF_007827695.1 Sinorhizobium medicae | reverse complement strand
TTCTGGATGGCGATCCCCTCTTCCTCGACCACCTTCAAATAGGTGGGGATGGCGCCGTTCTTCAGTCGATAGGTGCGGATCTCGTAAAACATCGCTCTCACCGCATCACGAAGGGATCAGGAATTGGATCGTCCGACGTCCTGAGCCAAACGGTCTTGCTCCGGGTATAGTCGAGCGCCGCCTCCAGGCCGCCCTCACGCCCGTGACCCGAGAGCCCGAAGCCGCCGAAGGGCGCGACCGGGGAGACCGCCCGATAGGTATTGACCCAGACGATTCCCGCGCGAATTCCCTTCATGAGGCGGTGCGCTCGGGTGAGATTCTGCGTAAAGACCCCGGCTGCAAGGCCGAAGCGGGAGCCGTTGGCGAGATGGAGAGCTTCAGCTTCTGTCTCGAAAGACAGAACCGAGAGCACAGGACCGAAGAATTCGTTCTCGAGGGACGGCGATGCGCTGCCGTCGCAATCGAGAATGGTCGGGCGATAATAGAACCCGGTGCCCTCCGGCGCTGTGCCTCCGGTCACCAGCTTCGCGCCAGCAGCCAGCGAGCGTGCGATAAGGGCCTTGACGTGGTTGCACTGGCGCTCCGTCGCGAGCGGTCCCACCTCCGTCGACATCTCGAGCGGGCTGCCGATGCGAATTGTCTCTGCCTTGGCCTTTAGGATCTGCAAGAAGCGGTCCTTGACACTTTTTTCGACGATCAGCCGTGAGCCGGCCACGCAGCTCTGCCCGGTCGCGGCAAAGATCCCGGCGATCTGGGCATTGGCCGCACTTTCAAGATCTGCGTCGGCAAAGACGATAAAGGGCGATTTGCCGCCGAGCTCGAGCGAGGTCGAGGCGAGATTTTCCGCTGAATTGCGGACTATTTGGCGCGCCGTCTCCGGCCCGCCAGTGAAGGCTATGTGATCGACCTGCGGATGGCGGCTGAGCGCCGCGCCGCATGATGGGCCGAAGCCGGTGACGATGTTGACGACACCGGCGGGAAAACCCGCCGCATGCACCAGCCGGGCAAATTCGAGAAGCGGCGCCGGCCCGTCCTCCGAGGCCTTCACCACCATGGTGCAGCCGGCCGCCAGTGCCGGACCGATCTTTACGGCCGAAAGGAAAAGCTGGCTGTTCCACGGCACGACCATGGCCACGACGCCGATCGGCTCGCGGCGCAGCCAGACATCCATGTCGGGCTTGTCGATCGGCAGATAGGAGCCCTCAATCTTGTCGGCGATCCCGGCGTAGTAGCGATAGTAGTCGGCGACATAGGCGATCTGCGACGAGGTCTCGCGGATGATCTTGCCCGTGTCGCGGGTCTCCAGCTCGGCAAGTCTTCCGGCATTCTCAGCGACGAGATCGGCAAGCTTGTAGAGGAGCTTGCCTCTCTGCGTGGCCGTCAGTGTGGACCATGACTGGTCGTGAAGGGCGATACGTGCAGCCTCGACGGCACGATTGACGTCCGCTTCCCGTGCCTCTGGCATCTCTGCCCAGGCACGGCCGGTGGTGGGATCGATGCTTTCGAAGCGGGCTTCGCCGTCTGCGAATTCACCGTTGATGTAACACTGGAAGCGCTGCATGTGCCCTACTCCGCAAATGCTGGCATGACATCGGCGATGAAGCGTTCGAGCGAAGCCTTCTTGCGCTCGAAGGTCATGCCTGTGTCTATCCAGAAGGAATATTCGTCATATCCCATTGCCTCGTAGCTCTTGATGCGGGCGATGACCTCGTCGGCTGCGCCGACGACGTTGTTGCGTCGCATTGCCTCGCCTGAGAGCATGGCATTGGCGGCAATTTCCTCGTCCGGAATCCGATCAATGAGGCCTTGTCTGATCGGTCTTTCGTTCTTGAACCAGGCGAAGAAGTAATTGTAGTATACGCTCATCTCATGAGCTGCCTGCGCGATATCCGCCTCGTCGGAGCCGACATAGGTGTGCCGCAGCAGCATGATCTTCGGGCGCGGGACCTCTGGATCCTTGGCGCAGGCGTCGTTGAACCGTCCCATCAGGCTCCGAACCTCCTCGTCGTCCTGCCAGAGTGGCGTCACCTGCACATTGCAGCCGTTCGAAACGGCAAACTCGTGCGAGTTGGGGTCGCGCGCAGCAACCCATATCGGCGGATGGGGCTTCTGCAGCGGCTTCGGTGACGAGGTCGTGGCCGGAAACTTGAAGAACTCGCCGTCGTGGGCGTAATCACCCGCCCAGATCCCCTTCACCGCCGGAATGAGTTCGCGCATGCGCTGCCCAGCGCTCCAGGCGTCGAGGCCCGGCAGCAGCCGCTCGTACTCGAAGGAATAGGCGCCGCGGGCAATTCCGATGTCGAGGCGACCCTCGCAGATCAGATCCGTCATTGCGGCTTCTCCCGCGAGCTTGATCGGATGCCAGAAGGGCGCGATCACCGTGCCGGTTCCAAGCCGCACGGTCTTAGTGCGGCGGGCAAGGTCGGCAATCGTTATGAAGGGATTCGGCGCAATGGTGAACTCCATTCCATGATGTTCACCGGTCCAGATCGCGTGCATGCCGCCTTTGTCGGCGACTTCGCACAGCTTGATGAATTCTTCGTAAAGCGTCCTGTGGTCTTGCGAAGCATCCAGGCGCTCCATGTGAACGAAGAGTGAGAATTTCATGAGTGTACGTCCTTCTTCGCGATCGGATGGACCGTGCCGCCGGTCTCGTCGCCGAAATACATGCCGAAATTGCCGATAGAGCTTTCGAGTACGAAACGATTGATGATATCGGCGGTCGCACTGCTGCTGAACTTGGCCGCAGCGAGCTCCGCCGGCCTGAGAAACCGGCCTTGTCGTGGTGCACCGTCGCTGGCAAGCGCGTGGTAAACGATGTTTTGACGACCATCGCTCTTGTCCTCGTAAACCGAGTAGAGAAATCCGATGGTGACGTTCAGCCCGGTCAGTTGTTCGAGATAGGCGGCGAGCGTGCGCGCAGGATCGCCGCCTTCGACGGTGCAATTCGGAAGCGACAGGGTTTCATTGCCTGCCAGAAATACCGCGCCCTGCTGTTCGAGCACCGCACCGAGACAAATTTCTCCCTCAACGGCAGCGGAAACCGCCTTTCCTGCCAACCTCGGCGTGAAGTAGCCGCCCCGGGCGTAACCCAGGCCATTGAGGCCGCTGTTTTCGAAGGCGGTAACGCGACCGATTATGATGACATGATCGCCCGCCTCGATGATGTCCTGCATCGAACACTCGAACCAGGCCGCCACATCTGAGAATATCGGGCAGCCGTCCCGGCCAAGCCGCCAATCGACCGTTGCAAACCGATCCTCCACGGGGCGGGCAAATGTATTCGAGACGTCTTTTTGCGTTTCGGACAAGACGTTGATGGCGAAACGCCCTGCCGAAGTCATCGAATCATAATTGCGCGAGCTCTTGGCAAGGCAAACGAGCAGCAGCGGCGGATCCAATGAGACAGAGGTAAAGGAATTGGCCGTAAAGCCGATTGGCTTGCCTGCCGCATCGCTCGCCGTCACCACCGTCACTCCGGTTGCAAATGCGCCGAACGCGTCTCGCAAGGCTCTCGGGTCGAAAACTTCCGCAGTCATCTCGGTTTCTCCCTGGAAGTCAGCCATTCGGACATCAACGCGTTGACGATCTCGGGGGCGGTTAGATTGACCATATGTCTGTGACCATCGACAATGCGTGCCCATCCCTTTGGCGTCACAGACGCCATCTGTTTGGCCATTTCCGGTGTCGAATTCGGATCTCCCGAGCCCGTTAGGAAGAGAGCCGGGCATTCGACGGACGGCCAGCAGTCTGCATAGATCTCATCGCCCCCCGCAAAGGCGGCATAGGCAATCGCGTATCCTTCCGGATCGACCATCTCCAACCATGTTCGTGTTAGCTCTCGAGCACGTTGGCTCTCCGGATCCTCGCCGAACCACCGCTCCAAAGGCCCTTCCGCGTCGACCCCGTTTTCACGGATAGCTTCAGCGCGCGCCAGGACTGCAGCTTTCGCCGCGGCGTCGCGGCGATAAACGCCGTTGAGGTAAGCGACACGAGTGATCCGGTCGGAAAAAGTTGCCACCGCGCCTCCGGAAATAAGTGCACCCATCGAATGTCCGGCGATACTCGCCCGTGCGATGCTCAGGTCTTCCAGGAAGCAGCCAAACCAAGCAACGTAGTCCCGCAACGTGCTGCCCGCTGGGATTTTTTCGCTTGCGCCATGCCCCGGCATGTCTAATGCGAAAACCCGGTGGGTTTTTGCGAAAGCCTCGATTTGGGGCGCCCAAGCCTCGAGGCGCATGCCGACGCCGTGAATGAGGATTAACGTCTCTCCATCGCCGGCTTCGAAGTAGGCGGTGCCGCGCGCAGTGGTCTTGCGCGGAAGGGAGGCGCCGCCCTCCCCGGATGTGTGTGATGTAACCGTTTGCATCGAGGTGTCCACCGCCGCTCAGACACCGGCCGGATTGGTGACATCTTGCCCAAGCTCCTTCAAATCCTCGTAACGGTCGCCGATCCGGTGATGAGGACGTCCGCCAGTCGAGGCGCCAAGAGCCACCACGATTTCATCGGCGGCTGGGGCATCGGGTACTGCGGTCTGGATTGTCAGGTAGTGCGAACGGCGCCCCTCGTCGTTCTTGTCCATCAGGGGGATCATGATGGGGGCATTGGCAGGGCCGCGCGTATTGCAGAAGGCCAGGTATGATTTGGCGCCAACCGCTTGGCGATAATGATTGCCGAAACGCAAGGTATGGATGAGCGCCGAGGCATGCTCGATTTCGCCATCGATCCCGACCACGGCGGCTTTCCCATAAGCTTCAACCGCCTCGGCGGAGCCAACGGCATCGATAATCATCCTAGTTAAAAGCTCGCCCAGTACCGGTGCCGCTCTGTGAATCTCCGGCCTCAGATCCTCGACGAAGCCGTGCCCAGCCCACGGATTTTTCAACACCGCCACCGCCGAAAACAGCTTTAACGGCTGAGGGGCGGCTTTCCCGCCCTCGATTAGGGTCGTTTCCATCTGGAGCAGCGTCTTGCGGATCTGAACGGGCATAGGACATCCTTCCTGTGAGCTATTTGGTCTTATGGTATGCCATCATATAACACAGTCAAGTGGCTCTTCAACGCAAAGCCCGAATTCCGGCCAAGTGCCCGATTTTGGTAGGAAAAAATTTGCGATTGAGGGCGAACGCAAACCGAGCGCGTTGATCGCGGTCGGTTTTTTGCAGCGGAATGCGGGGGATGCGCATCGTGCGCAAACCCGAGCACGTCAGCAGCGGCCACGTTAAGCGGCGATTCTGAGGCGTTCAGGGATGGTGTTCAGGCGGCGGCACAACCCGAAGGATGTTTCATCGAGCAATGACCGCCACATCATGCTGCACAAACGCTTTGGATTACCCAACGACTGCAATCAGAAGAAAGGAGGCGCCAGTTGGCTCATGGCCAACGAGCAGATCTGACAGCCAGTCTGAGGTGGGTAGAGTCAGCCTTCGTCGCCGATCGTAGTCGTAACCTCGTCAGTCGCCCGTCTGCTGCGCTGAGAGTACGGCCTCCGCGATGACGGAAGCTCTGGCGACATGATCAAGGGCAGCCGTGTAAGCCGCTTCGCCGTCGCCTTTTCGGATGGCCTCAACGATCCTTTCCATCTGTGCCGGTCCTTCGACGTCTCGATTTCTAGTCTTGATCGTCATGGAACGAAGATGGTTGATCCGGACGGTCAGCAGGCTGACGACGCCCCAGGCAACGTGGCGATCGACCTTGGTAAAAAGCGTCTGGTAGAATGCGGAAGTGTGATTGAGAACCGCGGGCATATCCTTAGCAGCATAGCTCTGGCGGATGCCTTCCAAGGACGCTTCAAGGGCTGCAACAACGGTCGAGTCGTTTCGCTCCGCACAAAGTCGGGCGGCCATCCCTTCGAGGGCGCCGCGAATTTCGTAGATCTGCTTCGCTTCATTCAGATCTAGACGCGCGACGATCGGCCCTTTGTTAGGCAAGTTCGCGACGAGGCCCTCGGATTCGAGGTGCCGCAGCACCTCACGGACGATTGTACGACTGACACCGAGTCGCGCACACAGATCGCGCTCGACAAGGCGATCACCCGGTCTGAAATAACCGTCGACAATAGCGTCCCGCACCTTGTCGAGCGCCAGTTCCCTCAATGTTTTTGTCGGACGCTCTACCCGAATGGCATTCCCTGCCAGTGCATCGTTCATCGGCTCACCTCGTTTAAATTCGCCCAACCAGGTATAAGTTCCGCACGAGAACGAATCCGCCCTGCCGTATTATGGCGTACCAGTATATAACCTGGATGCCCCGCTTAAGGCAACTGCCATGATCAGTTGCTCGCGATCACTATCGCGTCGATGTTTCCGATGCGTAGCAACGGGACTCGTGAAGTCCGAATTGCTGGGCCGTGGCCGCACCTATTTATGATGCTTGATATCACCTCATCGAGCCAGGCTCATGAAGTCAAAGTTCCCGCCGCGGGGCGTGCTCACCATCTCGAGGTGTCGCATTTGACCCTTCGATCACTCCATGATCGTGTCATCGCGTGAACCCTTCGAGCATACCAAAAATTTGAGAAAGCCGCCTACCGGCATATCCCGCAATGCAGTTCGGGACCGCGACCGTCGTGCAGGTCTCAATGGGCGTGAAGGTGCTGCCTCGTGCCGCGCGTACATTGAACAATCCATCGGCGGTTGCTACTCAGTGAAGCTGCTCGTTCGTTCGGAACCACGTTGTGTCGTCGGCTCACGACGTTGTTCGAGAGAGGATAGTCGAGAGCCTTGATCCTTTGGCGGGCGGTCGTACACCCAGCTTTGCCGAACGAGACGCAAAGCGCGTCCGTTTCCAGGCAACACCACGCTGTCCGGTCTGATTCCGTACCCGAGATCGCCGGTGGTCCATTCCCTCCCCTACCCTCGGAGCAAGGGCGCGTTTGTCGACGTCGAGTTGCGCGGCCGAACGGACCGTGGCCACACAGACTTGCTTCTAGCTTCTAAGGTAGCGTGTTCGTCCCTAAATAGCTGAAACATAGTCAAGTATCTCTTGATCGACTGACGCGAGCCAGTTGGCCTGACTCTTCGACGTATACTCGTAGGCGCGCAAGCTGCCCTAGGTTCGACAGCGCGGAGATTAGCTCTTTCGCAAGCCGAGAGCGATTGACCCTGCCCGCAAGTTTATCCAATTTTCGCTCCAACCGTTTCGGGTTGCGCATTCGAAGCGGCGAGTTGCGGTGCGGAGCCCAGAAAGTGTGTGGGCCGTGGGGATACTAATGGGAGGCCCGCTGAAGCGATGAGTCTTCGATGCAGGCGATTGATCAATGGGACGCGTCAAAGTCATGCATCGGCATTATAGCAACGTGGTCTGGGTCGGTAATGGGTGCGTACAATGCTGAATCGTCAGATTTACCCTGCATAGATCCTACTACGGTCGGGGCGACCTCTGATACATTGCCACGGAACAGAGAAGCGTTTAACCACTGAACCGAGTGTAGCCTATAGTCCGTACCCGTCGCCACGCCGGGCTTTCTGACAGCGTAAAGAGCGGAATAATTGTCGACGTAATCCCTCGGAGACATAGTCTCGACATTTCTACCCGCAGAAATACGTGAGCCGTGGTCGCCATGAACGACTATCGTAGCGTCCTGAAATCTCTTATCGCTAAGAACCGCATTAAAGAACTTATCTAGTTGCTTGGCAAGACACAGCGTTTGAGCGAAGTAGAATCCATATTCTTTCACCCGCGCTTCATCTAGCTCTTGACCTGCCAACCCGCGGACTTCTGTAAGATATGACCTCTCAACCCAACGGTTCGTTGGTTTGCAATCTTTGTTGTAGACCGAGGGACTATGCGGAAATAGAAAATGAGCAAAAAAGGCGTTTCCACGACCTTTATCTAGAATCATGTTCTGGAACTGTCCGAGCCAGTAAGGGAAGGCTAGTTGGTCGTAAGACCGCGGGTGCCATTCTTGTAGTGCCGTTTCCTTCGTCTCCAGCAAGTTGGAGGCCACGAAGCCAACGGCTGCCATTGCAAGGCTTTGCCTGTTTCCCTCGATCAGCGCTTTAACATCCGCCAGCGAAGCGGAAGCGGGTGGAACGTCCCGGTATGGGCCGCCCTCGATCCGCTGCCGTTGAATAAATCTACTTCCGTCAAATGATGCGAAGGTGTGACAGTCGACTAGCGCTTCAGTTTTGCAGTAATCAAGATGAGCAGACTGGAAGACATTGACGGATAACCCTTGTCGATGCCACAGATTGAATAACGACAGTTCCTTGAACTTTGTTACCTCCCCCGGGTAGGCATAATGCGATCTATCGCCGGGAAAATTATAAGAATAGTCCATGTTCAAGGCGGCTGGTACTGAAACCTGAGTCAGAATGTGGCGACTGAAAGCCTTGGAATGGAGCCGGAACCCATGTTTCTGGAAAACCCGCGACAATGCGGCTTTGGCTTCTGCTCCATGGGGTAATCTTGTGTCAATCCCGGAAATGCCGATCATTTCATCAGTCACGATATAAATCACGGCCGGCGCGGATTCTTCGGCGCTCGCCTCAGTAATCAAGCCGCGATCAAGAACTGTAGAGCCCAGTAGGGCTACGGCAAATGCGGCCATCATACGGGGCACAGCGGCCATGAGCTTGAATAGGACCAGAATAAGTACAACCAGTCCAGCGAACGCCAACGCGGCGGCGCCCCCCATTCCTATGTGGTCTGCTAGTCTCCAGAAAACACCGTATGAAAGATCGCCAAAAAGGAAAAGGGTAACGGCGAGTGTGCCTGCTGTTACGACGTTGCCAACAGCTCCCCTTTTATAGCAAAAGGTTGCAATCATGCCCAGGGCGAGTCCAATTATGGCCACACAAGCGATGACGGCGTACCCTGCATCGCTTCTGGGGTCAATATACACTCCCTGAAACGCGTCAATGATCGGGCTAAGCAAGATTACCAGAGGTGATAGCAGTAAGACGATTCGCTTCATTTCTGCTTACTCCGACCTTTCGAACGTGTACAACGTTCGTTTGCTGCCGGATATTAAGTGCTTGCTCACCACCCGGGCTTTCTGGCTGAGCGCGCTTGCAAAAGCTTCTTCGTTGTAGTCACTGAAGATGTCCTCTCGACCCGCCAACATGCGTCGCACAGTCTCGTCCTCCTTCGGAACGAATTCGATAATGCCCTTTGGTGCAACTTGGGTCACCCATGCGACAACCTCGGCAAGGGGAACGTTGTGAGCGATTGCCAAATGATGTTCGAAGGCTAGCGCCAGAACAGCATCTGCCGAAAACCTTGAGCTGAACCCTTGACGCTCCCGTTCGCCCCACCCTTGGCTCGGCGATGGATTACGTGCATCAAGGTAGAGTGGAAGAAAGTTCTTTGATGTCTGAACTGACCGGTCGAACGCGGCGTCGAGCGCGTGCGGGTCGAAATCAAAGCCGATCGCCTTCTGTGCACCATTCTCCAAAGCTACGTAGCTAAAGTCACCGGTATTACAGCCAAGGTCGATTATAGTTCGCGGCTTGTGTTGAGCGACAAACTCTGCGACGTACTGCCCTTTGTCGCTTCTCTGGGTAGCTGTGTACGTGTTGTTCGCAGCGTATCCTTGCCAAACCGATTGTTTTCCAACATCAACTTTCAGTCCGCTGATCCAGCTGTAAAGTTGGGCGAGCATGGCGCGGAAGGCATCCTTAGGAAGCCGTCTCGCACGAGAGTCTCCAAGATCTACCTTGGTCTGCGATGTCCTAGATGACTGCAGCTTTGCAGGCAAAATGATATGCATGAACAACTTGTGGGAAAACCAATGTCGGGTACTCAGCAGCTTTACGAAATCCGCACTCGGCACCCCTTCGAGGTTGCCGCGATACCAGCTGTGATGCGTGATGTCGAAAACGGATCGTAGTAACAGTGGAACGAGGAACTGCTCACAAAACTGCTTATGTCCATACCAAAGCTGTCCATCGCGGTACGGCTTTATAGACAGATGATCGATGAAAGTTGGTCGTGACCCTTCAAACTGAACGTTATAAGCGGTCGCATCCGACAGGCAAAAACCCTGATCAAGTAGATCAAGCTGCAGTTGAAGATGAAAAAGCGCCGCCGCCTTCAATCCAGCAAACGACCACTCGTATGGGTAGGTGATTTGCTCCAGGAGGGGATGCTGCAGAACTCGAGCAATATTCCCTTGAAAAAGCTGATGAAGGCTCGGCTCCGCGTCTGAGAAGTCGACGAGTCGCCCTTCATCCACGAGCTGTCGCATTACTCTCTCAGCACTGGCAAACTCGATTGCAGCAGCCGAATCCATTGTCCGCAGAATGCGATCCTGGAAGTGGAAGACTTGACCAGACGGATCTCTAAAGGAACCGGCGACGCGTCCGGGTCTCGGTGCGGCCGCCACCAACTTACTTTCCGCCATTCTTGCCATTGTTCTCCCGGCCTAAAAAAGATCTGACAGCCCATCTGATCTTATTCCAGTATCCGGAGACAGCTGCTCCGCCGATCGCCAACGCACCGATCAAGCCCTGAACGAGCATGCTGCCCGTGCCGGGGTCGAGATATGCATGAGCTGGCACAATAGAAAGGATGAGAAATCCCAGAACACTCATAATTATCGGCATCGATATCCCCTTCGCATGTTGGTTGTTATTCAAGTTTTAACGGTGGTCAATTTCCTGTGCCTTCAGTGGCTGGTCCTGCTTCTGTTGTGCCCCGAACGTACGCAGGGAAGCGTCGCGGCCTCATCACAGGATACTTTCGGCTGAGCGCATAGAGAGCTCGAACCATCTGGCAAGCGCGCGACCAAGGAGCCGAAGGTCAGCCCCTTGCCCGAGCTGGGCTTCCCATTACTTTTGCGCCCGCAGGGACGTCGCGCGTGACTACGCTTCCCGCGCCAACGACCGCATGATCGCCAATGGTCACGCCCGGGAGGATGATCGCGCCACCGCCAATCCATACGTGCTTGCCAATGAGGACAGGTCGCCCGAGCTGCAGCCCCGCCTGCCGCTGCTCGGGGTCATCCGGATGATCGGCGGTATAGATCTGCACAGCAGGCCCAATTGCGGTCCCATCGCCGATCGTCACCTTTGCCACGTCGAGGATGACGCAGTTGAAGTTCATATAGGCGTGGGCTCCGATACTGATGTTGAAGCCGTAATCGCAGTGAAAGGGCGGACGGATAACCGCTCCAGGC
The DNA here is from genome assembly GCF_007827695.1 of Sinorhizobium medicae. Classification (GTDB taxonomy): domain Bacteria; phylum Pseudomonadota; class Alphaproteobacteria; order Rhizobiales; family Rhizobiaceae; genus Sinorhizobium; species Sinorhizobium medicae. The sequence goes on along the minus strand of NZ_VITA01000046.1, from coordinate 1,520 downwards.
CCAACCTCGCCTAGCCGTTCGCGGAGGAACAAATGCCACTGCTCGGCGGAATCGCCCAAAGTACTATTGTAGCGCTTCAGCCAAGCCCCAGCGGCCAGCAGGTCGGCTTGGATTTCTGGATCCGCTGCGTTGTACATCTCGCCTGCGAGCATCTTCTCTTTTTGAGTGCGTGTCATCGTCTCCTCTCAGAACGTCTTTGATAGTTGATAGGGGGTTGCCCGATGTTGACTATTGCATCGCCTTGACTATGCCCGGAGTCTTTGGCGCACACGCCCGCACTAACTTGAATTCTTTCGCCTTGCCTTCTATCGAGCACACTTGATGATTAGTAAAATCGATTGTTTGGATCACCATCATCCGCGCGGTGGATGACACCAGCTTTTCTCCCGCCTTCGGCCGCCTCCATCAGCCCCATGATCTCGACAAGGAAGGAGTTGCGCGACCGCGTCACCCGAGCTGACCGAAATCGGCTCGCTCTCGCAGTTGACGACCGAGCGGTCCAGGTCGCTGGTGCCGATACCACGCAGCCGTCGACGGTATCCCTTCGCCAGCAGCGATCATCAGTCGCTCGCCGGGTTCGATCTCACCGACGGCGCGATATTCCGGCGAGCCGTCGGCATGCAGGACTGTCGCGCCACGCGACGATAGCCGTGCGAGGCCGCGGATCGTGCGCGGCCGCGCATCATATAGTCGAGCGTCCGGCCGATGAGCAGGAAGAACAGAAGGGTCACGGTCTCGTCGAACCAGGCATGCTCCCCATGGCCGATCGTCTCGACATGGCATAGGAGAGAGTGACGGTAAGTGCGATCGGCACGTCCATGTTCGTCCGCCCGTGGCGGAGCGCATTCCAGGCGGACTGATAGAAGAAGTGGCCGCGTAGATCAGCGTCGGCCCCGCGATCATGGCCGAGACCCAGTGGAAGAGATCGCGTGTGGCCGCGTCCGCACCCGACCAGACGGACACGGAAAGCAGCATGATGTTGGCAGCAGCAAAGCCCGACACCGCGACCGCACGGATCAACTGCTTCAGAACGGCATCCCCTTCCCCCTCACCGGGCGTGAAGATATGCGTCTCGTAGCCGCGCTCGCTGATCGCGCGCACCAGTTCTCCAGGGTCGCTGCGCTTTCCAGCGACCTCCTCTTTCCAGACGATCGAAACGCGGCGGGTGGAGAGATTGACGCGCGTCCGTTCGACTTCGGATCTTTCCCACAACGCCGTCTCGATGGTGGTGATGCAAGCACCGCAGTGAACGCCGGCACGCTGAGGTCCGTCTGGCGCAACCCGCCTCCAAGTGCCCGGCTCGTCAGCCGAAGTTCTTCGGAAGAAGGGAGCCACTGACCCGTCCGCGGCAGTGAACAACTTCACAGAGGGAAGTCGTTGCGCCGGCCACACCGCTCTCGTTCGGCCGCCTGGATCTCCTATCCGCTACTCGCCGCCGCCGAGCGAATGAACGAAGACCGCAAGCTCTTTCACCACCGGATCGCCGAGGCGCGGCAGCCATGCGGGCATGACGCCGTGCT
>NZ_VITA01000045.1 GCF_007827695.1 Sinorhizobium medicae | reverse complement strand
CCTCGGTAGGGAGCAAATTATGTGAGGCAACGGTTGAATATTCGGGAACAGTTTCGGCGAGGCAATGCGCGTCTCATCTTGGTTGTCGCGCTGCATGGCGGCATTAACTCGCCGCCAGAGCACTGATGTCACAATCGTGGCAGGGGTGCATGAGTAGGAAACCTGGATACTTCCGCCGAAACACGCAATGATCGCGAATACCGCTGAACGTCCAGAAATACTCGCAAGCTGGGGTTTCTAAGCTGCGAGAAAACCTTCAACCGGAGGACGGACAATGCTTCAATTCAAAGCTATATTCACCGCTACGGTGGCTACGATGTTTCCCGCGAGTTTGACGGGAACATCGTGGGCGACAGACCAAGGACAACAACGCCGCGCAGGGCGTGACGTCAAACAAGAAACGCGTCAGGATTCACGGCAAACAAAGCAGGCATGCCGCGCGGGCGATGAGCAAAGCAACTCGGCGTGCCGTGTGGATAAGCGAAATGCGAATCAGGAGGGACGCAAGACGGCCCGAGACATGAAATATTAAGTTCCGAGCGCGGATCCTTGGCTTCCCACCGGCTCTCTCGTTTAATTGTCATCGCCGTTGGCGGCCTCGCGTCCGGCATGAACATGACGGCCACCTTCCGGCTGCCGCCCCTTCGTTGCCACGAGGGTGACGATACTCAAACCATGCCTCCAAGCGCGGGCGCGTATGGTCTTCAGCCCCTCGCGTTTCCTCACGCGTAGCGCGCCTTTTAACCCCAGCCTGCGTCCATGTCTTCGCCGATCATTTCGGCCATGCGCCATCCTCTACTGGTTAGGTTTCGATGCCCTGCAATGACTAAGGAAAGCTCTCGCCCGAGCTACATATGAGATGGCGCAAAGTACAGCGTAGGGTCAAGCCGCTCCATGTCGAAGCTTCCATCCGAGCCTCTCCTCAGTGATGCCGACGCGCCGGTTCGATCGAGCCCGCGCAAGCGTCGAGATCTCGCGCAGTCGAGCCTTCAGCTCGATCCGATACCTGAGCGCGTGGAGCCGTGCCTCGCCCGGCGCAAGCCAAAATCGCCAAAGGGACCGGATTTGGATCTACGAAATCAAACGCCGGCTATCGCCTCCATCTTCACATTGAGCAGCAGCGCATGCGCGTTCTGACGCCCCGGGGGGCATGACTGGACGCATCGCTTCCCGGCGATCGAGGCGGCAGCCAGGAATGTCCACCTGCGGCCGATCATCCGGCGGAGCCGGCCGGAGGGTCGTCGGGTGACCCGAGCCTTGCGGTCATGGTCGTGCGTCGACACGAATGGACCAGTCGTCATTCTCGACGAGATCGCTGCGGCCTTTCTTGCAAGATAAGTGATTGTATCGATCCTCAGACGTCATCGGATTGGCGGTCGCGGAGAGTGAGCGCTTCCGCCGGTGGACGGGCGCTGGTGTAGGAGATGACGGCCGGCTTTTTCAGCCAGATCGTGTCCCGGAACAACAGCCGCCGGCGAGGCGATCGGCGTCTTCTACGATCCTCGTCAGAACGCCGAGCACAGAGATGGCGTCGCTGATGCAGCGGGCCGAAGCCTGGGGTAGGGCAGCATCGGCCGCTGACCGGCTCGATATATCGGAGGCGGAAGCGGGAGAATGGCCGTCGTTGGAGCGGCGAGGCGATGCATTGTTCGGCGCCGAGTCACGCTCAGACGATCAGCCGGGCCGCTCGCCCATTCCTTCGTTCCGCGTTGTTGTAGTAGCTGGCCGCCTGGGTCACCGATTTGTGCAGCGACTGCTGCATCGCCTCGGGCAGCGGGATACCACGATTTGCCGCCTCGGTCAGATAGCCGGACCTTAGGCCGTGCGCCGAAAACAGCGCCGGATCGAGGCCGGCCTGTTCACAGCGCGCTTTCAGGATCAGATTGACAGACTGCGGCGTCAGCGCCCGCAGGTCGATATTGCCCCACTGATCGATGCGCCGGAACACCGGGCCGTCCTTGATTGGCGCTTCAGCCAGCCAAGTTTTCAGGGCAGCTACTGGACGGCCGATCAACAGCACATGTGCGTCCTCATCGGCGGTCGTCGTCTTGGGGCGGCCGAGGCGGATCGACAGACAGGGCAGGGGAGGGGAGGTCTTGTCGGAGGGATCCGCGCGGACCGGTTCCTCGTCGGCGAGATCCTCGACGCGCAGAGCCGCCACTTCCGAGCGGCGACGGCCGCCGGAGGCAAAGGCGGTGAGGAGCAGCGCGTGATCGCGGAGGTCAACCGGCCGATCGCCAGCACAAGCCTGAAGCAGTTTCGCCAGGATATCGACGGTCACTGCCTTTTTGCTCTTGCGCTGGCGCGGCCGGTTACTCGCCTTGACTGCCAGCCTCAGCGCGCTCTTCAGCGATGGCGCACCGAAGGCGCCGGTGAGACCGCGCCAGCGGGTCAGGATCGACCAGGAGGTCAGCCGGCGCCGCACCGTGCCGGGCGCGTGCGGTCCGTCGGCCCTCAGCAGGCGTTCGGCACGCAATCCGGCCTCGACCTCGGCCGGCATGCCGTGGGCCGGGTCCTCGGCGCGCTTGACCGGATCCCAGAGGTGATGGGCGACGAACTTCAGGAGCAGTGCTTCCGGCGCCGGCCAGGGGAGGGGGGAACCGGTGGCAAGCTGGCACCAGGCCTCGAGATAGCCGAGATCGGAGGCGAGTGCCCGCAGCGTGTTCTCGCCCATGCCTTCGCTCGCGAGATGTTTCAGGGTCGCGACATCGTCGTCGGTCAGCAGCGCGGCGAGCTGGTCGCGTCGGTCGAACGGTAGGATGGCGTCGAGCGCGTCGAGCTCTTCGGCGCGTCGGTGGACCGCTGGGCTGTCTGAATAGGCCGCTCTATGATTATCGACCACGGTGCGCACCTCCAATGCTCTTGGGTAAAAAATTACGGAACATCCGTATATTCCGGAAAAAGGAGTTACGCGATGACGTCGACCGTGACCCTCAGCCGGATGAGGCCGGGTGAATTTTCAGGTCGGTCTGGCCAAAATCGTTCCCCTTGAACAACAGCGGCGCCTTGGCGATCCTCGCAACAGCATAGGAAAAACAGTCGCCCATGTTGAGCGTGGCCGGATGGCGACCTTTACCGAAGCGGTCGAACGCTCTTTCCGCTTCTCGGTAGTGCGCCTCGTCGAAAGCAATCGCCGCGACGTTGGGCAACTGGACAAGCTGATCGACAATGTCGGAAGAGTTGGGGAAGCCTTTTCCTGTTAGCACCATACGCACCTCCAGCAGCGTAGGCCAGCCGATCGCAATCGACTCTCGTCCGACCAACGCCGTGAATCGTTCGGCCTCCGGCTCTGCCAGCGCCATCGCCAGAATGACCGACGTATCGACGGCGATCATCGCGGCAAACCGTGTTCGTCGTAGAAATCGTCATGCGCGGAGGTCGTGCCGGCCGGGACCGAGCGCCGGCCATCGGTCATCAAATCCGACAGGACATCGATCGGCGTCCGGGCAGACTGCTGGCGCAGTTCCAGATCGTAGTGCTCGAGCGCCTGCTCGACGAGCCTGTTGATCGGCTGACCCGTGCGGCGCGCCAGCGCGTGCGCCAGATCCCGGGCCTTGCTGCTGCGGACGGACAGTTGCGGTTCGGACATTTTCGTTTCCTCGATCAAATCCCATCGAAGAATAGCGATTTCGGCTTCAGATGGCAAGAAAATCACCTTCAGATGGCTAACTATCGATACTGGGGCCCTATCGATAGTGAAAGTGTGGAGACATCGTTGTCCGGATGACGGAAACGTAGTCTGATTTAACTTCCGCTTGTAGGATTTCAGGTGTTAATTCATATCGTTAAATGTTCCTAAACTGCTTTGTCCAGTGCTGCTGGGGGTCCGTTGCACGCCGGGATCTATGGTGGGCGTCCGACGGGCGGATCGCCCGCTCACCAGTCGCAATTAGATGGAATCGAACGAGCCAAGTCTGCCGACGCCTGCGCCTCGCTGTGGATCGACGGCGAGCTCGTCCACCTCGAGGACCTGGTGCTGCACGATGCCGGCGCCGACGTTCGCGCGCCGACCCACGAGCTCACCATCGCCCGCGACGTTCTAAAAACCCGCCGGCGGATCGCATCGCAGTCTGCGGGTTTGGCGTTCAGTGCCGATGGATTGCGCAGCCTGCGCGGCCAGCTGGCCGACGACGCGGCAGACATCTCGGCGAACGACGCCGAACCAACGGGCGACCCCGAGCCGAACGTCGCGCTTGAGTCGAGCGGAGGAGGGCAGGGGGATAGTCCCGAAATCTATCCCGCCGATCCCCTGGCAAAGCAACTGGTGGCAATCGACGCAATTCTGGCGCGCTCGGAAGCGGCCATCACCGACGTGAAGTCAGCGGGCCGGCGGACCGAGCGGGAGAAAGATCTGCTGGTCTACGATCTCGACTGGGAGGAGGACGAACGGCTCGACGAATGGCGCGCAGCGCTCGAAGAGACCTATGGTCTGCCGCGGGTGCTGCGGGCGATCGTTGCACTCGACGCTTGGAACGAGCTGCAGGTCTTGCAACACGCGCCCTGGCTCGGCCGGCTGCTCTCCGCTGCGGTCCTGCGCCAGGCGGGTGTCACGACCAACGCGCATCTTGCCACCGTCAACCTGGGCCCGAAATTCCATCCCCTTCGAGCGGCGCCGGCATCGTCATCGCGACACCCGTCTTGCGGCGCTGAGCGACGGACTGATCGCGGCGGCCGAGCTCGGGCTGGAAGGAACATGACCGGCTGACGCTTGCGCGGCAGATGATGGAGCGGCGGCTGATCGGCCGGCGGACGTCGTCGAAACTGCCAGAGCTGATCGAACTGGTGATGTCCCGGCCGCTGGTCACATCCGGCATGATTGCCGAAACGCGCGGCGTCACGCCGCGGGCGGCGCTTAGGATTGTCGAGGAACTGGGGACTGCGGAAGATGACGGGGCGGGGGAGGTTTCGGGCGTGGGGAGTGGGGAGTGGGGAGTGGGGAGTGGGGAGTGGGGAGTGGGGAGTGGGGAGTGGGGAGTGGGGAGTGGGGAGTGGTTTAGCTTGTGCCAATTGTACCACGATACTTTACAATGGCGATATTTCCAACAATGTTCAGGACATGAAATTCGTCAAAGCAAGCGGCCTCACCGAATCGGAGAAAGTTCTTGCCGACCTCTGTAACGGGTCGTTTCTGCAGTTATGGACGTATCCGAATCTTTTCTCGAAGCCGGGAAAAGAGCTGTGCGATCTGCTGGTCGTATTCGGAAGATATGTTCTCGTTTTCTCCGACAAAAACTGTACTTATGGCACCGCTGAGGATGATGAGCTGAACTGGAAAAGATGGTACAAAAAATCCATCGCACATTCCGCGGCACAAATCGAAAGCGCGATCACCTGGATTTCCGAACAGCCAGACGAGATTTACCTCGATGCCAAGTGTTCGCAGAGGCTTCCGATCGATCTGCCTGACCCGAAAGAGGCAATTTTTCATCGGATATGTGTCGCTTTAGGAGCAAGTGCCATAACTCGCGAGAAGTTTGGGCGACCGTCGCTTCGCATAGAGCCTGCAATCAAAGACGGAAAAAAGCCATTGACCATCGGGCGCCTGAGCCATGCGCGGGGGTGGGTGCATGTGTTTGATGAAGAAAGCCTTCCTGTCGTAGTAAAACAACTCTCCACTGCGTCTGACTTTGTTGCTTATCTTAATGCGCGATCGAAGCTCTTGGGGGATGGCGTGTTCGTGTCTGCAGAAGCTGAGACAGATTTGCTCGCTCGCTACCTTTGGCACAACAGATCTTTCCCCAACGAAACCGAGCAATATGTCATCGAGCCTGATCTTTGGCCGAAGGTGTCTGCCGATGTTAATTTTCGCGCAGGTCAGAAAGAAGACCAGGTGAGCTACTTTTGGGATCACCTTATCGAGCGGGTAACCGGTCGTTTTATCGATGGGACGCTGGAGACTGGCAACGAGTTGACCGTACCCGAATACGAAAGTATGGCGCGAATCCTCGCTGGAGAGTCACGCTTCTCCCGACGTGTATTGGCCAAGCTCATCATTGATCGAGCGAATCGGGCGAAAGACGCGGCAATTGGAACTCTGCTTCCTTCTTGTCAGTCCGACGTCACCTACGTTCTCTATATAGGGCAAGGCGCAGCTCCATCGCGTTACGACCATTATCGCAAAGACAGAGCAATGACCCTGCGTGCGAGGTGCATTGCCGCCAAGGCGGTGTTGCCGGAGAAGAGGTTCATCGTTGGTGTCGGATTGGATGCGGCCGGTTCAAAGGGTAGCTCCGAAGACTTCGTCCTAATAGATACTCTCGAATGGTCTGACGAAGTCCTCAAGAAAGCCGAGGACTTACGAAGGGATTTGGGATACTTCATCGAGGGCAGAGCGGTGCTGGCGCAGTTTGTCGAAGCTGAATATCCGGGCTCCGACATCAGCGTCGATTATCGGGCGTGAATTCCGTTCGTCCGGAACGGCACCTTGTCAGGGAAGCTCGATTTCGTATTTCCAAATGCGTCCAATCCTGCTGCTCGTGTCGATGGAGTAGGAATCGCTGAACGGATAAATGATACTTGCTGCGCGCGTGGCGCATTCCCGATGATAGAAAAGGGCAAACCCAAGCGCTTGGGGCTTTGTGGAGAGCGGCGATAGGAACAAGTTGGTAATCGGCTTCTTTGCCTCCTCACGTTCTAGCAGCTCGCTTAGTACTGTAGCGGTAGCGAATGGATCGCTTGCAGGCGCGAATACTTTCTCAGCTACATCGCCGAGAGCATCTGCCGCCGCGTAACTTCTGAGGACGTTCTGCTGATACATGTCTGCCTGTAGTGATGGCAGACCGTAAATCAGAGCTTTGTGGGCTTTGCCTTTCTCCTCTGCAACCTCGGCAATCAGACTATCTTCGTAGCCTGCTCCGATAACGAGAAGATCGTTCTCGGTCACGTTGTTGATGTAGCCCTCATAGCCGGCGACCTGACGAACATCGTGAACTAGCTCGCTCGCAAACCTAGTCCGGTCGTGGCCGGAATAATGGCCGGGCTCGGTATAGATGACATCGAAGCTTGAGACGCCGATGACGCGCAAATAGTTTATCAGATATATCATGTGAGGCCGCATGAAGCCGGTCACGTCAATGCAAATTCGCGCGCCGAGAATATCAACGTGTTGCAGTACGCTCGTAAAGAACTCCAGGATGAAGTCGTCTTCTCGGGACGCACCGGAAATGAATGCACCATCCGGCGCGTCGTTAGGGGAGAGGCCGTACTCGTGGTGAACCAACCAGTACTTCTTCGCGGCGCGGACCTCCTCAAACACCTTGAGAACCCGATCTGACGGGTTGAATGCTGAAATGAAAATATCCCACGGAGTGCTACCGACAGCACGGAGGTCGAGAACAGTCTTGTACTGATAGGTGTAATCAATCATCGAACAATCCGATCTGGGCACCCGTCTTCTTGGGTGCTCGCCGGAACGGCGCGTTCACTTTCGATCGCCAATCCGAAAGTAACTGCTGATACTGCTCATCTCGGCTAGCATCAAAAATTGCGTTAAATTGTTCGGCTGAGAACGTCAGGACACCTCGCCTCGATAGCGGCAGATCCCAGCGCGGGGCCAGCATCGGGCTTAATTGAAATTTCGCAGTTACGTCCTCGGAATTGCGCTCCTTTTGACCTCCCGGGATGCGATGAAGAAACGCTCTCGCCTCCGCTAGGCCCAGCACCCGGCGGGCTTCGTCACTCACTTCACGCTCCGAGACACTAAAGCTACAGAGGGAGATTTCGACAGGCTTATCGGAAAAGCGGTTAATACGGAAAATGTTGGCCAGACGCTCCACTGCAGCCTGAATTACGATCCCATCTGGGCCAGCCTTTCGCATGTTGCTGAAATACCAATCAGATGCGTCCAACACGCCTTTCTGTTGAGAGCGAAGGGATATCAGCCCGCCTTCAAAAGGCCGTTCGTCCGCAAAACTCGCCCATTCAAATACCGATCTCAAAATCGTCAAAAGCGCTCGCGGAATGCCAGCGGACATGCGGACGAAGTTATCAATACCACCGTAATACTGTGGTTTCCTTGCCTCTCGAAGGAGCTGTGCCGACAGATCGCCGGCATAGTGGCCGAGGGCCTGCTTGTATCGGTCCCCATCAGAATCACCCTTGAGGAACGAATTCATTTCCGACGAGATGCGAACGAATGATGCACTGAGATCGCGCCCCTTCGCCCAGTCCTGCATGAACAGCATGATGTTCAATTTCTCTAGCACTGGGCTGTCTGGCTTTGAGAAGGCGTGTAGAACGTCGGGATAGCTCAGGTCGCCTAGGTTCTTTGTCACAAGCTGTTCAAGGTTTTTAAAGTGCGGTCTTTCACCGGGTTCCGAGTACACGACTTCGAGCCAATCAGCGCTGCGCCAACTTGCATCGAAACTGGTGAAGTACTGTTCTAATTGATCTGCTTCAGATCCACCAAGCTGGGTCAGCCGCTTAGTCACAAGGCTGCGACTGAACGAATTATATTGGGTCTCGAGTTCACGCAACTTGGAATCGAGTTGGATCTCGGTGAACTCAGAATCTTTGATATTCTCTTCGCCCGCACTGTTGGTGCCGTATGTTCTGATTCCGTATGTCCGAGCCCCTATTCGAAATGTGCTCGGAGGCTCTCGCTCTCTATATATTGTATTAACGTGAATCTGCTGCGACGTAGTCAAGTTTTCGAATTCATCAATCGCGTAGACGAACAATACGTCGCGCATGAATGAAATCTTGTCTGAAACGATTTTTGGAATGCCAAAAATGATATTTCCTGCAGTAAGAATTATGTCAGGCTTCAAAACGCCCGTTATGAGGCAGTTATTGATTTCATAGTCGAGCTTCTTCTGCTGTTCGGAAAAGAAAGCAGATAGCTCAGAGAGCGATTCGATGTTTTCGGCAGGTTTCTTATCCAGAAGAGCTATAATCTCTGCCGTTATGTCACGGTGAATTTGCTCATTCTCGGTCGCTAGGACCTCACAGAGAAGCCGTAATGCATGCTGCGCAAGCCATAGCTCGAGATAGAACGAGAACAGTTGTGACCACACCTCGTCCGATTGCCGTTTTCCAGAAAACCGGTTGGAATGAAGACCGCTGCACCGAACATAGAGGCCCAGGTATCCGTCATCGCGTAAGCCATCAGAAATGGTTTTACCAGCTGCAGCGTACCGAAGCTTTTGTAGCTCGAAGGACTGGTGTCGCATCAGATGGGTTTTTCCGCTGCCCTTCGCTCCAAGAATGTATGTGGGCATTGGTGAGGCGGGATGATCAAACTCAGGCTTAATTCGGCTATCGTCTATAACCATCTCGACCCAAAGCTGCTCAATCTGCTCGTTGTCGAGGTCGACCGCTTTCGTAATTCCGAACGGGTTTCTTCTTCGTACAGGCTGCATGAACTAGCTCGCATTCTTATGGTAGCGCTTGAAAATGGGACGCCATGGGGCATCAGCCCAGAATATTGGTAGAGTGTTGTCGGGCGTGTTGTGATTGAAGCCGATAAGGAGCTGACCGTCTTTGTATCCAAGGGGATGCCCCGCCCAAAGTCGCGCGCCGTACTTCTGACAGGTGGCCTTCACCTTTTCGCGGTCGAAGTCCACGTTTGCGGCGTTGAAGATGCGGGACTCCGGCTCAAGTGCCTTGAAACTGTCATCGAGCTCGTACACGGCCGCGACCGTGTCATATCGATCAAGGCTTCTGATGAACTCCAATCCGCGTTGGGTTGCGAACAAGACTAGATAGTGAACCTTGAGGGTAGGATTAAGGGCTCGGAGCGGATCAATGATGTCCTGCGAATATTCAGCAGCTTGGGTGCCGGACCCGCAAAGATCATCAATGAATACATAATCAGTAATCTCTGCATGGCGAATGCGTAAAGTTGGGGAGCCGGCCTTGGCATCTCTTGCGAATATCTCATGCGTATTAATGAAGTGATTGCTATTCAACTGGTTTTCTTGCCGGAAATAATAGAGAAGATGTACCCCGCTCTCCGACGGGTTGCCCATGCCCAAGAACCTGGTCTTGCTCAGGTGGACGTTGAATTGATGGTTGAGAACGCCAATGTCTTTCGTATCACCGTGAGCTCGCCGTATTGAATGGAGGGCCGGCGTCTTGAAAAGATCTCTATATAGGGATCGAAGAAGCTCTCTGATTTCGCGTTGACCAAAGTAGACGAAATTCGAAAGCAGGAACAAGGCTTGGAGCTGTTCGTCGTCTTCAACAGCTGCAGACGCTTCAAACTGTTCGAGCCAATGGCGCACGTCAGGTTCTAGAACTTTTCCGTACCAGGCTGTCTCAGTCAGTTGCTTGATTTTTTTGAGAAGCGCGTCAAACATATCCTCCCGCAAAATTCTTTCCTCTCAGCGCTTTTGGAAAACAATCACATGTTCTCGTTCGATGGTCCCAGCGGTCTTATTGCGTTTTGTCATCAAGCCTCGTGATCGTATATCGTCCACAAGCTCCAATGACGTCGTCAGACCCTTGCTGTTAAAAATATCCTTCACAAACTGACTCGTTGGAAAGTTGTGACCGCAAATCATATTGTCTCCGACAACCAGAACGAGATGGCCGTTCTGTCGAAGCCGCGAGATTATTGCTTCAGCGGCATCATCCATCTCGCGAAGATAGGTATCTGCGATGTGCGAGCGAAGTGAGTTCATGGATTTGATTTTCGAGAGGACCTCTTGTGCGCTTGGAACGACCGAAACACTTTCGACGCTGTAGTCGGATTTGTAAAAGTGCTCTCTACCAATATTGAGTTTCTCCAACTCACGAAGCCGGTCAGAAGGAGCCATTCCCAGCCATCCAATGCTCAAAGATGAGGCGCGGATGTATTTTTGGGCTCCCGCGTAGGGTGGTGAGGTTATAATTAGGTCCGCTTGAACATCCCCGTCCGAGTGACGTTGCCGGGCATCGGTGTAAATTACCGACCTGCACCCCTCTGGCATCTTTGCTAGGCGGGCAGAGTTGGCTCCCACAACCTTGGCAAAATGGTCGATGACGCTAGGTGAGTTGAGAACGTGCTTTTCAAGGGCATCACCCTTCAAACGAACCGGCACTGAAAGTCTCGGATCGCTGACACTGAGGCGCTTCACGCAAGCCGAAAAACAAGCCTCCATAAATGCCAGTACGGCGCCGTTGGTGTGGCTCCGTATTGAGTAAAGCAGCGCCCCCAGCGATAGCGCAACTTCCTCAGAAAACCACATATCCTTCTTGATCGCGGTAGTGAAAGGGACCTGACGATTATGGTCCACGTTGGACAGGACCGTGTCTAAAGCAGTGGATATTAAGTCAGAGCTGATGTGCGTCGTCTTAGCTGTCGCAATTAGCCTCGCCAGCGGATTTGCATCTGCGCCCAGAGCGCGCCGGCCAGCCATCAGTGCTTCAACGAGAACAGTCCCAGATCCCGAGAACGGGTCATAGACCACATCATTTGGCGAAGAGTACTTCGTGCAGTTGATGAAGAACAATGGGATATTGAGGAGCAGCTTCGCCGGATACGAGTGAAACAGATGCGTGGCCCTATCCACGCCCGACCCAAGCGGCACAAGCGTGCGAAAATTGACTGTGACCGGTAAACCGCTGGCTTCGTATACTTCCTCCAGATTGCGAAGATCTGCATCGAAATTCCAGGTGTGAAGATCGCGGATCCGGACGTGCGCGGTAGCTTTCGCGACCTCATCCGCGACCCGATCGGATTGTGTCAGAGGTCTTGCGTGGAGTGAGCAGGAGAACTCATTCATTTTCAAGCGCGGTCATCAGTTCCGTCCACTCGCGTTGCGAGAGACCGCTCTCTTCGAATGATATAGACTTTCCGGCAAGGCGGGCCCTAACAACCTGCCATGCTGAAGCCGACAGAGTCACAGCGCCAAGTTTGTATTCCTTGAATGCCTCGAAAGTCAGTGGGACCCACTTCTCTGTTATGTCCAAAAGTTTCTCCGCGTAAGCACGGATTTCGTACTGAGCGTGGGGGTCCGCTCTTAACCGCAGAAAGTTCAACAGGTTGTGAAGATTGGTTTTCCAGTACCACTGCGTGTAAAAATTGAGACTGAGGTTCATGCGAGCTAGCTCGCGTGCAATTCCGACTCGGCCGTTTTCAAGGCTCGCGCCATCTTCAGAAATATTAAGTAGCGAGTTGTATCCGCTGTAGCTGCGCTCAGCTTCGTCACGAAGGAGACCAAGCACCCAAGAGTTGTCAGCGAGGGGCGCATTTTCTCGACCCTGCTTGTTGTCAGCCGATTGCGCTGCCAAGTTGGCAGCATCCGGCACGTAAAATTCCTTATCGAGAATGGAATATCGAGCAGAGTACTCGTTCACACTGGCGGTTCTGTGCCGGATCCACTGCCGTGCCACGAAAATTGGCAGTTTGACGTGAACTTTGATTTCAGCCATTTCGAATGGCGTCGTATGTGAGTGGCGCATTAAGTATCGAATAAGGCCGCGATCTTCGCTAACCTTCTTGGTGCCTCGTCCATAGGATACTCTGGCGGCCTGCACGACTGCGGCATCGTTACCCATGTAGTCAACGACGCGAATAAAGCCATGATCGAGTACCGGTATCGATTTATGGAGAATTTGCTCCATACCAGTAGAGACGGCACGGTATGTCGCTTCCAAGTTATCTCGAAGGCCGTGATCAAGATCATTTTCCTGTGCCAAATCATCCTCGTACGGTAGCCGTCAACGCTCTACCACTAATGTGAAATCGGCTCGGCGACAATCGACCCGACCGAATTTCCTTGCGAAGCACGAGCATAAAACGGAACTTCAAAAGCCAGAAATCGCCCTTTCTGGGGTCCCGAGAGCGTTGAGCATGGCTGCGATTTATCCCACAAAGTCGCCTTTCGTACGATGCTGTATTCTCCAGCAAAAACTACAGAACGCGCCGCCCTTCTCAAATATCATCGGGTTCTCGCGTCCCGCGAACATATTTGATGGTAGGATCGTGTCCCATCAGTTCAGACAAACCTCGGCCAGAACCAAAGCGCGATATGCCCGCGGTAGGCGCCATCTCGTAGAGATCCTGACCTGCCACGGGTAATTTCCTCCAGTTTGGATTAGAGTCCGGCCTATTGAAGGACGGACGCATGAAGAAGCAGAGATTTACGGAAGAGCAGAT
>NZ_VITA01000044.1 GCF_007827695.1 Sinorhizobium medicae | reverse complement strand
CACGGTCTTTAAAGACCAGGATTCCGACGGCCTTCCGCCCGCACCCATATAAGCACAGTTTCGACACACAGGATTCCTGTGACGAGCACAGGAATGAGATCGGAGGGCACCCGCGACAGACAAGGCGCGGGAGGAAGGGTCGGAATGCCCGCTCTATTTCGTGACCGAAAGTCGTCTACCATGCTCAGGCGCGAACACAGAAACACCTCAAACCCCGCCCGTTGAAATGCCTCTTCAACAAGAGGCGACGGGCGGGGTCCGAGGGAGGAGACGGTCGGCTGGTGGTGCGAGTCCCCAGTAGCTGCAGCAGGTCAGGCCGGCAGCGCGCCGGTCTGTTTGGCGATGTGGGTTGCTATCGCGTCCATCAAAGGCGGTGACAACGCGTCATAGGGTTCAAGCCCGATTTCCTTCAGGCGCTCGCGTATCTCCGGCATCCTTTCCGGGTTCACGCCGCTTTCTATGATCGACGAGACGAAGGCCGCGAATTCGGGTGGCGACCAGCCCGTTTCGTTGCTGAGCTCGGTATGAACGAAATCGAGCCCGTAAAACGGGTGCTTGGTGTTCTCGATCCGGCCATACATATGCGTTCCGCAATCCCGGCAGGCATAGCGCTGGATCGTCGCGTTCGGGTCGACGACCTGCAGTTTTTCGGATCCCGAGGTGACGTTTACCTTGTCTCGGCTGACGACTGCAATCTGCGCAAAGATGGCGCCCTCCGGCTTCCAGCATTTGGTGCAGCCGCAGGCATGGTTATGCGCCGTCTGCGCACCGATCTCCACGGTCACCGGATTGCTGGCGCATCGGCACTTCAGCGTGCCACCGGCAAAGCCCGGACTGGCGGGCGGAAAGCCGTTATCGATGGACGGATGTAGCTTTAGCATTGGTTCCTCCTCGGCTTGAACGTCCTTCGTTCACAAGCAGGATCAGTGCAAAAGCGGCTCGCGGCAATATAGCGGAAAGTGTCGGTTTTCGGGCGTGGAGCCCTTAAAACAAAGCAATCTCAGCCCTTCGACCGAAGCATGGCTCGGGCGGGATTGTAGCCCCACAGGGCCGCGAGCATGAACAGGATGAAGCACGTGCCGACCCAGACGAGTGCGGTCAGGTCGAGCTCGCCATAAAGCGCGAATCGTATCAGTTCGACCGCGTAGGTAAACGGATTCAGGGCGCAGATATCGCGCAACAGGGGAGAACTCTCCGCCATCTTCCATAGCGGGTAAAGTGCCGAGGACAGGAAGAACATCGGAAAGATCACGAAGTTCATGACACCGGCGAAGTTCTCGAGTTGCCGGACCGTCGAGGATATCAGCAGGCCGAAAGCGCCAAGCATCAAGCCGCTGATGACCAGGGCAGGAAGCACCGCGACATAACCGACGGGCGGTACGGTAATGCCGGTCAGCGCCGCTATACCCAGGAAGACCGCCACCTGCAGAATGGACACGATCACACCGGCCAGGAGCTTAGAGAACAGCAGCCACCAGCGCGGCAGGGGCGAGGTCAGCAGGAGGCGCATGGATCCCATCTCCTGGTCATAGACCAGCGCCAGCGACGATTGCATGCCGTTGAAGAGCTGGATCATGCCGCAGAGCCCCGGAAGGATATAGACTTCATAGGTAATATAAGTCTGATAGGGCGGGATGATCGACACGCCAAGCGCTGCGCGGAAACCGGCGGCAAAGACGATCAGCCAGACGAGCGGTCGCACGAGTGCTGCCAGAAAACGTCCGCGCTGGCGAACGAAGCGCAGGTTTTCGCGGGTGACGACTGCAGAAAGGGCGATCAGCCATGCCTTCATGTCACGATCTCCCGGTCTTCCGCCGTCATCGAGAGGAACGCTTTGGCGAGCCCCTGCCCGCCCGCAAGTTCCCCGGCCCTGCCATCGCTCAGAACCTTGCCACGATGCAGAACGACGACCTGGTCCGTCGGCCGGATCTCGTCCACAAGATGCGTTGCCCAGAGGACCGAAAGCCCGCTCTCGGCGAGCTGATGGACATGGTCGGTGATTGCCAGACGGGAGGCGGCGTCCAGTCCGACCGTCGGCTCATCGAGCAGCAATATCTGCGGCCCGTGGATCAGTGCCCTCGCGATCTCCATTCGCCGCCGGTGACCGCCGTTCAAGGCACGCACCTGCTCGTCGGCTCGCTCGGCCATGCCGAGCTGTGTCAGCGCGGCTTCGATCGCCACAGCGGCTGGCCTCCCGGACAAGCCATGGAGCCCGGCGAAATAACGCAGGTTACGGCGCACCGACATGTCGAGGTCGAGGGTCGGCTGCTGGAACACCACGCCGATACGCGCGAGCGCCGCACGCGGCTCGCGCGCGATGTCGAAGCCGGCCACGCCAATCTTGCCCTCTCCTGTCGCGAGCAGCCGTGTGAGCAGAGCGAACAACGTCGATTTGCCGGCGCCGTTCGGCCCGAGCAGGGCGCAGAACCGCCCGTTTTCTACGGAGAAACTGACATCGTGTAGTGCCTTGGACTTTCCGTAGCTATAGCTGACATGGCTGACCTCAAGCCCGATCATGATGTCCTTCCCAGCCGTCCGATGCGGGTTTTGCCGCAAATTCCTCGATGATCGTTGCCGGTTTTCCGGCGAGGCGGAGGCAGCGCCGGGCAAGCCGTCGCGCCTCGGCCTCGGAATGGGTCACGAGAATGACGGCAGGGGCGGTTTCCGCGATCAGGGCCTCGGTCAACGACAACATATCCTCGGCCATTGCGGGATCGAGCGACACATAGGGCTCGTCCATGACGAGAAGTTCCGGCCTTCCGGCAAAGGCGCGGGCGAGCGCCAGCCGTCGCTGCTGCCCGAGGGACAGCTGGCCTGGGAAAAGCCCGGCCTTGTCGGCGATGCCGGTCCGCTCCAGTGCCGATAAAGCTGCCTGCGTTCCGAGTTGCGGATGCACCAATGTCAGGTTCTCGACGACGCTTCGCCACGGCAGGAGAACAGGCTCCTGGAAAACCATGGCGATCTTTTCCGGCCGGGTAATTTTGCCTTCGAAACCGGTGTCGATTCCGACGATGAGCCGGAGCAGCGTCGATTTGCCGATGCCCGAAGGACCGAGAATGGCAACGGTCTCGCCCGTCTCCATCTCGAAACGGATAGCCCGCAGCACCTCCTCTTCCCCGAATGCCTTACGTCTGACATCGACCTTGATCACGCCGTCCTCCAGCGTCGCACACGGCGTTCGGCCGGCTGCAGGAAGAGAGCCTCCACCAGCAGCATCACGCCGATGAATGAAAGCGCATAGACGAGCACCATGGCAACGTTGAAAAGCTGGAAATAGAAATGGATCTGGAAGCCGATGCCGCTGGAGCGGCCGAGAAACTCCACCACCAGTACGATCTTCCATATCACCGCGATGCCGGCACGGGCAGAGGCAGCAATGAAAGGCGCAAGCTGGGGCATGATCACGTGGCGCAGCCGCGCGAGCGGCCGCATGCGGTAGACTGCGGCCATGGAGTCGAGGTTCGGATCGAGTGCCCGCGTGCCCTCGCGCAGGAGCGTTGCGACATTGGGGATCTTGTTGAGCACAACTGCGGTGATGGCGGCGGTCTCGTTCAGACCGATCCAGATGTAGCACAGGACGATCAGCACGAGTGCCGGCAGGTTGAGAAACACGACGAGCCATGGATCGAGCCACCGATCGACACTGGCGAAGCGCCCCATGAGAAAGCCGACCGCCACGCCGATGATCATTGCCGGCACGAATGCGCATACCACGCGCCATAAGGTCATCCCGAGGTGATAGGGCAAGGCGCCGGAGCCAAGCGCCTGCAGGAAAGGCGTCCAAAGGGCCCAGGGCTGCGGCAGGACGGACGCGTCCGCAGTCAGGGCGGCGGCCGCTATCCACAAGAGCAACAGCAGCCCCAGCGACAATGCGCGCACCAAGGCAGGATGTTGCAGCGTCTTATTCAAGGTGCAGGAACAATCCATTAGGCAGGCTTGTCGCCTTGCCGACGAGTTCTTCTCCGCCGAGTTCCGCCATCAGCCGCAGAAACCGGTCAGCCGCCGCCTCGTCGATCGGCTTGCCGCTCGGAATGCCGGCACGATAGCCGTCACGCAGCGCAACGAATTCAGCATCGTCTGCCGCGTTCATCTTGTCCCGCAATGCCCCCCACACCTCGTCATCGCTGCGCAGCAGATCCTTGGCCGCGCGAGAGGCCTTGTAAAGCCCTTTCACAATATCCGGATGGGTCGCGGCATATTCGCCCTTCAACACATAGCCGAGCAGCGGCGTATCGGGATCGAGCTTGAGCGCCGCTGCAGCGTCTGAAACCGAGATCAGCTCGTGCATGCCTTTGGCCCTCATCTTCGCGAGGAAGTGCCAGAAATTGATGGTACCTGCCGTCTCGCCGGAAAGCGCCGACTTGAAGATCAGCGGCGGCGCGCCGAATACCTGCTCGGTTTCGGCTGCAAGGTCCATGCCATGCTGCTGCTTGGCATAGGCGCGCAGGATCAACCAGCTCTTGTCGAGCGGACCTCCGGCGATGCCGATTTTCTTGCCGGCAAGGTCCGGCAGCGCCTTGATGTCGCTGTCATCCTTGACCATCAGGCCGCCGACTGCCCGCGAATAAGGAATAAAGACATAGTCTTTGCCGGCAGCACGCTGGTTGGCCACCCAGATCCAGTCGGCCACCATCGTGTCGGCCTCGCCGCCCTCGAAGGCGACGCGCGTCGCGCCGTTGTCCGCATAATCCTGGACCACCAGCTCGAAGCCGTTCGCGCGATCGAATTCGTGGGTCTTGATCGTGGAGATTTCCCAGTTGACGGTGCCCGAGGCCAGCATGGCTGCGCGCAACTGCGGCAGTTCCTCGGCCAGGGCGAAGGTCGGCCCCAAGGCAAGCAGGCAAGCGGCGAAGAGGCAAACGGCTAATTGCTCAAAAACCTTCATTGCTTCCTCCCGAAAAACTGTCGCCCTGGTTCCGCTGTCCAGCAAACTTCTCGTACGGGCGGCTCACTGAATGGAGATCGACACCTTCTGGCTATCGCTGGAAGTCTCCGGAATCCTCACCTCGTATGTTCCCGGCTTGATGGCGATGAAGGACAGGGTGGCGGTCCCCGCCTCGTCGAATTCCAGGCTGTCGATCGCCATGGGCCGCACTTCTATGCCGTTGACGACGATCTCGTTCATCCAGATGGCGCGAAAGAACGGCGCTCCAGTGATCGCCAGCTCCGCCGATCCGTCCGCCGTGATCTGCATTTCATAGTATGCGCCTGACTGCAGCGTAATGGCACCCTTCCCCAACGGTTTTCCGGAGGCGAGCGTAATCTCGATCGGCTCCCCCCGATTGCATTTGGCAAGCAGCCCGGCAAAGCCCATATCGGCGCAAAGCGGCGCGGCCGCGGCCGGACCAGCGAGAAAGAGCGTGGCGAGCGCTGCAACAAAAGATCTATGCACGATGAACATCCTCCCTATCGTTATTGCCCGTGGTTCCGCCTCAATTCGGTGCAACCACCACACCCCAAGGCTGCTCGCCCACCTGAACCGACTGGATAACCTTTTCCGCCTTCACGTCGATGATACTGACGTCGTTGGAATTGCCGTTGGTGGTGATCAGGAATTCCTCGCCCGGCGTGAATGCCATCTGCCACACCCGCTGCCCTACAAGCAGATAGTCGAGCACCTCGTCGGTCTCCCCATCGATCACCGCGACGCGGTTCGCGGGCCCTAGCGCCACGAAAATACGTGAGCCGTCCTTGGTCGCCTTGACACCGACCGGCTGCAGCCATTCCGGCAGGACGCCGGGCACTTCAAATGTGATCTTCCTGGTAATCTTCGGCTCGGCCGCCGACACGTCGATCACGGAAACGGTGCCGCCGATTTCCGAACTCACGTAAAGCTTCTTGCCGTCGGCAGTGAATTCCGCATAGCGCGGCCGCTGGTCCACGAGCACGTTGTGCACGATCTTGTAGGTCGCGGCGTCGATGAAGTGCGCCATATTGGTGGTTTCGGACGTGTTGATGATCGTCTTTGCATCCGGGCTGACCGCTACGCCCTCCGGTTCGACGCCGACAGGCACCTCGGCCAGCACCTGGCGGGTCTTGACGTCCACGACGGTTACCAGATTGTCGTCCTCATTGGCGATGTAGAGCGGATTGCCTGACGGCGCGAGAGCGAAGAGCTCCGGGTCCGGGCCAGAGGGCAGCGTGTGCAGTTCCTTATAGGTCTCGGGATCGAAGACGCGAACAGTGTCGTCGTCCGAGGCGCATACGTAAAGCTCCTTGCCATCCGGGCTGATGGTGATGCCGCGCGGCCTGTTGCCTGCCGGAAACGTGGCGATCACTTTCCAGCTTTGGCTGTCGAGCACGGTGACGTTGTTGCCCCGTTCGTTGCTCACGAAGACCTTGTTGGCCTCGGCAGAACCGGCAAACATCAGAACGGCGGGCATCAGAACGGCGGGCAAAAGCGCCATTGCGGATTTGAGCATCTTATCCTCCAAAGGCCTGGCAGGCGGTTTCGGGCGCATCGATGCCCAGCGTGTCGAGCGGCGAATGCTGATGCAGGTAACCGTCCTGCGGAGAAACGGAGACCGTCACCCGGCCTTCGGTCAGAAGGACCGGCTGCCGCAGCTGCCCGTTCCAGGTGCGGAAGGTCAGCTTCTGACCCTTGAACGCGGCCAGTTCGAAGTCCTTCGAAAGGGCATAGGCCCGCACGGTTGCGGGATCGGCCTTGCCGGAGCGGGTCACCGCCTCCCCGATCACCCGCATGGCAAGCCACGCCTGATAGTCTTCCTCGCGCATGTAACGGCCGGTAAGCTTCTCAAAGCGGCGCTGGAACTGGGTCGCGCCCCACGCCTCGTGGGCGGGATGCCAGGAGACAGGGCGAAGTCCGGCCGATCCGGCGATGGGCCTCGGATCCCAGCTGTGGTAAGGCAGATAGGGCGCGAAGACGCCTGCTTCGTCGGCCGCGACGATGACGTCATAGGGCTCGGCTTCCTGTGTGAAGACGGGAATCTGCTTTTGCACCATGACATGGCCGGTATCCGTTCGCCGGCTGCCGCCGGTATCGACGAATTCGCGCTCTTCTACGATCTTCGCGCCGAATTTGGCGGCCGATTTGCGGTAGCTTTCGGCCAGCAGCCTGTCTTCCGGATGCGAGCCGTGGATCAGCAGGATACGAGGCCATTTCTTCCACATCAGGAACTGCACGATACTGTCGCTGAGCATCGAGCGGCTGGGTGAGACATGCAGCACATTCGCCAGGCAGTCCGCATCGCGCAACCCGTCGTCGCGCGCGCCGGCGTTGAAGAGCAGTACCCCCGGCCCGGCCTTTTCTGACAGTTCCTTCAGGATGTCGCCTTCGGCGATCACGGCGATGAGGCCGATGCCTTCCGCCTTCAGCCCGTCGAGCGCCGCCCCTGCCTCTTCCGGTGCAACCGCCTGCGTCGTCACCGTGTAATCCATGCCCGTGAAGGCACCGGTCGTCCGATTGTCCTCATTGCCCAGCATGGCGCCGGCAAAGCCCAGATCGGCGGGCGGCGCATCGAGCCGCGAGATCGGCGGACCGACGACGCGATCGATCCTGAGCACCGCCGTCTTCACCTCCGCCGCCTGCGAGGGAGAGGTGACAAGCATGGCCACCCAGAAAAGGGCGAGCAGACCCGATAGGTGAGGGCACTTCCCCTTTTCTCTGAATCGCGGAGTTGCTCGAACCGTCCGTTTCTCGGCAATTCCGGACGGAAAACCGCTGCGCACCCTTCCTGGAATTGCTTCAAGCATGCCGGACCGACCTCCCCCTGACACTCCCTCAGGGACGGAGACTAACAGTGCAATTCGTGTCGCAAAACCGATACTTAAGGAGCGTAGTTTAGCGGTATGCGTGTGCTAGGCTGAATTTCATGCGGCACATCCTGGTAGCTTTGATCCTGACAATGTGGCCTGCTCTGGCTTGTGCAGCGCTGGACAAGCCGCTGGAGCCCGGTGCCAAGGTGGCGTTCCTCGGCATGACCTTCATCGATCTGTCGACGGAGGGCACGTATAACGGGGTGCGGGCTGACGAGACCGCGCGGCTCGAACTCATGGAAAGCGCCGCGCGTGACCGCTTCGTTCAGGAAGGTTTCGTCATGCTCTCGACGGCGCCCGTGGCCGCCGAACTCGCCAGCACGGTAAACCCGGCCGACTGCAACGGTTGCGAGCTGCACATGGGCGAGCGGCTCGGCGCCGATTATGTGCTCGTCGGCGAGGTGCGGAAGATCTCCAACCTTATCCTGTCGGTGGAACTCGTTCTGCGCGACGTGAACTCCGGCGAGATCCTGCGCGGCATTGCGGTAGACATCCGGTCGAACACCGACGACAGCTGGCTGCGCGGCATTCGCTACATTTTGAAGAACCATTTCTTCAAATCATGAAGCCCGATCCGGTGCGGGAGACATGCGGCGGCACCTGCCTCACTGGCCGCCGGGCTCCGGCTCGATCCGCTCCGTCGGATATCCGGCCGTCGCCCAGCCGTCGGTGCCCTGCGGATACCAGAAGACATGGGTGTAACCGTATTCCAGAGCGCGCTTCCCGGCATTCCAGGACATCCAGCAGCCGTCGAGACAGAAGAACAGCACCGGCCGATCCTTGTCGCCGCCGGTCGCCTTCTCCAGGCCGGCCCGGAAATAGTCCTGCATGACGTCCGCCAGCATGCCATAGCCGACATTCGGCAGCCACAGGGACGACGGAATGGACAGGCGCGGCTTCTCGTTCCAGACCGTTCCTTCGGGGAGGTTGGCCGGCTTCGGCGGCCGCGGCAGGACATCGATGAAGGCCACCTGACCGGTCTTCCACAATGCATGGGCGGCTTCGGTCGAAACCACGGTCGCGCCCGAGAGCGTGGCAGGCACCTCGGCGCGGTATTCGCTCTCGCGATAGCCGGCAGGTTCCTCGGCCGCTGCCGCCGGAAAGGCGGCAAACAGAAGCAGGACCAGCGAATGGAGCCACGGGCGGATCATTTCGGCGTCTCGAGAGGACCGGTTCCCATGTCGTTCAGGAGCGGCACGCCGGCATCGGCGAGAATGGCGTTTATTTCGGACTGATTGCGACGAATGAGGGAATTCAACTTGCGCTCCCAGACCTTTTCGCCCTGGCGAACGCCCATGGTAATGCGGTAGAAAAGCCTCGGTGGAGTGGACTCCGCCAGGAGCGGGGTCGCCTTCAGCTTTGGATGGCTCGCCTTGACGAGGGGGCCACCGATCGGGCCCCATAGGATCGCCGCATCGAGAGCGCCGGATTCCAGGTCCTTGAGCATGTCGTCGGCCGGGTCTTCGTACCGGCGGTCGACCATCAGATGATACCCCTTCGCCTTGAGCAGCAGTCCGTTTCTTGCCATATGGGTCGCCGGCGGCGTTCCGGCGACGATGCCGATGCGCTTGTCCTTGAGAAGAGGATCGGCGAGCGTCGTCACACCGGCAAGCGGACCGCCGGACGCGGCGATCAGCACATAGGCCGAGGTGTAATAGTGATTGGTGTTGAGAACCATCTCGTCACCCTGTGCAAATCCGATGACCACATCGCAGGCATTGGCCTGCAGGGTCTTGCGGACGAAGCCGGTCGCCATCGGAAACCAGGTGTACTCCAGCGGCAGTCCGAGCTTGGATGCCATCAGTTCGGCGATCTTGTTTTCGTATCCCGCACCCTCGCGATCGGACATAGGCAGATTGGCGGGATCGGCACAAACCCGAAACGCCGTCTTCGACACAAGGTCCGATGTCTGAGCTGCCGCGGGCTGGGAGCCGGCGACCGCTGGCAGCATAATGCCGGCCGCTGTCAAGAGGCTACTCGTGGCCGAGGCAAGCCTTTTCAGCATCCTTGATCGCATCGGATTTCGCTTCCTTCTTGGCCGGACGTCCTCGCGGCAATGCATCGGCTCCGCGCGCTTTCAGATAGACGTAGATGTCGTCGAGATAACACATCACATTGACGTTCTCGCCGAAGGCGGGCATCACCGAGTTCTCGGCAGCGCTGACCTTCTTGCGTCCGTTGGTGACGACATCGACGAAATCATAATAGTCCATGTTTATTGCAGAGGTCTTCAGGGCTGGTGCATAGCTCGATCCCTCGCCCTCCGGGCCATGACAGACGTGACATTCCGAGTGGTACCGGCGGAAGCCTGAATAGGTCAGCCAGTCCACCGTGCCGTCTTCGGTGACCTTGAAAGTAGGAACGTCGTCGGCGGTGTAATAGCGCCCGTTTTCGTCGCGCGCAGCGGTGATATTGTCCGGCGCTTCTTCTGCGCCCGCGGCGCCCGCCATAAGCGTGAACAGGGCGAGGATCATCGGCACGGCGTGTCTTGTTCTGGTCATCTTGCATCCTTTGGGGCTGGTATGAATCGGCGCGGGCTTGAGAGCCCGCGCCGATTCCCGGGCTAAGATTGCCGCTTATTCCGGCAGCTTGAACACGGTGAGCGTACCGCCGAGCGCGGTGTAGTTGCTGAGGGCCGAGTAGCCGCCAACGGCTCCGAGACCTTCAGTTGGGTTGGTCAGGCCCGCTGCCAGACCGATTCCGGCCCAGCCCCCAACACCCGAGAGGACGGCCACGTACTGCTTGCCTTCGCGGGCATAGGTCATCACGTTGCCAATCACTCCGGAAGGCGTCTTGAAGCGATAGAGCTCCTTGCCGGTCGCGGCGTCGACCGCCTTCAGATAACCTTCGAGCGTTCCGTAGAAGACCACGTCGCCGGCTGTCGCCAGAGCGCCGGACCAGACCGAGAACGGCTCCGGTAGGGACCACTTGATTTTGCCTTCCTTGTTGTCCCAGGCGATGAAGTTGCCCATGCCGCCATGGCTATCCTTCGGCGGGTACATCGACAGCGTGGCCCCTACATAGGGCTGGCCGGCGGTGTAGCTTACCCGGAAGGGTTCGTAGTCCATGCAGACGTGGTTGGTAGGCACGTAGAACAGCTCGGTTTTCGGCGAATAGGCCGCCGGCTGCTGGTCCTTGGTACCGAGAGCGGCCGGGCAGACGCCGGTCGTGTTGGTGTCTTCGCCGTTCTGCTCAGTCGAATACTGAGCTACGACTTGCGGCCGGCCAAACTGTTCCGACTTGGAGTCCATGACCACTTCAGTCGCCCAGTTGACGGTGGGATCGTATTTCTCCGCTACGAGCAACTCGCCCGTGACGCGATCCATCGTATAGCCGAAGCCGTTGCGGTCGAAGTGGGTCAGCAGTTTGCGATCCTTGCCGTCGATCTGCTGTTCGGTCAGGATCATCTCGTTGACGCCGTCATAGTCCCATTCGTCGTGGGGCGTCATCTGGTAGACCCATTTGGCCTCCCCGGTATCGACGTCCCGCGCGAAGACCGTCATCGACCAGCGATTGTCGCCAGGCCGCTGGGTCGGGTTCCAGGTGGATGGGTTGCCGGTTCCGTAATACACCATGTTGAGTTCGGGATCATAGGAGTACCAGCCCCAGGTCGTACCGCCCCCGATCTTCCACTGATCGCCCTCCCAGGTCGTCAGACCTGAGTCCTTTCCGACCGGCTTGCCAAGGTGGGTCGTCTTTTCAGGATTCATCAGCGTGTCGCTGTCCGGCCCCATGGAGTAAGCGCGCCACAGGAGCTTGCCATCCGCGATCGAATAAGCGGTCACATGGCCGCGAACGCCGAACTCGCCGCCGGATATGCCGACGAGAACCTTGTCCTTGACAGGCATGACGGTGGCGGTGTTGGTCTCGCCCTTGGTCGCATCGCCGTTCTTGACGCTCCATGCCACCTTGCCGGTCTTGGCATCGAGTGCCACGACCGTCGTATCGGCCTGATGCAGAAAGATCTTGTTATCCGCATAGGCGACGCCGCGATTGACCGTATCGCAACACATCACCGGGATCACGTTCGGATCCTGCTTCGGCTCGTATTTCCAGACGATCTGGCCGTCTTTGCTGAGATCCAGCGCATAGACGGTGTTCGGGAACGGCGTATGCACATACATCATGTCGCCGATCACAAGCGGCGAACCTTCGTGACCGCGCAGAACGCCGGTCGAGAAGGTCCAGGCGACCTGGAGTTTGCCTACGTTGTCCTTGTTGATCTGGTCAAGCTTGGAATAGCGCAGGTTGGCATAGTCGCCGGTCTGGATCGCCCATTGGTTGGGGTCATCGATGAGCTTCTGCAAATCATCGTTGGCGAATGCGACCTGCGCACCGCCGCCTATCGACATGAAGGCAAGCATAGTAAGAAGTCGTTTCATTTCATCCTCCTCTTGGGTGCTGCCGATAGGGCCGTTCAACCCGCTCGCCCCGGGAAAACCTTACGGTTTTCCTCATCTCCCGGTATCGGCTTGCGACTCTGCCCCGCCAGCCGGAAAAGCTCCGGATGCTACGGGGGAACATTGCTTATCTCGGTGTTTCGGCTCCTCCTCGTCGGTCAGGGGAAAGTTGCCAGATATGCGATGATGTCGGCACGTTCCTGATCCTTGCGCAGTCCCGCAAAGGTCATCTTGGTGCCGGGCAGGAAGCCCTTCGGACTGGTCAGAAACTCGGCGATCTTTTCCGGCGTCCAGGTAAGCCCGGCCTCAGCCGCTTTCTCGATCGCCGGGGAATAGGCGTAGCCCTCGACCTTGCCCGCAGACCGGCCGATGATCCCGTTCAGCAAGGGGCCGGTTTTCGATTTGGCATCCGGGCCGACCGTATGACAGGCCTGACACTTGCGGAAGACTTTCGCGCCCGCCGCTGGATCTCCGGCTGCGGGATCCAGTGCAAGTGCCGGCGCGGCTGCGCCGAGAATTCCGCCAATCAGGACGGCAGCGGTCAGTACGGAACCAAGTCTTGAAGCCATTCTTTCCTCTCCCTTACGCGGCGTTCAGCCGCTCTGCATGCCAGCGCACATGGTCTTCGCCAAAGCTCGCCACGAAATAGTAACTGTGGTCATATCCCGCCTGCAGCCGTACGACGCCGGCTTGCCGACGCTCCGCCAGCAACCGGGCCATCGCCTCGGGCTGCAGCTCGGTGAGAAACTGGTCCGCCGCGCCCTGGTCGATGAGGATATCGCCGTGCCAGCCGAGTTCGCTGAGCAGCAGGCAGGCGTCATAGCTGCCCCAATCGGCCTCGTCGTCGCCGAGATAGGCGGAAAACTGCTTGCGCCCCCAATCGGACCGGGTCGGATTGACGATCGGCGCAAAGGCCGAGACGGATCGGAACAGTTTCGGATTGCGAAAGGCGATGGTGAGGGCACCATGGCCGCCCATCGAGTGCCCGGTAATGCCGTTGACGCCGTTGACCGGCAGCTGCGCCTGCAACAGGGCCGGCAATTCGGTGACGATGTAATCATACATGCGATAGTGCGGCGACCAGGGCTTCTGCGTCGCATTAACGTAAAAGCCGGCGCCCTGTCCAAGATCGTAGGCCTCGTCATCGGCCACTCCGTCGCCGCGCGGCGAGGTGTCGGGGAAAATCAGCGCCAGCCCCTGCTCGGCCGCGTGCCGCTGCAGGCCCGCCTTGATCATTGCATTCTCATGGGTACATGTCAGCCCGGAGAGGTACCACAGGAGCGGCACGGAGCGCTTCCGGGCCTGAGGCGGCAAATACAGGCCGAATGTCATCTCGACGCCGCAAACCTCGGAGGCGTGGCGGTAGACCGACTGGGTCCCCCCGAAACATTGGCTTTGCGTTACAAGTTCCATCTTCGCGCTCAATAGAGGACCACGCTTCGAATGCTCTCGCCGGAATGCATGAGTTCGAACCCCTTGTTGATGTCCTCGAGCGGCATGGTGTGGGTAATCATC
>NZ_VITA01000043.1 GCF_007827695.1 Sinorhizobium medicae | reverse complement strand
CTCGGTAGGGAGCAAATTATGTGAGGCAACGGTTGAATATTCGGGAACAGTTTCGGCGAGGCAATGCGCGTCTCATCTTGGTTGTCGCGCTGCACAGGGGACCTAATCAGAGTTTTGGCTGGCACGTCACATAGGCGGTAACGGCGTCCGCAATCATCTGCTTGTGGCGGTTGTAAAGATCCGGTTCTGACAGTTCGCGATGAAAGATGGTGCCGAAGGTGTACCGGTTGGACACGCGGAAGAAGCAGAACGCGCTGATAAGCATATGCAGATCGATGGCGTCAATGTCGCGGCGGAAGACGCCTTCCCTGCGGCCTCGGTCTAGGATCTCGTCAATCGTCCTGACGATGGAAAGGTTGAGTTCACCGATCTCTGATGACCGCTTCATATGGCTCGCATGATGGATGTTCTCGATGCTAACAAGCCGAACGAAGTCCGGGTTCTTCTCATCGTGGTCGAATGTGCTGGCGATCAGTGTCCGTAGCGCTTCGACGGGGGGCAAGTCAGCGAGCTCAAGATCGGCTTCGAGCGAACGGATCTTGCGATACGCCTTTTCAAGTACCGCGAGATAAAGACCTTCCTTGCTGCCGAAGTAGTAGTAGATCATCCGCTTGGAGGTGCGTGTTTTCTCAGCGATGGCGTCCACTCGGGCGCCCGAGAGGCCAAAGGCAGAGAACTCCTCGGTAGCTATGTTCAGAATGTCCTCCTTGGTCTTCTGCGGGTCGTTCTTTCGACTTTCTCGTTCAACAAGCTTGGCCATCTTACCCATCCGCTCGGGGGCACGCTCGCCCCATTTGCAACCACTTCATATTCAGCTTGGTCTCTGCTTTCAATGGAACCTCGATTGACACGTACTGGTTAGTACATTATCAACTTTCGGCGATAATGCGTTTGAGGGGCGCCACTGCCAGGACATGTTCGACATCGTCCAGGGCTGGCGTTTAACGTTGTATGAAAAATGTCGGCATTGCGTCTTTCAAAGCCGGACTAATCGGAAAGGGCATTCAAGCGTCCTTGACGCCAGCCTTGCATATGGCAGAGGGAAGGGCGCAAGGTTTCGAGTACTTTTACGATTTATTCGACCTGGACGGAGTCGTTGGCAGTAGCGAGCCTCTCACCAATCTTCTCGCGGAAGCGGAGGGGCGGGGCCTCGGCGGCCTGAACATTACGCACCCATTCAAGCAACAAGTAATCGAGTTCCTTGACACGTTGTCAGACGAGGCGGTGGCTCTTGGCGCGGTCAATACTATTGTCCTTCGAGGTGGGCGAAGGCATGGGCATAACACCGACTGGTGGGGCTTTGCTGAAAGCTTCCGCCGTGGCTTGCCTCGTGCTGATCTGACCTCGGTGGTACAGCTTGGAGCGGGTGGCGCAGGTGCGGCCACCGCCTTCGCTATTCTCCGCTCCGGAGCGGCCGGACTGACGATATTCGACCAGGACGAAAGCCGCTCGCTGGCATTGGTTGAGAATATGCAGCGGCATTTTCCGAATGCGTTCATTAAGGCTGGGGCCGACCTGTCAGGGGCAATGGCAACTGCCTCAGGGCTGATCCATGCCACGCCGACGGGGATGGCCAAGTATCCAGGCCTGCCCGTGCCCGCTGATCTTCTGCGCTTTTCCTTGTGGGTGGCCGAGGTCGTCTACTTCCCATTGAGCACTGAACTGGTGATCGAGGCAGGCCGCCGCGGGTGTCGGACCCTGAATGGTGGGGGCATGGCGGTCTTCCAGGCTGTGAAGGCTTTTCGGCTCTTTACCGGCGTCGAACCCAATGCCGAGCGGATGCTGAAGCATTTTGAAGAGATGACGCGCACTCCCGGTAGATCCGCAGTCGCGCCAGGGGATGGCCGATGAGGAGCTCGATCGCAACCGTCTCAACTCGATCGCAACCGTCTCAATAAGTGCCGAACTGCCCAAAAACTGGAGGGATCGCCAAGGCGGGTTGGAAACCGAAGAGTACCCGAGGCAGGGGAAGGAACTGGTGGGCTTCTTCAAATAGCAGTGGACTGGCGCGTATACGAGCCAGACCTAGGCACTCCGAACCTAGTAGGACTTGGACTCGCCGCTGTTCTCTTCTTGGCCGGGCGGGGTGCTAGAGCGGATCAAAGCGATCTAAAGGCGAAATCGGCGCCATTCAAGGGATGCGGCCGCTCTTCAGGACATGAGCTGCCCCGTTTTGAACATGCTTGGTGAGCATTGCGCATGCGCCCGCGAGATCTCGGTTCATGGCGAGCTCGAACAACCTCTTGTGGTCATCAACCACGGGCTTGCCTCGGAAGCTTTGGGCGAGAAGGTGATAGCGTAGGAAGCGGTCGAAGACGGACGACAGCGTGGCCATCAGGGTCGCTGAATTGCAGGCCGATACCATCGCCTGATGGAACTCCCAGTCGTACCGCACCCATTCCAAGGTTCGAGAAGGATCGCCGCCTAACAGACTTCGCTCTACGGCCGACAGTTTGTGGTGCGCCGAGACGAGGCGCGCTTCCCAATCAAGATCGCCAGCAGCGAAGGAGAGGCCAATGGCGTGGCACTCCAATAATATTCGCAAATCAGCCAGTTCCAGAAGTTCCCGCCGAGACGCGGGGCTTACCTCAAATCCACGTTGGCCTTCAGCGATTACCAGGTTCTCCGTGGTCAGGCGACTGAGGATCTCTCTGAGGGTCGAGACGCTTACAGAGTAGCGATCTCTGGCCTGTTCCAATTTGATCTTTGAACCTGGTGGCAGAGCGCCCGAGATCAGATCCTCCCGGATCCGCCGCAAGGCGAGTTCACCCGCTGTTTCGTTTGTCATTCTCTTGGCGCTGTCGCGGTAATGTATCATGTAAAAGTTTATATATCCGATATTAAATGAAATATAGGAGGAAAATTGTTGACTCATTTCCTCGCTGCGTCATGCTGTCTGCACAACATTGATTAAACGGACTATTTCGTACATATTGACCGAGGGTGGCCGGGACCGGCCAACGATGAGGAGGCAGCTGTCCATTGGATGGCAGAAAATCAACTCGGAGGAGAGAATATGACTTTCAACATGACTCGCCGCTATCTTGTCGGCGCGACCATGCTCGCTGCAGCAGCATTCGCCGCACCCGTCCTGGCGCAGGACAAGCCTGTTTTGAAGTTTTCGGCTGTTTTCTCGGAGCAGGATATCCGCGCCGAGATGACCAAGATGCTGGCGGCGGATATCAAAAACGATTTCACGCTCGAGCCCTATTACGGTGGGAATCTCTTCAAGCAGGGTACAGAGCTCGTTGCGATCCAGCGTGGCAACCTCCAGATGGGCAATATCGCACCTCAGGATATCTCCAAGCAGATCCCAGAGTGGTCGGTGCTGACATCTGCATATCTGTTCCGCGACGCGGCACATCTCAGCGCCTTCTTCAACAGCGATGTCGGCGCCGAGTTCAAGAAGATGGCTGAAGACCGGCTCGGCATCCACATTCTTGGACCAACCTATTTTGGCGCGCGACAGATCGGTCTGAAGCCGGAAAAGAAGATCACGACGCCACAGGACATGGCAGGCATCAAGCTGCGTATGCCCGGCGGCGACGCATGGCAGTTCCTCGGTGAAGCTCTCGGCGCCAATCCTGTGCCGGTGGCTTATGCTGAGGTCTACACAGCACTCCAGACCGGTGCGATCGACGGTCAGGACAACCCGCTGCCGAACGTGAAGAACATGAAGTTCTACGAAGTGATGTCGCAGATCATTATGACGTCGCACCTGATCGGCTATGACTTGCTGGTGATCTCAAACGAGGTCTGGAATGAGATGGCGCCGGAAGAGCAGCAGGCGTTTCAAGCGGCGGCCGACAAGGCAATGAAGTTCAGCGAAGAGAAGCATGTCGCACAGGAGAAAGCGCTGGTTGAAGAGTTCAAGGCTGCGGGTCTGCAGATTTACGAGCCTGACATCGAGGCTTTTCGGAAGTTCGCTCAGGAGAAGTATGTGAATTCCGAGCTCGCCAAGTCGTGGCCGGAAGGCATCCTGGAGAAGGTAGCTGGCCTTTAAAGTGCGGCTACCTAGCTGCTAGATTATAAAGGGCGGCGAAGGCGGGACCCGATCATCGCCCTGCCGTCTCTGGAGAAATCAACATGCCACCCAAACTGCTGGCCATCGGTGGATGGTTGAGACGGCGTGCGGAGAATCTTCTCTGCCTGATGCTTCTGACGATGTTCATCGTCTTCACGCTGCAGATCATTTTCCGCTATGCGCTTAATCTTTCCATCGGTTGGACGCACGAAGTCAGCGTCGCCCTTTGGATATGGATCGTCCTATTCGGATCCGCCTTCGTGGTGCGCGAAGTAGACGAGATCCGCTTTGACCTCATCTGGAGCGGCGCAAGCGACCGATCGCGGCGTGTCATGCAGATAATCTGCGCGGCAGCGTTGATCTTCCTGTTCGGCATCTCGCTGCCGGCGGTCATCGACTACGTGACTTTCATGAAGGTGGAGAGCACGGCCTACCTGAAGATCCGCTTCGACTATCTCTACTCCATCTACGTGATCTTCGCGATTTCAATGATCCTTCGATATATCTGGCTGGCTATACAGGCTATCCGCGGCAGGGCGCCCGACGCTTTTGATCCCACTAAAGCAGGCTCCGGCGTATGAATTTGGCAAGTCCGTTCTCCATCACGGTGGTGGTCATAACCGTGCTCGCGTTCATGGGGCTACCGATCGGCCTCTCAATGATCAGCGGCTCGATTCTCTACCTCTGGCTTGCCGGAGCAGACATGGGAATTGTAGCCGAGCAGTTTCTCAACGGTATGTATTCGAACTACGTCATCCTGGCGGTGCCGCTGTTCATCCTGGCGGCGGAATTCATGAACGTGGGATCCATGACCGAGCGCCTGCTCAAATTTTGCAACGTCCTCGTCGGGCGTTTCCGCGGCGGTCTCGCCCAAGTTAACATTGTCCAAAGCATCATCTTTGCCGGCATGTCCGGCTCGGCGATCGCCGACGCCGCAGGCAGTGGCAAGATGATGCAGAGTATGATGACGCGCGACGGCCGCTACACACCGAGCTTTGCGGCCGCCCTAACCGCCGTGACCGCTGTCGTTGGCCCGATCATCCCGCCATCGATCCCGATGATCATCTATTCCCTCGTTTCAGATGCGTCCATCGGCTATCTCTTTCTAGCCGGCATGGTACCGGGGCTTTTGATGGCCGTTCTGCAAATGGTGCAGGTAGTGATCACTGCCCGGCGTAAAAATTTCCCGGTTGAAGAACCGGTGCCGCTTCGCGAGATTCCGGGAATCACCGTCCGGGCCTTTCCGGCGCTGATGATGCCCGTTGTGTTGCTCGGTTGCATCTATTCCGGCGTTACCACGCCGACCGAGGCAGCGGCCATCGCTGCTGCTTACGCTCTCATCATATCGGTCGTCCTCTACCGCAGCATCAGCCTCAAAGACTTCTACGGCTCACTTGCGGCAAGCGCCAAGTCGACGGCCTCGATCGGCATGCTGATCGCCGGTGCATTGGTCTTCAACTATGTCGTCACGATCGAAAACATTCCCCACTCAATCCGGGTTCTGTTGACCGGGTGGGAGTTGAGCCCGGCTGGCTTCCTGATCCTCGTGAACGTCACTCTGCTCGTTCTCGGTTGCCTGCTCGAGGGAACCGCGATCCTGCTAATCATCGTGCCGGTGTTCATACCTACAGCGCAGGCCCTTGGCATTGACCTTGTCCACTTTGGCGTTGTCGTGGTCGTCAACATCATGCTGGGCCTGGTAACGCCGCCATACGGTTTGCTGCTGTTCATCGTGGCGAACATATCTGGAGCACCGATCAAGAGCATCATCGTAGATACCGGACCCTTTCTATTTTGGATGGTGGTGTGCCTGATCTTCATAACATTTGTGCCTGACAGCGTGCTCTGGCTGCCAAGGCTGCTTGGATACCAGGGCTGATGGGAGTGATCATGAAGCCGATCTACGTTCTTAACGGGCCAAACCTCAACCGCCTTGGCAAGCGAGAGCCTGAAATCTACGGGACGACGACACTGGCCGAGGTCGAGGCCTGGTGCCGGGAGGCGGCGGGAGATCGGCCGGTAGAGTTTCGTCAGACCAACAGCGAAGAGCGGTTGATCGACTGGGTTCATGAAGCAATCGACGAGGGCGACGGGATTATTATCAATCCTGCCGCCTTCACATTCACCTCGATCGCTCTCCTAGATGCCCTCAAGATGTTCAAGGGGCCGATCATAGAATTCCACATCAGCAACGTTCATCGCCGCGAGCCTATTTATCACCGCTCCTATGTCTCAATGACGGCGACCACCGTAATGGCAGGGCTGGGGGCGGAGGGATATCCGCTGGCTGTAAAGGCGCTGGAGATGCTGATCATGAAACAGAGGTGGTAGCGCACCCACGACTCCATCTAACTGTTCTCGTGATGGCAGCAGGACGTCTTCGCCACTTATGCGCCCCGCAGTGACCAACACTTCTCGACGGCGAACAAACCGTCGTTCGCCAACCTTCTTGGCCGTCCTCGACAGCGTGCGGCGGAGCCTGCGCGAGGATTGAAACAGAGGCACTGGCGGCGGGAGGACTTATCTCGCAACACAGGCGATACCGAGCGTAGCGACCACGATGGCAGTTAGGGCGCGATCAGGTCAGAGGCTACCTCCAAGGGCGAGCGTCAACGCGTCAACGAATTGTCGATGTGATCCTTCAGGGCGGCAACTGGTTGAAGTCTCGGGAAATGGCAGGATTGGAAGCTGTTTCAGTTTCCGCAAGGGCATCCGCAAGAAGAGTGCGCGGGATGGGCCAGATGCTTCCTACCCCCGGAATTGCTGGAGGAGCTGGGAATAGTCCAGAAAGAAGCACAGGCACAGTAGACGACCTAATCCGTGAGGACTCGGGTCGTCAGCTGACGCCTTTGGAACTCGGCTTCCGAAGAAGAAGCGCTACAAAGTTAACAGGCCGGCGGACGACCGGGGAGTGTCTCAGTTCACATTACCAAAAATTCCGGTCGCGTTTAGCTGCGCCTTTGTCTCAAATAGCAGCCTCTAGGGCATGATTCAATTGCGTCATGGCGGCCCAGGTGGCCCCGGAAAAACGTCACGCTGTCCGAGATTTTCGGAATAAGGATATGCTGAGCTGTCGCCACCGTAGCCCGCGTTCGATGCAAAGACGAAGAGCCCCACCAGGAGCGCGGCCATGGCGTCTGCCGGCGAAACTGCCCTCTCGGAAATTTTCCGTTGCCAGCCGCGATATCGTTCAACCCCTTCTGTATGAGCGCGTACCCGCGCCTTGCGGCGTCGTGCAGACATAGCTCCTCCCATCCGCAATGAGGGCAGCGATCTTGCTCCCGCCCTTTTCTGAGGGCTCGGTGGCATGGCGAAATCGCTGCCCTCATTGCAGATCACGCGGAGGTCAATCACGGCCACTCCACCGTTCAGCTTGGACAGGTAATTCAAGCAGAAGCTTTCTCGTAGAGCCGCAATCCTGAGCAGAGCCTGTGAGATAGAGCGGACGGTGCATTCAACACTTCAGAAACGGTGAGTGCGTCATTGCCACCCGGGGTCTCTTTTCGGCCGGCGTCTTCCGGTTGTGCGCTTGTAATCTTGTTCCAGATTCTAAACAATGTCCGAACAGAGGGAGTCCATGCTTGTGGGCGGAGCTAAAATTCATGGGAAAAGCCAACCCACTTGTCGGGCCACTCCCGATGAGGTTGAGACTTGAAGCTGCGATGGCGCTCAAACGGTACAATAAGGCAGAATGCCACGCCGACCGGCTTCGACAGCGGAAGCACGAACTTGACGGGCAAGCGCGAGCGATACTGCAGGAATGGGTTGATCGGCAGGCCGAGAAGGCGCCTGCAGCAGAGCTAGACGCGCTTGCCGCCAGATATCGGATGATTGTGGAGCAACGCTGCAGTCTTTTGCGTCAATTGGTCGACGCTGAATGCGCCCTCCTAGCGGCATTTGAGCGTGCACAAGCGGTCCTGCGGAAGCTAGGTTTTGGCCGAGCAACGTAGCTTGCCCGAAATCGACGGCCGTGCAGCGTCTCCTATTCTGCTGGCGCGGGGAGGGAGCCATGAGCCGCAATGCGTTCAAATAGATGCCTCGAGCTTGCGCGATCGGGTTGGTGGTCAGCGCATAAAGTGAACAAGACATTATTCCCCGGGAGTTGGCTCGCAGCGACGTTGGCCGGTGGTCCGCCTCCGTTCAAGGCGAGGGTAACCACTCGGCTTGCCACAGTAGGATCGACGAGCAGCTCGGCCACGCCACACCTGCGTTTTGCGCTCTGCGCATGCCAGCCACCGAACGGTTTCATGAGTGCGACGGCTAGGCATGCAGGAAGCGACGACACGATACTTCAGGAGCTGAAGCTTTGGATGCCGCGCCCGCTCCAGGCGAGTCCATGCTCATACGCGCTTGAGCGCATGCCTGCCGAAGATCGAGAGCTGCGATGCAATCCTTCGGTGCTCAAGAGATCGCATGATGTATCGAGTGGAGCACACGGATACCCCGCCCGGGCGGAACCAGCTACAGCTCTGCTGTCTTCAACCGTCCTTCCGGACCGCCGCCGCCAGCGTAGTCGTTTTCGATAACACACCGCCGGCGGGCCGCGTCTTCGTCTGCGGAGCGGAGATCGCGGCGGGGCGCCAGAAGAGGACTTGGCCTTCACTGTGGTGAGGCCGATGTGGTGGACGATTGCATCGAAGGAAGTTGAGGCCGCTGGGCGCCCACCAGAATGAACAATGTATGTGATGACGAGGAAAGCCATGTCCTATTTCGACTGCTATCTTGTTCCGGTTCCCACCGCCAAGCTGGATGCCTACAAGCTGTTCTCGCAGCGGATGGCCAAGGTCTATCGCGAATACGGGGCGCTTCGTGTGATTGATTGCATCCTCGATCCCGAGACGACGGATGGCACGCAGTTCCATGCCGAGGGCGCGCAAGCTGATGTTCAGGGCGCCGAGCTCCGCGATTTCAACGCAGCGGCAGCCACCAAAGAGGGAGAAACCCTTATTTTGTCCTGGACCGAGTGGCCGAGCAAAGACGCTCGCGACGACCTGCTGCCGCGCGTGCTGGCCGATCCGCGTGTTCAGCCGGAGGATGGCGAAAAGGCGATCTGCGAGGGCGCTCGCTTGGTCGCAGGCGGGTTCGCCAAGCTGCTCGATACCTGACACTCTCGCGGCGAGGGCATGAACTTCAAGTCACGCTCTCTCCCGAGAAGGATGTTTTGTCAGAAGCTGACCTGATCATCGCAGATTGAGATTTCGTGGTGCTCGAACATGAGAGACCTTCACTTTCCACCAAGCCGCCAGTCTCGCGCGCAACCTTGCGGAATGTCAGACTTTCGCAGCAGCCGCGCTTCTTGGACAGCCTCTACGCTTTCTGCGACTGCAAGCCCTCCGTGAGCAGCCGCAATCCCAGGGCGACAATGACACCGCCGGCGATCCGGTCGATCCATTCTTTGAAATGGAGATAGACCCCGCGCGGTCTATTGGCGGAAAACGCGAGCGCAACGGCGGCATACCACGCAGCTTCAACAAGGAAGATCATCGGCGGGAGGGATAGGAGCAGCCAATCCGGCGGCGAAGCCGGCAGTAAGGCCGCGAAGAAGCTTCCATACACGATAGCTGTCTTCGGATTGCTGATCTGCGTGACGAGGGCGAAGGTGAAAGATCGCCAAACCGATTTTCTCTGAAAGACGACAGACGTATCGGCAGAAAGGGGCGCGTCCGCACCGCGCCAGATGCGAATGCCCAGATAGACAAGATAAGCACCACCGATGAGCTTCAGGGTCATGTAGAACCATTCAACCTGGAGCAGCAGCGCGCTTAATCCCGCAAGTGCCAGGATGCCGAACAGGGCACCGCCCAGTCCCATGCCGGCAGCAGCAGCGAGTCCGTCGAGCCGGGATCCGGTGATGGCTATTCTGGATACGAGAACGAAACTCGGTCCGGGACTGATCGCTCCGATCAAGATAGCACCGAGAATTCCGAAGAGAGCAGCAGTCGTAGACATGAGACTTGCGTCCTTTCCGTTTTGAATGATCCGAGCGAACCGCAAACCGACAAGCCGCAGATGCAGCCTGTCCGAATCGACGATATCTACTCACACATTCGCTGGATGCGGCCTCGATATCCATCCACATTGCTTTGAAGACGTGGCTATCGGGATCCTCGAAGGCTCTGCCGTACATGAACCCCGTATCCTGGCGTTCCCGCACGTCCGCCCTGCCGCCGGCGGAGGCGGCCGCCTCGGTGATGGCATCCACCTCCTCGTGGCTATCGCGCGACAGCGCAGTGAGGCGCCGACGGTCTCACGCGCATCGGCGATCGGCTACGCCGCGAAGGTCTTGAAAAGTCGTGCGTCCAGCAGTTGGAAGGTGATGGAGTCCGACCAACCATCGAGGCCGCGTTCTGATCGCTGAACTGCTGGTTCTTCTCGCAGCCGATCGCCTCGTAGAAGCGCGTTGCGACTGCGAGATCCCTCACGGGCAGGTTTACAAATACCATCTTGGGCATGCGCCTCTTCTTGCGGCTTTCTAAAATTCCTCTCAGAGGAATTCCTGGATGAAGGTCTCATTGGGGTGGATGCAGACGAGTTCCAGCCTGCCGGCGCCGACATTTTCGAATCGGTGCGGGACATCGGGGGCGGCCACGATAATATCGCCAGGCAAAGCCCTGGTTTTCTCGCCGCCCACGGTGAATTCGGCTTCTCCCTTCTTCACGACCCATGTCTCCGAATAGGGATGCACATGAAGCGCGACCCCTCGACCGGGATCAGCATCAACGAGGAAGATCGATACTTGGCTCCCGTAGTCCCGCCCTTCGAAGCGAACGGTGCGGCTTTCGCCCGGCTGCGGGTCTTGATGGCGAAGGACTGCAAGCATCGGATTCTCCCTTCCTGAAGAACGTGAAAAATATCTTTGCGAGAAGATATCTCTCTTAAAACTATCTTCGTGTCAAGACACCTATCTTCTTGTCGAGATATGTTGCATTGTGCGAACGGCACGCGTGCGTTCGTTCAATGGCAGGGACAGGCATGACAGACGTAGTGACAGAGGATGACGGGCAGAGCGTCACCGACCATGTGGATCGGCTTCGCGGCCAATGGGCGCGCGAGCTCCCCGATCTCGACACCGAAGCGATGGCGATCTTCGGGCGCGCCAAGCGGCTATCGAACCTCATAGGCCCCAGCATCGAGGCGACCTTCGCAGCGTTCGGCCTCGATCGTGGCGAGTTCGACGTGATAGCCACCTTGCGCCGCTCCGGACCGCCCTACCGGTTGACCCCGACCGAGCTTTACACCTCGTTGATGCTCTCCTCCGGCGGCCTCACGCATCGGCTCGATCGCCTGGAGAAGGCAGGCCTGATCAGGCGCGAGAAAGCGCCGCGCGACGGGCGCAGCGTGCACGTTGTACTAACCCAGGAGGGCGCTGCTCGCGCCGAACAGGCCTTTAGAGCCGATATGGCGAATGAACGGAGATTTCTCGAACCGCTTGACGCGCAGGAACGGCAAATGCTCGCGGGGCTGTTGCGCAAACTGATCGCCGGAATCGAGGCAGGCTGTTGAGGCGCATCATCGGGGGCGGTCGTAAATTTGCCCCCGTGTGTCATGGCTGAAGCGGCCTAGCCACCCTCGGCTGTCCCCGATCTTGCGACGAGCTCCCGAATGTAGGAGTCCAGCGATGTCGAACCACACCAGGGGTCATCGGTTAGGTCGAATCCGCTATCGACGCTGACCTCGGTCATCCGGGTGTAGGATGCGGCCGCCGGTTCCGAGAAACCAAGACAGAGAAAGGCCTGCTTCCACTGGTCTCGTGGCGTGATGGCCAACCTCACCGGTTGGTCGAGCGCTAGGGAGAACGCCCTTGCCACATCGCGTGGCGAATAGCGCTCGGGGCCTTCGACATACCAGACCCCGACGTCGTTGACCGAAGACAATAGCCGCTCGGCTGCTGCCTCGCCCAGATCGCGAGGCGCGACCATGGGGATGACCGTATCCTCGGGAAACATCGTCGGCAGAACGCCGTCCCGTCGAACCACATCGAGAAGGTCGTCCCAGTTGCTCATGTAATAGGCTCCCCGGTTGATCGCAGCCGGAATGGATTGCCGGCGCAAGCCTTCCTCAAGCTCCCACAGGACGTTGAGATCGCCGATACGATTTCCGGGCTGTGCGCCGCCTGTGGACGCGGCGACGACCTTCTCTAAGCCTGAACCCTCCAGAGCAACGAGGAGGTTGGCGGCGGTGCGCCGTTCGACAGTATCCGTGTCCTTGGTCGTGTCGGCCGGGGGGTTGAGCAGGAAGGCGCGCCTGCCCCGCCGGAACGCGGCGCACAACGAGGGCACATCCTCCGCATTCGCTTCAATGATTTCGGCACCCCGCGCGCGCCACTCACCGGCGCGGTCGGCATGACGTGTAAGGATCGCCACCGCCTCTCCGCGCTTCAGCAGGTTCGCAGCAGTGGCCGAGCCGACATGACCCGTACCACCCATGATGATGTGCATTGTCAGCTCCGCATTTTCTTCCTTCGAGATCGCGCTAGTTCGCCGTTGGTGCGACAAACGTCGGTTACAAGTTCTCAGTTCCCAGTGTGGCGAGTATCGATCTTTACGCAACCTTTCGGCCGGCAGCTATCGGCCTCGCCTGGCGCTCGAAAACTCCAAGCTTCTTTGGTCCGCGCAGAGACGACGCTCTCGGCAAAGTTCGCGCACGGCCTGTACACGAATGAGCCGGGTGCTTCGAGCGGCGAGAACTCGCCGGATCCTCTTATGAAATTGTTCGCCACGGCCTCGGCGCTGATTGCCTCGAGATCGGCGACATAGTTTCGATTCCTTGGCCACCACCGCACCGCGGATCCGCGCCACATGGTTTCGCGCCGCGAAGGCATCGTTCCGCATGCACCTGTCGAAAGCTAAGATCCGCGAAGAAAGGCAGCGCCCCCGGTAGACTAAAAGGAGCGCTGCAGTTGGTCGACTTGTGCTGTCCACTAAGCCAACATTCAGAGGAGAACATCCGTCTGAAATAGGAACGCTCTTCAAACCGCTTGTTTGTTGAAAGGTTCCTTCAACTGGGTGCAGATCAAGCTCCGCGCGCTGATGCTTAGTGATGCCGCTCCCGAACGTGGAGTGCGCACTTAGATGGTGACCTGCTCTTCCAGCTCGTCGGCTCGGTTTGCGGGCAGATGGAAGTACACGGTCGGATAAATCGCTGGGTCGGCCATCGGTATGAAGAGCTTGTCTTGCCATTGGAGCAGTGCTGCCCGGAGGTCTGCAATCAGCTTGTGCCGGCCGAGATAGAAGGACGTCGACTTGATCTCGAACTTGAAACCTCCTTTCGCCAGCGCCCTTCAGACATTCTGATCGTCTCATGAAGCCGAACTTTAGCTCCAATAGGCTGAACCGGTGAGACAGCTTTGTAATTATATAGCGATCCTCCTCGGGCACGTACGGGACCCTGGCAGTCTTGGAGGTCAGGGTGACGTCGTGCTGATGAAGGACGCGATTGTGCCTGATGTTTTGCGGCAGAACTGCCGGTGGCTGGCGACGGCAGGAATATTTTGCAGCAGGGCGGGCGGGATGCGTATCTTCGCGGGTTCAGAAGAGCCCAGTCATAAGTCGGCGGTATTCCGCCTCCGGTTTGCCGTAGGCATCCCGGGCGAACTCTTCGAGGGCTTGCCTGTGTCGGATAATGATGTTGCCCCTGTTCGAGCGAATGAAACCGTTGCCTTCAAGGACGTGGAGCGACGTTGTGACGCTTGGACGGCGAACCGCAAGCATCAGCGAAATAAACTCGTGCGTCAGAGGAATTTCGTCGCCTGATACACGATCGTGACACATCAGAAGCCACCTGGCTAATCTCTCGTCAACTCCGTGCAACGCGTTGGAAATGGCAGTGTAGGTAAGCTGAATCGAGAAGGCCTCAATGCATCGGATCATCACCCTGGAGAAGTTCCGGTTGCGATCCATCCACTTCCGGAATGCGTTGAACTCCATGCGGTAGGCGTTTCCTTCGATCTGCATGATGATGTCGTGCACACTGAGCTCCACACCCATAGCAGCAGAAGTCGGGATGTAACCTTCACTCCCGAAGATGCCCGCCTCGGCTTTGTTGCCCTTGACCTGCCACTGAACTTTCATCCAGCGGCGATTAGAGCCTCGGCGGTTTTGAACCGCTCCAGGTTTCTGGACCAGCGGAGGCTGGAGTTTTTCGGCTTCATTCAGGGAGGCGGGCTGGTTGCGCCTCCCGAATTCATCAGC
>NZ_VITA01000042.1 GCF_007827695.1 Sinorhizobium medicae | reverse complement strand
ACCGACGAGAGAGGAGCAGCCGCCTCGAAACTCGACACGATGCACACGATCGTGCTGCCGTTCGTCGACGAGATCATCGCACCGATGATCTTCTCATTGCCGCTCCAGCTTCTCGCCTATCATACGGCCGTCTCCATGGGGACCGACGTGGACCAGCCGCGCAACCTTGCGAAATCGGTAACGGTCGAATGATGGCCCCATTTTCATAGTTGGCAACGTTCCTCCGTCGTAAAGCACCACACCTCGTATTAAGCAAACGTCGAATAGAGCTCCAGATGACGATATCTGCTCAGTGCAATCTCCAGAAACTGGCGTTCGCCACAAGCTTGGCCGTGACCATCGTTCTTTCGCAAGGTCGGGCAATTGGGCAGGTTAAACACGGTAGCCCGATCGAGCTTGCCAAAGCCGACGTAAGCACCGCCGTCCGGCAAGACATGGCAAACGACGTTCGTATAGTCGGCTCTCTCACGCCCATTCGACGTTCTACACTGACCTCACGCGTATCCTCGACGATCATTGAGCTACCTGTTCAGATCGGGGACGTGGTCAATGCCGGCGATCTCCTCGTCCGTTTCGAAAGGGGAGCTCTCGAATCGGCGGTGACGGGGCGAAAAGCAGAGGCGGATGCCCTTCGCGCGCAGACCGACCTCGCCGAGGCAGTGCTTGAGCGAAACACGCGACTTAGTGAACGACGCGCGGCATCGGAGGCCACGAGGCTTGCTGCGCTGGCGGATGTGCTTGATCTTCGCGCGCAGCTAAGATCGAAACAGGCCGAGGTTTCGGATGCCGAACGATCGCTCTCCCATGCAGAAGTGCGAGCCGAGTTCGGTGGCGTTATTGCTGCGCGTTCGGTTGAAGAGGGCCAGACAGTTCCGCTGAATACCCAACTGATGACTATTGTCGAGCTCAATCGGCTGGAAGTTGACGCCGGTGTACCCACAAGCCGGATCCCGCTCATTCGCCTCAAGCAGCCCGTAGAGCTGACGGTAGAGGGCTTTCC
Organism: Sinorhizobium medicae; assembly: GCF_007827695.1. Taxonomy (GTDB): domain Bacteria; phylum Pseudomonadota; class Alphaproteobacteria; order Rhizobiales; family Rhizobiaceae; genus Sinorhizobium; species Sinorhizobium medicae. Next base: position 13,809 of record NZ_VITA01000042.1, on the reverse strand, counting down.
GGGCCGGACGTTTTCCGGAGAGGTCGCTCGTATCTCGCCCACCGCCGAAGCCGGATCCCGTGCTGTGCGAGTGTTCATCGCCGTCGACAACGAGGAAGGCCTGTTGAGAGGCGGAATGTTCACCATCGGCGATCTAAGAGTAGACGACCAGAAGGATGTCATCGCACTACCGGCGGCTTCAATCCGACACGACGCAGATGGTTTTTTCGTTCTCAAGGTGAAAGCGGGCGTTTTGCAAAGGCGACCTGTCGGGCTCGGCAGGAGTTGGAGCGACCGTGATCTTGTGCAGGTGTCGGGAGTGAGCGAGGGCGATGTTATCGTAACCGCCCCATTGCCCGATCTCGTCGCCAATACGCCCGTGATCATCGAAGGCATCTGAGGGATGTTCCTCACACGTATCAGCATCAACCATCCGGTCTTCGCTACCATGATGATGGTGATGATCCTTGTCCTTGGTCTGTTTTCATATGGTCGACTCGGTGTCGATCACTACCCCGAGACCGACCTGCCAGTCGTAGTGGTCGCGACCACCTACACCGGAGCATCGCCCGAATCGGTCGAAAGCGAGATCTCACGGCCGATTGAGGCGGCGCTCAACACTATCGGCGGAATCGACACCATCACCTCGGAATCCTACGAAGGGCGTTCGATCGTCGTGGTGCAGTTCGAAGTCGATGTCGATTCACAAGACGCGGCACAGGAGGTGCGCGACAGGGTTGCGCGTCTTGAAACTAAGTTTCCCGACGCAGTGGCGACCCCTCAGGTCACGCGATACAAGCCCGAAGGCCAGGCAATCCTCTCTGTTGCAGTGTCCTCGACGAGCCGGACGCTGCCCGAAATCACCACGCTTGCCACTCGCGTGATCAACAATCGCCTGAGCGTTATATCGGGCGTCGGCCAAGTTTCACTGATTGGCAGCAGCGAGCGGCAAGTTCTCGTTGTTGTGGACCCTGATCGTCTCGGGGCCTACGGCCTCGCTGTCGCCACCGTCATCGAAGCAATCCGAGGCGAAAACCAGGATCGGGCGGCGGGAACGCTTACATCCGGCATCAATCAGCGAATCGTAACGGTCGAGGGACGCATTGCGAATACTTCAGCCTTCAACCGCATCATCGTCGCTCAAAGAAATGGCTATCCCGTCTACCTTTCGGAAGTGGCAACCATTCTCGACACAGGCGCCGAAGTTACCAGCCTTGCAAACTACCAAGGCCAGACGACTCTCGGTTTGCACATCGTCAAGGTCCAAGGCGCCAACACGGTCGAGGTTGCGTCCGCAGTTCGCAGGGAAGTTTCCGCGCTGAACGCAGAACTGACAAAGGACAACGTCCAACTCACCATCACACGTGACAACTCCCGCCCCATTGCTTCCCAGGTTTCCCAAGTACAGCGAACGCTGGTCGAAGGAGGTGTTCTGTCAGTGCTGATCGTGTTCATATTTTTGAACTCCTGGCGATCCACGGTTATCACCGGCCTTACCCTCCCCATTTCAGTTATTGGCACATTCGCGGCAATTTACGCTCTCGGCTTCACGCTGAACATCATGACTCTTATGGCACTCTCCTTGTCCATCGGCATTCTGATTGACGATGCGATAGTCGTACGTGAAAACATCACTCGCCATCTACAGATGGGCAAGGATCCTGTAAGGGCGGCCCTGGATGGTACCAACGAGATTGGCCTTGCAGTGCTGTCGACAACACTGTGCATCGTCGCTGTGTTTCTGCCGGTTGCCTTCATGGGCGGGCTGATCGGTCGCTTTTTCCTTCAGTTTGGCGTTACCGTAGCCGTGGCCGTGTTCATTTCGCTCTTTGTGTCCTTTACTCTTGATCCGATGCTGTCGAGCATTTGGCGCGATCCCCAATCTCAAAAAACTGCCAAGCGAGGCTTCTTCGGGCAACTGATTGAGCGGTTCGATCAATGGTTCGAGGGACTTGCAAGCCGCTATCGGTCGGTTATCTACTTCACATTCGACTACCGGAAAACGACAATTGCTATTGTCCTAGGCATGTTTGTCGTCAGCCTGCTGCTTGTTCCGCGCATCGGAACTGAGTTTTTGCCGCCACCCGACCAGGGAGAAGTGAGCATATCGCTGGAAGCCAACGAAGGCGCTTCCCTCGATTACATGGCCGCGAAAGTCGGTCAGATCGAACGAGCACTGCGAGAATTCAATTATGTCTCCTCGACGTATTCCACTATCAATTCCGGGGAAATGCGTGGCTTCAACAAGGCCCTGGTGGCCGTGCAACTTGTGCACAGCAGTCAAAGGAGGCTGAAGACGGCGGAAACCCTCGGTCCTATCCGCCGGCGGCTTTCCAGGATCGCCGGCCTCGAAATCTCAGTTGGACAGCGTTCGGAAGTGGTCGGATCGATAAAGCCGTTACAATTGTCGATCCTCGGGGATGGTGACGAGGAGCTGCGACGGATCTCCGATCAAATCACCTCGGTGCTTGCGGCCATTCCGGGCGCTACGGAGATCGAATCTTCAATCGAAAAGCTTCGACCAACGCTGGCTGTTCGGGTGCGCCGCGAGGCGGCGAGCGATCTCGGCGTCTCGATCGCAACGATAGGCGATACACTCAGGTCACTAGTGGCGGGTGATGCAATATCTGTATGGAACAGCCCTGACGGAGAATCCCACGATGTCGTGGTGCGCCTCCCCGCCGCCGGCCGAGAGAACGCCGCACAGCTCCGTAATCTTCCAATCGCCACCGCTCGTATGGACGACAATGGCAAGCCGATAATGGTCTTACTCGATCAGGTAGCCGATGTCGTCGAGAGCACCGCGCCTGCTCAGATCACCCGCAAGGATCTGTCCCGGGACATTCGCATATCCAGCAACATTGAAGGAAGGACGTTGGGCGACGTTGTGGCCGATCTGAAGGCCGCGATGACAAAGATGGATATCCCAGTGGGGTTTCGAATTTCATTCGGCGGCGATGCGGAGAACCTGACCGAGAGCACCGCCTATGCACTCCAGTCGCTGGCGATGGCCGTCATCTTCATCTACATTATCTTGGCTTCTCAGTTCGGCTCCTTCATCCAGCCAATCGCCATCATCATGACAATGCCGCTATCCTTGATGGGTGTCCTGCTTGGCCTTCTGTTTACGGGCTCCACACTCAATATGTTCTCGATGATCGGCATCCTGATGCTGATCGGTTTGGTGACAAAGAACGCGATCCTTCTGGTCGACTACTCCAATCTAGGCGTTCGCGAAGGCAAAAGCCTGCGTCAGAGCCTTGCAGATGCCGGAGCGGTAAGACTCCGGCCGATCGTGATGACGACCCTCGCCATGATTTTCGGTATGCTCCCAACAGCCCTAGGCTTGGGCGAAGGCGGCGCGCAGCGCGCCCCAATGGCCCATGCAATCATCGGCGGGTTGATATCCTCCACCCTCCTCAGTTTGGTCTTTGTGCCTGTCGTGCTGACTTATCTTGATGCCTTCGCCCGGCGCGTAAGGCGCTGGGTGCCTTCTCCTACTGGATCGAATGCTTCGGCTCAGCACGACGGGTCCGATAAGACTAAAACTCCTGCTTGCGCTCTCACAAGCCAGGATCAGTCAGGGACAACAATCATGTGAGGTCGCGTGCATGAGATTTCCCTTTCGGACGTGTCGAGCTTGGTTGGGCAGGAACTCGGCACATCCAAATGGATCACCATTGATCAGGCGATGATCAACCTCTTCGCCGATGCGACCCATGACCATCAATTCATCCACGTAGATCCGAACCGCGAAGCGGCAGCACGATCGCTCATAAATTCTTGACACTGGCGCTTCTGTCGGTGATGAACTTCAGCGGTATGCCGAAGGTTCGCGAGCAAACCATGGGCATCAATTGCGGCTTCGACCGCGTCCGCTTCATCTCACCGGTCAGGACCGGCAGTCGTGTGCGTGGTCGCTTCGTGCTTTCGGATTGCCGCTTTCGGGGCGCCAGTATGCTAATGACAGTCTGCAACGTGACGGCGTGACGGTTGAGATCGAGAACGAGAATAAACCTGCACTCACTGCCAATTGGATCGCCAACCGGCCAAAAGCCGGTTGAGTGTCGCTGGCAGCTTGATGAAGGTGCATGCATCCCGATGTTCTGGATGCACCCGCCATCGGAGCGCGTATACTCCTAGGAAACAGATCACGTTCCCCGGTGCGTCGGCGCAAGGGAATGGGATTGGAAGATGTTGGAAACTTCGAAGATCAAGTCGCGCGTTCCGTGATACAGAATTGTGAGCTTGTGCTGACTGCCCAGTTGGTCGAAGACAGGAAAACCGACGCGCATTAGCGGAGTGCCGAGACGTGCTGAAGCGTGCTGGCCGTGCGAATGCGTGACGAGAAGATCAGCATGGGTGGCAAGACTTTCCAAGTCGCCGAGGTCGCCGACCTGAATTACTTCCACCGGTACTTTGTGAAGGATTTTCGACGCACCTTTCGTGGTAACGGCTGCCACAATCTCGGCACCCAGGCAAATGAAGAACGTAGCGAGTTGATAGAGCTGGTCCGGCTCGGCTGCGATCGCAATCTTCTTGCCAGCCGAGTGGAAATGTCCGTCCAGCAGGGCATCCTGCAGCTGTGCGCGGCGCCGGCGGACTTTCGCGGGCGCGGGCCGACCGGAAATAGAGGAAAGTAGCGAGACAAACCGGTCGACCGCATTTAATCCTGTCAGCGACTGAAACAGCACGTAAGGAACTCCGGTCAGCGTCTTCATCTCCTCTGCTGGACCGCGCATATGCTCACCAATGGCTATGCACTGCGCTGCTGTGCCAAGCTCGCGTATCTCCTCGACGCTGATGCCGCCGTATGTCGTCGGCACCCAGCGGCCATCGGGCACTATACCATCAAGCGAGCCAGAGAGGTCCGGCAGGATGATCGGCTTGAGCCCGAAGCTTTCTACTATATCGCGCAACTGCTCGATGTCAGCTATAGTGAGGTTCCACCCAGGGAGAATTGCTATAGTTCTCGACTGCCGCTCCTGCTCGCCGATTCGTGTAATCGCTTTGATCATTGCTGTGACAGCCTTGGCCCAACCCTCCTCCATAGCGCCGTCAAAATCCGGTGTATTGGCCAGCACGACGTCGGTACCTGTGAGTTCTTCCGCGCGCTCCAGCTTGATACTGGCGAGATCACCCACCAGATCTTCGCCACGAGTTTCCACCAGCGCCGTGGTGCATATACCGATCAGCTTTGGCTTTGCGCGAATTTTGAGATTGAGGATCGCCTGCTCCAAATGACCCGCCCCGCCGAGGACTATTGCCACGTCGTCCATCGCGGTGGTTTGCAAGGGAATCGCTTCCTTGAAGTGCCTAACGAGAAGCACCAGTGCAAAGCTGGTGCAACCTTGACTGCCATGGAATAGCGGTATCGCACCATCGACACCAAGAAAGGCCAAGGCGCCACCCAGCGGCTGCGACGATTTCAGGGGGTTGATCGTTGCCCATTTAGTCTGAGAAAGGATGCGGACCATCAGCTTTCTTCGGTCTCACGACCTTCATGATCTGCCTGATGGCCTAACTCTGGGTTAGCGCCGATTTCGTGACCGTCATGCCAACGACGTTCGTGCCGATCTACATCTAGGCCGACCAGAACTTTGCGCCGTCGGTGATGAGAAGGGTTGGCTTGCCGTTTAGAAGCGGTCGCTTCGCCTCGCTTCTGATCCACACCGTTGCATTTCCTATCGAGAGCGTTACCTCGGTGAGAACCCTTGGGTCGGCACGCAGTGAGGCGGTGTGTACTTTGGGAGAAGAACTCCCCGAAGCGTCTTCTCCCGCAAAATGCGGTCTCACCCAAACGTGACATGTTTTTTAGTCCCTGGTTGATACGCTGACTACGACATGCATCGGCAGTTGTCGCCGTTTTATGACCGGGAATCTCAAAACTCGTGCCAATTCTGTTTACTTCAGCTAAAGACCACTTTGTTGTTTGTTTCAGCTACTTATCCTCAGACGAGCTAAAGAGCTTAGCCAATCACCTCTGTCGCGGACCTGACAAACCCTACACGGGTTAGGGTTCCCCGACCCATTGCGGCCAACGATTCCGGGAATGCCGCGAAGATGGAGTTTGCGGGTGGTCTGCTGATTCGAAGTTCCTCTCTTCAGTGTCGTTGCGTCTGTAGTTCACTGAGGCTCTACAAGCTCAAAGAGAGTACTTCATGCGCTGACGAGTGGACGAGTGTGACATGGATTCAGTTGCGTTGAGACGAATGCCGATAAACAAAGTGCCTGAAGGAAGCGGCGGGGCGTCGCCACGACCCGAAAAGGCGGCTGGCTGAACAGGTTCATGATCCGAAGGGTGCGGCTGCTGTTAGGAGCAGGACGTAAGGCAATCAGTACGCGAGTGGGGAGCGCAAGAGTATACCCAAAGGCGCTATCAAGAGCGGCGGGTATGTCGCACCAATATGGTCGATTAGACGGTTCGAACCGCAGGAGCTCCGGAGAAAAGCGAGGAGTTCTTGATCAACATGCAAGTTAATGCTCTTGGCAACGTCTAACAGGTGTCCGACTGAGGATCAATGCGCGACGCCTCTTGCAATAGTATCTCCCGCAACCAAATGTTTCCGGGGTCAGTGTTGTGAAGGGCGGGCCACTGGACAGCCTCAGTGAAAAAGAGGGGAGGCAGCGGAGATGTGACAATGCGCAGTGGTACCGTTTGTTCGAAATATTTAACCAAACGCAATGGTATAGTTGCTATGCGGTTAGTACCCGCCAGTAGGCGTGGAATTAAGGTAAAACCTGGCACAACAAGCTCGATACGTCTATTGAAGCCGTGCTCAAGCAATAGCCATTGCTCGACGGAGGGCTTCATTTCTCGTCCGAACTGGGCTGCAACATGCCCCATCGACATATAGGTCTCGAACGAGATGTTCCCCAGTAGCTTCTTGTTGGTGGGGCAGCCGACGCACACGAGTGCCTCGTCGAACAATTTCGCTTTGGGATGCGCGCTCGACATGAACACGTCTGGAAAAATCAGAAAATCAACATCCCCCCGCCGGAGAAGCTCATGGGGATCATCATCGAGAGGGAGCAACTCGAAGCTGACACCGGGGGCCTCGCGAGCCACGCGTTCCACGATCCTCGCAAAGAATACAAGTATCATGAAGTCGGAAAGGATGATTCTGAAACGACGATCCGACTGGGCCGGGTTTAGTGGATCCCAGGCAATGACGGAAAGCTGAATTTGCAGCAGGGCGTCGCGGACCGCGGGGGCGAGCGCCTCAGCACGGGGCGTAGGGACAAGTTCGCGGCCCTGCATCGAAAACAGCTCGTCACCAAAATACGTGCGCAGGCGCGCGATAGCCGCACTCATGGCCGGTTGACTGAGGTTGATCCGGCGTGCGGCGGCCGTGAGCTTGCGCTCGGTCATCAGTGCGTCGAGCGCGACGAGGAGGTTTAGATCTAGGCCCCTAAAACGCATGTGCGGCATCCATATCGCAGATGATCATTATCCAAACAATCAATTTTACCAATCTTGCAGAGTCCTATTAGAGAACCCTGAAGTTAATGAAATCAAGGTGCGGCGCGAGAAAAGTTTCACAAGTACAGGATGGGTCCGAATTTAGAGCCGTCGCCTAAGCCCTCGACCAACGGTCCAGCGCTACGGTGGCCTCCCCGGTGTGACTAGCCGGTACACACCACTCTCGATCGTGCTTTGAAGAAACAACACACTGGAGTTCTTATATGTCCTTAAAAGTGCAGTGGAAACTATGCTGGGAAAATCAGCTGGAACGTGCAGACCACGAGGAGCTTTCAGAGTTTTTCCGAAAATCCTATGGGCCCACAGGAGCGTTCCACGCGAAACCATTCGAGGGTGGCCGCAGTTGGGCCGGCGCGAGACCGGAGCGCCGCGCAATTGCTTATGACTCGGTCGGGATAGCAAGCCACATGGGCGTGTTGCGCCGTTTCATTAAGGTTGGTGAGACTGATCTCCTTGTGGCTGAACTGGGCTTATACGCGGTGCGGCCCGATCTGGAGCGAATGGGCATCGCTCACTCGGTCGGTGCTTTGACTCCAACTTTGCGGGAGCTTGGTGTCCCATTCGCCTTTGGGACAGTTCGGCACGCCATGCGGAACCACGTTGAGAGATATTGCCAGAACGGTATGGCTAGCATTTTGACGGGGGTTCGAGTGCGGTCGAGCATCGCAGAAGTGAATCCCGATCTCCCTTCCACGCGCACCGAGGAGCCACTCGTCGTGATATTCCCGGTTGGACGTCCGTTGAACGAATGGCCTCCAGGTACATTGATTGAACGGAACGGATCGGAGCTATGAAGCACCTCGATTATATACACGAGGTGCCGAGCAACTGCGATTACGGGACCGAAGATCCTAGTATATACCTGACGTTTGACGACGGCCCGAATCCACATTGCACACCGGAAATCCTGGATGTGCTGGCTGAGTACGGCGTACCGGCGACTTTCTTCGTCATCGGCACCTATGCGAAAAGCCAGCCGGAACTCATTCGACGTATCGTCGCGGAAGGTCACGAAGTGGCTAACCACACGATGACCCACCCGGACCTGTCAACATGCGGACCTCACGAAGTCGAACGTGAGATTGTCGAGGCAAGTGAGGCCATTATCGCCGCTTGTCCTCAGGCAGCGGTCCGACACATACGAGCACCTTATGGTGTCTGGAGCGAGGAAGCGCTGACAAGATCGGCGAGCGCTGGGCTGACGGCAATACATTGGTCGGCAGATCCGCGAGATTGGTCTCGGCCAGGCGCCAACGCGATTGTTGATGCAGTGCTGGCATCGGTTCGGCCCGGTGCGATCGTGCTGTTGCACGATGGATGCCCTCCCGACGAAACGGGAGCGCTTACGGGTCTGCGTGACCAAACGCTTATGGCAATTTCCCGTGTGATCCCGGCGCTGCACGAGCGTGGTTTTGCAATTCGCCCACTTCCTCCGCATCACTGAACAGACGAGAACCCATGTACCTGCTTGACACAACCAGCACCGCCGCTATCTCGATCTACGCGCTGCTCTTGACCGCCTACAGGAGCATGCAAGCCCTACATGCTCGGCCGATAGACGGTCCAGCAGTGTCGGCAGAACCGGTCGAGACCCGCCCTCTGCCAGCCGTGGATGTTATCGTCCCCAGCTTCAATGAGGACCCAGGCATCCTCTCGGCGTGCCTTGCGTCCATTGCAGACCAGGATTATCCCGGAGAATTGCGAGTCTATGTCGTTGATGATGGTTCTCGGAACCGCGAGGCCATTGTGCGTGCACGCGCCTTCTATTCGCGCGATCCGAGGTTCAGCTTCATTCTGCTCCCAGAGAACGTCGGAAAGCGGAAAGCGCAGATTGCCGCGATAGGTCAATCCTCTGGGGATTTGGTGCTGAATGTCGACTCGGACAGCACGATCGCTTTCGATGTGGTCTCCAAGCTTGCCTCGAAGATGGGAGATCCAGAGGTCGGTGCGGTTATGGGTCAACTCACGGCTAGCAATTCGGGTGACACTTGGCTGACGAAATTGATCGACATGGAGTATTGGCTTGCCTGCAACGAAGAACGCGCGGCACAGGCTCGCTTCGGTGCTGTTATGTGTTGCTGCGGCCCTTGTGCTATGTACCGTCGGTCGGCGCTCGCTTCGCTGCTTGACCAGTACGAAACGCAACTGTTTCGCGGTAAGCTAAGCGACTTCGGTGAGGACCGCCATCTGACGATCCTCATGTTGAAGGCAGGTTTTCGAACTGAGTATGTTCCAAACGCCATAGTGGCAACCGTCGTCCCGGATACACTGAAACCGTATCTGCGCCAACAACTGCGTTGGGCACGCAGCACGTTCCGTGACACGTTTCTAGTGCTCCCTCTGTTGCGCGGCCTCAACCCTTTTCTCACATTGGACGTGGTCGGGCAGAATATCGGGCCACTGTTGCTCGCTCTGTCGGTCGTGACGGGACTTGCGCATTTCATAATGACCGCCACAGTGCCATGGTGGACGATTTTGATTATTGCGTCCATGACCATTATACGCTGCAGCGTCGTAGCATTGCATGCTCGCCAACTTAGATTTCTTGGCTTCGTTCTGCACACACCCATCAACCTCTTTCTCTTACTTCCGTTGAAAGCTTATGCGTTGTGTACATTGTCCAATAGCGACTGGCTGTCACGCTACTCCGCGCCAGAAGTACCAGTCAGCGGAGGAAAGCAGACTCCAATTCAAGCCTCCGGCCGAGTGACACCTGACTGCACTTGCAGCGGCGAGTGACAGTAGCATGACTGGAAACGGGCGAGTTTTGAGACAGGAAGCGGAAAATCAATTGTCAGATCGTGAGATGGCCCAAGAGGCTCCGCGTCGGCTTGAGCCGAGTCCGTTCGAGTGGAAGGACCAAACAGGTCCAGCCGTGAAGACCGCAATACCCGGCGCCATACCAACCGTGGCAATCGATGTTGCCAGCGTAACAAAGTCCTACGGTGACAAACCTGTAATCAACGGACTGTCGTTCACCGTTGCAGCGGGTGAGTGCTTCGGTCTGTTAGGTCCCAACGGTGCAGGCAAAAGTACGATCACCCGTATGATCCTCGGCATGACGACGCCTGGTACGGGTGAGATCACCGTGCTCGGCGTGCCGGTTCCGTCACGGGCTCGATTGGCACGCATGAGGATTGGCGTAGTTCCGCAGTTCGACAACCTCGACCTGGAATTCACTGTACGCGAAAACCTGTTGGTCTTCGGGCGCTACTTCCGGATGAGCACGCGCGAGATAGAAGCGGTAATCCCATCGCTCCTTGAGTTTGCGCGCCTCGAAAACAAGGCGGATGCGCGTGTTTCGGACCTGTCTGGCGGCATGAAGCGGCGCCTTACACTGGCACGTGCCCTCATCAACGATCCCCAGCTACTGATATTGGACGAGCCTACCACTGGACTTGACCCGCACGCCCGTCACTTGATCTGGGAACGGCTGCGGTCGTTGTTGGCACGCGGAAAGACGATTCTCTTGACCACCCATATTATGGAAGAGGCAGAGCGGTTGTGCGACCGGCTGTGCGTGCTCGAAGCAGGGCGCAAGATCGCCGAAGGCCGACCTCACATGCTAATAGCCGAGAAGATCGGTTGCCAGGTGATAGAGATCTACGGGGGCGATCCACACGAGCTAAGTGCGTTGGTAAGCCCGCACGCCCGCCACATCGAGGTGAGCGGCGAGACCGTCTTCTGTTATGCGTTCGACCCGGAGCAAGTACGAGTCCAACTGGATGGGCGCGCGGGTGTGCGCTTTCTGCAGCGTCCACCAAATCTCGAGGACGTTTTCTTACGGTTGACCGGGCGGGAGCTGAAGGACTGAACCATGTGGAAGCTTTATGTGGCGGCTCTGCCCGCCAACGGGTGGAACTGGATTGCCGTGTGGCGCCGCAATTATCTCGCGTGGAAGAAGGTCGCGCTGGCGTCGATCCTCGGTAACCTGGCCGACCCCTTAATATATCTGTTCGGTCTGGGTGCCGGCTTAGGAATGATGGTCGGGCGCGTTGACGGTGTGTCGTACATTGCATTTTTGTCTGCCGGGATGGTCGCGACAAGCGCAATGACCGCGTCGACTTTCGAAACGATCTACGCGACTTTCGCCCGCATGCGCGCTCAGCGCACCTGGGAAGCGATCCTGCACACACAGGTCACGATCGGCGACATCGTGCTCGGAGAATTGGCGTGGGCAGCTACCAAGGCTTCCCTTGCGGGTACAGGAATTGGTGTCGTCGCCGCTACGCTGGGCTACACGGAATGGGTGTCACTCCTTTATGCACTGCCGGTCATCGCCCTGACGGGCTTAGCGTTTGCGAGTCTAGCCATGATCGTCACGGCGCTTGCACCCAGCTACGAATATTTCATATTTTATCAGACGCTCGTCATCACACCGATGCTGTTCCTGTCCGGCGCTGTCTTTCCAGTCAACCAGCTGCCGAGCGCTTTTCAACATGTCACACGAGTCTTGCCGCTGGCTCATTCGATTGATGTCATCCGTCCGATAATGCTCGGCAGCCCGCTGGTCAACGTGGGTCTACATATCGGGGCTCTTTGCTGCTATGCAGTAGTCCCGTTTTTCTTGTCGACTGCATTGCTCCGCCGACGCCTGATGCCTTAACTGGAAATGCGGCGCCACGTTACCGGGCCATCAATCGGAAACATCGATCGGGCATGGCCGAGGCAAGCCAGCATTGCTCGAATATCTCACGCTTGGAAACAGCGATGAGAAGGCCCTCGCGCCACCGCGATCGTAACCGGCCAAGTGTTACGGCGTTACGGCTGAGATTCGCCTTTACGCGCTCGACGAGTTCTTCGCCATCTGCGAAGCAGTGAAGAAAGTCGATCCAGGCTTAGAACGAACGGCGCGCATTTGAGAGTATGTCGCTAAGCTCATCGATACCATGGCCGGTAGTGCGGTGATTGTCTCATCGGCACTGGTTACGGCACTGATGATACTTCCATTGACCCGATTGTTGGAGTTTCGGACGAACGCCTCGAGGAATTCCAGGTCTTCGCTGAGCATTTCGGCCCCATCGTTGATGGTGAAGACGTAGATGACGGTGGCCAGCAGGCTGACTCAGCCTCGGTGCAGGTAGTGGTCGCGGGGACCAATGCCAAGGAAGGTAGCCATCCGCGCAGGGCGGCGGGATTTTGGGTGCCGCGCGTGGCAGGAGCGCGGCCGTTCCATAACCGACCTAGTCGGCCAGCGTCGAGGTCGAAAGCTCGAGGCCCTCGCATTTGAAACGGATGCTCTGGCGGTTGAGCGGCCTATGCATTCCATACTTGTCGAAGAGGGATCGTCGCGAGCAGATGAGGACCGTTGAGGCCGCGCGGCGTTGCATGGAACGGCGCCGGCGGCTGGCTGATCGCCTCGCAGTCACGGCAGGTAAATTTCTCCCGCACCGTCTCGATCACTTTGAACCGACGCGGAATCTCTTCCAGCGTCTCGGTGACGTCTTCGCCCAGCTTGGAAAGCCGCGATCCGCCGCAGCATGCACAGGTGACTGGGGGATCGATCTCCACGCGCTCGCGCTCGATATCCTCCGGCGACGGCTTTCGGACCGGCCGTTTGCGCGTGAACGAACGTACGCTCGAGGTCTTGGCGGCCGCTTGCGCTGCGACTTCATCCTCCGTCGCCGCCATCACCGGTTCTTCGAGCTGCAATTCCATCTGGTCGATCAGGAGCGCCGTGCGCTCGAATCGCCGGCCGCGCAGCTCGCGCTTCAGGCTTTTCGATCGCCAGCTCCAGACCGGAAATCAAGGCCTCACTGTCCGACAGCATGGACTGCGCATCGGCGGCTTGCGCCACCGCAATGTGCCGCTCGGCGACGACCGTATCGCGCTCGGCAACAACGACATCACGTTCAGCCTGTAACATCTCACGCTGGGAAAGCAGCGCCAGATAGGCGCTCGCAAGGTCCGCAGGAAGATCCACAGGCTTCGAAGTAATTCGATCAGATCCACCCAATATTTTCAATGCAACCGTCGACATCGCGTCGCACGATCACACGGGCGACCATTGGCGCTGACAACCTCCATAAGCCCACTTTGTGCCGTTAAAGAATTTGGTCGGCGCAACAAGCGGAATGGCTAGCTCCGGGGCCATATAGACAGAACATCTAGTTCGACTCACTTCTCAGCAAGGCGGCCCTCCTCGGATGCGTACCGTCCGTCTCTATGTTGGGCGTTGAAGCGGCGTCATTTGCCTTCCATCCTGCGGTCGAGGAATTCCTCGACAGCGAGCGCCAGGTCGGTCGGTTCATGGCCGACGGTGCGGATATGAAGTTCCGGGTTTTCCGGGGTCTCATAAGGCGAGGATACGCCGGTGAAGTTTGCGATCTTGCCTGCGAGAGCTTTCT
>NZ_VITA01000041.1 GCF_007827695.1 Sinorhizobium medicae | reverse complement strand
TCAACCAGTTCTCGATTTTGTCCTCGGATGGTTCGAAAACTGAGGCCGGCTGGGGCGCTCTCGAGGCGTTGGGCTGCCATCTCCGTCGCCATCATCTTCACCAGGTCACGGCGCTTGCAGTCGTCGCCCAGCGCCTCCTTCGCCTATCTGTCATCGAGGGGGCGATGAGCACCTGCAGCAGCTCGTGCTCTGAAATGCCGGTCTCCGGCAGCAGGTACGCCAATCGGGCCGATGCTTAAAGCAGAACCAATTCGGCTCCGACTGACCGACCGCGAAGCCGAAGCTCTGATGCAGCCCCGGTGCTCACAGTAGTGGACATAGGGGCCGGTCTCGAAATGGGGCTTGGCGCCGTGTTCATCACTCGGCCTGGTGAGACCGATCCGGTTGGGATGCGGTCGAGCAACGCCATGTCGGTAGTCGTTGTTCCGCCATCGATTTGCTCACGAAATTTCTTTTGCTAGAAATTTGGCGCGACACCGGACCGGTATGCAATCACGGAAGCGGGGATCCCGTGTTTTTCGTTTTGAGCTACGATGTTAGTTGCCCGTCTTGCGGCAGATGTACATTGCCGCAAGACGGGCCGAGGCGACACTGCTTCAAAGAGCACTGACGTTCTCGGCTTTCGACTTGCCGGTCTTGCGGTCTTGTCCCAGCTCGTAGCTGACCTTCTGGCCATCCTGAAGAGAACCGGCAAAACCGAGCGCCGAGATGTGAACGAATACGTCTGGGCCGCCACTGTCAGGGGTAATGAAGCCAAAGCCCTTGTCTTGGGCGAAGAATTTTACGGTGCCAGTTGCCATCTTGTCCTCGTCGGTTGCTGAGCATCCCTCGCAATACCGGTCAATGCCCGGGGCGGCAAGAGGTCTCAAGGCGAGCAAATCCTACGATGATTTTGCGCCAGGTATTTTGTTCGAATGCCTGTTCCCATTCGGATGGCAGGAGGCCGACGTGCTTCAATGGCTCCAAATGGTATCGGCGTGAAGTTTTCCTTTTGTTAGGGATATTTGGCCAGAACATCCGAGCAGCGGCATGATGCCGTTCGGAGGCGCTGATGGGCTACGATTGGACCGGCAAGCAAACGCGCCGGCGGAAGATACTGCGCGGATGCGCGATCATCGTGTTTGCAAGCACGGCTTCCGCTTTCCTGGCAGCTGCGTTTCTACACTGACTGCGTGGACGCCGGGCCCCGTAGGTGGCGGCGGCTGGCCTCCAGGCTCGACTTGTGGCCCTCGTTCTGATCCATTGCTCGGACGCAACGACGGAGAACTCATGAAACTTCTGCAGCGTGAACTTCGACGCGACGTTTTGTGTGGGGGTTCTAGAATCGGTTCTATGGCAAGGTCGTTTCTTTGATCACGGTGCGCCCTAGCTACCTCGCGAGACTTGCGCCCCATGCTAGCTCACTGATGAAAGGTGGTGCCGCCCATCAGATCGGAGCAATCTGTTACCGGACCAACGAAACGGGCGCCGTTGAAGTCTTGTTGATCACAACCCGCGATTCCGGGCGGTGGACGATTCCGAAAGGTTGGCCCATTAAGAACCTGAAGCCACATCAGGCGGCATAAAGAGAAGCGTGGGAGGAGGCTGGCGTAGCCGGAAAAGCGAAGAAGCGAGCTCTGGGCTATTTCACGTATCTAAAAACTCTCAGCGGCGGACAAACAACGCCATCGGTCGTTGAGGTGTTCAGCCTGAAGGGAGACGAACTGCACCTCGAGTTCCCGGAACGGGGAGCGAGGGAGGTGGCGTGGCTGTCTCCCGTCGAGGCCGCCAGGCGTGTGCAGGAGCCGGAACTGAAAGGATTGCTGATGCGCATGCTCAAAGAACCGCTTCGATAGATTTCCCGCCACTAGAAATCTGCTTCCGCAAAGCTCCTTGCTATCGTTTACCGGCAAGGCGTCACGCGCTCGAGGTCACGTGGCCCGGTGGTTCGGAATTTAGCGCCGCTCATCCGTTTCGTTCGAATACCATTTTACAAAGCGCCCGACTAAGTTACAGAGGGCCTCCCGGTCGGGAACGGGTGCGATCGTTGTGAAATGCTGCTGTCGGACGGGTCGGACGGCAATCTTAGGCCCGTCGCTGGTATGCGCCGCAAGCGCGCCAGCCGCCCGGTTTAGGCGACCGGGTCCTACGCTGGACGGCAAGCTTTCTTACTTGGATGAATCAGATCTCTCTGAGCGCTGGCAGTGCGGACCGCGTGCTCAGATCTGCAATCGCAGTCGCCGAATGGCGGTAGATACCAAGCTTGACCGTTGACAAAGCCGTTAAAGCGGGTGCCGCCGTCATGGCCTTGATCTGCTCGTCAGAGAGGCCGAGCGCGCCGCCTAAGCGCGCGATAGCGGATGCATGCGGTTCGCGAAAGCTTTGCACCTGCCGCGTGCTCAGCGCCGGGACATGTGCCGCCGGCTGGCACCGTCCGCATCAGACGCGTGACCAGATCCCGTGGTCGATCTTGCCTTGCAGCTCCGGGTAATCCGCAGCGTGGAAAACCGGTGCGAGACCCTGCTTCCGCTGCTTAAAATAGTCCTTCGTCAATTTCGCGATGGTGCCTGAGAGGAGCAGGATTGCGATGAGATTGATCGTCGCCATCAGGCCCATCGAGGCATCGGCTGCGTCGAAAACGGTAGCAATGCTCTCGTAGGCGCCCCAGACCACCATTACTAGCGTGGCGCAGCGCATGATCGTCAGACCCAGGCGATTGCCGGCACCAAGAAAAGTCAACGCGTTTTCAGCGTAGGAGTAGTTGCCGATTATTGAAGTGAACGCGAAGAAGAATATCGCGATTGCGATGAAATAGGTTCCGGCGGCGCCAATGTGGACATTCATTGCGGCTTGCGTGAGCTGCGTTCCGGTGATGTTGGAACCGGGGTCAAGCGTTCCCGAAAGCAGGATCATCACCGATGTCGCCGTGCAGATCAGAATCGTGTCGATGAAGACACCGAGAGACTGAACGAAGCCCTGCGAGGAAGGATGATGCGGCACAGGAGTGGCAACGGCCGCAATGTTTGGAGCCGAACCCATGCCGGCCTCGTTGGAGAAAAGACCGCGCTTGACGCCGTTTAGCATCGCCGCTGCAATTCCACCTGTGACGCCACCGCCTGCTTCCTGCAGGCCGAAGGCGCTCGAAACTATCGTCCAGAGAACGTGAGGCACCAGCGCCGCGTTGGCGATCAGCACATAAACCGCCATGAGCAGATACGCGACCGCCATGAAGGGCACGATGATTTCAGCAACACGGGCAATCTGTCGGATGCCCCCAAAGATAACGACGCCGGACAGCACCGCGAGCCCGAAACCGACTATTAGCTTCGGAACGCCGAAGGCTCCTTGGACTGCATCAGCGATGGAGTTTGCCTGAACGGCATTGAAAACGAGACCAAAGGAGATGATGAGGCAGACGGAGAAGATTGCCGCCGCCCAAGGGGCATTGAGCCCGTGAGCGATGTAGAAGGCCGGGCCGCCACGATATTGGCCATCTTCATTGCGCACCTTGTAGAGCTGCGCCAGCGCACTTTCCGCATAAGCCGTCGCCATGCCGACGAGTGCTACCATCCACATCCAGAAGGTCGCGCCCGGTCCGCCCAGGTAGAGCGCGACAGCGACGCCGGCCAGATTGCCTGTGCCGACCCGCGAGGCGAGGCTGACCATCAAGGCCTGAAAGGGGCTGATGCCGGAGGGGTCCTTGGATCCGCGGCTGCTTAGCACTCGGAACATTTCGCCGAAGTGGATGATCTGAGGAAGGCCGAGGCGAATTGTAAAAAAAAGGCCGACGGCTAGCAAACCATAGATGAGCACATAGCCCCAGAGGATGGTGTTCAGAAAGCCTATGATCGTATCCATGCGGTCCTCGCTCCTCGAATGCCGTCGATTATGGAAATTGCGCCCGGGTCAAATTCCCGTTTCGATTGATGCGACGCACCGTGCGGCATTACGGCGCGAACTTGGCGCAGGTCAAGGTCTGGCGTTTCAAGATCCAGCAGAACATGATCAGTGAGATATCCTGGGAACTTCGCATAAATACATCCTCCGGTATCACTAAGCTGCCTCCGCAGGCCGAAGGTCGATTGCGCTTCGGTGCGCTTCTCCGAGATCGGATGCCGCTTAGTGTCCACTTAATCGTGGCGGACACTATGCACACCAGCATAGTCCAAGCGGTCACCACGCTTACGCCAAACGAACGGTTTCGATCGACTCGACCGTATTTTCCAGGGCTGTCGTGTCAGCATCTGTCAGACTGGCAAGAGCGCGGCGCTGGTCTTCTGATGAAGATAGCGGCTACGCGGCCACGTCAAAACGTGCCCTTTGGCCCGAAGGAGACCGACATTGCCTTGAACGTGGCCCCGGCAAAATCCTTGCGGAATTGGTCGCCGACACAGAAAAATTCCTGCGCCTTAATTTTGGCAACGCCGATATCGCCGAAAACCACTAAGCTGCCATCGTCAAAAGAGCACAGAGCCTTGTCTGCGGCGGCGAATGATGGGGCAGCGAACAGAAAACAGGAGATCGCTACGGATCTGATGGAGACGCGCTCCATCGGTGACCGCGTCTTTCGTTCAGCGCCTTCGTCTTGAGCCTGAGCTTCTTCCCCTCGGATCCCCTTCGTGTGGCGTCAGACTTGCCGACCGCCGCGCGAATGGTTCGAGGCCAAGACCCAGTTCGCCGCTGTCTTCGGCGAGAGATTCGTCAGTCAATGACGAGAGCGGCCTCACGCACAGAATTCCTGACGGTTCCCGGCAGAACCCTGTCGATAAGTCTTGCCTTTCTCGTACACTGCCTTCCTTCCGACCGAAATATCTGCAGGTTGCATCCTCGATCTCAATTTGTAACAGCTTGTGGAGAAGATCATTGACGGAATCGCGCTCAAACGAACTAAGGCTTGAGCTCACCAGCCGCATCGTGTCCGCTTATTTGAGCCGCAATGTCATTGCTCCCAGCGAACTCCCCCATCTTATTCAGCAAACCTACGGCTCGCTGGGCAAGACTTCTGAACCCGCGAAAACTGCGGCCACAGTCGAGGAGCAACGCCCCGCCGTGCCGATCAAGAAGTCTGTCACAGATGACTTCATCGTCTGCCTTGAGGACGGCAAGAGTTTCAAATCTCTGAAGCGACACTTGATGGCAAAATACGCACTCACGCCGGAGCAGTATCGAGAAAAGTGGAAGCTCCCGGCCGACTACCCGATGGTAGCTCCGAACTATGCCAGGAAGCGATCCGAGCTCGCACGCGCGACCGGCCTGGGAAAGAAATCGGCGGCAAAGCTCTCCCAAGCGTCGGCCTGGAGTTCGGCTGATTTCGGCTGACACTGCTGTGACCCCAGATAACTCCTCCATCTGATGCTAGAGTTCGGCCCACTTTGAAGGACCGGACGATGAAGCGATCGAAGTTTACGGAAGAGCAAATCATTTCGATCCTGCGTGAGCAGGAGGCAGGGGGCAAAGACGGCGGAGCTTTGTCGCAAGCATGGCATGTCGGAAGCGACCTTCTATGCCTGGAACACATCTCCGGTGACACGGCGGTGGAGGATATCCTGCGCATGTACCCGCCGGGCGCCGGCTGGGACGGCATCATGCGCTATCCAAAGACCGACGTGACCATCGCGGGCATGCATATTCCCGCGGAGAGCAAGGTGCTTGTTGGACTGCCGGCGACTCGTTCGATCCGCGCCATTTCGACGACCCGGAAATCTTCGACTCGGACGCGAGGAAAAGCCGCACCTGGCGTTCTCCCACGGCCCGTACTACTGCATCGGCGTGGAGCCGGCCGGGCTGGAACTCAAGGTGGCGTTCGGTTCGATTTTCCAGCGCTTTCCCGCGCTGCCTGGCCGTGGCGCGAAAAGAACTGAAGTTGCGCACGCCCAGCACGGCCTCGGCTTGTTGCTTACTTGCGCTTGACGGGCTTGCCAAGAGCAACCGCCTCGACGCGGTGGTGATCGCCCGCTACATCGCCGACTTTCCGACGCTGGAGATGCTCATCGATCCGCTGCGCGAAAAGCCCATACGACAGCATAGGAAGATCTGTTCTTCCGGCGGCACACCGACAGCCGTGGCATAGCTGTAGGAGGTCTCCTCCACTATTTGGAAGCCAGCCTCAGCGATGATCGCCCGCAGATCCTCCCGCAGATAGCCGGAGACTCGGATGTTGTTTCCGAGGAAGGGGATTGAGAAATCGTCGACATCGGCCTCCACCATGGATAGGGCGAACAGGCCACCAGGGACCAGCAGATTGCGAATCGTCAGCAGTGCGAGGGGAATCTCCGCACGGGGCAGCATTAGCAGCGAGAAGAAGGCCGCGACAGCGTCGAACTGGCCGAGTTCCCGCGGTCCACCTGGTCGCAAGTCGGCAATGTCCATCTGGTGGAATGTCGCGCCGGGGACACACTCCCGGGCGAGTTTCACCATTCCGACTGACAGATCGATCCCCACGACCTCGAAACCGGAGACCACGAGCTGGCGCGCAGTTGGCACGCCGGTACCGCAGCCCAGATCCAGAACCCGAGCCCCGGTCGGCAAGGACCTGATCAGCCAATCGCCCGCTGAGACTTGACCCTGTTTGTTTGGAAAGGCTTCATCATAGTGAGCGCCAATGGCATCGAAGGCTTCTGCCTGGCCGTCGCGATTAATTCGGATGCTGTCGTAGCCGCCCGCTCTGTGTCGATTGTCCACTTGAATTAACCTTCCTTAGAACGATCTGGATCGTATTGCCGGCACGGAGATCAAGTTCAGAGCAATTTCCCTGCGAGACAGGCGAAGGCGGATGCTCAGTCATGAAGTCCCCGGCTTCCAGGGCGGCTCGCGGCGCTGATCGCCTGACGGAACACGGGGTCGATAACATCGCTGGCTGCGAGGACCCTGCCGAGGTTGTCATCGTCGGCCAGGTATCGGCGTTGATGTAGCCGGATCGGCCCACCTGTACGTGACTGCGAAACCTCGCGGTTGCTGGATCGTGACAAGACGAAGCCGCGTGTGGGCAGCTCCTTCACTTAGCTTGTATGCAAGTTTCGGATCCGAACGGCGGTCACTGATTCCGGCGGCTCGCGCTCTCCTGAGAACTTCGTCGATCACTCGGTTCCAGATGACTCTAACCTTAGCTTTGAGCCAAGAGGCTGTCCCGCAGGATCGACTCTGCTCGGAAGCGATGTCGATGGATGAAAGACCGTGACCTTGGAGGCAAGATTCGACAGATGGAGCGCCTCCTGCACTGCTGTGCTGGCGCCACCGACAACGACCTTGCTTCGGGTAGAAAAAGCGATCACAGGTGGCGCAAGAAGGCACGCCAAATCCTTTGCATGTCATTTCCGAGGGAAGGTCAAGCCAGCGAGCCTGGGCTCCCATTGCGATGAGGGTTGCCTCGGCGATGTCCGTGCGCATCTGCTCCATCAGTAAAGGTCTTTCGATTGATTCAGCGAGACCTGGAAGTTCTCCACATCTGTCGTGATGATGATCTGGCCGCCGGCCCGGCTCACGAAGGAGAGCTGTTTGGGGTTGACGCCGGCAACCCAGATGGCGGCTGTATCATCCGGCCGATCCCGCCCCGATCATCATAACTACATGCCGTCCTTTCCCCTGGAATCTCGATGTCTCCTCGGTGTTTGAACCATTTCTGTTTTAGGTGATGTGAATGGCCGTCGGCAGCTTGCGCTTCTCGCTAGTAAGGCACTCAAGAGTCGTGCCAGGTCGTTGGAGTGAGCCAAACACGAGTTAAACCGGCGCAGGAGCAGGCCGCCGCAAAGCGGACGGTGATACGCGAGCCGAGAAGCTGGCGCCGAACAACGGGCCCCGCTTGTGATTTGCCGGATGACGGCATGAGCACAATCGTACCGGCTCCTTGGTAGTCAGGCGCCCTCGACAAAGGGCACAGGTTTGCTGGAGTCCATGCCGCGAACCGAGCCCCATCAGCAGCGTCGCCGCATCGCACGGCTGCTGTCTTCCTAGTTGCTGCATCGACCAGTTCGCGCCGTGCGAGTGCCGTGCCCGCGGCCCTGGCGGTGGCTGCAGCGACGCCAGTCTATCGGCGCATATCACGGATTGTGCCAACCGAGTGATCCAAAAGCCGACTGATCTCGTACGGCGTAAGCCTTTCGCCTCGTTCACCGCTCTGATCAGCTCGGCAATGAATGCGGTCGTATGGCTCATCGGCCCTTATGCCCAGCCGACGCGCTTGCCCTTTGCAAGCTTCAGGAAAAGACCAAACCAGAAGCGGTACTCCTCGCCGTCGCTGTTTCCATCGTATGCACCAAGCGCGCAGTATGCGACCGATGCCGTGGGGTCCTTCCCGTGCTCCGCGACGGCTGCCTCGATGGCGTCTTCTTCCGTTAGATCCTGCCAATTGGTCATTTTCTCACGCTCCATGCCCTAGGTGACTCGCACATCCACTTTCCGATGTCGGATTTTCTCCATGAGACGCATGCCTCGCTGAGCTGGTTCGGCGGGAACTTGCCGGCTTTCATGCGTCTCTAGATCACCAAGCTTCCCAGCGAGGTCATCGAGACGTGACCTCCTAGGCTTGAGCAGTGTGTCTCTGCCGCAGAAATTCTAGAGCACGGCTCGGCCATCGGCCACTTTAGTTTGCTTTCCAGTTCGCATTGTCTGGGATCGACCGCTGTGGCACGACAACCTGGATGATGAACGGACTGTTTAGGTTGTCTTTGGCGCCATTTATAGCTGCCACCAGTTCGCCATAGGTGTGCACCTTCCATCCTTGGCAGCCAAAGACTTCTGCCAACTTGCTGTAATTCCATCGGTGCAGGATGCATGAATTATAGAACGGTTTGCTACCATGGAAAACCGGTGCATCGGCAAGCCATTGCTCCACGCCATAGACACCGTTGTCTGTCACGAAGATGATCGGATTGAGATTGAAACGGGTTTGTGTCGACAGGCATTGAACGGTCATCCGAAACCCGCCATCACCCGATAAGACCATCAGTCTCTGGCCATCTTGCTTCGCCAGAGATAACCCTGTCGCGGCCGGCCCAATATAGCCGATCGCCGAATAGGATGATTGAACGATGAAACCGCGGCGAGCACCCACTTTGAGAAGCATGCTCCCGAAATAATTTAAGCTCGCGTCGGCGCCGACGATGGTATCTTCGTCGACCTGGCTCTGGATGAAATCGTAGAAGACCTGATACGTAAGTTCGTCTGCCGGATTCATGACGGGCGCTTGCTGGACGGTATTCGCTGGAAGAATTCGGTCTTTGCACGTTACCCTTTTATCAATCAAGCCGTCCACGCGGTCCGCGAGCGAAACCTGTGCGATGAAACTTGTGCCATATTTCAGTGTATTCCAGGAAGCGAAGGCTGTTTTATCGAGATCGATGGGCCAGCCCAAATCATTGATGTCCGTCAACCAGACGCCTAGGGCCAATACGAAATCGGAGCTTTCGACCAAAGACTGGACGTAGGGGGATGACGATTTGCCATCAAACACCCCGGCAAATTGTGCATCGTCGTCCGGCAGGATGGCCTTGCTCAAAAGCTCGGTCACATAGGGAATTTTCAGGTCGGTCTGCGCGAAGGCAGGCGCCGGTGTGACTGCAGGCGCATAAGTGCCGATAGCCAGACCTCTATATGCCGGGTCCTCAACTGTCACTGGCTTACTGCGAAATGCAACTGTCATTGGCTGACTCCAAAATCGGTTGAGACTTGCCGAACCTGTGCCTCTCATCGAGAGGCACCGGCGTCTATGGCAGCAGCCCGCGACGGCCGCTAGGCGACGGCTCGGGCCTTCTGCTATCGTCAAAAGTTGGATCTTTTCGACCTACGTCGACCACTCAGAGCATTAGGTAAGCACTGATCGAATAATATGGGCAAACTACAACCCTTCGTGGCTCTTGCACAACCATGAGTTTTTTGGGGATTCGCGCCGGCACTCGCACGGCCGGTTCGATTTCAACCACGGTTCCTGGGCGGATATCTTTGAAAAGACTTCGAGTTTGAGCGCGTCGGAGCTTTGGGCGGCGTTGTAGAGCTTCGCAAATTTATTGCTGCCCTCGCGTGGGCATTCACGCACAGGCCTGAGCTTTGCCAACCTTCTGAGGTTCTGCGCGGTGGCTGCGAGCAAGACGGAGATTCTCGCTACTGGGTCATGGTGCAGGCGGCGGTCCTGGCGAGTGCTTCATGCGACGGCTCGGCATCGGGGCCAAGAATGGGCAAATGGGTCTGATCAATGAGAGACGCCTACGCCGTTATGGCGGCGTGTCGTCGTGACAGTCGGCACCCTGTGTCGATGCGCGCGCGAACAATCTGCGGCCGTCGGCAAATGCAGCACGGCTTGGACGCTCGTCGGAGCCTTGCAGCGAAAAGGTCGAAAGGTGTCTGTCGTCTCGACCATGTTCACGCAGCCGCCGTTGATCTCTGACAACTTTCGACGGCAGGCGGATCACTTCATCGATCTGATCACTTCGCGCAGTGAGCTTGACGCCACCCGACAGAACATATGCCGCGTACGGCCGCTATCCGATGAAGCCGCGGTCGATGCCGGAGTTTAGGCGCCGGAAGCATAATGAGAATAGTTTGCTAGCGCCTTCCTGTCCTGAGTTCCGCCGCGCTCGTTCGAGGATGCTTTGGCCAAGCTGGTCAACAACGCATGAGATGTTCACCGACTCTCGAGTATTCGCGAATCGCAATCGCTATTTTCGTCTGCAAAGCTTATCGCGATGCCAATTTACCCTGGCGCCGCGCGGAGTTTCGGGTTTGCGCCCCAGACCTGATCGCCAACCTCAAGGTGATTGCTGGGGAGCCGGCACGTCAGCTCGTCGTGACCTGAAGCCTCTCGAGGCTCTATGCGTTCTTAGACTTGGCCAAAACCACCGCTTCGGGCCGACTGGACCGTGTAAGTCGCGTCGCCTCGGGGTCTTCTGTTCCGTGGCTGCTCAGAACTCAGTAGATCGTCAGGGGTACTATCTGTGATCCACATAGTATTGATGGTACTATTTATGGTTGGCATCCAAGTGGCGCTCTGGTAGTGTATTTAAATGCAAGGCTCGCCCGTGAGTTGACGTTAAGGGCTCGCTCTTGTCGGCTAAGGAGATTGGCAAATGACTTCGGCTGCTTTGGAATTCGTGTCCGTAACAAAACTTCCTTAGCGACAATGATCTTGGGGAGCTGCTGGATAGACCGCGGGTCTCCCTCAAGCTGCCGGGCCAATCCGCTCTTTGGCAGAATGAACAAACTGCCCAAGCACGCGGGAAACCTGACTTCTTCACCCAGGATCCTTTCTTCCGGCAGAACAAAAAGTGGCGTCCAGAACTCACCGTTTGTGCGCAACTGCGTCGGACCGCGCACATGATCGCTATAACTCGCTATGGACTGGTACAAGAACATTAATGCCCTGGGTCAGATCGGCTGGAACCAAACGGCTTTGCTTTCGATACCTAAACCTCTGGAGGTTCAACTCCACGAGGCGGTCTTAGGTATGCTCGCCGCGATTGCAACCGGAGACGAGATCGCCATGGTAGAGGCGCGCCTTTGAGATACTCGAAGAAGCACGAGTCGCCGCTCCTGCGAGCCCCTTCGGGCAAAGGAACGCCTGACCAACACTGTTAGAACAGGAGGAGCGTGACATGACCCACGCATATCAAGCTTTTGCGCCCGCCGAGGGAAATACGGTGGAACTGGAGTCAACCTCTGCCGATGCGGACTTTCGGGTCGAGAGGAAGGAGGCCCGGAGCTGGCGAATCAGCCTGCTCTCCGAACGCGCGAGCCACTGGTTTGAAGCAAATTTCGCTCGAGGCGGCCAAGACGCTCGGGTTTTCGAGACAGATCTTGTCGGGGCGAATGCCTTCATCCGCAAGGCGCGTTTGGATGGATTCAGAACCGAGTACATCGGACCGCTCGCTCGGTCCCATTTTTAGTCAGTCACAGTTCTTGCGCCGCCCGGTTGTCTCGCCGACTTCTGACATTGGCCAGAGACGGGTGTGGCGGAGGAACATATGAATCGAGTGAAGGTTAAAAGCGCTTTGGTAACCGGGCAGCTCTGGGGTTCGGCGACGCCTCAGCAAGAATGCTGGCGTCTGAGGGCGCAAAACTTGTCCAGACAGACATAAAGACGAAGGTGAGCGTCCGTTTTTGCCCGAGGCGCGGGCGTACCAAGCGCCTTGTCCGGCACACATAAGGGGCGGCAATCGTCGGCAATCGGTCGGTGAACGTTTGCCGCTCACAGTTCTGATGTGCGCACCCGGCTCAGCCGAAGCTTCACCGTCACGGCCGTGCCCTGTTCGGCAGATCTTGAAGGCTTCCGTTGGACCAACCATGCCGATTTCGGGTCCGCCGTCCGCAATCAGGGCAAATGCCGAGCACCTTAGATGGCTTTGACTAGCCAGTCGGCGAACAGCCGCGCCTTTGCCGTTGCGCGCGAATGGATCCTCAGATGAAAACCGACGGGTGAGGGGATGCTTTCTTGCACGAGTTTCACCAGACGCCCTTCTTCGATAAGGCTCCCGACGAGCCCGTCCCACCCAAGTACCGCCCCGACATCGTCTTGAGCCGCCTGAAGTGCGATCATGTAATTGTTGACGTAAAAACTGCGGCCCTTCGGGGCGGGACATCCGAGTACGGCAAACCAATCGTCCCAGGCCGTCCAACCGGTCTCGTTGCTGCTGGAATGGATCAAGGGTGCTTTGAGCAGATCCTCGAGCCGGGCAATGCGGTGCTCGGCGGCAAATCGTGTCGTTCCCAGCGCCACAATGTGGTCCTGAAAGAGTTTCCGGTATTCTACGCCGTTCTCCTGCGGGTTGCTGTAATGGATAGTCAGATCGCAACGGCTGGTCATTCCAGGCACATCGCTGACGACCTGTGAGACGGTGATGGAGGGATGGATCTTCCAAAAGGCCGAAATCTTGGGTGTCAGCCATAGTGAACTGAACGCCGTGGTCGCGCCGATGGTCACGTCGACGGTTTCCGGCCGCTCGCGGATCTGGGTAAGAGTTTCCGAGATCGTCTCGAAGCCGCGTTGAATGACCACGAAGAGGAGCGCTCCCTTCTCGGTCAGTTCGACACCGCGGTGGTGGCGCAGGAACAGGCTGCATTTGAGGTCCATCTCCAGTGCCTTGATCTGGTGGCTGATGGCCGCTGGCGTGACATTCATCTCTTGAGCGGCTTTCTTGAAGCTCGCATTTCGCGCCGCCGCCTCGAAGCAGACGAGGGCGGTCATCGAAGAGAATTCATAGGGGCGTGGCATAAGGGTCCCGTTATATGTTCTCCCGCAGGAGTGTGCAGACTTTGAGATTATTTCAGATAATCCAAGGTGAAATTTAATGCTATTGCCAGGCGGTCCGGTTTGCAAGAATGATTGATCTGAATTGAACCATCTCGCGGGAATTTGCCAATGACAGCTAACCCGACCTCGATTCGTCAGCTGCTCGATCGCCGTCTATCGGGCTTCAGCCTGGAGCAGCCCTTCTACGTCTCGCCCGAGGTCTACGCGCTCGACCTGGAGCACATTTTCTACATGGAATGGCTCTATGCCGTTCCGGCCTGCCAGCTCGCCAAGACGGGTAGCTATGTCACGCTGCGCGTAGGCGCTTATGAGGTCGTCATCGTCCGTGGCCGTGACGGTGAAGTCCGTGCCTTTCACAATTCCTGTCGCCACCGCGGATCGTTGATCTGCAAGGCGCGCCAGGGGCAGGTGGCGAAGCTTGTCTGTCCCTACCACCAATGGACCTATGAGCTTGACGGTAAACTGATCTGGGCGAACGACATGGGTCCCGATTTCCATGCTTCGAAATACGGCCTGAAACCCGTCAACCTGCGCAGTCTCGACGGCCTCATCTATATCTGTCTTTCCGATACGCCGCCGGATTTCCAAACATTCGCACAGCTGGCGCGCCCCTATCTGGAGGTTCACGACCTCAAGGATGCCAAGGTCGCGTTCACCTCTACGATCATCGAGAAAGGCAACTGGAAGCTGGTCTGGGAGAACAACCGCGAGTGCTATCATTGCAGCAGCAACCATCCGGCTCTCTGCCGCTCCTTCCCACTCGACCCGGAAGTTGCCGGTGTTCAGGCCGATGGCGGAGTATCTGAGAAGCTGCAGGCGCATTTCGACCTTTGCGAAGCCGCCGGCACACCGGCGCAATTCGTCCTTGCTGGCGACGGTCAGTATCGCCTCGCACGTATGCCGCTGCAGGAAAAGGCGTTGAGCTATACGATGGACGGCAAGGCCGCGGTTTCCCGGCATCTGGGCCGGGTTGCCCCGCCGGATGCCGGCACGCTCCTGATGTTCCACTATCCGTCGACGTGGAACCACTTCCTGCCGGATCACTCACTCACCTTCAGGGTTATGCCGATCAGCCCGACCGAAACCGAGGTCACGACGACCTGGCTCGTACACAAGGATGCGGTCGAAGGAGCCGACTACGACCTCAAGCGCCTGACGGAGGTCTGGATCGCCACCAATGACGAAGATCGCGAGATCGTCGAAACGAACCAGCAAGGGATCCTCTCTCCGGCTTACGTGCCCGGTCCCTATTCACCGGGTCAGGAAAGCGGCGTCATGCAGTTCGTCGACTGGTATGCGGCCTGGCTGGAGCGCGCCCTTGCGCCGCGTCAAGTGGCTGCGGAGTGAGCAGATGACCCAGTTCAAGCAGCTCAGTTTCTGGAGTGATGCCGAGCCGCTTGAATGCGTCACGCGCACGCCGGAAGCTCCCAATGTGGTGACCTTCAGCTTTCAAAGTCCTTCCGGGGCGCTGTTCAACCATGATCCGGGGCAGTTCGTCACCCTGGAACTGCCCGCGCCGGGCGGACCGCTCTATCGCACCTATACCATCTCTTCTGCACCCTCGCGGCCAACCGCACTGACGATCACGGTCAAAGCGCAGGACGGGTCCACCGGCACACGCTGGATGCTGGACAATCTGCATAAGGGCATGCGCATCAGGGCTAGCGGGCCTGCGGGAAAATTCTCGATCGTGCATCACCCGGCTGATAAATACCTGTTCATCTCGGCCGGCTCGGGCATCACCCCGATGGTGGCGATGACCACCTGGCTCTACGATTCCGGACGCGAGCCGGACATTGTCTTCATCAATTGCGCGCGCCGTCCCTCCGAGATCATTCTGCGCGACAGGATCGAACTCATGGCGTCGCGCATCGTCGGCATCGACCTCAAATGGGTCGTCGAAGAGCCAGACCCGTTCCGGCCCTGGACCGGCTACCGGGGCATCTTCAATCAGATCATGCTCGGCCTGATTGCGCAGGATTATCTCGAACGGGAGGTGTTCTGCTGCGGCGCAGAACCCTTCATGCGGGCGGTCCGTGAGGCGCTTGCTGGCCTCGGCTTTGACATGGATCGCTACCATCAGGAGAGCTTCACTGCAGAGCCCGCGCATGCCGAGGACGTCCCTGAGGATGTAGTGCCGGATGAGCAGAACCAAGCTGAGATCGCCTTCGCCCTCTCCGGCATAACGGCCAAATGCAAAGAAACGGATTCCATTCTGGCTGCTGCCAAGGCGGTGGGATTGGTGATCCCCTCTGGCTGTGCAATGGGAATCTGCGGCACCTGCAAGGTGCGCAAGACAGAAGGCCAGGTCCACATGGTGCACAATGGCGGCATCACAGATGAGGATGTCGAGGACGGCTATATCCTCGCCTGCTGCTCAAAGCCGTTGGGACGCGTAAGCGTCGAGGCATAGCTCCTGAATCGGGGCCATGAGTTGCGCCACACTCGACACAACACCTTATAAGATTGTCGGGAAGTGGTGAGGTGAGGCTCCCACAGCGAAGAGCCGCTTGACAGGATAGTATTATGGCATACCATAAGACATCATCTTGAAGAGGGCTGCCAGTGGCGGCTCAAATACGCAGGGAAGTGCGGGAGGTCTCAGGTCGACAGAACGGCC
>NZ_VITA01000040.1 GCF_007827695.1 Sinorhizobium medicae | reverse complement strand
TCGTGCCGATCGCGATGGAAGAAAAGCTGCGCTTCGCTATCCGCGAAGGCGGCCGTACCGTCGGCGCAGGCATCGTCGCCTCCATCGTCGAGTAAATTCCGGTCCAACCGGACGTTGAAAACCCCGCGGGCAACCGCGGGGTTTTTGCTTTCAAGGCCGGAGCGGGATGAGGAAATGTGTTCGCGGCATTCGGCCCGCACCTCGCTCTCTCCCCTTGGAACCGATCATTTCTGCGTGTGATGTTTACAACAGTGCTCGCATCGTTCCCTGCGGGTTGACCGATTATCACGGGACCTTGCCGTCGGTCCGTGCTATCTTCCAGTCCTGACGATTTGCCTGATGGCAACGGTTGCGACCGAGGATCGGAATCCAATGAAAAAATGTGTTCTTGCGCGGCTTGCCGCGGCTGGCATCGTTTTGATTTGCACGGGGCAATCGCCGCAATTCGCATCGGCTGCCGATGACCGGCCGCTGATCTGGTCTCCCTCAAAGACCGGAGCCAACGCATATAAGCTCCGGCTTGGCGTTCGCCGGACGGGCCGGTGGAACACTTCCGCCGGTGCCGAGGTTGCGATGGGCGCTACCCGGACGGGCAAGATCAGCCCGCCCGGCGCACCGGTCCGTCTCTGGGGAATGGCTTCGCGCGAGAGCGGGCGAGGGGCGGTCAGGCGATCCTCACAAGTCAGCGTGGACTACAATGCCTTGCGGGGCACCGGCAATTTCGGTGCCGGTACCGCCCGCAGCTGGATTGTCACTCCGACGCTCGATGCGGAGGTGCACAGGAGCATCGCGCTTCAGTGCAACGCTTACGAAAGCAGGTGCAGCGAACCGAAGCTGACCCAATCGGCCAAGCTGTTGTCTCCGGTGAGCCGAACATCGCTCACGGTGCAGAGCCAGGCTTCAAGCAGCGGTCTCAGCGGTGTTAGCCGGATCGGCGTGGAACAGAATTTCGGCAATTTGCGTCTCGGCGCAGCCGTTGCCGACCCTTTGCTGGAGCCCCGAAGCGTTTTCGACATCAGTTACAGTATGAGGTGGTGAACCGGCATCGGGGCCTGCTCGCTCGACACATCTTGCGCAAATGCACGAAAGACCGCTACGCAGTCTTTCTGAAAGCGCTCTATCTTTGCGGGGAGGTATCATGAAGAAGCGGATCCTGTTTACCGGCGGCTCCGGTAAGGCCGGGCGGCACGCTGTGCCCTATCTTGTCGAGGCGGGTTACGAGGTCCACAATGTCGATCTCGTGCCGCTCGACAGCCCGGGCGTGACCAATCTGATCGCCGACATCACGGATAGCGGCCAGATGTTCAATGCACTGTCGATGCACCGGGATTTTCCTGATCTCGATCAGGGGCCGCAGCCCTTTGATGCGGTCGTGCATTTCGCGGCAGTCCCTCGCATACTTATCAAGCCGGATAACGAAACCTTCCGGATCAACGTGATGGGCACCTACAACGTCATCGAGGCGGCCGTGAAGCTCGGCATCCGGAAGATCATCGTCGCTTCCAGCGAAACGACCTATGGCGTCTGCTTCGCCGAGGGGCATCGTGATTTCCATCATTTCCCGCTGGAGGAAGACTACGATGTGAATCCGATGGATTCCTACGGGCTCTCCAAGGTGGTGAACGAGAAGACGGCGAGAGCCTTCGCCGAGCGCTCCGGCTTCGATATCTACGCATTGCGCATCGGTAATGTGATCGAGCCGCACGAATATGAGAACTTCCCGCATTATTTCGCCAATCCGGAAATCCGCAAAAGGATCGCCTGGAGCTATATCGACGCCCGCGACCTCGGGCAGATCGTGAAACTATGTGTAGAGAACGATGGTCTCGGCTTTGCGGTATTCAATGCCGCTAACGACACGGTCTCGGCGAACACCCCTTCGCGCGAACTGGCCAGACAATTCTATCCCGATGTTCCGTTCACACGCGATGTCGGCGAATTCGAGGGACTGCTTTCCAATCGCAAGATCCGGGAGGTTCTCGGATTCAAAGAAGAACATGACTGGCGGAGATATGTGAGGCTGAACGACTGACGCGTCACAGCCGCCGTTTCGGCGTCCAATGCCGGGTGCCGCCGAAATTTTGTTGATTGTTTTTCGTCTTTCGCTGCAAATGCGCTTGAAAGCGTCCGGCAAACTGAATATGAAGCCGCTGACTTGGGATGCAGCCGGTTCGGATTGCATCACAACGCTGTAGGGGTATAGCTCAGTTGGTAGAGCGGCGGTCTCCAAAACCGCAGGTCGGGGGTTCGAGCCCCTCTGCCCCTGCCATTCTCTTCGTCGCGGCCGTGCCCGATACGGGTGGGCTGCGTGGGGGAGGCGGCAAGGCCGTCTTTGTATATTCGCAAAAAAGGCTGATTGGCTCTTGTGGTTTTCACAATCGGTCTTTATGTAGGGGTCCAAACAGACACGCGGTGCGTGGGGCTGATAAGTCGGCTTTACGCGCCGTAATGGCGTGAGCATTTTATGGCATCCAAAACGAATCCATTTACGTTTCTGCAGCAAGTGCGCTCCGAAACGTCTAAAGTGACTTGGCCTTCACGGCGTGAGACGACGATCTCGACGCTGATGGTTTTCGTCATGGTCTCTTTTGCCGCCGCCTTTTTCTTTGGTGCGGACCAGTTGCTGGGTTGGGTGATGAGCCTGATCCTCAACGTTGGCGCTTGATTGGGTGGAGAGTAGCATGGCTGCGCGCTGGTATATTGTTCACGCCTATTCGAATTTTGAAAAGAAGGTCGCCGAGTCGATCGAAGAAAAGGCCAGGCAGAAGGGCCTGACGCACCTCTTCGAAAAAATCCTCGTGCCGACCGAAAAGGTGGTTGAGATCCGTCGCGGACGTAAGGTTGATGCGGAGCGGAAGTTCTTTCCGGGTTACGTGCTCGTTCGCGCCGACCTGACCGATGAGGCCTATCACCTTATCAAGAATACGCCGAAAGTGACGGGTTTTCTCGGAACGGACAGCAAGCCGGTGCCCATTCCGGATCATGAGGCCGATCGTATTCTTGGTCAGGTGCAGGACGGCGTCGAACGCCCGAAGCCCTCGATCTCGTTCGAGATCGGCGAGCAGGTCCGCGTGTCCGACGGCCCCTTCGCGTCGTTCAACGGCATCGTTCAGGATGTCGACGAAGAGCGGTCGCGCTTGAAGGTCGAGGTATCGATCTTTGGTCGTGCGACGCCTGTCGAGCTGGAATACGGCCAGGTCGAGAAGGTCTGACAGAACGTTGGCTTACGAGATGGGCAGGTCGAAACGTCGGCCTGCTCGGCGGAGCGATCCGCATCGCGTGGGAGGTTTCCGGTCTTAGCCGGGTCGGTCTATCCGCACCACGCAACCGCAGCCGCCGATCGATTGATCGGCAAGTGGCCGGGTTAACCGGCTGATGAGCTCTCTTTTCGGCATTTGCCGCGAAGGAGCAGTGAAAGGCAGAGAGAAATGGCTAAGAAAGTTGCAGGCCAGCTCAAGCTGCAGGTAAAGGCCGGTTCGGCAAATCCGTCGCCGCCGATCGGTCCTGCGCTTGGTCAGCGTGGCATTAACATCATGGAATTCTGCAAGGCGTTCAATGCCGCCACGCAGGAAATGGAAAAGGGCATGCCGATTCCGGTCGTCATCACCTATTTCCAGGACAAGTCCTTCACCTTCGTCATGAAGCAGCCGCCGGTCAGCTACTTCCTGAAGCGCGAAGCGAAAGTCCAGTCGGGCTCCAAGACCCCGGGCAAGGCGAAAGCCGGCGCGATCTCCAAGGCTCAGATCCGCACGATCGCAGAGGCCAAGATGAAGGACCTCAATGCGGCCGATATCGAAGGCGCAATGGCAATGGTCGAGGGCTCTGCCCGCTCCATGGGCCTGGAAGTGACGGGCTAAGACCATGGCGAAGATTGCAAAGCGTGTACAGAAGTCCCGCGAGGGCGTCGATCCTGCGAAGCTCTATGGTCTCACCGAAGCCGTGACGATGATCAAAGAGCGTGCGACGGCCAAGTTCGACGAGACGATCGAAGTCGCGATGAACCTCGGCGTCGACCCGCGTCATGCCGACCAGATGGTCCGCGGCGTGGTCAACCTTCCGAACGGCACCGGCCGCTCGGTCCGTGTCGCCGTTTTTGCCCGTGGCGCGAAGGCTGACGAAGCCAAGGCTGCCGGCGCTGACGTCGTGGGTGCGGAAGAGCTCGTCGAAATCGTCCAGGGCGGCAAGATCGATTTCGATCGCTGCATCGCTACCCCGGACATGATGCCGCTTGTCGGTCGTCTCGGTAAGGTTCTCGGTCCCCGTGGCATGATGCCGAACCCGAAGGTCGGTACGGTTACCATGGACGTCGCGGGAGCCGTCAAGGCTTCGAAGGGCGGTGCGGTAGAGTTCCGCGTCGAGAAGGCCGGTATCGTTCACGCCGGCATCGG
Organism: Sinorhizobium medicae; assembly: GCF_007827695.1. Classification (GTDB taxonomy): domain Bacteria; phylum Pseudomonadota; class Alphaproteobacteria; order Rhizobiales; family Rhizobiaceae; genus Sinorhizobium; species Sinorhizobium medicae. The sequence continues at coordinate 14,547 of NZ_VITA01000040.1, read as the reverse complement.
CAAGGCATCCTTCGACGCCAAGGCGCTCGAAGAGAATATCCGTGCCTTTGCAGATGCGGTGATCAAGGCGAAGCCGACCGGCGCCAAGGGCAATTACGTCAAGCGCGTGGCTGTGTCTTCGACGATGGGTCCCGGTCTCAAGATCGATCCGGCGACGATCAGCGCTGCCTGATAGAAATTTTACGGACCTCGGTCCTTAACGTGATTTCCGGCCTTTCGGGGCCGGAAATTTCCGGGCTTCCCGCCCGGAATTCCTGTCCGAGATTGCGGGTGGTTTTACCTTAATCACCGTGCCCGCATGAGACGGGTAAGATCTGAATTTCAAGGAGACGCGTACGCGTCGAAATTCGGTTCGAACCTCGCTTGCCTTGTGTCAGACCCGGCTCTCCCGGGAACGCCAAGGGACAGGATCCTCAAGCGTTGCTTGGGATCGAGCATGATCCCGGGTGACAAAGGCAAACCCGGCAGGGCTGCGATGAGCAACCCTGCCAACTGGAGACAGACAGTGGAAAGAGCGGAAAAACGCGAATTCGTCACGGAGCTGAACGAAGTCTTCAAGGCTTCCGGTTCGGTTGTCGTGGCCCACTATGCTGGTGTCACAGTTGCGCAGATGAACGACTTCCGTTCGAAGATGCGCGCTGCTGGCGGCACCGTCAGAGTCGCGAAAAACCGCCTGGCCAAGATCGCTCTTCAGGGCACGGAGTCTGAAGGGATGACCGATCTCTTCAGGGGACAGACGCTGATCGCTTTCAGCGAAGACCCCGTAACGGCTCCGAAGGTCGTCATGGATTTCGCCAAGACCAACGACAAGCTCGTTGTACTCGGCGGCGCCATGGGGGCAACCACGCTCAACGCCGAAGGTGTCAAGTCGCTCGCGACCCTGCCTTCGCTCGATGAGCTGCGCGCGAAGCTGCTGGGCCTCCTCAATGCCCCGGCAACCCGCGTCGCGACGGTTGTCGCAGCACCGGCAAGCCAGCTTGCCCGCGTGTTCTCGGCCTACGCCAAGAAGGACGAAGCCGCCTGAGGCGGAATTTCGCTGTTGTATTTAGAACCAGTTCGAACCGAACAAAAGGAAAAGTAAAATGGCTGATCTCGCAAAGATCGTTGAAGACCTCTCCTCGTTGACCGTCCTGGAAGCTGCTGAGCTTTCCAAGCTTCTCGAAGAAAAGTGGGGCGTTTCTGCCGCTGCTCCGGTAGCCGTTGCTGCCGCCGGCGGTGCTGCCGCTGCTGCTCCGGTTGAGGAAGAAAAGACCGAGTTCGACGTCATCCTGACCGAAGCAGGCGCGAACAAGATCAACGTCATCAAGGAAGTCCGCGCCATCACCGGCCTCGGCCTCAAGGAAGCCAAGGATCTCGTCGAAGGCGCTCCGAAGGCTGTCAAGGAAGCTGTTTCCAAGGCTGAAGCTGCTGACCTCAAGAAGAAGCTCGAAGACGCTGGCGCCAAGGTCGACGTCAAGTAATTCGACGACATGCGAAGGGAGGGGGCCTTTATGGCCGCCTCTCTTTGACCGTTTTTAGAACATATTACCCAAAAGCCTGTCGAAAACGGCTTTTGGGTAATGGGTTCTTCAAGAGGATGGTCCCTATCGAAGGACAGCACAGCATTCCGCGCTGGCGTCTTTCGAAAGCTGGACGAGATTGAACCACCCATTGATTGACGGGGCCGACTGGCCATCGGTTCCCGTCCGTTGCAGGCCCGGATGCAAGATTGACAAGGAGCGACGATGGCTCAGACCCTTTCGTTTAACGGTCGTAGGCGCGTACGCAAGTTTTTTGGTAAAATTCCCGAAGTCGCGGAGATGCCGAACCTCATCGAGGTTCAGAAGGCATCCTACGACCAGTTCCTCATGGTGGACGAGCCCCAAGGCGGGCGGCCGGACGAGGGGCTTCAAGCCGTTTTCAAATCGGTGTTTCCGATAAAGGATTTCTCCGGCGCTTCGATGCTCGAATTCGTTTCCTACGAATTCGAGGCACCCAAGTTCGACGTCGAGGAGTGCCGTCAGCGCGACCTGACCTATGCGGCGCCTCTCAAGGTCACGTTGCGCCTGATCGTGTTCGATATCGACGAGGACACCGGCGCCAAGTCCATCAAGGACATCAAGGAACAGAACGTCTACATGGGCGACATGCCGCTCATGACGGACAACGGAACCTTCATCGTCAACGGCACCGAGCGCGTCATCGTCTCGCAGATGCACCGTTCGCCAGGTGTCTTTTTCGATCATGACAAGGGCAAGAGCCACTCGTCCGGCAAACTGCTCTTTGCCGCCCGCGTGATCCCCTATCGTGGTTCGTGGCTCGATATCGAATTCGATGCGAAGGACATCGTCCATGCGCGCATCGACCGCCGCCGCAAGATCCCGGTGACGTCGCTTCTGATGGCGCTCGGAATGGACGGCGAAGAGATTCTCGACACCTTCTATACGAAGTCGCTCTACCAGCGCGACGGCGAGGGCTGGCGCGTTCCGTTCCAGCCTGACGCGCTCAAGGGCCAGAAGGCCTTGGCAGACCTGATCGACGCCGATACCGGCGAAGTGGTCGTCGAAGGCGGCAAGAAGCTGACGCCGCGCCTGCTTCGTCAGTTGCAGGACAAGGGCCTGAAGGCCCTCAAGGCGACTGATGATGATCTTTACGGCAACTACCTCGCCGAGGATGTGGTCAACTTCGAGACAGGTGAAATCTACCTGGAAGCCGGCGACGAAATCGACGAGAAGACGCTTCCGGTCATCCTTTCCGCCGGGTTCGACGAGATCCCGGTTCTCGACATAGACCACATCAATATCGGCGCCTATATCCGCAATACGCTTGCGGCCGACAAGAACGAAAACCGACAGGACGCGCTGTTCGATATCTACCGCGTCATGCGTCCGGGTGAGCCGCCGACGATGGATTCGGCCGAAGCCATGTTCAATGCGCTCTTCTTCGATGCCGAGCGCTACGACCTTTCGGCCGTCGGCCGCGTCAAGATGAACATGCGTCTTGATCTGGATGTTCCGGATACGGTTCGCACGCTGCGCAAGGAAGATATCCTGGCCGTCGTCAAGATGCTCGTCGAACTGCGTGACGGCAAGGGCGAGATCGACGACATCGACAACCTCGGCAACCGCCGCGTCCGGTCGGTGGGCGAGTTGATGGAGAACCAGTATCGGCTGGGTCTGCTGCGCATGGAACGTGCGATCAAGGAGCGCATGTCCTCGATCGAGATCGACACAGTGATGCCGCAAGACCTCATCAACGCGAAGCCGGCTGCCGCCGCGGTGCGTGAATTCTTCGGCTCGTCTCAGCTTTCGCAGTTCATGGACCAGGTGAACCCGCTCTCGGAAATCACCCACAAGCGCCGCCTTTCGGCACTGGGTCCTGGCGGTCTTACCCGTGAACGCGCCGGCTTCGAAGTTCGCGACGTGCATCCGACGCATTATGGCCGTATCTGCCCGATCGAAACGCCGGAAGGCCCGAACATCGGTCTGATCAACTCGCTTGCGACATTTGCCCGCGTCAACAAGTATGGCTTCATCGAAAGCCCTTACCGTAAGATCGTCGACGGCAAGGTGACCAGCGACGTCGTCTATCTCTCGGCGATGGAAGAAGCCAAGTATCACGTTGCGCAAGCGAACTCGGTGCTGGACGAAGACGGCTCCTTCTCGGAAGAGTTCGTCGTTTGCCGCCACGCCGGCGAAGTCATGCTGGCGCCGCGCGACAATATCAACCTGATGGACGTTTCGCCGAAGCAGCTCGTCTCCGTCGCGGCCGCGCTCATTCCGTTCCTCGAGAACGATGACGCCAACCGCGCGCTGATGGGTTCGAACATGCAGCGTCAGGCCGTGCCGTTGCTGCGTGCGGAGGCACCCTTCGTCGGCACAGGCATGGAGCCGGTCGTCGCGCGTGACTCCGGTGCTGCTATCGCTGCGCGCCGCGGCGGTATCGTGGATCAGGTAGACGCGACGCGTATCGTTATCCGCGCCACCGAGGACCTGGATCCGTCCAAGTCCGGCGTCGATATCTACCGCCTGCAGAAGTTCCAGCGCTCCAACCAGAACACCTGCGTCAACCAGCGCCCGCTGGTCACCGTCGGTGACGTTCTGAACAAGGGCGACATCATCGCGGATGGTCCGTCTACGGACCTCGGCGATCTGGCGCTCGGCCGCAACGCGCTCGTCGCGTTCATGCCCTGGAACGGCTACAACTACGAAGATTCGATCCTGCTTTCCGAGCGGATCGTGCGCGATGACGTCTTCACGTCCATCCACATCGAAGAATTCGAGGTGATGGCGCGTGATACCAAGCTTGGTCCGGAAGAAATCACCCGTGACATTCCGAACGTTTCGGAAGAAGCGCTGAAGAACCTCGACGAAGCCGGCATCGTCTATATCGGCGCCGAAGTTCAGCCGGGCGACATTCTCGTAGGCAAGATCACGCCGAAGGGCGAAAGCCCAATGACGCCGGAAGAAAAGCTTCTGCGCGCCATCTTCGGTGAGAAGGCGTCGGATGTTCGTGATACCTCCATGCGCATGCCTCCGGGCACGTTCGGTACGGTCGTCGAAGTTCGCGTCTTCAATCGTCATGGCGTGGAGAAAGACGAGCGCGCGATGGCCATCGAGCGCGAGGAAATCGAACGCCTCGCCAAGGACCGCGACGACGAACAGGCGATCCTGGATCGTAACGTCTATGCGCGTCTGGTCGACATGTTGCGCGGTCACGTGGCGGTTGCCGGTCCGAAGGGCTTCAAGAAGGGCACCGAGCTTTCGAATGCCGTGATCAGCGAATATCCCCGCTCGCAGTGGTGGATGTTCGCCATCGAGGACGAAAAGGCGCAGGGCGAGATCGAAGCGCTCCGCGGTCAGTACGACGAATCCAAGTCGCGTCTTGAACAGCGCTTCATGGACAAGGTCGAGAAGGTCCAGCGTGGCGACGAAATGCCTCCTGGCGTCATGAAGATGGTCAAGGTCTTCGTCGCTGTGAAGCGCAAGATCCAGCCGGGCGACAAGATGGCCGGCCGTCACGGCAACAAGGGTGTCGTGTCGCGCATCGTGCCGATCGAAGACATGCCGTTCCTGGAGGACGGCACGCATGTCGACGTGGTGCTGAACCCGCTCGGCGTGCCTTCGCGCATGAATGTCGGCCAGATTCTCGAGACCCATCTCGGCTGGGCTTGCGCCGGCATGGGCAAGAAGATCGGAGCGATGCTCGATGCGTATAAGGCGGGCGCTGACATTCAGCCGCTGCGCGACACCATCGACAGCGTCATCGGATCCGGTCCGAAGGGCGAGCCGATCAAGCAGTACGACGATGAGTCGATCGTACGGCTGGCCGAGCAGACCCGTCGCGGCGTATCGATCGCAACGCCGGTCTTCGACGGTGCAGTCGAGGCCGACGTCAACGAGATGCTCGAGCAGGCCGGCCTCAAGGTAACCGGCCAGTCGACGCTCTATGACGGCCGTACCGGCGAGACGTTCGACCGTCAGGTGACCGTGGGCTACATCTACATGCTGAAGCTCAACCACCTGGTCGACGACAAGATCCACGCCCGTTCGATCGGACCGTATTCGCTCGTTACCCAGCAGCCGCTGGGCGGCAAGGCGCAGTTCGGCGGTCAGCGCTTCGGCGAGATGGAGGTCTGGGCGCTGGAAGCCTATGGCGCCGCCTACACGCTGCAGGAGATGCTGACGGTCAAGTCGGATGACGTGGCCGGCCGCACCAAGGTCTATGAAGCTATCGTCCGTGGCGACGACACCTTCGAAGCGGGCATTCCGGAGAGCTTCAACGTTCTCGTCAAGGAAATGCGCTCGCTGGGCCTTTCGGTCGAGCTGGAAAACTCCAAGGTCGACGAAGTCGGTGCCAGTGCGCAGCTGCCTGACGCGGCCGAATAAGAGACATGAGGTGCGTGCCGCTCAGCGGCGCGCACCGTTTCCGCCGTCGGGCATCTGATTGTCCGCGGCAGGAACAGGGGCCGCACCCGATGCGGTTTTAGCTGTTTATTGGGCAGGGGCCGGCGCCCGGGATTGCCGGCACCCTCGCCAAGCTCAGGGCTTAATGCCCCAAAGGAGACAGGCATGAACCAAGAGGTCATGAATCTTTTCAATCCGCAGGTGCCTGCACAGACCTTCGATTCCATCCGGATCTCGATTGCGTCCCCGGAGAAGATTCTTTCCTGGTCTTACGGTGAGATCAAGAAGCCGGAGACGATCAACTACCGCACCTTCAAGCCGGAACGCGACGGTCTTTTCTGCGCCCGCATTTTTGGTCCGATCAAGGACTATGAGTGCCTGTGCGGCAAGTACAAGCGCATGAAGTACAAGGGCATCATCTGCGAAAAGTGCGGCGTCGAAGTCACGCTGTCGCGCGTTCGGCGCGAGCGCATGGGCCATATCGAGCTCGCCGCGCCCGTTGCTCACATCTGGTTCCTCAAGTCGCTGCCGAGCCGCATCTCGACGCTGCTCGACATGACGCTCAAGGATATCGAGCGCGTCCTCTATTTCGAGAACTACATCGTCACCGAGCCGGGTCTGACGTCGCTCAAGGAAAATCAGCTCCTGAGCGAAGAAGAATACATGATCGCGGTCGACGAGTTCGGTGAGGACCAGTTCACCGCCATGATCGGCGCCGAAGCGATCTACGAGATGCTCGCATCGATGAATCTCGAGAAGATCGCGGGCGACCTGCGTTCTGAAATGGCTGAGACGACGTCTGATCTGAAGCAGAAGAAGCTGATGAAGCGGCTGAAGATCGTCGAGAACTTCATGGAGTCGGGCAATCGTCCGGAATGGATGATCATGAAGGTCGTTCCGGTTATTCCGCCGGACCTGCGTCCGCTCGTTCCGCTCGACGGCGGCCGTTTCGCCACGTCGGATCTCAACGATCTCTATCGCCGCGTCATCAACCGTAACAACCGCCTGAAGCGGCTGATCGAACTGCGTGCGCCGGGCATCATCATCCGCAACGAAAAGCGGATGCTGCAGGAATCGGTGGATGCGCTGTTCGACAACGGCCGTCGCGGTCGCGTCATCACGGGTGCCAACAAGCGTCCGCTGAAGTCGCTCTCCGACATGCTCAAGGGCAAGCAGGGGCGCTTCCGTCAGAACCTGCTCGGCAAGCGCGTCGACTATTCCGGCCGTTCGGTCATCGTGACCGGGCCGGAACTCAAGCTGCATCAGTGCGGCCTGCCGAAGAAAATGGCGCTCGAGCTCTTCAAGCCCTTCATCTATGCGCGTCTCGACGCCAAGGGTTATTCCTCGACCGTCAAGCAGGCCAAGAAGCTGGTCGAAAAGGAAAAGCCGGAAGTCTGGGATATCCTCGACGAGGTCATCCGCGAGCATCCGGTCCTTCTGAACCGCGCGCCGACCCTGCACCGCCTGGGCATCCAGGCCTTCGAACCGATCCTGGTCGAAGGCAAGGCCATTCAGCTGCACCCGCTCGTCTGCACGGCCTTCAACGCCGACTTCGACGGTGACCAGATGGCCGTTCACGTGCCGCTCTCGCTTGAAGCGCAGCTCGAAGCACGCGTGCTGATGATGTCGACGAACAACATCCTGCATCCTGCAAACGGTGCTCCGATCATCGTGCCGTCGCAGGACATGGTGCTTGGTCTCTACTACCTCTCGATCATGAACCAGAACGAGCCGGGCGAAGGCATGGCGTTTTCCGACATGGGCGAACTGCACCATGCGCTGGAGACCAAGGCCGTAACCCTGCATGCCAAGATCCGCGGCCGCTACAAGACCGTCGACGCCGAAGGCAATCCGGTTTCGAAAATCTACGAAACGACGCCTGGCCGGATGATCATCGGCGAGCTCCTGCCGAAGAATCCGAACGTCCCCTTCGAAACCTGCAACCAGGAAATGACCAAGAAGAACATCTCCAAGATGATCGACACGGTCTATCGCCATTGCGGTCAGAAGGACACGGTCATCTTCTGCGACAGGATCATGCAGCTCGGCTTCTCGCATGCCTGCCGTGCCGGCATTTCGTTCGGCAAGGACGACATGGTGATTCCGGACACGAAGGTGAAGATCGTCGGCGATACCGAAGCGCTCGTGAAGGAATACGAGCAGCAGTACAATGACGGCCTCATCACCCAGGGCGAAAAGTACAACAAGGTGGTCGACGCCTGGGGCAAGGCGACCGAAAAGGTCGCCGAAGAGATGATGGCGCGCATCAAGGCCGTCGAATTCGACGACAGCGGCCGCCAGAAGCCGATGAACTCGATCTATATGATGTCCCACTCGGGCGCCCGTGGTTCGCCGAACCAGATGCGTCAGCTGGGCGGCATGCGCGGCCTCATGGCGAAGCCGTCGGGCGAGATCATCGAAACTCCGATCATCTCGAACTTCAAGGAAGGCCTGACCGTGAACGAGTACTTCAACTCGACGCACGGTGCCCGTAAGGGTCTCGCCGACACCGCCTTGAAAACTGCGAACTCCGGTTACCTGACCCGTCGTCTCGTCGACGTGGCGCAGGACTGCATCGTCACGCACACGGATTGCGGCACCGACAAGGGCCTCACCATGACTGCGATCGTCGATGCCGGTCAGGTCGTTGCCTCCATCGGCCAGCGTATCCTTGGCCGTACGGCGCTCGACAACATCGACAACCCGGTCACCGGCGAACGCATCGTCGATGCCGGCCGGATGATCCTCGAGCCGGATGTCGTTGCGATCGAAAAGGCTGGGATTCAGTCGGTTCGGATTCGGTCGGCACTGACCTGCGAAATCCAGACCGGTGTTTGCGGCGTCTGCTACGGCCGCGACCTTGCGCGCGGTACGCCCGTCAACATGGGCGAGGCAGTCGGCGTCATCGCCGCCCAGTCGATCGGCGAGCCGGGCACGCAGCTTACCATGCGTACGTTCCACCTTGGCGGTACGGCAACCGTGGTCGACCAGTCGTTCCTGGAAGCCTCCTATGAAGGCACGGTCCAGATCAAGAACCGCAACATGCTGCGCAACTCCGATGGCGTGCTCGTTGCCATGGGGCGCAACATGGCGATCCAGATCCTCGACGAACGCGGTGTCGAGCGCTCCTCGCAGCGCGTCGCCTATGGCTCGAAGATCTTCGTCGACGATGGCGACACGGTGAGGCGCGGTCAGCGTTTCGCCGAGTGGGATCCCTATACCCGTCCGATGATGACGGAAGTAGAAGGTACCGTTCACTTCGAAGACGTGGTTGATGGCATCTCGGTTCTGGAATCGACGGACGAGTCGACCGGCATCACCAAGCGTCAGGTCATCGACTGGCGTTCGACGCCGCGTGGTACCGACCTTAAGCCTGCGATCGTCATCAAGGACAAGAACGGCAATATCGCCAAGCTTGCCCGCGGCGGCGAAGCCCGCTTCATGCTCTCGGTCGACGCGATCCTTTCCGTCGAACCGGGGCAGAAGGTGAGCCAGGGTGACGTTCTTGCCCGTTCGCCGCTCGAAAGCGCCAAGACCAAGGACATCACCGGTGGTCTGCCGCGTGTTGCCGAATTGTTCGAGGCGCGCCGTCCGAAGGATCACGCCATCATCGCGGAGATCGATGGTACGATCCGTTTCGGCCGCGATTACAAGAACAAGCGTCGCGTCATGATCGAGCCGGCGGAAGATGGTGTCGAGCCGGTCGAATACCTGATCCCGAAGGGCAAGCCCTTCCATCTTCAGGATGGCGACTACATCGAAAAGGGCGATTACATCCTCGATGGTAACCCGGCACCGCATGACATTCTGGCGATCAAGGGCGTGGAAGCACTTGCTTCCTATCTCGTGAACGAGATCCAGGAAGTCTATCGACTGCAGGGCGTTGTCATCAACGACAAGCACATCGAGGTGATCGTCCGGCAGATGCTGCAGAAGGTGGAAATCACCGACGCCGGTGACTCGACCTATATCGTCGGCGACAATGTCGATCGCATCGAGCTGGAAGATGTCAATGACAGCCTGATTGCCGAAGGCAAGAAGCCCGCCTTTGGCGATCCGGTCCTGCTCGGCATAACCAAGGCATCGCTGCAGACGCCGTCCTTCATCTCGGCCGCTTCGTTCCAGGAGACCACCAAGGTCCTCACCGAAGCAGCGGTCGCAGGCAAGACGGACAACCTGCAGGGTCTCAAGGAGAACGTCATCGTCGGTCGCCTTATCCCGGCCGGTACCGGCGGCACGATGACTCAGATCCGCCGTATCGCCACGGCCCGCGACGAGTTGATCCTCGAAGAGCGCCGCAAGGGAACGGGTGCGGAAAGCGCCACGCCCATGCTCGCGGCAATGGCAAACGACCCCGCTGCCGCGGAGTAAGCGGGAAGGGAAGGGTGACTGCCCTTCCCGGTGAAACGATAAAGCCGCCCGGAGCGATCCGGGCGGCTATTTTCTGAGCACTTCTGGAAGCACGGCCTGCTCAACTGAAGCGGATGATCGCGACTTCGCCCTCCAGTGCCCCCTGATATGCGGACGCATGCGGCTCCTCTTCCGGCATGCCGTTCAAGGTGCCGATCTGGTCGAGATCGGCTTCAAGGAAGCCCTCCTCGGCGAGCGCGTTCAACGCCTCGCGCACGGCCGTATCATCATCCGGTGCACGGAGCATTACATGGATGTCGACGCCCTCTTTGTCGCCGTCGGTTTCATAGGCCTTGCCGATGACGATGAATATCAGCGGTTCGTCGGGCGCATTGTCGTTATCCGGGGTGACAGACATGGAAACATCCTCTTCGAAAATTAGTATAGGCAATCGCGTCCTTCAATCGACCACGGTTAAAGGAAGCATTCAGTGGCGCTGAGACGAGGGATGCGGGGAAACCGGATACACTTTGCCTCATCCTGCTCTACTGCATATTGCGCCAGATCGGAACCCGTTCCAGGAATCAGGCTGATGATGCGATTTATTTGTCTGGGGGATGGCGTGGACCGGTAAGACCGCGGCCGTAGCCGACTCGCCGTCGTGGAAAACGGCAGAAAGAAGTTGCTGATTCCTCAAGGCCGGATGACTATCCGCATATGGGAGTTGCCTTCCGGCCGGTCCCGAGGACAGGCGAGGCGTGCAAAGCCTTGTTTCTCGGGCATATCAGGGCTGCGTGGCTCTATATTTTCTGAATCGCCCTTGACGAATGGCCCTGAAATCAGTACACCCCGCCGCATCAGAGCCCATGTGAGGCTGGCTGGTTCGGAACGACACGTTCTGGAGTTCGCCTCAAACAAGGTTCAAAACGCACGCTGACGACATAATGCTGCACGCAAGACGCGCGAAATGGTGCGTCCTCTGCTTTTTGTGGGGCCATCTGCGGAAAAGCGGATCGGCCCTCATTTTGCGCATTTCATAGGCGTTCGTTGTTGCCGGCGACGGCAAGCGATCCGCCCGAAAGGGTAACGAGACAAGTTTTTTGTAAGGGATGGTTAGATGCCTACCGTAAACCAGCTGATCCGCAAGCCGCGTCAGGCACAGGTAAAGCGCAACAAGGTTCCTGCGCTGCAGGAAAACCCGCAGAAGCGCGGCGTTTGCACCCGCGTCTACACGACGACCCCGAAGAAGCCGAACTCGGCTCTCCGTAAGGTCGCCAAGATCCGCCTGACCAACGGCTTCGAAGTGATCGGCTACATTCCCGGTGAAGGCCATAACCTTCAGGAGCACTCCGTCGTCATGATCCGCGGCGGCCGCGTGAAGGACCTTCCGGGTGTCCGTTACCACATCATCCGCGGCGTTCTCGATACGCAGGGTGTTAAGAACCGCAAACAGCGCCGCTCCAAGTATGGCGCGAAGCGTCCGAAATAATATCGCAACCGGCGCCATTTCGCTGGTCATAAGATTTAAAGTTGAGAGACGAGAAGTATGTCCCGACGTCACAGAGCAGAAAAGCGTGAGATCAACCCGGATCCGAAGTTCGGTGATCTGGTTGTCACGAAGTTCATGAACGCAATCATGCTGCACGGCAAAAAGTCCGTAGCGGAAAGCATCGTCTATGGTGCGTTCGATGCGGTCCAGTCGAAGCTGAAGCAGGAGCCGGTCACCGTGTTCCATTCCGCGCTCGACAACATCGCTCCGCATGTGGAAGTGCGTTCCCGCCGCGTCGGTGGTGCTACCTACCAGGTTCCGGTCGATGTTCGTCCGGAGCGCCGCCAGGCTCTCGCTATCCGCTGGCTGATCGCGGCTGCCCGTAAGCGCAATGAAACGACCATGGTCGATCGCCTCTGCGGCGAACTCATGGACGCAGCGAACAACCGCGGCAGCGCAGTCAAGAAGCGTGAAGACACCCACAAGATGGCTGATGCCAACCGTGCGTTCTCGCACTACCGTTGGTAATCCGAACTGGTTTCGAAAGGCAGTCTCTCATGGCTCGCGAATATAAAATCGAAGACTACCGAAATTTCGGTATCATGGCGCATATTGACGCCGGCAAGACCACGACGACCGAGCGTATCCTCTACTACACCGGCAAGTCCCACAAGATCGGCGAAGTTCATGACGGCGCCGCAACCATGGACTGGATGGAGCAGGAGCAGGAGCGCGGCATCACGATCACGTCTGCTGCCACGACGACTTTCTGGAAGGGTCGCGACGGCAAGTCGCGTCGCTTCAACATCATCGACACGCCCGGCCACGTCGACTTCACCATCGAAGTCGAACGTTCGCTGCGCGTTCTCGATGGCGCGATCGCGCTTCTCGACGCCAACGCCGGCGTAGAGCCGCAGACGGAAACCGTCTGGCGCCAGGCTGAGAAGTACAATGTTCCGCGTATGATCTTCTGCAACAAGATGGACAAGACCGGTGCGGACTTCTACCGCTCGGTCGAGATGATCAAGACGCGCCTCGGTGCGACGGCAGTCGTCATGCAGCTGCCGATCGGCGCTGAAAGCGACTTCAAGGGCGTTGTCGATCTGATCGAAATGAATGCTCTGATCTGGCGCGACGAATCGCTCGGCGCCCAGTGGGATGTCGTCGAGATTCCGGACGACCTGAAGGAAAAGGCTGAAGAATACCGCGAAAAGCTGATCGAGACGGTTGTCGAGATCGACGAAGCGGCGATGGAAGCCTATCTCGAGGGGCAGTATCCGGACAACGAACAGATTCGCGCGCTCGTCCGTCGCGGCACGATCGACGTGAAGTTCCACCCGATGTTCTGCGGTACCGCGTTCAAGAACAAGGGTGTTCAGCCGCTCCTCGACGCTGTTGTCGATTACCTTCCGTCTCCGGTGGACATCCCGGCGATCAAGGGCATCGACGTCAAGACCGAGGCGGAAATCGAGCGTCATGCTTCGGACGAAGAGCCGCTTTCGATGCTGGCCTTCAAGATCATGAACGACCCCTTCGTCGGTTCGCTGACCTTTGCGCGCATCTATTCCGGCAAGCTCGAAAAGGGCACGTCGGTCATGAACACCGTCAAGGAAAAGCGCGAGCGCGTCGGCCGCATGCTGCAGATGCACTCGAATTCGCGTGAAGACATCGAAGAAGCCTTCGCCGGCGACATCGTTGCTCTGGCCGGTCTTAAGGAAACGACCACCGGCGATACGCTCTGCGATCCGCTGAAGCAGGTCATTCTCGAGCGCATGGAATTCCCGGAGCCGGTTATCCAGATCGCTATCGAGCCGAAGACCAAGGGCGACCAGGAAAAGATGGGCCTCGCGCTCAACCGCCTGGCTGCTGAGGACCCGTCCTTCCGCGTCAAGACCGACGAAGAATCCGGTCAGACGATCATTGCCGGCATGGGCGAGCTCCATCTCGACATTCTGGTTGACCGTATGCGTCGTGAGTTCAAGGTCGAAGCAACCGTAGGCGCGCCGCAGGTTGCCTATCGCGAGACCATCACGCGTCAGCACGAAGAAGATTACACGCACAAGAAACAGTCCGGTGGTACCGGCCAGTTCGCACGCGTCAAGATCGTCTTCGAACCGAACCCGGAAGGCGAAGAGTTCAAGTTCGAATCCAAGATCGTCGGTGGTGCTGTTCCGAAGGAATACATCCCGGGCGTTCAGAAGGGTATCGAGAGCGTGCTCTCTTCAGGTCCGCTTGCCGGCTTCCCGATGCTCGGCGTCAAGGCGACGCTGATCGACGGTGCATTCCACGACGTCGACTCGTCGGTCCTGGCCTTCGAAATCGCGTCCCGTGCATGCTTCCGTGAAGCGGCCAAGAAGGCCGGAGCTCAGCTCCTCGAGCCGATCATGAAGGTCGAGGTCGTGACGCCGGAAGACTACGTCGGCGACGTGATCGGTGACTTGAACTCTCGCCGCGGCCAGATCCAGGGTCAGGAAGCACGCGGCGTCGCCGTCGTGATTAATGCCCACGTGCCGCTGGCGAACATGTTCAAGTACGTGGACAACCTGCGCTCGATGTCGCAGGGCCGCGCTCAATACACGATGCTGTTCGATCACTACGCGCCGGTTCCGTCGAACGTCGCGCAGGAAATCCAGGCGAAGTATTCCGGTCAGAAGTGACCGGAATAGCCTCGCGCTGAAACAGAATGAAAAGATTTCCCCTCTAGGGGACAGGAAACGGAGAGCCGGAAATGGCAAAGAGCAAATTTGAGCGCAATAAGCCGCACGTCAACATTGGCACGATTGGCCACGTTGACCATGGCAAGACGTCGCTGACGGCAGCGAT
>NZ_VITA01000039.1 GCF_007827695.1 Sinorhizobium medicae | reverse complement strand
AAAGCCGCGCCGATCAATGCCATGCCGACGGCGATCGGTATTTCCCAGAACAGCTCCTTGCCGAAGAACTTCCGGCGCATCTTCCGGACTTCGTTCGTGTGCCACATCAGCCGGCCGACCATCGCGCTGATCATGGGTCATGGTCTCGCCGCGCCGCCGAACCACGCATTGAACAACTCGATCAAAGCGAATATTTCTTGCGACATTCAGCGCCCTTCCCCGCGTCCGGCGCATTCCCCTTTCGTCCAGACCGCCGCGGCGCAGATGCCGACGACGGTCCGGTCGATCTTGCGCTGATCAGCCGGCGTCCCGCCACGCCCGCCGATTAAATCAGTGCCCACCACGCGGCGGAAACCGTCGGCACTTGCCGGCGCCGAAGTCCCACATCCCCGGAGGGCAAGATCGAAGCGAGTGCGGACATCGTCCGCAGTGCGGCCAGCTTCATTGTTCTGCCTTTCGATGGAGGTTCTGACATCGTCGCCGCCCTGCCGGTAGATCCAGGCAACGACGGCGGCGACGATAGCGAGACCGGCCGCAGCCACGATGAGGCGAGGAGTGCAGAACATTACGCCATCCCCTCGACCTGCTTTGCGACGGCCTTCCGATCGGAGTTCTTGCGCCAGTAGAGGAAGCCGGCCATGCCGCCGAACGCGACAAGGATCAATAAGAGGTTATGCCACGGTATGCCGCCGATCTCGTAGAGCAGCGAAAGTGCTCGACGACGACGACAGAGGAGTGATGACCTCGTTGGACTTCCACCGCGGCGCGTCGAGGCTGGTTGGCGTGACAGATACCGGTACCAGCTTCTCCTCCGTCACCGGGCCACGTTGACCTCCGGCCGTGCCGCTTCGCCCGGAGTGAGCGCCACAAGCGCCGTATGCATCGCAGCACGGGTTTTCGGTCCGACATCGCCGTCGACCTGCAGGCGCTGGTCGGCTTGGAACTGAAGGACGTTGTCGGCGCGGTAGCCGAGAAGAACGAGCGAGATCCGCCCCAATCGGTCAAACCAATCAGCCAAGCCGTTCTTGCCGCCGTTGATCTTCTTCGTGATGGTCTCGGCGTCGCCTTAGCCGGCCCAGCGGTTCAGCTCGCGTGTGTCCCAGTAGAACAGAGGCACCAGGCCTTCCCACGGATCGGCATTGACCGCGTCGGGATCCTTGACGAAGTCGGGGTAGTCGAGACCAGCCGCGCGGCACCAGTTGCGGTACTGGCGGTAGTTGTCCTTGCCGGTGAGCTGCATGCCGGTTCGACCGCGGTAGAGATAGCCGTCACCGTCTTTTCCGGCGTGTTGCCGAGATCTGCGGGTATCGTAGCGCTGTTGCGCCGGTGTCGGCCCCAGATCTCTCGATCGTAGCAAAAGTCGCCGCTCCCGTGGCGGCGCTCATTGAAGTCTCCTGGTTGTCGTTGGGGAATATTCGGCGGCTGGTTTGTGGCGGCCGGCAGTGTTCGGGCTTAGACTGACATTGGTCGTCTTGCCCCTCGCAGCCGGCCGGGAGGCTCGTCATCGGCCCGCGGCCTTTGACGAGCCTCGCCATTGATCCACATCAATGGAAATGGGAATTGAACATGGACGATAGCGAAGCGAGAAGCGCCGGCCCAATCGAGCAAGCTTCTGACCTCTCAGACATCGCGGCGCAGTGCGCCGTTTCAAATCTTTTGGACGTTGCGGCACAGCTTGCCGGCCTCGCCGAGGACCTCAAAGCCCTATCGTCAAGGCCGATCGCACCCAGACCGACATTGGCCGAGCCCGACGATCAGCCTGAATCAAGGTTCTCCGGCATCATTTGAAAATCGAGTCATCAAGACAGTGCCGCGGCAATAATGCCGCCACGAAAACGACTGCTGCGAGAGCTGCAGCCCATTCTATTATCTCGACGCACTCGGCAGGACGCATCGCACTCCTCCTTCGGTGAGCCCCTGAAAACGAAACGCTCCGCAACAAAGATCGTTGCTCGGACATGAGTTCGAGGGCGACGGGAAGAGCTTCCCGAGCCATAATACTCGTGGTTGGTGCCCGTGAAAGGTCAGATGAGCTGGATCGCCCGGCTTGGACGCTGCGAAGAGGCCTGCCAATGGAAGATAGCGGAATTGACGCGGGGCACATGGACGAATTCGATTTGCTCGATGCCCAAATGACCTCAGGAATACCGCTCTGCTCAGGGAGGTCGAGCGCGCCTCAGGCTTGCCCTGCCCCGTTATCGCGACAAAATCACTAGCGCCCACAGGCTGGCATTTCAGAGCTTTTGCCGAGTCAATGAGGTCACTGCGCTGATGGTCGACGAGCTCCGCAAGGAGGTCCCATGCCGCGAGGAGCTGCCGGCGGAATACGACGATCTCTGTCGCAGCATCGAGGCAGCTGCGGTTGCGGTGCTGGAAGGGAAGACGAGCGATCATGGTTTTAGGCACCGGCCGGATCTCGCCACAACCACCGATGCTATCTGTTCTTAGACGCAAAAAAGGCCCCTTCTCTCTCGACGAGAAGAGGCCCGGCGTCTGAGCGTTCGAATTCACAGACGCTTCCATTTACGTGCTGAACGCGGTTGATGCAATCGAAGATCGCCGCGCCGGGAGGCACGGTTTTATCCATCTGGTTTTTTCTCTTGTTAAAGTGAATGTTGAAGTCAGGTGAGATAGGAGCACATCAAGGACTTCGGATCGGATCCGGCATGCGAGCGAAGGACTGAAACAATATGCGGAGAAGCCAAGCGGACAAGGATGTCGACGCGACCGTGGGAACCAACATCCGTCGATTTCGGGAGATCAGTGGGATCTCGCAGAAGAAACTGGGCGATGCGATCGGCGTCACGTTTCAGCAGATACAGAAGTACGATAGCGGCAAGGATCGGATTTCAGCGAGCAGGCTCGTCGAAACCGCCAGAGCGCTTGGTTGTGATCTCAACAGTCTTTTTGCCGGTATCGAAATTGGCGACGTGACATTGGCGTTCCCGCTCGCCGGCGAGCACCTTCACCAGCTCGGCCGTGGAATAGGTCCACACCGATCGCCAGGCGAAGAGTGCCTCGCCCTTGGCCGAGAACTGCGGGTTCGGATCGCCGCGATAGGCGATGGCGGTCTGGATGACGTCATATTGCCGCTCGCGTGCCTTGGCATCGAGATGTGGATGGCGGCGGAGTATTAAGCCTGAAGAGCAGCGCTTCCGCTGCTATTGCTCAGCCAGCACGACCTTCGACAAATCAACCGTCCATACGACGATGGTGATGCATCACGTTACCCGTGTTCGGCGGCGAGAGAAAGCGGGAGAGCTCAAAGCCGGCTGTGTCCGTCAGGCGTGCGCATCATGGCAGTCTCGACCTTCTGATCGCCCAGTCCGGTGACACGTCCGGCCCATTCTCCTTCGATTGTGGCCCGCCCTTCGAGCTCGAGACCGAGTTCGCGAAAGAAAAGAACGGAGCCTCCAAGGTCCCCATCTCCAAGCTTGTCGCTCCAATCTACGAGGTGTCCCCTAGTCTAACAACGAACGCTTGAGGTGCCGCCGACACCGGCGGCCATCCGGGCACGGTGCGCTGGTGACCACGGAGCTGAGCGCGGCGAGTGGAAGGGCAAATTCGAAGGCGAAGTGACGAGGGTAAGAAGGCGAAGATCAACGCGGACCTGACCGACCCGCTTTCGGCCTCCGGCATCACCAATCCAGCATTCGTGAAGGCCGACCGCGCAATATTAAGACGCGTATCGGCTCTGCTACATCCGTGGTCCGAAGGACGCCTGCCCGCTCCGGGATCGGCAATCCGGTATCCTGGTCGATCCACCAGCTGATGAACTCGACAACCCAGCTATCTGCATCAGGGTTGCAGGTTGCTCTGATGTATGGCCGCACGCCGCTCATAGAGCGGTTACGCGAAACCATGTACCAGAACTGCTTCGCGCTGAAATGCGTCAGCTCGTCGAAGCAGATGAGCGGGATCTGCGAGCCCTGCCAGTTCAGGACGGTCTTGTCATGCTCGAGGTGAGCAAACGATACCGAAGCTCCTGACGGGAAGCTCCATTGCAGTACATGCTCCTTGGGCGATGCGCCGATGGCCGGATAGAGCTTCTCGCTCTCATCCCAAAGACCGCCCTCGTTTCGGACCTGCACCGTGGACCGGCGGAAGACGGCGCCGCGCGATGGCTGATGGCGATGGTCGCCGTATCCTCTAGGAAGGTCTTGCGGATCTCTCCGAAAAGAGCTTTCCACTTTGGCGCTATGCCCGACGCTGCCTTCTTGTTCGGGTCATGGCTCACGTCGACCCCGAACTCCTTCTTGACTGCGGCCGCCACGACAGATGGACTATCAAAACACGCCAGGGCTTGCACAATGTAGGTTTTCACCTCATCAGAAAGTTTCGCTTTGGCCATTCGTCCGTCAAAGCCCCGTCAAAGAAGGAATCGCCTGCATGGCTAAACACCTGATCAGCCTTGAAGCTCTCGGAGATTGCGAGATCCGCGGTCACGCCATACCTCAAGGCACGTATCAGGGTGTGACCATTGATCGGCCAGATGTGAAAGCTGAAGCCGGCAGGGTGCAGGCCGTATTTTTGTGCCTTACCGCTGATAAATATGTTGATGCTGATAAAGCTCTCAATGCCAGTTCTGTGAATGTTACTGACTTGATCCAACAGGGCCTCATCGTCGAGATTTGATCAGGCGACCCTGAGCTGGCATGTGCCGCAAGCGTGGGCAATTAATCTTAGCCCGGGCTATCTCTGGCGGGCGGTTAGCGGCATTTACGATCGCGCGGACACCAGCTGCATCTGCGCCATAGCGGCGAACAACGCCGACGAACTCTTCGACGTTATGTCCGCGAATGGTGAAGACGGGCGCGCCACATGCCCGGCAGTATTCGGCATCGAGCGTGATGATGAAATCCGGGACGAAGCCGAACCACTGCTTTACCTGCATCTCTGCTCGGGCGCGGGCCCATTTGCCCATGGCGCCTTGAGGCTTTCCCTCTTCGCACTGGCCGATGATGCGGCGGCCCTTGCGGCTGTTCTTGACTACGGTCCAGAGAAAGCCGATCTCGGCATGTGCAAGGTGAGCGTGCTCCTCGTTGTGGAGCGGCGACGAAGGATCGAGGAAGGCCGCCTTTATCCATTCTGGCATATCTTCGGCGGAAATGAAGGCCAGGGAGCTGATATTCTCGAAGAGCGAGATTGGAGATTGTGGCCTCAAAGCGCGGCGCCCCAATCAGGCAGTTCGTCCTTACCTGTCATGGTGATCTCTTGCGTTTGCCGGCCGGATGGGTGAAGAGACGTTCCGATTCCCCATATTTCTGAATTGGGGCAGGAGTAACAATGCCATGAAAGAAGGTACTATCCTTCTCCTCTCCGTCCTTGCCGCCGTCGTCCTCTTTACAATGCTGGCATTGCACTAACCGCGCATCGTTCACATAAGGGTTGCCTAAATAACTAGGAACAAGAAGTGAACTCGCTAGAGGAAAAGAACAGCACCCACCGATATGTGCCCTCGCGCACTGCCCGGTGGAACGAATAGCCCCCAGCCGCCCACTCGTCTATTAGGGCTTACATGCCGGGCATACCCGCAGGGCCTGAATGGTATTCGACGACGCGGCAGGACATGGTGACCTTTTGTGTGGGAGTAGCCCGCTCGGTACGCTTGTTCGAGCGGCAGCGGGACTTATTGTATCGGAGGGCGGCGGGCTTAGCGCTAGCCTCTTATCACGTCTACCGTGCGCCACTCGCGCTGGCCACCATCAACTATGACAGGCCCCTGTGAGGGAACTTCACCAGTGTCGCCTTGCTTTGCTCGCATTCATCGGGTCGTGATGGGAGATGGATAAGGCAGGCATCGCATTTATGGCATTAATACTCGTCCTCATCTTTCTCGTGATGAGCATCCTGGCAGTCGATCGAACATCGATAGAAGCGCGCCCGAATACGCAGGGGCTGGTTCCCACCAACTACCCGTGAGATTGTTTATGCCCGCGGGAGTCGCGGCGGCGCTGACAGTTTCCCAAGGAGACTTAAAACTGCCTTGGGAGGCGGGTGATCAGTTCGTCATCGTGAACTCGGTTTCCATCAGGAGCCATCCAGCAGCACCTCTGCCTTCACGCTCATGTCGTTGTTCATTGCGCGCAGCTGAGCGAGGAAAAGATCAGTACCCACTGGTATGTGCTTTCGGGCACTGCCTGGTGGAGAGCATGTCCCTGGGCCGCCTTCTCGTTGATGAGGGCTTGCATGCCCTTGAGGCCGTCTGGGCCGGTATCGAAGTACTCGACTAGGTATTCGCATCCTCATCTCCTCAAAGCTACGGCCCTGCGATTGCGCTACTGCGCTCTCAGTGGGCTCTTGCCCTCGCCCCTGTCCTTCAGCGGATAGGAATGCATTATGTATTCTTTTGTCCTACCTTGCGCTTCGAATGCTGCTTGGGCGGCCAGGTTGTTGGGGTGCGTACCCGAAAGGATCGAAAAGATATTTCCTTGCTCTTGGGCTTGTCGCGAAGGGCATAGAAAAGAGCGGTGTAGATACCTTTCCGTCGATGCTCGGCAGCACGTAGCCGAGCAAGATGCTCCAGTTCTCCGGGCCGCAGTCGTAGATGATCAAGCCGATTGCCTCGCCGTCTTCACCGATGGCTACCATGCAAGGCTCATTGAAATTCGGCGGATCGGGCTCCCGGCCGCCGAACCCACTCTCTTGGAGGTAAGACATTGCCCCCGGCACCAACTGCCACGCTGGTGAATGCCCATAGTGCTTATAGAAGCGATGCGGTACTCAGCGGTGCGCTGACCGCTCTTCTGGGAAGGGGTCTTCATTGACGCTCCTGAGCGTTGCCTTCCTCGTACTCATTTGCGTTCTCATCGCTCTCGTGGTGAGCATCCTGGGATTCGTTCCAGAGAACGAGGTGCCGCCCGATGTCCCGGATGTTCCTCAGACGCCCCTAAGATGAGACGGAGTGGCCGCTTTATGTGTTGGTTGCAGGCCTGGGAATCGCGCCCGGTCTTTCGTGGTTAGAGCCATGCGGCTTACCAGATGCCCTGTCTGCGACGTCGAGATTAATGGTATAAAGAAAAGCGATGATTATGCTCACGCCTCGGCGCTCGAGCATGCCGGGAGAAGCGTGATAATGCTTTAAGGGAGGACACCGGTGGAAAAATCCAGCGCGGACGTCTCTAATCGTATAAGAGCAATAATCGTCGAGCAGTTGGGCGTCGACCCTGCCCATGCTGTGGACGACGCGTCTCTGGTCGATGACCTGGGCGCCGACTTTCTCGAAGTCGCTCAAATCGTCATGATGATCCAGGACGAGTTCAATATCGAACTTTCAGATGACGTGGCCGAGGCCGTTATCACGGTCGGAGATGCAATTTACGTGGTTACGTCGAAAACCAAGAGCTAACCGCAGCAGAGGTAAATGAGTCGTGCTGGGACGAGGCGGAGTTTTTCCATCCCTTCACTGTCTCGCGCTTCAGAATAGGTCTCAGAGCTATCCGGCAACTGATGTCCCGCGACGACAGATTTGCGACGATTTTGGCTTCTGCGAGCCATTCGTGTGAGCGACGGAGGGGGTTCATGCTTTCCAAGGTAGAGCGTCGGCGCATTTTTTGCTTAAAACCATCCTAATCAACCGTTTTGACGTGCTTCTAGCCAACAATGAGGGACTGCGGCCGGGGATGCCCTCCCCTCAACCCGAGTGTCTCGTCCTAGTTGGAGACCAAGCTATGTCACACAAATCACCTGCAACGAGTGCTCCGATCTTGCAAATGAACTCCCTGGCGCCTGCGGTCAAAGTGCGGGAATGGGTGAGTGGCGAGCCCCTTGCAATCTTCCAGCCGGGCAAATTGTACATCCTCGAATTTGTGGAACCTCGTGTGAACCTAGTGAGGGGGCGTTGCGCGACCTGATAGAGCCGCAGGAGACTTACAAGGGCAGTGTAGTTGAGGTCGCAGCCGTCGCGGCACAAAGGGCTGCACCCGCCGATGAGGACCGCAGCAAGATTGACGCATGGTTGGCTAAGTCCCGACGTTGAACTTTCGCGTCAGGTTCATGCAGTCTCTCCGCGTTCCTGCTTTTCCGGAGGTGGCTTGCTACTACTATGAGATCGGCAACAAAGACCGTGCGGTCGAGTTGCTCGAGCTGGCGTTGAAGTCGCTGGACGAGCACGGTGCGAAAGAATTCTTCCAACCAGATCTGCTGCAGACCACCCATACCAATCACAAGGGCGAAGAGGTTTGTTACGGCGATGTTTGTGTGGTTCCGCGGCCGAATGTTTCAAGCGGTGCCACGCCGAACGCGGAGCAGGAGAACCCGGCTGAAAGAGGCGCTTTTGAATGACTTCTCGTTGCGAGGGGCGCTAATCGCGAGCTCCAGATGAAGGACGCTTCCGCGATGCATGCCCAAACGGGACATAAGAGGATCGTAATCGGCAATCCCCAGCATGCGATCGGCCTGTCCCGTTGGGAATTTGCCTGACACGCACGCATCGGGGACATATCTCAGCCACCGAGCTAGCACTCTCGCGTAAAGAGTGCTACCAACCACCACCGGGTCGTTCAAATATCCGTACTGTCAATGATCGAGGGATTAGACAATGGCAAGCACCAATTTCCGTCCGCTGCACGACCGCGTTGTCGTCCGCCGCGTCGAATCTGAAGAAAAGACCAAGGGCGGCGTCATCATTCCGGACACCGCTAAGGAAAAGCCGCAGGAAGGCGAAATCGTGGCTGTCGGTTCCGGTGCCCGTGACGAAAGCGGCAAGGTTGTTCCGCTCGACGTCAAGGCTGGCGACCGCATCCTGTTCGGCAAGTGGTCCGGCACCGAAGTCAAGATCAACGGCGAAGACCTTCTGATCATGAAGGAAGCCGACATCATGGGTGTCATCGGCTGATCGCCGGCAACCCTTCAAACTTCCGCAATTTGAAACCGGACCCGTTCCGGAATTTCGAAACCAGGAGCTTTCAAAATGGCAGCTAAAGAAGTCAAGTTCGGCCGTAGCGCGCGCGAAAAGATGCTGCGCGGCGTCGACATCCTCGCCGACGCAGTCAAGGTGACGCTCGGCCCGAAGGGCCGCAACGTCGTCATCGACAAGTCGTTCGGCGCGCCGCGCATCACCAAGGACGGCGTCACCGTGGCCAAGGAGATCGAACTCGAAGACAAGTTCGAGAACATGGGCGCCCAGATGGTCCGCGAAGTCGCTTCGAAGACCAACGACATTGCCGGTGACGGCACGACGACTGCAACCGTTCTCGCTCAGGCAATCGTTCGCGAAGGCGCGAAGGCCGTTGCCGCCGGCATGAACCCGATGGACCTTAAGCGCGGTATCGACCTCGCCGTCGCGGAAGTCGTCAAGGACCTGCTCGCCAAGGCCAAGACGATCAACACCTCGGACGAAGTCGCCCAGGTCGGCACGATCTCGGCAAACGGCGAAAAGCAGATCGGTCTCGACATCGCCGAAGCGATGCAGAAGGTTGGCAACGAAGGCGTCATCACGGTTGAAGAAGCCAAGACCGCCGAGACCGAACTCGAAGTCGTCGAAGGCATGCAGTTCGACCGCGGTTATCTGTCGCCCTACTTCGTCACCAACCCGGAAAAGATGGTCGCCGACCTCGAAGACGCTTTCATTCTCCTGCACGAGAAGAAGCTCTCCAACCTCCAGGCGATGCTCCCGGTTCTCGAAGCCGTCGTGCAGACCGGCAAGCCGCTCCTCATCATCGCTGAAGACGTCGAAGGCGAAGCACTCGCAACGCTCGTCGTCAACAAGCTGCGTGGCGGCCTGAAGATCGCTGCCGTCAAGGCTCCGGGCTTCGGCGACCGCCGCAAGGCCATGCTCGAAGACATCGCCATCCTGACGGGCGGCACCGTGATCTCGGAAGACCTCGGCATCAAACTCGAAAGCGTCACGCTCGACATGCTCGGCCGCGCTAAGAAGGTTTCGATCACCAAGGAAAACACGACGATCGTCGACGGCGCCGGCCAGAAGTCCGACATCGAAGGCCGCGTCGCCCAGATCAAGGCCCAGATCGAAGAAACCACTTCCGACTACGACCGTGAGAAGCTGCAGGAGCGCCTTGCCAAGCTCGCTGGCGGCGTTGCCGTCATCCGCGTCGGCGGTGCGACGGAAGTCGAAGTGAAGGAAAAGAAGGACCGCATCGACGACGCTCTCAACGCGACGCGCGCTGCAGTTCAGGAAGGCATCGTACCGGGCGGCGGCGTTGCTCTGCTGCGTTCCTCCGTCAAGATCACCGTCAAGGGTGAAAACGACGACCAGGATGCCGGCGTCAACATCGTTCGCCGCGCTCTGCAGTCTCCGGCCCGCCAGATCGTCGAAAACGCTGGCGACGAAGCATCCATCGTCGTCGGCAAGATCCTCGAGAAGGACACCGACGACTTCGGTTACAACGCACAGACCGGCGAATATGGCGACATGATCGCCATGGGCATCATCGACCCGGTCAAGGTCGTTCGCACCGCGCTCCAGGACGCAGCCTCGGTTGCTTCGCTGCTCATCACCACCGAAGCCATGATCGCCGAGCTGCCGAAGAAGGACGCTCCGGCAATGCCTGGCGGCATGGGCGGCATGGGCGGCATGGACATGATGTGATAAGGCGACAGCCTTGGCAGGATCCATTCGGATCTGAAGGGCGGCTCTCGAGCCGCCCTTTTTTGCTACGCAACAAAGAGACGCGAGCGATCTCGTTGAGACAGGTCGATCCGACGCTGATCATCCGGTCTGCTGGCCACCTTCTTGGATGTGAATCTCTGCATGAGGATCGTCTCGGGGCCGGCCGTCATCCCGCCCGGCGACCAGCTGTCGGATTGTCACCTTCCAAGCCGCAGGGCCGTGGGGAGCGGCACCACAGCCGGATCTTCGTCTGCCCCGTGCGGTTGCCGGAACTTTGAGGCTTGTATCCAGGACAGGGGCGATGGCGCGAGGTCACGGGAAGGGAAGGATCATCAATATGAAGGCAGGGGTCACAACCGAAACTCTGAAGCGGGAATCTCCTAGACTTCAGCTTCGAGTTGCGAGGGGGGCGTTATGCCGAACGCGATATCTTTTCCAAATTCCAAGGGAGGTCTCGCGCGGTCAAGACGCTGATAAGCCATCGAGGCGCGAAGCCGCGTGTTACTCGTCGCTAAGGAGCCGCGTATCCGGCAGAATGGAAAGCGCTCCTTTGGGCGGAAGGGTACAAGCCTCCCCCAAGCGTTGGCGAATACTCCTCAGATTGTACAATTACTGCCGGTGATTTGTTTGAGGTATATCTTCGAAATCGTTGATGATGAAGGACAGAGTCGCGCGTATGTCGCCTCATACATGTATCGCAAAGCACATAAACTGATCGTGCTTCATCGTGGCGCGGAGGTCGGCTTCGACATATGTCGGATTTGCGACTGGTGCGCAGTCGACGAGGATGAAGTGCAACGGTCGGGGACCGCCCAAACTGGTTGGCTGCATGATTGTTGAATTGGCGCCCAGCGCGCGTTCAGTAAGGCCCCCTTACCGACCGGCGTCATCTGGCGCTGTAGCGTCATCCCTACCCTGAGAGTCGTAGGCACCATACCCGGCGCGCCGTCGGCCGCAGCAACGGCGAGCATTCCAGTCGATACATGGCCTTTTTCTACCAAAGACAGCGACTGCTGATTCAACGTGAGCGATGGGGTGGACGCTCCCACTCAACGGCATCTTCGTGCCAGAATGGTTGTGTGGAACCATTACAAGGGAGAGCGTCCATAGAAAAGGTTAGCATAGTCAGCTTGGATTTGGCCAAGAGCATAATTCAAGTTCACGCGGCCAGTGTAGATGGATCGGTGCTTTTCGGCGGAAGATTTCAAGCAAGAAGTTGCTTTGAAGTCGAGTCGAAGCGATCCCCTGCACCGAAACTGTCAACAATTGTGAACATCAGCAGGCTCGGCGCTGCGCGCGGGCGCTGGGAATCCACCCGCAGAAGCAACCATTTCGACACGCGCGAGGCCGCTACGGAGTCCGGTGCTGTTAGGCGCCCACTGCGCGCGGCTGACGACAAATGACGACGTCAGGAAGCGCGAAAGTTTTGCGCCGGGGTGGAAACGACGAAAAAAGGGAGGGCCGCAGCAACTCGGCTGTGTCGGACGTGCTTCTATTTAGCCCAAATTCGACTCAGGGCACGCTCGGCAAGGTGTTTGCGAATCTCACCACGTAGAGAAAACGCGCTGTACGGCTTCGCCCGTGGAAGCGGCAGAACCGGGGGGCATCAATTCCGCAAGCCTCCCTCAAGTACCCTGAGAACACCGTGGGTCGTGGTCAGTAGTAGGCGAGAAGGTTTATCACAGCTTGAACGAACGCCCGCGTTGGCTCATTTGCCTGTTCCAATTTCGGTATCCAATCGCCGCGGTCGAGTCAAGTGCCTCATCCCAGCCCTGGCGGAACTCGGCGCGAGGGAGGACAAACGAGCATCATGAGCCGTTTGATCAGGGACTTCGTCACCATGTTCTCGCCCTGGACCTTAATCAGTTGCTTGTTGAGCCTCTCTGCAACCTCGCTGAGGTAGCTGATTGCGCTCTCATTATCGCGGATAGGTTGGCATGAATTTATCCTTTGGTATGCTGCACTGGGGGAGGCGCGAAGATACACAACCATCATGCTCTGCTAGCATCAACATGATGATGCGTTCCGTTTTGCGCGGACCGCACGCGCGCCTCGCACGGCAGGACGAACCTTCCTCGCCAGGTGTCCCGCTTTGCCGCAACAGGGCCAATCTGCCGCGTTGCCACTCTCAACCAGCCAGCGATTGACCTCGCGACCGTCGGCGCGAAAGCAAATGCTGACCCGGCGCTTGTATCGAGTGCGCTCGACGAGCTCGCAACGAATAGGGCGCGACGGGGCAACAAAACTGTCTAGCGCGTAAGCGGCCTCTTTACCGCAGCGATAGGTACCGCCGTCGCCGTCTTCGCATCCTCGCCAGCTTTCCGGAGCATCGACGCCGTGCAAGCGGATGCGCTCGCCTCTGATTTCGATTGTATCTCCGTCGATCACCCTTGAGCGGCCGGTAATGGTTTCGGCAGCCGTCGCGAGGCTGGCCGACAAGAGCAGCGCCAACACCGGTGAACAACAGGACGAATTTTTCAACATGCAGCCTCTCTGGGTTGGTCCCTAACTGCTCGTCGAAGGCTCGATTTCAGTCAAAAGAGGGCTGGTAGAGTAAACCAGAAGCGGCTGAGTGGGGGATTGCAACTGGCGACTGCCAGCCGGGGCCGTGCGGAACAGCAGCGGCCAACCCGGCACCTTCGATCAGGCGGTATCATCGCCACCATCGTCGGGATCTTCGTCGGGCCACCAGCCGCGCCAATCGTTGCCAAGCGCATTCTTCGCCTGGCGGCCTGAAGTCGTCTGATGAGCTTCTGAAGCAGCTCGTGCTCGCTGATGCCGCTTTGCGCCGGCAGGTAAGCGGCTATATCGCGCTGGCGACCCTCTATCGCGCCTCGAGGCCAAATCTGGAGACCCGCGTCCCAAGATACAGGACTTGGGAGATATAAAGCATCTTTGTAGCCGGGCTCTGCCGCGCCCTCTGCGATGAGCTGACGTTCAAGAATGGCCGCACGCTTGCGAAGATCGCGCCACGCATCAAGTAAGGGCAAAATGATCTGTACCAAAGTAGTCTGCTTCTCCAGAAGCTCTCGAACATTGGGATCAAAAATCCGACCTGTGCCGTTGCGCACGATAAGGCCGAACGTCTTCATGACCCGCGGATCTGATTGCCAAGTTGGCTTGAGAGGCTCAGCAGCAGATTGCGGCCGCCCCAACGCGTGGGCCATCATAGCGTCGAACGACGTGACGCGAACCGTTTTATAAAAAGCCGACTTCAGCGAGCTGAGCCAGGCCATCGGCATCATTGGCGTCGGTCTTGTTGAGTGTTTCGCTCAATACCTTATGCGCGTGCCGCGCTTCAATGCAGATCGCCGGAGCCCCTTCGGCCATTAGCGCATGATAGAACCACGTCGACAGCGGCCCCGTTTTCAAAGACGACGCGCCTGGCGTGCGGCGCGTGCTTGCGGGTAATGTCAGCCCCGAGCTTTGGGTCCGAAAGGCACTTTCCCCGCCAGATCCGCTTCCCGCCCTCCCGAACCGAGGTCGCCGTATCTTTCAATGAACATCAAGCCCAATATATTGGTCCCGGGTTGCTGCCGCTTGATATTAGCCGGTTCCAATCGTGAGCCCGCCTTTCCATCTCATCGGGGGCGACCACCCCGTCAGCATCATCTTACGAAAAGGCTTTGGACGATCGCACCGCGATTACCCTATGCTCTGCGATTCGTATTCAACGTGGCAGAAAGTCGAGAACGCCAACAAAACGCATCCGCCGCATCATGCCTTCGCTTAAGGTCCCTCGCGTACGCCCGAACATCTTTCTCCTTAGTGGTTTTAAGTCGGCGGATTTCGACCGATCAGCAGAACCAGCATCGAGGAGGCTACCATGATGACTCGGCTAACGAAAAGTCAGGAGAAGAACCCGTTTCCGCGGTCACGCGGAAACGGGTTTGCATTTTATACCTTTCATTTAGCTGAACACGCTCATGTCGAGCCATTCCTGCTTGGTGATCGTCCACCAGTCAATCGACTGATGTTTCAGTAGGTAATCGTAAGGAATCCAGCCGTAGCCCTTGTCACCCCACTCCTCGCCATAGGAGTTTTTAATGAGGAAGGCGCCCCTCGTCTTGATGCCGGGGTTCTTGGCATTTTCCGTTGTGATGCCATCGTCATAGCCCATGACGGCAATGTTATGGGCGCCAAAAAGCGTGTCATCCTCACTCGGGTAAGGCAGGCGATCGGACGTCACGAATTGCTGCCAAGTGCCGAAATACGCCATGACGCCAAACATGACCGGACGGTTCCGACTGAGCAATGTCTTGGCCTGGCGCAACACCACGTCCTTTGAACGGTCCTTCGCATCAATCCTGCTGTACTTGAGAGAGCGATAACGACCTGCCAGCGCATAGGCAAAGGCAGACGGTTCAGCATCGAATTGGGATGCGTCATCCGGCCAATATTCTTCCGGCACCGTGCCTAAGGCTGCCAAAGCCTTCATGACGGATCGCGTATTGGCTCCCGTGTCGCCCGTCTTGTGCATCAGGTTGCGCGTGACCTTGTAAAGGAAAATTTCCGACAGCGACACTGCGTTTCCGCCGGCGCGATTTTCGAAATATTCCAGGATGGCCGAGGCGGCGTAGGCGGTGCAGGCGTTCAAGGTGCCCTGATTTTGGACCTGCGAGCACCATCGTCGCAAATCAACCTTTTCCGGCAATTGCTGGGGCAAATCCAACGTGAGGATCTTATCGCGAACGTCCCGCTTATCGATCAGCAGACCAAACCAACCGCCGGCATCGCCGCTCGCCCAGTTGGGTGCGCTACCGGGAAAGGCTTGATCGCATATCGCCTTTATGTCCGGAGCAGCGCTGATGCACTTTCCTCCATAGCCCTTCGGCACGAAAAAGCGCCCCTCATAGGCACCTTGCAGCCTGATCTGGCCAACCACATAGATCCCGTCGCCAACGGAATAGACAGCATGATCCGCCACACGCGAACAGACCGCGACATAGCCACCGTCAGGCCCCCCGTAACGATTGATCGTCGGCAAAGTGCGCTCCTGCCGCTGCGGGCCGGGCATGTAAGACACACCTCCATCCGCGCCGACATAGACCTTGAAATCCTCCGGCAGAAAGTTATAGAACGGCATTGTAGGCTGCATATATGTCTCCACATTCCTCAGATTGCACCATGTCGCAATATCCATAGCTGTCAATGCGGAAATGTTGCCGGATCGAAAGGGAGATTTGTGCGGGAGGCATCGCCATGATCGACGCAAACATCCGAAAAGAGGCACGAGACAATACGGCGATAGTAGCCCTTTGGCCATTGGTGGACGAGCTTGCCGATCCGGTGGGCAATACAGGCGCGCCTCGTGAGAAAGCCGGTTCCGAAGATGCGTTTCTCTCGGGTTTATGCTTCGCGGCGAGGCAAGACATTTCGCGAACGCCTTGCCTTGCGAAAGAGCTGCCTTTTGTTCACCTGTGGTTTCCTCTGGCCGAAGTCGCAATGGGGCTTCTGCCGCAAGCCGCGTTGGCGCCAACCGTCATCGGGCAACTGATTGTAGCGCTGACAGAGCGCCTTTGCGCGTTGGGGGCAGATGCACTTCAGCAAATACTTCAAGAGCGGCGTGGCGCTGGCGCGTCCGTCATCGCCGCATTAGCCCCGGAGAAAGACCCGAGCGCCGCGAAATGCGAGATCTATGATCGCTTGACAGACGAACTGCGGCAGACACATCTGGCGGAACTGCTGGATCGCTTTCCGGTCCTTCGACGCTTGATTCCTTTCACAATTGCAGTCTGGATCAGAAATCTTCGCGAGCTTTTAGCCCGCCTCGAGGCGGATCGGACAGCAATCGCTCAAAACTTCCGCCTTCCTGAAGACGCGGCGCTTTCCGGCATGCAATTTGCTGTCGGCGATACCCATAAGGGTGGACGGAGCGTCGTGCTGCTGGAATTCACTTGGCAGGGGCGGCAGACAAAACTCGTCTACAAGCCCCGTAACCTCGCCCTCGAGGCGGCGTTCCAGAATTTGCTGGCGGATCCGCGCGCTAGCATCGGTCTTTCACCTCTTCCCGGGCTGAAAATCTGGTGCGCAGAAGACTATGGCTATATGGAATTTGTTGAGGGCGCGCCCTGCGACAACGAAGATGTACTGCAGGCATTCTATCGCAGTGCCGGCAGACTGGCCGCTCTCCTGCATGTTTTAGGTTACACGGATGGTCACCACGAAAACCTCGTGGCGCATCACAGCCATCTATATGTTATAGACGCCGAAACGCTTTTGACGCCCTTCGAGAAGCCAGCAATTCGCCGTCCACGGCCGGGGGACAGCCTGGGTGCGGCCCAGACGGCATGGTCTTGGTTCGACACCACCGTTGCACGAACCGAGCTATTTCCAGCCTGGACCTTACTGGGCCTCGCACGCGATGCCGTCGATACGAGCGCTTTCGGCATCGATCCTCAGGAATGGCCAAGGCAAATTCCCGGCTGGCACTCCATCAATACGGATAACATGGCCCGCACCGTCATGATCGGGGAGCTCGTTCGCACGCAATCATTGCCCGTAACGTCAGACAGGAAGAATCCATTTTTCCGTCATCGTAAGCTCTTCATGGCCGGATTCCATGCGCAGTGCAGGTCCATCATCGCCAACAAACCCGTTTGGCTGGGGGAAGATGGCCTGTTGCAGGCCTTCAACGGCTGCAAGGGGCGCGCTGTCATTCGCGCGACACGGATCTATGCGGCGCTTGCACGCCGTCAGTTGACGGCGGAAGCATTGCGAAGCGAGCAGTCCCAAGCAGACGTTCTTTATCCGCTGGAGCGCCTTTTTGCGCCGCTTGCAGATCGTCAGGACGTTTCAAGCCTATGCGCCTCTGAAAAGCTGCAAATGCGCCAACTGGATATTCCCGTATTCACGCACACGGTCTCGCAAACGGCCCTGAACCTGACCGGCGATCAACGAATCGATGACTATTTCGAGACGAGTGGCTTGGCGGCAAGCCGGGAGCGAATAGAGGCATTGTCCTGCGAAAGGATCGAGCGTGAGATCGAAACAATAGACGCTTTGGCATCGGCCAAGGCATTGCGGCTCGCGCAGCACGGGCGGAGTTGCGAGAACAGCCTCCAACCGATCACCAATCCGACAGACCAGCTTTTATCGGAAATCAGGCGTCGATCAGATGGCTGGATCGGATTCGATCTCGCGCCGGATGGTATCCGGTTCTGCTACCAGCCGCTTGGAATGTCGCTCGTGAGCGGCACACTTGGTCTTGCCGTCTATCTTGCAGCGACCGGAAGACCAGAGGCCTGCCATATTGCAGAAAATTTGGCTGAGCCGCTTCTGAGGCTGGCGGAGAGCGGAACATCGGCTGAGCGCCTGCGGTGGTGGCGAGACCTGCCCATCGGGTTGCGTGGCAGCGGCGGACAGCTTCTGGCATTGTCGGCACTGCAGAGGCTTAGCATAATGGCCGATCGAATCCCGCACGCCATGCAGCAGTTGGTTGCAGTTCTCGATCGGGCCTTGCTCGAAGATAAGCCTTGGGATGTCTGGTCCGGATATGCGGGCTTGCTGGGTCCGCTCCTACTCGTGAATTCCGACACAGCGGACACTCAGGCCGAGATGGTTGCCTGCCGTCTGGCCGACTGGACCAGCAGAGAGGCGGAAACGGCACCGTCTGGCTTTGCGCAAGGTGCTTTTGGTGTATTGGCTGCGCTCAGTCAGTTTGCGCATGCATCAGGGAACGCAAACATTCGCGCTTCGGTTCAATCCCTGCTTCAACACAGCTCGGAAGCCTTCTGGCGCTTCGGCCCTCGCGCCGGTTCTGAATGGAGTTGCGGCATTGCAGGTCACATCATCACATGCCTGTGCCTGCGTCATGACCAAGAATGGCGAGCGAATGCGGATGCTGCAATCCGGCGCGGGGTGATCGGATTGGCGTCCCTGCCTAACCAAGGAGCCGGTATCCACAGCGGCACCGCCGGCGTCGAGATGGCCTGCGCGTCATCAGCACAGGCAACTGGCAATTTGCCATGCTCTTCAGACACCCAGAAGTACTGCGATCCACGCCATCTCGGTCTGTTCACTGGCGTTGCTGGTATAGGGTTCGCACAGATCCGGGACGAGCGGTCCAACGCGGCTCGCGACCTTATCATCTCTGCTGGTCTTCTTCCGACCATAGGCCATTGAACGGTCAGAAGTACAAGCTTTTTTGTCAAACGCCGAAAGGCTGTGTTTTGAAAATTTGTTTTGATATGATCGTTTTTGCTTTTGTCCTCGTCGAACATGTTAAATCAAATACTATGGGGCCTCGCAACGCTGGTGGCGAGCGTCAGGAAGCGTGGCTACCATTTCACGATCGATGACGCCAACAATTGCACAGCACGCTCGGACGCATTTGTTGAAGGGGAGATCTCCGGCCAAAATCAATCGAACGGCACCACCGTAATTGCGACTGTCGCCATCGAAGTCGTTCTAGTCGTGGCCGGCACTGTGACCCTTAAACGCACATCCACCCCCATAATCTGAAACCTGCAAGTAAGAGGCCCGGTTATGTACCAGCGCGGCTACCGAATGCTACGGGACTGTCAGGAATTCTGTGCGGTGGGCCATGATGATGAAAAGGAGCGAATCATCACATGGCTATCGAGAAAGAACTTCTGGACCAGCTCCTGG
>NZ_VITA01000038.1 GCF_007827695.1 Sinorhizobium medicae | reverse complement strand
GCCCGGCCTCCTTCGCCCTAACCCGGGAGCAAAATGAATGAGGCACCGTGGTAATATCGGGGAGCATCGTTAGGTGCGGCAATACGTGATCTCAGCCAGATTGTCGCTCTACACCCGCTATGACATCCAGCCCCAAGCAGGTCCGAGCAGCAGTTGTAGAAAAAGCCGCGAGTCACGGCTCGTAAACATGGCTGCGGCTGGACCCGTGATCGCGGCCCGGATCACGGGACTTTTGTTCTCGGACGCATGAAGGCCTCTTCTCTCTCGACGAAAGAAGAGGTGTAGCGTCTGAGCGTTCGAATTCAAAGACAATCCCATCTGTGCGCGAGTCGGTTTAAATGCAGCACCAAAGGCGCGGCACTTCGCATTATATGCTCGAACATGAGTTCGAGGCGACGGGAAGAGTTTCCCTAGCCATGCTTCACCTAAATTCACTCGACCAGCATCGCATAACGTGCCCATATGCTTGAGCCGAACCCATTGTTCGGATCACGAAGAAGCAAGCACAATGTCTTACGATTGGGGTGGCAGGCGATCTCATAGGAAGAGCGTGATCAGGTTCCTCGCCGCGCTGGTGCTGCCAGCCGTACTGCTCAGTTCAGCGATTGCTGTCGCCGAATGGGCGAGAGACCAATCCCTCCAAGTGCAGCCACGAAAACGCCGGCAGCTCTGCATTAAGGATGCCAGGCTCGGATGAATTTTAGGCAAGGCCAAGGTCAGCCTCAATATGGGCGAGCCGTTCGGCAAGGGCGTGCTTCTCCGATTTCAGGGCAGCAATCTCTTCTCCCTGCAACATGTTCTTGTAAATTACGCACTGCAGCGCCGCTACAATGTCCGCAGTAAGTAGACCCTAGTCCATCGTCTGACACACGGTATTTCCCCGGTTCTCTCAACGTCGCACCGTCCGCTAGACCATCGATACGCACACCTTCATTGATTTGCTCAGGTTTGACGACAGACTTGGTTTGGGGTTTACCGTCATCATCCGTAACTTCTACTTCGATATCGTGGGCGGGGTGGGCAAGTTCCTTGACAAAGTCTGCCCGAATGATCGACGCAAGCGTCATGTTCAGTGACGCTCTGGGCCAGCGAGTTGGACAGGTCCCTGCAGATTTTGACGAAAAGCTGGCAATTCGCGCCACCTATACTACCGGCGGGTCCTATGCCGGCATCAAACTTGATCGAGCGGCCAGATTAGACCGACACGACGTAAATGTTACCGTGTGCCTTCGTGGCGTCGTCTACGAAGATGACACCAAGGAAGAGTTCAAGTGATGGGAGGCGGACGCAGCCGCTTCTCTCTTGGTCATCCGGAGATATGGCGGTTGTACAACTAGAAATAGTCAAGAAGCAGTCTGATTGTCTTTTGCCGACTAGTCGGTCCCGAACCGCGCGCCCTCCGTTACTCGACGCCCTCTCCGATTTCAAGAAGCTGGCGCTATACTTCCTCGATCGAATCCACCCGGTCCGGATAGAACGCCAGATGGTCCTTTATTTCGCGGACGGCCTCATGGGGATTTTCATAGGTCCAGACGGCGTTTTTTGAGCGCTCGCCCCCGGGCGTGACGCTGAAATAGGATGCATCCCCCTTATAGGGGCAATAGGTGCCATGATCGGTTCGCGCGAGCAGCGACATGTCCACGTCACGGCGCGGGATATATTGCACGGGCGGATAGGACGCCTCACGCAGTGTCAGCGCATGGCGCGTGTCGGCGACGATGCGGTCGCCGAGCTTGACGACGACACGGGCCGGATTGCGTTCTACGGTGATTGGATGGTCGGGCCCCGGAATTCTGATCGGTTTTTCTGACATGGGCGTTCACCTTCGGGTTGTTGCACCGTCTCTTACATAGGGTCGTGCCTCCCGCTCCCCAAGGGTCGCATGGCCTCCCACAGACAAATCCTGGCCACCCAAGTTAAAGTTATGAAACATGCGATGGAGGAAAGAGTTGAGCCGGTTGCGGGCGGAGGTCAGGCGGATTGTTTCCATGATCACGCCCAAAGTCGAAGGCAGGAGATGGAAATGGTTACGAGAACCGGCGGATGCCTGTGCGGTGCGCTGAGATATGAAGTCAGCGGAGAACCCCTGCGGGTAGGGCTTTGCCATTGTTCGGACTGCCGTAAGGAAAGCGGCTCCTCTTTCGTGACTTTCGCGGTCTGGCCCAGCCCGGCGTTCAAAAGCACTGGTGAAGTGAAAATCTTCGCCGGCCGTGGCTTTTGCCCCGTCTGCGGATCGCGTCTCTTCAACCCGGGAAAAGACGAGACCGAAATCCGTGTCGGCTCGCTGGACAATGCCCCGGCGGGGCTCGAACCGCAATACGAGATCTGGGTTGTCAGGCGCGAGAACTGGCTTCCTCCCCTCTTGGTGCCCCAATACCCTCAGGACCGGAACACCGAGGAATCGGACTGAGGACTCCAGCGGGCAGCTCGCATTCAGCGCAACCAATATTTCCTCACGACGAAGGTTTTTATTGTTATGCGTACGTTTTAAAATTGACGCGTGGAAAGTTTTATGGTGTCTACTCCCTTACCGAGGTCAGGGACGGACGGGCCTGCCTGCCTTGGTTGAGAATGTAAGGCCCGCCGTTTCCAAGGGAGGAAACCATGAATATGACCCGATTTCTCAAGACGATCGTCGCCGGCACCGCGCTCACGCTCCTGGCATCCGGTGCCATCGCAGACGGTATAGGCGCATCGCTCCTGACCCAGCAGCACCCGTTCTACATCGAACTTGCCGAGGCGATGAAAGCCGAAGCCAAGGAGAAGAACGTCGCGCTGGAGGTCGCGATCGCCAATCAGGACCTCAACAAGCAGCTCGCCGACGTAGAGGACTTCATCGTCAAAGGCGTGGATGTGATCGTCATTTCGCCCGTCGACAGCCAGGGCGTACGCGCAGCGATCGCCAAGGCCGAGAAGGCCGGAATCAAGGTGATCACCGTCGATGTTCCGGCCAATGGCGCGACCGTGACTTCGCATATCGGAACGGACAATTTCACCGGCGGCGTAAAAGCCGGCGAACTGATGGCCAAGGTTCTTGGAAGCAAGGGCAAAGTCGCCATCGTCGACTATCCGACGGTTCAGTCGGTCGTCAATCGCGTCAACGGTTTCAAGGAAGCGATCGCCAAGCATCCGGAAATGGAGATCGTCGCGGTCCAAACGGGCATCACCCGCGCCGAAGCCCTCGCCGCCGCACAGAACATGCTTCAGGCCAACCCCGATATTTCAGGCATTTTCGGCTTTGGCGATGATGCGGCTCTTGCCGCGGCCGTTGCCGTGAAAGCCGCAGGACTGGAGTCGCAGGTCAAGGTCATCGGTTTCGACGGAATGAAGGAAGCGCGCGACGCCGTCGACTCGAACCCGGTGATGGTCGGCGTTATCCAGCAGTTCCCGGATCAGATGGGCAAGCAGGCGATCGACACCGCAGTAAAGGTCGTGGCCGGCGAGACGGTTCCGGCCGAGCAGCCAATCGTACCCGGCGTCTACACCGCGAAATAGGTCCCTCCCAGGACGGCTGCCCTCTTCGAGCGGCAGCACACCGCAAGCGTATCCGGCCGTTGGGCCGGATACGCTCCGGTCGGGTTTAAGGAGGCACAGCCATGCATGGTTCCGCCACGGACACCATCCTCAAGATCACCGACGTCACCAAGTCCTTCGGGCAGGTCGCTGCCCTCAAGGGGATGCGGCTCGAAGTACGGCGCGGCCGGGTGCACACACTGCTCGGTGAGAATGGTGCCGGCAAATCGACATTGATGAAGATTCTCGCCGGCGTGCACACGGCAACCTCGGGAGAAATCACCCTCGACGGGCAGGCTTACCGCCCCGCGAGCCCGCAGGATGCGGCCTCGCTCGGACTTGCCATCGTCTTCCAGGAATTGAGCCTCTGCAACAATCTCACGGTGGCGGAGAATATCCTCGCCACGCGCGAGCCACGTCGTTTCGGATTCATCAACGACAAGGCGCTCGTCGCACAGGCGCGCCGGATCGTGGCCGACCTTGGACTCCCGATCGACGTCACCGAGAAGGTCGGCAATCTCTCGATCGCCCAACGGCAGCTCGTCGAGATCGCCAAGGGCCTGAGCCACGACGCGGAGGTCGTCATTCTGGATGAACCGACCTCCTCCCTCAGTGACAGCGAGGCGGAGATCCTGTTCGCGATCATCGCCCGGCTGAAAGAGCGTGGCGTTGCGATCATATACATCTCGCACCGCATGGAAGAGATCATGCGGCTCAGCGACGACATCACGGTCATACGCGACGGCGAGTATGTTTCCACGCATGCGCGCGAAGAGGTGACCATCGAGGCACTGATCGCCCTGATGGTCGGGCGACGCATGGACGAGATCTACCCGCCGGCGGTTCATGCGGTCGCAAGGGATAAGGCCCCTGTCCTTTCAGTCGAGCGCTTGACACGCGAAGGCGAGTTTCAGGACGTCTCCTTCGAGGTACGCGCTGGCGAGATCCTGGGCTTCTTCGGCCTTGTCGGATCGGGCCGCTCGGAAGTGATGAACGCGATCTTCGGCATGAAAAACGCCAGCGGCGCTGTGCGTCTCAACGGCGAGGTCGTGCGGTTCCGCTCGCCGGACGAAGCCATCGCCCGGCGCGTCGGCTTCGTGACAGAGAACCGAAAGGAAGAAGGTCTCGTCCTCGGCCACAGCGTCGAGTGGAACATATCCATGGCTGCACTCGGGGACTTCACCGGTGGTTTCGGTTTCATCCGCAACGGCGCGGAACGAGCCGCGGCATCCGCACAGGTCGGCAATCTCTCGATCAAGACGAACTCGCTCGACACGCCATCCGGTGCGCTCAGCGGCGGCAATCAGCAGAAGATCGTGATTGCCAAATGGCTTCTCACGCGGCCCAGAGTGCTGATCCTCGATGAGCCGACCCGCGGCGTCGACGTCGGAGCCAAGTTCGAAATCTACAAGATAATCCGTCAGCTGGCAGCGGAGGGAACGGCAATTCTGTTGATCTCCTCCGATCTGCCCGAAGTTCTGGGAATGAGCGACCGCGTTGTCGTCATGCATGAGGGCGCGCCGGGAGCGACGCTCGAAGGCCCCGACCTCACTCCAGAGACGATCATGGCTCACGCGACAGGTTTTCAATCATGACACAGAACACAGAAACCAAAGCCGCCCTGGTTCGGGCCCTGAAGCAATATGGCGGCATCTTCCTATCCCTGGTGATGCTCTGCATCGTCTTTTCCTTCTTCAACCCGCGCTTCATGACCTTGATCAATTTCATGAACATCCTGCAGCAGGTTGCCGTCATTGCGATCGCAGCCTTCGGGATGACATGGGTGATCCTGCTCGGCGAAATCGATCTTTCCGTCGGCTCGATCATAGCGGTGGCAGGAATGGTCGGCGCGCAGTGCTTTGCCTTCGGAATGGGCTTTGTGCCGGCGATCGCCCTGACGCTCCTTGCGGGCGCCCTGATGGGCATGCTGAATGGCGTACTAACGGCCAAGTTGCTCTTGCCGTCCTTCATCGTGACGGTTGCGACGATGGGCATCTATCGCGGCATGGTCAGCCTGCCGACCAACGGCGCCCCGGCAATGATCGAGAACGAAACCTGGACGGCAATCGGCACCGAGAGCTTCCTTGGCCTGCCGATCATCATTTGGGTCGTCGCCGTGCTCTTCGTCGTCAATCAGATCGCGCTCAGCAAGACGAGCTTCGGCCGGCGCGCCTATCTGACGGGCGGCAACCGCGAGGCGGCGGTTTACTCCGGTATCAAGGTCGACCGGCTGAAGATCCTGATCTTCATGATCTCCGGCGTGATGGCAGCGATCAGCGGCATTCTGCTTTCCTCCCGCCTCTTCTCGGCGCAGACCAATGCCGGCATGAGCTACGAACTCGATGCCATCGCCGCAGCCGTGCTCGGCGGAACCAGCCTTGCAGGCGGCGTCGGAACCATGGTCGGCACGCTCATCGGCGCACTCATCATCGGCGTGATGAACAACGGCATGAACATGCTCTCCGTTCCCTATTTCTACCAACTCATCGTCAAGGGCCTGGTGATCCTTATCGCCGTCTGGCTCGACGTACGCGCCAAGCAGGCAAAGCGCTGAAACCCGAGATGAGTGACATCGGAATGCACAAGATACTGACCATCGGCGAGATTCTCGTCGAGATCGTCGCGACCGAGAGAGGCGACGGCTTCCGGC
Organism: Sinorhizobium medicae; assembly: GCF_007827695.1. Lineage (GTDB taxonomy): Bacteria > Pseudomonadota > Alphaproteobacteria > Rhizobiales > Rhizobiaceae > Sinorhizobium > Sinorhizobium medicae. Next base: position 16,257 of record NZ_VITA01000038.1, on the reverse strand, counting down.
AGGCGACGCCCCTCATCGGTCCCTTCCCTTCCGGCGCACCGGCGATCTTCATCGACCAGGCCGGAAAGCTCGGCCAGCCATGCGCGATCATCTCGCGCGTCGGAGGGGATGATTTCGGCACGGTCAACCTCGAACGCCTGAAGGGCGACGGCGTCGACATTTCCGGAATCGAAGTCGATCCGCTCGCCACGACCGGCAGCGCCTTCGTCCGCTACCGGCCCGACGGCAGCCGCGCTTTCGTCTTCAATATCCGCGACAGCGCCTGCGGCAAGATCACGCTCGATAGCCGCGCGACCCGACTCGTCAGCGAATGCGGCCACATTCACGTCATGGGCTCGTCGCTCTACGCGCCGAGCGTGGTCGATAGCATTCTCGAGGCGATCAGGATCGTCAAGGCAGGCGCGGGCACCGTCTCCTTCGATCCCAATCTTCGCCCGGAAATTCTCGAAAGCCCCGGAATGCGCGAGGCGCTTCTCACGGTGCTCGCCAAGACGGACGTTTTCCTGCCGAGCGGAGAGGAGCTTTTCCTCTTTACCGAAGCAAGGACGGAAAGCGAGGCGGTTGCGGAGCTGCTCGCCACAGGCGTCAAGGCGGTCGTCGTCAAACGTGGGGCAGAAGGTGCGAGCTATTTCGACGCCAGTACATCGCTCACCCTACCAAGCTTTTCGGTCGAGGAAATCGATCCGACCGGGGCCGGCGATTGCTTCGGTGCGACCTTCGTCACCTTCTGGCTGAACGGCGCGTCTCCACGCGAAGCACTTGAATTTGCCACCGCTTCCGGTGCCCGCGCGGTGATGCACTTCGGCCCGATGGAAGGCGCTTCGACGCGGACAGAACTCGAAATATTTCTCACCGAGCAAAAGGCCTGATCATGCAAGAGAATTACCTGATCGACATCGCCCGTTGGAGCGAGCGTCCGGGGGCCCGCGGCATACCGTCGATCTGTTCCGCGCATCCGCTCGTCATCGAGGCCGCCATGCTGAGCGCACGCCGGGAGGGTACCCCGGTGCTGATCGAGGCGACCTGCAACCAGGTCAACCAGGACGGCGGCTATACCGGAATGACGCCGGCGGATTTCACCCGCTTCGTAGGCGCAATCGCCGACAGGCTGGATTTCCCCCGGGATCGGATCCTGCTCGGCGGCGATCATCTGGGGCCGAATCCCTGGAAGCACCTGCCCGCCGAAAAGGCTATGGCCAAGGCAGAGACAATGATCGAGGCTTATGCGAAAGCCGGCTTTACCAAGCTGCATCTGGACACCAGCATGGGATGCGCCGGAGAACCGATCGCCCTGCCCGATGCAACGACAGCGGCCCGGGCCGCGCGGCTGGCAGCAGTCGCGGAAAATGCCATTCGCGATCGCGGGGGAATTCTCCCGGTCTACATCATCGGCACGGAAGTCCCGATACCGGGCGGCGCGCTCGAAGAGCTCGATGTTCTCGAAGTGACTGCTCCGGAAGCGGCGATCGAGACCGTGCGGGTCCATCGCGAAGCGTTCAAGGAAGCAGGCGCGGCCGGTGCTTTCAGCCGCGTCGTCGGCGCCGTGGTCCAGCCGGGCGTCGAATTCGGCAACGGGAACGTCATTGCCTATGACCGGTCAAAGGCCGCAAAGCTGAGCGCCAGCCTGCGCCGGCTCGAAGGGATGGTCTTCGAAGCTCATTCCACCGATTACCAGACGCGGGAGGCGCTTCGCGAGCTGGTTGCCGACGGGTTCGCGATCCTGAAGGTCGGCCCCGGCCTCACCTTTGCACTTCGCGAGGCGCTATACGGCCTGGATCAGATTGCCGCTTTCCTCTTTCCCGGCAAGCGCGAGCGGTCGCTTGCCGAGGTCACCGAAGCCGTGATGCGCGAGGAACCGGTCTACTGGGGCAAATATTACCACGGTTCGGCGGATGAGCAGCGCATCCAGCGCCATTTCTCCTATAGCGACCGCATCCGCTATTACTGGCCGCATCCGAAAATGGCTGCAGCGGTGGACGAACTCATGGTGTTGCTCGATGGCGTGACGATCCCGGAAACGCTGATCAGCCAGTTTCTCGCCGGCAGTTACGCCCGCGTGCGCGACGGCGAAGTGGCGCCGCAGGCCAAACCACTGGCACTTGCGGCAATAGACGCTGTTCTGCAGGACTATTTCGCGGCGTGCCGGCTCTAGATATCAATGCTTTTGGGATCGACTAAAATCATGAAGGTGATCGATTCCAAAGAGTTGAGACGCGGGAAGCGAACGAAAACCGCACGCACTTTTCCTCATCCGGCTCTAGCGGAGGCGGCGTATTCCGTGAATATTCCGGAACACGAAAACAGATAAGCGGGGGCGCTTCGAACGTGACGAGACAGATCAAGACGATGGAGGATTTTTCGGAGTTCGTCGGCCTGTCGCGCCCTACCGTCTCCAAATACTTCAACGATCCCTCGTCGGTTCGGAAGAAGACGCGCGACGCGATCGAGGCGGCGATCAAGCAATCGGGCTTTCGGCCCAATATCTTCGCCGTCAACCTAAATCGCCGCCGCACCAATATTCTCGGGATCATCGTGCCCAACTCGACGGACCCGTTTTACATGGCGCTGACGCGCCGCATCGAGCACATTGCGGATCAGTCGGGTTTCCTGGCCTTCGTCCTCTCCTCCGACGGCAGGCCCGAACTGGAAGAACGGGCAATCGAAACCTTCAAGTCGATGAATGTTGCCGGGGCGATCATCGCACCACTCGGCGTACAGTCGCATCACCAGACGCTGAGCGCGCTCGGGCAAAGTATCCCGCTCATTTATGTCGACTCGCCGCTCGACGACAGTTCACCTTTCGTCGGAACCGACAACCGGCAGAGTTTCAGGCTGATGGTCGACTACCTCTGCCGTTCTGGCGGCCCGCCCTGCTATTTCGGCATGCCCCCGGTGAACAACAACGCCTTGGCGCGGCAAGAGGCCTATGTCGAAGCCATGCGGCAACTGAAGATGAAACCGGCGGTGGTCGAAACCGCTGCAAATGCCTCCTGGGACTTCGAGAAATTCGGTTTCGACGAGACGCTGCGCATCCTGTCGCAAGGCGGATTTCCGACGCAAACCGTTCTTTGTGCCAACGACCGAGTGGCCTTCGGCGTCATTGCCGCCGCGTTTCAATCCGGCCTCAAGGTCGGACGTGATGCCGACAGCGATCTGAGGGTCGCGGGCCATGACGACCATCCCTTGTCCCGCTACACTTGTCCGCCCCTGACGACAGTCGCGCAGAACTACAACGAGATCGGCAGGCTGGCGATCGAATTGCTCCTGTTCAAGCTGGGCGAGACTTCGCATAACGGGGAAGCCTTTCGGGACGACGAGCGCATTTTGCTGAGCGCCGAGATCATGTTGCGCGGTTCGGCTTAGACTTCACCTGAACTGCACGCATGGCGCAAGCGCGAGTGCCCCCGAGCCGGTCCACAGGACACCCGCAAGGGATAGGACGGTCAGAAGACGTCCCGCGCGGATCAGGAAGGGTTGGCTGTCGTCCTGATCGAAACAGCGAAGCGCCCGTGCGAGCTTTCCCGGAAACGAGAATCCCAGCAACAGGGCTCCGGCCGCGGCGAGTGTGGCCGCAACGATGGCTCCCGGAACGACGGCCGTCGCCCACGGTCCCGCGACGGCGCACGTCACGGCGTGGAAGGTGTAGACGGCAAGCAGATGTCCACCCCAAAGGATCGGCCCGGCCAGCAGAAAGAGAATCGCGCCGGCGACGGGTGGTTCGTGGATCGGTTCGTTCATGGCGCCTATCCGATCAATCGCGGGAAACCGTGAATAAGCCCAAGGCCCAGCAAGGACTGGGCGACGGTATAGTGGTACAGCAGCGCGTAATTGTCGTAGGTCACGCGGCGCACGGCGTCCAGTTTGCCGGCGAGATGCCGTGCCAAGGTGAACAAGCCCATGATCAACAGGGCCAAGACAAGCTGCGCGAACAGCACGGCCCCAAGATACACCATGGCTCCATAGGCGTTCTCACCAGGGTCGAGGCCGGTCGTCAGGTGACCGCCGGTTTCCAGCATGAACGCAGCCGACAGGCAGACGAGGGAGAGAAGCAGCGCCGCCGAAATGGCCAGGCGCGACGCCGCATACTGCTGGAGTTTTCGGCTCACGAGCCACAAGATGCCGGAGCCTGCGAGAAGCAGCGCCGCCGAAGCGACGGGCCAGCCGATCGGCGGCGGCGCCGGAGATCCGGCTGGCGCCCAGACCTCCGGCGACACGACCCACAGGAACAGGTAGGAAAAGACGTAAGCGAGATAGAGGGACCCGGCCACGAACATCAGGACCACCATGGCCCACCAGGAATGCGACGTCGGGCCGCTCATATAGGTGGGCAGCCGGACGCCTTTCGCTATTTCGATCATTCCTTTCGAAGGGCCGGGGTCCAGTCCCCAGGCCCATGCGAGGACGAAGACGATGGCAAGCACCCCGCAGATGACTGCAATCGCGACCATCTTGACGGTCAGCAGCAGGAAAAACGCGGCCGTAAAGACGGCCGCGAGAAAAGGCGGCCAGCCGGGACCGGGCATCTGGATGACATATTGCGGGCGGGCATGGATCGGCGACGTCACGATGGTCTCTCGCCAGCCGGTTGGAGCGTTCGGAAGATAATGGTGACCGTCGCGTACTTCCTGGGGGAGGCTCGGCCTATCCCAGAGGGGTTCACGGCTGGTTATGTGAGGAATGCTTCGCGTCGAATAGACATCGTTCGGCAACCATTCGAGCGTACCCGCCCCCCAGGGGTTTTCGACCGCTCTATTCCCGATGCGAAACTTCGCGGCAAGGTCGACCAGAAAGACGAGAATGCCGGCGGCGAGCACATAGGTTCCGGCGGTGGATATGAGGTTCAGCGTATCCCAGCCCATCTCGCCCGGATAGGTCCAGACGCGCCGCGGCATGCCTCTGAGACCGGTCAGATGCATCGGCAGAAAGGTGACGTTGAAGCCGACGAACATCATCCAGAAGACCCATCGGCCCACGCGCTCAGAAAGCATCCTACGGCTGAACAGAGGCATCCAGTAGTAGATCGCCGCAAAGAGCGGGAAAACAAACCCGCCAATCAGCACGTAGTGGAAATGCGCGACGACGAAATATGTATCGTGGACCTGATGATCGAAGGGGACCATGGCCACCATGACGCCGGTAAGCCCGCCAAGGGTGAAGATGAACAGGAAGCCCAGGATGAACAGCGATGCGGTCGTGATCCGGAAGCGCTGCCGTCCCGCCGCAATGGTCGCGATCCAGGAAAAGACCTGGATTCCCGATGGAACGGCGACCGCCATGCTTGCGGCAGAAAAGAAGGCGAGGCTCAGCGCCGGAATGCCGGTTGTGAACATGTGATGCACCCAAAGACCGAAGCTGAAAAAGCCGGTGCCGATCAGGGCGACGACGATGAGGTGATAGCCGACGAGGGGGGTGCGGGCCATGGTCGGCACCATCATCGAGACGAGGCCCGCGGCTGGAAGGAAGATGATGTAGACTTCCGGGTGCCCGAAGAACCAGAAGAGATGCTGCCAGAGCAACGGATCCCCCCCGACTGCGGCCGTGAAGAACGGCCATCCGAACGCCCGCTCGATCTCCAGCATCATCGTCGCCAGGATCACCGCCGGGAAGGCGAACATGATCATGCTGGCGAAGATCAGCATCGTCCAGGCGAAGATAGGCATCCGGGCGAGCGACATGCCCGGGGGCCGCGTCCGCAAGGCGCCGACGACGATCTCGACCGCTCCGGCGATGGCGGAAATCTCGATAAAGCCGATACCGAGCAGCCAGAAATCCGCGTTGTCGCCGGGGGAATATTCCATAAGCGTCAGCGGCGGATACATGAACCAGCCGCCTTTCGGCGCAAGGTCGTAGAAGATGGTTGAGAAGAAGACCAATCCGCCGACCACATAGGCCCAGATCGCGAAGGCGCTGAGGCGCGGAAAGGGCAGATCGCGGGCCGCAAGCATCTGCGGCAGCAGCATGACCCCGAGCGCCTCGACCGCCGGCACGGCGAACAGGAACATCATCGTCGTGCCGTGGACCGTAAACATCTGATTGTAGAGGTCCTGGTCGATGAGGCGATTGTCGCCGACGGCGAGCTGCGTGCGCATGACGACGGCCAGCAGGCCGGCCATCAGGAAGAAGAGAAACGCTACGCCGATATAGAGGAGACCGATCACCGTATTGTTGACGGCCGTAACCAACCGCCAACCGCGTGGCGTCGCCCAGATGCGCTCCAGTTCGCGGACCTCTCCTTCGGGGCGGGGATCGGGATTGGGGAGTTCCATCATCCGCCTCCGCCGCTGACGTCGCGCAGGAAATAGAGGACGACGAGCCCCGACAGGTAAACGCACAGAACCGCAAATGAGTCGTAACCCATCTTGAGAATCGTCCGGTCCCGCCGTTCGACCAGGCCAATGAAGAAAATCGCCGTGACTGTGATCGCAATCAGGGCGGCAAAGGCCTCGAATCGCCCGGCACCATTCATAACCGCGTCGGCGCCACCCGTGAGATCGACGATGAAGAGAAGGAAAATGTCGATGAGATTCGTGCCGAAAATGTCCGACATCGCCATCGTGTAGAGACCGGCGCGCGTGGCGCTGAACACGGTGCTGACTTCCGGCAGCGACGTTGCGATGGCCACGAGCACCGCACCGATGAAGCTCTGGCCGAGCCCCGTCGCGTCGGCGATGGCGTCTCCCGAGCGGGAGAGCAGATAGCCTGCGACGATGATGACCGCACCACAGGCGGCCGTCGCCCAGCCGATGTCGCGCAGCGATTTCTTTTTGCTGCTCTCGGCCGCCTTGCGCGCCCTATCCTCCTCTTTTTCGGGCGTGACCTCTTCGTCATTCGCGATCCAGGGTCTGTCTCGCTGCGTCCGCGACAGGACCCACAGCCCGAAGACGGTTACGGCGGCAAGCAGCCACATCCAAACGCCAGAGAATAGCACCGGCACGTCACCCACCACGATCGAGGCCGCGACGATCGAAAGGAGGAGGATCTTAAAACCGCCCTGGAGCATTACGACCGGGTCGGGAATGACCGAGGTCAGTGCCTTACGCCCGATCAGCATATCCGCGAAGGCAAGGATCGCCACCTGCATGGCGATGCCGCCAAGTATGCTGTTGACCGCGAGGCTGGCATCGCCGCTGAGCGACGAGGTTACGCCTACAGTCACCTCTGGGAGTGAAGTCACACCGCCCAGAAGAACGACGCCGATGAACGCCTGCCCGACGCCCGTTTTCTCGCTGATCGCATTGGCATAGCCGGTTATCCTGACGCCGGCCATCCAGACCGCCACGGCCGCACCGGCGAAGATCGCCAGATTCAACCAGAGTCCAAGGCCGGTGAAGTCGAGCATGGGTCGTTACCTCAACTGGTCGAGATAGGCGGCGAGCTGCCGCAATTCGTCTTCGGTGAAAATTTCAAATGGCGGCATCAGATTTTCCGGCTTGACGTGCTGGCCGTCGCGGATCCAGCGGACGAAGGCGGCAACGTCGTTCTCAAGGGTGGCGGCGGCAAGCGAATGCCGGCTGCCGACATGCGTCAGGTCGGGGCCGATCGTGCCCTGGGCGTCCGTCCCACGAACCCGGTGGCATGCGACACAGCCCGACGAGAGGAAAAGCGCCTGCCCCGCCGCCTGATCCCGGCTCGCCGCCAAGGCGTCCTCCGCCTCGCCTGAAAGCCAGGAGGAAAACTGATCCTCCGGCATGGCGATCACATAAAAGGACATGAACGCATGCGGCCCGCCGCAATATTCTGCACACTGTCCGCGACTTATGCCGGGCTCCGTGGCTTCCAGTGTCAGGACGTTGGTACGGCCGGGTATCATGTCGAGCTTGCCGGCCAGGCGCGGCACCCAGAGGCTGTGGATCACGTCCGCCGATGTCAGTTCCAGCTCCACCGGACGCCCGACGGGGAGCCGGATCTCGTTCGCACTTTCCGTGCGCCGGCCGCTCTCGTCGACATAGGTCACCCGCCACCACCAGCGCTCGCCCACCACCTCGATGCGCAAGCCGCCCTCCACACGAGCCGAGGTGGATCCGGGAGCCATGAGATAGAAGCCGTAGCCCAGCAGAATGCTGAGAGCGAGGATCGGAAAAGCGAGGCCACCCCCGATGACCGTCCTTTCGCCCGAGATGCGGGCACGCCACCGCTCGCCGCCGAAAAGCGCGACCGCCGTGATCACGCAGACCGCGACAAGAATGGCGGTAGAGAAGATGATCAACAGCCAGGTCAGGGTGCCGATGCGCTCGGCTTCCGCCCCGGAGGGGTCGAGAGCGGACTGCAGGCCGGCACAACCCTGCAGTACGAAGGCACTCACCGGCACGATGAACCGTCTGAGGCTCATCGGCCAGCCTCCGCCAGCGGCGCGTCCGGCGCGCGTCCCGGGGGAAGTGAGGCAAGGTAGGCGGCGACATCCTCGATCTGTCCTTCGTCGAGAGCCCCGGCGACTGCCGCCATAATCCTTCCATAGGGGGTTCCGATCCGCCCACCGCGACGCCAGAGCCGTATCTGCTCCTCGATATAGGCGGCATTCTGTCCGGCGAGCACCGGGAACTGCTGCGACTGACGCCCGGAATGGCAGCTTAGACAGGCCGGCACGCCTTGGCCCACTATGCCGCGCCTGGCGATGGCCTCGCCCCGCCGGAGCTGCTCCGGATCAGGTTCGGCCGTTCCGGCGACAGGCGGAAGCGCCTGATAATGCGCCGCCAGCTCCCGCATTGCCTCCTCGGAGAGCAGGTCGGCGACCGGTTCCATGACACCGCTTGCGCGTGTCCCTTGTGCATATTCCTGGAGACTGCGAAGAAGATAAGCCTCCGGCATGCCCGCGAGCCGCGGCACACGGTTGCCGTTGGTGCTCATGCCATCGCGTTCATGGCAGCGCACGCAGACGTTGAGGGCACGCCCGTTCGCCGGTTCCTCACGCGCATTGCCCTGACCGCGCGAAAGACCTGCGAGCTCGCCGTAATCGCCAGCCGTGGCCGGCAGGCTCGCGAGAAACGCGGTAAGGGCCCAAACCTCATCGTCGCGTAACACATTCGTCCATGCCGGCATGCCCGTGTATTTGAGGCCGTGCTTTACGATCCAGAAGATCTCCTCGGGCGGGCGATGCTTGCCGATTTCCAGCAGGTTGGGTGGCGGTGGCAGCATGCCTTTGACTATGGAGTTTATCTCTTCGCCGGGGCGGTTATGGCACGGCACGCATCCGCCCTCGTAGTGAGACGCCCCGAGCCGGATCTTGCTCTCGTCATCGAGCGCCGGCACCTCGATCTTGAAACTGTGGGTGGCGATCGATCGTTCACGGATCAGCGTCAGGATCCAGGTCGTGATCCGCAGATGGTCCTTCGATGCGGCGACGTTGTAGATGCCGGACCAGACGAACACGGCGCCGAGGACGATAAGGAGCCCGGTGCCGAGCCCCGCAACCTTCGCGATGGTCGTCCAGTGCAGGTTTCTCAGGTCCACGCTTCTGCACCTGATCTGGACCCGGGATCATCCCCTTCTTTCTCCATTGAAAGGAGCCAGCGTGCCGCGATCACGACTCCGGCCAGGACATAGGTGACCGGGCAGGCGACCAACATGATCAGCCCCGCCAGTTGTTGATCGGCCAAACCGGTGCTCGGGCCGCCGACGCCATGCCCCAAATGGGAACTCGCGAAGTCGGGGTAAAGTGTGCGCGGCGCAAAGACGAAGAGTACGGCGAGCAGGCAATAGAGCTTACTGGTCACCAGGAGTGCGGCAACCGGCTGCCAGGAGCGCTCGCCACGGAAATGGAGGACTGCCCACCAGAACAGGAACGCGCTCAGAAACAGGCTGCCATTCATCAGCAAATGTACCGAAGACGATTCCAGTGCCCGGTAGAGGAAAGGCGGTGCGTGCCAGGCCCATAGGCCGGCGATCTGCACCAATGTCGCAAGTCCCAACAAGCGCCCGGAAATTGCTCGGCTATTCTGCAGAACCCGCGACAGTCCGAGTCCTGTGAGCGGTGCCACTATGTTCATCAGCAGGATGTGCACGGCCATATGCACCGCCAGCGGTCCCGTCATTTCCCCTAGCCTTTCCAAACGGGCCAGTCAGGCCGCGAACAATGAAACTGTTTCGACGCTTCATGGTTCCAATTTGCACCTCCCCCGGTTGCGCGCGATCGATCGAACCACCTGGCGGAGCCTCAAGGAACAAATGCGCAGGGCCGAGGTTTCATCGACCGACCGAACAGGAGGCACCGATGAGCCTTACTTCCGCATCGACTGCCATGACCGTGACAACCCCTGTCCATTCGTTGCTCGTGCCGTTTCCAGCCGTCTGTTTCACGCTCGCCCTTCTGACCGACATCGCCTTCTGGCAGACGGGGCACATCATGTGGCAGAACTTTTCCGCATGGCTGCTCTTTGCAGGGATCGCTTTCGGCGTGATATCCGGCCTCGTCGGGATCGTGGAGTTTCTGCTTCGCTCGGACCGCCGCGCACGGGGGTCGGTTTGGCTTCATGTCGTCGGCTACGTGCTCGTGCTCGGCCTGGCCTTCGTCAACAACCTCGTCCATGCCGGCGATGGCTGGACGGCTGTCGTGCCTTACGGGTTGATCCTTTCCGCAGCGACAGTGCTTCTGACGATCCTTGTCGCCCTGCTTGGCCGGGCCGTGCTCCATCGCACGCAAACTCGGAGTGAGCGATCATGAATAGCTCTGCCTCCGGTGCAAAGGCCATCGTCGGGACCGGAATTCTCCTCGCCTCGCTCGCCGGTTGCGACGCTACGGACTTTGACGTTTCGCAGCAGATCGGCCCTGAGCCAGTCCTCCCAGAGCCCACATCGGAGCTCATGCCGGACATGAAAGTCGCCGAAGTCGTCGGCTGGAAGGACGGCCAGACGCCTAGCGTCCCGGACAGTCTCGTTATCACTGCCTATGCGAAGGACCTCGTCAATCCCAGAACCGTCCACACGCTCCCGAATGGCGACGTTCTTGTCGTCCAATCGCGCGAGCCTTCGGGCAAACCGATCGAGCGGCCGAAAGACATGATCCGAGGCTGGATCATGTCCATGGCTCATGGTGATGGTGGCGGAGCCGAAAAGGAAAGCAACCTTATTACGCTGCTCCGCGACACCAATCACGACGGAACGGTTGACGAACGCCACGACCTGCTGACAGGTCTTCATTCTCCCTTCGGAGTCGCCTGGCGCGATGGAACGCTTTATGTGGCCGCCGCCGACGCGGTACTTGCTTATCCCTATCAGCTTGGGCAGGCCGAGATCACGGCGGAGCCGCAAGTCCTCACGCCGCTTCCCGGCGGACCGATTAATCACCACTGGACCAAGGACCTGGCTCTCAGCCCGGACGGACGCTACCTTTATGCCTCGGTCGGTTCGAATTCGAATGTGGCCGAGCGCGGGCTCGAGGCCGAAAAGGGCCGCGCCGCCATCTGGCAGATTGACCGCCAAACGGGCGCCGCGCGGGTCTTCGCGTCGGGTTTGCGCAATCCGAACGGGTTGGCCTTCCATCCCGAAACCGGCGTGCTCTGGACGGTCGTCAACGAGCGCGACGAGCTTGGGCCGAATCTCGTGCCGGATTTCATGACGTCCGTGCAGGAAGGCGCCTTCTATGGCTGGCCATGGAGTTATTACGGCGCACATGTGGACGAGCGGGTCTATCCGCCGCGGCCGGACCTGGTCGAAAAGGCGGTCGCGCCGGACTACGCCCTTTCCAGCCACGTTGCGGCGCTCGGCCTGATCTTTTCCAACGGCTCTGCCTTGCCGGAGCCCTTCGCGAACGGCGCCTTCATAGGCGAGCACGGAAGTTGGAACCGCAACACCTTCAACGGCTACAAGGTCGTCTATGTGCCGTTCGAGAACGGCCGGCCCGCGGGAAAGGCGCAGGATGTCGTGACCGGCTTCCTTGAGGGCGACCAGGCTCGAGGCCGGCCGGTTGGCGTGGCCATCGATGGGACCGGAGCCCTCCTCATCGCCGATGACGCAGGCAATACTGTCTGGCGCGTTGCCGGTGCAGATGGCAGGGTGACGCCGAACCCGGTGGGCACGGACGGACAGATCGGTACCGCGGTTACGAGCGAAGCCGATCCGCCAACGGGTCCTGAGGGAGCCCCGAGCGGCGGGTCCGCCCCTCCCGCAGCCTCCGCCATGCCTCCGGAGCCCCCGCAGACCGAGGTCGCGCCGGCCGTCCTGCCGAGGGCTGCGGACGAAGGAGCATCACCGCGGCAGCCCTAAGAGCGAGCTAATCCTTGGTATCGCCGACCGTATCGGCGACGTAGGCATTCCGCTTGCCAACTGCTTTGGGCGGCCCTGTCGTCGAGTCACGCGCGGTCTGATGCTCCAGTTCGGCATTGAGTTCAGCGCCGACAATGACGATCATGGTGGATATCCAGATCCAAAGCATGAAGCCGATCAGTGCGCCGAGGGCGCCGTAGGTCGCATTGTAGTTGGCAAAATTGTCGATGTAGTATGAAAATGCCAGGGATGCGACGAGCCAGCAGACCGTACTCAGTGCCGCACCCCAGGTAAGCCATCGGAGTTTGGCCGGTTCGCGGCTCGGACCGTAGCGATAGATCAGCGTAATGACTGCCGCGATCAGCAACAGCATGACCGGCCAGCGCGCAAAGCTGATGATGCCCTGCAGCTTAAGGTCGAGAAAGGAGAGCATTGCCGGCAGAACGGCAATGGCCCCGATCAGCACAGCCGTCAGGATCAAACCGGCCAGCGTAAAGCCGATGCTCAGAAGCGCCAGGCGGATGAAGCCCCGCTTTTCCGTTTCGTCATAGGCAATATTCATCGCTTCGAAGAGGGCCGATACTCCATTGCGCGCGCTCCAGAGCGCGAAGAGCAATCCCCCAATGAAGCCGAGGCTCAAACTCGACGTATTTTGCGATGCCAGCGCTTTCAATTGATCCGTCATCAACTGAAGCGACTGTGCTGGGAGTATGGCTGCGAGGTAGCTCGCCTGCTCAGCGATGGTCCCGGGATCCGAAACGAGGCCATAAATGGAAACGAGAGAGGCCAGCGCCGGAAATACGGAGAGGAGGACATAAAAGGTGACGCCTGCCGCTACAAGGGAAATCCTGTCCTCGCTGACTTGGGCAACCACGCGCCAAAAGACGTCGCGCAACCCACGTGCCGGGATTTCCCCCGGGCTGTCGGCCGCTCGTCCCCTATTTGTTTCGTTTCGGGCCTGGTCTCCTGATCCGCTCGTCTCACCGGAACTCATCTGATTGTCCTCAAAGGCCGAGATTTCTCACGCCGCTGCATCAGGTTTCCCGAGGCGGACGGCCATGGATGCAATCGAACACGCCAAGCGGTAGCTTGTTCCGTCTGGAGGCTCTGACGCTCCGCAGAGCCAGCAGAGGCTCGGTCACCTGGGAATGATGCTTATTCCCCCATCCGCTTCGAGAACGGCGAATTTGATCTGGTCGAGGCGTGCGAGACCCTGCTGTTCTCTGGCGGCAACGAGAATGTCGTCGATATTGATCCGCGCTCTCTTCAGCGCGCGGTCGTCGACGTTGCCGTTGGCGATGAGCACGGTAGGGGTGCCATCAAGCACCAAGGCGATCTTCGGCGACCACTGCTTGAGGTAGGAGAGAACGATATCGACACCGAACAGCGTCAGGATGAGCAGCGCTGCATTGACGATTGAGAAATCGTCACCCAGCAATGCCTGCTGGGTCGTCTCCGCGATGATGAGCAGCAGAACGAAATCGAAAGTGGTCATCTGCGCGACCGTGCGCCGGCCGGAGAGCCGGAGCGCGACAAGGAGTATGAAATAGATCGTGATACCGCGAGCGACGGATTCCATGCGCATACCTCCTATGGCCAGACGATCGTCCGCAGCGCTTGCGCAGGTCCGTCGTTGACGCTTGCTCGAAAGGACACAATGCCGGGATACTGGGCTCGCAGATGCAGCGTCAGGACGAGGGGCTGCGCGGAGGCGGCGCGGAAGCGATAAGCCAGACCGTCAGCCCCCCCTTGCGCGGCGATCGGCGGTGGATCGATGTCCTCCACCTGAAAGGTCCTGAAGAATTCGGGCGAAAGTGTCAGGCGGCGCTCAGACCCGCCCCCGGCAAGTGTGGCCTGCAGCACATCCGAGGCCTCCCAGCGGCTGAATCGCGGAACGTCAACGGACCCGTCGGCGACGGTAATGATCTGCCTCTCCAACATGCCGCCGGAACCGGTAATACCCAGTAACGCGGCGATGAGCGTCAGGCCGAAGATCACCCACGAGACGCGCTCCGCCCTCCAGAAAAACTCCTGGAAAGTGCGATGTTCCTCGATTTGCAATCCGTCGTCCCGAACTGGCGGTTGAATCAAAGCTCACCTCTCCTTTGAGCTTTGTAGAACCGCTTAGCCGGGCGATTGTTCCGCGAAAGCCGGCACTTGAACGCGACGAACTTCAGATATGTCTCGTCATATGCTTCACGGTCGGTGGCGGCGTGGTGCCGTCTTCGGCTTCCGGATGCATGCCGATGCGATGATGATAGACGAGTTCTCCGCCTTTCCAGCCGGTGTAGAGAAGCAGGAGAACTGTAAGGAGAGACAGCAGGAATCCCCCGGGCCAGACTGCCTGAACGGGGCCGCCATCATACCGCAGCCAGAAGCTGGCAATTGAAAGCAGCACGACCACGATATTTCCTATCATGTGCTTCCAGGAGTCATTGATGGCCCGGATACGGGCGTTTCCCATGAAATCCGTCAGCCCGGCGAGAGCGGCTAAAGCGGCTGTGACGATGGCTGCGCCCAGCGACCACATCGATACGTCTGCCCAAAACACATTCCCGTTCGTGAGATAGACGAGATCGGAGACGAAAGTGGCGACCAGGAGCGCGATCGGAAACGGAACGAGCATCGGATGGATGGGATGGCCGCCGACCTTTGCGCTGGCCGCCAGACCGGGAAGTTCGCGATCTGCCATGGCATAATCCTCCAGCACCGCAAGCCCTTATTGTGAATGCACGAACAGCGGCGGTTGTTCCTTCTCCGTGCCTGTGCAGGGGGTGCGCACGCATATGGAACCGGTCAGTTTGCGGCCTTGCCGATCGTATCCGCCACATGAGCACCGCGCTCGCCCAGAGGAAGCGGTTCTCCCGTCGTCGAATCCACCGCCGTCTGATGTTCGAGCTCGGCATTGATGAGCGCGCCTATGATGAGGATCATTACCGAGATCCAGACCCATGTCATGAGGCCGGCAAGCGCTCCGAGAGCGCCGTAGGTGGCGTTATAATTCGCGAAGTGTTCCAGATAGTAGGAAAAGAGCCACGAGGCTGCAAACCAGAATAACGTGCTGAAAACAGCGCCCCAGTTCAGCCACCGCAACTTGGCCCGCTCCCTGCTTGGCCCGAAACGATAAATGAGCACGGTGCCAAACGTCACGAGCAGGAGCAGCGCAGGCCAGCGCGCCACCCTGGTCACCAATTCGACCCAACGGTCGACCCACAAATGAGCCAGCACAGCCGGCACGACGCCGATCGCCACGATCAGCGCCACGGCGAACAGCAAAGCGGCGAAGGTGAACGCGATGCACAGGACGGTTCGAAACAGAAAGCCTCTCTTTTCCCTTTCACCATAGGCGACATTCATCGCATCGAAGAGCGCGGCGATGCCGTTGGCCGCCAACCAAAGAGAGATCGACAGGCTTATGAAGAAGCCCATTCCGAGAGTGGATGGCTTCTGCGTCGTCAGGGTCTTAAGCTGATCCATGATCAAGCCATAGGAGTCCTGCGGCAGAAGAGCCTGCAGAATACCCATATGCGTGCCGATCTCGGAAGGGTCCGCGACAAGCCCGTATATGGAGACGAGCGCGCCCAGTGCGGGGAAGAGCGACAGCAAAAGATAGAAGCTTACCCCCGCCGCAATCAGAACGACCCTTTCTTCGGCGATCTCGGAAACTACGCGCCAGAAGACATCCCGCATCCCTTTGACGGGTATCTCCCCGGGCGCTGAGGCAGCGCGCCCCCTGCCCGGCTCGGCTGCATCCAGCCTTTCGACAAGTTCGACTTCGTTTGTACCCATGGATCGATGCTCTAGTAGGGCGGAAAAGCGCGAATTCCGAAGGCTCTATTCTGCTGCGTGCATCAGCAACGCCGAGCGAAATGCCTTGTTCCGGGGCTTGTCCGGCGATCGGTCGGGCGGCGACCTAGAGCCTTGTTTGAAGAGAAAGGCTCTAGGCTGTAGTGACAATTTAATCATTTAAGCCAGAGCATGATGCTTGCGAGTTTGACAAAGCCGAGGAAGTGGGCGGCGAGTTTGTCGTAGCGGGTGGCGATGCGCCGCCATTGCTTG
>NZ_VITA01000037.1 GCF_007827695.1 Sinorhizobium medicae | reverse complement strand
TCGTGCCGATCGCGATGGAAGAAAAGCTGCGCTTCGCTATCCGCGAAGGCGGCCGTACCGTCGGCGCAGGCATCGTCGCCTCCATCGTCGAGTAATAAGAAAACGGCTTGAGCCGTTTCGGCAGGGACATGGTCGGCCATGTCCCTGCGATTTTTGAAAAGAAGCGGCTAAGCAAACGAATACTTCAAGTGTGTGCCTCTTGAGCACACCGGAAAACACGAGCAAGGACAAGTCGAATGAACGGCCAGAATATCCGCATCCGCCTCAAGGCGTTTGATCACCGGATCCTCGATGCCTCCACGCGCGAAATCGTGTCGACGGCCAAGCGCACCGGTGCGAGTGTGCGCGGGCCCGTGCCGCTTCCGACCCGGATTGAGAAATTCACGGTCAACCGGTCGCCCCACGTCGACAAGAAGAGCCGCGAACAGTTCGAGATGCGCACGCACAAGCGTCTTCTCGATATTGTTGATCCGACCCCGCAGACGGTAGACGCGCTGATGAAGCTCGACCTCGCCGCCGGCGTCGACGTCGAGATCAAGCTGTAAGACCCGGCGCAAGCCGAAATAACAAGGAAGGTACGTGGAGTTTCTCCAACGGCTTCCAGGAACAGGAAACCGGAAGGTGCTTGAAGCGCCGGACGGGAACCCTAAACAAGAGGCGTGAACCGATGCGTTCAGGTGTGATTGCACAGAAGGTGGGAATGACCCGCGTCTACAACGACGCCGGCGAGCATATCCCGGTAACAGTATTGCGGCTGGAAAACTGCCAGGTAGTGGCCCAGCGCACGGAAGAGAAGAACGGTTATACCGCAGTTCAGCTGGGGGCCGGCCGTTCGAAGGTCAAGAATACGCCGAAGGCTATGCGCGGCCATTTCGCCGCTGCGAGCGTCGAGCCGAAGGCAAAGCTCGTCGAGTTCCGCGTAAGCGCCGACAACCTGATCGACATCGGCTCCGAGCTTACTGCGGGCCATTTCGTCGCCGGGCAGCTCGTGGACGTTACCGGCACCACTATCGGTAAGGGTTTTGCCGGCGCGATCAAGCGCCACAACTTCGGCGGCCTGCGTGCAACGCACGGCGTGTCCGTATCGCACCGTTCGCATGGTTCTACCGGTTCCAACCAGGACCCGGGCCGCGTTTGGAAGGGCAAGCGCATGGCTGGTCACATGGGCCAGACGCGCGTCACCACGCAGAACCTCGAAGTCGTATCGACCGACGAAGACCGCGGTCTTATCCTGGTCAAGGGTGCAGTTCCCGGCTCCAAGGGTTCCTGGATCGTCGTCCGTGACGCCATCAAGTCGGGTACTCCGGAAGGCGCACCGCGCCCTGCCGCAGTACGCGCCGCAGAATCCAAGTAAGGGAGCCGAATAATGGATCTCACCGTCAAAACCCTCGAGGGCAAGGACGCAGGAAAGGTTTCCCTTTCCGACGCCATTTTCGGTCTCGAGCCTCGTGAAGACATCATCGCCCGCGTCGTTCGCTGGCAGCTCGCAAAGCGCCAGCAGGGCACGCACAAGGCCAAGGGCCGTGCGGAAGTTTCCCGCACCGGCGCCAAGATGTACAAGCAGAAGGGTACGGGCCGCGCCCGCCACCATTCCGCTCGTGCTCCGCAGTTCCGCGGCGGCGGCAAGGCCCATGGGCCGGTTGTCCGCAGCCATGCGCACGATCTTCCGAAGAAGGTGCGTGCACTCGGCCTGCGTCATGCGCTGTCGGCCAAGCTGAAGGCCGAGGAGATCATCATCGTCGACGATCTCGTCGCCAACGAAGCAAAGACGAAGGCACTCGCCGGCGCGTTTGCATCGCTCGGCCTCACCAATGCCCTGATCATCGGCGGAGCCGAGATCGAGGGCAACTTCAAGCTCGCCGCGCAGAACATTCCGAATGTGGACGTTCTGCCGGTTCAGGGCATCAACGTTTACGACATTCTGCGCCGTGGCAAGCTCGTGCTTTCCAAGGCTGCTGTGGAAGCTCTGGAGGAGCGGTTCAAATGACGGATCTTCGCCACTACGACGTGATCGTGTCTCCCTCGATCACTGAAAAGTCGACGCTGGTCTCCGAACAGAACCAGGTCGTCTTCAATGTCGCCAAGGGTGCTTCGAAGCCTGAGATCAAGGCTGCCGTCGAAGCGCTGTTCGGCGTGAAGGTTACGGCCGTGAACACGCTCGTCCGCAAGGGCAAGCTGAAGCGCTTCCGCGGCTTCGCCGGAAAGCAGAAGGACGTGAAGAAGGCGATCGTTACGCTCGCCGACGGTCAGTCCATCGACGTTTCCACCGGTCTCTAACGGATAGGCCCATTTAGGGTAAAAACCCAAAAGGGAACAAGAAAATGGCATTGAAAAGTTTCAATCCGACGACGCCGAGCCAGCGTCAACTGGTTATCGTCAGCCGGGCTGGCCTCTACAAGGGCAAGCCGGTCAAGACGCTGACCGAGGGCCTGTCCTCCAAGGGCGGTCGCAACAACCTTGGCCGCATCACGGTTCGTTTTCAGGGCGGCGGTCACAAGCGGACCTATCGTCTGGTCGACTTCAAGCGTCGCAAGTTCGACGTCGAAGGGACCGTCGAGCGTCTGGAATACGATCCGAACCGCACGGCGTTCATCGCGCTAGTCAACTACGCTGACGGCGAGCAGGCCTACATCCTGGCGCCGCAGCGCCTGGCCGTCGGCGACAAGGTGATTGCCTCGGAGAAGGCCGTCGACGTCAAGCCCGGCAACGCGATGCCGCTGCAGTTCATTCCGGTCGGCTCCATCATCCACAACGTGGAAATGAAGCCGGGCAAGGGTGGGCAGATCGCCCGCTCCGCCGGAACCTACGCACAGCTCGTCGGCCGTGACCAGGGCATGGCGATCCTGCGCCTGAACTCGGGCGAGCAGCGCCTGGTGCACGGCTCTTGCCTCGCATCGATCGGTGCTGTATCGAACCCCGATCACGGCAACATCAATGACGGTAAGGCCGGTCGTTCGCGTTGGCGCGGCAAGCGCCCGCACGTTCGCGGCGTTGTCATGAACCCGGTCGACCACCCGCACGGCGGCGGTGAAGGCCGCACCTCCGGCGGTCGCCATCCGGTGACGCCATGGGGCAAGCCCACAAAGGGCAAGCGCACGCGCTCCAACAAGTCGACCGACAAGTTCATTATGCGCTCGCGTCATCAGCGCAAGAAGTAAGAGAGGAAGTCTCAAGTGGCTCGTTCAGTATGGAAAGGTCCGTTTGTTGACGGTTATCTTCTCAAGAAGGCTGAGAAGGTCC
This sequence comes from Sinorhizobium medicae, assembly GCF_007827695.1. Lineage (GTDB taxonomy): Bacteria > Pseudomonadota > Alphaproteobacteria > Rhizobiales > Rhizobiaceae > Sinorhizobium > Sinorhizobium medicae. The sequence continues at coordinate 22,031 of NZ_VITA01000037.1, read as the reverse complement.
GCGAAGGCGGCCGCAACGAAGTGATCAAGATGTGGAGCCGTCGCTCCACGATCCTTCCGCAATTCGTCGGTCTGACCTTCGGCGTCTACAACGGCAACAAGCACGTTCCCGTCTCGGTGTCCGAGGAAATGGTCGGTCACAAGTTCGGTGAATTCGCTCCGACCCGGACCTATTACGGTCATGGTGCGGACAAGAAAGCGAAGAGGAAGTAACAATGGGCAAGGCAAAAGCCGAACGCCGGCTGAAGGATAATGAAGCGCAGGCCGTTGCGCGCACGATCCGCGTCAGCCCCCAGAAGCTCAACCTCGTTGCCGCGCTGATCCGCGGCAAGAAGGTGGATCGGGCTCTGGCCGAACTCGAATTCTCGCGCAAGCGTATTGCAGGTACCGTCAGGAAGACGCTTGAATCTGCCATCGCAAACGCTGAGAACAACCACGATCTCGACGTTGATTCGCTCATCGTCGCAGAAGCATTTGTCGGCAAGTCGATTGTGATGAAGCGCTTCCACGCTCGTGGTCGCGGCCGTGCATCGCGCGTCGAAAAGCCATTCGCGCACTTGACGATCGTTGTTCGTGAAGTGGAAGCCAAAGGGGAGGCCGCATAATGGGCCAGAAGATTAATCCGATCGGTTTCCGTCTCGGCATCAACCGGACCTGGGATAGCCGTTGGTTCGCGGATAACGCGGAATACGGCCAGCTTCTTCATGAAGACCTGAAGATTCGCGCCTACCTGATGGAAGAGCTGAAGGCGGCCGGCATTGCCAAGGTCGTGATCGAACGTCCGCACAAGAAGTGCCGCGTAACGATCCATTCGGCCCGTCCAGGCCTGATCATCGGCAAGAAGGGCGCCGACATCGAAAAGCTGCGCAAGAAGCTTTCCGAGATGACCAATTCGGAAACGCATCTCAACATTGTCGAAGTGCGCAAGCCGGAAGTCGACGCAACGCTCGTTGCGCAGTCGATCGCTCAGCAGCTCGAGCGCCGCGTAGCGTTCCGTCGTGCAATGAAGCGCGCCGTTCAGTCGGCGATGCGTCTCGGCGCCGAGGGCATCAAGATCACCTGCGCCGGCCGTCTTGGCGGTGCTGAAATCGCCCGTACCGAATGGTATCGTGAAGGCCGCGTTCCGCTTCATACGCTGCGCGCCGACATTGATTACGGTACGGCTGAAGCGGAAACCGCATTCGGTATCTGCGGTGTCAAGGTCTGGATCTTCAAGGGTGAAATCCTCGAGCACGATCCGATGGCTTCCGAGCGTCGCGCGACCGAGAGTGACAACCAGGGCGGTGGCGGCAGAGAGCGTCGCCGCGAGAACGCGTAACATTCGCGCGTGGCAGCCAATATCGGAGAAGTAAAAAAATGTTGCAGCCAAAGCGTACGAAGTATCGCAAGCAGTTCAAGGGGCGCATCAAGGGCGTCGCAAAGGGCGGCTCGGACCTGGCCTTCGGCGAATTCGGTCTGAAGGCTCAGGAGCCAAACCGCGTCAATGCTCGCGAGATCGAGGCGGCTCGCCGCGCGATCACCCGTCATATGAAGCGCGCCGGTCGCGTCTGGATCCGGGTATTCCCCGACGTTCCGGTCACGGCGAAACCTACCGAAGTCCGCATGGGTAAGGGTAAGGGTTCGGTCGAATACTGGGCATGCAAGGTCAAGCCCGGCCGCATGATGTTCGAGATCGACGGTGTCAGCGAAGAGCTCGCCCGCGAGGCGCTTCGCCTCGGCGCTGCCAAGCTCTCTGTCAAGACGCGCTTCGTGCAGCGTATCGCAGAGTAAGGAGTGAAGCTCATGAAAGCCGCAGATGTTCGCGCTCTGAGCGCCGACCAACTCAAGGAAGAGCTTGCCAAGCTGAAGAAAGAGCAGTTCAACCTGCGCTTCCAGAAGGCGACCGGCCAGCTCGAGAAGTCTTCGCGTATCGACGAGGTCCGCAAGGACATCGCACGCATCAAAACCATTGCCCGCCAGAAGGCGGCAGAAGCCAAGGCCTAAGGACCAGAACAATATGCCGAAACGCATTCTGCAGGGCACCGTCGTCAGCGACAAGAACGACAAGACCGTCGTCGTCCGGGTCGAGCGCCGCTTTGCGCACCCGATCCTTCAGAAGACTGTTCGTCGTTCCAAGAAGTACAAGGCTCACGACGAGAGCAACCAGTTCAAGGTCGGCGACCTCGTTTCCATCGAGGAATGCGCGCCGATTTCAAAGGATAAGCGCTGGACGGTCGTTTCCGCCCAGTCTTGAATTCTGCAGCTTTTGTCCGCCGGACCCTTGCGTCTCGGGCAAATATCTGTATGAAGCACGCAATTAAAGCCGAGGAACGCTCGAGTTCGAGCGTTCTTTTGCTTTGAGATGAGCACAATAAGCCGGGCGAGGGGGTTTCGACCCAACCGGCCTGGTAACAACAAGAAGGCGACCTGACATGATTCAGATGCAAACAAACCTCGACGTGGCGGATAATTCCGGCGCACGTCGTGTCATGTGCATCAAGGTGCTGGGCGGCTCCAAGCGTAAATACGCGTCGATCGGCGACATCATCGTCGTTTCGATCAAGGAAGCCATTCCGCGCGGCCGCGTGAAGAAGGGTGATGTCATGAAGGCTGTTGTCGTTCGCACCGCGAAGGACATCCGCCGTGCAGATGGCAGCGTCATCCGTTTCGACACCAACGCAGCCGTTCTCATCGACAACAAGAAAGAGCCCATCGGCACCCGTATCTTCGGACCGGTTCCGCGCGAACTTCGCGCCAAGAACCATATGAAGATCATCTCGCTGGCTCCGGAAGTACTCTAAGGGAGCGATCAGAGATGCAAAAGATTCGCAAAGGCGACAAGGTCGTCGTTCTGACCGGTAAGGACAAGGGCCGCACCGGCGAAGTCATTCAGGTCATGCCGAAGGAAGATCGGGCTGTCGTGCGCGGCGTGAACGTCGTGAAGCGTCACCAGCGCCAGACCCAGAACCAGGAAGCCGGCATTATCACCAAGGAAGCCCCGATCCACCTTTCGAACATCGCGATTGCCGATCCGAAGGACGGCAAGCCGACCCGAGTCGGTTTCAAGATCGACGGTGACAAGAAGGTCCGCGTGGCCAAGCGTTCGGGAGATGTGATCGATGGCTAAGTCCGCTTATGAGCCGCGGCTCAAGAAGGAATATGTAGAGCGCATCCGCAAGGCGATACAGGAGCAGTTCTCCTACGCCAACGAAATGCAGATCCCGCGCCTCGACAAGATCGTTATCAACATGGGTGTTGGCGAAGCGACCGGCGATTCCAAAAAGCCGACCGTCGCAGCTGCCGACCTCGCTGCGATTGCCGGCCAGAAGCCGGTAATCACCCGCGCTCGTAATTCCATCGCTGGCTTCAAGCTTCGCGAAGGCATGCCGATTGGTGCCAAGGTTACCCTGCGCGGCGTTCGGATGTATGAGTTCCTGGATCGTCTCATCAACATCGCGCTTCCGCGTGTTCGAGACTTCCGCGGCCTCAATCCGAAGTCCTTCGATGGTCGTGGCAATTTTGCCATGGGCATCAAGGAACACATTGTGTTCCCTGAGATCAACTACGACAAGGTTGATCAGATGTGGGGCATGGACATCATCGTTTGCACGACGGCAACTAACGACGACGAAGCGCGCGCTCTGCTTAAAGAGTTCAACTTCCCGTTCCGTCAGTAATCCGTAACGACAAGCGTAAAGAAGGATAACTGTTATGGCGAAAACGAGCGCAGTTGAAAAGAACAAGCGCCGCCGCAAACTGGTTGCCAACCATTCCGCCAAGCGTGCGGCTCTGAAGGCAACCATCATGAACCAGTCTTTGCCGATCGAAGAGCGGTTCAAGGCCACCCTCAAGCTGGCCGAACTGCCCCGCGATGGGTCCAAGACCCGCATCCGCAACCGTTGCGAAGTCACCGGTCGCCCACGCGCCTATTATCGCAAGCTGCGCATGTCGCGTATTGCGCTTCGCGAACTGGGCAATCTCGGCAAGGTGCCGGGTGTGGTCAAGTCGAGCTGGTAAGGAGACGGGTACATGGCAATGACTGATCCCTTGGGCGATATGCTCACCCGTATCCGCAACGGCGCTGCTCGCCGCAAGTCGAGCGTTTCCACGCCGGCTTCGAAGCTTCGCGCACGCGTTCTGGATGTCCTTCAGGCTGAAGGCTATATCCGCGGATACTCTGAAGTCGAATTCGGCAACGGCAAGGCCGAGCTGAGCATCGAACTGAAATACTACGAAGGCGCTTCCGTGATCCGTGAGATCGCACGCGTCTCCAAGCCGGGCCGCCGGGTCTATGTCTCGGTCAAGTCCATTCCGCAGGTCGCGAACGGCCTCGGCATCACCATCCTTTCGACTCCGAAGGGCGTGATGGCCGATCACCAGGCACGCGAACAGAATGTTGGTGGTGAGGTTCTTTGCTCGGTCTTCTAAGGCCGAGCAGGATCTCCATAGCGAACAGACAGGTATAAAAATGTCTCGTATCGGTAAAAAGCCCGTTCAGGTTCCGGCAGGCGTCACGGCTAACGTCGACGGCCAGAAGGTGACGGCAAAGGGCCCGAAGGGCGAACTGTTCTTCGTCGCAAATGACGAAGTTTCGGTGAAGCTCGAAAACAACACGGTTGTCGTTCAGCCGGTCAATGAGAGCAAGGATGCTCGCGCAAAGTGGGGCATGTCCCGCACGATGATCGAGAACATCCTCAAGGGCGTGAAGGACGGTTACGAGCGCAAGCTCGAAATCAACGGCGTTGGTTACCGCGCATCCATGCAGGGCAAGAACCTGCAGCTGGCGCTCGGCTTCAGCCACGACGTCGTTTACCAGACGCCGGAGGGCATCACGATCGCTGTGCCGAAGCCGACGGAAATCGTCGTCTCCGGAATCAACAAGCAGCAGGTCGGCCAGGTTGCCGCGGAGATCCGCGAGTACCGTGGCCCCGAGCCCTACAAGGGCAAGGGTGTCAAGTATGCCGAAGAGCGGATCGTCCGCAAAGAAGGCAAGAAGAAGTAAGGATCACGCGAAATGGCTAGCAGGAAAGATACTCTTGTGCGTCGCGCCAGCCGCGTGCGCCGTCAAATCAAGGCGGTTGCCAACGGCCGCCCGCGCCTGTCGGTTCATCGCTCGTCGAAGAACATCTATGCGCAGATCATCGATGATGTTGCCGGCAAGACGATTGCCTCGGCATCGACTCTCGACACGGATCTGCGTTTTTCGCTGAAGACCGGCGCTGATACCGAAGCCGCTACGGCTGTCGGCAAGCTCCTGGCGGAGCGTGCTTCCAAGGCGGGCGTCAAGGACGTTGTCTTTGACCGTGGCGCCTTCATCTACCACGGCCGCATCAAGGCGCTGGCCGAGGCAGCTCGCGAAGGCGGCCTGAACTTCTAAGGTTCTACGCCCGGGCAGCAATGCCCGGGCGTAACCCGGCTTCGCACATCCCCGGCCGCTTCGATTTCCAAGGAAGTGAGGCGGCTTTCGTCAATCTGCCGATTGCACCCGGAAAAGAAAAAGGAAGAGGACAATGGCACAAGAAAGAAGAGGTTCTCGCGAAGATCGCCAGAACCGCGAAGAGCGCGACAGCGAATTCGTCGACAAGCTCGTCGCTATCAACCGCGTCGCCAAGGTGGTGAAGGGCGGTCGCCGTTTCGGTTTCGCCGCTCTCGTCGTCGTGGGCGACCAGAAGGGCCGTGTCGGCTTCGGCCATGGTAAGGCACGTGAAGTGCCGGAAGCCATCCGCAAGGCAACGGAAGCCGCCAAGCGCGATCTGATTTTCGTACCGCTTCGCGGTGGCCGCACTCTGCATCACGACGTTCACGGCCGTCATGGAGCCGGCAAGGTGCTGCTGCGCTCGGCCAAGCCCGGTACCGGTATCATCGCCGGCGGTCCAATGCGCGCCGTCTTCGAGACGCTCGGCGTTCATGACGTCGTAGCCAAGTCGACCGGTTCGTCAAACCCCTACAACATGGTTCGCGCAACCTTCGACGCGCTCAAGAACCAGATGCACCCGAAGGACATCGCGGCACAGCGCGGCATGAAGTACGCCACGCTCCAGTCCCGTCGCGTTTCCGCCGGCGTTGCTTCCGAAGAATAAGGGAGCTGACAGATGGCTAAGAAGGAAGTTGCCAAGAAGACGGTTACCGTCGAGCAGATCGGTAGCCCCATTCGCCGTCCGGCCGTGCAGCGTCAGACGCTCGTCGGCCTGGGCCTCAACAAGATGCACCGGGTACGCACGCTGGAAGACACTCCAGCCGTTCGCGGCATGATCCGGGCCGTCCAGCACCTCGTTCGCGTCGTCGACGAGAAGTGAGGGGGATCGAACTATGAAACTGAATGAAATCAAGGACAACGAAGGCGCGACCAAGAACCGCAAGCGTCTCGGCCGTGGCATTGGCTCCGGCTCCGGCAAGACCGCCGGTCGTGGTGTGAAGGGTCAGAAGGCGCGCTCGGGCGTTTCGATCAATGGCTTCGAAGGCGGTCAGATGCCCATCTACCGTCGCCTCCCGAAGCGCGGCTTCAACAACATCTTCGCTTCGGAGTTTGTTGTCGTGTCGCTCGGCCGTATCCAGGCCGCGGTCGATGCCAAGAAGCTGGATGCATCGAAGACCGTCGATGCTGCCGCTCTCAAGGCCGCCGGCGTTATCCGCCGCGTCAAGGATGGCGTCCGCGTCCTCGCTGACGGCGAACTGAAGGCGAAGGTTTCGCTTGAAGTTGCAGGTGCTTCCAAGCCGGCGATCGAGAAGATCGAGAAGGCCGGCGGCTCCATCAAGCTGCTTTCCGCAGCCGCGGAATAAATATGACTGATGAACCGCCCGGGGTGCTTCACGCCGGGCGGTTTTGCTCCCATATGTGAGCCTCACGTCCAAGCGCAGCGAATCGCCTGCCGCGACGGGACACAACGGAAACCACGGTGAGGCATCCGATTGCAGCGACAATCGCCTCGCGCCAGGTTTTCAACGACGAAAACTGATTCCATCCGGAACGAGCGGGTTTGCCCGCGTTTCCGAGACTTGGTACGCGGAGAATTGCATGGCTTCTGCAGCGGAACAGCTCGCCTCGAACCTGAATTTTTCGACTTTCGCCAAGGCGGAAGATCTGAAGAAGCGGCTCTGGTTCACCCTTGGTGCGCTTCTGGTCTATCGACTTGGCACCTATATTCCGTTGCCGGGCCTTAATCCGGATGCATTCGCACAGGCGTTCCAGGGACAGTCGGCGGGCATTCTCGGCCTGTTCAACATGTTCTCGGGCGGCGCAGTCGAGCGCATGGCTATCTTCGCGCTCGGCATCATGCCCTATATCTCCGCCTCCATTATCGTGCAGCTCATGACCTCGGTCGTTCCGGCGCTCGAGCAGCTGAAAAAGGAAGGCGAGCAGGGTCGTAAGGTCATCAATCAGTACACCCGCTACGGCACGGTGCTCCTGGGCGCGATGCAGGCCTACGGGATTGCCGTCGGGCTCGAAAGCGGCAGCGGCCTCGTGAACGATCCGGGTTGGTTCTTCCGGATTTCGACCGTAATTTCGCTTCTCGGCGGCACGATGTTCCTGATGTGGCTTGGTGAGCAGATCACGTCGCGCGGCATCGGCAACGGCATTTCACTGATCATCTTTGCCGGTATCGTCGCCGCTCTGCCTTCGGCACTTGCCGGCACGCTTGAGTTGGGCCGCACCGGAGCGCTGTCGACGCCTCTGATCCTGGCGATCATCGTCATGGTCGTCGCCGTGATTGCGCTGATCGTCTTTGTCGAGCGCGCGCAGCGCCGCCTGTTGATCCAGTATCCGAAGCGTCAGGTCGGCAACCGGATGTTCCAAGGCGACACGTCGCACCTGCCGTTGAAGCTCAACACATCCGGCGTGATCCCGGCGATCTTCGCATCGTCGCTGCTCCTGCTGCCCGCTACGCTTGCCGGTTTCGCCAACAGCGCGACCATGCCGGGTTGGGCGACGACGATCGTCGGCGCGCTGGCGCACGGCCAGCCTCTCTACATGTTTCTTTACGGTGCGATGATCGCGTTCTTTGCCTTCTTCTATACGGCGATCGTGTTCAATCCGAAGGACACAGCCGACAATCTAAAGAAGCACGGCGGGTTTATTCCAGGCATTCGCCCAGGTGAACGCACTGCCGAATACATCGACTACGTATTGACGCGTATCACCGTCGTCGGCGCAATCTACCTGATCTTCGTCTGCATCCTGCCTGAGATCCTCATCTCGCAGACCGGCGTGCCGTTCTACCTTGGTGGTACGTCGCTTTTGATTGTTGTCAGCGTGACCCTCGATACGGTAGCACAGATCCAGGGTCACCTCATCGCTCAGCAATATGAGGGGCTGATCAAGAAGTCGAAGCTGCGCGGAGGAAAGAGGGGACGATGAGACTGATATTTTTGGGACCGCCGGGCGCTGGCAAGGGAACTCAGGCCAAGCATCTGACGGAGAGATATGGTATTCCGCAGCTTTCCACGGGGGATATGTTGCGGGCGGCCGTAGCTCAGGCGACCGAAGTCGGTAAGCGGGCGAAAGCCGTCATGGATGCCGGCCAGCTCGTTTCCGACGAAATCGTCAATGAGATCGTCTCGGATCGCATCGATGCACCAGACTGCGCCAAGGGCTTCATTCTGGACGGCTATCCTCGGACGGTCCCGCAGGCCGTCGCGCTCGATCGGATGCTTGAAGAAAAGAACCTCAAACTTGATGCTGTCATCGAGTTGAAAGTGGATGAGGCGGCCCTTGTGCGGCGTATGGAGAATCGCGTAGCCGAGACAGTGGCTGCCGGCGGCACGGTGCGTTCCGACGACAACCCGGAAGCATTCCGGCGCCGTCTCCAGGAATACCGGGAAAAGACCGCGCCGCTTTCGGAGCATTACGCCCGAACTGGTCGGTTGAAGACCGTGGACGGCATGGCGGATGTGAAGACGGTCACCGCCGAGATCGAGAAGATTCTGGCATAGGCTTGGCCATTGCCAAAATGGAAGCGTCTGGGGAGTTGACTTTTCCGGCCGATTCCTCCAAAGACTGCGTCAACTCGCGACATGAGAAGCGATCGGCGCGGTCTTCAAAGAAATGAAGTCCGGGTACGGTCGTTTTTGACGTGTCTCGAACCTCAATCAACGTGCGGCTCATAAGGTCGCGTAACGAAGCACCTATTGCCGGATGGCAACTGGAACGCAAGGAGAATAGACGTGGCACGTATCGCTGGCGTCAACATCCCGACCGCAAAGCGCGTCGTCATCGCGCTGACGTATATTCACGGGATCGGCACGAAATTCGCACAGGAAATCGTCGAAAAGGTTGGTATTCCGGCCGAACGTCGTGTGCATCAGTTGACGGATGCTGAAGTCCTTCAGATCCGTGAAACGATCGACCGCGACTATCAGGTTGAGGGCGACCTGCGTCGCGAGACCTCGATGAACATCAAGCGTCTGATGGATCTTGGCTGCTATCGCGGTCTTCGCCATCGTCGCGGCCTGCCGGTGCGCGGTCAGCGCACGCACACCAATGCCCGCACCCGCAAGGGTCCGGCAAAGGCGATCGCCGGCAAGAAGAAGTAATTTCCCGAAAAGGGGAAATGGGAGGCTGGCGCACGCGCCGGCCTCCTTTTTGCAGTTTGGGAAGGGCACCCGTCCGACCGTCGCGGCAGCCGCCAACGGCTCCGCGAAATGCGTGTCAAGCCGGAATGCCGGCTGACGCGAAATTGAAAGATGCAGGGCAGGGGATGACCAATCCTTTTCCCGGTGGAGCCGCTGGAATTACGGCGGTGCAGAGATCTAAGAAAGGGATCCTATGGCCAAGGAAGCCACCCGCGTTCGCCGTCGCGAGCGCAAAAATATTACGTCTGGCGTCGCACACGTCAATTCGTCGTTCAACAACACGATGATCACCATCACCGACGCGCAGGGCAATGCCATTGCCTGGTCGTCGGCCGGCGCGAAGGGTTTCAAGGGTTCGCGCAAGTCGACCCCGTTCGCTGCGCAGATCGCCGCTGAAGACTGCGCCAAAAAGGCACAGGAACACGGCATGAAGTCGCTGGAAGTGGAAGTTTGCGGTCCGGGTTCCGGCCGTGAGTCCGCTCTTCGTGCGCTCCAGGCTGCGGGTTTCATGATCACGTCCATCCGCGACGTGACCCCGATCCCGCACAATGGTTGCCGCCCGCGCAAGAAGCGTCGCGTCTGATCATCTGTATTCAACATTCCGGTGAGGACGTCGCGATGTCCTCCCGGTCTTCGGGGCTCGGTTGTCACGATTGGATGGTGGCAACGAACGGAAGGCAGAAAACATGATCCAGAAAAATTGGCAGGAATTGATCAAGCCGAACAAGGTGGAGTTCGCCTCCTCCGGCCGCACCAAGGCAACGTTGGTAGCGGAACCGCTTGAGCGGGGCTTTGGTCTGACGCTCGGCAACGCGCTTCGTCGCGTGCTTTTGTCGTCGCTGCGCGGTGCCGCTGTAACCGCGGTTCAGATCGACGGCGTATTGCATGAGTTCTCTTCTATCCCGGGCGTCCGGGAAGACGTGACCGACATCGTGCTCAACATCAAGGAAATCGCCATCAAGATGGATGGCGACGACGCGAAGCGCATGGTCGTGCGCAAGCAGGGCCCTGGCGTTGTTACCGCCGGTGACATTCAGACGGTTGGCGATATCGAGATCCTCAACCCGAACCACGTGATCTGCACGCTCGACGAGGGCGCGGAAATCCGCATGGAGTTCACCGTCAATAACGGCAAGGGCTATGTACCGGCTGACCGTAACCGCTCGGAAGACGCGCCGATCGGGCTCATTCCGGTGGATAGCCTGTACTCTCCGGTCAAGAAGGTCTCCTACAAGGTGGAAAACACCCGTGAAGGCCAGGTTCTCGACTATGACAAGCTGACGATGTCCATCGAGACCGATGGCTCCGTCACGGGCGAAGATGCGATCGCGTTCGCGGCCCGCATCCTTCAGGACCAGCTGTCGGTCTTCGTTAACTTCGACGAGCCGCAGAAGGAAACCGAGGAAGAGGCGGTCACCGAACTCGCCTTCAATCCGGCGCTTCTCAAGAAGGTCGACGAACTGGAGCTTTCCGTCCGCTCGGCCAACTGCCTGAAGAACGACAACATCGTCTATATCGGCGACCTCATTCAGAAGACCGAAGCAGAAATGCTCCGCACGCCGAATTTTGGTCGCAAGTCGCTCAACGAGATCAAGGAAGTTCTCGCTTCCATGGGCCTGCATCTCGGCATGGAAGTGCCGTCCTGGCCGCCGGAGAACATCGAAGATCTCGCCAAGCGATACGAAGACCAATATTAACCGTTTTAGACTGCAGGCGGATGCCTGCAAGTAAAGGAGAATAGCCATGCGCCACGGTAAAGCCGGCCGCAAGCTGAACAGAACCGCCAGCCACCGCAAGGCGATGTTTGCCAATATGGCAGCTTCGCTGATCGAGCACGAGCAGATCGTCACGACCCTGCCGAAGGCCAAGGAAATCCGTCCGATCGTGGAAAAGCTCGTCACGCTCGGCAAGCGTGGTGATCTGCATGCCCGCCGCCAGGCGGTTTCGCAGATCCGCGACGTTGCCGTTGTTGCGAAGCTTTTCGACGCGATCGCCTCGCGCTATGCCACCCGCAACGGGGGCTACCTGCGCATCATGAAGGCAGGCTTCCGTCAGGGCGACAACGCTCCGCTCGCCGTCATCGAATTCGTTGACCGCGATGCCGACGCCAAGGGTTCGAAGGACCGCGCTCGCGTTGCTGCCGAAGCCGAGGCGGCCGAAGCGGCCTGATTTCGTCAGAGATATCGAGAAGAGTAAAAGCGGCCGGATGATTGATCATCCGGCCGCTTTTGTCATTGGTTCGTTATCGGCTGGGAGCGCACAGGTCCTGCGCGTTCGCGGCGCCACCGGAGAAACCGTCTTCTGACAGCGCGCCAGGCGACGAGTACAGCTACGAGAAAAAGATACAGCATTTGCTCCGGGCCGACGACCTTTACCGCCATGGCGAAATGCAGCGCGCCGGCCGCGGCAATCACGTAGACCAGCCTGTGAATATGGCTCCATTTCTGTCCGAGACGCCTGATTGACCAGTTGTTCGACGTAACCGCCAGTGGAATGAGCAGCACGAGCGCTGCCATGCCGATCGTAATGAAAGGACGGCGTGCTATGTCGACGAGGATCGCCGAGAGGCGTAGCGTCTGATCGAGCACCGTATAGGTGAGGAAGTGCATTAGCACATAATAAAAGGCGAGAAGCCCCAGGGCGCGGCGATATCGAAGCCAGTTGACGCCGATAAGGTCGCGTATCGGCGTGATCGCCAGGGTGGCGATCAGATAGCGCAGAGCCCAGATGCCGAGCAGGTGCTCGAATTCCTTGACGGGATTTCCCGGGAGCCGGCCGGTGGCTCCCAGATAGAACGCCCAAATGGCCGGTGCGAAGCCGAGTATATAAAGTGCCCAGATCGAAGGACCGTGCAATCGCTTCGGCAGGGAAGGAAAACCTGGCATCGTCAGAAATTCGCCCGCAGGTCCATGCCGGCGTAGAGGCTCGCGACCTCCTCTGCATAGCCGTTGAAGGGGAGCGTATCCCGGCGGTTGGCGCCAAAGAATCCGCCTTCTCCGATACGGTTCTCGGTTGCCTGGCTCCAGCGGGGATGATCGACGTCCGGGTTTACATTGGCATAGAAACCGTATTCGTTCGGTCCGGCGAGGTTCCAGGTGCAGGGTGGCGGCGTTTCGGTCAGCGAAATGCGAACGATCGATTTGATCCCCTTGAAGCCGTACTTCCATGGCACCACTAGGCGGATGGGGGCGCCGTTCTGATTGGGCAACGTCTTGCCATAGAGGCCGACGGAGAGGATCGTCAGCGGGTGACGCGCTTCGTCGAGCCTCAGGCCCTCACGATAGGGCCACTCAAGCGGCTGGAAATAGCCGGATTGACCCGGCATCTCCTCGGGCCGGACAACAGTTTCGAAGGCGACATATTTTGCGCTCCCGAGGGGCTCTACCTTGTCGAGGAGCGCGGCCAGCGGGAAACCAACCCAGGGGATTACCATCGACCACGCCTCGACGCAGCGCATTCGGTAGATGCGCTCCTCGAGAGGGAAGGCCAGAAGTTCTTCCAGACCGAATTCCCGCGGCTTGCCGACCAGACCGTCGATTTTCATCGTCCACGGAGCCGGCTTGAAGTTTGCCGAGTTGGCCGCCGGGTCGCCTTTTCCTGTCCCGAATTCATAGAAATTGTTGTAGGTGGTCGCATCCTTTTCCGGCGTTAAGGCTTCGTCAAGCGTGAATTTGCTTGCGGAAGCTTCCAATGCTGCCGCGCGGCTCGCTCCGGGTGGGCCGAGCGCAAGGCTGCCAGCCGCGGCCGCGATAAAGGAGCGCCGATTGAGGAAGAAGCGTTCCGGTGTGATGTCCGTAGCGGCGATCTTCGGGACGCGCGTGCTGGGCATGGGTTCTCCTAAGCGTTATCAGGCTTTTTCTACTGTATGTTTCCTTTAATCGGATCCGATTGAAGGACAAAACATGCAGCAGATCAAAGTGCTACAGCGACCTTTGTGCGTCTGATAAGACGCACGGCGCTGTAGTGTACAGATGAGCAGAGTTTCGATCACCGGAAAAGCCTCGCAAGACCACGTTTTCGTGCGCGATTCGTGAATACGACCGGCATGGAGGTGCCTGCGGGTAACCGCGGCTTTGCAATCAGGAAACGCTGAATTGTCGGGCGGCAGGTTTGCCTTTTTTCGTACGAAATCCTATCTCACCTAGCAGCAATGAAAGGGAGACTGCTTCATGATCTTTGGCCACCGAGCCGCCGCGGCTATCGTCCTCGCAATTGCCATTTCGACGCCTGCGATGGCTCAGGATACCAGGACTGTGCCGCAGTCGCGGGCGGAGATGCAACTCTCTTTCGCGCCGCTCGTCAAACAGACGGCGAATGCGGTCGTGAACGTCTATGCCGAGCGCGCGGTGGAACGGCGGTCGATCTTTGCCGGGGACCCTTTCTTCGAGGAGTTTTTCGGTCAGCGGATGCCCAATCGCACCGAAAAGCAGTCATCGCTCGGATCAGGCGTGATCGTCGGCCGCAACGGCCTGGTCGTCACCAACAACCATGTCATCGATGGTGCCGACGATATCAAGGTGGCACTGGCCGACGGGCGGGAGTTCCCTTGCAAGCTTATATTGAAGGACGATCGCCTGGACCTCGCGGTCATGAAAATCCAGTCGGACGGCCCGTTCGACATCATCCCGATCGGCGATTCCGACGCGGTGGAAGTCGGGGACCTTGTGCTGGCGATGGGTAATCCTTTCGGTGTCGGGCAGACGGTCACGAGCGGCATCGTGTCGGCACTCGCCCGTAACCAGATTTCCAACGGGGATTTCGGTTTTTTCATCCAGACGGATGCAGCCATCAATCCCGGCAATTCCGGCGGGGGTCTGATCGACATGAAGGGCGAGTTGATCGGAATCAACACCGCGATTTTCTCAAGAGGCGGCGGTTCCAACGGTGTCGGCTTTGCGATCCCTGCCAATCTGGTCAAGGTTTTCGTGGCCTCCGCTGAAGGAGGCAATGGCTCATTCATTCGGCCCTTCGTCGGAGCGACCTTCGAACCGGTGACGTCCGACGTGGCCGAGGCGCTTGGACTTGAACGGGCGCGTGGGGCGCTGGTGACGGCGGTTGTCGCGGGCGGTCCGGCCGAGAGCGCCGGCATGCGCCCCGGCCAGGTGGTCACCGCCGTCAACGATATACCGGTCGAACACCCCGATGCGCTCGGCTACCGCCTGACGACGGTCGGGATCGGGCATGAGGCGCGCGTGACGGTTTCGGAGAACGGCGATTTGCGCGAAATCACCCTCCGGCTGGAGCGGGCGCCGGAAACTCAGCCGCGTGACGAACGGCTGATCGAGGGTCGCAATCCCTTCGCCGGCGCCGTGGTGGCAAATCTCTCACCCCGGCTTGCCGAGGAGTTGCGCATGCCGACGTCGCTGCAGGGCGTGGTGGTCACCGAGATCAATCGCGGCTCGCCGGCCGCTCGCATCGGCCTCGAACCGAAAGACATTGTTCGTTCTGTCAACGGCACCGCAATCGAGAGTTCGAAGACACTGGAAAGCGTCGTCGCCGAGGATGCTTCCTTCTGGCGTGTCGAGATCGAACGCAACGGCCAGATCATCCGTCAGTTCTTCCGATGAGCGACCTCTTCGCCCCCCATGAACCTCCTGAGATGGCCTCGGCAAGGCCACTTGCGGACCGGCTGCGGCCGCGTACGCTGGGAGAGGTGACCGGCCAGGAACATCTGACCGGCGCTGACGGTGGACTCACCCGGATGATTGCCTCCGGATCGCTTGGCTCAATGATCTTCTGGGGACCGCCCGGAACAGGAAAGACGACCGTTGCCCGTCTGCTTTCAGGCGAAGCCGGCCTTGCCTTCGAGCAGATATCGGCGATCTTCTCCGGCGTGGCGGATTTGAAGAAAGTGTTCGAATCGGCGCGCGCGCGGCGGATGTCGGGGCGCCAGACGCTGCTGTTCGTCGATGAGATCCATCGGTTCAATCGAGCGCAGCAGGACAGCTTCCTTCCGGTCATCGAGGACGGCACCGTGATTCTGGTCGGCGCCACGACCGAGAACCCGTCCTTTGAGCTTAACGCCGCGCTTCTGTCGCGCGCGCGCGTTTTGACGTTCAAACCGCACGATGAGTCTAGCCTTGAGGAACTCCTGAAACGAGCGGAGGCGGCCGAGGGAAAATCGCTCCCGCTCGACGGCGACGCGCGGGCGAGCCTGATCCGCATGGCGGACGGGGATGGCCGTGCCATACTGACACTCGCCGAAGAGGTGTGGCGGGCAGCGCGCCCGGATGAGCTATTCGATGTCGCGGCGCTTCAGGAGATCGTTCAGCGCCGCGCACCGGTTTACGACAAAGGTCAGGACGGTCACTACAATCTGATCTCGGCGCTCCATAAATCCGTTCGAGGGTCCGACCCCGATGCGGCACTCTACTATCTATGCCGCATGTTCGATGCCGGTGAGGATCCGCTTTATATCGGCAGACGCTTGGTGCGGATGGCGGTCGAGGATATAGGGCTTGGCGATCCACAGGCACTGGTGATCTGCAACGCAGCCAAGGATGCATATGATTATCTGGGCTCTCCGGAAGGAGAACTGGCTCTCGCCCAGGCCTGCGTCTATCTCGCGACGGCGCCCAAGTCCAACGCGGTTTATACCGCCTACAAGGCGGCGATGCGCGCCGCCAGGGAAAACGGCTCTCTTCTGCCCCCGAAGCACATCCTCAATGCACCGACGAAGCTTATGAAAGGGGAAGGCTACGGCGACGGGT
This sequence comes from Sinorhizobium medicae, assembly GCF_007827695.1. Taxonomy (GTDB): domain Bacteria; phylum Pseudomonadota; class Alphaproteobacteria; order Rhizobiales; family Rhizobiaceae; genus Sinorhizobium; species Sinorhizobium medicae. The sequence goes on along the minus strand of NZ_VITA01000037.1, from coordinate 5,773 downwards.
ATCGCTACGATCACGACGAGCCCGATGCTTTCTCGGGGCAGGACTATTTCCCTGAGAAGATGGGCAGAAAGACCTTTTACGATCCTCCGGAGCGCGGCTTCGAGCGCGAAATCCGAAAGCGGTTGGAATGGTGGAACAAGCTTCGGCGTGACCGCAATCCATGAGCATCAGTTCTCCCTTTTCCGCAAAGCTGCCTTGCCACGCAGCGCCTTGCTGGCCCCGCCGGCCTGTGGCATAGGTGTAGCACATCGCAGACGGCTGCACGGATCGTAGCGATCCGCACTTCCGCGGGGACGGCCTCGCTCCACAAGAAGGAGTTTGAAATGGCCTGGTTCACGCTACTGCTCGCCGGAATCCTCGAAATCGGCTGGGCGATTGGTCTTAAATACACGGATGGGTTTACGCGGCTCATGCCGACTGTGCTGACGGTCGGTTCGATGATCCTGAGCGTCGCCCTGCTCGGAATAGCGGTTCGTTCACTGCCGCTTGGAACTGCCTATGCGGTCTGGACCGGGATAGGCACTGTCGGGACCGTAATTCTAGGAATCGTGCTGTTTGCAGAACCTGCAACGGCCATGCGCCTCGGCTGCATCGGCCTCATTGTCGCCGGCATCGCCGGCCTGAAGCTGGTAGGCTAACCGGCTCCGACACCCGGCAAAATCCGCCCCTCATCCGCGCTGCCGCAACCGTCTCCGCGCCTGCGGCCGTCTACAAGGAGAAGGGTTTTGCCGCAGCCGGATGAAGGGCGAGCGCGCCATACCACTTCAGATCACTTCAGCGCGTCGAGCACGACCGCGGCCGCCAGCATTTCCTGCCAGCGGATTTCACGTCGCCTGAAGGCTTCCTCGTCGGTTCCCCAGTGCTCGATCTGCCAATCCTCGTCGACATGCGCTGCGGTCCATACCTCCTCGGCGGAGAGCCTGCCCATTGCGAGGGCAAGTGAGAGCAGGGCGGAGCCGGTCAAGCTGGTGACGGTGTGCAGGCAGGCAAGGCCGAGTGGCGTAGCAAAGGCGTTCAGGCCGCCGGCAAAGGCCGAGATCGCCTCGGCCGGTTGTTCCTGATGGATGACGCCTTCGACGAGAATAAACCGGGCGCCGAGTGTCCGGGCGGCCCAGTCGAGAACCGGATTCCATTGATCGTTCTGGCGAGCCACGAGTTCCTTCGGGCTGTCGGCCCGGTAGCAAAGGAGATCGCTGCCGGCGAAACGCAGAATATCGTCGAAGACTGCTCGCTCTTCGAGCGCAACTCCGTCGATCGCGGTGTTGACGAGCCTCGTGAGCGGCATTGCCGAAGGATCGATGACGTCCGCCTGGGCATCCCATTCGGCTGCCAGCAACTGGGCAAGCTTTTCCGAGGGAACGGCGAACGGCCGTTTTGCCGGGGTGCGCACCGGCCTGCCGTCGAGAAGGACTGCATATCCGCCGTCTTCCGCGGGCGTGGCGCTTGCCTGTTTATAGAAGCGTTTCGGCAGGGGCTTCTGCATCTGGATCTGGGCGCGGCGCACGGGGTCCTCGTGGCTCAGCGCGCCGCTCAACTCGTCGCGAATATCAGGCATGGTTAACGTCTATCCACTCGATTATGTCGGTCGGCACGCGGGCGATATGGTCCGCGCCGGAGGCCATCAACTCGGGAACGCTGGCGTAACCCCAGGCCACGCCCAGAGCATCCGCGCCCGCGGCCTTCGCCATCTGCATGTCGTAGATCGCGTCTCCGATCACGATCGTGTCGCGCGGGGCGACACCGGCTTCGTCGCAGCACTCCGTTACCATGGCCGGGTGCGGCTTGGATGGGCAGTCGTCCGCCGTGCGGGAGACGAAGAAAATCCTGTCGAAGCCGTGCGTCGCCGCGATATGCGTCAGCCCTCGCCTCGATTTGCCGGTGACGGCACCGATCAGCAATTCATCACGGCCAGCCAGGATCTTCATCATCTCCGCAATTCCCGGGAACAAAGCTTCGCTACAGCCTGGTTCGCCACGCACTGACGCGAATATAGATTTGTAATGCGCCGTCATTGCGGTCGCCCGGCTGTCGACGTGCTCCTGTCCCAGGAGCCGGGCAATTGCAATATCCAGTGTGAGGCCGATGATCGCCTTGGTCGCGTCCGATGTCGGGCGCTCCTCGTCGAAAGCCTCGAAGGTGCGGGCCATCACTTCGTGAATGAGCCCTGCGCTGTCGACGAGCGTCCCGTCGCAATCAAAGAGGACGAGCTTCATCACTCTTCCTCGTCTGCGGCGTTCTCCTCGAAGCCGAGCAGGTTCCAGCTCTGCATCATGTGCTGGGGCAGGGGAGCCGTCACCTTCAGCCTTCCTCCGTTCGGATGCGGAATGTCTATATGCCGTGCGTGAAGGTGCAGGCGGTTCTGCATACCACCGGGGAAGGTCCAATTGACGTCGGCTTCGAAATATTTCGGATCGCCGATAATGGGGTGGCCGATATGCGCGGCGTGGACGCGCAACTGATGCGTGCGTCCGGTATAGGGTTCCATTTCAAGCCAGGCCAGGTTCTGACCGGCCTGCTCGACGATCCGGTAAAAGGAGATGGCATGGTCGGCGCCATCCTCGCCATGCTTGGCGATCCGCACTCGGTCGCCGTCCGGCGTCTGTTCCTTGACCACCCAGGTGGAAATCTTGTCTTCGCGCTTGCGCGGCACGCCCCTGACCAACGCCCAATAGGTCTTTTTCGTATCGCGTTCGCGAAAGGCAGCGGTCAGTTGTTGCGCGGCACCGCGCGTCCGGGCAATGACGAGTACGCCCGACGTGTCGCGATCGAGACGATGGACCAGGCGCGGCTTTTCGCCCTTCTGGCTCGTCCAGGCCTCCAGCATCTTGTCTATGTGCCGATTGACGCCCGAACCGCCCTGTACTGCAAGGCCCGGCGGCTTGTTGAGCACGATGACCTTGGCATCCTCGTGAAGCACCATGCGCGACAGAAGCTCACCGTCCGGTGATTGACGCAGGTCGCGGCCTCCGATCGGTCCGGTTTTCTTTTCCTTGGGATCGACGCCAAGCGGCGGAATGCGGATGGTCTGACCGGGTTGTATGCGCGTATCGGACTTTGCTCGCGCACCATCCACGCGGATCTGTCCGGAGCGCAGCAGCTTCTGCAGCGGACCGAAGCCCAATCCGGGAAAATGCACCTTGAACCAGCGGTCGAGGCGCATGCCCGCCTCGTCGCTATCCACCTGCCTGTGTTCTATGCCCGCCATCGTGCAGAAATCCGCTTTCTATTCTTCAGAGGCTGGCTTTAGACCATTGCGCGCATCAGGGCCAGCCCGGCGAAGACCGCGAGGATCGAAAGAACCACGCTCGCGGCCATATAGGCGAGGCCGGTCGCCGGCTGACCGTGTTCTACGAGGGTGATTGCGTCGAGCGAAAAGGCCGAGAAGGTCGTGTAGCCCCCGAGCAGGCCAGTGATCAGGAACAGGCGCATATGCGCTGAAGCGCCCATCCTGTGCATGATGAGTTCCGCCAGAAAGCCGATCAGAAAAGAGCCCGTGACATTAATGAACAGCGTCCCCCACGGGAAGGCTGGGCCGGCGCGCTGCAGCATCCAGAGCCCGACAAGATAGCGCAGAATGGAGCCAAGGGCGCCACCCGCGCCGACGAGAAGGATGTTTCCGATCCCGTGCATGTCAGCCGAGCCTTTCTGCGTGCCACCTCAGATGGTCGTCCATGAAGGTCGAGATGAAGTAATAGGAATGATCGTAGCGCTCCTGCATCCGGAGCGTCAGGCCGATTCCGGTTCCTTTCACCGCTTCTTCGAACAGCCATGGGCGCAGACCGTTCTCGAGGAAGTTGTCCGCCTTGCCCTGATCGATTAGGAATTCCGGGAAGCGGGCGCCGTCCTCGACGAGGGCACAGGCGTCGTACCTGCGCCAGGGCGCCATGTCGGAGCCGAGGTATTTTTCAAAGGCACCGACCGACCAATCGGCGGAAGAAGGGGCGACGATCGGCGCAAAGGCGGAGCAACTTCTGAAGCGCTCGGGGTTTTTCAGGGCGATCGTCATCGCGCCGTGTCCGCCCATCGAGTGCCCAAAAATCCCCTGGCGGCTCATATCCGCGCGGAAATGCTGGCCGACCAGGGCCGGGAGTTCCTCGGTGACGTAGCTGTACATCCGATAGTGCTCGGCCCAGGGCTTCTCCGTTGCATCCAGATAGAAGCCGGCTCCCTTGCCCATCTGCCAGTTGGTCAGATCATCCGGGACGTCTGCTCCCCTGGGGCTCGTATCCGGGCAGACGACGATAAGCCCGAGTTCCGCAGCCATGCGCCGGTACTCGCCTTTTTCCATGACATTGGCATGGGTGCAGGTAAGGCCGGAGAGATACCAGAGAACCGGGCGAGGCTCCACGATCGCCTGAGGCGGGACGAAAACCGCAAAGGTCATTTCGCCTTTACAGGCGTCGGAATCATGAGCGAACACGCCTTGCATGCCTCCGAAGGCGGTGTTTTGCGAGATTACTTTCATTGTGTACTCCTGACAGTCATGGGGCGCCGCCGGCAAGCTGAACCGCGGCATTGACGGCGGCGGCAAGCAGCACCGTGTTGAAGAAGAACGAGACGATCGCGTGCACCAGGTTGACACGCCGCATTGCCGTCGTCGTGATGGCGACGTCGGAAGTCTGCGCTGTCATTCCAATGACGAAAGCGAAATAGAGAAAATCGTATCCGCCGGGGCTGTCGGTTTCCGGAAAGGCGAGACCTCGAGCGGGGCGATCGCTGTCTGGCTCGTGATGGCGCGCAATCCAATAGAGGTGAGCATAGTGCAGCCCTGCCATGGTGTGGACTGTCGCCCAGCCGAGCGCGACGGCGGTGAAAGCGATCGAGAGCTCAACCGCACCGCCATCGCCAGTGCGGTTGAGCGCGAGAAACAGAGCTACGAGAGAGATCGCCGCGGCTCCGAGCGTCACGAGAAAGATGATCGGCTCCGGCTCTCCCGTCTCGCGCGCATGAGTTTGGAGATAGCTGCCTGTAAGCTTGGGAAGTCGCAGTGCGTTGATCGACAGATAAATAAGGAAGAACAGTATCGCCGCCACCTCGATCGCCTCTGCGCGAAACAGCGCAAAACCGATCGGCAGACCGAGCAACCCACCTGTAAGGGCTAGGTAGAACGGCCAGTGCCGCAGGCCTGCCTTCCCATCCATTCGCCGCCTCCGTTCGCCCGTTCTACTTTTTTACGCGTCGGCAGAGGCGGTCAAGCGTTTCGAGAAATGCCGAACGGTCGCGGGAGGTGAGAGCAGCGTTATAGCCCTTGCTCTCGCCGGTTTCCCTGAGATGGGCCGAGAGATCGCGCATCGCGGATGCCATGCCGATATTCGTCTCGTCGAACACGCGCCCCGTCGGACCGGTAACGAGTGCTCCGGCACCGACGCAACGCACGGCAAGTGGCACATCGGCCGTCACAACAATATCATCTCCGCCGGCGCGTTCGGCGATCCAATCATCCGCGGCGTCGAAACTTGCCGACACGATGACATTGCGAACCATCGGATCACGTGAGGGGCGCAGGCCGGAATTGGCAACGAAGGTCACCTCGACTCCGTGGCGCTCCGCCACCCTGAGTATTTCCGGTTTTACCGGGCACGCATCCGCATCGACATAGATCATCATGGATAGCTTTCGAGAGGCGAAAAAGCGCCGGAATCAATGATCTCCGGCGCTTTCCTGATTCACGTTAGGAACTCAATAGAGGACCACGCTTCGAATGCTCTCGCCGGAATGCATGAGTTCGAACCCCTTGTTGATGTCCTCGAGCGGCATGGTGTGGGTAATCATC
>NZ_VITA01000036.1 GCF_007827695.1 Sinorhizobium medicae | reverse complement strand
GGTCCGCCACCTTCGCGCCAGCCTCCTGCTCCTTCAGTACCGCAATAATCTGCTCTTCCGTAAATCTCTGCTTCTTCATGCGTCCGTCCTTCAATAGGCCGGACTCTAATCCAAACTGGAGGAAATTACCCGTGGCAGGTCAACATTGTCGTGCTCGCCGGCGCAGATGTCGACGAGGTGCACTTGCAGCGGGTGATCCGGGCGGTGCGGTCGGCATGATCCCCTCCGGCGTGAAGGTGTTCCTCGCCAGTCATCCTGTCGACTTCCGCAAGGGGCCGGACAGCTTGCTGTCGCTGGTGCGCATTTCACTAAATTGGGACAGCGGTTTCAGAAAGTCGCGGACACCGATGGAATGCACCCCTCAACTGAGACATATTAAGTAGCGGACAGTTTCTCGAATACAGGAACTGGAAATAGTTGGAAGAAAGCCGAGATTTAGCGAAGAAGAGAAGCTCTCCATGCTCGCGCGGATGAACAACGGGGAGAACGTCAGCCGTCTGGCCGACGAACTGGGTATTCACCGTCAACGCTTGTATGCTTGGCGTGAGCAGCTACGAACGTGCGGCAATCTAACGCCGGCCCGGCAGGGTCGGCCAAAGAACCAGCCCCCGCCCGAGGCACCGCCGGACCCCCAAACCCTGGCGGCGAGCTTTGCAGTATCGGCGGAACAGCGTCGTGCGGATGCATTGGCCAAAGCCCGTCGCCGCATTGTCGAACTTGAACGCAAGATTGGCCAGCAACAGGTTGAACTCGATTTTTTTCAAGAAGCCTTGCGGCATGTCAGGGGCAGTCAACAGCAGAAAGACGCGCCTGGAGGGGCGGCGTCTTCGAAGTCATCCAGAAAATGACAGCCCGCATGCCGCAAGGCTCGACAGGAATCGAACAGATGTGCCGTCTGGCTGGTGTTAGCCGGGCGGGGTACTACCGGTACTGGCAGCAATCAGCGCCGCGTCAGGAAGAAACCGGTCTACGAGATGTCATTCAAAGGCTGGCCTTGGCCAATCGGCATTATGGATATCGCCGGATTGGCGCTCTTCTGGGCCGGGAGGGCTGGCAGGCGAACCACAAACGTGTGTTGCGTTTGATGGGAGAGGACAATCTCTTATGTTTGCGCAATCGGCCGTTCGTACCCCGGACCACCGATTCCAAGCATAGCTGGCGCGTCGTCCCAAACCTGGCTCGGGGGATGGAACTGACAGGGATTAACCAGCTTTGGGTCGCAGACATCACCTATCTGCACCTTGCCGAGCAGTTCGCTTATTTGGCGTTTGTGCTCGATGCCTTCAGCCGCATGGTCATCGGGTGGGCACTGGAACTTCACTTGCGAGCCAGCCTTGCAGTCGACGCCCTGAAAATGGCGATCTCCGCACGCGCTCCAGTCGCGGGCAGTTTAATTCACCACTCGGACAGGGGAGTTCAATACGCTTGCAGCAGCTATTCTGACATCCTCCACGCGCATGGGATCCAGCCGAGTATGAGCCGGGTGGGCAATCCGTATGACAATGCGCGTGCGGAGAGCTTCATGAAAACCTTGAAGCAGGAAGAAGTTGCAGGATTGGCTTATCGCGATGCCTCGGACGCCCGGCGACGTATCGCCAGCTTCATTGAAGACGTTTACAATCGGCAACGATTGCATTCAGCGCTCGATTACCTCACCCCAGAGGAATACGAACAATCCTTATCGTCGTCGCACGCAAGTGCCGTACCTGAACTCACAAGCCGGCAATTGTCCTGCAATTTCTCTGTCTCACTGTAAGGGTGCATTCCAAGCGTTTCGCTAAGTCGCGGACAACGGATGCGATCGATTTCCGGTTGCCTGATTGCTGTTACGGGTGATTGATTTCGGTTATTTCAGTGCCGGTCAAGAGCGTCGGCGTTTTTCGTTTCCGCATGCTATCGCCTTCGAGCGTTATGCGGTGAGCGTTGTGAACAATACGGTCCAGGATCGCGTCAGCTAACGTGGCTTCTCCGATCATTTCGTGCCAGGCGGCCACGGGAAGCTGAGCCGTTATCAGGGTCGATTTCCGGCGATACCGCTCCTCGAAGATTTCCAGTAGATCGAGGCGCTGTCGATCGTTCAAGGTGTGGGTTCCCCAGTCGTCGAGCACCAGCAACTGAACGCGCGCCAGCTTATCGACGAGGCGCGGAAAGCGTCCGTCGAGCCTGGCAAGTGCGAGGTCCTCGAACAGTCGTGGCATACGAACGTAGAGCACCGAGTAGTCGAGGCGGGCGGCCTGTCGTGCGAAGGCGCAGGCAATCCACGTCTTTCCAGTGCCTGTTTGGCCGGTCAGGATTAGGTTCTCGTTTGCCTTCAGCCATGCGCCTTGCGCCAGGACAGGACGTTCCGGCGGTCAAGACCGCGGTGAGATCCAAAATCGATGTCTTCGATCGAGGCATTGGCAAAACGAAGCCTTGCTGTAGCGAGCCTGTTTGTCAGCCGTCGGTCTGTTCTTACGGCGATCTCTCGATCGAGCATCAACCCCAGCCGTTCGTCGAAGCTAAGGTCGTTTCCATGAGCCTGCTCGATAAGCTCGCGATAGGCGGTCGCCATCCCGGCGAGACCAAGCGCATTCATCTGATGCAGTGTTGGATGTGTCAGCATCTGATGTCCTCTTCATTGGTAGTAGGTTTTGCCGCGAATATTGCCGTGCGGCGGCGCCGGCTTCACAGCCTCGCTCATGGCCGGAGCCCGATCGAGACCAGATCTGAGAATGTTGGCGACAGACGAATAGCTCAGTGCGTTGATGACCAGCGCTCGCTCGCAAGCCAGTTCCAGCCGATCGGATTCGTAACGACGCGCCAGGGAAAGAACGCCTTGGGCAGATCGGTAGCCTTGCTCGCGATGCGGGCGGTCGCATAGCAGACGTTCGATAAAAATCGCCGTGTTGGTTCCGACCTTTGCTGCTTCCCTGCGCAATGTGTGGGGTGTCGTGTTTGCGTAGCGCTGGTGAGCCTTGGGCATATGTTCGTTGACGGTAATGTGGCCCGAGCGCTGCGAGCTTCGGATGTGGCTGGCGACACGCTTGTGGTCAAAGAAGATCTCGACTGCCCGATACGTCAGCCTGATATCGACCCGTCTGCCGATGAGAACGTGCGGCACGGAATAGAACGTCTTGTCGACCTCGACATGGTAATCGGGATGGACCTTGGCGACCTTCCATTCCGCATACTCAAACGGCGTTGACGGCAGCGGCTTGAGCTGGTCGCGCTCGACTTCATCGAACAAAGCACGCCGCGATTTGCCATATCGGCGCATCGTTCGGGTGTTGAGGTCCTCGATCAAAGCGCTGATGCGGATATTGAACGCGCCTCGCCTGGCGCAGCCCATCGGCGGTCGACGCAAAATGCTAACAAGAAGAACCTCACTTTTGCACAATCCACGCCGTCACCGAGACAAGTTCGTGTTCGTTTGGCGCCCGCGGCAAGGAACTCCCGGCGTCGAGCATGTCCGCGAAGATTTCCAGCAGGGAACCATCGATGTCGCGGCCGGAAAGCGATAGCTGGAATACCAGTTGCTTGTCAGGATCGGTCCTGCCGAATGGAACGGCAGAACCGATGAAGTGGCCGGCGGCGGTTCGAAAGCGGATTTCCGCGCCGAGCGGCAACGGGCCGGTGATGATATTGAGCCCCACGGTCTCGTCCGGCCGCGGCGCCCGCGGCAGGTTGATCACAATTTTGCGTTGTTGATCGGCCATCTCCGCTCAAATCCCGCAGCAGGCGCGCTGCCGTTATCCTTCGTTGGCATTGCAAAAACACCACGAGCGTGTTTGCGGCCAACGGCATGACCAAAACCGTGGGTTCCTGGGCCTAGAGCCGCTCAGAACGACCCAACCTGAATGTCGGTCAGCCTTGCCTCCGCCGGCATGCTGCCTTCGATACGTTTGCCCGCTTGCGCTACCACAACGTTGAAGTCGATCGGTTCGCCCGCTTTGAGCCTACCATCGTCGATCAGCCTATCGAGCGCCTTGTCGATCGGTATGGTGAAGCTGACCGTGTCGGTATGATGATGACGAACACCGAAGAACTCGAAACTGCCGGCGAAATCCGGTCCGTCCGGGTTGAGATCAGGCGTCGTTCCCTCGGGGGAAATGAAAACGAGGAAATTCAGGCCGCCAACGTCCATGGGCGGGGCGATGCTGACCTTAGCGAATTGACGCGACTGTTCCGAAGGCTTCGCGGCAACATCCACGAGCTCCTGCGAAACGGTGAGCTTGGCAGTCGCCGGTTTGTTTATGGCCACGGCCGCGGACGCAGGCACGGCTGCTTCCAATGCCGGAATGGGGGCCGAGCGGCCGGCGGTTGCAACCGGGATCACCTCGTCGCCGCTGCCGGGCTCATAATCATAGTCAAAGGCGCCGATTGCGAGATAGTCAGCGGCCCTGGTCTTATCGCTGACCGGGCTACCGTCAGCGTTGACATAAAAGAGATAGGGTTCCGGATCGTACTGCGTCTGTTGGTCAGCCGTTGGCCCGACGGGCAGGCCCATCGCCTGCTGCTTGCGGGTCCAGACATCCCACAGCCGATCGATGTTGCAATGATGCAGAAAGAAGATCGGGTCGAGCGGTGACAGGTTCTGTGACATCAGCCCATAGGGAGCGCTCTGGCCGCCGACGCTCATATGTACGCGGTTATGCGGCTGGCCTTCAAGAATGGAGAAGCCGACCGGTGCCACCTGGTGGCTGGACGATACCGGACTGTTGAAAGCGAGACCCGGAGCGCCCGCGTCGTTGGCGAAGGTTGTTGGCGCCAGCGATGCCTTGATGGTGTCGATGTCGACTGCGGTTTGGGTGGCGGGATTGAGTTTCGGATTCTGCGCCGTCAGGAAGCGGGCGTTCGGCTGGTTGGCGAAGCTCGCCATTGCGTCGCTCCATAGCGCATCAAAATCCGGATAGCCGCGCAGGTTCTGCTGCTGCAATTGGGCGGAGCTGAGACTGTCCCAACAGGCCTTGATCGGCTCCTGCATGATGTCCTGGAAGCGGTTGTGGTCGGGAATGTAGGCGGAGCTGTTGACGGGATCGAGAATCGTGCCGAACAGCGGCGGCAGAACCTCGGGATTGGCCGTCCAGTCCCAATATGGGAGGGCGAAATCCGGATTGCCGCTCAGTTCGCGGCAAGTCTCTTCGAAATAGCCAAGATAGCCGCGGTGCCAGCTGGTGAACCACCAGTCGCCATGGGGGCAGTCCATCAGGTGGATGAAGCCATTGCGGTACCAGTTGCGCGGATCAGAAGGCGGAAGCTTCAGCATCGCGGTCACGGCATCCATATAACTTTGCAAGTCCTTCTGCCCATCGGCGCTGGTCATGTTCTTGCGCCTATGCTTGGTCGCCGCCCGCAGAATGCTTGGTGCGAAAAGGGCTGTGCCGGCGGCAGCGGTTGCGCCTTTGACGAAAGAGCGGCGTGAAACCGTCAGAAATCGCGTGCGTGTCATCGAGATTTATCCCCTGAACAGGTGTTAGTCCGAATGTCTTGCAGCTACGGCAAGGGGTGGAACATCACTGCCGCACGGCATACCACGAGGCGACGTAGCCGGCCACAGCAGTCCCGTGCGAATGGGGGACGTCGCGGACGACGCTGCCGACAATGGCAACTCTCTGGTCGACGCCGTTCGGCCAGTTCGGCACGACGTAGCCGCGATAACTGTAGATCCAGGTCTCTCCGGCCACCTCGCCTTTTCCGGTAAATTGCAGTTCGACCGGGTCGCCCGGCTGCACGGCGCCGGTCAATCCTAACGACCAGCCCGGCCCGCCGATGGTTCCGCCAACCCTGCCCGGCTCCAACTCGGTTAGCACCAGCGTTCCCTGACCAAATTCCAGGGCACTGAAATCGGCCGACAGGTCGGGATTGTTGATCAGGCTCCGATGACTCCAAGTGCCGACGAAGCTCATATGTCCTCCCAAATGGCGATCAGCTATCTAGTGATGGCCGGTAACGGTGCCGCCATGGCCGTCCGGCAGGGTGATCCTGACGTTCTGCATCATCCCCTGGTCCTCATGATCGAGAATGTGGCAATGCAAGACGAACTCGCCGATGTAGCGCTGGTAGCGCGTCTGCACGGTGTTCGTGTAACTCGTCGAGGGGTCGGTGCCGGGATTCTTAAACCACAGCGTGGCCTTCCAGACATTCTTCAATCCCGGATATTGCGGGTCGCCGTCATCGTCGGCACCAAGGGCGCGGACATCATTGCCGGCCGCATCGATGATCTTGATGATTTGGAACGGATTGACATGGATATGGAACGGATGGCTGACGAAATCCGACCTGAGCGCCCACTCATCCACGCCGTTCAGCGGCAGCGTCCGGTCGATGCGGTTGGCATCATAGGGCTGGCCATCAAGCTCGAAGAAGGTGCCGCCCGGTTGCTTCACATCGATCTTGAACACCACTTGCTGCTCGCCCGGTTCGATGTCCGGATGAGGAACGAAGTTTGAAAGCCGCATATCATTCTTGAGGTCTTCGACGACCTCGCCGGCAACATCCGGCGCCATCGTGCGCTCAGCCGCCGAAATCAACCAATCCTGCAGATAGGTGGTGCCAATCTCGCCATTGACCGCATTGCCTTCCACTGCAGTGACAATGCCGAGAAGGCGATGGCTCGGAGCAATCTGGTTGACGCTCGCCGCTGCCGGCGCGGCGGCATCGACGAGGCAGTAGTCACCCGCTTGAGGCAGCACCACTAAGGCATCAACCCTGTAGCCCGGCTGCAGCACCGCCTGCTGCCGCATCTGCACCTGCGCCATTGTCAGGCCGTCCTGGGCCACCACGCCATAGGGGATGGTATCCTTGCCGCAATTCTGGTCAATCCATCTGTCGGTGTCCGCCGCGGTAAGCGTGCGCAACGCGGCCGTTCCGGTCTTACGCCGGATCTCGAAATTGATGGTGTCGCGAACACCGGCATGGATCATCCGCCAGCGCTCGATCGATCCAGCCAGCGCCGGCGCCAATTGGCTTAGCACCTGACCGTTGATGCTGGTGAATCGACCGGAGGCCGGCCAACTGCCAGGTCCGAACTGATCGTAGCTTTCGATGCCCCCCACCTGCCCTGGCTTGCAATCATAGGTGATGCCGCCGTCGCTGTCTGTGCAGGCATCTTGGATCTGCTGTAGCACCAGGACCCGCTCGGGGATATCGGAGCCGTCTGGCTGCTTTAGCAGGCGGTCGAGATCTCCGATTTCAGTCGGGGTCGGCATGCGATCGCCACGGATAATCAGCGCTCCCGACATGCCGCTCGACACCTGCAATGCGGTCGATCCGTGCAGGTGCGGGTGATACCAGAAGGTGCTCGCGGGATGGTCGGCGGGGATGTTGTATTCATATTGGAACTCGACGCCGGGGCGGATCGAAACCAGCACATTGTCGCAATTGCCCGACGGATTTACCCAGAGGCCGTGAGAATGCAGGTTCGTACCGTTGAAGCAATGGCGGGTATTAGCACTGCCCCCACCGATGCCGCAGGTCGAATCCTGAGGGAGCATGTTGTTCAGTGTTACCCGCACCGTCTCACCCGGGCGTACATCGATGGTCGGCCCCACCAGTGGCGTGTCGGCGCCGGATGGGCCCGTTCGGCGGGCGTCCTGATAGCCGCGGAGCCTTACCCGGTCATAGCGCACGGTGGCTGGATTGTAGATCTGACGGTCGAGGTAGGTGACGCTCATATCGAGCAGAACCTCGCCCGGAAAAGGCGCCCGGTTCTGCGCGAAGGTTTCCAGCTTCGCCCGCGATTTCGTGATCGGCTCCAATATGTAGGTTGATGGGTTACTCACAGTCCGGGCCTCTTGAGCAACAGCCGATAGCACATGGGCGGCCGAAAGAACGCTCGCCACACCGAAGAACGCAATTTTGGGAGATACAAACAATCAAACCTCCCAAACTGCAAGAGCGAGACAGCGGGCATTGTCTATAACGTTAGTGATACACGCACGGGGCCTCAACTTGAGGTCTGAAGATCACTTCATCTCCGTATGTTTATAGAAGGAAGTTGTCCGATCCCATCTTCTCACCAATGAGAAGGTTACCCATCAGAACCATGAGCGTCATCCGACGGTTACAGGTACATTACTTTTCAGCCTCGCAAACTATATAGCGCAAAGCGGTGTCTCGCACACCCCTGTAAAACCACTGATTGCGCCGGGTCCGTGCTTACAATGCTTTCGGGTGCAAAATCCGGTAGCCAGAAGTTTCGAAAACTCTTGAGAAGTCCCCGGCTCCCGTTCCGCCCCCTGAAGGCGACGGCCTTTGCAGCTATGCTGACTGAAGCAGAAAAGCAGAGGGACGCAGTCCTCGCCCGCGCTACTCATGTCGCTTTGGGTAAACGCGGTAACGGTTTACGACGGCAAAATGGGGGTCCATGAAGACCCCGTAACAGATAGGATTTGCCCGAATTGTTGCGGGTCCGTTCGGACGCGCCCACGGCGTCTCCCCTGCAGCCGGTGCCGCTGTTCGGGATAAGCCGGCATCGCAAGGACCGCGTGGTCGCAAAAGTCGCCGCTCTTATGCATGAGCTGGGCGAAATATTGGGCGAGACGTCCATTCCGAACCGGTCTCCGTATTTATCGAGCGCCGCTTAGCACGGACGCGAGATTGCTGTCGTTCACATCGCCCTTTGCGGCAGCGCGAACGTCCTGAGCGATGATGACGCTCATTCGTTTCTCCTGATAGTCCTTGAGGGGTTGCTTTGTTAGCGGGTTAAGCCGCACTGGCGCATGGCGGCCGGGCACTGTTCAAATTTAAACTGACGTTGGTCACTTTGCCCCCCTCGCAGGTGGCCGGGAGGCTCGTCACCGGCCCGCGGCCCTTGACGGGTCTCGCCATTGATCCCACATCAATGGAAATGGGGGCTTGGACTTGGACGACAGCAAAGCGGAAATCGCGGGCCCAATCGAGCTGGTTGCTGACCTCTCAGAAATCGCGGCACAGTGCGCCGCTTCGAATCTTCTGGACTTTGCGGCACAGCTTGCCGGCCTCGCCGAGGACCTCAAGGCTCTAGCGGCAAGGCCGATTGAGCCCGTACCGACATTGACCGGCCGACGATCAGCCGAAGCAGGCTTCTCCAGCATCACTTTGAAAATCGAACCATCAAGACAGTAACGCGGCAACAAGGGCCGCTTACGAAAACGACCGCTGCGAGAGCTGCAGTCCATTCTAATATTTTGACCCGCTCGGGAGGACGCATCGCGCTCCTCCTCGGTGCCCCTGAAAATGAAGCGTTCCGCGACAAAGATAGTTGTCCATAGCGGCATCGCCGCGCTGGGAGGCACCGTTTTATCCATCTGGTTTATTCCATTTTTAAGGTGAATGTTGAAGTGAGGTGAGATAGGAGCACATCAAGGCTTCGGATCGGAGCCGGCATGTGAACGAAGGACTGAAGCCATATGCGGAGAAGCCAAGCGGACAAGGACGCCGACGCGGCGCTGGGAACCAACATTTGTCGATTTCGGGAGATCAGTGGGATCTCGCAGAAGGAGCTGGGCGATGCGATCGGCGTCACGTTTCAGCAGGTACGGAAGTACGAGAGCGGCAAGGATCGGATTTCATCGAAAAAGCTCGTCGAAACCGCCAGAACGATTGGTTGTGATCTCAACAGTCTTTATGCGGGTATCGGAATTGACGACGCAACATTGGCGTTCCTGGATCACAGTAGGGCCGCTCTGAAACTAGCCGCCAATTTTGATGGAATCGCCTCATCAGAAGAGCGTGCTGCAATCGCGCTGCTGCTGGCCGGGTCGCCACCAAAGAAGAATAAGCCTCAATTTAGGCGTTGGGCCATTGGAACGCCGGCAGCTCGGCCATGAACGCTTCGACGCTGGGCTGCGCTCGCTCGCCGGCGAGCACCTTCACCAGCTCGGCCGTAGAATAGGTCCACACCGCCGAGCGCCATCCGAAGAGTGCCTCGCCCTCGGCCAGAACTGCGGTCGGATCGCCGCACCAAGCGAGGGCTCGTGCTTCTGGCCGGCCTCTGCAAGTATGGCGATGATAACGGCCTCGTCCAGTTCTCTAAGACCGGGTTCCGTTCCTCCGCGTCTGACTTGACGCGCGATCTGCTATTGCGGTTTATCGCAAAGCGCGGGGGCACTGAGTCAGACACTAGCGGAGCCGCGATATAGAGCTACCGCTGAAACTACATGGAGAAGTGCAATGCTGCATCCTAACCCCGATAAAATGAAGGGAATGCCTGAACCGGTCGATGTACATGTCGGCCGTCGAATTCGGATGCGCCGAATATGGATGCAGGTCACACTGACGGCCCTTGCGGACGCCATCGGAGTGACGTTTCAGCAGGTACAAAAATACGAGAAAGGAACCAACCGCATTGGAGCAAGCCGTCTCCAACAGATTGCAGACGCGCTGGTTGCGCCAATTTCCTATTTCTTCGAAGATATGCCCGGCGCAGCGCCGGTCGGCGGCGACAACCGCAATGGCCAAAAGAAGCTGCAACCAGAAATCGTAGAGTTTGCGTCGAGCGATGAGGGTCTTGCGCTTATTAGCGCCTTCTCCCAGATCACCGACAAAAGGGTGCGGAACCGCATCCTCGGCCTAGTGAACGCGCTCGCAAAACAGGATCCGGCATAGGCGCGGTATTGAACGCTCCGGGGACAGAAAGAGCAGTCCATCAGTATCCACCCCGGCTGCACCAAGCTTGGCTTTGACCGCTTTGTAAGATTCGTACACCTGCCGCTTCTCAATTCGAAACGGCTTGTCTGTCGCACCTATCGAAATCTCCTGTTTCCAGTTGTTCCAAACAATACGACCACCTGACCCCGCCCCCTTTGCCCCCATCTCCACAGGGCCTCAACGCTGATACGGGGCGGTCCGCCTCAGTTGCATCGCTCTCGCCTTGCGGGTTGCTCCGCTTGAGCTTCTCCTTTTGCATCAGAAGCCTGGTTCCTGCAGTTCCGCGTGAAGCCTATGTCCGACTCACGCCCCCTCTACGCCGGTCGCCGCCCGCCCAGTCATCAGGTTTCCCGCGGACTTGTCCCAGGATGACGAAACAGTCCTGGTTTCGACGACGCTTGTATTCTTAACGGCGCGTCTTCGGAGAGTTCACTTTCGTTCGTCTTTCGAACATGCACCTGCTCGGATCTCGACCGAACTTTTCATCCGACGCGCTCACCACACACGCTCTTTACCGCAGCAGCTCGGACTGGTTTGAGACCTGCTCCTGAAAGCCGATTCCGGAGGGTCGTCCCCCATCATTCACGCAGCTTTACGGTACGGATTCAATCGTGCTGAACTCCTTCGGTGCCTCTGCAGCACATTTGTGGACGCCGCCGTGATGCTTCAAGAGAAAGTCGCGTCTGGTGCGACCCGCGCTGGCCAAAAGCTCCGCGGCGCCCGCGTCGATTGCCCGACCATGACAACTGCATGCTTTACTGGCGTTCGTGTGTGTGGGTGCTCTGAGCATCCATTTTAAGTCGGATCAGCGTGGCGCCGGCCCCGCGAGAACCAGCCATACCATCTTAAAGTTGCCCACCCGCTCTGCGCTAGACGCACCTCGTTCCAAAAAGATCAAGTACTTTAGAAATCAGCCTTGCACTGGCAGCGCCATTGACCGATACAGCCGTGCTATAGCTTCTGAGGCGGGGAAACGAGCAACATTAACGTGCGGCCCGGAATGAGGCTGACTGCAGAACGGCACGCCTATCCGGGGCCGTGCGGATTGGCGGCAAGTGCGCGCGAGCGCTTACCTCTTTACCTCTGGACCAACGAGAGTTTCGAGAATGAGTGAGTTCGATGCAGTTTTTAGTTTGCCTTTGATGGAAGCCGACGAGCTCAGTTCCTTCTATGAGAATACCAATCTTATCGGCTGTTCCGCAGCACTCGGGCGAAAATATCAGATCTCCGCATCGTCGCAGGCGACCATCGGGAGTGTATATCCGGAGCTCCTGGGTTCTCACCATAAGCTGGTCGTGGAATCGGTGCTTGTCACCGGTTTTCCGCGAAGCATCGTCATCCCCCCTGCTCGGAAGCTGTTTATCTGCCGCATTAAATCTGGCCTCCTCGGGATCTTCGAGACGGGGGAAGTCGCAGTTTCCCCGTCCTCCCTAGAACTCGAGGGCGACGAACGCGTTCTCCTTCGCCACCAGGCGTTGCATGACGTGTTGACCGGGTTACCTAATCGCCGGCAATTTAGCGACGACTTGGACGCCCGTCTTCCAGTCGAGGGCGTGGAAAGAATTGCTCTGATGCAAATCGACCTCGACGACTTCAAACCCGTCAACGGTACGCTCGGGCATGCTGCCGGTGATCTCGTACTTCAGGGTACCGCCGAGCGACTTCAGGCCATGCTTGGCGAAGGAGGCATCGCTTATCGGCTTGCCGGTGATGAATTTGCCGTTCTCCAGCGTAGTGGGCGGTCGATGGAAGCTAAACGTCTCGCCGAGTCGATCGTGAATGCTTTCAAAGAGCCGTTCACCGTGGAAGGTATCGATGTGTTCGTCGGAGCGAGCGTCGGGATCGCGATCGCGCCCGACGACGGAAACGATGGCGAGCAACTGATGAAGGCTGCGGACATCGCGCTTTATGCCGCCAAGAACGATGGGCGCGGGCGAGCCAGAAGCTTCAATCGCTCCATGCTCATCATGTTGGAACAGCGCGAGATGCTAAGGCGCGGTCTGCGTGTCGCCCTGCAGGAACGGCAATTCTTCCTCGAATACCAACCGCTCATAGAAACCGATGCGATCGTTGGCTTCGAAGCCCTGCTGCGGTGGCAACATCCCTATGCTGGGATCGTGCCGCCGGCCGTGTTCATTCCCTTGGCGGAAGCAGACGGCCTGATGGTAGAGATCGGCGAATGGGTGCTAGAGCAAGCCTGCCGACAAGCGGTGAATTGGCCCGAGCACTTCACAGTTGCGGTCAATCTCTCGCCGGCCGAATTCCTCCGCAAAGGGCTCACCGACCGTGTGGCCAATACCCTGGATTCTGCGGGTCTGTCCGCAGAACGCCTGGAGTTGGAAATCACCGAGTCGGTATTGCTCGAGCGCACCGCCAACAACCTCGACACCCTCCACACGTTGGAGGTGATGGGTATCCGCATCTCGCTCGATGACTTCGGGACGCAATATTCGTCCTTGGCGTACCTAAAGAACTTCCCGTTCGACACGATCAAGATCGACCGTTACTTCATCAAGGACGTCGAGACTGACGAGAAACGCCAGGCGATCGTCCGCGCGATCGTCGCACTTGCGCACGGATTGGGAATGCGGGTCACAGCGGAAGGTGTCGAGACCGCAGCTCAGGCGGCGTGGCTACGCAAGCTAAGGTGCGACCGCTTGCAGGGAAATTTGTTGGGCGCAGCCACGCCCCCCGATTCGATAAGAAATTTCCTGCGACAATCATCAATGGCAAGCCAACGGTCGGCTCTGGAAGACTTTTAGCTGCTTGCGGCACTGTCGTTCTTAGTTTCGACAGTACCAAATACCATCAAACCAATTGGGAAATATATGAACAGCATCGATCGAACCTCTGTTTTGGGTGCTGGGCTGTTGCTGGCCCTAGGGTGCATGCCTTTGCCCGTCGCTGCTCAATCGGATCCCAGTAGGGAGACCGCCACAACGGGATGGGCCACCCAGAATGGCGGCACCCGAGGCGGCGCACATGCGGCTGCAAGCGATGTGTTCACGGTGAGAAACGCCCGAGAATTGAAAAACGCCCTGACGACTCGCGTTGGCCAGGGTGGGCGGATCGTCCGCGTCACCGGGTTGATCGACGTCAGCCAGGGGCGGGCCTACAAGACGTCCGCAGAGATGGAATCACGGGCAAAAATTGTACTTCCGCCTCGGACAACCTTGATTGGGGTCGGAACAAGGGCGGAACTTCAAGAGGCATATGTGGTCGTAAACTCGAACGACGTAATCATTCGAAATCTAAGGATCGAAAACCCTTGGGATCCACAACCCGCCTGGAACCCGAATGATGGAGAAAACGGGAACTGGAATTCGCGATTTGATGCTGTGACCATCGATGGGGCCTGGAACGTTTGGGTCGATCATGTCACCTTCACCGACGGCCGCCGGACAGACGACCAAAACGGAATGCAAAACGGCAGGCCCAAGCAGCACCACGATGGCGCGCTCGACGTGCGAAACGGAGCGAACTTCGTAACCATCTCGTATTCGATATTCCGCGACCATGAGAAGAACAATTTGATCGGCTCAAGCGACGGCGCCGACGGTGAGGACAGTGGTCGGCTCAAGGTTACGATTCACAATACTCTTTTCCAGAACATTTCCGCACGGGCGCCGCGCGTCCGCTTCGGCCAAGTGCATCTCTACAATAACTATCACACAGGAAGCATGGCGAACCGCGTATATCCGTTTTCACATGCTCATGGTGTGGGTAAAGAATCCAGGATCTTTTCCGAAGCCAACGTATTCCGCATTGATGGCGTGAAGGGCTGCGATAAGATCGCAGGTAATTACGGAGGGCGTGTCTATAGGGACGACGGGTCGCTGCTCAATGGAGCAACGCTCGTTTGCTCATGGAACCGCCAAATCGGTTGGCGGCCGCCGTATAGCTATACCCCGCTGAACGCTGCGGAAGTGCCAGCGAATGTGCTCGCGAAGGCTGGTGCAGGGAATCTGTAAAGAAGTGCGGGTCCCTCCGACGGAGTAGATGCGTGAGCCGTTGGAGCGCTAACGAAGCTGGTGTAGGAAGCCAGGGACGCCCGGCCATCGACATTGCCCCTTGACGATGCGCCGGAAAACTGCGCCTTCTTGGATCGGCCTCCCCTCCCTTGCCACCACATCCACCTCGGCCGCGCCAAGACAACTTCACAAGACAACTTCAAGCGACGACAATAAGCGTGTACTATTACTGATCGACCCGTCCAGTAGGCGCCCTGAACAGGAAGGCGATCATCACCGCCACTGCAGCGATGGGACAATAGACAATCGCTTTTATGAGTATCTTCGAGGCCGAGATCTATTGATCGTCTCGTGCGAAAGGAATGAATATGGAAAGACGTGACTTCATCAAACGTTTGGCCTTGCTTGCTGCTTGTCCGCTTTGCGCCGAGACCGCTTATGCAGCCGAAGCCGAACATTGGAGCTATGAAGGCGAAGCGGGTCCCGAGCACTGGGGGTCTTTGAGCAACGAAAACAGTGCCTGTTCGGCCGGTTCGCAGCAGTCGCCGCTGGACATCAGGGGTGCGATCAAGGCCGATATCCCAGGCTTGGCGTTAAACTGGAAAAGTGGCGGCGCGATCCTCAACAATGGGCACACGATCCAGGTGAAAGCGGCGCCCGGCGGCACGCTCCGCCGCGGCGACAAGCCTTATGAGCTGGTGCAGTACCATTTCCACGCGCCGAGCGAGCACCTGGTCGAGGGCCATCGCTTCCCGATGGAGGTCCATTTTGTCCATAAACACGCCGAAACGGGTGCACTCGGCGTGCTGGGCGTTTTCTTTGTGCCAGGCGCCGCCAATACGACCTTCGCCAGCTTGGCGGCGACTTTCCCGCAAAAGACCGGCGAGCAGACCGCACTCCCTAATGTCGACCCGAGCGGTTTGCTGCCGACGTCACTCAGGTATTGGGCCTATGAAGGGTCTCTCACCACACCACCCTGCAGCGAGATCGTCGACTGGATGATAGCGCAGGACCCGATAGAGGTGGACGCGGCAGATATCGATAGGTTCACTGCGCTCTATTCGATGAATGCGCGTCCAGCCCTCGTTGCAAATCGCCGCTATATCCTGGCCTCCTAGCTGACGCGAGAAGAGTTCGAGCCTCTCGACCGCTCCCCTGTTTAGTCTCGAACTGGTCTTCCTCGGCGCCAATCTGTTGAATGGTTCACCACGGGGGGGACTACGTGCCCAGCGCTGCAGCAACACGCCGCAATGCCTTCTCATTAACGAAGGCGTCAACGCGAACGTGAACGCCATTGGCGAAATCGATTTCGATGACGCCAGGGCGCTCCTCCAATGTCGGCCCTTTGGCCGGCAACACCGATTTGGGCCGCGCCGAACTCGCCACCGGGGGAGCCCCCGCAGAGGGGGAGACCGGTATCGTCATCGAAGTCCCTTCGTCATCGCCAAAACACACCCATCGGAATGAAGTCCAAGGCGGGTTGCGGCAGAAGCACAAGGGAATCCGGCCTGTGACCCAGCTGTCCGGCCTGAGCGCAGTTCCGGGTGATACATTATGCGGCTCTGGAAGCACGGAAGCACAGAAGGGGAACTTTGGCCTCGCTATGGTTCGTTGCGGGGAACGTCCCGGCAACTCTTGAGCAAGGTCTCAGGCCACTACAGGACCGCGGACCGGAATGGACGGGCGAGCTGGTCTCACGCCAGCGTGTAGGCTGTCTTAACGTTGGTGTAGAATTCAGCGGCGTATTTGCCCTGCTTGCGAGGACCGTAGGAGGAAGCCTTGCGGCCGCCGAACGGCACGTGGAAGTCGACACCCGCCGTGGGCAGGTTGACCATCACCATGCCGGCCTCAGCATTGCGCTTGAAGTGCGTCGCGTGTTTCAAGCTGGTGGTGGCGATACCCGAAGACAGACCGAAGGGCGTGTCATTGGCGACGGCCAGCGCTTCGTCGTAATCCTTGACCCGGATGACGGCCGCGACCGGTCCGAAGATTTCCTCGCGCGAGATGCGCATCTCGTTGGTCGCCTCGGTGAACAGCGCCGGCTGCAGATAGAAGCCGGGCGTGTCGCGCGAGATCAGCTCGCCGCCGAAGGCGAGCTTCGCGCCTTCCTGTTTGCCGATGGCGATATAGTCGGTGTCCTGGTTGAGCTGGCTCTGATCGACCACCGGTCCGATATGGGTGCCGGCCTTCAGCGCATCGTCGACGACGAGACCCTTGATCCGCTCGCCCATTGCCGCGACGAACCGGTCATGGATTCCCTCCGTGACAATGATGCGCGACGAGGCGGTGCAACGCTGACCGGTCGAGAAAAAGGCGGAATTGACGGCCGCTTCGACGGCAACGGAAAGATCGGCGTCGTCGAGCACGACGAACGGGTTCTTGCCTCCCATCTCCAACTGGTATTTGCGGTTATGTTCGACCGAGGCGACGGCGACCCGTTTTCCGGTTGCGGTCGAGCCTGTGAAGGTTATCGCCTGAACGTCCGGGCTGTCGAGCATTGCCTGGCCTACGACCGAACCCTTGCCCATGACGAGGTTCAATACGCCCTTTGGCAGGCCGGCACGATGGAGGATATCGACGATCGCCCATGAACAGCCCGGTACCAGTTCCGCCGGCTTGAAGACGACGGTGTTGCCGTAGCAGAGCGCCGGAGCG
This sequence comes from Sinorhizobium medicae, assembly GCF_007827695.1. GTDB lineage: Bacteria > Pseudomonadota > Alphaproteobacteria > Rhizobiales > Rhizobiaceae > Sinorhizobium > Sinorhizobium medicae. The sequence continues at coordinate 8,474 of NZ_VITA01000036.1, read as the reverse complement.
ACCTTCCAGGCGGGAATGGCGATGGGGAAGTTCCAGGGCGTGATGATGCCAACGACGCCGACCGGCTCGCGGGTGATCTCGACGCCGATGCCCGGCCTGACCGATGGGACGACCTCGCCAGCGAGGCGCAAAGTTTCGCCGGCGAAGAATTCGAAGATCTGACCGGCCCGGACCGTTTCGCCGATCCCCTCGGCGAGGGTCTTGCCCTCCTCACGCGACAGCAGCCGTCCCAGCTCGTCCTTGCGGGCGAGGATTTCGTCGGCGGTTTTCTTCAGGATCGCATGGCGCTCGAGGATGCCGGAGCGCGACGGCCAATTCGTCACCTTGAATTTCATACTGCCGATGCGATGGCGGCGGGCGGCGTTATGTTTGAAAGGCATCAAGGTCACAGATCGGTTATTGAGTTGCCGATTGCCTACACCACGACCGCTAAACGACCCGTGCACCACGCGGCTCAATATCAGTCGCCGGGTGATCCACGCAACAATGCCCCTCTGCGCGATTACAATCGTAACACCACATCGTTTTGCGAGATCAAGCTTCGGTGCTAACCTCATAGGCTAGAGAAACGACTTTAGAGGCCGAGCAATGGATCGCGATAACAAACGGACACGCGCAAATGCAAGTTCATCCGGCGACGTAGGGAGGGCCGAGGAACGCCGCAACCTCCTTAATCTTCCAACGGGACCACTTGCCAATGTTGCAGAACGGTTGGTAACTTCTAACCCGCGCGATACAGCACTCAATCTTGGGACCTTCAAATCCCTCGAGAAGCAAGCGCTACGTGCGGCTCGGGACGCTGCACCGGGGGAAGAAACTGAGCTCACAACGTTTGAAAGGCGCAACAATCAGCTCGGACGATCAGCGATCGAGCTGGTCGACAAGTTGACGGACGGATTGGGGTTCGGCTCGGATGATGTAGCATTGCTCAAGGTCGGAGCGGCCGCTAATCTAGCCCACTATCTAGGATCAGAGAAGCAAACTGCTCTTGTTAATCGCATTGGCAACATGGGGCCAATGGAGCAAGCTGTTGGAGTTCTGCTTGTGGCGGAAAACTTCAGTAAATTCAATGACCACAATAAATCTCGCATCTTTGAGCAGGTCATTGAATTGGCCGCTGATCCCCATCAGGACCGCACGGTCAGGTCGGTCGCACAAACTGCTATCTTCGCCACGTATCACCACTTAGACGCAAATCAAAAGGAACAAGCCCACTCGCTTCCCGACATCCGTAACTCATTGCAGCACATGCCGAAGCCGCGGCATGTAGCAGAGGAACGGACTGCAAATTTAGACGAGCACATAAGAAAAATCGAGGCTTCAGTCCATGACACGGTAGGCCCGCAAACGTCGAATGAACAGCTGCGGCGGGCGGGTGAAGTCGGGCAGTCCATAAGCCACGCTTACAACCACGCCCGAGAGGACCTGATCGCTTCCTCCAGAAGCAGAGATCGCGCTGATGGCTCGGGCCGTTGAGGCCTTTGATTATGGCACAGTAACGCTTTCTACCCGTTGCCGTTCTCGGCCTTGCCGGCATCCAATTACAAGGTTGTACTCATGTTTTCTTCGGTTCGCAGCTGTAAATCCACGGTTGCAGGGGGGTGAACTGCCCACCGCTCTCGCCGGACATTCAGCATAGGCAGGAAGGCTAAAGCATGTGCTTGAGGATAAGCTTGTGGCTAACGAGTTTCGACAGCTTTCCGTTAAAAACTTTTAATCTAGCTGTTGTCCGTCGGCTTTTATGACCGGTATTATTTGCGCCAGTTGTAAAACGTGAGTCTAACTCCGCCTGCCCATTTGACCTTCCGAAAACTTCGAAGGCGGGGCAATTAACCCGCCAACCCCGAGATACAAAGATGTTTTGAGCTAATTTAAGCTGTAACGATAGTATACTGTGTTGTCTTGATCACGTTTTCTTCGCGACTTAACCATTAAGTCCGTCGCTGGATGTTCCCCATCTTGCGCAGGTCTGGGATCACCGCTTTCTGCGGCGCCGACGCTGTCGGCGGCAATCTCGCGTGTTCAACCCGTGAGGAGCGCAGCATTTTACTGAGAGTCGAACGATACGATGGACCGATGATTTCAAGCAAAACTAGGCCCTTAAGGATAGCTGGGAGCATCATGTGTTCACTGGCAGTAGGTTATTGTGGGGCAAGCGCCTACTCAACGTTCCGTTTTGGTTTTGATGGAAGGGCTTTGATGACATTTGACATCCTCGCTTTTTGGTATGAGACGCCTTTCTATCTGGGATACACAACTCTCTTCTTCTATAGGGGTTTGGCTGTCGTCGTCTTAACGTCGGCAGCCATTCTGCTCGTTCAGCAGATGGTATCCGTGCGCGATCGGCAACATCACGGTACTGCACGCTGGGCTCGCGTGGATGAAATGCGGCGCGCGGGTTATCTTCAGCGGTACAGCCGCATCAGTGGACCGGTGTTCGGAAAGACGAGCGGGCCTTTTTGGTCTGACTACTACCTGACCAATAGCGAGCAGCCTCACAGCCTCATCGTTGCGCCGACGCGCGCGGGAAAAGGCGTCGGCATTGTAATTCCAACGCTACTAACGTTCGAGGGCTCAGTGATAGCCCTCGACGTTAAGGGCGAGCTCTTTGATCTCACTTCTAGGGCTCGCAAAGCGCGGGGCGATAGCGTGTTCAAATTGGCACCGCTAGACCCCGAGCGGCGGACGAATTGCTATAATCCTCTATTGGATATCCTAGCATTGCCGTCAGAGCGGCAGTTCACCGAAGCGCGTCGTTTGGCGGCAAACCTCATTGCGACCAAGGGACAGAGTGCGGAAGGTTTCATCAACGGCGCACGAGATCTTTTTGTCGCCGGCATTCTTGCCTGCATCGAGCGCGGTACGCCAACCATCGGGGCCGTCTACGACCTCTTTGCTCAGCCAGGGGAGAAATATAGCCTTTTTGCGCGTCTTGCGCAGGAGACCCAGAATAAGGAGGCTCAGCGGATCTTCGATGAAATGGCGAGTAATGATACAAAGATTCTGACCTCCTACACTTCTGTGCTCGGTGATGGCGGGCTGAACTTATGGGCCGACCCGCTGATTAAAGCGGCGACAAGCCGATCGGACTTCTCAATCTACGACCTGCGACGTCGCAGGACATGCATTTATCTTTGCGTCAGCCCAAACGATCTTGAGGTGGTCGCGCCTCTGATGCGCCTGCTCTTCCAGCAGGTCGTTTCAATTCTGCAACGCTCGCTGCCCGGCAAGGACGAGAAGCACGAAGTGCTATTCCTGCTCGATGAATTCAAGCATCTTGGTAAGCTCGAGGCGATTGAGACTGCAATCACCACGATCGCGGGCTACAAGGGCCGTTTTATGTTCATTATCCAAAGTCTCTCGGCACTGACCGGAACATACGACGAATCTGGAAAGCAGAATTTCCTCAGCAATACTGGTGTGCAGGTCTTTATGGCAACAGCTGACGATGAGACACCGGTTTATATTTCGAAAGCCATCGGTGAATATACATTCCAAGCGCGCTCAACTTCCTATACCCAAAGCCTTACGTTCGATCGCAATATTCAACACTCAGATCAAGGAGCACCTTTATTAAGGCCAGAACAGGTGCGTCTACTACCCGACAAGTACCAGATCGTTCTCATTAAGGGTCAGCCACCATTGCAACTACGAAAGGTACGATATTATTCCGATCGCGCACTGAAGCGCATCTTTGATAGCCAGACGGGCAGGCTTCCGGAGCCAGCACCCCTGATGATTGCAGACGAGAGATTTAGCCACGTCTAGCTTTAAGGATTTTGACCAGCCATGAGCGATGCCAAGCATGAATTTGGCGATCCATCTCGCCGACCTTCTCGTGCACCTCCCGCAACTGCCCAATCAGCGAAAGAAGCGCGGACCGTGCAAGCGGAGGGATGAGATTATGGCCATCGTTCTTCGACCAACGCGATCAGCATACCAACACCGACGATACCCTGCCGAGTTACGATGCCAAACTCCGCCAGGTGGCCGCGCAAAGCGTTCACCAGCATTGTCCGCTGCCGGATCAAAAGTTCCCGGACGCGATGCAGCCATCATGACACTCTGTTGCTCCTCGCTCTTCACCGGAACGACGCGCATCGTCGGCCGCGCCACCGCCTCGCAGATCGCCTCGGCATCTGTCGCGTCATTCTTTTGCCGCTTCACGCATGGCTTGACGTAAGACGCCGGCATCAGCCGAACCTCGTGCCCCAGCGCAATGAGGACCCGAGCCCAGTGGTGCCCGGTCGCACACGCCTCGATTCCGATCAGGCACGGCGGCAATGTCCTGAAGAAACCTGCAACATCGTCACGTCGCAGCTTTCGGCGGACCACTACCGCGCCCACCGCGTTTACGCCATGCACCTGAAAGACATGCTTGGCGATATCCAAACCGATTGTGCTAACATGCTCCATGGGCGGCTCTCCCTAATGTGACTTTCGACAGCCACACTTTGGCACATTGCGATTCGGGAGCGGAGGCCGTCCACCACATCAGGTCAATCTCAATGGCTGCTTCACCGGGAGCCTACCCGCCGACGTCGTCGTGAGGACTACCCGTCACGCGGCCAATGTGCCTCCGTAGTGAATATCGACATCAGCCTCAAAGAAGTAGCCTGCACCCCGGAATGTTTTGATCAGACGAGGGTTGGCCGGATCCGACTCAAGCTTTCGGCGCAAGCGCAGGATCACGACATCGACGCTTCGGTCATACACCTCTTCTCCACGTACTCGGCTCGCAAGCAAAAGCTGTTCTCTGGACAAAACCTCGCGTGGCTTTTCCAGAAAGGCGACTAAAAGATTGAACTCACCTGCGGTCAGCTTGAGCTCGCCTCTCTGTTCAGAGATCACTCGGCGTTGCTTAAGATTGAGCGTCCAACCGGCAAAATAGAAGGAACGGCGATCTTTCGTCCGTGGAATGACGGCCCGCTGGCGCAATCCTACGCGAATGCGGGCCAAGAATTCTCGCATTCCAAAGGGCTTCGGAACGAAATCAGTTGCTCCGAGTTCCAGTGCGACAACCTTTTCGGTCTCCTCAAGCCGATCTCCGCTGATGACAATGACGGGAATATCCGTTTTGCTGGTCAAATTGCGGACGATGTCCAGTCCATCTTCGCGACCCAAAGCAAGATCAAGAACCACCAGATCGACCGGATAACACGAGAGCACGCGATTGAGCTGGCCACCATCGCTTAGTGCGGTTACCTTAAAGGCATGCATCGTTAGATACTCCTCAATGAGGTGCCGCATGGCGACATCGTTATCGATGACAAGAACGTGTTTCAATGGCTCACCTTTCGATCTTCAATCAATCGTTTCTGATTGCCCGGTGCAGCTCTTAACGGGCACTCCGTAGGACGAAACACCGGCCGCATTCCGGATCTGCCGGCAAACGCCTTTCGTTTAGGCCCTTAGGGCCATGGCGCGCGCACTCTTCCAACGGCGTATCCTCCAAAACTTCCGATGAACTCGCTTCTCCAGCAACGCGCTTGCCGTGCGCCTTTTGTCGCGGAACGGCTATGTCGGCACCGAACGCCCACCAGCTTGAACGCTCCGCGACGCGTCCAATATCCTCGACGCGATCGGCGTCCGTGAAGGCTACCCCCCGTGGCCCAAGTGGTCGCCGCCGGACGGAAACATGTGATTGCCGCCGCCGTGCAGGAGCCTGTCGAGTGCATTTGCGATCGCCGTGCTGTCGCCGGAAAGTTTGGTGAATGACAGGACAGCAGGGCGCCTCTGCGTCGCTGCAAGCGCGCCTTTGTTCACGTCCATGGCCTGCCAAAGGCTGATGTCGTGGTCGCCGCAGCGGGAAATCAATTAGCGGGGCTGCGACAGTCGCATTGGTCACCCCGTCGACGAAGATCAAGTCACCAGTTGCTAGTTTGTTGTCTTTGTAAGAGTCGAACGCGATCGGCCCGTGCGTAGAGAAGTTGCAGACACCAACTTCGCTCAGCGATATCGCTGCCTCGTGCACGGAGGTGTAGACATTCACTTGTTGATTGAGCAAGGTGACAGTGCTGGCACTGTCCGGCTTCGCCCACAGAATATACTTCCGCCGGGGGAAGACCGGATTGACATCGGACCAGATGACGTGCGCCCCGAACTGACCTGCCACTAAAGGTCTCGAAGAAGGGGCCACGAGCGTGTTGCGGCGCGAGGCCCTCACGGCAAAGACGAAGAAGACGGCCTCGCCCTCCTTTGCTGTCACGTGGTCCCTGTAACGGGTGACGATCTCCTTGACGCTGGACCGGGTCTGGCGTGAACTAACCGTCGAGGTTAGCCAGTAGATAGAGAGCTCAAGCTGATTGTTGTTTTCACCCCAGCGGTCGAATGCGTTAGGCACGCACCGGCACGTCCAATCCTGACGCCGATTGGATGATGGCGCCATGTAAGCGGCGACACGACCGAAAAAAATCGAGCCCATCCCTCTTGAAAGCTTCCCTCTCTCTCCGCACCTGAATTCTTCTCTAATAGGACGCACCGACATTGGTAAAATTGATTATTCGGATACCGATAATCTACGCCATGGATGCCGCAGAATGCGTCTACAGCCTATTCAGGAACTCCAGCCCGGAATAAGGGGGCGTCTTTATCAACGTCGGCTCCTTCATCGCCAACGTCGCCTCGAGATAGATTTGTTTCGTCTCGACCGATTCATGGCCGAGCCACAGGGGATAACGCCGCGATCGACGCCGGCCTGTAGGAGGCCAGTGGTCATCGTGTGCCCCAGACGACGCACAATGGCGCGCTTTCCGTGTAGTCGTAGACTTCGCGTGGGGTGCAGCGTTCCTTACTCCCGTTACCAATGACGCGCAGGCGAGTGATGTTCATCTGCGCCTCCCGTCTTCGCCGTCCTGCTCACCTCAAAAGCTTCCAGCAGAAGATCCGCCAGCGCTTCCACTAACCCTTTGACGTTCTTGAGCGGAACCTCAAGATTTTGACGCTCCAACTGAAGGACGAGCTGGTCGCGATTTTGATGTCGCCTGCTTCGCATCACCCTTCTCCTTCTTCCTCGAAGGACGGGATCTTGCGCCTCTTGCCCGAGTCGCGCCGAATGATGCTAAGGCGGAAGCCAATTCATTAAGACCAGCGATGCTGATCTCGGGTGGTCCAAGTCTCATCTCGCCGCAATAGCGCTCATCGAACATCCAGTTCGGCAACTCACGGGAAAGATCGGGCCGCTCGTCCGTATAGATCGCCATCAGGCTCTTGCCGCGCCGATACGGCGAGACCTGCACCTTTCTCCCGAACAGCGGATGCCAAGGATATGCGATCGTCGCAAAACGAAAACCGTATGCAAAATGTTGGTAATTGGCCGCTCCGGCCCCGGAAGACGAACAGATGGCCGCTCATCTGATCGCTTCAACGTCTCCTGCACCATCAGCGACAGGCCGGGAAAGCCTCTCCGCATGTCGGTATAGCCCGTCGCCAGCCAGACCTTCACACCGCTCGGGACGGGGCTGATCCTCGCTGGATAGCGGTATGTCCAAGCCCCCTCTATCAGTGCGCGGCGTGCCCGAGCGTTGCCCGCCTTGGTGATCCCTCCGCGCCTGACGCGCTCGCCTGTTGAGCTTTCTGAAGGAACGAGTCCGAGATATGCCATCAACTGACGGGCACTGTCGAAGCGACGGATATCTCCGATTTCGACCACCAACGTAACGGCTGTCATGAACGCGACACCGCGCATCGCTTGGTAGGCGGCGACCGCCGGGGCCATTGACCAAGAGGCCGGAGTCTCACCAATCAGTTTGCCCAGTCGATCAAGGCGAACTCCGGCATCCTCAACGGCCTGACAGTATTCGGCCAGCAGAATTTGATGCGCTGGATGTTCAAACGCTTGGGATGCCAGCCACCGTCCATGCGCTCGGGTCCAGGCTTTGCGTCCTGTATAATATCGGCCGTGACGGAGTAAGAACGAGTGGAGTTGTTGTCGTGCCTGCTTTTGTGCCTCGAAAGCCGCGTCGCGGGCACGCACCAGGTCGCGAACCGCCTCGTGTGCTTCGTCCGCCGGCTCGATAAAGCCTCGCAAGGCTGGTCGCATCGCGACGATTTGTCTTCACCCGATCACTGGCATGCTTTGGCACCAATGACGGTGCGACAACACTGCATTCGTGACCCAATTCAACGATTTGCCGGTAGAGTCCATAACCTGTAGGGCCGGCTTCGTAGCAGAAGTGGAGCTTGGCCCCGCGTTTAGCCAGCTTCTTGACCATTCCTGCGACGGATGCGGGTTCGGAGGAAATGTCACCCAGAAACCGAACCTCACCGTTGCGTTCGCCGTCGGCGACCGCCACCGAAATCTTAAACTTCGACGTGTCCAAGCCAATGAAAGCTACGTGCTCGCCTGTCATGTATGGCGCGACGATCAGGATGAGACGGCGTATTGCCGCACCTAACGATGCTCCCCGATGTTACCACGGTGCCTCATTCATTTTGCTCCCGGGTTAGGGCGAAGGAGGCCGGGCGCGGAGATG
>NZ_VITA01000035.1 GCF_007827695.1 Sinorhizobium medicae | reverse complement strand
TGCGATACCTTCATCGTCTTCCGTTCCTTTCCCAGCCAGGAAAATGCACCGGAAAACTCTAACCAAAACTGGTCCAGTTTGAAGGGTTCAGATCAGGCGGCACCCAGCATTTGCTTGGACAGCATCTTCTTCAGCTTGGCATCTCCTCTTCGAGCGCCTTCAGGCGCTTCGCCTCGGAAACCTCCATGCCGCCGTGTTTGACTTTCCAGTTGTAAAAGGTCGCTTCCGAAATTCCGTGCTTGCGGCAGAGCTCAGCCACCTTCGCAAGGCCTCCTGCTCCTTCAGCATGCAATAATCTGTCAAGCGAATCGAGGAATTGACCCCCGCATTGCCTCACGTCGGTTGCTACCGATAAGGTCCCCGCCCTGAGAAAATTACCCGTGGCAGATCACCTCTTCCATGCTGTCGATTTGCATCTCGGGGCAATGAGTTTTCGACCATACCCAGCGCGCATGATGGGATACGCACTTTGCATGGCGTGAGCTGACCGTGGCCACTAATATGGCCATCCTTTATCTGACTATCGGAGCGACTCCATTGATGTACTCAGGAAAGTCCCGGAGAGAAGACGCTGCCACGGCAGATGGTCTCGCTCCGAACGCCGCGCACAGGTTGACCGGGGCGTCCTCGTCCTCGGCCACTCCATCGAAATTCGAGTGGTGCGCACCAGTGACATCTGACTGGTATGCCCAAGAGGCTGCTGACCTTTAAACGACAGGGAAAGGGCTAAGCGGATCTGCATGAGGCAGCTCGGGCTGACTCATCGATGATTCGCAGCCGGTGGCCGCCTGGCACACCTTACTGAAGAAATGGCGCACAGAAGATGCGCTCGGCCCACCGCGCTCGCACGACAATTCCGTTCGCACGTGGAAGGCGATCGTAGGTAAATGTCAGGAATGCTCCACGCAACGAAGTGACGCTTCGCTGGGTTTTGGCGGCCTTGAGCTCGGCCAGCTCTTCAGAAGGTCGTGTGCATTCGTCCGTCGGCCGACAAGCGTATGTGTTCCTTCGGTACCTGACGCCTGAGACTAGCATGTCCGAGCGCCAGTTGGTCTTGCATCGAGTGCATTGAACAGAGCTGTCCTGCCGTGCTGGCTACGTCCGGCGAAATGTTCGCCTTTACTGATTGGTCGGATGGTGACCTTTCAACTATGGATACAAACGAAGACATGCGTTTCAAAGGTCTTGATCTAAATCTCCTCGTCGCACTCGATGCACTGATGACCAAACGAAGCGTTACCGCAGCGGCACGCAGCATCAACCTCAGTCAACCGGCCATGAGCTCGGCCATCGCTCGCCTACGCTCCTATTTCCAGGACGAGCTTTTTAGGATGCAAGGCCGCGAACTTATCACAACCCCGCGTGCGGAGGCGCTCGCCCCTGCGATCCGGGACGCCCTGCTGCACATACAGTTCTCCATCATTTCCTGGGACATGTTCAACCCAGCCCAATCGAATCGATGTTTCAGGATCATTCTTTCCGACTTCATGACACTCGTATTCTTTGAGAAGGTCGTGGAGCGCGTGGCTCGGGAGGCTCCCGGCGTCAGCTTCGAGTTGCTGCCTCCCGACGACAATCCCGACGAGCTTCTCCGGCGCGGTGAAGTCGATTTTCTGATTTTCCCGGACGTGTTCATGTCGAGCGTACATCCCAAAGCTAAACTGTTTGACCAGACACTGGTTTCCGTCGGCTGCCTCAAGAACGAACAGCTGCTAGGGGATCTCTCGTTCGAGAGATATATGTCGATGGGGCATGTTGCAGCCCAGTTCGGACGTGCGCTGAAACCCTCCGTCGAACAATGGTTATTACTTGAGCACGGATACAAGAGACGTATCGAACTCGTCGTGCCCGGTTTCAATTTAATTCCGCCGCTGCTTTCGGGAACCAAACGTATAGCCATTATCCCATTGCGGCTGGCCAACCACTTTGCGAAAAACATACCCTTGCGGATCGTCAAGCATCCGCTGCCACACCTCTCGTACACGGAGGCTGTCCAGTGGCCGGCTCTCCACAACAAGGATCAGGCAAGCATCTGGATGCGGGAAATTCTCTTGCATGAGGCCGCCCGTATTGCTGCTCCGCGCGAGACCGCAGGGTGTCTTGGGCGTTAGACATTGACGGATGCGGCATTGTTTCTCTTCGCTCTTTTCAGCAGATCGAGCGGTCGTGTCCCCACAGGTGGTGTAGCTCGGCGGTAGCGAAGCCGCTCGCGAGCGCGCCCTCAACAGCGCCGTAGTGAGCGGGCGGCGGAACGGTGGTCATCGATGTTCTCCGGTAGGGTCGGGTTTCTGACACCAACCTGATTCGAAGGAACCACCGATGACCGACGACATGATGAACCTGCGTGCGCTCGTGGAGAAGTCCCCCGACGCCGATCTTCTGCGCGAGATGATCGGTTTTGCCGCCGAGCGGCTGATGGAGCTGGAGGTGGGCGCCGCCACCGGTGCCGGCTATGGCGAGAAGAACCCGCTGCGGACGGCCCAACGCAACGGCTAGACGCGCGCCGGAACCGTCGAGCTGCGCATTCCGAAGCTTGAGGCAAGGGCTCTTACTTTCCGGGCTTCCTGGAGCCGCGGCCCATGGCCGAGAAGGCGGTGACGGCAGTCATCCAGGAAGCCTATGTGCAGGGAAACTCAACCCGCTCGGTCGACGATCTGGTCAAGGCCATGGGCATGAGTGGCAACTCCAAGAGCCAGGTCAGCCGGCTGTGCGAGGAGATCGACGGCAAGGTCAAGGCCTGCCTCAATCGCCGATCGAGGGCGACTGGCCATATCTATGGATCGATGCCACCTACCTGAAGGTCCGCCGCGGCGGCCGGATCGTCTCCGTCGCCGTGATCATCGCCGTCGGTGTCAACAGCAACGGTCGCCGGGAGGTGCTGGGCATGGAGGTCGGCACCTCCGAGGCCGAGCCGATCTGGACCGAGTTCCTACGCAAGCTGACCCGCCGTGGCCTCAGAGGCGTCAAGCCGGTCGTCTCCGACGCCCACGAAGGCCTGAAGGCAGCGGTCACCAAGGTTCTCAGCGCGACATGGCAACGTTGCCCGGGTTCATTTCATCCGCAATGTGCTGGCGCATGCCGACAAGAGCGGCCGCCGGGTCGTCTCCGCCTTCGCCCAGGAGACGCCGCAAGCCGCGAGCACACAATGGCGCGCTGCAGCGCGCCGTTGCCGATCAGATCCGGCCGGAGGTGCCCAAACTCGCCGTCATCATGGATGATGCCGAAGAAGACGTTCTCGCCCACATGACCTTCCCGAAGGACCACCGCGCCAAGCTGCACTCGACGGATAAGATCGACAAGTCCTCTCCTTCCAAACGTGGTAAATTGCTGATGCGCGGACGACCTCGAGGTGAAGCGTGGTGCATCGGCTGAAAGCGCCGCCGGGCCACCTCATTCGAGCCTTGTCGGATTGAGGCGTCCGCGCACCTTTTGATTTGGCGGGCGCGGACGCCAGGTCTCGACGAAACGTTCGTAGCTTCTTTGTGCTTGCTCGGCGAGATGCATCTCCTGGTCACGCAGTTTCTTGATGTTGTAGGTGTAGGCAGGGCCGGGCTTGTTCCCCTTTTTCTGAGGTTTCCCGGCCTGCAATTCCATCGCGCGCATTTTGTGTGCGACGAGACTTGGGCAAGCCCAGAGGTAATCAGCCTCCTTGGTCAACATGTGCCAGACCAGAACCGTTAGTTTGCGAGCTATGGCGACGGCTGCGACCTGATGGCCGCGTCTGGCCATGACCCGGACGGAGAAGGCGTGCAGCGGCCCCGGCGCTTTCGCCGCCGCCCATGCCGCCTCCACGAGCATGGCGCGGGCATGGCTACGGCCAATCTTGCTGATACGTCCGTGATGAGCAGCGCCAAGTCCGGACTGGCGAACTCGCGGATTGAGGCCGACGTAGCTGACCAGCTTTTGGGGGCTCTTGAAGCGACGGATATCGCCGACGGCTGCCAGCAACCCGGTCGCCACGGGGGAGTTGACGCCCGTGATCGTGAGCAGCCGCCTGACCGCGGGATCATCCATCGTGCTTTCGGCGATTTGCCGATCGAGGACCGCAAGATCTTCACCGAGCCGGTCCAGTTCGCGTACATACCGCTCGATGGCAATCTGCTCATCCTCAGGCACAGGCTGGCGTTTAAGCCAGTCCCGCCCTCTACCGTTGAACAGATCGGCATGCGGGCACTTCGGAATCAGGTGGGCGTGCAGGATGGAATGGACCTCGTTCTTGATCCGCGTCCGATGCCGCACAACCTGGTAGCGGCGCGCCTCCAACCGCCGCATGCGCTCCGTGGCGGCGTCCGGCGTCCAGATCTCCGGCAGATAGCTCGCGGCATACAGGTTGGCCAAGGTGCCTGCATCGATCTTATCGGTCTTCACATGCGCCTGTGCGGTCGCCTTGACCTGAAGCGGATTGGCAATCACTACTCTGCGCACGAAGGCGACAGCACGCGAGACACCGCCATGCAGTTGCCCGTCGCCTCTATCACGACTTCGTCTATTGCTGAGAGGGTCTCGCCGAGACCCTCCAAGGCCGTTCGCGTCATATCAACACGACCACCATGGTGGAGCCGAACGTCTTCCCAGAAAACCAGCTCGCCGAACGTTCGATATCAATCCCAATCACGCGTCGCATCAGCGCCTCCTGTCGATTCAACAACGGGAGCGGCGGGCAACACGACAACTACGGATCCGCGCTCTCGGCGCAACCGGGCGAGTCGCAGAGGCGGCCAGCTACTAACACGAGCTCACAGCTCATCGGATGCATCGGCCTGCCCGCACCTTCGTGCTCCCGGTGCCTCTGTCCCGGATGGTCACACCATACGCCACGATCCACAAAATCGCAGCCGAACATCAGCACCGCAGATCTTATACCGGTTACAACCCGATCGAGCGCCTCAATGGCGAAATCAAACGCAGGACCGAGGTCGTCGGCATCTTCCCCAATGATGACGCCATCGTCCGCCTCGTCGGCGCCATCCTGCTCGAGCAGAACGATGAATTGGCTGTGCAGCGTTACGATCATTACCAGCCAACTTCCCGTGTCCGCATGGCACGGCGTCATTGGCGACCCAACCTACGCCGATGCCATACTCGACAGGTTGGTCCACAATGCCCACCGCATCGAATTGAGCGGCGATAGTCTGCGCCGAAATCTACCGCGCAAAGCTTGACACCTCGCCTGAATGAACTGACAACAATCATCGCCTGCAGACCCCACTAAACAGGGGGCGAGATCATCCCGGAAACCGGGGGCGCAATCATCTCGGAACAAACGGGCGGCTTCATCGGAATCGGCACAGATCCGTCATCTCGAGGCGAAGGTTCGCTTGATAGCACGCCAGAACAATGTCGTCAGACGGCTGATGTCGGTTCCTGGTGTGGGAGTAATCACTGCGCTCGGCTTCGCCGCAACCATTGATGATCCGACACGATTCAAACGATCGTCCAGCGCCGGAGCCTACCTTGGTCTAACACCTCGCATCTGTGCCTCCGGTGAGACGATGAGATCCGGGCGCGTTTCGAAACGGGGCGACGACTTTCTCCGACGCAGCCTGTATGAGGCAGCCAATGCGCTGCTGACGCGTATTCCTCGGTTCTCCGCTTTGAAGAGCTGGGGTTACGCATCGCGCGGCGTGGCGGCTACCGAAAAGCTAAGATAGCTGTAGCCCGAAAGCTGGCCGTGATCCTTCACGCAATGTGGATATCCGGTGAACCTTTCCGTTGGTCATCGCAAGAGCCGGGCGGGCTGGCATCATTACAGTGATGTCCATGATTAGCTGAGATCAGCGAGATCGTCCGGTCAGGACGATGGCGCGGTCAAGACCGATCTCAGGAATGCGATGCTGTCTGATACAGGCAACCGCGAACACCACATTGGTCGACCGAGCCTATCCAACGCCATGATGAGGCGGCCAAAGTGCCGACCTCGAAGAGAACCATGAGCCTGACCTGTGACGCCCTCGGCGATCAACTTGACAACCGCGATTAGAGAACTCCCTGGGACATGATTCATCGAGATAGACTAGGCCTTTCACGCCGACTTTCCGACTGGTGTCGCCGGAGCTACGCACCGGAGGCATAACCGGCTGGTCGGTGCGAACCCGCGGAACGCCAATGACATCCACTCGAACTGGTGAAACGCCGCCTGCACCCGCCTCCTCAGTAAGTTGACGTTCGAGTTGTGAGACGGACAGTTCAGAGTGGAAGTGGTACTCCGCCGTGCTGGGGCCTCCTGATGCGCAGATCTGTCGACATTGAAGCCTTTACTTGGAGCTGTGATTGCGGTTCTCGCTGAAAATACCGAAAATGCACAGCCGTGCGGATAACTGCGCGATTGCAGCTAGACAGACCAGCAAGAGCACGCTTCCGAAATAAGCTAGTTGGAAGAGCAGCAAGCAAGCCAGCGTCGTAACGATGAAGCCGGGGCAGGGCTGCAGGGCAAAGTAGATTGCGAGAGAACTGGCGCACAGGAGCAGCCATAGGATTAGACAAACGAATCTGAAGGACAATGACGTTCTCCTTGGTTTGCCATCGGATCATGCGGCAACCTCGGCAGCGTCCAACTGAGCAATAATATCCAACATTTTTAGATAACTGCCGTGACCCGGGTATAATCTAGCGGATCTCCGACGGTTCATTTGAAGCTGAGCCGGTAATCGTCATACAGTCGTTTGGGCGTAAGTAGCATTCGCCCGAGTCCTACGGCTGATCGCGATCGGAGGGATACCAGAAGGCTTGCGCGCTCCTGGCTAGGAGGCCCGCCCTCCGCGTAGAGATATTGCGTCTCCACAGCAGAATCGATTCGGGGTCGCCGGCGGCGGGATCAGAGCGGCGTCACGGCAAAGTTGGCTCATAAGCTCGGCGGGGCCTCCCCGCTTCCACGATCCGCAGAAATCTTGAGCTCGGGTCAACGGCGATGCAGTTGATGAATGGTTCGTCATCACTGTCATCGGGGTCACCGGTCGGAACACTTAACGATGTCATCAGTCACTCCTCGTCTACGAACCGGTCATGCTTTTCGCCGATGCGCCTCCGGTGTAATGATAGTGGCTATCGGCCCGCCCCCCTCATGCAAAGCCGACATTCCGTTATGCTCCCGGTGTATAGTCACAAGCACGAGTTTTCGGCCCACCCTGAAGAGCTCCAGCATGAAGTTCGAATACCACTCCCCGAATTGCATGACGCCGCCCTCGTCTTCAGTCGAATATGGGGCCCGATTCATAGGCCGGAGAGTGGATGCCAAAGGCAATTTCCTCGACGATCTGCCGGGCCCGGTCATTGGTTTCCGTCCAGACATGCGTGAGATCCTCGATTGTATACTCGAGCAACCCTCGACCGGATCCTTGTTGACGAGCCACGTGGTCGTAACCTCAGTCAATTCGGGCAGCGCGCGGATCGCGTGATCGCCGAGGATATGGATTTGCTCCAAATCTAATGGTGGTAGTCAGGGTCGACATAGAAGGATCACCGTCAACGCAATTCGGCCGTTGGTGCACAGGGACGCCCATCGGTTCGAGAGTTCCGAACGACATCGCCGTTCTACCGGTTCTTCTGTCCGATCACGCGGCAAGTATGTCAGCCGCGACATGAGTCTGGCAGTCCCTGGGGCAGACGCGGGCGCATGCTCCGCAGCCGATGCAACGGCCACGGAAGTCGACGACCATGATCATACGATTGAGCTCACCACCGAAATCGTCCTCTTCGCCATCGAATGGGCCGAGAATTTCACCTACATCATCTATGCCGTGAAGGTGCATAACCTCGCGCGAGCAGACTTTAAAGCAGCGACCGCAGCCGATGCAGGTCGCACCGTCGATGGCGGATAGATATTTTGGCATCCATCTGGATCCGTCGCGCGTCACGAATGAGCTTATCATTGTGCATTCTCCGACTCAGCAAGTTCTCTTTTCACAGCGTCCAACTCAGCAAAAGCGCGAAACGCTTTTTCCGCGACTGCCATGATTTCGGTCCACTTACTTGGAAGATCCTCTGCGAGGTCGTGCAATTCCATCATTGCAGTTCCGGCCCGCGACTGCAGTTTCCGCATCCGTTTCCTCAGTTCTTCAAGATCTGACATGATCTTTCCCCCTTCATCCCAAATGTGGATGAGTTCGCGCACTGCGACCGCATCGTTGACCAGCTTCGTACTGCCTTGGCCGACTTTCAGAGCGTGTTAAAGGTGAATCGGTGCACGTCACATAGGGCCTTCAGCACTCGACGAGCCGTTTGGTCGTAAATAGCACTCGCCTTAAACTCTCAGTGGCGGAACTCTCCGCCCGCGAGATCATTAGAATCTTCGCTCCTCGATAGAGCGGTCGACGGCCCCTCCACAGCCGGCCGGATCAGGAACCCTCGATTACCGGGATGGCGCGGCGCTGTTCTTCATGACTGGAAGTTGACCAGTAGCTCGGCACCGCACTTGCGCTTCGATGATGCTTAGGGATCCTGAGCATGGATCGGCCCAGGAGGCCGCCAGATGAGCGGATCGGAAAGGGCCTTGCTATCATTGGCGGCAGGGGCGAGACGCGGGATCAGTAACCGCCTCATCATTCAGTCCTCGTCCTCAAAGTCGGCTCTCTTTTTAGCTGCACCTGCATCCGCCAACATTTTACGCAGCCAAGGTGGAGGAGCCGTCTGGAGCATTGTCTGGACGCTCGACAATACTTGGCTCATGGAGACAGCCTGCTGTGCTTTGATGGGATGAATCTTTGCGGAAATTACCTTGGCGGCCGAAGGACCCCCGATGGCGAGACAAAATAAAAGCTGGCAGCCCTTCAACGCGGACACCCTCGACCGGATGCGGCCGTCACCTTCAGTGCGATGCCTTCCGCTCTCGTCCGAAGCGTTATCGAACTCGATGGCTTCCATGAACTGCGACTTGTGAGCTGTCACGTCGTAGATGGCAAAACGCTTGGCCGACCCGAAATGTGCGTTCAGCCCTTTGATATCTTCAGTAGCAATCGCAATGCGCAATGCGCCTAACGGCCGGTCCGAAATCTCTCTCTGGGACTGATTGCTGACGAGCGAGAGACGACGAATGGAGATCATTTGGCAATTCCCGACTACAGACTGCATTTAGTGGGTGTCGCGCGAGGAGTGCATGAGGTTGGAAAGTTCGGAGAACATATCGTGCATCCCCTAATTTATGCTGCAGCTTGGCTGAGAGGCAGTCGAAGAGAGTGAAGCCGGATGAATGGAGCAGAAAACACGCCGCAGCGGGCAAAATACCTCTAACAATCCAGAAAAACAGGCGTTTATGGGCGGTCGCTAGCGTAGTTCACGTCGCTTTAATTCCTAGATCGCTTCAAGTGCTTCCGCGACTGTCCAGCCTGGAGATACCGCCGCGCCCAGAAGCTTGGCCACCTTTTCTTGCTCAAGTGTCATGTACAAAAACTCTAGTGCCTCCTGGACCGTTGAAATGTGATTCTCCGGACCTACGATATGGACGGATGAAGTCGATGGCGATATGGCACAGACCTTCCTCCTTCAGGCGACGACAAGCTCACCGAAGTTGCGGGGGATCTTGCCGCCAAGCTAAATCACAGTAGCGCTTCCTCCTCCATCTCCTCGCGCAGGAGCCATCTCCCATGGCGCCGGTTCGCGCACCTGCGCCCAGGTCGGGTTGTGCATTGATAGGTCGATCTGGCGCGCGAGTTCCACTACGCCGTGGTAGCCGGCGTAGGAGTGCTGGCGCTCCTGGTTGATATCGAGCCAGGGCATTTTTGCCTTGAGCGCTATAAATTGCGTGCGTCCGCCCGACAGCATGATATCAGCCTTGTGATCCGATAGAGCCGAGTAAAGCTCGCGCGGCGTCGCCGCCCCACTCATACGGCTATCGTTCGTGAGCATCTGCTTAAGACGCTCCTTATCATTGTCCGTCGATTTCTTAATTGACGTACCGACGATTTCCATGCCGATCTCCATCAGCGCATGTGCGACGGACCAGGATTTCACCCCCCCGGTATTGAGAAGCACGCGCTTGCCTTGCAGCCGAGGTCGATAGACCTCAAGTCTCCTCCACGCCCTTGCCTCTTCTTCTACAATCAGTGCTTCGGTGCGACTGATTAGGTCCGGACCGGCCCCTTGCCTTACAAGCAGTCCAGCGATCTGCCTGAGTGCTTCCGAAGTGTCGGTGATGCCATAGAAAGAGCCCTCGAAAAAGGGAATGTCCCAGCGCTCCTGCATCTTGCGTGCGAGATTGATGAGCGCCGTTGAGCACACCATCATAGCTGCGCGTGCTCGGTGCGCTGTGGCAATATCGAGATAGCGCGAGTCGCCTGGAATACAGGCGCGGACGCGGACACCAAGCTTGTCCAACAGCGGCCTTACCTGCCAGAATTCACCGGAGAGGTTGAATTCGCCAAGGATATTGATGTCGCTAGGCCGGGCATCATCGGGCTCTACGGTCCCGATGACATGATCGAGCAAGGCTTCCCCCGCCAGTTTGTTGCCCAGGTTCTTTGAGCCGACGAAGCCCGGCGCATTGACCGGCACGACCGGCAAGCCGAACTTTTCCGCCGCACGCCTGCACACCGCGTCTATGTCGTCGCCAATCAGTGCCGTAACGCAGGTCGCATAGACGAAGACCGCCGCCGGGGCATACGCCTCGTTGATCTCGCGGATTGCTTTGAAGAGCTTTCGCTCGCTATGCCCCATCACCACGTCTAATTCGGTAACATCAGTGGTAAAGCTTGTGCGCCACAGCATGTGACTCGAAGAAGCCGTGCCGCGATTGTCCCAGGAGTTGCCCTCACAGGCGAGCGGTGCATGGATCAGATGTGCGACGTTGGTGATCGGCTGCAGTGCCACCTTTGCCCCGTCAAATGCGCAGCCGCCGGCTGCCGCTCCCGGCATCGGCGGCTGCGAACAACCCTTCTTTCGCACCTCAAAGTCCTTGCTGCGGTTTCTTTCGCAGGCAGGTTCGTTGAAGAAGGCCTGATTTTTAGCACTGAGCGAGGGCATGGCGCTGGCCTCCGAGGCAATCAGAAGGCCGCCGGCTTTGGCCGTCCGCTGCTCTAGCGAGTAAGGTCATAAGAATAGTCCGTCACTCCCACCTGCATCGTCTCACGATCGAGTCGGTCGAAGATCTTATCGAGGATCGTCGTCAACACACGCAGTCCACCTTGATAGCCCATCAGGGGAAAACGGTGATGGTGGTGCCGGTCGAAAATCGGAAACATCAGCCGGATCAGCGGCGTGCCGGTATCGCGCTCCAGATACTTGCCATAGGAATTGCCGATCAGCAGGTCCACCGGCTCGGTGAAAAGGAGTGAGCGCATTGCCCAGAGATCCTTGTTCGTCCAAACCTGTGCATCATTGCCCAGGGGCGAGGATGCGAGCAGCTTTTTCATCTCAGCTTCCCAGGCTGGGGTGCCGTTGGTTGCTAGGCAGTGGGTTGGCTCCCCTCCAGTCTCCATGGTGAATCGCGCTACGGCGTATACGAAGTCGGGGTCGCCGTAGATCGCGTATTTCTTACCGTGCAGCCAAGACTGGCTGTCCGCCATCGCGTCGACAAGCCGGCCGCGCTCCAGGCGGATTGCCTCGGGGATTTCCCTGCCGGAGATCTCCGATACTTTCACCAGGAACTCGTCTGTCGCCTTGACACCGAGAGGATAGTGAAAGGACACCGTCGCCTGTCCGGCCGCTTTGCAATATTCCAGTGTTCTGCGAGTATTGTATTGCTGCAGTGACACTGTCGCCTCGGCATTCAGTGCCGCTCTCACGTCCTCGATCTTGGTGCCTCCGTCATACATGCGGAACTCACCATCCGAGGGCGTATCAAATTGGTCGGAGGCATCTTGGATGAACGTATAGGAAACACCCATCAAATTGAGCAGGCGCTTCAACTCGCGATTGTTCCCGACGCAGAATCCATCGAAGCCCGGGATGATGTTGATCGAGCCAGGTTTTACAGTGCGCTGCTCGCCCTTCCAGAAATTCTCCAGCACGCCTTTAACCATGCTGTCATAACCATCGACATGGCTGCCGACGAATGCCGGCGTGTGCGCAAAAGGGACATCGAAATCATGGGGGACGGCGCCTTCGTCCTTGGCATTTTCAATGAAGCCGTGCAAGTCGTCACCAATGACCTCCGCCATGCACGTGGTCGACACGGCGATCATCTTCGGATCGTAGAGCTTATAAGTATTGGCTAAGCCATCGACCATGTTCTTCAAGCCGCCAAATACCGCAGCGTCTTCTGTCATCGAAGATGAGACCGCGGACGACGGCTCCTTGAAATGGCGCGACAGGTGCGAACGGTAATAGGCAACGCACCCTTGACTGCCATGTACAAACGACATTGTCCGCTCAAACCCGGCCGCCGCATAAACCGCGCCAAGCGGCTGACAGGCCTTGGCCGGGTTCACGACGAGCGCTTCGCGGGCGAGATTTATTTCGCGATAATGCCAGGTTTTGGTGAATTCGCGTTGATCAGTGACGGTCCGATCCGGGTATGGTCGTTCGAAGTTTCGCTTCTTTTCGGCCAGCATTTTCCTATATTCCGGCTCGCGGAAAAGGGGAGCATGGTCGAGCACTTTCTCGGCGGACTGCGGCATGTGGTAACCTCTTCCATATCGGCATCGTCTTACGGCGGCACAGAGACGTTCGAGACGTTGCTGATCTCTCGCGGGGGAGAGATCGGACTCTCATTCAGCGGCGCCTGATGCCGCAAGCATTGCCGCCTTCTGCCAGGGCGCGTCGTAGAGTTCCCAGACCGGATTATTGACCGCAAGGTCCATGTCGCGGGCGAAGATGGCGAAGCCATCATAGCCGTGATACGGTCCGGAATAATCCCAAGAGTGCATCTGACGGAATGGGATGCCCATCTTTTGCACCGAGTATTTTTCTTTGATGCCGGAGCCGACGAGATCGGGGCGAATCCTCTCGATGAACTTTTCGAGTTCATAGCCGGTGACATCGTCGTAGATCAGCGTGCCCTCCTTCACGTAGTGACCAGTGCGCTGATAGTCGTCGTTGTGGGCGAATTCGTAGCCGGTCCCTACGATCTCCATGCCGAGGTCCTCATAGGCAGTAATGACGTGACGTGGGCGCAAGCCGCCGACGTAAAGCATTACCCTTTTGCCCCGAAGGCGCGGCCAGTACTTGTCGATCACAGCATAGGTCAGGGCGCTGTACCTGGCGATTACCCTCTCGGCCCTTTCCTCGATTTCCGGTCCAAAATGTTTCGCTATCTGGCGCAATGAGGCTTCGATCTGGGATGGACCAAAGAAATTGTACTCCATCCAAGGCACACCATACTTTTCCTCCATGTGCCGGCAGATGTAATTCATCGACCGGTAGCAGTGGATAAGATTTAGCTTTGCCGTCGGCGCGCGCTCTATCTCCGCGAGTGTGGCGTCCCCCGACCAGTTGCCGACCACGTGCAGCCCGATCTCCTCGAGCAGGATGCGCGATGCCCAGGCGTCACCGCCGATATTGTAGTCACCGATCACGTTAACGTCGTATCGACCAGCTTCGTACGCGACTTCGGTCGTGTCGAAAACCCAGTCGCGTATCGCGTCGTTAGCAATGTGATGTCCAAGGGACTGCGATACACCGCGGAAGCCTTCGCAACGCACCGGCACGATTGTTGTGTTGTACTCCTCAG
This sequence comes from Sinorhizobium medicae, assembly GCF_007827695.1. Lineage (GTDB taxonomy): Bacteria > Pseudomonadota > Alphaproteobacteria > Rhizobiales > Rhizobiaceae > Sinorhizobium > Sinorhizobium medicae. The sequence goes on along the minus strand of NZ_VITA01000035.1, from coordinate 15,706 downwards.
CCTTCTTTCGCGAAACCGCCTCGATGTCGTCACCAATCAAGCCGATGGGACATTCCGATTGCACGGTGACACCGTTGTTGAGCGGAAACAGTTCCTCGATCTCGTCGATGATCTTTTCTAGTTTCTTGTCACCACCGAAAACGATGTCCTTCTCCTGAAAGTCGGAGGTAAACTGCATCGTCACGAAGGCGTCGATGCCCGTCGTACCGACGTAATAGTTGCGGCGCTGTGACCAGGAATATTGGCCACAACCGACCGGGCCGTGCGAAATGTGCACCATGTCCTTTATCGGACCCCAAACAACGCCTTTGGAACCGGCATAGGCGCAGCCGCGGATCGTCATTACGCCCGGGATCGACTTGATGTTCGACTTTACGTCGCACTCGGAAACCACCTGTCCTTCCTCGGCGGTCTCCTGCTTGTTCTTTGCGACACTCAGGTGCTTTTTACGGCGCTTCGCCGCCTTGTCTGGATAGTGGGATAGCACTTCTTCGATAAGCTTCTCGTGCAAAGCATCGTCATTCTCATAGTCGAGGCTCATTTGGGCCTGCCCATTTCACGATCCAGGTGACACCTCATCAATGGCGCCGTTTGTGGAATGGCACGCCGCGTCCAGCTGCGCCACCCTCTCGGCGGCGATTCAGTGGGGGGCTATTACCTTGGCTTCCTTGGCATGGAGTTCGGCAAGCATCTGCTCGTCGCTCTTCATGATTCCAAAGTCGAGCAGCATGTCCTCTAGTTCCTCCATAGTGATCGGTGTAGGGACGGTGCCTCGGCCGGAATTTGCATGGATCTTTTCAGCCAGGGCGCGATATTCCCCGGCTTGCTTGGAGTCCGGCGCATATTGGATCACTGTCATCTTTCTGAGCTCTGCGTGCTGAACGATATTGTCGCGCGGCACGAAGTGGATGAGCTTGGAATTGAGCCTGGCGGCCAGTGCCTCGGCGAGGTCGAGTTCCCGGTCGGTCTGGCGCTCGTTGCAAATCAAGCCCCCTAGCCGCACGCCGCCCGCATGGGCGTATTTCAGGATACCCTTGGCGATGTTGTTGGCGGCATAGAGCGCCATCATCTCACCGGACATGACGATGTAGATTTCCTGAGCCTTGTTTTCGCGAATGGGCATCGCAAAGCCGCCGCATACGACGTCCCCTAGCACGTCGTATGAAACGTAGTCGACATCGTTATAGGCGCCGTTCTCTTCCAGGAAGTTGATCGAGGTGATGACGCCGCGTCCGGCGCAGCCAACGCCCGGCTCTGGGCCACCGGACTCCACGCACTTGATGCCTCTGTAACCAACTTTGAGCACGTCCTCGAGTTCGAGGTCTTCGACCGAACCTTCGGTTGCCGCAAGATGCAGTACGGTGTCCTGTGCCTTTGCGTTCAGGATGAGGCGCGTGGAGTCCGCTTTCGGATCGCAGCCGACAATAAGGATCTTTTGCCCCAGGTCGACAAGCGCGGCGAGTGTATTTTGGGAGGTCGTGGACTTGCCGATACCCCCCTTACCGTAGAACGCGATCTGACGCAGAGCTGCCATCTTGCTTCCTTTGTTGTTTAAACTATTTCGGTTGTTCGGACACATGAATGCGCAACAGCATGCGCGCCCAGGGGTGATCGTGCAAAAGTCGTGCCAGGCCGCAGGAGTGTCTAAAATAAAGCTTCTGACTTTCTTTCAGATAGTTAGATCTGGAAATTGACCACATGGTTGAACGAACAACTCGTGTCGCTAAGCCGACAAGGGCACCGGACAGTGTCGTGTGGGCGGTCGTCACGCGCCAGAAATCGCTCAACGAATTGCCGCCTTGCGTGGAAGCCCTTGTGACTGGGCGACGACACGCCGAGTGGCCGCGATGACGCTGTACGGTCTGCTCTGGGTAGCGGCTTCTTTTTGCGCCTTCCTCGCGATCGGGAACGACAGAATTTCTGCCGCATATGCTTAGCTGCTGTGAACGTGAGTGCATTCCCGCCACGGGGGGAACAAAAGAGAGCGGCCCAAAAACCGGGCGGCTGATGTCGCGATCTCGCTCCAGGAGCCACCGGACCCGCCTGCTCGAGCGTACTTGCGGGCCAGCATCCCTCAGAGTCCCGTGGCCCTCGGCAGTGCACGCTTCTCGCGGCGGCCTTGGACAGAGGCTGGATGTTCATCGCTCCGCGATATTTTGCGACCGTGCGCCCGCCGATATCGACACCTGTCTTCTTGAGGACGTCGACGATGTCGTCGTCCGAGAGCACCGCTGAGTTCCAGATGACCTATCTGAAGCAGCTGGATTGACTGCATCAGCTGCGGCGTCATAGTCAGCGAATGCGACTGCGACTGCATTAAATGAAGGCTGGGGAAAAGGCCATGCTAACGCGATGCTCCCGTCAATATTGCCGACCCGTGTCCAGTTAGGGCGAGTGCATTTTGGAGATTGCGGATATCCCTTACCGTCGAACGCGATCTGACGCAGAGCTGCCATCTTGCTTCCTTTGTTGTTTAAACGAGTTCGGTTGTTCGGGACAAATGAATGCGCACAGCAGGGGCACCACTGGGTGATCTTGCAAAAGTCGTGCCAGGCCGAAGGAGTGACCAAATAAAGCTTATAGCCTTTTTTCAGATAGCTAATCCTGGAAATTGACCATATGTTCGAACGAACAACTTGTGTCGTTAAGCCGACAAAGGTGACGAACATTGTCGTATGCGTGTCGTCACGTGTCCGGCCGGTAAAGGTCCAAACGATAGAAGGGGCCTGCAATAAGGCCAAGCTCGTGCATTCGCACCAATCACACCCGCGGCAAATATAAGACGTCCCATCACCGAAGTCTCTCTCCAAGCGACCAACACCTGCTGCGACAGGGCCGTGCAGCGGGTTGGCTATTCCGATGGTCTTCAGCCAGCGATAATGAGGAGCGACTTGCCCGTCTGGACGACGGCGTTGAGGATCGGGAGGAAGCATCGCCTGCAGGTTGGAGAGCTTCTTCTCGAGCAGGCGCGCATGATGCATGTCCGAACAGACGCAGGGGTGTCCCCGAACATAGCAGCCGCAGACAAAATTTCCAGTTCCACGGGACGTGTTGGGAGGTGACACGACCGTGTGCGCGATACAACACGTGGGAATCTCCAAGGAAATACGTCGATCACATCAATGCCTTGTGATGACGTCAGTGATTGGCACGGTTGATGCTGGAAGAGACAGAAACGCTGGCACACATATGATTGGAGCCTGGAGAGATAGCATGCACCTCGTAGTCTGTATCAAGCAGGTGCCGGATTTCTGCGCGAATTCACGTCGCTTCAGTGACGAGCACGATCATCATGCGCCTTGGAAGGCGCCGCACGCGCCTTGCCTTCCGATCGCGCAGACAATCCCCGTGCGAGTTGAGATGCGCAGCCCTCTCAAAAATGTCCGCCATTGCAACCGCGGCATCCTCCGCTCATCACCTCAGCGTCCGATAGGCGAAGAAACCCGCCGTCGAGCGGATGATTGCCGCAGCCATATGACATTGTCCGTCGCCTTTGTCGGCTCCTCGACACAGGTTGTTCCTTCAACCATACGGCCAATTTCCCGCTGTAACTATTTGAAGAAAAGCAATTAGCGTTATTTCAGTCACGTCTGCGACCTGGCACGACTTTTGCACGATCATCCCCCTAGGAAGCGGTAAGAAGACACAATATCGAGCAAGACAGTGAGGACCATTCCGGTTGCTGTAACGCTTGCCAGCAACGGAAACGCTGGCACACATGTGATTGGAGCCTGGAGAGACACCATGCACCTTGTAGTCTGCATAAAGCAGGTGCCGGATTCTGCACAAATACGCGTCCATCCGGTGACCAACACGATCATGCGACAGGGCGTGCCGACCATTATCAACCCCCATGACCTGGCTGCCCTCGAAGAAGCACTGAAGTTGTGCGAGGCGTATGGAGGCGAGGTTACCGTGGTGACCATGGGCCCTAAGATGGCCGAGGACGCGCTGCGCAAGGCACTTACGTTTGGCGCACATCGCGCCGTTCTCTTGACCGACCGCCATTTTGCAGGCTCGGATACGCTCGCGACCTCCTTCGCTCTTGCTCAAGCAATCGCGGAGATCGGCGAGACCTTCGGCACGCCTGATGTTGTGTTCACCGGCAAGCAGACGATCGACGGCGACACTGCCCAAGTTGGACCTGGAATTGCCAAGCGCCTCGACCTACAGCAGCTCACTTACGTGGCGAAGATTCTCTCCATTGATGCCGCTTCGCGCGAGATCACTGTTGAGCGGCGCGCGGAAGGCGGCTCGCAGATCCTGAGAACCAGACTACCTTGCCTTGTCACTATGCTGGACGGCGCCGACGCCATCCGTCGCGGGCGTCTCGACGACGCCCTTCGCGCCGCGCGCACCAAGGTCGTCAAGTGGAGTGCGGCGGACGCCGGCATTGCAGAACCGGCCAACTGTGGCTTGCGAGGATCCCCGACAGTCGTAAAGCGCGTGTTTGCCCCGACTTCGCGCGAACAAAAGGCAAGGCAGATCGACACCACAAATAAGCCACTGCGCGAGGTCGCGGACGGTCTGATCGCGGCAATCTTTGCCGACCAGCCGGCGTTGAAACACGATCTCGGCTTCCTAGGCAGCACGGGACAGCAAGGAGTACCAGATGTCGACCGAGAATCGTGAAGCCTGTTCCCCACCCTCCGGACGCGCCGCCATGAAGAAGGAGCTACCCAAGCAGTTCCAGGACTATCGGAACGTATGGGTCTTCATCGAACTGGAGCACGGTCAGGTGCATCCCGTCTCCATCGAACTACTCGGTGAAGGCCGCAAGCTCGCCGACAAGCTGGGTGTCCATCTTGCGGGCGTGGTCATTGGGCCGCCGGGAGGACAGGGCACGGCAAATGCTATTGCGGACGCCTTCGCTTACGGCGCCGACCTCAGCTACCTCGTCGAGTCGCCGCTACTCGCCCACTATCGGAACGAGCCTTTCACCAAAGCCCTGACGGATCTCGTCTCGGCAAACAAGCCGGAAATACTGCTTCTCGGTGCGACTACGCTCGGCCGCGACCTCGCCGGATCGGTGGCAACGACATTGAAGACGGGACTCACGGCCGATTGCACTGAACTAAATGTTGATTCAGATGGTTCGCTCGCTGCGACCAGGCCAACCTTCGGCGGTTCCTTGCTTTGCACGATCTATACACTCAAGTGTCGACCGCAGATGGCCACCGTACGGCCGAGTGTAATGGCCATGCCGCAACGCGTGAACAAGCCAACCGGAAGCATTATCCGGCACGAGCTGAAGATGCTTGAGGAGGAGATTGCGACCAAAGTCCTTGCCTTTTTTTCTGATGGCGACTCGAACACGGCCAATCTCGCCTATGCCGACGTCGTGGTTGCCGGGGGACTCGGTCTTGGAGCAGTGCAGAACCTTCAGCTCTTGAAGGATCTCGCACGAACGCTCGGCGGGGATTTTGGGTGTTCGCGGCCGCTAGTCCAAAAGGGGTGGATGCCGGTTGACCGGCAGATCGGCCAAACGGGCAACACGATCCGGCCAAAGCTCTATATAGCGGCTGGGATCTCGGGCGCCGTTCAGCACCGCGTTGGCGTCGAAGGATCTGACCTCATTGTTGCTATCAACACCGATCCGAACGCGCCCATCTTCGATTTCGCCCACCTCGGCGTTGTGGCCGATGCGATCAGTTTTCTGCCTGCCCTGACGGAAGTCTTCACTAAACGGTTGGAGCCACGCAATCTTGAGAAGTTTGTGCAGTGAGACAAGGACCAATGACAAAGGAAAAATTTGACGCCATCGTCGTTGGTGCCGGTATGTCCGGGAATGCGGCGGCTTACGCGATGGCTAGCCGTGGGCTAAAGGTGCTGCAGTTGGAGCGCGGAGAGTATCCGGGTTCAAAGAACGTCCAAGGCGCAATAATGTACGCCAACATGCTGGAGGCAATCATTCCAGATTTCCGGAATGACGCACCGCTCGAGCGGCATCTCGTCGAGCAGCGATTCTGGATAATGGACGACACGTCTCACACCGGGATGCACTACCGGTCAGACGACTTCAATGAGGTGACGCCAAACCGCTACACGATCATTCGCGCTCAATTCGATAAATGGTTATCGCGCAAGGTGTGCGAGGCTGGCGGAACGGTCCTGTGTGAAACAACGGCTACAGGACTGGAATGGGACAGTGCCGGGAAGGCGATAGGCGTCCGCACTGACCGCGCTGGCGACGTCGTTCTTGCAGATGTGGTCGTGCTCGCTGAAGGGGTCAACGGACTCCTTGGCACGCGCGCCGGCTTACGTGAGGTGCCGAAGTCGAAAAACGTAGCCCTCGCGGTAAAGGAATTGCATTTCCTCCCCGAAGAGGTGATCGCATCGCGCTTCGGACTGACAGGCGATGAAGGATGCGTGATCGAGGCGGGCGGGACAATCTCGCGCGGAATGGCAGGATTGGGCTTCCTCTATACCAATAAGGAGTCAATCTCACTCGGCATCGGCTGCCTCATCTCCAACTTCGCCGAGACCATGGAGAGACCTTACGCGCTTCTCGACGCCTTTAAACGCCACCCGTCAATCCAGCCGTTAATAGCAGGGTCGGAAGTGAAGGAGTATGCGGCCCATCTCATTCCGGAGGGCGGTTTCAACGCAATACCGCGGCTCTGCGGTAACGGCTGGGTCGTCGTTGGAGACGCGGCGCAACTTAACAATGCCGTGCACCGCGAAGGGTCTAACCTTGCCATGGCATCTGGGAGGATGGCGGGAGAGGCGATTTCAATCATAAAGAGCCGCGGGGGGGTGATGGATAAGGCGAGCCTCTCTCTCTACAAAACGATACTAGACAAGTCCTTCGTTGTTGAGGACCTGAGCAAACAAAAGGACATGCCTTCCCTGCTCCATACCAATTCCCCAAACTTCTTCACGACGTACCCGCAGCTGATATCGCATGCCGCGCAGAACTTCGTGCGCGTGGACGGCACGCCTAAGATTGAGAGGGAAATTGCGACCACCGCCGCCTTTCTCAGGGCACGATCCCGATGGGGTCTCGTCAGTGACGCGGTTCGCCTCGCCTCCGCCTGGCGCTAAAGGAGAAATGAGATGAAGACGGCAATCGCGGATCGTATCGAAGACAAGCTCTACCAGAACCGCTATCTGGTCGACGCAGGGCGTCCACACATTACAGTGCGGCCACACCGGTCGCCAAGCTTAAACCTGCTCGCGCTCACGCGAGTCTGCCCGGCCAAATGCTACGAGTTGAATGAAACTGGGCAAGTGGAAGTCACTGCTGATGGCTGCATGGAGTGCGGCACATGCAGAGTGTTGTGCGAGGCAAACGGTGACGTCGAGTGGAGCTATCCACGAGGTGGCTTCGGTATCCTCTTCAAGTTCGGATGAGCCACTCTAAGGTCGATTCACAGGCTAGATCGGCGTTCAAAAGGGGAACGAAGTGCCAGGGAACCTTACAAGGAAACCAACTTACCTTCCGTAACTTTATCGCTCTCCGACTGTCAATACGCATACCTCCTAATATTAAATGGGCGAGAAAATGACTAAGGTGCTCGCATCGCAATTCGTTCAGGGGAGTTAGTGCCCTGTCTGTACCTTCACAAAGAGACATGCGCAAACAGGACAAGCGGTCCGCCGAAATTTACAGCATATCAAAGGCTCTGATTGCCCCCACTCGTCTTGACATCACGCTGAACAATTTCGTGAATACCCTCTCTTTGGTTCTGCGCATGCGCCGCGGCGGACTCGAGATTCCGGCGTCGGAAGGAGAGGCAAAGATCACAGCGGCTACCCGCAGCAGTGGGTCTCCTTCTGCCGCTGACTATACTGTACCAAAGGCCGCAATAGACCAAATCATCACTGCCGGGCGGCTGGTCGTACCAGACGTTTGCAACTCGGAGCTGTTCAAGGATCAGATAAAATGGCACGGAATTGGTCCGACGGCCTTCATCGCTGCGGCGGTGGAGGTCGATCACGAAACGGGCGGAATGCTGTGGTTCGAGCGCGCCAAAGAGTCCGGTTATGACTATGAAGAGGAGGTCCACTTGCTTTCCATGGCCGCCGATCTTGCGGGCAGGGCCATTCGGCTTCATCGCACTATCAGCAGGCGTGGGCGGACATTTGCCGAAGAGCAGCAAGAACAGCAGAATTCACATGATGAGCAGAGCCAGGGTTTCGCCCGCCAGCGGCTGCTCAAGAATGACGGGATCATCGGGGAAAGTCCCGCCCTCATGGCGGCGGTAGAAACCGCCAAAGTCGTGGCAGAGACCAATTCAACCGTTCTCCTCAGGGGCGAAAGCGGAACTGGCAAGGAATGCTTTGCGAAGCTAATTCACCAGCATTCGACTCGGCAAAAAAAGCCGTTCATTAAGTTCAATTGCCCCGCGCTGTCTGAGAGCCTTCTCGAATCAGAGCTGTTTGGACATGAGAAAGGTGCCTTCACCGGGGCTATTGCTCAACGAGTAGGCCGTTTCGAATCGGCGAATGGCGGAACGTTGCTGCTCGATGAAATCGGCGAGATTCCGCCGGCATTCCAAGCAAAACTGCTACGCGTAATACAGGAAGGTGAATTTGAACGAGTCGGCGGCACAAAGACGCTGAAAGTCGACATCCGGCTCATATTCGCCACAAATAAGGATCTCGAAATGGCGGTCCGGAATGGGGAGTTCAGGGAAGACCTTTACTACCGCATCAGTGTGGTGCCCATAACTTTGCCGCCGCTTAGGAAACGCGACGGTGACATTCCGCTCCTTGCAAAAGCTTTCCTTCAGCGGTTCAATGAAGAGAACGGTCGAGGTCTCCATTTCGTGCCGTCTGCGCTTGACCACTTGTCGAGGTGCAAGTTCCCCGGAAACGTTCGCGAACTGGAAAACTGTGTGCGGAGGACTGCAACTCTCGCCAGGGCAAAGACGATCACTTCGTCAGATTTCGCCTGCCAGACGGACCAGTGCTTTTCTTCTCGCCTCTGGAAAGGCATTCGCTGTTCGCATTGCCACATTGCCACCGATGCGTCCGCGGGTACGACACCGTTGGTAGGAGCGCCAGCCAATGATGTTCCGCCGAAGGATCCCGCATCCGCAGGGGCGGCATCCAATCTGATCGAGCGCGACCGGTTGATCAGTGCGCTGGAGGAGGCCGGTTGGAATCAGGCAAAGGCAGCTCGCATCCTCGAAAAAACGCCCCGGCAGGTCGGGTATGCTATACGTCGGCATGGTGTAGAGGTGAGAAAGCTCTAAGTTGCCGGTGAGATACAGGCTTCGCGAGCGTCGCCTCTTTTCTCCGTCCTTTCGAAACACGACCGGATGCACTTCAACTTGGCCGTTGTCGCAAGTCCGACAAGCCTGTGAGCAAACGGACAGGACCGAATCCAAAGACGCCAATCCATCGAAAAGGGTTTAGCATAGCTGTTGCTGGTTGAATTGCAAAATCCCCCTCCAATGGAGTTGTTCATGTTTACACCCATGATTTTGCGTGAGAGCCGGACCAGCACTACATTCTCTGACCAGTTGCTGGAGAACGCTAAATCGCTTGGCTGCTCACCTCCATCGACGGCGCTGGGCGACATAGATCCTGGAACTTGGGACAAGATTAAGAATCACCCCTGTTTTTCAGAGGAGGCGCATCACTATTTCGCGCGCATGCACGTGGCGGTCGCGCCTGCCTGCAACATCCAGTGTAACTACTGCAATCGCAAATACGATTGCGCCAACGAAAGTCGGCCCGGTGTTGCCTCGGAAAAGCTCACACCTGACCAGGCGGTGCGAAAGGTGATTGCCGTTGCCAACGAAGTGCCTCAGCTGTCAGTGCTCGGCATCGCTGGGCCTGGCGATGCTTGTTACGACTGGAAGAAAACAAGGGCGACGTTCGAACGAGTGGCTAGGGAAATTCCGGACATAAGACTATGCATCTCCACGAACGGGCTCTCGCTGCCGGACCATGTCGATGAGCTTGCCGAAATGAACGTCGATCACGTGACGATCACCATCAACATGGTCGATCCGCGTGTCGGCGTAAAGATCTATCCCTGGATTTACTATGGTCAGCGCCGCCACACTGGTATCGACGCTGCGAGAATCCTGCACGAACGGCAGATGTTGGGCCTGGAGATGCTGGCCGAACGCGGCATCCTCACCAAGGTCAACTCGGTAATGATCCCCGGCGTCAATGATGAGCACCTGATCGAAGTCAACAAAGTTGTGAAAGGCCGAGGCGCGTTGCTGCACAACGTAATGCCGCTAATTTCAAACCGAGTACACGGGACCTATTACGGACTGACAGGGCAGCGCGGCCCGGAGGCCTTCGAACTGCAGGCCCTTCAGGACCGTCTAGAAGGAACCAAACTGATGCGTCATTGTCGACAGTGCCGGGCCGATGCCATAGGCTTGCTCGGCGATGATCGTGGTCACGAGTTCACGCTCGCTGAGATCCCCGACGGGATAACCTACGATGCCAGCAAGCGACAGGCCTATCGCCAGTTGGTCGCGCGCGAACGCGGGGATCACCTAGTGGCCAAGAACGAGGCGATCAGAACGGTAATGTCGGTGGAGTATGGCGGATCGCTTCTCATTGCCGTGGCGACCAAAGGCGGGGGCCGGATCAACGAACATTTTGGACACGCGAAAGAATTTCACGTTTACACCGTCTCTCGGAGAGGGATCAAGCTGGCAGGCCGCCGCAGGGTTGAGCAGTATTGCCTCGGCGGCTGGGGCGAGGACGCCACCCTCGACCACATCGTCAATGCGCTTGAAGGAATAGACATTCTGCTCTGCGTCAAGATCGGAGATTACCCAAGGAAACAGCTGACACAGGCCGGGCTTCGAGCGACGGAAGCTTACGGCCATGACTACATCGAGAGTGCGCTCGGCGCGCTCTACGCCGCCGAGTTTGGCATCGAACCACCGGTAAAGACGGCGACAGCTTGAGCTGCCCTCCGACTGAATAAGGAGTTTTACAATGGCCTTCAAGATTATTGCATCTCAATGCACTCAGTGCGGCGCCTGCGAGTTTGAATGTCCGCGGGGGGCGGTCAATTTCAAAGGCGAGAAATACGTGATTGACCCGACCAAATGCAACGAATGCAAGGGAGGATTCGATACACAGCAATGCGCATCGGTCTGTCCGGTGTCGAACACCTGCGTCCCTGCCTGAGCTCCGAGCCGCCTACCAATATGTTCCGACAGAACTTTGAATTTTAAGGTCCTGCAGCACAAAGACGTGAGGAGAGGTTGTAGGAGAACAGGGTCGAAATTTGCGAGGCTCCACCAAACTATGTGTAGAAATAGCCTCCACTCGCGGGATGAATGAAACTGCCACTAGTCTTGCAGAACGGACAGATCATGAAAGTCACAATCCGCATAACCGGCGACGCCTTGTCGGCCTATATCCCTAAGAAGGACCTCGAGGAGCCGATCATTTCGGTGGCGACTGAAGACCTATGGGGCGGCTCCATACTGCTGAGGAACGGGTGGCGCCTGGCCCTGCCCCACCTTCCGCAGGACACTCGCCTGCCGGTTACCGTCGAGGCAAATATCCGGCGACACTGACCGGACATGAGTTGCGAGATGGATGAGACTATTTGCCTGGAGCGGGATCAGGGGTTCCCATCATCGAGCGACCGCGCTCAGGTTCCTCACGCGGTTGCATTTGCCGAGTTTTTTGATTGTTGATATTGATGAGTTCCGGGACCAAGGATCCCCCGGGTGCAGCGCGTTCGTGACGCTGGAGCGATCGCGATGATACACATCGCCGCCGACACCAGTAGCACTTACGCGGGCCTAGTATCGATCCGATTGCAGGGTCGAAGCAACTGGAACGCTAGACTAGTGCCCGTCCATAAACGCCTGTTTTTCGGCGGTTTTGAAAGGTTGTTTGCCGGCTGACACCGTTTCTTGGGACGCGTGATGGCATAAGGCGGCGCAGGTTATGGCCCGAAGAGCGATCTGGCGGCAATAGGTCATAGGGTATCGGCCGACGCTCGCCGGGCTTGCTCTGAACGCCACCGGATCAGGAGCGTCAGGTCGGCCTGAGGCGGGCGAAGAGGGCGAGATTGTAAGCGACCACCGAGGACCAGACATAAGCCTTGAAGTGGTCGAGCCCACGCCAGGTGCAGCGCCCCAAGCCATAAGCGCGTTTCAGGCAAGAGATGCCGGCCTCGATGCCGGCGCGGAAGTTGCGCAGCTTGCGATAGACCCACCGGCTGCTGACCATGTCTTCGATGCTGAGGCCGCGCTTCTTGTGGAAAGCCATGTCGCTCCGCTCAGATTTTCGCGGCTGGCATAGCCGCCGTCGGCCGCCGCCTGACGCGGCGGCTCGCCGTAAAAGGCGATGTGGCGTTCCAGCATCGGCAGCAAGCGCTCGCTGTCGGTCGGGTTGCCGACGAGGTCGAGGATCAGTCCGCTTCTGCCGGTGGTCAGATTGAGTTTGTGGCCGTAGTCGACGTCGCGGCTGCCCTTGACGATGATGTCGCCATGCGGCTCGAACAGGCTCACCAGCTTCTCGCCGGCCGAAACCGGCTCCCCGGCCAGGACCCGCCGTTCGGTCTGGGCGATGATCCGCTCGATCAGCGGCCGGTAGTGGCGGAGTTGGGCCTGCCACAGTTCGCCGGCCGGGCCCGCCGTCAGCGGCAACTGTTCACTGGCCTGCTGCAGATAACTCAAGGTCGTGCGCGTGATCTTGAGCAGTTCGCGGTAGTGCTTGATCCGTTTGGGGCGGCAGCGGATATATTCGATCGCCCGAGCCCGCTTCTTTGCCGCGCGGCGATGGTCGTGCCATGGAATGGCGCTACCCAGTGCCTCGGACCTGCTGCAACAGCCGCACCGTCACCCGGACAGCGTCTCATAACAGGCTGCTGTCGCTCGGTTCATGGATCAGTGCGGCGGTAACGGTGCTGTCCACGCGCACGACCTTGCCACTTTCCAGCTTCTCCTGCCGGGCGCTCGCCAGCAGCACCCCGTTGATCTCTTCAAAGGTTTGCGCCCGGATCGCGCTGATCGTCTTGTGCAAAACCGACTTCTTCGGGTTCCAGCCCCACGGCAGCCGGGCAAACGCCCGGAACGAGGCGGAGTCTTCGAGGTGGAAGGCCAGTTCCTGGTAACTCAACTGGCGATGCTGCTTGAGCAGCGCAGCGCAGCACAGCCTCGGCTGGTAGCCCCTCGCGGCCGGTCTGTCTGAGACCATGCCGGCGCAGGTCCCGCGCCACCAGCCCGAGCAAATCGCCATGCTCATCCAGCCATTCCGACATCGCCTTCAGTTCACGACCGATCTCGTGTTCGGCGAAAAGATCAAATATGCTGGCTTGGACGGTGCGTTCTTGGCGCATTGTCGGTTCCGGCGGTTACGGGTTTGTCTTTAGAATCAGTAGCTTGATCTAAAGTATACCTGAAACCGCCGGGCTTTGCCCGCGCAGATATCGCGATTCGCCCAATAAATTCAGCAGTTTACCGTTTATGGACGGGCACTAGACTAGTATTGAAATGTATGCCGGGGCCTTCCGGCGCTTGTACTATTCGACGGGCCGACCCAGTCGCCGATAATCAGAACGATAGCGTAGCACCAGCGCGCTCCTGACCGAGCTGCCCGAGCATCCACTCAAGCGGCCGACTCGATCTGCGCGAAGGCTGACTCCGCGCAACAATCGCCACACCGTTGCTCGATTGCAAGCATCCGCACGATCAGCTTGCAATGGCAGAGAATCTCGAGAGCGCTGAATCCCCCGCAGGTAGTCCTCGCCGACTTAAGCGACCGGAAGACCGTCCCGGCCGGATACGGGCAGTGGGTTGTGGGCGACGTCCTTCGGCGCAGCCGCGCTCCAAGGGGTTGCATCGCAACCGCTTGGACCTATATTGCAGTGCAACATCGAAGATTTTGTCAGGACATATTGATGTCTGCTGGCTTTCTAATAGGGAACCGCGCGCTCCTGGCGCACTATCCAAGGAGTCATTTCATGACAAATGCTATGAGCACCCTGAACACTAACACCTGCCGAGGCCGCGTCGATATAGGTTTCGCTGTCAAGCAGTCGCGCGAGGCAACGGGATATAGTGTCGAGGACCTCTCCCTTACAAGCGGCCTCACTGGAGCCGAGATTATTAGAATTGAACTGGGCGCGGATGTCGACCCCGCCAGGCTAAGACGCATCGCCGCTGCACTCCAAGTGCCAGGCTCCACGTTTGGCCTGACTTAGCAATGTCGGATTCTCATTTCCTTCAGACACGCCGTCGAGATCCGAAAGGCGACATCAAGGTAGGGCAGCCTCTCCCGGGGCTATCCGCGAAACTCGGGCTCACGGGCTTTCCTGCCCGACGCTAGTGGTGCCACATCGCGTTCGACATCAAATCGTTCGAGCATCTTCTTGAGCCAGAGGTTCTGTGCAACAAGCAGTTCAGCTCGCAACCTCTTGAGGAGCTTGTTGTCCGCACCCAGAGCGGCAAGCTCGTCGACGGAGATCGGATCGTCGAAAGTCCTGGTCTGCGCTTTCGGCCCTCGTGCCCGACCTTCAAGTCGCGCATTCGGGCGGGCCGGCGCTTCGTGCGATTTTGAGCAGTGCCGGACGACGTCGATAGACGCTGCAATGGCGTGTGGCGTTCCTTTGTCTGCGCAACCGCCTCGGTCGGAGTGTCGTCCACGCGGTGCTGCGAGATTTCAACCTTCGTCGCGCTGGTACGTTGTATCTCTGGCAGCGCAACCTCGACACGGCCGTTAAGCGGCTCTGCATTGATCGGATCGACTGACCTGCCATTGAACTTTCATCCAGCGGCGATTAGACCGTATGTTCGCGGGATGAAGGTGGCCCGCCCCCGCGGTAAGCTAAATCGGGGGTTGCTCTGGATAGGCCGGAGCCTTGCCCCATGCTTAGCGAGGGCGAACCATGAAAGAAGATAGCGTAATTTTCATCGGCCTGCATACTTCGAAGCTGAAGATTTCTGTGGCCTAGCCGATGGAAGCCGCAACGGCGAGGTACGGTTTTTCGACGACATTTCCTCGGAGCCGGCATCAGTAGCATCGATGGTCAGCAAGCTTTCCAAGCGCGGAGCTAAGCTTCACTTTTGCTATGAAGCTGGTCCCACGGGTTACGGTCCGGCAGATTGTCGAACTGGGGCATGATTGCGTGGTCGTGGCGCCGTCACTGGTACCCAAACGTGCGGGCGATCGGGTGAAGACAAACCGCCGGGATGCCATGAGTCTGGCGCGCCTGCACCGGGCGGGCGAACTGACCGCGGTCTGGGTCCCAGATGAAGGCCATGAGGCGATCCGCGATCTGGTGCGGGCGCGCGAGGCGGCCAGCGACGCGCTGAAGCAGGCCCGTCAGCAACTTCAGTCCTTCTTGTTGCGTCA
This sequence comes from Sinorhizobium medicae, assembly GCF_007827695.1. Classification (GTDB taxonomy): domain Bacteria; phylum Pseudomonadota; class Alphaproteobacteria; order Rhizobiales; family Rhizobiaceae; genus Sinorhizobium; species Sinorhizobium medicae. The sequence continues at coordinate 409 of NZ_VITA01000035.1, read as the reverse complement.
TGGCAGGATCTATGCCGGCCGCGAACCATGGACGCGTGCCCATCGAAGATGGCTAACGTGCCAGGCCTTCGATCATCCCGCCCACCAAATCCTGCTGACGGAATATTGCCAGGCTGTCGCGGATGCCAGCGTGCGCCTGGATCGGCTGACCAAGCTGGTCGTCGAGACCGCGGCATCCTGGTCAATGGCGCCGGTTGTGGCCGCCTACCAGGCGATGCGCGGCGTCGCGTTCATGACGGCGGTCACCTTTGTCGTCGAAATCGGCGATGTCAGGCGCTTTGATAATCCTCGCCAGCTGATGGCGTATCTCGGTCCTCGTTCCGTCGGAAAGCTCAACCGGCGAACGGGTCAAGCGTGGCGGGATCACGAAGGCGGGCAACACAAGAGCTCGAAGGGTACTCATTGAGGG
>NZ_VITA01000034.1 GCF_007827695.1 Sinorhizobium medicae | reverse complement strand
TCGCCATCGCAAACGCCATCATCAGGGACAAAACAACCTTCCGACGAACCACCTGACAAACACAGTTGCCAGCCAGACCAAGTCCTTGGGCTGAAGAGACGCTTCCAGCCGCGCCGCAGATGAAGCGTGGAGATTGCAGCCCTCCGATAGGCTTCCCCGGCAACGCGCACCGGGGTAGGAGCTGCTATACTTCGACTGCCAGCACCGCGCAGCAGTCGCCCGGCTTGATCAGCCCGGGATTATGTCTGGCCACGAGAAGGCCGTTCATCCTGGCTCGGACCTCCACCGGTTCGACACCCGTGCGTCCGATCGGATAGACCCGCGCAATCACCGCGTCGCGTGCGACCGCTTCGCCGAGGTCGACGAGAAACTCGACGAGCCCTTCATCCTCCGCGAAAGCGAAACAATCGTCGCTCGGCATGTCGAGCCACCGGGTGGATGCCGTCTCGACCTCGCCCTCGAGGATCCCGGCATGCTTCAGGACATTCACAACACCGCGTTTTGCGATCGAAGCTGTCCGGGCGGTTGCCGATCCGCCGCCTCCGAGCTCTGTGGTGACGAAGATCTTGCCCATCTCCTCGGCGGCCGTGTCGTACATTCCGACCGTATCGATCTCCAGCATCTTCATCGAATAGGGCGCCCCGAATGCCCGAACGAATTCGAAGGCCCTTTCCTCCTGCGCCTTGTCAGGCAGGACATGAGCCGCGCAGAAGGGCAGGAAGTCGAGCGTCTTCCCGCCTGAATGAAAGTCGAGCACGATGTCGGCGAGCGGCAGCAGGACACGCTGGAAGTAGTCCGCGATTTTTTGGGTGACCGTCCCGTCGGGCTTGCCCGGAAAGCTGCGGTTCATATTGCCCCTGTCGATCGGCGACGTCCGCGTCTGCGCCTGGAAGGCCGGGTAGTTCATTGCCGGAACGATGATCACCCTTCCCTCGACATCGGCGGCATCGAGCTTGCGGGCGAGATCGAAAAGCGCGATCGGCCCTTCATATTCGTCGCCGTGATTGCCGCCCGTCAGGAGGGCGGTCGGCCCCTTCCCGTTCTTGACCACGCTGATCGGAATCATCACCGAACCCCAGGCGGAATCGTCGCGGCTATAGGGAAGGCGCAGGAAGCCGTGCTGGATGCCATCCGCCTCGAAATCGACGGTGGCGCTGATCGGCGATGGCCGCAAGTGATGCTCCCTCATCCGTTCAGTCCTTGACCATCAGCTTGCGCGGCACGGAGGCAAGGCACTCGACGCCGCTCTCGGTGATGAGAATGCTTTCGGTCGTCTCGAAACCCATGTCCTCGAGCCAGAGGCCCGTCATGAAGTGGAAAGTCATTCCCGGCTTCAGTTCCGTCCTGTCGCCCGAGCGCAGGCTCATCGTGCGCTCGCCCCAGTCCGGCGGATAGGAAAGACCGATGGGATAGCCGGTACGGTTGTCTTTGACGATCCCGTATTTCTTCAACACGGAGAAGAACGCGTTCGCGATGTCCTCACAGGTATTGCCGGGCTTGGCGACTGCGAGCCCCGCCTCCATGCCTTCGAGAGTCGCCTTCTCGGCGTCGAGGAAGGCCTGGGTCGGCTTGCCCAGGAACACCGTGCGCGACAGCGGCAGGTGATAGCGATTGTAGCAGCCGGCGATCTCGAAAAAGGTGCCCTCGCCTCGCTTCATAGGCCGGTCGTCCCAGGTGAGATGCGGCGCTGAAGCCTCGACGCCGGAAGGGAGAAGCGGCACGATTGCCGGATAGTCGCCGCCGATGCCATCAACGCCCCGCGTGCCCGCATCGTAGATTTCCGCCACCAGATCGCATTTGCGCATGCCCACTTCGATCTTGTCGAAGATGCGCTGATGCATGGCTTCGACAATGCGGGCGGCGTTGCGCATATATTTGATTTCCGTCTCGCTTTTGACGGCACGCTGCCAGTTCACCAGCGCCGTCGTGTCGACGAAACGCGCATTGGGGAGGCGCTTCTGCAGCGACGCAAACGCAGCGGCCGAGAACCAGTAATTGTCCATTTCTACACCGATGCGGAGCGAACCGAACCCGCGGTCGGCGAGGATACCCGAGAGATAGTCCATGGGGTGACGTTCGGTCGACTGCACGTAGTGATCGGGGTAGCCGATGATGTTCTCGTGTTTGAGATAGGCGGTAAACTTCGCCCCATTGGCATCCTGGCCGCGGCCGAACCAGATCGGTTCGCCCGAAGGCGGTACGATGACCGCCTGATGTACGTAGAAGGACCAGCCGTCATAGCCTGTGAGCCAGGCCATGTTTGAGGGGTCGCTCACGATCAGGAGGTCGACGCCTTTCGCCTCCATGGCCTTTCGGGTCTTCGCGAGCCGCGCTTCATATTCCTCAAGGGAGAATTTGAGGTTGGGTTGGGTCATGTCTTTTCCCTCGTTCTTCCGGCCTCGTCTTTGGCAATGCCGGTGTCAGCTGTCGAATGTCGTACCTGCGTCCGCCGTGTTTGCCCGCGCGAAGGCGAGCGTGGCGATGGCGGTGTCCTGGATGCCGGTGCCGGTCAGGTCGGCAATAGTGATCTCCTCGGCCCGCGTGCGACCGGGCTTCATCCCGGCGATCACCTGGCCAAGTTCCGCAAATTCGGCCTCCGCCGGCACGAGACGGGCGGCGATCGCGTGATGCAGTTCGCCGAGCCGGCGGGTCTGCCTGAGGCTGTCGGCGACATAGGTGGCGCGGGCGAAGGCATGCGGGTCGAGCTCGTTCTTGTGCTCGGTGTCCGACCCCATGACCGTGACGTGCTGCCCCGGCTGAAGCCATTCGGCCTTGAGGACCGGCGTTTCTGACGGCGTGGTCGTCACGATGATGTCGGCCCCGCTGACGGCGGCTACGGGATCGACGACGGCGCTGACGGCAAAGCCGAGCTTATCGGTCATCTCACGCGCCGCCGCTTCGGCCTTGCCGGCGTCGCGAGCCCAGATACGCGCCTCCCGGATCGGCCGCACGAGGGCAAGTGCTTCGAGCTGCAATCCTGCCTGCATGCCGGCGCCGAAAACCGTGGCGATCGAGGCGTCTTCCCGCGACAGATGCCTGGCCGCGACCGCCCCAGCCGCCGCCGTACGCACGTCGGTAAGATAGCCATTGTCGAGCAGCAGCGCCTGCACCAATCCTGTCTTGCTGGACAGAAGCACCATCATGCCGTTGGTGCTCGGCAGCCCGAGCTTCGGGTTGTCGAAAAAGCCCGGACTGATCTTGATCGCGAAGCCGTCGAGACCCGGCACGTAGGCCGTCTTGACGTCCACCTCACCGCGATGCTCCGGTATGTCGAGCCTCAGGATCGGCGGCATCGCCACCGCTTTTGTGGCAAGCGCGTGAAACGCCTCCTCGACGCAGGCAACCGCTTCGCGATCGAGAGGCACGATGCTGCGCAGTTGCCTTTCGGTGAGTATCTTCATCCGTGTCATGCCGCCTCCCCGCGAAACGGATCCGCTTCGCCGTTCATCACGCGCAGGTGCAGGTCCATGTCGACATTGCGGCCCGACAGGATGATCGCGATCGGGCCGTCGATGTCCCTGATCTTTCCGGCAAGAAGCGCGGCGATGCCGACGGCGCCCGCCCCTTCCACGATCTCGCGCTCCTCAGCATAGGCATGACGCATGCCGGCAGCGATTTCATCCTCCGTCAGAAGGATGATCTCGTCGAGGAGTTCCCGGCACATGCGGAACGTGACGCGATTGTCCAGCCCTATGCCGCCGCCAAGCGAATCCGCCAGGCTCGGATATTCGTCGACGAGCACCGGCCCGCCGGCAGCGATGCTCGCCTGCATCGCCGCGCCGCGCTCCATAGTCAACCCGATGACGCGCGTCGCCGGTTTGCGCGCCTTGACGGCTGCCGCCACACCGGCGGCAAGCCCGCCACCCGAGACCGGCACAAGTACCGTCGATACATCCGGCATCTGCGTAACGATCTCAAGTCCGAGCGTCCCCTGCCCCGCAACGACCGCCGCATTGTCGAAAGGTGGCACCATCACGAGACCATTTTCGGCGACCAGCCGTTCGACTTCTACCTGCGCCTCGTCCTGGGAATTGCCTATTATCCGCACATGGGCGCCAAGGCGCCTGATTTCGGAAACCTTGTTCAGCGGCACCAGATGCGACATGCAAATCGTCGCGACCGAGCCCTCCGCCTTGGCCGCATGGGCCAGTGCCCGGCCATGATTGCCCGTCGACGCCGCGATTACGCCGAGTGCCCGGTCGCCGGGAGAAAGCGAAAGCACCGCATTGGTCGCGCCGCGCAGCTTGAAGCTGCCGGTCGTCTGGTGGTGCTCGAGCTTGAGGCCGACCGGCACACCAATGCGTTCACTCAAGGATGCCGAGTCTACCAGCGGCGTGGTCCGTACGCGGCCGGAAATGCGCCGCGCCGCCGCCTCGATGTCGTCTATCGTCACAGGAAGAGAAACGCTCACAGTCGTTCTCCTTCGAGCGGCAGCTCCATCAGCCGGCCGAGATGCGGGCGTGCTTCCTGGTCGCCGCAAAGACGCAGGCAGGCCCAGGCGGTGGCGTAATTGCTGCTGACGACCGGCTTCCCGATCGCCTGTTCGATTTCGGCGATTTTGACTGCCGCGCGCACAGCGGTGCAGGAGATGAAGAGCGCATCCGATTCCGCTGCTGCGGCTTCCTTCGCGAAGGCCACGATCTCCTCGGGCCGGATCCGCGCCATCTCGCGATCGTCCGTGAGACCCAGGCAGGTAAACCTGTCGATAGCGAATCCACGCTCAGCGAAATAGCCGGCCATGGGCCTGCTGGTCTCGATCGTGTAAGGGGTAAGAACCGAAATGTTCTTGGCGCCCAGAGCCCTCAGACCCCGGACCGAGGCATCGGTCGGCGTGACGACGGTCGCCCCCGGCTTCGCGGCTGTTATCGCCGCAGCCACCTCCTCGTCTCCAATGACCACGGAGGCCGAGGTACAGGAATACATGACGACGTCGAGGGTCTCGTCGGGCAGGATCAGGGCCGCGGCTTCGGTTAGCGACGGCTGCATTGCCCGCAGGTTCTCCGGCGTCACCGGATTGGCATAGGGGATACGGGTGACATAGACCCCGATCCGGTCCGATGCGACCATCCGTTGAAAATCGACCTCCGTCGTATGATCGGTGGCGAGGATGACGAGCCCGATCCGTCTATTGACGGGTCGGGCGTCGAGCCGCGGGCTCCGCGAGGCAAGCGATAGCGCAACGGGGGATTTCATCAGCGTTGCTCCACACGGGAATAACGCTCTTCCAGCCAGCGCAGGAACACGACCGAGATCAGGCTCATGATCAGGAAGAATACGCCCACCAGCGTCATCGGCTCGATATAGCGATAGTTGCTGTTGGCGATGCTCTTGGCCTGATTCATCAGTTCAAGCACGGTGATCGCCGACAGCAGCGGCGTCTCCTTGAACATGGCGATCAGGTAGTTTGCGAGGGCGGGAATCATCGGCGGGATCGCCTGCGGCAGGATGACGTGGATCCAGGTCTGGCGAGCGGTCAGGTTTGTTGCCTTGGCCGCTTCCCATTGTCCGCGCGGCACGTTTTCAATGCCGGCACGGTAAACCTCGGCGGCATAGGTGCCGTAGTGTATTCCGAGCCCGATGACGCCGGCGACCAGAGCAGGCAGGCGGATTCCGACGTCCGGAAGCACGTAGAAGATGAAGTAGAGCTGCACGAGCAGCGGCGTGCCGCGGATGAACTCGACGATGAAGCTCGTGGCGCGCGCGATCGGCTTCGGCGCAGTCATCCGCAGGATGGCGAAGACAAGGCCGATCACCGCGGCAACGACCGCGCCGAGCGCGGTGGCAAGAATCGTGATCTTCAGCCCCTCGATGAGGGTCGGCATGATCTGGCGGACGAATTCCCAATCCCATTCCATGATCAGACCCTCACACCGTCGAGGCCGCGACTGACGCGCCTCTCGAGCCAGCGCATGCCCATCGAGATCAGCCAGGCCATGGCGAAGTAAAGCAGCAGGATGGTCGCGAAGGGGATCAGCGTGCTGCCGGTTTGGGCGCGCACCACCTGAGCCTGAAAGGTCATGTCGGTGAGCGAAATCAGAGAAACCACCGCAGTTCCTTTCAAGAGCTCGATGGCATTGTTGCCGAAGGTCGGCAGCATCAGCGGGAGCGCTTGGGGCAGGATGATGTGGCGCATCGCCTGAAAACGCGTGAGATTGAGCGCGATGCAGGCCTCACGCTGCTCGCGGCCGATCGCTTTCACCGCTCCCCGCACGACCTCAGCGCCATAGGCGCCGACATTCAGCCCGAGAGCGAGCACACCTGCCTGCAGCGGCGTCAGCGTGATGCCGGCAAAAGGCAGGACGAAATAAGCCCAGAACAGTTGCACGAAAATCGAGGTGCCGCGGAAGAATTCTATATATGTGGTGGCGAGCGCACGAACGGCCATGAACCGGCTGAGCCGCCCGAGACCGGCCGCGAAAGCCACCACGACGGCCAGCGCCGAGCCCATGAGGGTCAGTTGCACGGTCACCCAGGCGCCCTGCAGGATCAATCCGATATAGCCGGACCAGTCGATCATCGTTTCGTTGTTCCAGTCAGAATTTGGGCCTGGTTGCCGCCGCCCACACCGCCTTCCCATCGCACGATGCGAACGGAAGGCGGCCGGGAACCCCAGCCGGGGCTTATTTCGCGGCGCAGAGCTTCTCGCGGGTGGTTGACATTGCAGCCTTGGCCGAGAAGCCATAGGGCTCGATGATCTTCGCGAATTCGCCCGATTCCTTCAGTTTGGCGAGCTCGACATCGAAGGCGTCGCGGAGCGCCTCGTCGCCCTTCTTGAAGGCCGCGCCATCGCAATAGACCGGCGCACCCTCGACCGGCGCGACAACCTCGATATTGGGGTCGTTCGCCTTGGAGACGAGATCGTTGATCGAAAGGACCGGAAGCGAATAGACGTCGATGCGGCCGTCCTGCAGCATCTTCATCCCGCTCTGGCCATCCGGTACCACGATGACGCGGTCGCGCGGTACGCCCGCTTCGAGCGCCAGCTTCTCCTCGGTACCACCGCCCGGCGCGCCGATCTTGGCGTCCGGATTGTCGGCGATGTCCTTGTAGCTCTTGAGACCGAGCGGATTGCCTTTCTTCAGCGCGAAGGCCTCGGCATCGCAGAGGATCGGCTCGGAATAGGCGACGGCGGCGCAGCGCTCCGGCTTCATGAAAAGGCCGGCGGTGATCGCGTCATGGCGGCCGGCCTGCAAGCCCGGGATCATCGCGCCATATTCGGAAATGGAGGCTACGACATCGGCGACGCCGAGCCGCTTGAAGACTTCGCGGGCAACATCCGGTGCTGCACCGGAGACCTTGCCGTCGGCTCCGACGGCGGTAAAGGGCGGTTCGTTGGCAATGGCAATGCGCGCGAAGCCCTGTTCCTTCAGCTCATCGAGCTTGTTCTCATCTGCCGTGGCAGGCGTCGCCGCAGCAACTGCCATCAATGCCGTGGCGCCTGCCGCCATCGCCATCCAATCTCTCAGTTTCATCGTTCCCAACTCCTCTGTTCTCTCGATGTTTTCCTTGAGGCAATGCCGGCCGTAAGGCTTAGACGCGGTGCCCTGCCGCTATGATCTTGCGCAGGAATGTCTGTGTGCGTTCCTGTTTGGGATGCCGGAAAATCTCTTCGGGCTTTCCCTCTTCCACGATCTTGCCGCGATCGAAGAAAAGCACCCGGTCGGCGAAATCATGGGCAAAGCCCATCTCGTGGGTGACGAGCAGCATCGTCATGTCCGTCTCTGCCGCGAGTTTGCGCATGACGTTCAGGACCTCCTCCACGAGCTCGGGATCGAGCGCGGAGGTGACCTCGTCGAAAAGCATGATCTTAGGAGAGAGCGCCAGGGCGCGAGCAATCGCAACGCGCTGCTTCTGCCCACCGGAAAGCTGCGCCGGCATGCTCTTGGCCTTGTCGGCGAGGCCAACCATGTCGAGCAGCTCCATCGCGCGTTTCTGCGCATCAGCGCGGGCCATGCCCTTTGTCAGCATCGGCGCCAGGGTCACGTTGTCGAGAACGCATTTATGGGGAAAGAGGTTGAAGTGCTGGAAGACCATGCCGATCTTCTCGCGCATCTTGTGGAGGTGCCGCTCGTCGGCGGGAACGAGGTTCCCCGCCTTCTTCACATGATAGAGCTCTTCGCCTTCGACCTGAATGAAGCCCTCGCTGATCGTCTCGAGCGTCATCAGAATACGCAGGATGGTCGTCTTGCCCGAACCCGATGGACCGATGAGCGCCAGCTTCTCGCCCGGCATCACCTCCATCGACAAACCGTCGAGCACAGTCAGAGGACCGTATCGCTTGACGATATTGTCGATGCGAATGATCGGCTGGGACATTCACGCCTCTCCCTTCGAGATTTCCGATGCGCTTGGCCGCTGAGCATTCAGGCGCCGTTCGTTGATGTCCTAACGATGATCCGGTTCCAAAATCATGTCAATCTCAATTATAATATCATGACAATTATTCGGAATATGCCTAAAAGCGGAGCATTCCCAGTCAAATGACGAGCAATAATGCCTCCGGCTGGCCAAGCGCCAGGGAGGCGACAATGCCAAGCCCGGACCTGAGTTCCTGCTCGGTCGTCGAGCCGAGCGATATTCTGACGGCCGGACGCCAGCCGCTGTCCGCCGTTCGGAAGGATGCACCCGGTGCGATCGCCACGCCGCGCAGGCGTGCCTGAGAGACGAAGGCGTCCTCCATATGACCTTCGGGCAGCGGCAGCCAGACATGCAGGCTCTGCGGGTGCGTGTGATGAGCAAGACTTCCGAGCACCTCCTTGGCGATCACATGGCGCGAGGCGAGCGCGCGGCGCTGCCAGTTCACGAGTTCGATCGCCGTGCCGTCGCTCACCCACTGCGTCGCGATCTCCGCAATCGCCGGAGTCGCCATCCAGTTGGAAACGAGATGCCTGTTGGCAACCGCGGCCACATAACGGTCGGGGGCCACCAGGTAGCCGATCCTGAGGCCGGGCACGGTTATCTTGGTGAAGCTCGTCACGTAGAGCGTACGCTCCGGAGCCAATGCGGCGACCGGGGGCAAGCGCTCCTCGACCAGGGGCCCGAGGATATCGTTCTCGATGATGGCGATGTCGTGCCGCCGCGCCACCTCCGCCAGCGCCGCCCGCCGCTCCGCGCTCATCAGGGTCGCGGTCGGGTTGATCACCGAAGGCTGCAGGAAGACCGCGCGAACCACGCCCTTGCGGCATGCCTCGTCCAGGGCATCCGGAATCATGCCGTCGCGGTCGATGGCGATGCCGTTGAGGTGGATTCCGAGATAGCTCGAAAGCGGCACCAGAGTGTGGTGACTGATCGCCTCGGTTGCGACGGTCGAGCCGGGCGGCGCCACGCTCATCAGCGCCACGGTCATGGCCGAAGTCGCACCGTTGGTCAGATTGATGTTGAGCGGAGAGACGTCCAGGCCGCAGCGTAACAGCCATTCAGCCGCGATGTTGCGGTGCCGCGGGAAGACCATGTTCGGACGAAAGGAAAGCGCCGAACTTGCAGGCAGGTTTTCGGCAAGCCAGGCAAAGCCCTGCCGCATCTTCTCCAGATGGTATTGCTCGCAGACCGGCTTGAGAATCGAAAGATCGATCAATTCGCCCAGACGCTCCGGCAGATAGGGCGGCTCCGGCTCGCGCGGCCGCGTCTGCACGAAACTGCCACGCCCGACCTCACCGGAGATCAGCCCGCGCCGGATGAGCTCGTCATAGGCGCGGCTTACCGTCTGAACCGAGAGCTTCAGATCGTCGGCAAGCTTGCGGTGCGTCGGCAGCCTTGCACCGTTCTGGAGCCTTCCTTCCTGAATGGCGCGGGCGAATTGATCCGCCAGCGAAAGATAGGCAGGGCGGCGCAGAAGTGTCGTGTCGGGCGTCCAATTTGTCATGATTTGAACAGTGATCAAAATCAGCTCAATTGACAATGCAAAAGTGAGCACCCAATGTCATTTCCTGACTTTGATATGACCAGCACCGACGGAAGGACCTGTTTATGAAGCTCGATGCGATCGACCTGCGCATTCTCGAGGCGATCCAGGCCGATGGGCGTATCACCAAATTGGCACTTGCCGAGAAGGCGGGCCTGTCGCCGACGCCCTGCTGGATGCGGCTCAGAAAGCTTGAGAAAGCCGGCATCGTCACCGGCTATCACGCCCGCGTGGCACTGAGGCGGGTGGCACCTGTCGCCAGCGTCATGATGGAGATCACGCTCGGCAACCACCGGCAGGCCGATTTCGATCGTTTCGAGCGGGCCATTGCCGCGATCCCCGAGATCGTCGCCTGCTGGTCCGTCGGCGGCGGGGTCGACTATATCCTCAAGATCATGACGGCGGACATCGACGCCTACCAGCGCTTGGTCGACGGGCTTCTCGAAAGGGAACTCGGCATCGATCGATATTTCACCTACATCGTCACGAAGACGGTCAAGGACGAGACCGTCCTGCCGCTCGGCTCGCTGTTGCCGCAAGCGTCGGCTGGGCAGGATTAGGCGACACCGGGCGCAGCCCAGGCAACGGCGCTCGAGATAGTCAATCTCTCCCCCCATTGCCCCCACTTTGGTCAAAGTCTCTCCCCTGCCCTGTCCGTTTGGACAATCTCTCTCCACAACGGTGGCACTCTTCTCTCAACAGTCGAGGAGAACCCTTATGACCGCCATTTTTGCGCGCACAGCCTTTCACGATGCGTTGAAAAAACTGAACGACCGCCAATTGCTGCGGGAGCTTGCCTATGTCGGCGGCCGCTGGGTTGCCGGACGGGAGGGTTCCAGCCTTGAGGTGAGCGATCCGGCCAGCGGCGCGTCACTCGCCTTCGTCGCCTCGCTCGACGCTGCACAGACGTCGGAAGCGATCGACGCGGCGGAAAAAGCGTTCAGCTCCTGGCGTAACATGCTGCCGCAAGCACGCGCTGCGATTCTGCGCAAATGGCACGGCCTCATGCTCGACGCCCGGGAGGATCTCGCTCTTTTGATGACCCTGGAGCAAGGCAAGCCGCTCGCCGAGTCGCGCGGCGAGATCGAGTATGCGGCTTCGTTCATCGAGTGGTATGCCGAAGAGGGCAAGCGCCTCAATGCCGAAAGCGTGACGAGCCATCTGGCCGATGCCGAAATGATCGTGCGACGCGAAGCACTCGGAGTCGTTGGCATCGTCACGCCCTGGAACTTCCCTTCCGCGATGATCACGCGCAAGGCGGCCGCGGCCCTTGCTGCAGGCTGCACCGTGGTGGCGCACCCCTCGTCCGAGACGCCCCTCTCGGCGCTCGCTCTGGCCGAACTCGGAGAGCGGGCCGGGCTTCCGGCTGGCGTCTTCAATGTCGTCACCGGCAAGGCGGCAACGATCGTCGGACGAATGTGCGAGGACGCACGGGTGCGCGCCATGAGCTTCACCGGCTCGACCGAAATCGGCCGCCTGATCGCCTCGCAATGCGCGCCGACGATGAAGCGGCTGGTGATGGAGCTCGGCGGTCATGCCCCCCTTATTGTCTTCGCCGATGCGAATGTCGAAAAGGCTGCCGATATTGCGATAGCCGCGAAATTCGCCACTTCCGGCCAGGATTGCCTTGCCGCCAATCGGATCTACGTCGAACGGCCCGTGCTCAAGGCATTCCAGGAAGCCTTTGCCGCGCGGATTGCCCGTTTGGAAGTCGGGTCCGGGATGGAACCGGGTACGGATATCGGACCGCTCATGCACGAACGTGCCGTCGCCAAGGTAGAGGAACAAGTTGCGGACGCATTGAAATCGGGCGCCAGGCTTTCCGCCGGCGGCAAGCGACACGCCGCCGGGCCGCTCTTCTTCCAGCCGACCCTTCTGACGGATGTGCCGGACGACGCGCTGATCATGCGCGAGGAGACCTTCGGCCCTGTTGCGGCCATCTCCGCCTTCGATAGCGAAGACGAAGTGGTCGCGCGGGCGAACGACACGGAATACGGGCTTGTCGCCTATGTCGTAACCGATAACGGCGCCCGCCAGATGCGGCTCGCCCGCGCCCTCGAATACGGCATGGTAGCGATCAATCGGGTGAAGATCACCGGTGGGCCGATCCCCTTCGGTGGCTGGAAGCAATCGGGCCTCGGCCGCGAAGGCTCCCGCCACGGCATGGAGGCTTTCACCGAACTCAAATATCTCTGCATCGACACCGCCGCCTGATCATTGCATTTCGACAAAAGTGCATAGCGGTTTGCATCCGGCATTGCGTAAAACTTGCGCTAGATTCATGAAAGGAAATACCATGCTCGAGAATAGCAACGAACTCACTGCCTGGGACCGCGACCACTTCTTCCATCCCTCGACCCATATGGGAATGCACGCGCGCGGCGAGACCCCGACCCGTGTGATCGGGGGCGGCGAAGGCGTCTACATAACCGATATTTCCGGCAAGCGGAGCCTCGATGCCTTTGCAGGCCTCTACTGCGTCAATGTCGGCTACGGCCGTCAGAAGATCGCCGATGCGATTGCGGAACAGGCGAAGAACCTCGCCTATTATCATGCCTATGTGGGCCACGGCACGGAGGCCTCGATCCGGCTTTCCAAAATGATTATCGACCGGGCACCGGAAGGCATGTCGCGCGTCTATTTCGGTCTGTCAGGTTCGGACGCCAACGAAACCAACATCAAGCTGATCTGGTACTACAATAACATTCTTGGCCGGCCGGAGAAGAAGAAGATCATCTCGCGCTGGCGGGGCTATCACGGCTCGGGCGTGATGACCGGCTCGCTGACCGGTCTTCACCTCTTCCACAATGCTTTCGATCTGCCGCGCGCGCCGATCCTGCACACCGAAGCACCCTATTATTTCCGCCGCCCGGACCGTTCGATGAGCGAGGAGCAATTCTCGCAATATTGCGCCGAGAAGCTGGAGGAGATGATCCTCGCAGAGGGTCCCGACACCGTTGCCGCCTTCATCGGCGAGCCGATCCTCGGCACGGGCGGGATCGTGCCGCCGCCGAAAGGCTACTGGGAGAAGATCCAGGGCGTTCTTCAGAAATACGATATCCTCCTGGTTGCCGATGAGGTGGTGACAGGTTTCGGCCGTCTCGGTACCATGTTCGGTTCCGACCACTACGGCATCAAGCCGGACCTCATCACCATCGCGAAGGGGTTGACCTCGGCCTACGCCCCGCTGTCCGGCACGATCGTCGCCGACAAGGTCTGGCAGGTGCTGGTAAAGGGATCGAATGAGCTCGGTGCCATCGGCCATGGCTGGACTTATTCCGCGCATCCGATCTGCGCCGCAGCCGGCATTGCCAATCTCGAGCTGATCGACGAACTCGGCATCGTGGAGAATGCCGGTACGACGGGCGCCTATTTCCGCGAAGAACTGCAGAAGGCTATCGGCGATCACCGCAATGTTGGCGAAGTGCGCGGCGACGGGTTGATGGCGGCGATCGAGTTCGTTGAGGACCGGGACGACCGCGCCTTCTTCGACCCGGGCCGCAAGATCGGGCCGCAGGTGGCAACAGCGCTCCTCGAACGCGGCGTCATCGGCCGTGCCATGCCGCAGGGCGACATTCTCGGCTTTGCACCGCCGCTCTGCTTGACGCGTGATGAAGCCGACATCGTCGTCAAGGCGGCGACCGATGCCATCCAGTCCGTATTCGACCGCTGAGGAGGACGCATATGATAGGTTCCATTCCTGACGCCATGGCGGCAGTGCGGCTGACCGGCCATGGCGGATTGGACAAGCTCGTCTACAGCCGGGACGTTCCAGTCCCGGCTCCGGCCGCAGGCGAGGTGCTGATCAAAGTCACCGCCTGCGGCATGAACAATACCGACGTATGGGTGCGCGAAGGCGCCTATGGAACGGAAGACGACCCGTCCGCCGTCTCGACCTGGCGCCGCCAGGGCAATACCCTGACCTTCCCGCGCATCCAGGGTACGGACACGGTCGGGCACATCGTGGCGGTCGGCGAAGGTGTGGACGAGGCACGCATAGGCGAACGCGTCATGGTCGATTTCTCGATCTACAACCGCGACGACGACAGTCTTGCCGACATCGACTATATGGGCCATGGCCGCGATGGCGGCTATGCCGAGTATATGGCGCTTCCGGCAGAAAACGCTCACGTGGTCGCAACCGACCTGACCGACATAGAGCTTGCCACCTTCTGCTGTGCCTATCTCACCGGCGAGCGCATGCTGGAACGGGCGCGGCTTGCCGCCGGCGAGACCGTGCTCGTGACCGGTGCCTCGGGAGGCGTCGGCTCGGCGATCATTCAGCTTGCCCGCGCGCGCGGCGCCGTTCCGATCGCCGTTGCCGGACCGGGCAAGGAAGCAGCGATGCTCGAAATCGGCGCCGAAGCCGTGGTGACCCGAGGCCAGGGCAACCTCGCCGAGGCTGTTGAGACGGCAGGCGGCGGCCGGCCGATCGATGTGGTCGCCGACCTTGTGGGCGGCCCCCTCTTCAACGACCTTCTGAAGATCCTGCGCCCGGAAGGCCGCTATACCACCGCCGGGGCGATCGCCGGGCCGGTCGTGCAACTCGATCTCAGGACGATGTACCTGAAGCAATTGGAGCTGCACGGATCGAGCCAGGGCAGCCGGGCCGATTTCCTCCGCCTCGTCCGCTATATCGAGGAGAAGAAGATCCGGCCGCTCGTCGGCGGCGTCTATCGCCTTTCGCAATTCCATCGGGCGCAGACAGACTTCATGGCGAAGAACTTCGTCGGCAAGCTCGTGGTCGTGCCTGATTGAGCGGATGCTGTCCTCTTTCCCGTGACAAAAAGCACGGGAATGAGGAACTTCTCAGGCGACCTGCTGGAGATCCGCCATCGCTTCGGCAATTCGCTGCGGGGCCCTGGGACGCGCATACATCCGCTCAAAATATGCCTTGAGATTGGAAAAGCCGTCGATCAACGCATTTTCGTTGCCCCAGTCCAGCACATAAGCCGTGACGCAATCGGCTATGGTCATCCTCTCGCCGACAATGAACTCGCGCCCGTCCATGTGGCGTTCGAGCACTGCTGCCATCGCCAGGAACTCTTCTCGGGCGAGCGCCACATCTTCCGGTAAGCGCTTGTTTTCGGGATACAGAAATTCGTGCTTGGCTATTCGCCAGAGGGGCTGTTCAAGCTCGGTAACCGCAAAAAGAGTCCAACGATAAGCCTGCGCCCGCTCCTTCAGATCCGTGGGCATCAAGCCTTTGGCACCATATTTCTCCGCCAGATACATAACGATCGCGGCGGATTCCGTGAGGATGAAGTCACCGTCGACCAGCACCGGAAGCTTGCCGGCAGGGTTGAGGCGCAGGAAGTCCGGGTGCCGGGCTTCGCCACCCAAGATGTTGACGGGTACGAACTCGAACTCGGCATCGAGTTCCCGCAGGGCCCAAAGCGCGCGAAGCGAACGGGTCGGACCCAATCCATACAGTTTCATCATCTTGGTTCTCCTGCTTGCTGTCCAATCGTTGAAATTGCGTAGTCGCTATCAAAGGACGCTGGCGGGACCTTCGAGCCGACAGGCGGTCGCAAAAAATCTGGCGAGCCACGCATTGGCCGCGCGCCTACAGGCGGCGGCCGGCGGCGTCGAACCAATGCAGGCTTTCCGGTTCCGCTGCGACCTCGAGCTCCTCGTCGATTGCCGTGCGGGAACGGCCGGCAACTCTGAAGACGAGCGGCTCGCCGTTGGTCAAAGTACCGTGCACGTAACTTTCGGCGCCGACCAGCTCCACGGCACCGACGCGAACCCGGGCTCTGAAACGATCGCCTCCGGCCGAACCATCCGCGAGTGTGATGTCCTCCGGCCGGATGCCGATTGTCGCAAGCCCCGGTTTCCCGACCAGCCCCCCCGGAACGGTCCACGCAGAATCGTGGCTCCCGATATCGAGCAGGTTCATCGACGGTGAACCGATGAAGGTCGCGACGAATGCCGTCGCCGGTTTCTCGTAGAGCTCGATGGGCGTCCCCACCTGCTCGATCCTGCCGCCGTTCAGAACGACGAGGCGATCGGCGAGCGTCATCGCCTCGAGCTGGTCGTGCGTGACATAGACGCTCGTCGTGGCAAGAGCCCGCTGAAGGCGCCTGATCTCGACGCGCATCTGGACCCTGAGCTTTGCGTCCAGGTTCGAAAGCGGTTCATCGAAGAGAAAGGCGGCGGGTTCCCGGACAATCGCCCGCCCCATCGCCACACGCTGGCGCTGACCGCCTGAAAGCTGCCGCGGCTTTCGATCCAGGAAAGGTTCTATTTCCAGGGACTTCGCCGCCTTGGCTATCCGACGCTCGATCTCGTCCTTCGGCGTGTTGCGGTTCTTCAGGCCATAGCTGAGGTTCTGGCGGACCGTCATGTGCGGATAGAGCGCGTAGTTCTGAAAGACCATCGCAATGTCTCGCTCGGAAGGCTCGAGCCCGTTGACGACGCGGTCGCCGATGGAGACCTCGCCGGAGGTGATGCTTTCGAGCCCGGCGATCATCCTCAGCAGCGTCGACTTCCCGCAGCCGGAAGGCCCGACGAGCACGATGAACTCGCCATCGGCAATCGCAAGCGAAACGCCGCGGATCGCGGCGATGTCGCCCTGATAGGTCTTGTGGACATCCGTAAGATTGATCGTTGCCATTACTTCTCCGTTTCGACCAGACCCTTGACGAACCAGCGCTGCATCAGGACGACCACGGCGACCGGCGGGATAATCGCGAGGATCGCCGTCACCATGACGTAGTTCCACGGGGTCGACGCATCGGTGAAATCGACCATCTTCCTGAGGCCGATGATGATCGTGTTCATACGACTGTCGTTCGTCACCAGCAGCGGCCAGAGATACTGCGTCCAGCCGTAGATGAAGAGGATTACGAAAAGCGCCGCGATATTGGTCTTGGAAAGCGGCAGCAGGATATCCCGCATGAATCGGAACGGACCCGCATTGTCGATCCGCGCCGCTTCCACGAGCTCGCCCGGGATCGTCAGAAAGAACTGCCTGAACAGGAAGGTCGCCGTTGCCGATGCCATCAAGGGCAACGTTAGTCCGGCATAGGTATCGATCAGTCCGAGATCGACGATCACCTTGTAGGTCGGCAGAATCCGCACCTCGACCGGGAGCATCAGGGTGATGAAGATCATCCAGAAAAACACCATCCGCAGCGGGAAGCGAAAGAACACGATGGCGAAGGCCGAGAGAAAGGAAATGACGATCTTGCCGGCAGCGATCGCAACCGCCACCACGAACGTATTGAACAGCAACCGTTCGAGGCTGACGCCGACGACTCGCTCGACGCCGCCGGAGAGCGCTTCGCTATAATTCTCGATAAGCCGCGAGCCGGGAACGAGCGGCATCGGCGGGCGGATGATCTCGACCGAGCTCATGCTCGATGCGACGAAGGTGTAGTAGATCGGAAAGACCACGATGATGACGCCAATGATCAGCATCAGGTGCCCGATCAGGCTGGAGATAGGGCGCTTCTCAATCATTGGCGATCTCAACCATAGTGGACGCGCTTTTCGACGAACCGGAACTGAAAGGCGGTCAGTCCGATGACGATCGCCATGAGGATCACCGACTGAGCGGCGGATGAGCCGAGGTTCAAATTGACGAAGCCGTCGTTATAGACCTTGTAAACCAGCGTTTCCGTCGCCCTCGCCGGCCCGCCGCCAGTCACCGAGTGGATGATCCCGAACGTATCGAAGAAGGCATAGACGGTGTTGACCACCAGCAGGAAGAAGGTCGTCGGCGCCAGCAGCGGAAACACGATCGTCCAGAACCGCCGGGTGCCGCGCGCTCCATCGATCGCGGCCGCTTCGATGAGCGACTTGGGTATGGCCTGGAGCCCGGCCACAAAGAAGAGAAAATTATAGCTGATCTGTTTCCAGGCCGCCGCGACGACGATCAGGATCATGGCATGATTGCCGTTGAGCAACGGGTCCCAATGGAAACCGCTGCGTCTGAGCATATAGGCGAAGGTGCCCATCGCCGGGTTGAACATGAAGAGCCAGAGCATGCCGGCGACGGCCGGTGCGACGGCATAGGGCCAGATCAGCAGGGTGCGATAGAAGGCCTGCCCGCGCACGACGCGGTCGGCGGCCGTAGCCAGAAGCAGGGCTACGGCCATTGCAAGCAGCGCGGTCAACACGCTGAAGATCACCGTGACCTTCAGAGAGTTGAGATAGTTCGGCTCCGAAAGCACGGCACTGAAATTCGCAAATCCTACGAAACCGCTCTTTAAGCCGAACGGATCTTCCCGGATCACCGATTGGTAGAGCGCCTGGCTTGCGGGCCAGAAAAAGAAGACGATCGTCAACGCGATCTGCGGAGCGACGAGCAAATAGGGGAGGATTTTGTTCGGAAAGACGACACGCTGCACGAGCAATCTCCTGGGTCACGATGGTCTCGGGCCGGATCGGCCCGGGATCACGTCAGGGTGGCATGACCGCAGAATGCCGCTCGCCATCGCAAGAGGGCGCGCGGCACCTGCTTCGATCAATTGCTGATTGCTGCTGCGATCGCGGCGTCGCCCCGCTCGACCGCTTTATCGAGCGCCGTCTTGGCATCCTGTTGTCCCGACAGCATCGCTTCGAACTCCTCGTTGAGGATGTCCCGAACCTGCGGCAGGTTGACCAGCCGGACACCCTTCGAGTTTTCGGTCGGCGCCTTGCCCATCATCTGCAGGAGTGGCGTCTCACGCCCGGGGTTCTTCTCGTAGAAGCCGGACTTCTTGGTTTCCTCGTAGGCAGCCATCGTGACCGGCATATAACCCGAGACCTGATGCAGCTTGGCTTGGATTTCTGTCTGTGAAAGGAAGTTGAAGAACTCGGCAATGCCCTTGTATTCCTCGTCGGACTTGCCGGCGAACACCCAGAGGCTCGCTCCACCGGGGATCGTGTTCTGCGGACCGTGACCCTGGTAATAGGGCAGTTGACCGATCCCGTAGTTGACGCCGCTCTTGGCGATGTCGCCGAGACCGCCCGAGGATTCGGTCAGGATGGCACATTCGCCTGATGTAAAGAGCTGCTTTGCCTCGGAGGTGCGCCCCCCATAACGAAAGGCGCCGTCCTTGGCGAGGTTCGCTATGGCCTGGAAATGCTCCACGTAAAGGGGCGCGTTGATCTTCAGCTGCACATCGGTGCCGCCGAGCCCGTTTTCATTGGTTCCGTAGGGCATATTGTTCCAGGCGGCGAAGTTCTCCGTCTGGATCCAGGTCAACCAGGTCGACGTCATCCCGCAAGGTGCCGCACCGCTCGTCTTGATCTTCTTCGCGGCTTCGAAGACTTCCGGCCATGTCTTCGGCGGATTGTCTACGTTCAAGCCTGCTTTCTGAAAAGCGTCCTTATTGTAGTAAAGAATCGGCGAGGAAGAGTTATACGGAAAGGACAGCATCGTTCCATCCGGCTTCGAATAATAGGCAACGATCCCGGGAAGATACTGCGATTTATCGAAGGTGAAGCCGCCCTTCTGGAGGATCTCGGCGGCCGGCACGATCGCGCCCTCGGCCGCCATCATCGTGCCGCTGCCGGCATCGAATACCTGAATGATCGCCGGCGGCTGCTTCGAGCGGAAGGCCGCAATCCCCGCATTCAGAGTTTCGGGATAGGTGCCCTTGAAGACAGGCACCACTTTGTAGGTGCTCTGGCTCGCGTTGAACTCCTTGGTGAGCTCCTCGATCATTTCGTTGTTGGCGCCCGTCATTGCATGCCACCACTGCAGTTCGGTGGCGGCCTGCGCCTGAACAGCGAAGCCGACGACGGCCATTGTCGTGGAAATGGAAATCACTCGCATGGCATTCTCCTCCCTTGTACGCGTCCACACCCGCGCCGCTCACAGATACTCCCAATATCAAGCGAGCGACCCGGCATTCTTCTCCACCGCACATTTCCTTGACCAGCCGGTCCAGGACGAAAAAACATGCAGCCAAATCAAAGTGCTTATCAGCCATCTCTATGCATCCGGCACCCCGCCGAACCAAATAGGGTAAGGCTGCCGATTGTCGAGAGCCCTTCCCCAAATGGTCTTAAGACTCACCGATGGAGAGTGCCGCATAGAAATCGAAGGCTCAAGTGAAAAGGAACATCTTCCTTGCCGCCGTTGTTTTGGGCATGGGCGGCGAATGCCGGTAACGGCTCCGCCGGTGATCGTGAGGACGAATGATGAGAGTGCTTGTAGTGGGCGCCTCCGGCCTGATCGGCTCGGCGGTTTGCGCGGGGCTCCATGAACGCGGGATGGAGGTCGTCCGCGTGGTCCGGCCCGGATCGGCACCGAGCTCCGCCACTGCTGGCCAGACCCTCGAAGTCGACCTTCGAAACGCCGGCCCGGAAGCCTGGCGACCGCATCTCCCTGACATCGACGCCGTGGTCAATTGCGCGGGAACGCTCCAGGACGGACCGGGTGAGGACACGGAAGCGGTCCACGCGCGAGGTCCTGCCTCGCTTTTCAGGGCATGCGAGCAGGCCGGCGTGCGCCGCGTGGTCCATTTTTCGGCAATGGGAGTAGACAAGGCGCAGCCTTCACCGTTCTCGCGCACCAAGCTCGAGGGCGATGAAGCGTTGATGGCATGTGATCTCGACTGGGTCATCCTGCGCCCCTCCGTCGTGCTCGGCCCCGGCGCCTACGGCGCCAGCGCGCTTTTCCGGGGTCTCGCCGCGCTGCCGTGGCTCCCCTTAATGCCGAATACCGGATTGCTTCAGGTCGTGCGCCTTGAAGACGTGGTGCGCACAGTGGCGCTATTCGTCGGCCCGGATGCTCCCGCGCGCCTCGCGCTCGAGGTCGCGGGCCCGGAGGCTCTCACGTTCAAGGACGTCGTGAGCACGTACAGGCGCTGGTTCGGCTGGCCCGCTGCGCCTGTCGTGAACGTACCTACCCCCTTAGCGGGTCTCACCTACAGCCTGAGTGATCTCGCCGGGGCCCTGGGCTGGCGACCGCCGACCCGCAGTACCGCGCAGAAAGAGATCGTGCGCGGCGCCGTCGGCGACGCCCGGGCATGGATCGAAAAGACCGGAATAGAACCGCTGGCGCTCTCAGACGCGCTGACGAGAACGCCGGTCTCCGTCCAGGAACGCTGGTTCGCCAAGCTCTATCTGCTCAAGCCCGTCATCTTCATCGTCCTCTCCCTGTTCTGGATCATGACGGGCGTCATCTCGCTCACATCAGGATATGAAATCGGCGTTGATCTGATGGAACGGGGAGGCGCCGGCGTTCTCGCCGGACCCAGCGTGATCGCCGGGGCGCTCGCGGATATCCTCATCGGCACGGCGATCGCGCTTCGCCGCACCAGCCGGATCGGCCTCTATGGCGCCGTCGCCCTTTCTCTGTTCTACGCGGTCGCCGGGACGGTCCTGCTCCCGGAACTTTGGAACGAGCCGCTTGGACCGCTCCTGAAGATCTGGCCTATCCTTGTCCTCCATCTCGCTGCCCTGGCTATCCTGGAGGAGCGTTGATGCTTTACTTCGTTCTCAAGTTTTTGCACATCATCGGCGCCTCCGTGCTCCTCGGTACGGGCGCCGGGATTGCATTCTTCATGCTTCTGGCGCATCGGACCGGCCGTACGGAAACGGTCGCGGCCGTTGCACGCATCGTCGTTATCGCCGACTTTCTTTTCACCGCAACCGCCGTCGTCCTGCAGCCGGTCACAGGGATCGCGCTTGCCTGGAACGTAGGCTACTCCCTGGCCGAAGGCTGGATCGTGCTCTCGATTTTCCTATACCTGATCACCGGTGCATTCTGGCTGCCCGTCGTGTGGATGCAGATGGAGATGCGACGGCTCGCCGAAGCCGCAAGCAAAGCCGGGAACCCCTTACCTAAGCGTTACCACCAGCTCTTCCGCCTCTGGTTCGCCTTCGGTTTTCCGGCTTTCGGCGCCGTCGTCGCGATCTTCTGGCTCATGATCACAAGGCCGGCGCTCGCATGGTGAGCTCACTGCCGCGCGGCTGCGGGATGCGGGCGGAAAACCGCGCAGACTTTTCCTCCTCCCGCCCTAGCTTTTCAGCGCCATCTCGACCGCGCCCGCTGCCGGCCCGCCATCGTATGTCGTCACACCTTCAAGCCACGGAGCGACTGCATCCGGATGAGCCTTCAACCAATCGGCTGCGGCTTCCTTCGGGTCCTTTCCGTCGTTCAATATCCCGTTCATGATCTCGTTTTCCATGTCCAGGGTGAAGCGAAGATTCGTCACAAATCTCGCGACATTCGGACATTCCTGCGCATAGCCGGCCCGAATGTTGGTATAGATATCGGCGCCCCCGTAATTCGGGCCGAAATAGGCGTCCGCGCCCGAGAGATAATCGATCCGGTAGCGCGTATTCATCGGATGCGGAGCCCATCCGAGAAAGACGATCCACTGCTCGTCCTTTGTTGCTCTTTCGACCTCGGCAAGCATGCCCTGCTCGGATGACTCGACGAGCTCCCAGCCGGTCAGCCCGAAGTCACCCTTATTGATCATGTCGAGGATCATGCGGTTGCCGTTGTTGCCGGGTTCGATCCCGTAGATCTTCCGGCCGAACTTGTCGGCGAACTTCTGGAGATCGGAAATGTCCTTGACGCCTGCGTCCGCGACGTATTTCGGCACGGCGAATGTATATTTGGCGCCGGTGAGGTTCGGGCCGATCACTTCGATCGACTTGTCCTCTAGGAAAGACTTGCGGTCGGCTTCCATGCTCGGCTGCCAATCGCCGAGATAGACGTCGATGTCCTTGTTCTTCATGCTCGCATAGGTGACGGGGATCGATAGCAGCTTGCTTTCCGGCGCATAGCCGAGCGCTTCGAGAATGGTCGAGGCGACAGCCGTCGTAGACGTGATGTCGGTCCAGCCGACATCGGAGAAGCGGACGGTCTTGCAGCTCTCCGGCTCAGCGGCATTGGCGACGCCGATCGTCATGAGCAGTCCGGTGGTCATTGCAGTGATCTGTTTCAGCATTGTCATGTTCCCTCTTCTTAGGTTCTGTATGCACTGCGAAACACACGTCAAAAGACCAGAAAGGCGGCTCACCAAAGTGCGCCGCCCGTGATCTGTATGTTCTCCATGGTGATACCCCTTGCCCCCTCGCCGCAGAGGAAGGCGGCAAGGGCTGCTATCTCGTCGGGCTGGATGATCCGGTTCTGCGGGTTCTGGGCGGCGATATCGGCCATCGCCTCCTCCGTAGTCCGGCCGCTGCCCTCCCGTTCGACGACCTGCCTGACGTTGCGGCGCATCAGTTCCGTTTCCACCCAGGTCGGGCTGATCATCACGCAGGTGACACCATGCGGCGCCCCTTCGAGCGCCACGCAGCGGGTGAGCCCGAGCAATCCCGACTTCGAGGCGCAATAGGCCGGATTGTCCTTCCAGCCGACAGTGGCAGCCGTCGAGCCTATATTGATGATCCGACCCCATTTGCGCCCGATCATTCCGGGCAGCAGTCTCCGGGTCATACGGAATGCGCCGTTCAGATTGGTATCTATGATCTTCAGCCATAATTCGTCGGAATGGCCCGACACCGGCTGCTCTGCAGTCGTACCGGCGGCATTGACGAGAATGTCGGTGGGGCCGCATGCGGCCTCCGCCGCCGCGACGAATTGCTCGATCGCCTCGCTGTCACGAACGTCCAGGTGGCCGGCGTGAACCGCCGTGCCGGCAGCGGCGAGCCGCACCCGGATCTCGGCGATCTCCCGCGGATCGGGATAGGCAGCGGCATCGCCCTGACGGCCGGACGCTTCGCGGACGAAGGAGCCGACGGCGACATTGGCGCCGTCGGCAGCAAACGCCTCCGCGATCGCCAGCCCCTGCCCCGTCAAGCCGCCTGTGATGACCGCGCTGCGGCCCTTGAGCCTGCCTGTCATGACTGATCCTTCAATGGCTTGCCGAGCCAGTCGCGATAGAACCCTTCGAGGTCCGGCTCGAAATCATGGACGATCGGGTAGCCGGGGGCTGCCGCTTCGACTTCGTGCAGATGCGCGCATTCGGGGCAGAAGAACTCTCGGATCTCCATCCACTGAGAATCCGGGATATCGCTGTTGGGGTAGATTTCCCGCAAGCTCTCCTCGGTGTCGCGAACGTTGATCGCCGCTTTCAGTTTCCAGTTTTTGCGATAGTCGCCGAAGGAATAGCCGCACTCGCAGCGGGTGATCCGACCCTCGGCGCTGTCGCAGATGAAGAGGCGATCGCCGACCGGCAGCAGGACGGCCTCGGCCCAGGCCACGCGGTCCTGCAGCACTGCCAGATACTTGAAGAATCGGTCGTCGTCCTTGTAGGCGCTCATGATCCGCCGCGTCTGCGGCCAGGGGAGCGTTCCGTTGACGAGGTCGTTGATGATTTCCTTCGAATATGTGGTCATGGCTCAATTCTCCCCAGCGATGGTGAAATCGGAGGCAAGCCCCCAGAATTCCCTGAAGTCCTTGGAGAAGCGCGGCGAGAGCTTCATCGCGCTACGATACATCTTGGCGACCTCGGGAGCGAAATCCGAAGCCTTCACGCGCAGTTGCTCCCTGACCATCCACTCGGACACGGGAATGGCCTTCCTCATCCGTTCCCTGCGGATTTCGGCACGGCGGGCGACGGTGGCATCGATGTCGGCCTGCGGATAACCCTCGGCATCCTCCTTCAGGATGATGCCGAACACCTTCTCGGCGGCTTCGCGCGTCAGGAAGCCGTTTTCCACGTCCCACGCCGTCTTGATCGGGTCGCGCTCCAGCACGTCGCCGAAGCCACCGCCGCCATTATAGGCATGGCTGAAAATGTCGCCTGCCTTGTGCGGCCGGGTGATATAGGGACCCTCCTCCCAGACCTGTTCTCCCTTATAGATGCGCTCGAAATCCGAGACCAGCGGATCGGTGCCCGGCGTATGTGCCAGCGGCTCCCGGCGTTCGGCGCGTTCGTGAATATCGGAATTCCTGACCGCGTGATGTTTTTCGCAGGTGGGCGCCGGATAGCCGCCGCACAATCCGCCATTGTCGAACACGCGCGAGGAATGCTCCGATGTTACGAGGCGAAGGTGATCGGTCTTGTTGATGAGCCAGGTCGAGATGAAGGCGCAGCCGCCCCGGTACTTCCCGGCGCCGCCGGAGTTCGGCACGATCGAGCGCCCGATATAGACCATCGGCATGTTCTGTTCCCAGATCTCGATATTGCCCATGTCCGATTCCGGATTCCAGCCGACATAGGCAGTATCGAGTCCGTCCTTGATCGCCAGCGCTCCGGAGCCGGCGGCAGCACATTCGAAATGCGCCATGCCGAAACCGGTGCCGTACTGGCTGGTGCCCCCCATCTCGATCATCGGTGAATTCACCTGACCGACAAAGGCTTCCTCGACGAATCCCCGCGCGATGAAACCGCGCGAGAGCAGCCGCTGGAAGACTCCGTAAGCAGGAAGCAGCAATGCCCAGGAGGTTGCTGTCGCCGCCATCTCGTTGTCGGGGTTCGTCCAGGTGCCGTGGGGAATGTTGATCTCAGTCGCCAACCAGGCGCCGTCATTGACCAGCCCCTCGAAGTTCATGTGCTGGGTCAGCGTCACGAACATACCGCCGTCCATGCCGGCCGGGGTGCAGTTCATCGAATGATAGCCCCAGGGCTGCGTGCCGTCGAAGTCGAGCCTGATCTTGCCTTCGCTGGTGATCTCCATCTCGATCGGAATATTGTAGAGCCAGTTCGGATCGGCGAGTGGCTGAAAGCCGGGCTTACCCTCGGTCACATGACCATAAAAGGTGTGGCCGCGATAAATTCCGGGCACCGTGAGCTGGCGCGTCCGGGCAAGCTGCGCTCTCCTGCCTTCCTCGATGAATTCCTTGGAAAGCCGCTGCCAATATTCCAGGCCGATCTCTTCGATGAGCTGCTTGACGTTCTCGCGCATGTCGATGCAGGCGGCGACCTTGGCCTTCTCATCCAGCACCCAGTAAATCGGCATGCGCAGATTGCGCTCGCAGCGGATCACGTAGTCGCGGCGAATCTCGTCGTTTTCGCCGATTTTCTCGGCACAAACGAACAGGCCCTCGGTGAAGCGTTCCTGAGCAAGGCAGACATCGCCGCCGGGCGTGATGCCCCCCGCTTCGAGTTCGTGGCAGACGGCACCGGCCCAGCCGACCAGCGTGCCCTCGTGAAATATCGGCACCACATCCATGACGTCGGGGACCTGGACCGTACCGATGAAGGCATCGTTGTTGGCGAAGATGTCTCCGTCGCGGATGCAAGGATTCTGCTCGTATCCGTTTCTGATCATCCATTTGATGAACCGGCTCATCGTGTGCACATGCACCATGATGCCGTTCGAAAGTGCGATTGCATCGCCTTCCGGCGTGTAGATCGCCACCACCATTTCGCCGACTTCCCGCACGCCCGGGGAGGCAGAGATGCGGCGCGCCATTTCGCGCGCCGAGACGCAATAGGCACGCAGTTTCGTATGCAGCGTCTCGAATTTCAGCGGGTCCTGCCCGCGCAGGCGAAGTTCGGTGATGCCGTCATAGCAGCCGGTCTCCTCCATCAGGCGTTCGGATTCGAGCAGCCGCCGCTGCAGGGGATTTGCCGTTTTGTCCAGCATGTTTGTCATCCTTCAGCTCAGGCGTGGTTGTAGTGAAGCAGCGTCCATTCATCGATGAAGACGCGGTCGTTCGGATGCACCACCAGCGTCGTCGCCGGATGTTCGATGATCGCGGGACCGATCACTTCGTGTCCGGGCTCGAGCAGATCCATCTCGTAAAGATCGGCCTTGTGCCAGCGGCCACCGATATAGGCTTCGCGCATGCCCTTGTGGGCGGATCGCGGATCGGCGGTCCCGAGAGGCCGCCTGACGAGCACCGGCTTGATCTTTTCGGCGGTGGCGATCACGCCGAGCTCCATCAGCGAGAAGCCCGCCTCGCCGTATTTCGAGACGCGGTGATTGGCCTTGGCGTAGACGTCTTCGAATTGCGCCAGGACCGCGCGCATGTCGCCCGCAGTGTCGATCGAAGGCAGCGGCGCCAGCACCTCGACGTCCTCCAGCTGGCCGGTGTAACGGGCCATGAAGAAGGGAACGGCCTTGATCTTCTCCCGCGCATGGCCGTCGATCAGCATCTCGTCGACAGCGGCTTTTTCGAGGTCCTTCCACACCTGGGTGACCTGCGCGCCGGCTGCAGCAAGCCTGTCGTCGGAGGCATGGGCGCCGATATCGATCTGGGTCGAGACCGAATGCCGGCGCATATAGTCGGCAGTGGTGCAGCCGAAGGCGGAGAAGGCGGCAGCGAACTGAAACGTGATGATATCCTTGAAGCCGATGCCTCTCGAGCAGCCGGCAAGATGCAGCGGACCCGAACCGCCATAGGAGAGAAGCGTGAACTCGGACGGGTGAATGCCCTGACCCGAAATGACGCGCCGCAACGCATTGTTGGCATCCTGCTCGAGCATCTCGATCATGCCCTCCGCTGCTTCTTCCAAACCGACACCGAGCACATCCGCACATTTTTCCTTGAAGGCCGCACGGGCTTTTTCGACCTCGAGCACCACCTTGCCCCCAAGAAAGTAATGCGGGTTCAACCGGCCGAGGATCGCATCGCAGTCGGCGATTGTCGGGTCGGTGCCGCCTTTGGCAAAACAGATCGGGCCCGGATCGGCGCCGGCGCTTTCCGGCCCGAGCGAGACCTTCCTCGTCAGGGGATCGACCTTGAGAATCATGCCGGCGCCGGCACCGATCGTATCGAGATGAAGCGTCGGCACATTGAGCTTGAAGCGATCCATCAGCGGTTCGTTTTCAATGCGGGTCTGACCGCGCGAGATGACGCCCATGTCGAAGGAGGTTCCGCCCATATCCGAACAGATCAGCGAGTCATTTCCGATCAGCTTGCCGATATAGGCCGCGCCGAGAATTCCGCCGATCGGGCCCGAGATCATCGTCTCATGCAGACGCGGATGGTTGATCGACGTCAGGCCTCCGAACGAGAGCAATGTCTGTACGCCGTACTTGAATCCGTATTTCTGCGACGCCTCCTGAATACCCCTGAGCTGCTTGCGCCCGCGCGATGTCGCATAAGCTTCGATCAGCACCGAGTTCAGCCGCGATTGTTCGCGGATGACCGGGCGAACCTCATGGCTGGTATAGATGTTGATCTCGGCACCGGCGGCGGCAACCTCCTCCCGGCATATCTCGGCGATGCGCTTCTCATGGACGGGATTGACGTGGCTGAAGATCGTCATGATGCAGATGGCATCGACCTTGTCGCGGATCAGAGCACGGGCTGCGGCCGTCACCTCATGCTCGTAGAGGGGCAGGACGATATCTCCGAAATGATCGACGCGCTCTGTGACGCCATGGGTGCGGCGGCGCGGCACCAGCGGATCGGGGTGGGCGTGAGTGACGGCGTGGAGCCGGTCGGCATAGGAATAGTCGGCCCAGGCCTGCAGTCCGCGGCCCATCAGCACCATGTCCTCCAAGCCCTTGGTGGTGATCAGCCCCAGCTTGCGGCCGGTGCGCGAGAGCAGCGTGTTGAGCATGCCGGTGCCGGAATAAAGCACCACGTCGAGTCCGGAGAAAAGACTATCGAGGGAGATACCCCAGGCGTCCGCGGCATCGGCGGCGGAGGAAATGAAGCCCTCCGCCTCGTTTTTCGGTGTGGTGGCGGCCTTGCCGATCTTGAAGTGCCCGTTTTGATCGACAAGGATGGTGTCGGTCATCGTACCGCCCGCGTCGATGCCGATCACGATTGGGTTTTCCAAGGTCCTGCCCTCCATGGCTTTGCTGATGGGGGGAGCGTAGATGCGAATTTACAGCTGCGAAATGTGCCAAAAGGCACAATGACCGGCAGGGGGAACAGTGGTAGACGAACATATGAGCGGCGATGTGTTCTGGAATATCCTGGCGCAAGCGATCAGCGCCACCGGCACCGATAGGCATGTCGACCGGCTGATCGACATGGTCGGCGCTGTGGTGCCGCAGAACCTCATCACGGTCACGCGCTATTCCGCCACCCGCAGGCCGGAATTCATTAAGCACCGCGGTTACTCCGACGAGATGGTGGCGCGTTACCTCGATACCTATTATGTGTTCGATCCCTTCTATGCCTATTGGCGCCTGACCAGGCGCGCAGGGATCGTGCCCCTCAAGAGCCTGGCGGACGGCGCTCCCAAACGCGGCCGCTACATAGCGGAGTTCCTGGCGCAATCCGAAATCTGCGACGAGGTCGGCATATTGCTGGAAGACGGCGACGACTGGTGCCTCGGCATATTTCTCGACCGCTCCACATCGATGTTCAGCGATGGCGAGGTCGCGGCGCTGTCCGGCCGCTTTCCGGTTTTCGAAGCACTTCATGCAACCGATACCCGCACGCGCGACCCCAATCTCAGGCGGACCAGCATGCCCGAAGCCATGGGAGAAGCGCCGGTGAACGCCGTCCAGGCTTCCCTCATCCTGTGGCCGGGCCTGACGGCACGGGAGCGGGAACTCGTCGATCTCATTCTGCAAGGGCATCCGAACGCCACGATCGCGTCCAGGCTCGGGATCGCACCGGGCACGGTCAAGAACCACCGGGCGCGCATCTATGAAAAGCTGGACATCACAACCGAGCGCGAACTCTTCCTGCAGGTCTTCCAGCAATACCGGCTTTCTTAAGGAGCTGCCGAACCGGCGATCAAGCCGCGCGGCGGCGGTGCCGGAACAGATGCGCTCGCCTGTGGTTACACAGCCAGCCGAAATCACAGGAGGTTGTCGAAATGAGCAAAACCGATGTCGAACAGGCCCAGAAGGACGCGCGAAAACAGGCCGAGAACACGAGCGGCGGCGGTCATCTGGGCGGCACTTATTACGGACAGGAACCGGATGCCAAAACAGCGACGACGGTAAAGAAGAAGGGGGACAAGGCAAGGCCGAACGATGGCAGAAACTAGCCAGGCGAGGTCTCTCCTCTTCGCTCATCTCTGTGCACATTGTCGGCAGCGATGGGTCTGCGAGTGGGAAGGGTCTTTTCAGCCCAATGACTTGGTCTGGCTGGCAACTGTGTTTGTCAGGTGGTTCGTCGGAAGGTTGTTTTGTCCCTGATGATGGCGTTTGCGATGGCGAGCAAT
>NZ_VITA01000033.1 GCF_007827695.1 Sinorhizobium medicae | reverse complement strand
CCCGCCGAAGATCGCTTCGCTGCTGTCGACTGGGCGAGAGCCCCGAACGGCTGTCCGATATTCGCGCAGGTGGCCGCGTGGTTTGAATGTTCGATCCATAATGTCATCGAGGCGGGCGACCATGTCATGATTTTCGAAAGCAGCGGCTTGAATGGTCTGGGCTATGCTCGCGGCGGCTACTTCACTCCAGGAGCCAATTCCTCTGCAGCGGGCGGAGAGATCGGCGCCGTCGCGGTGTTGGAGCGCCACGCCGCGCTTTTCCCATTGGGCGACCAAAATCTGGCTCTTCCGAGTTACAGCGCCGGGAGCGGTGACCCAGCAAAGACACTGGCGTCCCAGCTCGAACGATCGGGACTGAGCGTCCACGATTGGTTTTCTCTGCTCGATCTATGAGGAAAAGCGGACCGGCGACAGGTCTATTAGAGTCTGTCAGGTTTATGTTGAAACATATCCAGCATGCCTGAGATAGGCGGCGCATTCGTGCGGGCTGAAGGCTTTGAGGACTTCGCCGACGCGCCTCCATGTCGCGTCGACGCTGCGCTCGTCGGCTTTGCGCAGCAGGGTCTTGAGTTTGGCGAACATCATCTCGATCGGATTGAGATCGGGGCTGTAAGGCGGCAGGAAGAACAGATGGGCGCCGGCATCGCGGATGGCGTTGCGTGCCGGCTTGCCCTTGTGGCTGCCAAGATTGTCGAGGATGACGATATCGCCGGGATTGAGGGTTGGTGCCAGGCATTGCTCGACCCAGGCGGTGAAGGCAAGGCCGTTGATCGGGCCATCGAGCACGAAGGGCGCGACGATGCGGTCGTGGCGCAGTCCGGCGAGGAAGGTCAGCGTCTTCCAATGGCCATGCGGTATTCTGGCGAAAAGCGGCTGGCCGCGCTGACACCAGCCGCGGGTGCGCGTCATGTTGGTCTTGACCCAGGTTTCGTCGACGAACACCAGGCGGCGCGGATCAAGTCGATGTTGATGGGTCTTCCAGCGGCTTCGGAAGCGCGCCACCTTCGGCCTGTCCTGCTCGCTGGCGATCAGCGTTTTTTTTAAATGTCTTGCCTTCGCGGCGCAGGAAACGCCAAACGGTGTCATGAGAGACATCGATCCCGGCCGCCTTCAGATCGGCGGCAAGCGCCCGCACCGTCCAATCAGGCTTGGCCGCCAGCCGGCGGTGAACCTCATCGGCCGCCGCGCCCCGCAGCATGGGTTTGACATGGCCACCCATCTTGGCCGGCGCCAAACCGCGGCCGGACCGCTCGCGCTGGCCGATCCGCCGTCGCCGCGGATATTCCAAAGCGCAACGAGGCCGCCCGCACCGTCATGCCTCCGGCCAATGCGTCGGCGACGCCCTGGCGTAAATCCAGAGAAAGAGGTCGCGCCATCATTGCTGGCCTCCTCACCAGCAATGATCTTGAATCACAATCGCAGCAAAAAGGGAATCCCCAGGCGATTCAGCTTAAGGCTGACCGACTCGAGCAGGCTGTTGAAAAAGAAACTGGCCTTGAGGCTTTCGCCGTGATTCACTCGCTTTATCGGTTTTTGGAGTGATGCATGCGCGGCGGCGATGTGAGGACGGGCGAACTCTTCAGCTATGTCGATCTGGAGGATCGCGTTCGTAAAGATCATCCGCTACGGGCAATTCGGCAGATGGTGAACGATGCGCTCGTTTCACTGGAAAGGGAGTTCGCTGCGCTTTATTCGCCAATTGGGCGGCCATCGATCGCGCCTGAGAAGCTTCTGCGCGCCATGCTCTTGCAAGCCTTCTATTCGATCCGCTCCGAGCGGCTTTTGATGGAACCTGGGCGTCGATCAAGAGCTTCAAGCCGAAGGACGGCCCAAGGGGCGATCATGGCGGGCCACCGGCGGAGGCGGCGGTCGGAATGTGGAAGCAGACTTTCATGGCGAAAGGCGTTCCAACGAGACGCATGCTTCAACGACCGATCCCGATGCGAAGCTTTATAGGAAGGGAAAATGCAAGGAAGCCAAGCTGTGCTTCATGGGGCATGGGCTGATGGAAAACCGCCATGGCCTGCTGGTCGATGCCTATCTGACAGAGGCCAGCGGATATGCTGAACGGGTAGCGGCGTTGCATATGATCGGGCCCTTTACTGAGCGGACACGAGCGATCACGCTGGGTGCCGACAAGGCCTATGACACAAAGGACTTCGTCCACGATTTGCGGTCGATGAAGGTGACGCCCCATGTGGCGCAGAACATCAATGGTCGCCGCTCGGCCATTGATGGGCGCACGACGCGTCATCCCGGCTATGCGGTCAGCCTGCGCATCCGCAAGCGCATCGAGGAGGCGTTCGGCTGGATCAAGACCGTCGCGGGGCAGGACAAAACGAAGTTCCGTGGCCGCGACCGCGTCGGATGGGCCTTCACCTTCGCGGCCGCCGCCTACGATCTGGTGCGGCTACCGAAGCTGATAGCGGTGCTGTCATGAGCGTGGCGTCGAATTGCCGCCTGATTGACAGCTGGCGGATCGTCGAGGCCGATCTGTGGGATCGGGATTATCTCGACCTGGTCGAGCCCGCCAAGATCACCATCGGGGCTAACGGTCAGGCGAGATCGCCTTCGGTGCGATGCAAGCGGGACTCGATCTCGGCTACAGCACGTCCATGGTCTCATTTACATGGGCAGGATGCGACGAAATGGACGAAGTCTCCGGTGACGGACATGCCGAATTGCTCGACGACGGCGCAATCGAGATCGCGTTCGCTTACCACAACGGCGACGAGGCCATCCTAAAGGCCAAACGGCAACACCCTCAAGAACGCCATACAGAGCGCCGGCATATCAGAGCAAACCTACTATCATTGGAAAGGTGCTGCGAAGATTTCCGCGCAAAAAGAGGATAAGGCCACCGAGTTCCTACCAGCCGGCGACGAGTTGGCAGATCTTGTCGAGCTGGAAGCGGAAAACCAGAAGCTCCGCAAGCGACTGGCGGAGAAGCTGCGAGGGGAAAATGCCGAACTTCGCAAAAGGCTCGGTCTGGACTAAGCAGAAACGGGTGTGCGCGAGGCACATTTGTGTCCTGCGTATGTACCAGAGGCCTATATTTGCTCCCCGTTGATTCTCGCTGGCAAACGACGCCTGCCGTCCCAGCTTTTACTGGGTGAAGGCCGGACCTTCGACCGCGCCGTTAGTCGGAATGTCAACGGCTTTCGCCGGCCCGAATTTCTGCACGCTCATCCGCCGACTATCGCCGACGTCTTTCTGGCTCTCCAGCAAAACTGCCTGTACCATGAATGCTCTATCCGCTCTTTAGTCCACTCGTCAGAGCGCAAGATCACGACGGCGAAGACGGTTCACAAGGCGGCCTCCGCCGAAGGCACACGCGCCTGTTGCGCCGTCGCAAAGGGATCCTTGCGACAGCTTATCCTTCTCACCGGCCTCTACCAAAACTGACCCCTCTTAAGGAGAAGTGCAGCCGTTTCTGGAAATACCGTTATATGGCCTTCTCAATGTCAGGCAAGCGCCACGACTTGTCGAAATATGGCTCTAGCGGACCGAACAAGCGGAAATACACAAACCAAGCCTTACCTGGCGTTGTCGGTATCCAGTTCTGCTCCAGGCCATCCGGAGTCTGCGGTCCCATAACGATCTCAATCGAGCCGTCGTTTTGGACCTTGAGATTTTGCCGTGAGGACCGATCCACGATCTGTTGCTTGTTCTGAATGAGACCGCGCGTCTCGGTGTCGTAGAGCGTGATCGACCAAAAGGTCTTGGCGGGTACATTGGCTGGAACGCGCAACCGGTAAGACTTTGCGCCGTCGAAAGCGTGTCCGTCAGGATCACTGTAGGCGGTGAGGTATGCCGAGCCAGTTCCGGGTGTCTTGGTGAGAACGGCGGCGGAAGTGCCTGTGACCTCGTAGAAGAAGGCCGTCCGTTGATCGAGCAGAGTACCATCCGGTCCGTCCTGTTCGTTGACAAAGTCCTGAGGGATCAAATATTCCCAGTGCGTATCGTCCCTATAGCGCATCCCTGGAATGCGCTTGCTGAAAGCACTGGCCTTCGCCATCGCTTCGCCGAGGATTGCGGCGTTGTGAAGTAACCCCGTCTGCCGGTCGTTTGGCGAGAACGATCCGCCATAGGTGACGCCGAGCGGCTTCAACATAGCGGCAAAGAAGCGGTCTCGATCCTCGATCTGCTCACCATCCAGCGCCTGAATCAACGACTGCCAGTATGCGAGGCCCTTAGGATGAGCCATGCTGGTCAACTCGCCCTCCGTCTTGAATCTAAGAAACGCGGCCACTCCACTCCCTGTAGCGCCAAGCGGATAGACCTGAGTGTTAGAGAAAACAGCCTCGACCGTCTTGAGGTCACCATCGAGTCCCCGGCAGAACAACAGGACTTTGTTGGTGCGGGAACGCAGCAGTTTTGCGCCAGCCGGGGAATTTTCCGGCGCTTCATGCGCCGGACCAACCACTACGAATTTCGCTCCCTTGCCGCCATCTGGGCCCGAAACGCCGACATCAATGAGCGGACGATCCCACCAGTCGATCAGGGAGCCGGCCGTGGCGCCTTCGGGATATTCGATGACAATCGGTCCTTCTGTAAGATCAAACCACGCG
Organism: Sinorhizobium medicae; assembly: GCF_007827695.1. Taxonomy (GTDB): domain Bacteria; phylum Pseudomonadota; class Alphaproteobacteria; order Rhizobiales; family Rhizobiaceae; genus Sinorhizobium; species Sinorhizobium medicae. Next base: position 26,160 of record NZ_VITA01000033.1, on the reverse strand, counting down.
AACACATAGGGCGTCGTCACATTCGACCCGAGCATGGCACTGACGTCCCTATACCCGGCAACAAGCACAAGATCGCCGCTCCTGGCTTCGGCGTTGTCGACAAGCATCCGGCGCGCACCTTCCATTCCGACGATCGGAACCGCCCAGAGATAGCCCTGCACTGCGCGTTGAAAATCCATCGTGTCGTAAAGCTTCTCGACCGTATCTTGCGTAGGAATTCCGAGGTCGAACTCCAGATCGACACCCTGCGGGACGGCTTTGGCGGCAGCATCGTGTGCTGCCGCCGCGCTAGCTCCAAGAATTGCAGCAGACGAAGCCATTTTGAACGCATCCCTCCGAGTGATTTCCATCTAAAATACTCCCTACTGTTCGATTTTCTGCATCTTTACAACAGACATGCTGCCACCATGGTGTCAGCATAAGGCATGCCGTAAGCGATCGATTAGTTGCACGGCCACGACGTGAGGTCGGCCCATCTCATTGGGAAGCAAAAGGGACGTTATGCGTAGAGCAGACAGACTACTTCAGATCATACAGATCCTGCGCCGCGAACGCAGACCGATCAGTGGCCGCACCATCGCGTCGGAACTGGAGGTGTCCTTGCGAACGATTTACCGCGATGTCGCAGCGTTGGAAGCATCCGGCGTGCCGGTTTTGGGCGAGCCGAGCGTCGGGTACGTGCTGCAGGATGGCTACGATCTGCCACCACTGATGTTTTCGACGGACGAGTTGGAGATCGTCATGCTGGGATTGCGCATGATCGGAGCGCGGGGAGACATAGAAATCAATACCACAGCGCGCGACGTTGTCGCCAAGATCGCTGCCATTTTGCCGGATGCAAAGCGTTCTGAATTCTTGACCGCCCCCTTACTTGCGCCTGGGCCGGAGGTCTTACCGGAGGACGGCCCCGTGCTGCTCCAATTGCGAGGTGCGATGAAGGCTAATCGCAAGGTAGAAATACTGTACCACGCCGCGGACCGTGAGCCTGGGTGGCGCGTTATCTGGCCAATCGTTATCGCATTCTTCGATCGCGTCCGGGTGCTCGCCGCGTGGTGCGAGCTTCGGGAGGCGTATCGTTATTTCCGGACCGATAGGATGGTAGAAGTCAATATGCTTCCTGCGAAGATCCCTCGCTCGCGAAAGCGGATCTACGCGGACTGGTGGCATCACGAAAAAATGGAACAAAGGTTAGGTATCGACGGCATGGGTGTTGTCGCTCGCGCCTAGCGCCACAGTGCGGCGCGGCAGACTTGTGTCACGACCGATTTTGGGTTGATTAGGCCGGAAAGTTAAATCCGTTTGGGCGTCGAAGGCTGACCCCAGAGGAGATGGCTTAATGTTGAATGTTTCCGGTTTTCAGAGCTATCAGGGGGCCTTGCCGGACGAGAACGCGAGGGTCGTTGTTGCCAGCGCCGGCGATCCTCTGGACGCTCACACCACGCAAAAATCGCGCGGCAGGTCCTCGCGGATGTGCTCAAGAATTGTGTCGGTGTTTTTAGCGTTGTTTCGCGGTCCTGGATCGGCAGATAGGCCAGGTCGATGTCGACCGAGTGCCGCGGCATGTTGCGGTAGAAGAGGTTGACACGCCAACTGACTGAAATCACTTGTACAGCAATCTCTAGTTAAATGCCAAGCGACACCAGCGTCGAACGACATCAACCGGCACTTCTCGAAAGCGCGCCCTCGCCCAGACGATTGCGCACAATGCGTAGGTTGGGGTCGAGGATCGAAAGCCGCAGACCGGGACTGTCGACAATTCGATCTCCGTCGACGCGCGTGCCACGCTGGACGCAGACGACAGCGCCTCAAGCGGTTACTGGCTGAACGGCTTCGTGCACAGAACCTTCGGCTGAAGAAGATGCTGGAACGATCTGACGCCGAATAGCGAGGTCGCAACACTGGCGTCGGGGAAAAGAAACCAGCTGACGTCACCTGCCGTGTCGTCGTGGCGTTACACTGCTGAAGGGGTGCGGCTACTTTGAGCCAATCGGATGCGTCTGGCGTCATCCCACCGCTCTGCCGAATATGGCGACCCGCCGCCGGGTCCGAACGAACTCAATATCAGAGGCAGACACCCTTCAGAGGTCAAGAGAGCGGTTTGGGCATGTGGCCGCGGGCTCGCTTCTGGCGGGCCAAGAAAAGGAAGGGGCTGATCGCTTGGAGGTCATCCGTAAACAAATCAATGCGCTCCTGACCGCGAGTGCCGATGCGACCCCAGCGACGGACGAGCGCGGAGCCGCCGAAGAGATCCGGTTCGATCGACATGGCGTAAAAGCGTGCCATGTTTTTAGTGGTGTCGCTTCGTTGAGCATATAAGCGGAACCAGTGCTGGGTCATGCCCTCAAGATTCGTCGCTCAAGGTTCAGCTGTCCAACAACATTTATGAATCTATGATGGCCAAACGATGCATGAATTTGATGCGACGCTCGGAGTTCGGCGCCACTCGCTGTACGAATCCCTTCTCGCTCAGTGCTTTTTGGCGTGCGTGTTGCCGCTTCGTCGCATAGGGCGACTTCATTAAGGCCCGCAAAGACCAACTTCCGGCTCACTCCCGTTTTCCACTCCGCCGAAAGGGGCGGAGCGAAGCAGGCGGAGGCCTGAACGCGATGTTAGCAACGGCGGACCCGGTAATGCTCTTCACTGCCATCCGTGCGGCGCAGGAGGATTTGGGCAGACGTGTCGATCGGCGCGGAGCGCAAGTAACGCCTGAGGAACCTGTCGTCATCGACCTGCCGCGCTTCACCGCTAATCTGAAGACGGCTTGGAAAGCTGGGGAGGTGCGACCTACGCATAAAAGGTCCTATCGGCGGACCAAACCCTATCCGAAGAGGCCGACCATGCTTGGGCCGTATGAAGCTCAGATTCGGTCATGGCTGGAAGCTGAGCCGACACTCTCGGCAGCCGTCGTGCTGCAGCGGCTGATGAACGTCGATCAGACACGCTTCACGAACAAAAGCCTGCGGACGTGCAGATGGCAGTGAAAGCCTGGCGTCAGGAGTCGGCCCTTGAGAACCTCAATGGCGATTGGATGACGCCAGTTCTTCCACCCGCCAAATCGTTCGGTAACATTCTTCGGTGAGGCATTAGGGGGGGGGGCAGTTTTTCATTTCGTCCGACAAAAGTCCAACTGTCGATCATAGTGGGTTCGGAGTTTGCTTGTTCGATGATGCGGCAAGCCTGTTCAAACAGGTAGCAACATCTGCTGACCGGTCCGCGCCAAAGGGAGGGGGTATCCAGCAAGTAAGGAGAACTTCCGTGCCAGATCGGAGGCGGCCGTCGGATCAACGTGCATTTCGTCCAGGAACGAGATCTGAATACTCTCGTCGACCTCGGAAAAGAAGGAAAATGCTGAAGGATCGAAAGAGACTGCGCTGGCAGGATCGGAAATCTTCGACGCCAGCTGCTCAGCCGAAAGGGTCGTCCCATAAGGGGCGTTGACAGTGGACAGAACCTTTCCTGCAACGACCGACATCTTCCTGAACCATAGAACACCCGAATTGTACATACCGCGACGATGTTTGCGAAATGAAGGATCGCAGGTGAGGAGGTCAACTCCGGCGAACTTGAGTTCTGCCGGGGCCGCACGCGACGGCCGCAGGCTTTCCGGATGATTTTTGTTTCGGCGTTCTGTTTAGAAGGAAGGCTGGCGGATCGTTTAGGTCGGTCCGGCCGGAACGGCTCTGAAGCTTCCTTTCCGACCGAAAAAGATAGCCGGAAATGTCGATGGCGACGACATGTCATGAGAACGTGTCGATGGAATCGCAATTTATCGACATGTCGCGTCGTCAGCAAATGCAGGGTGGCGTGCAAATTTTCGCTGCCGACGGCTTCGAAGCAAGCTGACGTGGCTCGGATGCCTGCGCCACGCAGCATCCCACTGGTAAAGCGGTGCGCCCGCTCCGACCCGCTCGGTTCGGCCGACAGCTCTCCTCCTCGCAGGCTGTCAGTCACTATGCAGCCCGGTGCATCTCTTCCCGCACCAGGCTTTTGTCTTTTTAGCAGGAGCTCTATCGCGATTTTGCCATCCTCATCGGTCAATTCCTCAATGAGGAATTCCAAGGAGGAGGGATCGTGGAAATCAGCGCCAGTAAGCGCGAGCTCATCGCGGTGATGAGACAGTATTTTGCGGCGAAAGCCGAGCTGGAGAGCTTGAAAGAACAATTGGAGACTGCACGACAGGCAGCTGGCGAGGCGTTCGGCGTTTTCTACGATCCCCGCCAGAACGCCGCACGCCGCCGACCTGCAACGCTCGCATCGCTTGAAGGCAGAGATGGCGTCGCTGATGCAGCGTGCTGAGGCCTGGGGCAGGGCAGCATCGGGTGCTGACGAGCACGATAGATCGGCGGCGGAAGCGGAGCCGGAAGAATAGGGGTCGTTTGAGAACCGAGCCGATGCTCTCTTCGGGCATAGTTACGCTTAGACGATCAGCCGGGCCGCTCGTCCATTCTTTTGTTCCGCATTGTTGTAATAGCTGGCCGCCTGGGTCACCGATTTGTGCAGCGACTGCTGCATCGCCTCTGGCAGTGAGACGCCTCGGTTTGCAGCCTCGGTCAGATAGCCGGACCTTAAGCCGTGCGCCGAAAACAGCGCCGCATCGAGACCGGCCTGCTTGCAACGGCGCTTCAGGATCAGCTTGACGGATTGCGGCGTGAGCGCCCGACGGTCGATGTTGCCCCACTGATCGATGCGCTGAAATATCGGTCCTTCCTTGATCGCAGCTTCTGCCAGCCAATGTTTCAGGGCGCTCACTGGCCGGCCGATCAGCAACACATGCTCGCTATCATCGCTTGTGGTCGTCTTGGTGCGACCGAGATGAAGACTGAGACAGGGGAGGGAAGGGGAATTCTTGTCGGCTGGATCGGCGCGCACCGGTTCCTCGTCAACGAGATCCCCGACGTGCAATCCCGCCACTTCGGAACGGCGACGGCCGCCGGAGGCGGTCAGGAGCAGGGCCCGATCGCGCACGTCAACCAGTCGATCGGAGGCGCATGTTTCGAGGAGCTTTGCGAGCACGTCGCCAGTAACTGCCTTCCTGCTCTTGCGTTGGCGCGGCCGGGCGCTGGCGCGAACGGCAAGCCGTAGGGCGGATTTCAGCGACGGTGCGCCGAAGGCGCTGGTCAGGCCCCGCCAGTCGGGTGAGGATCGACCAGGAGGTCAGCCGTCGCCGCACCGTGCCGGGCGCATGTGGGCCGAGGGCCCTGAGCAGGCGCTCGGCGCGCAACCCGGCCTCGACCGCCGCCGGCATGCCGTGCGCCGCGTCCTCGGCGCGCTTGACCGGATCCCAGAGGTGATGGGCGACGAACTTCAGGAGCAGTGCTTCCGGCGCCGGCCAGGGGAGGGGGTCACCGGTGGCGAGGCGGCACCAGGCCTCGAGGTAACCGAGGTCGGAGGCCAGCGCGCGGAGCGTATTCTCGCCCATGCCCTCCTGCGCCAGATGCTTGAGTGTGGCGACGTCGTCGTCGGTCAGCAGCGCGACGAGCTGGTCGCGCCAGTCGAAGGGCAGGATGGCGCCGAGCGCGTCGAGTTCCTCGGCGCGGCGCAGGATCGCATCCTCGCCGATTGTCACAGGACAGTTTCCCTTTGCCACAAGAACGCCTTTCCGTTTGGCACCTTCCTAACGGTCTTCACGCGTATGCCAAAGCCGCAGCACGTAGATCGTCGACTGCCGGATCTCATACCGTATTTCGTAATGGCCAACGAGAATTCGCCGAACCTCTCGAGGGTCGAATTCCTCCAGCCGTTCGCCGATACGCGGTTGTTCGAGCAGGCGTGCTGGAGCGCTCGTCAACGATTGCACAGTACGAGCCGCAGCTTGCCGATTTACCGGTGCCAGGAAATCATAGAGGCGCCCAAGATCGGCGACTGCCTTACTCGTCCACTCAAGCTTCATCACAGCGGCAAAGATAGCGGCTTGTCACTATCAAGACTGTCGGCCCAGGCCTGGACGGCCTGGTGATCGATAACGCGGTCAGCGTCGACGTCGGCAAGCGCTTCCAGCGTCAAGCGTCGGCGCTCCTCTTCCTGATCGACCCAAGCGGTCAGCGCCTGCTTGACGATCCACCCGCGCGAGCGCTCAAGCCGGGCCGCGATCTGATCGACTTTCTCGGCGAGCGGCAGAGGTACGTGCGCCGTCAGCACCTTCGTTTCCATGTTTGGCTCCTGCCGATTCATTTTCAATCACAATGATTATTATTGATTATCATTGAAGCGAAATCAAGGGTTGGGGCGCGGCCCGACATCGCTCGGGACAGGCCTCCATTTCGATTCCGTCTCAGAGTAGCATCAACCTTCCGGCAATTTTTGTTGGCACTGATACCTCGTTATCCCATTCAACGCGGCAATGTGGCGAAGCAGGTTTTCGTCCGTCTTTCCTTCGTCCTGGCACTTGGGACTGAGGCCGCTTGCCATGCGACAGGCATGGATATCGGCAGCAAAGAGGAAGGTGACATCCACCGGTGGGAGTGGCCGAGCTTCCTGCGCGAAGCTACGGGAAGGCACAAAACGCGATGCACTGGCGCCGATCGCCGCTGCCAGGATGGCGCGTCTAGAAAGCTGGCCGCGCTTGCTCATTCTTGGCTCGCTGATAGGGGCAACCTCAGTGTCGGTCGTCATTTAACCCCCGAATGGCAGTAATGGCCAGCCAAAGCAGGTGTGTATCGCCGCCTCGTGCCGCAGCTTGTTGAGGGCCACTGTAGTGAGTTCGCCAACCGAGCGCTTGCTTTTCATGCGTTGATTGGCAGCGCGAAGCTCGCTGAGAATCTTGCTGAGCCGTGGTGCACTCACGGCTGTGGCAGTTGTGGTCTGATATACCGGTGCTGCCGTGATCGTAACACCGTCGTCACCGTAGATCCCCTGGTAGTAACTGCCGTTCTCGGGGCCCCGCGCGGAAAAGCCGCGATCCTCGTGCCCGTGGTGGTTGGCTGCGAAGGCGCCCCCTGCAGCCAAGGACAGGGTGAGGGCTGCGATCGCCGATGTCTTGATGAACGAGAGCATTCTTGTAACTCCTGAATTTGGAAGCGGTGAGCTTCCTGTGGGGGCTGTCTCACACTGTCGTGTCGCGGCCTTCGGTCGCAGGCAGTATTCAGCCTCAAGAACAATAATGAGCGATGCTTATCTGGATGTCACATCAATAATAATTTGATTCTATTCTTCACGAATGTGACAAATATTTTCCAGTTGCTGTGCTTCGGAAGAGAAAGCCTTTCTCGGAAATAACTTCAAGAAGTAAATCTTTCCAGTTACATTTATCTCTGAGTGGGGAAGCGATGTTAAACTTTAGATATTTAAAAAAATATTATGGATTTGGATTTGGAGGACTCCCGGAAGTGCCTGCTTTTTTCAATGCGCTGCAATTGGTTTGTGAGGCCAGTTAATTGGTCCCGTATCTGCAAGATCTCTTTGAGGCGCATTTCATCGAGCTTGTCGTGCAGCGCCAAAATCTCTATCTCGGCCTTGAGATTGACCTGATAATCGTGCGCGGCATCCATACGGTCTCGTGCCGCCTGACGATTTTGCGACATCATAATCACCGGCGCCTGGAGGGCAGCAAGCATTGACAGCAAGAGATTGAGCAGAATGTAAGGGTAGGGATCGAACTGGTCGCGGCCGAGCAGCAGACTGTTGGCGACGGTCCATAGCAACAGAAATCCTAAGGCAGCGAAGATGAACATCCAAGAGCCGCCTATGCGGGCAATCCCATCCGCAACACGCTCGCCAACTGTCAGCTCCTTGTTGTAAGCCTCGTTGCGGTCTGTCGAAACTGCGCGTTTCGCGATGGCGCTTCGCAACACCCTTTGCTCGAGTTCGGTAAGGTCCCCGGGCTCCTCGTCCAACCAGCGGTCGGCCAGCTCGGCAATGCTCTCGTTTTTCAGCGGAAGATCTGAAGCTCGCATGATAGCTCCTGTCGGTAAGGGTTGGACCTTATCATGATCAAGCAAGCCACGTGCCGGTACAGCAACACCTTGTTCGTTTTGCCTTTTCCCTCATCCTCGTCTCCGGGCCGATCCGGATTGGGGGATTGCGCCCATGTCATGGCTGATTTCGACCAGCCTCACGGGCACTGTGTGCACGGCTTCCGGAATACCGGCCGATGCGGGCAGCTGGTTCGTCTGCGAGCCGCGCAGACCCCGGGGAATGCTGGCGATGAGCACGGCAAGGACTGCAGTAACGAAGATCCCGTCGAATGTTCCGGCCCCACCGATCGAGGCCACCGGCGCGCCCAGTCCTTGCAAGTTCCCGAGATTGAGCAGGTCCGCGCCGGCGAGCGTGCCAAGGCTGCCGCCGACGTAAGCTAGCGGCGCGGCATATTGCCGGGAAAGCAGCAGAGCCACGAGGCCGGTGCTGACCGCGGGAACGAACACCGGCAATGCAATGCCGAGGCCCGGCACCGGTCGAGCGAGCCAGTGGCACACGGCGGCGACAACGGCGGTTGCCAGCAAGCCGCGGCCCCACAGCCTATTTTTCGAAAGCAGATAGACCGAAATCAATGTCGGGATCAGTGCCCCGCCGACATTCACCGCGATGATCGTGCCCGGCCAATCGACGACGACTGGCACGAGGTAACGCATGCCGACGTAATCGACCACACGGTCGGATAGGATTTCCTGCCCAGGCAATTCCACCAGAGGCAGATTGAGATAACTGCCGAGCAGTGATCCTAGGAGAAGGAGCAGCGCAGTGCGAGCGCTGATGCCGAGGCGTACATACGCATATTGCAACATTCCCGCCTGGATCAGCGCCAGAACGAGGAACGACAGCCCCAGGATGGAAAAGAATGGCGCCGGAAGAGGAAGGTAGTGAAGTTGGCTCAAGTGCATCGAAGCCTCCACCAGTGTACGTCCGAGTGCTCTGTCGGAATGGTCGGCACCCAATTGCCTCCATCCAAGGTGGCGACCGCGACCGGACAACGGGAGCGACGCGCCACAGCTATGAGAAGCAAGCGCCGCACCAGAGGGTAACCTGTTGTTGGGACTAAGTTATTGGGAGAGACTGGAGAGTAGAAGGTGGATATCCACCACTCATCGGTGGCTTGCGTTCGCTCTCACCGTTGCGGCGCGTTCTGCCCCTGCAGGTCGTGGCGGGCCATGCGGTAGCGCAGGGTTTCGCGCGTGAGACCAAGCCTTCGCGCCGCTGCCATGACATTGTAGCCGTCACGCTGCAGGGCCGCCTCGACGATCAGCTTCTCCATCGTGTCGAAGTTCATCGAACCGTCCAAGGGAAGGAAGATGAGGTCGCCTGCAGCGGTCATCGTCGCCGGCGCACCGTCGGGCGCGATTTGCAGCCATTCGGCCGGCAGCTCTTCACCGGTGGAGAGAAGCACCGACCGCTCGACGACGTTGCGAAGTTCGCGCACATTTCCCGGCCAGTCGTAGGCGGCAAGGAGCGCCCGCACGGCTTGGGGAACGCGTTTAACCCGCTTGCCGGCGATAGCGTTGAACTCCGGGATGAGACCGGCGACGATCTCGTCGATATCCGCCTTGCGGGCCCGTAACGGCGGGAGATCGAGTTGGAAAACGCTGAGGCGATGATAGAGATCTGCCCGAAACGCCTTCTCGGCGACGAGTTCCCGTAAGTTTCGATTGCTCGCTACCACCACATGCACGTCGACCGGTACCATCCGCTCGCCGCCGACCCGGCGGATCGCCTTGTCCTCGAGCACCTTGAGGAGCTTTGCCTGAAGATCGAGATCGAGTTCGCCGATTTCGTCAAGAAAGAGCGTGCCCTCGGTCGCCTGTTCCATGAAGCCGCGATGGTTGCTCTTTGCTCCGGTAAAGGCACCGGCCTCGTGGCCGAAAAGCTCGGACTCTACCAAGTCGCGCGGCAAGGCTGCGCAGTTTACCTCGATCAGGGGGCCGTTGGCGCGCGTGCCGCTGTGGTGCAGAATGCGCGCGGCAAGGCCTTTGCCGCTGCCAGTCTCTCCCGAGATGATGACACTGCTGAGCGGGATTTGGCACAGCCTTTCAAGCGTATCGCGTACGCGTTCGGCATCCTTGCTACGGCCGACAAAGGCGGCCGGGCTGTAGCGGTTGCGTTGCTGCGAGGCTTCGTCGGCGATCCGCCTCTGGGCGCGCGCGCCGCGTCGCGCCGCGGTAACGATGCGCTCGAGGCGCTCGCGGTCCATCGGCTTGGTCAAAAAATCGAAGGCACCAAGACGCTTGGCTCGCTCCGCATCCGGTGCCTCCCCGAATCCGGTGAGAAAGATCCATTCGCGGCTGTCGCCCTCGCCACGGGCGCGTTCGAGGAGGTCGAGTGAATTGCCGTCGGGCAAATGCAGATCCGACAGCACGACGAGCCCTTCGTAGCCAGGCCCGAACACGAAAGAGCCAGCCTCCCCGAGGCTGCGGACGAGGCGCGTCCTCCAGCCTACGCGTTCGAAATGCCGCTTGAGATCGATGCCGAGCATGGCGTCGTCCTCGATGATCAGAAGCTCGTCACTCATCGTACCTCGACTTTTGGCGTACCTCGACTTTCGGCGCCTGCGCGATCCTGCCTGTGGTTACTTTACGCTTATCCCTTAGTGAGGTGGTTGAAAACCACCAAACTGGCTGAAGTGGCCCGGAACGAAGCCAACGAAGCCATCCACGCCGACCGATCCACTTGAACTGGAATGGCTGCAGACGCCTGTTTCCCTAGGAAAGCTGCCTCGTGAACTCTCGACCGTCGCTGTTGGCCCGTTCCTTGATTGGTGATCAAGGTCCAGGGCGGAAGGCCGATAGGCAAAAGTGCTGCCCGTCCTGGTGGAACCGGCGGCGCCGGGTCTACGCCGCACGATCGTGAGCGAATGCGCACCAAGTCAGTGACAGCGGACCGCCAGAGGCTAGGAGGAAACCATGCCCATATCCGTGCTATCAAATCTGCGCTCACTGACGTCGCCGCAGCGCAACGCGGTCGTCGCGAGTTTTCTTGGTTGGACGCTCGACGCGTTCGATTTCTTTATCCTTGTCTTTGTCATGAAATATGTGGCTGAGGAATTCGGGGCCGATATTGCGCGGGTAACCATCGCTCTCACGCTGACGCTGGCCACGCGGCCTTGGGGGCGCTCATCTTCGGCTACGCCGCCGACCGGTTTGGCCGGCGGCCGACACTGATGGTCAACATCCTCCTCTATTCGGCACTCGAATTCGCGTCCGGCTTCGCGCCGACCTTGACGGTGCTGATCATTCTGCGAGCGCTGTATGGCATCGCCGTGGGCGGCGAATGGGGCGTCGGGGCGTCGCTGACGATGGAGACGATCCCGCCGAAGACGCGTGGCCTCGTCTCGGGGCTCCTACAGGCCGGGTATCCGGCGGGCTATCTCCTCGCCTCTCTCGCCTTCTTCCTGCTTTTTCCACTGGTGGGCTGGCGCGGTATGTTCATGATCGGCGCGCTGCCTGCGCTCGTCGTGTTCTATATCCGCTCACATATCGAGGAATCGCCTGTCTCCCTGGCGCACCGCCAAAAGCCTGATCGGAGCGCATTGTGGCGCACACTGCGGCGGCATGTTGGACTTGTGGTCTATACTGTGCTGCTGATGACGGCCTTCAACTTCTTCAGCCACGGCACGCAGGATCTCTACCCAACCTTCCTCGAGGTGCAGCGAAAGTTCTCAACGACGACCGTTGGAACGATCGCGGTTGTTCACAATGTCGGCGCGATCCTCGGCGGCATCACCTTCGGGCTCTTATCGGAACGGATCGGCCGCCGGCGCGCTATCGTGTTGGCATCGCTGCTTGCCATTCCGGTTATTCCGCTTTGGGTGTACTCTTCCGGTCCGCTGCTGCTGGCGCTCGGCGCCTTCCTCATGCAGTTCGCTGTCCAGGGCGCATGGGGCGTCATCCCCGCGCACCTTAATGAACTGTCGCCCGACGGAATCCGCGGCACGTTTCCGGGCTTCACCTATCAACTCGGAAACCTTCTCGCCTCCGCCAATGGAACCCTGAGGCCGGGCTCGCCGAGCACTACACCGGCGACTATGCTTTCGCCCTTGCCGTAGTCGTCGGCGTCGTCGCTGTCGCTGTCGCGCTACTGGCCGGCTTCGGTGTGGAGGCGAAAGGAGTCGAATTCGGGAGAGCGCAGGATGATAATAGGAGCGGGGAGAGCGGCTGGATGGAAAGAGAGCCTGTTGTATCGCCGTGATCATGGAAACCGTTGCGCAACATGTTTGCTGTGCTTAATGCCCGATCTGGATCAGCAGTGAGCCGCGACAGCTTGCTGTCGCGCGGATTTGAAGGGCGAATGCCAACATGATATCGAGATTTTCTTCTTCCCTCGCCGCCAGTCAGCCCGCTCTTCTCGCGCTCGGCTTTGCGATTCTGGCAATGATCAGCGGAACATCCGTGTGGCTGGTCGCCCAGACGCGCGGTGACTCGAAGCAGGTGATGTGGACGCTCACCGCCAAGGAAAAACTCCTTGATTTACAGGGTCAGGTCTGGCGGGCCGAGAGCGATCAGCGCGGGTTGCTACTTACCGGAGCAGGACGCTACCGGGACGCATTTCTTGCCGACATAGAGGCTGTCAAAAATGCACTGGCTGAAGCCAAGGCGGCCTTGTCCAGTGATGTCGGGAAGGAAAGCCGCCAGCCGCTTGTCGCCAGGCTTGAGGCGGCCGTAACGGCAGAACTCGCTCTTCTCGAAGACACCGCTGCCAAAGGGCAAAACGGCGAGCTCGACCGTTCCCCCGCCCTTGGAAATGATGCGTTGGTGCAGTCACGTGCCGAGGACATTAGGATAAATATCGCGCAACTTGTCAGGCACGAGCAACAGTTGCTGTCAGAAGCAATCGGCGCTTCGCAAAGCACCGCGCACTTGCTCCTGATCGCCAGCCTTTTCGGGGCATCACTGATAATCGCTCTGGCGACCACGTCGGTTGCCTTGGTGCGTCACTCGACCAGCCGGCTGAAGATCGCCCAGAGAGCGCTTGAAGAGGCAAACGAGTCCTTGGAGGCAACGGTCGCGAAACGCACTGCCGAACTGAGGGAAGCCAACGAGGAGATCCAGCACTTCGCCCATATCGTCAGCCACGATCTGCGCTCGCCGCTCGTCAACATCATGGGCTTTACCGGTGAACTGGAGGTGCTGCGAAAGGAGCTCTTCGGACGCATCTCCTTGCTCAGAGCGCGGCATGAGGTTGACCCTGAGCCGGACGAGCGGCTTGCGGAGGAATTTGATGAAGCGCTTAACTTTATCAAGAACTCGATCACGCGCATGGATCGGCTGATCAAAGCCATTCTCAAACTCACCCGCGAAGGCCGCCGCGAGCTCCGCCTGGAACTGATCAATATGACCGAGCTGGCCCAAACGGCGGCGGACGGATTCAGCTACCAGTCCCACGAGGCCGGGGCTCTGATCATCATCGATTCCCTGCCGTCCTGCGTCGGCGACCGCCTTGCTCTCGAGCAGATCTTCGCCAATCTGCTTGAGAACGCTCTAAAGTACCTGCGCGACGGCATTCCCGGCCAGATTCAGGTGACTGGTCGCACGACGGCTTCCGAGGTCGTATATGAGGTGAATGACAACGGACGAGGCATCGATCCTATGGATCGCGAACGCATTTTCGAGATATTCCGCCGTTCAGGCCCTCAGGACCGCCCGGGGGAAGGCATTGGCCTCACTTATGTACGAACTCTTGTCCGCCGCCTCGGCGGCGCCATTACAGTCCGCTCCGGTCCCGGCGGCGGCAGCACCTTCACCGTGACACTGCCGCGTCGCACGGCGAGCGCCTTACAGGAGAAAACCCATGACTAGGCACGTCACGATCGTCATGATCGAGGACGATAAGGGTCACGCGCGCCTTATCGAAAAGAACATCAGGCGTGCCGGCGTACGTAACGACATTGTCGCTTTCCGCGACGGAACGAGCGCGATTGCTTACCTGTTCGGCGAGCCTGGAGCGGGCGGTTCGCATGCCGGCCGGGCGTTGCTCATATTGCTCGACCTCAACCTGCCGGACATGACGGGAATCGACATTTTGAAACGCATCAAGGCGGACGAACATCTGAAGCGCTCGCCCGTCGTGGTTTTGACAACGACGGACGATCAGGACGAGATCAAGCGCTGCTATGATCTTGGCTGCAACGTCTACATCACCAAGCCGGTCGAATATGAAAGCTTCGCTCATTCCATCCGGCAGTTGGGGCTCTTTTTCTCGGTCATACAAGTGGCGGAGAATTCTTAATGGCGTTGGGCAGGGTGCTCTACATTGACGACGATCCAGCCCTTCGGCGTCTGGTCGGTAAGGAGTTCGAGCGGCACGGCTACATTGTCCAGCTTGCTGCCACAGGCGACGAGGGGCTTCGCCACTTGCGCGCGGGCGGCATCGATGTTGTGGCACTCGACCACTACATGCCCCGCCAGGATGGGCTCCAGACACTCGCTTCCATCCGCGCCGATCCTGATCCGCCGCCGGTGGTCTATGTGACCGGCTCGGAGGAGGGTCGGGTTGCGATCGCAGCACTGAAGGCAGGCGCGACAGACTATGTCCTCAAGGATGTTGGTGGCGAGTTTCTCGCGCTGTTGCGGGTGGCGATTGAAGGCGCCCTTGCTCAGGCGGACCTGCGGCGCGAAAAGGAGGAGGCGGAAGCCGAAGTGCGAGCCGCGCGTGACCGGTTCGAGGCGCTCGCGGCTGAAAGAGCCGTGCTGCTTCGCGAAGTGAACCACCGGGTCGGTAACAGCCTGCAGCTCGTCTCTACCTTCCTCCTGATGCAAAGCGACATGAGCGATGAGCCCCATGTAAAGGCGGCGCTCGCCTCTGCCTATGGCCGTGTGCTTGCCATCGCCCAGGTGCACAAGCGCCTCTATACGTCAGACGATGTGCGCACAGTCGCGCTCGACAACTATCTCCATGCGCTCGTCGTAGACATTGGCGCCTCCGCGGCCGGCGCGAACGGGTGGCTCTCTCTCGCGGCCGATCCGGTCGCGATAGACCCAGACCGTGCCGTGGCAGTCGGCGTTATTGTCACCGAATTGATCATCAATGCGATGAAACACGCATACCCCCGCGGGGAGGGGCCCGTTCGTGTTGCGCTACATGCGCCGGCAGGAAATAGCGTTTGCCTGTGCGTGGAGGATGATGGACTGGGGAGCCGATTGCCGCCCGCAGAAGGCTCGACGGGGCTTGGGCAGCTCATCATCGAGGCCATGGCGGTGAAGCTCGGAGCGGTTGTGACCGTCCACGCACGCGACCCCGGGACGCGGGTCGTTGTCGATTTCATGAAAGCCGAGGCCAAACGACTGGTGGATTAGCCCTTTCTGAGTGGTTGATATCCACTCCTGTTCGCCCACTGTCCGGAAAACATCACGTAAAATCAACCATCTATCATCTGGCACACTGTGTGCTTTGCCCGAGATGCCGCGATCGGCAACTTCGACTTACTAGAAGGAAATATGTCATGGCCAGATCTGTAGAAGCCAAGAATTCGCGGGCTCGCCGATTAACGGCGGCTCTGGTGGCCCTTTCCTCCGTGTCCGTCTGAGGGCATCAAAGGCTTGTTCGACGCTCGAAGCCGCCATCCAGGCGACGCGGTAATCCACGGGTGAACGAGAGGAGGACTATTCATGACGCTTTTCTCAGGCAGGGCTGAGGCAAATCAGGTGCGGTTGGCTCAAACCGGATGGCGGCTCCTCCTGAGGCGCAATCAGAGCTATCTCACCGCCGTCGGCACACTGGTCGTAATCGCGCTCTTCGGAGCCGCGATCGTTCATCTGACGGCCGAGGTTCGGTATGACGACGTCGTGTCGGCGCTGGCCGATACGAGTTGGCGTTCAGTGGCGACGGCAATATTCTTTACCGGCCTGAGTTTCCTGACGCTCACCTTCTACGATTTAGGCGCGCTCGACTACATCAGACGCAAGCTCCCTTATGCGCAGGTCGCGCTGACGGCCGCCTGCGCCTATGCTGTCGGCAACACGGCGGGTTTCGGCGCCTTGAGCGGCGGCGCGATCCGATACCGGTCCTACTCCCGCCTTGGCCTGGAGCCGGACGACATCGCCCGCGTCGTCGCCTTCGTCACGCTCGCCTTCGGATTGGGGCTTGTGGCGGTCACCTGTCTCAGCCTGCTTGCCGTCGCCGAGTATGTGGCGCCGCTCACGAGACTTGATGCGTTCTGGCTGCGCACGATAGCCGCCGTCGTGCTCGCCGGCATGCTGGCGATCATGGTTGCGGCACGCAGCAGTCACGAGATCAGCATCGGCCGCATCACCCTGCGCCTGCCGGCCTCCAGGACGACATCCCGCCAGTTCCTGATAACAACGCTCGATCTCGCGGCGTCCGCGACGGTTCTCTATGTACTGCTGCCGACCGGAACGATCGGCTGGCCGGCTTTCCTGGCGATTTACTGCGTGGCCGTCGGCCTCGGCGTGCTGAGCCACGTGCCCGCCGGGCTCGGCGTCTTCGAGACCGTGATCGTCGCGACCCTCGGGCATGCTGCCGATGTCGACGCGATCCTCGGCGCACTCGTCCTCTACCGTGTCATCTATCACCTGCTGCCGCTGCTGATCGCTATCGTCGTTATCATCGGCATCGAGGTCCGCCAATTCACAGGCCACCCGGCAGCCTCCAGCCTGCGCCGCGCCGGCGGACGGATGACGCCGCTGCTGCTCGCGACCCTCGCACTGGTGCTTGCCCTCATGCTGGTGTTGTCGAGCGTAACGCCGACGCCGGACGAAAACCTGCTTCTCCTCTCGAACTATGTCTCGCTTCCGATTGTCGAAGGCGCACATTTCCTCGCGAGCCTTTTGGGGCTGGCGCTCGTGATAGTCGCGCGCGGGCTGGCGCTGCGCCTCGATGGCGCTTGGTGGGCGTCGCTCGCGATCGCGCTCGCGGCGCTGCTGCTTTCATTGGCGAAGGCGGTAGCGCTCGGAGAAGCCGGCATGCTAGCGTTTTTCATTGTTGCATTGCTCGCGAGCCGCCGTCTCTTCGTTCGCCCGGCCTCGCTCTTCGGCCAGGCGCTGACCCCGCCCTGGCTTACTGCCCTCGGAGTCATCTGCCTCGGCGCCCTCGTCGTCCTGCTCTTCGTTTATCGTAACGTCGAGTACAGCCACGAACTCTGGTGGCAGTTCGAAATCTCGGCGGAGGCGCCGCGTGGCCTTCGAGCGCTGCTCGGAGTGACAATCGGCGCGAGCGCGGTGGCGATCTGGAGTTTGATGCGTCCGGCCGCGACTGCAATAGCGCCTGCCTCCAAGGAGGATATGCAGCGGGCGATCGCCATCCTCGAGACGCAGGATATGTCCGACGCCAATCTCGTGCGCATGGGTGACAAGAGCATCATGTTCTCTCCCGACGGCCGCGCCTTCATCATGTACGGCCGCTGGGGACGCTCCTGGGTCGCCCTTTTCGATCCTGTCGGTCCGCAGGAAGCCTGGCCGGACCTTATCTGGCAGTTCATCGAGATGGCGCGATCCAACGGCTGCCGGGCCGTGTTCTATCAGGTTTCGCCGCGCGGGCTTGCCTATTACGCCGATGCGGGCTTAAGGGCCTTTCGCCTCGGTGAGCTTGCAGAGGTCGATCTCAGGCAGTTCGAGATGAAGGGCGGCAAATGGGCGACCTTGCGCCGCCAGGTGAGCCGCGGCCAGCGCGATGGACTTGAGTTCTCGGTGGTGGAGCCCACGGACGTACCGGCCATCCTGCCGGAACTCGCCGCCATTTCCGATGCCTGGCTTGCCCATCATAATGCACGGGAAAAAGGGTTTTCGCTCGGTGCGTTCGATCCGCACTACCTCGAAACGCAGCCGGTCGCGGTCCTTAAGTGTGAGGGGCGCATCGTCGCCTTCGCTAACATCCTCCTTACGGATGTGAGGGAGGAGGGCTCCGTCGACCTTATGCGCTTTTCGCCCGAAGCGCCGAAGGGATCGATGGACTTCCTGTTCGCGCAGCTGATGGAATACCTGAAGGCGCAAGGCTACCGGCGCTTCAATCTCGGCATGGCGCCGCTTTCCGGCATGTCCTCCCACAGCACGGCTCCGGTCTGGGATCGGGCCGGCCGGACTTTCTTCGAGCACGGCGAGCGCTTCTACAACTTCAAAGGTCTGCGCGCCTTCAAGTCGAAGTTCCACCCGCACTGGCAGCCGCGTTATCTGGCGGCGAGCGGCGGTCTCAATCCCGTCCTCGCGCTCATGGACGCGACATTCCTGATCGGCGGCGGCATCAAGGGAGTGATCAAGAAATGACGAGCACGGCAAGAATCTGGAATAGCGCTGCCCTGGCGGCGCTGATTGTCGCGGCGGCAGGCCTCCCCTCAGCGGCCGAAGAGGCGAAATTCGACACAGGAATGATCCCATCGCCGCATATATTTTTTCCGAAACAGGACGCATCCGGGCTCGTCGTGCTGCTCTCCGACGCGAACGGCTGGACGGAAAAGGAAGATGCCGTTGCCCGCACGCTTTCCGGCGAGAAAGCACTCGTCGTCGGCGTCGACCTCAAGGCATATCTGGCAGCGCTCGCCAAGGACGGCGGAGATTGCATCTACACCGTCTCGGATATCGAATCCTTGAGCCAGCAGGTTCAACGCGCCGCTGGAAACGGTGCCTATCGACCGCCGGTCGTCGCCGGGGTCGGCGCCGGCGGTGCCATGGCGCTGGCAATCGCCGGGCAGTCGCCGGCCGCGACGATCGGCAAGACCTTTGCGGTCGATCCCGAAAAGGGCATTACCCTGACCAAGCAGCTCTGTACGCCGGCGGAGAAGGACCAGGAGGGCGATCGCATGGTCTATGGCTTGACCGATGGCCCCTTGCCGGACCCGGTAAGCATCACGTTTTCAGCCGCGGCGTCCGCGGAGGGGCGCGAGCATGTTGGGGCCCTCGTTGCGAAGCACTCAGACATCGAAACCACGGAAATCGAGGACAACCCCTATGCCGCCTTGTCCGGCGCACTCTTGAGATATCTGGAGCAAAGCGACGAAACTGACAACCCGTTCGGGCTGCCGCTCACCGTCCTCGACGCGAAGCCCTCGCGCGATACCATGGCGGTGATCTATTCCGGCGATGGTGGCTGGCGCGATATCGATCGGGAAGTCGGCAATGCCCTGCAGCAGCGAGGTGTGCCGGTGGTCGGGGTGGATTCGCTGCGCTATTTCTGGTCGGAGCGGCAGCCGCAGGCCACCGCCGACGATCTCGTGCGGATCATCGCATACTATCGAAAGCGATGGAGCGTTCGCAACGTGCTGCTGATCGGGTATTCCTTTGGCGCCGACATCCTGCCGGGCACCTACAATCTGCTACCGCCCTCGACCCGCGCGAGCGTGCGTCAGGTTACGCTCATGGCGCTGTCGCATCACGCCGACTACAAGATTTCCGTCCTCGGCTGGCTCGGCGCTGAAGGCGAGGGAAGCGCCGGCGACCCCGTGAGCGATGTAAAGGCGATCGATCCTTCGCTCGTCCAGTGCATCTACGGCACCGACGAAGAAGACGATGCTTGCCCGGATCTGAAATCGTCCGGAGTAGACGTGGTCTCGATCGAGGGGGGGCATCATTTCGACGGTGATTACGCTGCCTTGACCCACCGCGTGCTCGATGCGCTCGACGGTCGGCTCGCGGCGGCGAAGTGACTGCTGCCGGATGCTAGCAGCGGGAGTTCGCGTTCTCTGCTTCTAAAATCGCACATCGCAAGGTCTACGCTTCGAATCATTTCGAGGCGAGGGATGAAAGTCGCCTCTGGGGCCGGAGTGCTGACTGTCCGCGTCTCAACTCAATTCTGGAGAGAGTTGCCGTCGGCAGAAAGCAGTCGGCCATCTTATCGTGGTTCTCACAACGCTAGACCCTGCCTTGCACTCACTTGCAAGCATCAGTTTGTTTCAGCACCGCGCTGGCGCCACCTGAAACAGGCTGGTACCGAAATTCCAGTCGTCTTCATGACTGCGATCGAAGATGAAGCGCTTGAGCGCGAGGCGGTGGCTGCCGGGTGTATCGCGTATCTGCGAAAACCGTTTCGGGCGGAACCTCTGCTCACCGCGTCAAGCGCTCGCTCGCACTCCCCTCGTGCGACTAGCATTGCATGGCTCGCTTCGTCGCGACTTCCGCAAAGGACAATAGAGAGGCTCGCCGACTCGCTCCTTTTCGCTCTTTCGACAACCCGCGCCCCCGAACGGGCAAGGACAAGCCGCATTTCGAGAGCATCGCCGCAGGGATCAACGCGATCAGCGCATTGCGCGACAAGCCTTCCGGCGACGTACGGGTGGTCTGCCCCGACGATGCGGTCGAGCTCGTGTTCCGCCGTCGGCTCTCGGCATTCCTGCGGGACTTCCCAGACGTAACGGTGGAGATTATCGTCGACAATGGCTTCACCAACATTGTCGAGCGGCAGTTCGACGCTGGCGTCCGTCTTGGCGAGGCCGTTGCCCGAGATATGGTGGCCATGCGCATAGGACCCGACGTGTCATATTCCGTCGTGGCCTCGCCCGACTATCTGGAGCGGCATGGGCCGCCGTCAAACCCGCAGGACCGCAGGCCACAACTGCGTCAACCTTCGGCTTCCAACGTCCGAGGGCTTTATGCCCGGGAATTCGAGCGGGACGGCCGTGGGTTCAGCGTGCGGGTGGAGGGCCAGCTCACCTTGAGCAACATCGCTCCGGCGATAGACGCTGCATTGGACGGTATCGGTCTTGCCTACGTGCCCACGGACCTCGTCTTGCAGCATGTCGAGCGTGGTCGGCTGCGGCAGGTACTTTCGGACTGGTGTCCAACCTTCCAAGGCTATCATCTCTATTATCCGAGCCGGCGCAATCCTTCGCCAGCCTTCTCGGCGTTCGTCGACGCTTTCCGGCATAGATAGCGGAATTAGTGGTGGGCCCCACAGCCCAATGTCTCCTATTGGCGGATATCGTTGAAAAACTCGGAGTTGAGCCTCCGCGACTGTCTTGCGAAGTTTTCAGGGGGAAGAAGGCTCTGAACCCGGCGCAGGTGGAGGCTCCAAGCCGCAGGCCATTATGCAGTCATGGCGGCTGGGAGGCGTGAAGGCCTAAGCTTTGCCAGCCTTCTGAGGTTTTGTGCGGTTGCTGCGAGCAGGAATTCATCGCGTGCACCACAGGGACCGCGCAGTTTCAACCTGGCCATCCGCAGGATGCGCTTGAGATGAGCGAAGAGCATCTCGACCTTCTTGCGACGATGCCGTGAACGCTCGTAATCGGGCGTGCCGGCAATGGCTCTGGCGACGTCACGGGCATCCTCATTGAGATCACGGGGGACTTTGCGAGCAACTGCGTTCGGGCAGCAGCGCTGTTTGAGTTCGCAAGCGTCGCAGTCCTTCTTGCTGGCCCGATAGAGCCGGGTGCCTTCACTGGTAATGCCCGATCGAGGCGTCGCGTAGGTGCGGCGGAACTGAACCAACTCCTTGCCCGCCGGGCAGATGTAGCGATCGGCCTCGCCATCCCAATTGAAGTCGGCACGCGAGAAAGTCCCGTCTGTCCGGTTGGACTTGTCGAACACAGGAATATGCGGAGCGATCTCCTTTTCCTTCACAAGCCAGGCCAGATTGTCAGCGGAGCCGTAGGCACTGTCGGCGACCAGATAACCCGGCTTCAGGCCAAAGCGGTTCTCTGTTCTGTCGATCATGGTACGTGAAGCGCCAACTTCGGCCTGTCGAATGGCACGAGTGGCTTCGACATCAAGAATGACGCCGTGGTCGGTGTCGATCAGGTAGTTGGTGGCGTAGGCGAAGAAGGCATGGCCTTTATGGGCACCCGTCCACTGGGCGGCCGGGTCTGACGGGGAAACAAACTTCGGCGTTACCGGCGAAGCCGCACCAAAAGCAGCGTCATCAAGCACCGCCAAATATTCCTGGACCGAGCGGCCTGCATTCTCCTTCGCTTCTTGCGCGCTCCATTCTGCGCCCGATACCGAGCGCTGTTTGTTGGCATCCGCGGCGATCAAGCTTGCATCGACGGCAAAGCCTTCAGCACCGACAAGACCCTGTACCAGACAGCGCTCAACCACCGTCTCGAACAGATGCCGAAGGATATCGCTTTGCCGGAAACGCCCATGGCGGTTCTTCGAGAAGCTGGAATGATCCGGCACCTTGCCGTCCAGTCCAAGCCGGCAAAACAAACGTAGGCGAGATTGAGATGAACCTCCTCGCACAGCCGGCGCTCCGACCGGATGCCCATGCTGTAGCCAATGATTAGCATGCGCATCATCAGTTCCGGATCGATCGACGGACGGCCGGTGCTGCTGTAGTAGGGCTTCAACTGCGCGCGGACGCCATCGAGGTCTAGGTGGTTGTCGATCCGGCGTAGAAGATGGTCGGCTGGCACATGCTCATCGAGACTGAAATTGTAAAAGAGCTGCGCCGGAGCCGCCTGCGTTCCCATCATTCGCCTGATCCCCTGCCAAATCACTCAGAGGATTGAATCACGCGTCCCAAGTGCCCGCAATGCCGAGTTTTTCAACAGTATCGGCGCAAACCTGCAGTTCGGCGGCATCTATGCATGTCCGCTTCTGGGATACCACCATGCTCTGCTCAGTGTCCGACTTGAGGGCGCGTTCCGGACGTGGCTAGCGTAGCGGACGGACAGCTGACCTGATTGGCTAGCGATTGCGGTTATATTCCGCAACGATGGTCTGCCACGGCCCGATGTTCGGTTGTTTCCATCGGCAGGTTCAGGGCCTCTGGGCCAGCCAGCTCCGGGATCCACTGACGTGGGTCGATAAACTTCGGGCCGATGATGAGAGCCGTGAGATAACCATCGAGACCGCTCATCGAGCAGATCGGCGACACAGGACGACGTGCCCTGATGAAGGCTTCGAACGCCTCATCATCGAGCTTCGGTCGTGTCGTCGTCCCTTGGCTGTTTCGTGTCATGCCGCCCGTCGCTCCCGATCTGCAATGGGCCTCGCGTTCCGCCTTGCCCACGGCAAGAGGCTTTCCATGCGGTAGGGCCTTCACTTTGCCGGAGATGAATGCGTTCCAGCACATCGGCAAGCATTTTCAGGATCCACCCCGTTCAGCTTCGCTGTGTTGACGAGCGATGCCAGGACCGCGAAGGACTTGTACCTGATCTGCTTCGGCAGGGAGTCAAGGCGAGGTACAAGCCAGGTGATTAGGCGCATCCAGCTCACGATCTCCGGGCCCGCGGCCACGGAGGCGAACTGCTCGCGTTGGTCGCTGGTCAGGTCGGGGAACCGGCTCTCGTCCAAGAACCGCAGGTCGCGCATTGCGTCGTTCGCACTGCGAGGATGAGGCGTCGGAGCAGGCCAGCGTTATCGCGGAGCAGGTTTTGAACGCAAGCGCGCGCCATCGCTCGCCAGGATGAGAACGCACAGCGGTTGATGACGACGCCCGGCGTTGGCGTCCTGGTGACGCTGACTTTTGTGGCGGGCGTCGATGCGCCGGAGCACTTCGTCGGATTGGCGCCGAAGAAATATCAATAGGGCAAGACCGATCATAGCGGTCGCATCTTGAAGATCGGCGATGGCAGCGTGCGGACCGCGCTCTACGAGGCGGCCAACGCCATCCTGACGCGACCGGTCAAAGGTTCCGATCTGAAGGGTTGGGTGTTGGCGGTTGCAAGACGTGCCGGCCCAGAAGCCCAGTCCTCCGACCAGTCGAACTGGAAGGCTTCGCCCGGTTCAAACGCCAAGGGCGACCGAAGCCGGCGCATTGTTTCGACCGCCTCCCGCGTAATGGGCCAGCTGGTGATTTGGGCTTCAACGACGCCAGGAGATCGCGAATGGAGTTCGCCTTCCGGTTAAACAACTCGCCAAGGCGTCTGGCGTGAGCATTAGGCCACCGCGCTTTGACCTCCATCAGGATCTGGTTCTGACGCGAGGCGATAGCCGCTCCGCGGTGATGGTTTTGCAGCAGACCCTCAACTGCTGGCAGCGGTGCTTGATGAACTCGTTCTGCTGATCGCGGGCGGATGCTTTCAGCCGGGCAGGCTTGATCGGAGCGGCGTGCCTCATGTCCACCGGATCATGACGCGCTTCAGCTCTCCCGTCAGTCGCGCTTTGACAACAGCGTAGTGGTGCGCCTGGCGATCGAATTGTGTTTGGTGGACGACTATGAAGTACCCCGTTGGCGATCGGCTCTTGATTGGTGGTTTCGGCAGTAGCGGTCCGTTGTTTCCGCGCGCAGAACATGTACGGGCCGCCGGTGTTGAGAGGCTAGCAGCATTCGCTGCCCAGTGCGCGGGTCTTCTTCCCAGCATCACCACGCCACGGGAATAGACCGCGGTCGCGGAAGGCCAGTCCGACAATGACGTTTCGGCTGCCGCCAAAGCGCTTGGCGGTCCGGGAGGCAGAGAGGTCATCCCCTTCCAGAGATTCGCAGCTGCTTCGATATCGACGGTGCGGTGCTGGATGGTCATGCCGCCCGCTCCTCTTCGATCGGCTCCGCCGCTTCGATGTCGGCCTCTACCTTGCCGCGATACGCCCTCTGTTCGGCGGTGACCTGGCTGGCACCGGGAAGCGCCGACATGCGGGCGAGATCGTCGGCGCGCTCCGGCGGCACCCGCGGGGGCTCGACGTTCAGCTTGGTCTGGATCCTGCTGCAGTTGACGCGGACGGGATCGGCGACCAGACCTCGTCAATTGCCCAGAGATGACGAGAACCGGCAGGCAGTTCCCGCGTTTTGGCGAGGTGGGCGAATTCCGCACCTCCGGCGACCCTGACGAAGCCCTTCTCCGCCAACTCAATGGCGCGCTCGCGCTGGGAGACGCGCAGGTACATGAGCCCATAAGAGCTGGCAGCGTTCGGCTCACGGAGTCCTCGATCGCCCTAAGCAAGCAACTGAAAAAAGACCCTGACGCCTGTCTTTGGCTCGCTGCCTGCTTGGCAGGAAAATCGGCCGCGTCCGGCGTTCGATGGATTGAATGAGGAAATGAAACGTCAGTCCAGCGAGGTATGAGGAAGAATCCTTCGCTGAAGCTTGATTTCGTTAACTTCAGGGTTCTCTAATGGTAGTGTGAAAATCGATTGTTTGGGAACAATCATCTCCGCTATGGATACCGCACATGCGTTTTAGGGGCCTAGATCTAAACCTCCTCGTCGCGCTCGACGCACTGATGACCGAGCGCAAGCTCACGGCCGCGGCACGCAGGCTCAAGCTCAGTCAACCGGCCATGAGCGCCGCTATCGCGCGCCTGCGCACCTATTTTGGCGACGAGCTGTTTTCGATGCAGGGCCGTGAACTTATCCCGACACCGCGTGCCGAAGCGCTCGCCCCAGCGGTGCGTGAGGCCCTGCTGCACATTCAGCTCTCCATCATTGCTTGGGATCCGATCAGTCCAGCCCAGTCGGATCGCCGTTTCAGGATCATCCTTTCGGACTTCATGACACTTGTATTCTTTGAGCGGGTTGTGGAGCGCTTGGCTCGGGAGGCTCCTGGCGTCAGCTTCGAGTTGCTGACGCTAGACGACGATCCCTATGAGCTTCTCCGGCGCGGGGATGTTGATTTTCTGATTCTTCCGGACTTGTTCATGTCGAGCGCGCATCCCAAAGCGAAGCTGTTTGCCGAGCCGCTCGTGTGCGTCGGCTGCCCGACGAATGAGCAGTTGCTTGGGGATCTCTCTTTCGAAAGATATATATCGATGGGGCATGTGTCAGCCCAGTTCGGGCGTGCGTTGAAGCCCTCCTTCGAACAATGGCTATTGCTGGAGCACGGCTTCAAGAGACGTGTCGAACTTGTCGTGCCAGGTTTTACCTTGATTCCGCCTTTGCTGCCGGGCACCAATCGTATAGCCATTCTCCCATTGCGCCTGGTCAAGTATTTCGAACAAACGATACCCCTGCGGATCGTCAAGCATCCGCTGCCGCCCCTCTGGTTCACTGAGGCTGTCCAGTGGCCCGCCCTCCACGACAAGGATCCCGGAAATGTCTGGATCCGGGAGTTACTCTTGCAGGAAGCCTCGTGCAGCGAATTTCAGGGAGAAATGTTTTAGGCGCCCTCGAACGACATTAACTGGCTTCTTCATCGAGACTGTACTTCATGGGATCAAAATGCATCCGCCGATAGGCGTGATGGTCAGGCCTTGTCATCTTCAAGGTCGCGGCCAGAAGCGCCCCAAGCCGGCTAGATGCCCCTGCGGAGGAGGCCGCCCGACAAGGGGCGCCACCGACGTGGGCGGGTTCTTCAGGCATTAAAATGGTAACATCCGAGATTCATGCTAGTCACCTGGAACTAAAATTCACTACATTGTATGCTTGGCCTCTTCATTGGAGGTTGAGGCATGGCAAATGCGACTGGCCGACCAACGCCCCC
>NZ_VITA01000032.1 GCF_007827695.1 Sinorhizobium medicae | reverse complement strand
AATCAAAAACAAACGCCAAGCAAAAAAGCCCCCATACGGGGGCTTTTTGCGCTTCTGATCCATCCTCAATCTCGGTAGTGAGCGCGTCCGAAGCGCTGCTCTCACTGCCGATGAGACTAATAGGCAGGCCGAAAGCGGACCTTGCATTTGAACTCAGCCTATCCATACGAAATCTAGAAAAGAATTCTAGAAGGAGTGCCGTTATGGGGCTCAGCCTCAAGACCGAGGAAGCCGACAGGCTGGCGCGGGAGTTGTCCCGCCTGACTGGCGAGACCATGACCGACGCCATGACCAAAGCCATGCGCGAGCGACTGGAGCGGCTGCGGGCGGCAGGAGGCGAATAGCGACTATGTGGCGCGCATGAAGGCATTCGTGCGTGAATGCGCTGACCGCTATGATCGCCGCCCGGTCACGAAGCGAGAATGGGATGAAGCAGTCGGGGACACGCCCGAAGAGCTTGGCTTCCCTGAATGATCGTCGTGGATTCATCCGCTATCATTGCGATCATGTTCGATGGAGGGGGAGGCATCTGCCTGTATCGCAGCACTTCAAAAGAGTCGTTCACGTCTCATCTCGGCAGTGAACGATGTCGAAACCGGCACTGTTATGGCAGGTAGAGTGAGGAGCGGGGACCGTTGCGAAGCGATTGCCGACCTGGATGCTTTTCTTACCGTCTTCCGCATCGACATAGCCCCCGTCGATGATCGTACGGCCCGCGCAGCGATGAAGGCCAGGATAGATTACGGTCAGGGGTTTGGCACGCGTGGCGGATTGAACTTTGGGGATTGCTTCGCCTACGCGCTGGAAAAACAGCGTTCCGCTCCGTTGCTCTATGCCGGTAACGACTTTGGCATGACTGATATTAACCCGGCATTGAAGGCTCCAAGCCTGAGGAGAACGAAGAGGTAGAGGCTGGAAACGGCGAAGGAACCCTGGCAATGCCTGGCCTCCACACGGCGGACGCAGCTGTTCCAAGCCTTACCGCAGCATTGCGCGGGCGCTCTCGGCATCGGTGATCATGATCGTCGGCAGTTTTGCCCGGGCCAGAGCCAGGAGGATGTCGTGCTTGTGCGGACCGCCTGAGGCGACGATGCGGCAGGGAATGCGGCGATAGTCTTCGAACTCCGGAGAAAGCACCTGACGATTGAGCGGATGATCGACGGGGCTGCCTTGGATGTCGACATATCGGCCGAGTAGATCGCCGACCGCACCGAGGGCCGAGAGGTCGTTGACAGCTACACCCTCGGGAAGGCCGTAGCGTACCTGCAGCGATTGCTGCGACACGTCACCGGCGCTCAGATAGGAAATGTCTACCTCGCAGATCTGGCGGAAAGTCTTGCGGAATACCGACTGCGCTATGAGCGCATCGCGTGACTGCGCCGTTTCGGCATAGATCGGAGCCACGAAATAGTGGCATTGCGCCTTCAGGACTTCCGCAAACCCGCGGACGATTTCGAAGGTGTTGATTTCCGATCCGTGCGTCAGGCCGCCCATCATTGAACGCACGTCGATCTGGGGTTCACTGGCAGGCGTCATGTGCTGCATCGTCTGCCGCAGCGTCGCCCCCCAACCGACTCCGATCGATGCGGGCTTGCGCATCTGGATCAGGCGATCGAGATAGGCGGCGGCTCCGCGTCCAATGACGGAGTGTAGAAGGCACGGATCGGCAGGGGTGGGCACCACCACTGCGTCATCCAGTCCGAACCGATCCCGAAGCTGCGATTCCAGTTCGGCGTTCTCGATGAGGGGTGAGCCGAAACTGATTCGGACGATGCCCTGCTCCAGCGCCGATGAGAGAAGCTCGTTCACCCGGCGGCGGGTGAGATTCATGCGCTTGCCGATCTCGGCCTGCGTCAGTCCTTCCACATGATAGAGCCATGCGGCCCTTGCCATCAGATCCTGCTGGCCCATTCATCCCCCTCTTCTGCCTGTTACACCCGTCACACCAGTGTAACATATGTAATCTAATCGCTTCCCCACGACATTCTGGTGGGTGCCTTTCTCGATGACGGCTTCGTATTCATACACTCGCTTTGCAATCTTGCGCGGGCCGGCTTCAGGCGGGCGTTCTTCCTGTGGATTGCATGCAGCTAGGCCGCTCGCAGCCTCCTTGTCGAGCGGTGTCACGAAAGTTTCACCCAAACATCAGGAAGACGACGTCTGGCGGAACTAGCAACGATCCGAACAGCGCCCGCACGGGTGCTCGGAGCATTCAAAGGAGATTCTCATGCTTCTCATCAACAGGCGCGGCGCGCTGGGGCTCATCGGCGCAACTGCGGGCAGCATGATCCTGCCGCGCTTCGCCGTGGGTCAGGGCACGCGCCCATCCGTCACCATCGCCGTGCAGAAGATCACCATCAACAACACGCTCGACGTCTGGAACGAGCAGTCGAATGTCGGCGAGCGTGTGTTCTTCCCCAACCTCTGGGAAGGCCTGATCCTGCGCAACTGGATGGGCGATCAGGGTCCGGTTCCCGGCCTTGCGACGGAATGGAAGCGCATTGACGACAAAACGCTCGAGCTGAAGCTGCGCCAGGGCGTAAAGTTCCATAATGGCGACGAACTCACGGCCGACGACGTCGTCTTCAGCTTCTCGGCGCAGCGCGTGTTCGGGGACACCCAGCCTGCCGGCGGCAAGACGGTCTTCGAGGATGAGCACAAGCCGGCGACTGCGAAGGAACTGCCTGCGGTCGTGCCGGGTACCGGTCGCCGCCTGTGGCCGGCGCTGGCCGGTGTCGAGGCAGTCGACAAGTATACCGTGCGTTTCCACAACGCGACGCCCGACGTCACCATCGAGGGCCGCCTTTATGCATTCGGCAGCCAGATCGCAAATCGTCGCGCCTGGGATGAGGCGCCGACCTACATGGATTGGGCACGCAAGCCGATCACCACCGGGCCCTACAGGGTCGGCGAACATAAGCCGGACGTGTCCCTGACGCTGGTTGCCTTCGACGACTATTGGGGAGGCCGCCCGCCACTCGAGCAAATCCGTTTCGTTGAGGTTCCGGAGGTCTCGTCTCGCGTGAACGGGCTCCTCTCCGGCGAATATGATTTCGCCTGCGACCTGCCGCCGGACCAGATCGCTGCCGTTCAGGCCGCACCGGGCTACGAGGTTCAGGGCTCGACGATCCACAACCACCGCATCTCGGTCTTCAATGTCCAGAACCCGACCCTTCAGGATCCGCTCGTCCGCCGCGCCATGACCCATTCGGTCGATCGCCAGGCGATCGTCGATGCGCTCTGGGCCGGACAGACGACCGTCCCCGCTGGCCTGCAATTTCCGTTCTACGGGGATATGTTCGTCGAAGGCTGGGCGGTCCCTGAATACGATCCGCAACTGGCCAAGGACCTCTTGAAGCAGGCCAATTACAAAGGGGATGCGATCCCGTTCCGCCTTCTCAACAACTACTATACGAACCAGACCGCAAACGGCCAGATCATGGTCGAGATGTGGAAGCAGGTCGGGCTGAACGTCGAGATTGAAATGAAGGAGAACTGGGGCCAGATCCACGACCCGTCGGGCGTCAAGGGCGTGCGCGACTGGTCAGCCGGTGCAGCCTTCAGCGACCCCGTCTCCTCGATCGTTGCCCAGTTCGGACCCAATGGCGAGGTCCAGCAGAAGAAGGACTGGTCGAACGCCGAGGCCAACCAGATGTCCCAGATCCTCGAAACGGAAACCGATCAGGCAAAGCGCAAGAAGGCATTTGCCCGCATGCTCGAAATCTGCGAGCGCGAAGACCCGGTCTATCAGGTGCTTCATCAGAATGCGGTCTTCACCGGAATGAAATCCTCTTTGAAGTGGAAGGCGGCACCCGCCTTCGCCATGGATTTCCGCGCCGCCAACTGGTCCAGCTGAGATCGAATAACCCAGTTTCCGGCAGCCGGTGGGCTGCCGGAGTTTTCAGGGCCGGCCGGCAATGCCGCGGCCGAAGCACCGGGAATGAGCAATGGGCACTACCAATCCCGATCTCGTTGAACTTCGGGACCTGAAGGTCGCTTTCGACGGCGTCCAGGTTCTGCATGGCATCGATCTCACTGTCGCCAGAGGAGAAGCCCTCGGCCTTGTGGGTGAATCCGGGTGCGGCAAGTCCGTGACCTGGCTCGCGGCGCTGGGGCTGCTTCCGGGCAAGGCCGCCGTCACTGGGTCGATCCGGGTCGACGGGCGGCAACTATGCGGGGCAGAACGCTCCGACCTGGAAGAGGTTCGCGGCGGGCGTATCGCAATGATTTTCCAGGACCCGTCAAGCTCGCTCAATCCCGTATTGCGCATCGGACGCCAGATCGTCGAGGCACTGCAGATCCACCGCGGGCTTCGCGGCCAAGCGGCCCGCACCGAGGCACTCCGGTTGCTGGACATGGTTGGAATCCCCGATGCCCCACGGCGCTTCGATCTCTATCCGCACGAATTTTCAGGTGGACAGTGTCAGCGCCTGATGATCGCGATGGCGCTCGCGGGTGAACCGGACCTGCTTGTCGCCGACGAACCGACGACGGCGCTGGACGCGACCATTCAGGCACAGATACTGGACCTTCTGAACGCGCTTAGAGCCGAGACGGGCATGGCGCTCGTATTCATCAGCCATGATCTCGGCGCGGTTTCGCAGGTTTGCGAGCGCGTATGTGTGATGTATGCGGGCCGTATCGTCGAAGAGGGAAGCGTCGCGCAACTCTTTTCCCAGCCGCGCCATCCCTATACGCGCGGACTGTTCGATGCCATTCCGCGCATCGACGGGCCGCGCGATCGGCTGATCCCGATTCCGGGGACGGTGCCCAACCCGAAGCATCTGCCTGCCGGCTGTTCCTTCTCCCCCCGCTGCCCCTATGCGGTGGATGCCTGCGGCAGCACGTACCCGTCTCTGGAATTCCAAGGCGACGGGCGTCGCCTGGCCTGCATGCGCCCGGTACCGGCGGTCACGACGTCCGGCGAAGCGAAGAGACGAATTCACGAAGGGCTGATGGCGTGACTGCGTTGCTCGAAGCGGAAGAACTCGTGCGCATCTATGAGGTCCGGCGCGGGATCTTCGGGCGTCCAAGCCCGGTGCGCGCAGTCGACGGGATTTCGCTTGCAGTCATGCCTGGGGAGACACTCGGTATCGTCGGGGAATCGGGCTCCGGAAAGTCCACCCTGGGGCGGATGCTTCTGGGACTCGATCTCGCGCAGGCAGGTGAGGTGCGCTTCGCCGGCAGCCCGATGCCGAGAAACGGCACTGCGGAATGGCGTGCCATGCGGGCGAAGATGCAGCTCGTCTACCAGGATCCGCTTGCGGCGCTCGACCGGCGCCTGACGATCGCGGCGCAGATCGGCGAGCCTCTGCAGATTCACCGGCTTGTTCCGAGACAATATCAGGCTGACCGGGTGGCCGAGCTGATGGAGGCTGTCGGGCTTCGTTCCGACCAAGCCGGGCGCTTCCCACATGAGCTTTCCGGCGGCCAGCGGCAGCGGGCCGTCATCGCCCGCGCGCTCGCTTCGCGGCCGAAGCTCCTCGTCTGCGACGAGCCCGTATCCGCCCTCGACGTTTCGATCCAGGCACAGGTCGTCAACATGCTGCGCGACCTTCAGGAGCGGAACGGCATCGGCATGGTCTTCATCAGCCACGACCTCAAGGTCGTGCGCAACATCGCCGATCGTGTCGCGGTGATGTATCTGGGGCGGATCGTCGAGGAGGCCTCGTCAGATGTGGTCTTCCGGTCTCCGCAACATCCTTATACGAAGGCACTGGTCTCGAGCGTGCCGGTCCCCGGCAAGCCGCTCGAGGGACGAATGATCCTTCAGGGTGAGCCGCCCAACCCGGCCGATCGCCCCTCTGGCTGCGCGTTCCATCCCCGCTGTCCCGTTGCCCAGGATATCTGCCGTACCAGTTCGCCTGCGCTTCGCCGGATCGGCGATGGTCGTACGGCGGCCTGTCATGCCGTTGCGGGGGAAACCGCGTCGATCGAGACGATGAGGAGAATGGCATGATCCGCTTCGTTCTCGTTCGGCTGCTCAGAGCCGTGATCACGATCCTGGCCGTCGTGACCTTCGCTTTCGTCGTGCTGCGCATGTCGGGCGACCCGGCACAGGTGATGCTTGGTCCCGACGTGCCGCAAGACGCCGTCGATGCGTTCCGCAGAGCCTGGGGCCTCGACCAGCCTCTCTGGATACAATATCTCGCCTATCTCAAGTCGATCTTCACCGGCGATTTCGGTGTGTCCATGCGCGACAAGGCGTCCGCACTCCAGCTGGTCCTGGAGCGCGTGCCGGCGACGCTGCAACTGACGCTTCCGGCGCTGATCCTTAAGCTGATGATCGGCATCCCCGCCGGCGTCTATGCGGCGCTCCATCGCCAGAGTTTCGCCGATCGCGGCGTGATCACGCTGGCGATCATAGGCTTTACCGTCCCGTCCTTCGTTATGGGTCTCGTGCTCGTACTGATCTTTTCGGTGATACTCGGAGTGTTGCCCTCCGGAGGCCAGGATACGTGGGTGCATGGCGTTCTGCCGACGATCACGATGAGTATTGGCGGGATCGGCATTCTCGCCCGTTTCTCGCGTAGCGCCATGATCGAGGTGCTGGGGCAGCCCTATATCCGCACGGCCTCGGCGAAGGGGCTGAAATGGCGCGACGTCATCTGGAGCCATGCACTCCCCAATGCCGCGGTTCCGATCGTGACCATTGTCGGCTTCATGGTCGGCTCGCTGATTGCCGGCGCTGTGGTGGTGGAGTCGATTTTCTCCTGGCCCGGCATCGGGCGGCTGCTGATCGTTTCGGTCAGCAACCGCGACCTCGCCGTCGTGCAGTGCATCCTGCTGATCATCGCTGCGGCAATGGTGATGTCGAATCTCGTCGTCGACCTGCTTTATGGCTGGCTGGACCCGCGGCTGCGTTCGCATGCCGCGCATTAGAGCAATTCCGCTTTTCCCCGAATCGCGGAATTTCTCCAACCCGTTTGTTTTTTTGCAATTCCGGACGGAAAGCCGCTGCGGACTTTCCTGGAATTGCTCCGGATCCAAGGAGATGCGCTATGGCATCCGTCGACATGGCAGAGAGATCGCAGCTAGCAGGATGGCTTCGAGGCTCGATCTCCTCCTTCCGCCGCAAGGCACCGCTCTCGGTCGCGTTCGGCATCTTCTGGCTGGCAGCCATGGTCGCCATCGCGCTTTTCGCCGACTACCTGCGGCCCTATGACATCACGGCCATGGACCTGACGAGCCGGCTATCGGCGCCGGGAGCGCTCAGGCACTTGCTCGGCACCGACGAGCTTGGCCGGGACGTGTTGTCGCGCTTGATCCAGTCTGTCCGCGTTTCGCTGATCATAGCGTTCGGCGCGACGGTGCTTTCGGCAGTCTTCGGCACAGCGCTCGGTTTCGCGGCTGCGCGCTTTCGCGGTATTGTCGAGCATCTGGTGCTCGCGCTTGCGGATTTTCAGGCAGCTCTTCCGTTTCTCATCATGTCGCTCGCGGTGCTGGCCTTTTTCGGCTCCTCCATGGTCCTGCTCGTCTGCCTCATGGGCTTCTATGGCTGGGAACGCTATGCGCGCATCGCCCGCGGCCTGGCGATCTCGGCCGGCGCACAGGGCTATGCCGCGGCGGTGGTGCAACTCGGCGCTACCCCGGCCCGGGTCTATCTGCGCCATATCCTGCCCAATGTAGCATCGACTCTGATCGTATCGATGACGCTGACGTTTCCGGAGATCATCCTGATGGAGAGCGGGCTGTCCTTCCTCGGGCTCGGCGTGCAACCCCCGGAAACGAGCCTTGGCAATATGGTCGGGTTCGGGCGTGAATATCTGACCCGGGCTCCCTGGATCATGCTCGCTCCGGCTGCCGTGATCATGCTCACCACCCTTTCCATCTCGCTTGTAGGCGACTGGCTCCGCGACAAGCTCGATCCAACCGTGCGTTGAGAGGCCATGACTAAGATCATCGGCCACCGCGGCGCCCGCAATCTCTGGCCTGAGAACTCGCTTACGGGCTTCCGAAACGCGCTTCGGCTCGGTGTCGACGCCATCGAGTTCGACGTGCACCTGAGCGATTCAGGCGAGTTGCTCGTCATCCATGATTCCACGCTCGAAAGGACGGTGCATGCCACCGGCCCGGTCCGTCGGCTGACGCCGCAGGGGCGGATCGCAACGCGGTTGCGGGATACGGACGAGAGTGTTCCGACACTGAGCGAGGTTCTGGATATCCTTGCGACCAGGGAAGGACCAAGCTTGCATGTCGAGATCAAGTCCGACGAAAGGGGCTCGCCATATCCTGGTGTCGCCGGACGCGTAGCGGAGGAGTTGCGGCGGTTCGGCGTAGACCATCGCTCCCATCTCACGTCTTTCGATATATCGGTCCTTGAAGATTGCCGGCTCCATGCGCCGCATGTCGCCCGTCTCGTTTCCGTCAATGCCGGCTGGGCGGCGCGGCAGGGCGGTCTCGCTCGCTTCCTCGCCGGCGCCGGCGCTCTTGTGGAGATCGTCGCGATCCATCACGAGCTGATGGCGGCCGAGTGGGATCTGATCCGCAGGACCGTGCCTTTGGAGCAGCTTTGCGTCTGGACCCTCAACGAGAAGGAGGACATATGCCGCTGGTTCGAAAAGGGGATCGGGTATTTGACGTCCGACAGGCCCGATCTGGCGCTCGATCTGCGTCAAATCGTGCATGCACCTGCGCGTGCCGAGGAAATTTCGTAAGCGGCTTCCGACCGCATCCGCTCTCAGTCATCGTGATCCACGCCAGTCATTCCAAGGGGAGACAAGCAATGAACAACATCATCGCAGCCGGCTTCAGCTCGGGTTCCGTCGACGGTGAACTGGAGAGCCTCCAAGGCGATCTCCGCCGGCTGAGCGATCTCGGTGTCGATACGGTCGAACTCGGGCTGACCAGCGTCGACCTCATCGCAGGCGGGCGTGTGATCAAGGAAAGGGCCGAGCGGCTTGAGGCACTTACCCGCGAGTTTGCCTTCCGCTACACGGTTCACGGCCTTGTTTCCTCGAATTTCATGGATCCGGCAATAGCGGGCTATCAGCTCGAGGCCGCCAAGGCGCTGGTCCAAATCTGCGATCGCATCGGCGCAGGCGTCATCGTTCAGCACGGTGGCCATCTGCGGGGCGGCCAGCTTTTCGAGCGCGCGGAGGCCAACCGGCGCGAGCGGGAGGCATTGTTCGAGCTTGCAGAATTTGCGCGCCCCTATGGCGTACGCATCGCTTTGGAGAATATCTTCTCGACAGAGCCCGGCCAGTACCGCCAGACCCCGGCCGAGGTTGCCGAGACGGTTAAGGCCGTCGATCACCCCAATCTGGTGGCGCTCATTGATTTCAGCCATGCCTATATCGAATCCACCTATCGCGGCTTGAATTTCCGCGAGCAGATCCGTGCCATGGCGCCGGTGGCCGGTCACCTCCACGTCCACGATTCCTTCGGGCGGCCGCAGGCTTTCTACCAGGCATTCTACCCGCAGGAGGCGACAGCCCTCGGTATCGGCGATCTGCACATGCCGCTCGGCTGGGGCGATATCGAGTGGGAGGATCTTTTCAGCGAGCTGACCTTTCTTCCCGATACAGTGCTGATCATGGAGATCGGGCCGCGCTATCGCAACGAGCAGGCCGAATGCCTTAAGCGCGCGCAAGGTCTGATGCTGCTCAATGGCGGCCGCACCATAGCGGCTGCCGAGTAACCTTGATCTGAGTTTATCCCGTGCGAGCGGTGCGCCGGCGAAGCCGGGGCTCCGCTTTCTGCATCGCTCCATTTTGCACTACGCCGCTGCAAAGCCGTTTCAATCCTCACCCTTCAGTCGAGTCCATCACGGATTCGCATCGGCTCATCATTTCGTTTCATAGACCCGAGCGCCATGCGGCCTTGACACCGCGTAGGTAGCATTTACTAATACAGTTGTCAGACATCTTATAACAGGGAACCCGCTGCATGTTCCGCGAACGTGCAGCAACGCGAAGTGCTACAGCGATCTTTGCGTGTCTTGATAAGGCGCAACGCTGCAGACTGACCGATCGAAGAGGAGGATTGCGTGAAGGGATTATTTGCAAAGCTCGCCATCGGCGTTGCCGCACTGGCGTTTGTCACCGCCGCACAGGCAGGTGAGACACTCGACCGGGTGATGGGCAAAAAGGCCATGGTGGTTGCCACCAACAGCGGCTGGCCGCCCCAGAGTTTTCTCGACGACAGCAACGAACTGGTCGGCTTCGACATCGACGTTTCCAAGGAGATCGCCAAGCGCCTCGGCGTCGAAGTGAGCTTTGAGACGCCGGACTGGGCCACATTGACCGGCGGCCGTTGGCAGGGGCGCTACGATCTGGGCGTCGGTTCCGTCACCCCGACCAAGGCGCGTGCTCAGGTCATCGATTTCGTAGGCATCTATTACTTCAGCCCCTATGTCTACGTATTGCACAAGGATAGCCAGGCGAAATCGGTCGGCGACCTGAACGGCAAGAAGATCGGCGTCGAAACGGCGACCACGTCGGAAGACTTCATTCGCCGCCGTCTGGAGATCGACGCACCCGGCCTGCCGCCGATCGAATACAAGATCGAGCCTGGCGAGGTCCGCACCTACGCCGATTCGATGCTACCCTTCGACGATCTGCGCATTGGCGACGGCACGCGCCTTGACGCGGTTATCGCACCGGAGCAGACAGCGCTCAACGCAATCAAGAACGGCTATCCGCTGCGTGTCCTCGAGGGCGAGTATGCGTTCAGGGAGCCGTTGGTGGTGATCGCTGAAAAGGTCGATCCGGACTGGACGAAGAAAGTCGGTGCCGTCATCGAAGAGATGAAGACCGACGGAACGCTCGCGGCGCTGACCACCAAGTGGTACGGCAAGGATTACAGCGCCGACTGATCCCGATCAATGCGCGGGCGGCCTGCCGCCCGCCGCCTTACCACCGCGGTTGACGGGCGATAACGCATGTCTTATCCCAACACGTATTACAAACAGACGATTGCCGACACGAAGGTCAGGCCAGCCCTTTCCGGGGCGGTCGAATGCGATACCGTGATCATCGGTGGCGGCCTTGCCGGCCTGACGACGGCCTTGCAACTGACGCGCGCCGGGCAGACCGTCGTCGTCCTCGAGGCCGAAAGCGTGGGCTTCGGAGCCTCCGGGCGCAATGGCGGCTTCGTCAGTCCGGGCTTTGCCACCGGCAGCGACAATATCGCCCGCATGGCCGGGACAGAAGCGGCGCGACAGATACACCGGCTTTCGATCGAGGGCGTCGAATTCGTTCGCGAGACGATCGAGGCGCTGAAGATCGAGGGCGCAAGGCCGCAGACGGGAATCACCAGCGTATTGCGTTACGACGATGGTGAGGGGCTGAAAGCCCATGCTGACGAGATGAGACGCGTCTACGGTTACGAACTCGACTATCTCTCCACCGACGAGGTTCGCTCGGTGCTGAAGTCAAAGCGTTATTTCCACGCCTTGCGCGACCCCAAGGCCTTCCACATGCATCCGCTGAATTATCTTCGCGGGCTCGCACAGGAGATCGAACGTCTCGGTGGCCGGATCTATGAAGGCTCGGCGGTGACGGGGAGTGCGTTGGACAGCCCCGAAAAGACCGTGTCGACCTCGGGTGGATGTGCTCGAGCGCGCAATGTCGTCTTCACCACCGGCGGCTATACCGGTTCCCTTGACGGAAGGCTGAAGCGTTCGTTCCTGCCGATTGCAACCTATGTCATGCTGAGCGAGGAAGCGCCGGAACTTATCCGCACCGCCATCCTCACGACGGATGCGATCGGCGACAACCGTCGTGCCGGGGATTACTACCGCCTGGTCGAAGGCGGAAAGCGTCTGCTTTGGGGCGGGCGCATCACCACACGCGCGGCTTCGCCTGCAACCCTGGCCGGAGAGCTGCGTCGCGAAATGGTGGGGACCTATCCTCAGCTCAAGGACCTGAAAACCGAACTCGCCTGGTCGGGACTGATGTCATACGCGCGCCATCTCATGCCACAGATCGGCGAGATGCAGGCGGGCGTGTGGCATTGCACCGCCTTCGGCGGCCACGGGCTGAACACCACTGCGGTCGGCGGAAAGCTGGTTGCCGAAGGCATTCTTCGCCAGTCCGACCGGTACAAGCTGTTCAAGCCGTTCGGGCTCGTCTGGGCGGGCGGATATGCCGGACTGGCGGTAGCCCAGCTCACCTATTGGAAACTGCAAGCTCAAGACTGGTGGCGCGAGCGCGCGGCCTGAATGCCGGGGAGAACCAAATGATCGGTCGTATGATTCTTACATATCCGGATGCAGCGCGGCGTACCGGGACATTTCTCCTGCTCGCGCTGATAACCCTGATGGTCTACAGCCTGGGCGTAAGCCCCGCCTGGATCGGCATGGTGCTGCCGACGAGCTCGGAATGGCTGGCCGCCAATCCGGCGCTCGGACGGCTGGTCAGCGCAGTCATGATCGCCGTCATCGCGGCCCTGAACTGGAAGGCGCTCCGGCAGCTTCCCCGCCATTGGCAGATTACCGGCGTCTGGCTGGAACTTTTCGTGCTGCTGATGATCTTCTTCTACTCCTTCAATCTTTCCTTTGCGTTCATAGCCAAAAAGATCAGCTTCCTGATTTCACAGGGTGTCGTCACGACGCTCTACATTTCGGTGATCTCGATTGCGGTCGCGACGGTCATCGCGCTCCTCGGCGCCATCGCAAAACTGTCGAGAAATGGGGTGATCTACGGTCTGGCGACCTTCTATACGTCGCTGTTCCGCGGCCTGCCGCTCCTGATGCAGATCTACATCATCTATCTCGGTCTGCCGCAGGTCGGTTACGTCATCAGCGCCGTGCCGGCCGGCATCCTTGCACTTTCGCTCTGCTACGGCGCCTATATGACCGAAATCTTCCGGGCGGGCATCGAGAGTATCCCGCGGGGCCAGTCGGAAGGTGCAACCGCACTCGGGTTGAGCCCGAGCCAGACGATGGGTCTGGTGATCCTGCCGCAGGCGATGCGCGTGATCATCCCGCCGACCGGAAACCAGTTCATCGCGATGCTGAAGGACTCCTCGCTGATCTCCGTCGTGGGCGTCTGGGAACTGATGTATCTCGCCCGCACACAGGGACAGACCGAGTTCCGCCACATCGAAATGCTGATCACCGCCTCCATGATCTACTGGATCCTTTCGATCGGGCTCGAATTCATTCAGTCCCGTATCGAAGCACGGTTCGGGCGTTTCAATGTCCGTTGATGCAACCGGCGCGCCGGTTCCGGCCAACATGCCCGGCAACCTTCGCGCTGCCGGGCTGGGTTTCCTGGCCTTCGCGGTTTTTTCCGGTACGGACGTGCTGGTGAAGCTTCTCGCGGAGCGCTTCGAGGTGCCGCAGGTAACCTTCATGGTGACGCTTGCGTCGCTCGCATTGCTCGCCGTCTATGCGGGGGTCACTGGCACCGCCGCGTCGCTCAGACCGCGTCATCCGGGGTTGGCGCTTCTGAGGGCGTTTCTGCTCGCCGTCGATACGCTCCTGATCCACTACGCCTTTTCGGTGCTGCCGCTGTCGGAAGCATATCTGCTCGCCTTTCTCACACCGGTGCTCGTGGCGGTTCTGGCATTCGCGCTTCTTGCGGAGCGCTTGTCTGCGCTTGCCTGGTCTGGTGTGGTCCTCGGATTCCTAGGGGTTGCTATCGCACTTCGACCGGGGATCGAGCCGCTCAATCTGGGTCACGCAGCAGCAGCGGGGTCGGCCCTCGTCTTCGCGCTGTCGCTCGTTCTGCTGCGACGAGCGAAGGCGACCGAGAGCGATCTTGCCCTGGTCTCGACGCTGCTCGTCGTGCTCGCCGCGGTAGCGCTGGCGGTCGCTTCGGCCGGCGGCGGACTGGCTCGCGTCGGCTCGGGCGACCTGCTGATCGCCTTTCTGGCCGGCCTCTTCATGCTCGGCGGTCATCTGCTGCTGGTCCGCGCCTTCCGTACGGGCGACGCCTCGGTGGTCGCGCCCTTTCAATACAGCCAGATCATCTGGGGCTGCCTTTTCGGCGCCCTGTTCTTTGCCGCCCCCGTCGAACTGCATACGGTCGCAGGCGCGCTCGTCATTGTGCTTTCCGGCTGGCTCGTCCTGAAATAACCCTTGGAGACAACAATGCCCACATCAATCGACACCGCTTCGCTGGAGATCACGTTGAGCGGCGTACACAAGTGGTACGGCCAGTATCATGCCCTTGACGACATCAACCTGTCCATCGCTCCGCGGGAGAAGGTCGTCATCTGTGGACCCTCTGGTTCCGGCAAGTCGACGCTCATCCGCTGCGTCAACCGGCTGGAGGCCCACCAGCAGGGCCGGATCGTCGTCGGCGGCGTCGAGGTCGGCGAGGACGAGCGCAAGGTGGATGCGATCCGGCGAGAAGTGGGCATGGTTTTCCAGCAGTTCAACCTCTTCCCGCACCTGACGATCCTCGAAAACTGCATTCTGGCGCCGATGTGGGTCAAGCGTATTCCGCGCGCCCAGGCGACGGAGATCGCCATGGACTACCTCAACCGCGTGCGCATCCCCGAACAGGCCAACAAATATCCGGGCCAGCTCTCGGGCGGGCAGCAGCAGCGCGTCGCGATCGCGCGAGCGCTGTGCATGAACCCGAAGGTCATGCTCTTCGACGAGCCGACCTCCGCGCTGGATCCCGAAATGGTCAAGGAGGTGCTCGATACCATGGTGTCGCTCGCAAACGAGGGCATGACGATGGTATGCGTCACCCACGAAATGGGCTTTGCGCGACAGGTCGCCGATCGGGTGATTTTCATGGATCAGGGTCGCATCGTCGAAGAGGGCGAACCCGACGAATTCTTCGCCCATCCGAAGACGGACAGGGCGAGCCTGTTCCTCAGCCAGCTGCTGCACTGATGTCCGTGGCAGGATTTGCGCACTGTCGGAGAAGTTGCAGGCACCGAGGGCGATAGGGGGTCACACATCGCCTTCCTGCGGCCATGGTTGAACAAGCGCAGGCCGATCGTTTCAGAATCTCCTGGAGTGGCGGCTAACGACGGTGAATTGGTGTTGCGCGGTGATGCGCCGATGAAGGCATCCATCGCCCCAATGAGTCTGCCATCGGAGCGACGATGCCCGCCCACTGATCCGCCGTTTCTGCATCGGCATGCAGCAGCCGATCGCCGAAGCGATGCGGAAGTCGATCTGTCAGCGCCGCTCTCGGCTGGATTAATCGTAAATGCTCTTTAGCGGCGGAGCGGCCGGCCGCAAAAAGTCAGAACGATTGCGGGTCCTGCGGAAAACCCCCGACATGCTTGCAGGTGTTCGCTGCCAGGTCCCTGCCGGCCTCCAGGCACTCGGCAAGCCGATATCCTTCGAGGCGGGCGGCGATAAAGCCGGCAATGAAGCTGTCGCCGGCGCCGGTCGTGTCCACGACTTCGACCGGGCGGATGCCGGCGGATGCGACCTCGGCTCCGTCGCTGGCAGCCGACCCGAGTGCGCCGCGCGTAACGACTGCGAGCTGCGCGCCGCGCGCGAGGAGATCGCTGACCAGTCGTTCCGCAGCGGTCTCGTCTTCACCAGCGGAGCCGAAGGCGATCGAAAGACCGTCAACCCCGAGATCGGCCGCAGACGCGTTCACCGAAACATCCTGAGAGACGCTGACGCCGGCGGCAGAAAGCGCGCGACGCAAAGCGCCGCCGTCGTCCAGCCAGCCGATATGCACATGATCCATGGTCTTCAGCAGCTCGACTTCCGCCTCGTCCGGCCGATAGCCCGCACAGGCGCCGAAATCCTCATGGACGAAGATCCGGTCGCCGGCAGGTGTCACGTCGATGTCCGTGTAGGCCGTGTTGGTGTCGCATTCGCGCAGGTGATCAACCCGGACGCCGTTCTCCAGCAACAGCCGCCGCACCTGGACACCGCCGGTATCGCGGCCGATGGCTCCGAAATAGAAGGAGCCGTGCCCGAGCCTTGCCAACTGAACGGCGACATTGATCGCGTTCCCGCCGACATAGGATTGGCTAAGCGGCGCACGATACCGGTCTATGCAATTGTCGCCGACGGCGGCAAAGCGAAATTTGGTCATGGCGTTCTCTTGTCTTGCACGGGCGACCGCGAATGTGGAGACATTCGCGGTCGTCTCGGAGCATTCCGCTTTGGAGGTCTCTGTTCAATAGGCCACGCGCTTGTAGTAGCGCCGCGTCGTCAGCGGGTGATCGCGCATGACTTCCAGATGCGCGCTGATGCGTTCGAGCACGCTTGCGAGCACGATCGGCGACACGAGGCCGCGCACCTCGTCGGAAACGCCCGGGAGCGCGAAGTCCGCAGTGTCGAGTACCGTCAGTCTGTCCGTGTAGTTGGGGGCGAAATTCTGCACACGATCGCCGAGCGGCCGCAGCGCGTCTTCGCCCTTGAAGAGGATGACGCTGACGCCCTTTTCCACGAGTTCCAGCGTTCCATGGAAAAAGTCCGAGGCATGCACAGGGCGCGTGCGGATCCACTGCATCTCTTCGAGGATGCACATGCCATAGTAGAAGGCCTCCGGCCAGACGTTACCGGCGCCCGTGATGATGTGGTAGTCCGAACCGGCCAGAACACGGGCGAAGGCTTCAGCCTTATCCTCATAGGCGCGCTTTACCTCCAGGAGGAGCTGCGGGAGGGTTTCCAGTTCAGCTGCGATCTGCTCGTAGTTTTCGATCTCGCCGCGGTGCCGCATGATCGAAAGGGCGATGAACAGGGATTGCAGATAGAAGGACTCGCAGGACGTGTCGTCTTCGGCGAAGTTGACGAAGGCATGATCGGCCCCTTTGCCGAGCGGCGTTTCCGCGTGTCCGACGAGCGTCAGGACTGTCGCGCCGGCCTCCTTGGCCTTTGCCAGCAGAGCCACACTTTCCTTGGTCGTGCCGGAGAGGGAGGGAATGACGACGATCGACTTTTCCGTCAGGTTCGCCGAACCGGTAAGGAAGAGTTCGGCAGGCATGTCGATGAAGGCCGGGAAGCGCGACCTGCGTTGCAGCAATTGGGCGGCAGGCTGCATGAGGATGGCGGCGCCGCCCGTCCCGAGGAAGAAGATGTTCTCCGCGCCTTTTTCAAGGCAGGAGATGATGACGTCGTCCAGGCGTTTGCGCAGGGCAACGGCTCCCGACTGGATGCGAAGGAATCTCTGTTCGTCAAAATTCAGCATGGTTCTCTCTCGACAGGTGGTGGCGACTGCCGGCGCTCGATATTCCGGCAATGTTGTAAGACAACTGACAACATTGCTCAACGATGTCAAGGGCAATATCGGGTGAAATCGAGACTGTGGGGTCCGCAATGCCTAATACACTCCTACACTCCAAGTGAGGCGCGTCCCTTGACCGCTTCGAATTTGTCAGACAAGAAGAAGCACAATCGCTTTATTTGGAGAGAGGAATTGCCCGAGCCCCTTCGCGACACGCGTACCCTGGTGATCCAGCTCCGCGACCGCATCGCCGATCTGATCCGGGATGAGGGGCTCGTTCCCGGAGACAAGCTGCCGACAGAGGCGCAATTGACGGATCGCTTCAAGATTTCCCGTCCCGCGCTCAGGGAAGCATTGAAGCTTCTGGAGCAGGATGGCGCCATCTATGTCGAGCACGGCCGTGGCCGGTTCGTTTCCGCGATTTCCGCCGTCCATGTGGACAGGCCGATAACCGTCTTCGAGAGCGTCACCGATATGACGCGCCACTACGGCTATGCGACGGTTAACAAGGTGCTTTCCATTGCCGAGGAATTGCCCGATGCCATCACGGGCGGGCAATTGCGGCTCACAAGCGGCGAACGCGTGATCCGACTGGAACGGCTGCGGCTGCACAAGGAAGAGCCTATCCTCTATTGTATCGACTACATCCCGCGCCGCATTATTCCGAACCGCCTTTACGACATCGATTGGGGCGGTTCGCTGCTCGAACTGCTCGACCAGTACAGACACCGGCCGCGCATGTCCGCTGCCACGGTCACGGCAGTGATGCTTCCCGAGGACGTGGTGGAGCGTAACGATTTGCGCGATTTCGGGCCGGCACTGCTGATCCGCGAAACCTGTTTCAACACCAGCGGCGCCCCCGTCGTCTACTCCGTCGACTATCACCGCGGCAGCCATTTTTCCTTCAGTCTCGCGCGAAAGTAGCTGCGGGAGGGGCGGGCTCCCCGTGCTCTCTGGTCCATTCCTTTGGCGTCTCCCGA
Source organism: Sinorhizobium medicae (assembly GCF_007827695.1). Taxonomy (GTDB): domain Bacteria; phylum Pseudomonadota; class Alphaproteobacteria; order Rhizobiales; family Rhizobiaceae; genus Sinorhizobium; species Sinorhizobium medicae. The sequence goes on along the minus strand of NZ_VITA01000032.1, from coordinate 13,699 downwards.
GGCTCCACTCAAACCGGACTTGCGCGGGTCCGCCGCCTGTCCGATGGTGGAGGAGGTTCGAAGCTTCGGGCAGGCGCCGGGCGCCCGACATGGAAGCCCTGGACGTGATCGATCCGGAATTGCCGCATGAGCGTGAGCTGCTCCTCCGTCTCCACACCTTCCACGAGGATCTTGTGTCCGCGGTTTCGCACCAGGCCGATAATGTCCCTGAGCATGGCCTTGCCCTTGGGTGTGTCGCAATCGTGAAGGAAGGATCGGTCGATCTTGACCGTGTCGAAATCGATCAGGCGCAGCCAAGACAGACCCGCGAAACCGGTACCGAAGTCGTCAAGCCATATCCTGATGCCCAGCGTCTTCAAGTCGCTGATGCAGCGCAGTATATCGGAATGCATCTCCATCTCGAGGCCCTCCGTGATTTCGAAGGCGAGCCTGCTCCCGGCCACCCCAGTTTCACCGAGAATGGACGCGACCGAAGCCGCGAAGCCCGGCGATCGGAGTTGGATCGGCGAGACATTCACGCTGACGACGGGCACATGCTCGCTTGTCAGGAGTTCCAGGCACACCACGCGTATGACCCAGCGGCCGAGGTCGAGGATCGCCCCGGTTCTCTCGGCTATCGGGATGAAGAGGCTGGGGGGGACGGACGTGCCGTCCAGCATCTTCAACCGCATCAGCGCCTCGACAGCGTCCACCCGGCCGGTGGAGAGGTCTCGTATGGGCTGATAGACGAGTGAGACGAGATCCTGGTCGATAGCGATTTTCAGGAGCGCGGCGATGTTTTCGCTTTCGTCGCTGGTCTGCGGGTCGTTCGGGTCGAAGAGGCGCGCGCAGTTGCGGCCGTTTGCCTTCGCCCCGTAGAGCGCGCGGTCCGCTTCATGGATCAGCCTCTCGAGCTTTGAACCGATCTGGTTGCGGGTGAAGCCTGCACCGACGCTTACCGTTACGATCGACATGCCGTCGCGGCGCTGTTCGTGCGGCAGAGCGAGGTATTCGACGCTGCGTCTAATGGCTTCCGCCAGTTCCGCCGCTCGCTCTCTCGTCTTCAGCCTTGCGAGTACGATGAATTCCTCGCCGCCGTAGCGGCCGATCGAGGCATCGTAGCGCGCGATCGAGTCCTTCAATGCATTGGCAACGAGAACAAGGCAGCGATCGCCTTCCTGATGGCCGTAAAAATCGTTGTATCTCTTGAAGAAATCGACATCAATAAGGACGGCCGCGAAGCTGTTCCCGCCTCTTTGCCAGTCGCTCCAATAATCCCTCAGCTTCTGGTCGACAGCACGGCGGTTGTCGAGCCCGGTGAGCGAATCCGTGTGCGAAAGACGGAGCAGAGCCTTTCCGCGTTCCGAGGCTTCCTTCTGCTGGACCTTCGCCTCGAAGGCGTTGAGAAAGACCTTGTATCGCTCCCGGTTGAGTTTCCAGTTCACATAGGAGGTGAAGACGAAACACGAGACGTAGAAGGTTCCGAAGGCGACCTGATAGGAAACGGTTCTCGGAACGTAGAAGATCATAACGAGAAAAAACGTGGCGAGGACGATGCCTGACGTAGCAACCGATAGGCGAAAGTGAAAACTGAAGAATAGATTGGCGCCCATCATGAATATCGCGCCGAAAATCATGTAATAGGCAATGTTATCGGCGTGGACCGTCATGAGCGACGGGAACAACCAGCCCCAATACCCTGCCACGAGTGCACCGGCGCAGGTGAGATCGAGCCATTTCGTGTGGGCATGCATCCGAAACAGGACTTCGATTGCTGTGATCGCCGTGGCGCCCACCGCAACACGTGCCAGGATCGCATAGAACGCGACATCCGGAACGAGCAGGATATCCGTTGCTGCAAACAGAATATAGACGGCCACGGCTACCCAGAGACCCTGTCGGGTCTCCATGCGGCGCACGACCTCGCCCTCTCTCCGATAGAGCGTTTGCAGCTCTACGGATTGCGGTCTGGGCGGCTGCGCCTGCAGATCGATATCAATTACCTCGGCCAACATGTGCCTCACGCACCGATCCAAATCTTTTTTTGCCGCCTTCCGCGAGGCTAAAGCTCCTTGCCGGAGCAACGCGTCTCAGGTGTTTCATGCCCCATCCATTCCAATACGTGCCCCACCGCCGACAGTCAGAAACGCCTGGAACAATAGTCGAGGCAAATTAAGTTTTGCTGAATTGAGCAAGATCAGTACAGCGGTGAATAGTGTATTGATTTAATCCAATGGCTATTTTTATTAACCATGTTATTCGAAAACTTGAAACCAGGCTAGCGCGACACCCATACCCGAGCATAATGTTAACAAACTGTTAACGGATGAGTAGAGCGTGAGCCAATTTCAGATCGTATTAGACGGCGAGAGCCTTATTACGCCCGCCGCAATCGCAACCGAATTCAATTCAAACAGAATCGAGTTTCACGAAGAACATCTGGCTACAGGGAGAGCCGAGATTGCGCTGATTCTGAACATAGCGCAGCAACAGTTCGCAAACGGGCGCGAACCTTACGAAATAATACATAGATTAGCCGGCTCCCTTCATGAGACGCGCAACAAATATCATCAAAGTGTCTGGCAGAATCTGATACCGATAATCCAGGGTCACGCCGTGTCGGAGTTCTTCCTCCAGGATCCCTTTACGCGGTGGTCTTTCGAAAAGCCGCGCGGTTATTCAGGCGATGCTCAATTGCTCGACTTTATCTATGGGCATCACAGTATTGCTGGGGAAGTCGCCAAGGCCACGCCGCTTGGGCGGGCGCTCTACGATTACACCAAGGACGCCTCGTCTTCGGTGGCTGTGCGGGAAAGACGCGATCTGCTGACAAGCCATGTCGATGACATCGCGGCGAAACGGGGAGGGGAGGCGGAGATCCTGACGATCGCTGCCGGGCACCTGCGTGAAGCCAACCGCTCGATAGCCTTGCAGGAGCGCGGCTTGAAACGGTGGGTGGCCCTCGATCAGGACCCGCTGAGCGTCGGTTCGATTGCGCGCGACTTTGCAGGAAGCCGCGTTGAAGCTGTTGACGGATCTGTCAGAAGCCTTCTCACAAAGTCCCAGAAGCTTGGCCAGTTCGACTTCATCTACGCGGCGGGGCTTTACGACTATCTTGCAGAAAAAGTGGCGGTGAAGCTCACCAGGAGATGCCTGGAAATGCTGAAGCCGAACGGCGTCTTCCTCTTTGCAAATTTTGCGCGCGACATTCAGGTCGACGGATACATGGAGACCTTCATGAACTGGGCGCTGCTGCTGCGATCGGAATTCGACATGTGGCAAATCATTCATGCCAGCGCGGACAGGCAGACCATCGATGCGCGCGTCCAGTTCGGTGCGAACCGCAACATCGTCTACGGCATTATCCAGAAGCGTTCATGAGATTCCGCTCAAAGCGCGAACGCGTCAGTGCTTCATTTTCCAGCCCTTGAAGCGGAACAGCTGCAGCCCTGCATGCAAGCGGGCCGACGTGCCGGGAGGCAGCGAAGGTGAGAGCAGCGGCTGGCCTGACTTTTCAAGCCGGGCCGCGAAGGATTGGGCAGTCTCGCTGGGCTCATCGCCGAAGGGCGCCCAGGACAGCGACGGCTGCCCTTTTTGATCATGCTGCTCCTCTCCGTCCTGCTCTCCCATGCCTGCGACATCTTTAAGGCGGCTCAAGATTTCTTGAGCCTTAGCCCTGCAAAGAACATGGTTGGTGTCGTCGGACAGGACGTCGTCAAAGCTTTCGAAGGCAGCGACAGCAGCATCCCTCCGGCCCGAGGCCAAGTGCGCGACGGCGAGTTTGTAGCGCACGGCCCCTCGCTGCGGATGTCGGACAAGGAGCTCCTGAAACGTCTTGCTCGCCTTGCGGTAGAAACCCTGCGCCATCTGCGTGTCTCCGATCCAGTGCAGCACGTCGTCCGGATTCGGAACCGTCGGCAGCAAGGTCCGGTAGAAATGCTCGGCTTCGTCGTATTCGCCCACGTCGTTCAAGAGATGCGCAAGGCGAAAGCGCGCCTCGACATGACCCGGAACGGTGCGGATCAATTGCCGGTAGCCAGCTTCCGCCCCGTCGAAATCGCCGAAAGCGTGCAACGCCACGGCCCGCTCCAAAACAAGGCCGAGGCTGCGGTGATTGAGGCAGTCGTGCAGGTTCCTGCCTGTGAGCGTTCTCAACAGCACCGTTTCGAGACGGCGCCCGCAGGAGTCGATTCTCTCTCCTTCGTCGGCGGTGTCGACGCGCGCAAACGTCCCGTCTGAAAATGCGCCGAGCAGCCGGTCGAGCCGCGCCGAGGCCTGACCGCAGTGATCAAAGCGGATGCTGGTCCAGTTTTCTGCCGCGAGGATGCCGGCGAATGCGTCTGCCGCCTCGTTTTCGAGGCCGGGCGCGCAGAGAAAACCAGTGCGGCCGGTGCCGTGATTGCCGATCATCAGGATTTCGTCGACGAATATGCCTGTGTTCTCGTCCTGAGAAGTCGCCAGCTCGAGCGGCAAGAATGCGTCGTACCGCTTTCCTGCGGAGCTGTGTTTCCAGGCCAGAATGAGCCACCTCTCGCGGCGAGGAAGGTATTCGTTCAGCCAGGGCCAGGACAGAAACGCGTGCGCTTCAGAATCTGAACGATAAATTTTGTTCCAGTTTCTATGACTTTGTTTGAATTCTTCTATGCAGTCGATGACGTGGACTGTCATTGTAGCCTCTTCGAGGCAGTATACTCGATACTCGCCAAAATGGTTTCGTTAGTAAACAAGTGACTTTAATACTGCTGCAAATCAATATACACCCTGTGAATGCGCCGGACAACCACCGAGTGCCGGTATTCGACAGCTCCCCTATATCGAGCGCTCATCGAAGTTCGGTCTTGATCGGATAAACGTCCAAAGACGTTTGCTGATCTCGGTGATCTCGCGGACAGCATTGTCCAGACGCTCCATCTCGCGCGCGTCGAGCTGCTCGACCTTGCCGTAGCGCACGTCCTTCTCGCCCTCGACGAGCCGCATCAACTGCGTGCTTGAAATTTCCCCCTGCTCGTCGACCGAGTAGATGCAGTGATTGTACTTATTGCGCATCTTCGACTGCTGCTTCAGGCGCTCGGTGATGGCGAGGACTTCGTCTCGCGTCTCCGTCGGTATCCGTGGCAGCTTTGCCAGGCGTTCCGTCAGATCGATACGTGCGCGTGTCGTATTCAGCGTCAGAAAAACGACGATGGCCGCGTCCTTTTCCACCCCCAGAAGATGGGCGATAACATAGATCAGCAGGCTTTCGGTGTTGGTCCACACGTAGTTCAGGCGGCCAACGAGCAAAAGCACATCCTGTGCAGCCGCCATTGCTATCTCCGATCACTAAAGCCCTTTATGGCTCATGGAGCCGTTCTGCCTGCGCCGCGGCGGCCGGATCATCGGGCGATGGAGGGAGAGGGGGCTATGATCGGCAGCATCGAAGCAAGCGATATCGTGGGCCCCGACTTCATATAAGATCCCGGGATCATAGTTTTTCGGCACTACGAAATGAGTAACAATCTCATTGATCTTCTCCGAGTGCATCATCCGATCTTTCCGGCGTTACGCGTGGATTGCCGCCAGGGTTGCTGTCGCCGGCGTTGGTGAGAAGGTTCGCGCCCTGGACGATCTCGTGTTGAAAATCCGGGCCTGTCGGTTCCACAGATCCCTCCGTGGAGGGGCCGGAGGCAAGATCGGCATCGCCGTTGCTTGGCAGATCACCGACGTCAAGCGAAAAGGAAAAGCCCTCGCCAACAGAGAGGGCAAGATCGCCCCCGGCGGATTCGGTGAGACTGGTCCTGCTACTGGCAACCGACCTACTGGACAAGTCCGTCGCTATGCCGTCGGCAAGCGCAGCCGTCTTCAGCTCGTCATTGTCACTGAAGTTGTCGTGAAGCCCCGGATTCTTCTCTGAGGAATCGGGCATAAGCTCTTTCTCGTAAGAGGGAGCCAGCACCGAAACCCCTTCATCTTTTAAGGATTTTTGAGGCGCTGGCTCTTTTAGTGGTTTGGCGGAAATCAAACATTCCGTCTGCGTTTGCAATGTAATTTGAGCGCGTAAACGCGCCTAAATTTATACGTGCGGTAATTTATTGTGGTACGATTTGTCATAATAAACGTGAGTATTTATACTTCCGGTCTGCAAAGCGGAACAGTGACCGAAGACGCACAAACGTTGGTGCGACGATCAGAGTGTGGTCCGGAACGCAGCGCAGTGTAAGCTACCAATTGTGGTTATATGGACTCGGCACCGCTCCTTTTAATCTGCGTTCCCGTGCCTCTACTCCATTGCCCGCTGCGTTGTGGTATCAGGCCGTACGGCATTCGGATGCCTTGTCGCGCTAATGCCACGGAAAACATTCAGAAATACGAGCGAGGGACGCACGTCTCCACCCATGCAGCCTGGGCGGCTCAAGCGTAGCCGACCTGCATGTTGCCCTATGAAAATGCCGTCGGGTCCCCACCCTCGCGATAACCCGATGTGAGTATCGCCGTCGTAAGACGGGGACGAAATAATCTGCGCGCGCTTCTACGACAGGTTTGCCGGTCCGACAGCCCGAAAAGGGAGCCCGTAAATCTGTGCGGCAAGCGCATCTCGACTCACAACGTCGGGTGAACGTGTTTATGCTTCATGCCGATCCGGCCTGAGTTCATATAATCCGCAGTCGCCGACCCCCCAAAACGAAGGGTGAAGGGGCGAAACGTGCAGGATGCCGGCGCCTCGGCATCATTCGCCCTCGATTCGCCCAAAAATGGTTCATTTCCGAACGATTAAGACAGGATTGTGGCTGTTGCGTAATCCTTTTGGGCGGTTTTACATCCCCCATATTTACGATACATTATCCAACGTAAATTATTTTTTTCTAATATATTTTTATTCCAAAACAAATTTTCACAGAGCGGGCCTTCTCCAGATGGGTAAAAAACCCGTAAAAACCAAGGGGAAGTCCCAGGAGGGGCTAATGTTACGTGCGACCTCGGGGTTGGGCAGTTTCCAAGACAGCAGAAGCGTATCACCGGAGAAAAGCAAAATAGTCATGCTCGCAAGGACGGACCTCTTCGCCGAGTGTCTGGCCCAGGCGATAGGTTCACGGTTCCAGGATCAGGACGTGGTGCGCCTTTCGGATGCCGATAGCCTTCTGGACGGCAATCTCGTGAATGTGTCGCTGGTCATGCTCTACCGGGTACCGGCCACGACCTTTCCATCCACCATCAGAATGATCCATGAGTTTCATCCTAAAGCGGCGGTCGGCTTGCTGGTTGAGAACGCGGAAGGGCTCGACGCGTCGGTTGCGCACCTGGTCGAAGAGGGGATGATCCACGGCGTGTTGCCGCTAAATCTCCATCTCGATGTTTGCCTTACCGCCATCGACCTCCTGATGAAGGGCGGCGAGCACTTTCCCGCGGCACTCCTCAGACGGCTTGCGCCGAAGAATCCCGGAGAGCGGGACTTCTCTGGCCCGAACGAAACGGCATCTGAAAACGGGAATCCGGAGCGCAGCAAAGGGCTTGGCCAAGTCGTGCTCACGACACGCGAGATCCAGATTCTCGATCTCATCTGCATGGGCACGCAGAACAAGATCATTGCAGATCGACTCGGCCTGTCCGAAAATACCGTGAAGGTTCACGTCCGCAACATCTACAAGAAAATGAACGTTCGCAATCGAACCGAGGCGGCGTCGCGCTATTTCAGAAGCGATGAAGGCCTAGGCCCTTCTCGCACGCCGCCGCCGACGCGCTGGCGCAATTGACAGCCATCCGGAGCCGCGCGGCCTTTACGCGGCCGCGCGGTTGCCTCACGTTCGCGGCGGTATTTTCCCGGTCATGCTCTACTCGGCCGCCTCGTGGCCAAGTACGCCGCGGCGGATCTGGTCGGCCTCGATCGATTCGAACAATGCTCTGAAGTTGCCCTCGCCGAAGCCTTCGTCACCCTTGCGCTGAATGAATTCGAAGAAGATTGGTCCGATCACGGTGCGCGAGAAGATCTGCAGCAGAATCTTCGTCATGCCGCCATTCACCACACCCTCTCCATCGATCAGGATGCCATGTTTCTTCATCCGGTCGATCGGTTCGTCGTGTCCGCGAACGCGCTGGTGGGACATCTCATAATAGGTTTCAGGCGGTCCCGGCATGAACTTCAGACCGTTTGCCGCGAGTTTGTCGGTCGCATCGTAGATCGCCTCGGTACCGACCGCGATGTGCTGTATGCCTTCGCCTTTGTACTTCGTCAGATATTCCTCGATCTGGCTGGTGTCGTCCTTCGATTCGTTCAGTGGGATGCGAATCTTGCCGCAAGGTGAGGTGATCGCCCGGCTGACGAGGCCGGTGATGCGGCCGTCGATGTCGAAGAAATGGATCTGTTTGAAATTGAACAGTTCGCGATAGAAGGCCCACCACTTGTCCATATTGCCGCGATAGACATTGTGGGTCAGGTGGTCGAGATAATAGAAGCCGACGCCGGCCGGCTTCGGATCACGCTCGCGCAGCCATTCGAACTCGGCATCGTAAGCGGACCCTTTCTCGCCGTAAACTTCCACGAAATAGAGAAGCGAGCCGCCGATGCCGACGATCGCCGGTACGTCCAGGCTCTTGTCGTTGCCGGTATAGGCCTCGGCGCCGTTCGATACGGCGTGCTCGAAGGCATGCTTCGCGTCGACGACGCGCCAGGCCATCGACGGGGCGCAGGGCCCGTGTTCTCCGACGAAGCGCATGGCATGCGAGCCGGCTTCAGCATTCAGGACATAGTTGATGTCGCCCTGTCGCCATATCGTGATGTCCTTCGTCCTGTGCCTGGCAACCGGTGCGTAGCCCATGCGGCCGAAGAGTTCCGCAAGCTTCTCCGGTTCCGGATGGGCGAATTCGACGAACTCGAACCCGTCGGTTCCGGCGGGATTGTCCGCCGAGATCGCCGGCGGCGGTGCGTCATGTGGAAATGGGCCCATCGTCAGTCTCCTCCAACGTCCAAACTCTGCTGGATTATGACGCAATTCCGATGCATGTTGCTTGTATTCTTGCGCGATTCAGCGGAATCTCTGCATGAAATGTGCGTAACGTCGTTTGCGGGTGCACGAATGGAGCAACTTGACGGATTCGACCTCAAGATTCTGAGCGAGCTTCAGCGCGATGGTCATCTGACCAACAACGAGTTGTCCGAACGCGTCGCGCTCTCTCCTTCGCAGTGCTCGCGCCGCCGGACGCGTCTGGAGGCGGAAGGCATCATTACCGGCTATCAGGCGCAGATCGACCGACAGAGACTGGGACTCGACCTGATGGTGGTGATTTCGGTCACGCTGGCCACGCACAACCGCGACAATGCCAAGCGCTTCGCCAATCTCGTCTCGGCCCTGCCGGAGGTGCTGGAGGCCTATGCGCTGACCGGTGAAATGGATTACCACCTGCGTGTCGTGACACCGGATCTTGCCGGACTCTCCCGCTTCGTCAACGAGGTGCTCCTTCCGCATGACAGCGTGCAGCACGTCAAGACATCGATCGTGCTTGAGACGCTCAAGAGTTTCGAGGGGCTGCCGATACCGACGCAGATGAAGGGTGCCGCCGCCATGCGCGTCGCTGCGAAACCTAGTCCGGCGTGACCGGCTTCTTCATCGCCTGCTCAATCGCCCGCAGACCCTTCAAGAGCGCCTCCATGTCCCGCGTGCCGATCATCGACAGCAGTTCTGCCTGATAACCACGCGCCAGCTGTGTCAATTCCTCATAGGCTTGCTTACCCGCCGCCGTCAGCTCCAGATGCTCGAATCGGCGGTCCCGCCCGTCCTCCTCCCGCCTCAACCAGCGGCGCCGCTCCAGGCTATGGACTGCGCGGCTTACTTTCGTCTTGTGCATGGTGGAGTGCGCGCCGATTTCGGTAGCCGTCATGCTGCGGCGCAAGCTGCCCAGTGCCGCAAGCGTACGCCATTCCGGCCGGGTCAACTGGTAACGCGCCTTATATTGTGCGGCAAAGCGCAACGCGACGAATTCCGCCGCCCGGTTCAGCCGATAGGGCAGGAAGTTCTCCAGTTCGAACCGGTTCTCGGCCATGCTTCCTTCCTTGATAGTTACAAAATCGATAGTTACGATCGTAACTAATAGTCGACGGGAAGAGGAGGTTCAACCCATGTTGGAGAAGGCGGAAAGGCAGCGGAAGGCGGCCCCGGATCAGCAGCGCTCCGCCGGCTACATGCCGGGATTTGGCAACGACTTCGAGACGGAGAGCCTGCCCGGATCGCTGCCGCAGGGGCAGAACAGCCCGCAGAAGTGCAACTACGGCCTCTATGCCGAACAGCTTTCCGGATCGCCCTTCACTGCACCGCGCGGCACCAATGAGCGCTCGTGGCTCTACCGCATCCGTCCAAGCGTCCGGCATACGGGGCGCTTCACGAAGATCGATTATCCGCATTGGAAGACGGCGCCGCATACGCCAGAGCATTCCCTGGCGCTCGGGCAATTGCGCTGGAGCCCTTTGCCGGCCCCCTCGCAGAGCCTGACCTTTCTTCAGGGTATACGCACCATGACGACCGCGGGCGACGCGCTGACGCAGGTCGGCATGGCCGCACATGCCTATGCCTTCAATGCCGATATGGTGGACGACTATTTCTTCAACGCCGATGGCGAGCTGCTGATCGTTCCGGAAACGGGGGCATTCCAGGTCTTCACCGAACTCGGCAGGATCGACGTGGAGCCGTCGGAAATCTGCCTCGTACCGCGGGGCATGATGTTCAAGGTTACACGCCTCGGCGATGAGAAGGTCTGGCGCGGCTATATCTGCGAGAATTACGGAGCGAAGTTCACGCTGCCGGACCGCGGACCGATCGGCGCCAATTGCCTGGCCAATCCGCGCGACTTCAAGACGCCGGTCGCCGCCTACGAGGACAAGGAGACGCCCTGCCGCGTACAGGTGAAATGGTGCGGCTCCTTTCATACGGCCGAGATCGCCCACTCACCGCTCGATGTCGTCGCCTGGCATGGCAATTATGCGCCCTACAAATACGACCTCAAGACCTTCTCACCTGTCGGTGCGATCCTGTTCGATCATCCCGACCCGTCGATCTTCACGGTGCTGACCGCGCCGTCCGGGGAGGAAGGGACGGCCAATGTCGACTTCGTCATATTCCCGCCGCGCTGGCTGGTCGCCGAGCATACGTTCCGCCCGCCCTGGTATCACCGCAACATCATGAGCGAGTTCATGGGCCTTATCCACGGGCGCTACGATGCGAAGGAGGAGGGTTTCGTGCCGGGTGGCATGAGCCTGCACAACATGATGCTGGCGCACGGTCCGGATTTTTCCGGCTTCGAAAAGGCGTCGAACGGCGAACTGAAGCCGGTAAAGCTCGACAACACCATGGCCTTCATGTTCGAAACCCGTTTCCCCCAGCAGCTGACGACGTTTGCCGCCGAGCTCGAGACGCTGCAGGACGACTACATCGATTGCTGGTCAGGCCTCGAGCGCAAATTCGACGGCACTCCCGGAATCAAGTGACTTCCGCCGGCAAATCGTGACATGCTGCCGAAACGGGCAAAAAAATCTGCGCCGTCCGGCGCGGAGCAACAACGCATCGGGAAACACCAATCCATGAAACTCGCGACGCTGAAAGATTCCACCCGCGACGGCAAGCTCGTCGTGGTCTCCAAAGATCTGACCCGCTGCTCCGAGGTGGGCCACATCGCCCGCACGCTGCAGGCGGCGCTCGACGATTGGGTGCATGCGGGTCCGCGGCTGGAGCGCGTCGCCGAGGGGATCGAGACCGGCTCACAGCCGACGATGCGGTTCCATGAACACCACGCCGCCTCGCCGCTGCCGCGTGCCTTTCAGTGGGCGGACGGATCAGCCTACGTCAATCACGTGGAACTTGTCAGAAAGGCGCGCAATGCCGAGATGCCGGCGAGCTTCTGGACCGACCCGCTGATCTATCAGGGCGGCTCGGACAGTTTCCTCGGACCACGCGATCCCATTCTCATTACCGACGAGGCCTGGGGCATCGACATGGAAGGTGAGGTCGCAGTCATTGTCGACGACGTGGCCATGGGCGCGACGCTCGATGAGGCGAAGGCCGCGATCCGGCTGATCATGCTCGTCAACGACGTCTCCTTGCGGGGGCTCATTCCCGGCGAGCTTGCCAAGGGATTCGGCTTCTATCAATCGAAGCCATCCTCGGCCTTCTCGCCGGTCGCGGTAACGCCGGAGGAGCTTGGTGAGGCCTGGGATGGCGGGAAGTTGCATCTCCCCCTTCATGTCGATCTTAATGGTGAGCCCTTCGGCCGGGCCGATGCCGGCGTCGACATGACTTTCGACTTTCCTTCGCTGATCGTGCACGCCGCGCGAACGAGGCCCCTTTCGGCCGGTACCATCATCGGCTCGGGCACCGTCTCCAACAAGCTCGACGGCGGCCCGGGCAAGCCGGTCTCCAAAGGCGGGGCAGGCTATTCGTGCATTGCCGAGTTGCGCATGATCGAGACGATCGAGGGCGGTGCGCCGAAAACGCAGTTCCTGAAGGCCGGCGACGTCGTCCGCATCGAGATGAAGGATCGCGCCGGCCATTCGATCTTCGGCGCCATCGAGCAGAAGGTCGGCAAATACGAACGCGGCTGACAAGGACCAGGTAGCAGTGGCGAACGAAACCGTCCTCTACGACTATTGGCGCTCGTCTGCGAGCTATCGGGTGCGGATCGCCCTCGGTCTCATCGGCGAGAACTATCGGTCGGAACAGGTGGATCTGCTTGCAAAGGCACATCGCGCGCCGGAGCATCTCGCCCGCAATCCGCAGGGGTTGGTACCGGTGCTGGACATCGATGGCCAGCGCCTTACCCAATCGCTCGCCATTCTCGAATATCTCGCCGAGACACGGGAGGGGACAGGCATTCTTCCGGCCCGACCCCTCGACAGACAACGCGTGCGGGCGCTCTCTTACGCCATAGCGATGGATATCCATCCCGTCTGCAATCTCGGCGTCGTCGGCTATGTGATGGCGAGCGCGGGGGACGGGGAGGCCGCTCGCCGGGCATGGATGCAGAAATTCATCGGCGAGGGCCTCGCTGCCTTCGAGCGTATGTTGGACCACCCCGCGACCGGTGCGTTCTGCCATGGCGACAGCCCGACGATGGCGGATATCTGCCTCGTCCCGCAGGTCTACAATGCGCGACGCTGGGGCGTCGATCTATCGACCTTCCCAAAAATCGTTGCCATAGATCGGATTTGCGGCGGGATCGGTCCCTTCCAAACGGCGCATCCCGACAGGGCAAAGCCTTGAACCCGGAGAGGTGCGGTTCCTTCGTCCTGCACATCGGACGTGGCCTGTTCCGTCCAGCCGATGTCGCGAATGGATCGGCGGACCGCAAGTCGCCGAGCTAGTTTTCGCGTGACTGCCCGTGTATGGGGGCGCGGAAACACTCACGAACGAGAGACCATCGATGAAAAGCTATGTGCTGACCGTCACCTGCAAATCCACCCGCGGCATCATTGCGGCAGTTTCCGGCTATCTCGCCGAAGCGGGCTGCAACATCGTCGACTCGTCGCAATTCGACGATCTCCAGACGGGTCTGTTTTTTATGAGGCTGGCCTTTGTCAGCGAGACAGGCGCGAAGGCCGCCGAATTGCGCGAAGGCTTCGAACCGGTCGCCAAGCGCTTCGGGATGACGGCGGAGATCCGCGATACCGAGGAGCGGATGAAGGTTCTTCTGATGGTGTCGCGTTTCGGCCATTGCCTGAACGACCTGCTCTACCGCTGGAAGATCGGGGCGCTGCCGATCGACA
>NZ_VITA01000031.1 GCF_007827695.1 Sinorhizobium medicae | reverse complement strand
TGTCGATCGGCAGCGCCCCGATCTTCCAGCGGTAGAGCAGGTCGTTCAGGCAATGGCCGAAACGCGACACCATCAGAAGAACCTTCATCCGCTCCGACTGTTCGTGAAGAGCCGTCACCATTTCGAACTTCGAGGCAATCGGCTTCAGCCCCTCCTCAAGAGCCGCAAGGCCCAGCCTTTCCTCGGAGATGAAGCTAATACGCATGAAGAACAGACCCGTTTCGAGGTCATCGAATTGCGACGAATCGACGATGTTGCAGCCCTGCCCGGCCAGGTATCCGGAGATGGCGGCGACGATGCCGCGCGTCGATTTGCAGGTGACAGTCAGAACGAAATTCTGCATGCGCATTGCTCTCCTCTCATTCAACCCGCGCGGGTCCATGGGGCGTCCCGGCGCACGTCGATCCCCATCCCGGCCGATGGTGCAATTGCTAGCAGAGCAGTTCGGTCAAATCAATTAACAGGAAAAAATATTTCTTCTCATGCAACTTAATCTGCAACTGGAACCACGAGCAGCATCATGACCCGTTATCCTTGAGCGGTTCGATGATCCGCGAGCAGACCCATAAGACCTCGGCATCCTCTTCGGAGGCCTTCAGCAATGCGTGGCCCATCGTGCTGTCGAAATAGCAACTGTCGCCGGTATGGAGACGCGTGGGTGCATAAAATTGCGTGTGGAGCTCGATTTCGCCGGACAGCACATAGACAAATTCCTCGCCGGAATGAGACAGCATGCCACCAAAGCGGCTGATCGAATTGGCCTTGATGATTGCCTTGAGCGGCACGAACTGCTTGTGGGCCAGTTCGGTGCACAGCATTTGATAATCGTACTGATCTGTATTGTGGGCGACACCATCTCCGGCGCGGTTGATGGTACGCCGGCCGCTGACCGTGGTGGTCTGACGCCGTGCGAACAACTCGGCAACGTCGGCGCCAAGCCCCTCCGCCAGGCTGAGGATCGTGTCGTAGGTCGGCGACATCTGTCCGTTCTCGATCTTGGAAAGCGTCGAAGGCGCCAGAGCGCATCTTCGCGCCAGTTCGTTGAGGGTCAGACCATTTTCCTGCCGCAACTGGCGCAAGGTTTCGGCAATCGAACGCCGGGATCGCGGCCGCGGCGGTGCGTCCAGTGGTACGAGATCATTGGTCATCGGGTCCGCGTCCTCTGCGGTGTCTATTTCTTTTGGCTATAGCCAATGCGTTCAGAGCGGGAAGGCCCTGGGAAGCGATTGCGATGCCATGTTCCGCCTGAGATCGCCGGAGTGCGGCACTGGCCTGCGTGGTAAAAACACCGTGACCAACTGAACTATCATGATCGCGTTTCCGACAATTTCTGTTGCGGAACAATTCTATTTCTTCATGATCTCCATTGTTCTCTACAATAGCTTCGAACAATCTCAATTTATATACATCTGAGAGGGTTACAGATATGGTCAGTTCCACTGATTATCCTATCGAGGATGCGATTTTTTCCGATACGAAATATCGTTATGCAACTCCGTTATGATACGCAAGAGTGTAGATCGGATTTATAAGTTCATTTAACACCTAGTCCAGCTTTACAACGCTCAATCATGACCGACTTTTAGCATGAAATCTCGGCTTTGTTTAAAACCTACTCGATTGACATCCTGTTCGACTCGTGTCCTATAAGGAAAATATTTTCCTATAGGCGCGCTCTTGGAGGGGCGTTGAGAGCGCGCGCCACGTAGCAATACGTGCAGGTCATTTTTCGACGCCCGCCGTCGAAAGGATGTTTGGATGCGCATCGGAAACAAACGCGGATTGCAGTTTGCCACGGCATTGCTGTCTTGCATGGCAGGTTTTGCGGGCCCGGCTTCGGCTCAAAGCTCTGATCTCGTCGTCAACAGCGCGGTGGCGCCCAGCACGCTGGATCCGGCCTGGGCCTGCGGGTTGCAGGAAATCAGTTTTCTGCAGAATTTCTATGTGCGTCTGGTTCAGAACGGCACCGCGGAAGGGCCCGAGGGCACAGGGGTCGTCGATTATTCCAAGATCGAGCCCTATCTCGCCAAGTCCTGGGAGGTCAGTGAGGATGGGTTGGTCTACACGTTCCACCTCAAGGAAGGCTACACGTTCGAAAGCGGCAAGCCGGTCGATGCGGATGCTGTTCGCTATTCCCTACAGCGCGTGCTTGACATGGCCGGCTGCGGCCGGTTCTTCCTGACAGACGGTCATATCGATCCTGTCATTTTCAAGTCCATCGAAGCGGTCGATCCGCTGACGGTCGAGATCACGCTCAACAAGCCAAACGGCAACATGCTGGGCGATCTGGCCACCCATGCGGCATCGATCGTCGATCCCTCCATCGTCGAAGCCAATGGCGGCGTCACGCCCGGTCAGCCGAATGAGTACATGGCGGCAAATGTAACCGAATCCGGACCGTTCCTTTTGGATTCCTATACGGCCAACCAGAATGCTCGCCTAGTGGCCAATCCGGCTTTCGCAGGCGAAGCGCCGGCATCGAAGGCCATCAACGTCAACTGGATCACCGCCTTGCCGACGCTTTTGCTGCAGGCACGTACCGGGCAGGCCGATATCACCTTCGGCCTTGCCAAGCAGGCCGTCAAAACCATGGTCAGCAATGCCGGCACGCGGGTGATCGCCTATTCCAGTCCATTTGCCCAGCAGATGATTCTGCCCAATACCAAGGCACCCTGGAACAACAAGCTTTTCCGACAAGCCGTCGCCCATGCCGTGCCCTATGAAAGCATCGTTTCGCGCGTCGCCTATGGTTACGGCACGCAATATTACGGACCGATTCCGCCCAGCCTGCCCGGCTTCAACGCCGAGCTCAGCAAGCCGGTCCCCTTCGATCTCGATCGGGCAAAAGATCTGATCGCCGAAAGCGGCGTGGCAACACCCGTCGATGTCGAGGTGATGATCCAGGAAGGCGACGCCACCCAGCAGCAACTGGCCACCATTCTGCAAAGCACTTGGAAAGATCTCGGCATCACCCTCAAGATCCGCGTGGCGCCGGCTGCCGAATTCCAGGACCTGTCACAGGGTCATCGGGTTCAGTCGCTGATGCGTCTCGACGGTCCCGGCGTGTTCGAGGTCGGCTATTACTGGGGCTATGACGCGGTTTGCGGCAATCCCAACAATCTCACCGAATATTGCAACAAAGACATGGATGCGCTGATCGAGAGACTGCGCGCCTCTTCCGACCCGGCCGAGCGACAGACGATCATGGACCAGGCCACGGAAATCTGGCGTGCGGATTATCCGAAGATCCTGTTCTTCGAGGATCAGCCGGTCGTCGTTCTCTCCGATGCCGTGACCAAGTTCACCTTCTCGCCGCTCCCCGACTATCGCTACTGGGCGAAATAAACTCTCCGGAGGAAAGAAAGAATGGCAACGCGTATTGGTGTCGACATTGGCGGCACGTTCACCGATCTCGTCTATTTCGACGAGCGGACCGGCAAAACGGTTGAAGGAAAGGTTCCGACCGTGCCTTCGGCGCCGGAGGAGGGGGTGGTCAATGCGATCACCCAGCACGTCCCGCAGGAGATTATCGAGGAAGCGCTGTTCTTTCTGCACGGGACGACCGTAGGCCTCAACGCTCTTCTCGAGCGGCGCGGCTCCAGGATCGGCCTGATCACCACGACGGGTTTCCGCGACGTGCTGGAAATCCGCCGAGGCGACCGGGTGGAAATGTATAATCTGTTCTGGAAGCAGACGGAGCCGCTGGTGCCACGTCGCCTGCGCCTCGAAGTCGATGGCCGCATGCTGGGCAATGGCCGCGAGTATCGCCCGCTCGACGCCGACACCGTGAAAGCGGCGGCGCAAAAGATGATTGCGGAAAGCGTCGATGCCATCGCGGTCAGCCTGATCAACGCCTACGCCAATCCCGCCCACGAGCTCGAAGTCGAGCGGCTGTTGCGTGAGGAAGGCTTTGAAGGCGGTATCTCGCTGTCCCACAGGATCTCGGGCGAGTATCGCGAGTATGAGCGCACTTCGACCACCTGCATCGATGCTTTCGTGCGTGGCCGGATGTCGAACTACTTGCGCCGTCTCGACGGCCGCCTGCGCGAGATGGGCTTTAAGGGCACATCGCTGATCACCCGCTCCGGTTCGGGTTCGATGACCTTCGCCGAGGCCGAGGACCGCCCGTTCGAAACCATCATGTCGGGACCGGTCGGCGGCGCGCAAGGGGCGAGCGAACTCGCCAAGATGCTCGGCATCAAGGCCCTGGTCACCGCCGATGTCGGCGGCACCAGCTTCGACACCGCTCTGGTGATCGACGGCAAGCCGCAGATCCTGTTCGAGGGCATGATCGACAATATGCCGATCCAGAGTCCCTGGGTCGATGTGCGCTCCATCGGTTCGGGAGGCGGCTCGATCGCCCATATCGATCCCGGTGGTCTGATGCGGGTCGGACCGCGTTCTGCGCAGGCCGTCCCGGGGCCGGCCTGTTACGGCAAGGGCGGCACCGAACCCGCCATGACCGATGCGGCCGCATGGCTCGGTATGCTCGGGCCAGGCGATCTCGCCTCCGGCATTCACCTCAATATTGAAAAAGCGCGTGCAGCGCTTGAGTCGGTCGGCACCCATATCGGTCAGGACGTCGAGGCGACGGCAGCGGGCGTCATGCGAATCTCATCGGCGGCAATGGCCAATGCCATGCGCGAAATCTCGCTCGATCAGGGCCTCGATCCACGCACGATCACGCTTCTTCCCTTCGGCGGCGCCGGCCCGTTGATGGGGACGTTGCTGGCCGACGAGCTTGAAATGAACCATGTCATCATCCCGCCGCTGGCGGGCAATTTCTCCGCATGGGGCCTGTTGGGCGCCGACATGGTGCAATCGACGGCGCGCACGCGGGTTATCGGCTTTGCTCCCGGCGCCCTGACCGAGGTCGCCCGAATTCTGGAAGAGCTGTTCGCAACATTGACGGAACGCAGCACGGCGCATGCCGGCGACGGCGTGCGCTCCGTACGTCTCGACCTGCGCTACAAGGGTCAGGAGCATACTCTGTCCATCGAAGTCGAACTGGCCGAAGGACGTATTGCCGAAACCGAGGAGGCTATCCTCGAGCGTTTCGTGGCCGAGTATGCCCGCACGTTCGGCTCGACGATGAACGAGGATGTCGAACTGGTCTCGGTCCGTGCCAGCACCACGGTGCTCTTGCCGCGCCGGGAGCTGAGCTACACGTCCAAGCGCTCGGATGGCGAAGATGATAGGGTTATGGAGGTCTATTCCTTCGAATCCAGGGCGCGACTGCCCTTCCGGATCATCCCCCGTGGCCGGATTTCCGGCGAGATCCGCGGCCCCGCCATCATCACCGAAGACACGACGACCACCTATGTCGATGTCCAGTGGACCATCTCGAGCGGCAAAGCCGGCGAAATCATTTTGGAACGGACGCACTGAAATGGCTAGAAAACATGAATCCGTCACCCATAATGCCGGCATGTTCGGCCGCATCACCGATGCCAAGGCCGACCCGATCACCACCGAGGTCATTCGCCACGCGCTGAATTCGGCCGCCAACCAGATGAAGCGCGCTTTGATCCGCACCTCATTTTCGCCGATCATCTACGAAGTGCTCGATTTCGCCGCGGCCATCTATGACAAGGAAGTCCGGCTTCTGTCGCAGGCGCCGTCGCTGCCGATGTTCATGGGGACCCTGTCCTTCTGCATCATCGAGGCCGTCAAGGCCAATGGCGGGCCGGAAACCCTCAAGCCCGGCGATGCTCTGATCTATAACTGGCCATTCGGAACCGGCTCACATCCGCAGGACGTGGTCATCATCATGCCGGTCTTCTTTCGGGATGAGGAGCTGATCGGCTATACAGCGATCAAGGGACATTGGCTGGATATCGGCGCCAAGGATCCCTATTGCACCGACACGACGGATGTTTTCCAGGAGGGCGTGATCTTCCCGGGCGTCAAGATCTACAAGGAAAATGTTCTCAACGACGACATTTTCCGGATGATCATGGCCAATACGCGGGTTCCCCAAATGGTGCGCGGAGACCTCGACGCGCAGGTCACGGGCTGCCGGGTGGGCGTCAAATCGCTGATCGAGGTGATCGAGCGGTTTGGGCTCGAAACCTACCGGGCCGCGGTCGACGACATGTTCGACCATGGCGAACGTATCGTCCGCTCTTATTTCGAGAAGATCCCCGACGGCCGCTATGTCGGCAAGGGCGAAATGGACAATAACGGCGTCACCACGGACCGTATTCCCTTCGAGGTCGTGCTTGAAGTCAGGGGTTCGGACGTCATCCTCGACTTTTCCGGCGTGCCCGACGAGCAGGCCGGGCCGACAAACTCGCCGCTGCCCACCACCATTTCGGCCAGCCGGGTGGCGATCACCATGCTGGCCGGCTATGGCGAAGCGCCGCATGAGGGTCACTTTCGGCCGCTCAAGGTCATCACCCGCCCCGGCTCGATGTTCGACCCGCTGCCGCCGGCACCGTCCTTCATCTATGGATGGCCGGGCCTGCAGGCGATCGAAGTCATCTATAACGCCGTCGCGCACGCCATGCCCAAGGCCGTGCCCGCCCAATCCGGCGGTTGCATCTGCTCTGTCGTGGCCTGGGGAAGCCGGGAGGAAAGCGGCGAGCCCTGGGCGGACGGCACGCCGCTGCCGACGGGACAGGGGGCCTGGGACGGCGGTGATGGAGGCATCATGCTGCATATCGCCGAATCCGCCACCCGCTTCACCCCGGCCGAAGTCTGGGAGCACCGCAATCCCTGGATCATCGAGCAGCTGGCGCTGGCCGAGGATTCCGTCGGACCGGGCAAGTGGCGCGGCGGACCTGGCCTCAATCTCGATATCCGCATGACAGAGGACACGCTGATCACCACCGTCTTCGACCGCACGCTCAATGCCCCCTGGGGCCTGTTGGGCGGCAAGGAGGCACGGCCGAACAATTGTTTCGCCAAAATGCCGGATGGCGAAGTTCATTCCATCGCCAAATCGACGCATTTCCACATGCCCAAGGATTCGGTGCTGCAAACCCGCACCGGCGGCGGCGGCGGCTATGGCGACCCCGCCGAGCGGCCGGTCGAGATGGTCAAGCGCGACCTGGCCGATGGCTACATCACCGAGGATTATGCGCGAAAGCACTATCCGCACGCGTTTTCGTGACGTGATCCAGGCAGGGCTGTCGGTCGGAGGCCGGCGAAACGGGGGCGGGGACCCGACCCCCGCCCCGGATCTGAGAGACCGCCATCATGGGAACGCGCGGCCCGACCGTGCGCTCCAACCCTTTTCCACCAAGATAAGAGGCCAGGCTGGTGAGACGTCTTATTGCTCAATTGGCGCATGATTGGGAATTGCTGCTCGGCGTGGTGCTTTTCGGCCTGATCGTCCTTCTGGCAGTGTTCGGGGGTTGGCTCTGGCGGGAAGATCCGCTGCGCGTCGATATCCTCAACTCGCTGCTGCCGCCCGATCTCGCACATCCCATGGGAACCGACGATGTCGGCCGCGATGTGCTGGCCCGCTTCATTCGCGGCGCGCAGGTGTCGATGGGCGTGGCGATCAGCGTCACCATTGCCGGCACCCTGATCGGCGGCACATTGGGCCTGCTGGCGGGTCTCATCGGCGGCTGGTTCGATGTCGTGGTCTCGCGGATCATGGATGCGATCCTCGCCTTTCCGCCGCTCATTCTGGCCATGGCGGTGGCTATTGGTCTCGGACAGGGCATCGTCTCGGCCGGCATCGGCGTGATTCTGGCCGCCATTCCCTGGTACTTCCGCCTGCTGCGCAGCGAGGTCCTGCGCCTCAGGACGCTGATGTATGTGGAATCCGCACAGGCGCTCGGCGCCTCGAGTTTTCGGCTGATCCGCCTGCATATTCTGCCTCAGACCACGTCGACCATCTTCATTCAGGCCTCTTCGGTCTTCGGTTTCTCAATCCTCACCCTTGCCGCCCTGGGTTTTGTCGGGCTCGGCATCCAGCCGCCGACGCCCGAATGGGGCACGATGATCACCGAGGGGCTCGCCTACGCGCTCACGGGTCAATGGTGGCTGGGCTTCTTTCCCGGTCTCGGCATCTTCATCCTCGCCGTCTCGGCCAATCTGATCGCCGACCGGCTGCGCGATATCTATGACCCGAAATCCGGCGCACGGCTGTCAATCTAGGAGCAAGAGATGATCGACTTTCTGCTTGCACGTATCGGATCGGCCATCGTCACCATTTTCGGCGCCTCGGTTCTGGCCTTTGCCGTGCTGCGCGCCGTGCCCACCAATCCCGCCCGCCTCATCGCCGGCCCCTTCGCCAATGACGAAGTGATCGCGCAGGTGACCGCCAATCTCGGGCTGGATAAATCGCTGCCCGTGCAATATCTGGACTATGTCACCTCCTTCTTTATCGGCGACTGGGGCTTTTCCTATAGTGCCGGGCAGCCGGTTCTGTCGCAGATCACCGAACGGCTGCCGGCGAGCGCCGAACTTGCGCTTTACGCGTTCCTGTTTGCCTTTTTCGGTGCTGTGCTGGTGACGGTGCTGGTCAGTTTTCTCAATTCGCGCTGGCTCGACCGCTTCCTGCGGCTATTGTCCTTCATCAGCGTCGGCGTGCCGCCTTTCTGGCTGGCGCTATTGTTCCTGATGGTGTTTTTCGAACGGCTTGGCTGGTTTCCCGGTCCTGTCGGCCGCGGCCCGGCACCCACCGGACTCTATACCGGCCTGTTCACCATCGACTATCTGCTGGCGGGTGATTTCGCGGGCTTCGGTACGGCGCTGCATCATCTGGCGCTGCCGTCGATCGCACTGGCGCTTGGGCCGTTCGGCTATCTCGTGCGGCTGTTGCGTGCCAATCTGCTCGACATCATCAACGAGCCCTTCGTGACGGTTCTGCATGCCAAGGGCGTGGCGCCGATCTCGACGCATTTCCGGCACATCCTGCCCAATGCCTTCCTGCCGACATTGACCGCCGGCGGCTTGATCCTGGCGCAATTATTGGGCGGCAGCGTGCTGGTGGAGCGCATCTTCGTCTGGCCGGGCATCGGCACGCTGGTGATCGACGGCATTCTCCGGCAGGATTATGCCGTGGTCCAGGCCTTCATCATGCTCAGCGCCATCATCTATATCGGCGTCAATCTGCTGGTCGACATTCTCTACGGCTATGTCGATCCGCGTGTCCGGAGGAGTTGAGGCCATGACGGAACCTCCTATGTCCATCCCGCTTTTGGAAGTGACCGGTCTCAAAACCTCATTCACGACCCCGCGCGGAACAGTAAAAAGCGTCGATGACGTTTCCTTTTCGATTGCCGCCGGCAAAACGCTCGGCGTGGTCGGGGAATCCGGCTCGGGCAAAAGCGTCACATCGCTCTCCATCATGCGGCTGGTCGGCCGTGGTGGCGGGGTGATCGATGATGGTGCGATCCGCCTTAACCTGCCGGGACAGCCCGGTCTGGATATCCGCGCGCTGGACGAAAAGGCGATGCGCAAGGTGCGCGGCAACGATATCGCCATGATCTTCCAAGAACCGATGACCAGCCTCGATCCGGTCTGGTCGATCGGCGACCAGACCATAGAGGCCATCCGCCTGCATCAGGATGTCAGCAAAAATGAAGCTCGCGAAAAAGCGATCGAAATGCTCAGGCTCGTCGGAATTTCGGCCCCGGAATCGCGCGTCGATGATTTTCCCCACCAGCTCTCAGGCGGCATGCGCCAGCGGGTGATGATCGCCATCGCACTGTCCTGCCGCCCGGCATTGCTGATCGCCGACGAGCCGACCACCGCGCTCGACGTCACCATTCAGGCCCAGATCCTCGACCTTATTCGCCGGCTGCAAAAGGAAATCGGCATGTCTGTGCTGTTCATCACTCATAATCTCGGTGTCGTCGCCGAGATCGCCGACAAGGTGGCGGTGATGTATGCCGGCCAGGTGGTTGAGGAAGGCCCCGTCCGGACGATTTTTTCCGCACCCCGCCACCCTTATACGGTCGGCCTGCTCAAATCGATCCCGATGCCGGGCGGAATGCGCGTGGACGACGCCGGCTCGCGCCGGCTCGACACGATCGGCGGCATGCCTCCCAATCCGCTGGCTTTGCCGGCCGGATGCCGGTTCGCGCCGCGCTGCTCGCTGGCAATCGAGGACTGTCATAAGGCACCGCCGCCTCTGGTGCAGGCCGGCGACGAGCATGGTGTCCGCTGCATTCGCTGGCAGGAGGTAAGTAAATGAACAATACGGCGCCGCTTCTCGACGTCAGCGGGCTCATCAAGCGCTTTTCGGTCAAGGGCCGCGGCCCCAAGGGTGAAAGACGCTTCGTGCATGCCGTCGATAATGTCAGCTTTACCATTGCCCGCGGCGAAGTCGTCGGTCTTGTGGGGGAATCGGGCTCCGGCAAAACCACGATCGGCCGCACGCTGATGCGGCTGACCGATCCGACAGCAGGCGTGATCGCCTATGAAGGCACGGATATCGCCCATCTCCCCGCCCGCGAGATGATGGCGTTCCGGCGCAAGATCCAGATGGTGTTCCAGGATCCGTTCGCCAGCCTCAACCCGCGACGCAAGGTCGGGCAGTTGATTGCGGAGGGCATGGAAATCCACAAACTCGGCACCCGCCAGAAGCAGGATGCGGAGGTCAAGCGGCTGCTGACGCTGGTCGGACTGCCGGCCGATGCCGGCCAGCGCTTCCCGCACGAGTTTTCCGGCGGCCAGCGCCAGCGCATCGGCATTGCACGCGCGCTCGCCGTAGCACCGGGCTTCATCGTCGCAGACGAGCCGGTGTCGGCGCTTGACGTGTCGGTGCAGGCGCAGGTTCTCAACCTTTTGCAGGACCTCAAGGAACAGCTTGGCCTGACCATCCTGTTCATCTCTCACGATCTGGCCGTGGTGGAGCATTTCTGCGACCGGGTGATCGTGCTGTATCTCGGCCGTATCATGGAAATCGCCCCGTGCCACCGGCTCTATTCCAAGCCGGCGCACCCCTATACCGAGGCCCTTCTATCCGCGGCTCCCGTCCCCGATCCGGATCGGAAGGGCGACCGCATCGTTCTCGAAGGCGATATCCCGAGCCCTATCGATCCACCCTCCGGATGCGTGCTCAGAACCCGCTGTCGCTACGCGCTGCCCGACTGCGCCGCAGTCCGCCCCGAGCTGCGCGAAGTGGCGCCCAACCATTTCAAGGCCTGTCTGCGCGACGACATTCTTTAGAGCCGGATGTTTTTAGGCGGATCGACCTAAAAACATCATGATCTAATCCTCTCCGCGGCCGCGCGGATAGGAAATGATGGACAGATACCGGATCGGCAGCGTGGTCAGTTCTTCCGGCCCGTGCGGCGCGTCGGCGTCGAAGAACAGGCTGTCGCCCGGAGTCATGCGGTAGAGGTTGTTGCCATGCCGATAAACGACCTCGCCTTCCAGCATGTAGAGGAACTCCAGACCATCGTGCTGAAACGTCGGAAATATGTCGGAGTTTTCGGTCAGCGTGATCAGGTAAGGCTCGACGACGACGCCTGACGTGTTCGAGCCGATATGGCCGAGGAGGTTATATTGATGCCCGGCGCGGGTGCCGCGTCGCTCGACGTCAACGCCCTCCCCCGCCTTCACGAAAACGGCGCTATGCTCCTCTTCGAAGCGGCGGAAAAACGCGGTGATCGGTACGCCGAGTGCCCGCGACAGCGTCTGCAGCGTCGTCAGCGATGGCGATGTGTTGCCGTTTTCGATCTTCGACAGCATGCCGACCGAGATGTCGGTGGCGGAGGCAACATCGGCGACCGTAATGCCGAGCTTCTTGCGGAAGGCGCGCACCTCATGCCCGATCGCTACCTCCAGCACCTTTTCCCGGGTGTCACGAATGGCATGCGGATCCTGGGTCAGCGGCGTCACACGCGTCAGGCCCGGCGCCGCCTTGCCGTTCTTCTTCGAGTTCCGTTGCTTTCCCGCGTTTTCCCCAGCCATGCCGATCTCACTCCGATTTTCACTGACAGTAGCTACATTTGCGTCTTCCGCGACGGAAGATCAACACCGCGGCGGCCTGCGCCACATGACCTTCTGATGCGCGGAGCGGGCGCCTGAGGGTTCCGGCTTCATGTGCCGGCAAACGGACGCTCTGAAGCCGAGGGCGACGGCGGCGGAAAACAGAGCGCACTCCTCCGGATCCCACACATCACTTGACAGTGCCCGCGCTTTGCCGGACATTCCTGTCAGGCAAATAATTTTTCTAAGCAGAATAAGAGGGTTCACAGCGAAATACCGAAACTCGAGTCTACTTGGAGGAGGAGGCAAGCCAATGGAAGCGACACTCAGCAAGCTCAGCGAAGATGCGAGCTTCAGCCAGCGTATCGATGCAATGCACAGACGTGACCGCGTCTGCCTGACAGCCTTCGTCGTGGTCCTATGGTGCACTCTGCTCTTTGCGCTGTTTACCGTATGGCCCTACATCGCAACTCCGGCCATTACGGTCATCCTGACAGTCGCCTGCGGCCTGGTGCTGCTCTTCAATACGGCCGCCATCGTCGCGATGCTGCGCCACTACGAGGAAGACAAGCACTTCATCTACAGCCTCGATCTCAAGCATCTCGATGAGATGCGCTCTTTCGGCCGCTAGGAGGTATCATGTCGTACGAACCTCCGAAACAGAGCTTTGCAGGTCAGATTTTCGATGTGGCCACATTGCTCGTTCTCACCATCGGGGCGCTTTATATACCACTCTATCTCGGCCTCGCGGGCGCGGCCAAGGTGCCGAACCCGATCGCCGACCCAACCTGGGAATCGCTCGGCCAGAATGCCACCGAGCAGCAGCAATGGGCGGCGCTTGGAATCACCGATCCGGCTGCCGCCAACGACATCATCACTGCGCGCTTCGATTACAGCTTCAGTTGGGCCTCGCTCATCGTCATGGCGCTGCTCGTCATAGGCTATTTCGTGATGGTCGTCCGGCTTTCCGACAGGGAATACCGCGAAGTGATCGACGAACGCTTCGGCACGAAGCAGCGCTAAAGCGGGACGAGGACGCGTGTGCGGTTTTCCGCCCGCATTCCGTTTTCATTCAATCGATCCAGGGGAGGATGGTTTGGCCATGTGGGACATACTCGAATATGCGGCTTGGGCGCTGTCGGCGCTATTCGGCGTGCTGATGCTCGCCGATCTCATCCGCATCGACAGCACTTACGACAACGAACTGCTGATCTCCTCTCGCGAAGGCGAGATCGAGGCGACCGCAGAGCGCCACGAGATCTGAGGGGAGGACAGCAGATGGACGATATTACATCCGCCGCGGCTGAGCCGGACCGGTTGCGGCTGTTGAGGGTTCTCGGACCCTCGCATGTCTGGGCACTCGGCGTCGGCATCGTGCTCGTCGGCGAATATATGGGCTGGAATTTCTCCGTGGGCAAAGGCGGCATGATCGCCGGCCTGATGGCCTGCTGGGTGGCAGGCCTGCTCTACACCTGCGTCGCCATGATCGACTCCGAGGTTACCTCGACGGTCGCCGCAGCGGGTGGTCAGTACGCTCAGGCAAAACACATCGTCGGCCCGCTGATGGCGTTCAATGTCGGTCTTTTCCTCGTCATGGCCTATACCATGCTCGAGGCCGCCAACGCCATCACCGTCGGCTTCCTGCTCGACACTGTGGCGGGCATGCAGGGCCAGGCAGGCCTCAACCAGCAGCCCTTCATCGTTCTCGCCGTCATGTTCCTGGCATGGCTCAACTATCGCGGCGTGCTCGCGACCCTGACCTTCAACCTGGTCATCACCGCCGTCGCCTTCCTTGCGATCGTGGCGCTGTTCGTGTCGGTGCAGTTCGGCGCCTCTGCAGTGCCGCTCGATTTTTCGGCGATCACCACGGATCCGCTCCCCTATGGCTGGGTCGGGATCGTTGCATCGCTGCACTTCGGCCTCTGGTACTATCTCGGCATCGAGGGTACCTGCCAGGCAGCCGAGGAGGTGCGCTCACCTGCCCGTTCGCTTCCCTATGGCACGATGGCCGGCATCATGACACTGCTGGTTGCGGCCACAATGACCTGGTATATCTGCTCCGGCCTGATGCCGTGGGAATATCTTGGTCAGGCCGGAACGCCCTTGTTCGACGCCGCCCGCGTCACCGGCAGCACCGGGTTGATGATCCTGCTGTTCGTCGGCACGGCCTTCGCCACGCTCGCCTCGGCAAACGGCTGCATCAACGACGCTTCACGGGCCTGGTTCTCGATGAGCCGCGACCGCTATCTGCCGAGCTGGTTCGGTGCCGTCCATCCGGTCTACCGCACGCCCTATCGCGCAATCGTCTTCCTGGTCCCCATCGCGCTCATTTTCGCGCTCGGAGCCCCGCTCGATCAGGTCGTGACCTTCTCCATTCTTTCGGGCCTGCTCGGCTACACCTTCATGACCTTCAACATGGTGATGTTCCGAAACAAGTGGCCGCTCGGCAAGATCAAACGCGGCTACGTGCACCCGTTTCACCCTTTGCCGACGATCGTGCTGCTCATTCTGTGCTCGACCGCCTATTTCGCCGTGTTCCTCGGCTACGGCACGCAGCTCAGCGCGATGATGTGCTTCTATATCATAGCGTCGCTGTGGTTCCACTTCCGGCGCTACAAGTTCGTACGCCGCGGCGACCAGTTCACGATGCCCTGGCCGAAGCCGCAAGGCTATTGACCGGCTTAAGTCGGCGGCACCTGGCGAGCCGCCGACCTTCGGAGGGCGTGCACCCGATTCGGATCGTGCGCTCCCCTTCTTGAAACCGACCGGAGCGCTTCCCGCGTCAAAAGCAGGGCGATTGCATGATCACCACAATTGCTTTCTCTGCCTTCGCAATAGCATCAGGCATATGGATGAGCGTGCGCGCCGTCCGCGACCACCGGGCGGCCATGGCCGAACGCCGGGGTCTCCTCGACGACGCGGCACGGCTCCTCAGGGACGCTCGCATCACCTTCAGCGCAGACCATTTTCCGATCCTCGCCGGCAGCCTGGCCGACGGACGGCAGATACGCGCTGAACTCATCGTCGACACCATGGTCTGCCGCCGATTGCCGCAATTGTGGCTGAAGCTGACCCTGTTCGAAACCATTCTCCGTGCCAGACCCAGGATCGGGGCGCTGGCGCGGCCGACCGGCGCCGAGTTCTACTCGATCGTCCATGAAATGCCGCGTCTGCTCATGCCGCCGCCCGGCGATACCGCCCTCCTGATGCGCGGCGACGGCAACGCCTCCGACCGGCAGGTCGAACGGACCGCGGCCATGTTTGCGAGCCTGTTTTCCGATCGGACGCTCAAGGAAGCGGCTATCACTCCGCGCGGCGTGCGGCTCGTCCGCCAGGCGGACGAAGGACAACGCGCGGCGCATCTGCTCCTGCGGCAGGCGCGCTTTTCCGTCACCGCGATTGCGCCTGAGATCATACGGCGGACAATCGCCGAAGCGGAGGTACTGAGCGGCTTCCTGGCGGATGATGAAGCCGTTCCGGGTCGGAGGGACTTCAGAAAAAATGCGCAGCGGTTTCTGTTTCAGGCCGATCCGACCTGAAGCATCGTGCTCCGGCCGGTTGAGGAGGATCACCATGGCCAAGCCTATCAATCCCTTTCTGGTGCTGATGCTGGCGACAGTGCTGCCTGGTGCCGGCCATGTCGCCATACGCGATGCGACCCGCGGCTTGGCCTTTGCCTTTTTCGTCGTATTCTTTTCCGTCGTCACTTACATGACCGCGCCTCCGGACCGCTCCTTCATCGGGCGGCATGCAGGCGGACTGTTCGTCTGGGCACTGTCGATCCCCGATGCCTATCGCCGTGCGCGCGTCCGCACAGTCATGGCCCGAAAAAGCTGAAACTACAGCGCCGTGCGTCTTATAAGACGCACAAAGGTCGCTGTAGCACTTTGATCTGCTGCATGTTTTTGTCCTTCAATCGGATCCGATTAAAGGAAACATGCAGTAGACGTGCAGGCCGAAGGGCTCCAGCCGGCACGCTTTTCCTGCACGCGCCCTACACGTCCAGCGTGGTCTGGTGCTCCCAATCCGTGAACTGCGAGCAATAGGCATTCCACTCGCCTTGCTTGAGCTTCAGATAGGCGGCTGAGAACTCCCGTCCAAGCGCTTCCTGCAGTTCTTCGTCCCTCTTGTACTCCCGCAGGGCGTCGAGCAGGTTGAGCGGAAGCTTCGGCGCATCGGTCACCTGATGCCCGTCCCTGTACATGTCGATGTCGTAGTGGCGGCCGGGATCAGCCTTGGAGCGAACGCCCGAAAGGCCGGCAGCGATGATGATCGCCTGCAGGAGATAGGGATTGACGGCACCGTCCGGCAGGCGCAGCTCGAAACGGCCGGGACCGGGGACGCGAACCATATGGGTGCGGTTGTTGCCGGTCCAGGTCACCGAATTTGGTGCCCAGGTCGCACCGGAAACCGTGCGCGGGGCGTTGATGCGCTTGTAGGAATTGACCGTCGGATTGGTGACGGCGGCGAGGGCGCTTGCATGCTTCATGATGCCGCCGAGAAAATAGCGCCCCTCGGCGGAAAGTCCGAACTCGGCTCTCTTGTCGGCAAAGGCATTCACCTCGCCTTCCAGATCCCAGACCGATATATGGCAATGGCAGCCGTTGCCCGTCAGACCTTTGAACGGCTTCGGCATGAAGGTCGCACGCAAGCCGTGCTTCTCGGCGACCGATTTCACCATGAACTTGAAGAACGAGTGCTTGTCGGCCGTACGGAGCGCGTCGTCATACTCCCAGTTCATCTCGAACTGGCCGTTCGCGTCTTCATGGTCGTTCTGATAGGGCTTCCAACCGAGTTCGAGCATATAATCGCAGATCTCGGCGATCACGTCGTACCGACGCATGATCGCCTGCTGGTCGTAACAGGGCTTTTCGGCCGTATCGAACGTGTCGGAAATCTTCGAACCATCCGGCGAGATCAGGAAAAATTCCGGCTCGACGCCGGTTTTAACGCGAAGCCCCTCCTCAGCGGCTTCGGCGATCAGCTTCTTAAGCACCACGCGCGGAGCCTGTTCCACCGGCGCCTCATCCATGACGCAATCGGCGGCGACCCAGGCGACATCCTTTTTCCAGGGGAGCTGAATGACCGACGACGGGTCCGGGAGAGCGAAGAGATCCGGATGGGCAGGCGTAAGATCGAACCAGGTTGCGAAGCCGGCAAAGCCCGCGCCGCCCTTCTGCATCTCACCAATGGCCTCCGTCGGGACGAGCTTGGCGCGTTGCCCGCCGAAGAGATCGGTGTAGCTGATCATGAAATATTTGACGCCCTTGTCACGGGCGAAGGTGAAGAGATCCAGTGTCACGTTGTTCCCCTTTTGGATTCCGACACTCAAATGCGAAAACAGGCCGCACCCTCTCAAGTGCGACCTGCCACTCTTCATTCAGAAGGCACCCTTGCCGGGGTACCAACTCGTACCCGCCAGCGGCACCTGCGCCATCGCTGCGGCCTCCATCGTCAGGGCACAAAGGTCCTCGGGCTCGAGATTGTGCAGATGATTCTTGCCGCAGGCACGGGCGATGGTCTGAGCTTCGAGCGTCATCACCTTCAGATAATTGGCGAGCCGCCGGCCCGCGGCGATCGGGTCGAGCCGCTTCATCAATTCGGGATCCTGAGTGGTGATCCCGGCAGGATCTTTGCCCTCGTGCCAGTCGTCATAGGCACCGGCAGTGGTCCCGAGCTTCTGGTATTCCTCTTCCCAATGCGGGTCGTTGTCGCCGATGGCGACCAAAGCCGCTGTACCGATGGCCACCGCGTCTGCCCCAAGCGCCAGCGCCTTGGCGACGTCAGCGCCGGAGCGGATGCCGCCGGATATGACGAGCTGAACCTTGCGGTGCATGCCGAGGTCCTGCAACGCCTGGACCGCAGGCCGAATGCAGGCGAGCGTCGGCATGCCGACGTTCTCGATGAAGACGTCCTGGGTCGCCGCCGTTCCGCCCTGCATGCCGTCGAGCACGACGACATCCGCACCGGCTTTCACCGCAAGCGCCGTGTCGTAATAGGGCCGCGCACCGCCAACCTTGACGTAGATGGGCTTTTCCCAGTCGGTAATCTCGCGCAGTTCGAGAATCTTGATCTCGAGATCGTCCGGCCCGGTCCAGTCGGGATGACGGCAGGCCGAGCGCTGATCTATGCCCTTCGGCAGATTGCGCATATTGGCGACCCGGTCGGAGATCTTCTGGCCGAGCAGCATGCCGCCGCCACCGGGTTTGGCGCCCTGACCGACCACCACCTCGATCGCATCCGCCCGGCGCAGGTCCGTCGGGTTCATTCCGTAGCGTGACGGCAGATATTGATACACAAGCGTCTGGGAATGACCGCGCTCCTCATCCGTCATGCCGCCATCGCCGGTGGTGGTCGACGTTCCCGAAGCCGTCGCACCCCGGCCGAGCGCTTCCTTGGCCGGGCCGGAAAGCGCGCCGAAGCTCATGCCGGCGATGCTGACCGGAATCTTCAGATGGATCGGCTTCTTGGCGAAACGCGTCCCCAACACGACAGAGGTGTCGCATTTCTCGCGGTAGCCTTCGAGCGGATAGCGCGAGATCGATGCGCCGAGAAAGAGAAGATCGTCGAAGTGGGGAACCTTGCGCTTGGTGCCGGCGCCTCTGATGTCATAGATGCCGGTCGCCGCCGCACGGCGGATTTCCGCAAGGGTATAGTCGTCGAAGGTCGCGGACTTGCGCGGCGGGGTGTAGGGGTTGTGATAGCTCATACTGGTCCCTTGCCTTTAATACGCGTCTGCGTTGTCGATGTTGAAATTGTAGAGCTTGCGGGCCGAGCCGTAGCGCTTGAACTCTTCCGGGCGGACATCCTTGACGCCGGCCTTTTCCAGAAGCTCGGCGAGCTTTTGCAGGTGCTCCGGCCGCATCTCCTTCTCGATGCAATCGGCGCCCAGGCTTTTGACGGTGCCGCGCACGAAGAGCTTGGCTTCGTAGAGGCTGTCGCCCAGTGCATCGCCCGCGTCGCCGAGCACGACGAGATGGCCCGACTGACCCATGAAAGCCGACATATGGCCGATATTCCCGTGAACGACGATATCGATGCCTTTCATGGAAATGCCGCAGCGCGACGCCGCGTTGCCCTTTATCACGAGCAGGCCACCGCGGCCTGTCGCGCCGGCATACTGGCTGGCGTCGCCTTCGATGACGACCTTGCCGGACATCATGTTTTCCGCGACACCAGGGCCTGCCGAGCCATGGACCGTGATCGTTCCGCCGTCGTTCATGCCGGCGCAGTAGTAGCCGACGGAGCCGTTCACATCGACCAGTACGGGGCCGCTTACCCCGACGGCAACGGCATGACTGCCGCGAGGATTGGCGACTTCGTAGGACAGGTCGTTTGAGCCCTTCTGAATATTATGGAGGGCGCTGTTGAGTTCACGCAGCGGCGTGGTGGCGAGATCGATCACTGGCATGTTTGAATAATCCTCGGAAAGGGGCGGAACACCCGTCAGGCGGCCTTCTGATGATCCCAGAAGTAGACGGTCGCAGGCTCCGGCTCCCAGATGCGCGCGCTCTCGATGTCCGGCAGGTTGACGAGTGCCCGGTATTCGGAGCCGAATGCGACATAGCGGTCCGTTTCAGCCATGACCGCCGGCTTGCAGGCGATCGGGTCCCGCACGACGCCGAAGCCCGACTTGGTGCCGACGACGAAGGTAAAGAAGCCATCGAGGTCGTCGAGTGCACCGGTCAGGGCCTGCCCGAGGTCCTTGCCCTTGGCCATTTCTGCCGTGAGATAGGCGGCAGCGACCTCGGTGTCGTTCTGCGTCTCGAAGGCAATTCCTTCACGGATCAATTCCCGGCGCAGATTGTTGTGGTTCGACAACGATCCGTTATGCACAAGGCACTGGTCCGATCCGGTCGAGAACGGGTGAGCACCAAGTGTCGTCACGGCCGATTCCGTAGCCATACGGGTGTGGCCGATGCCGTGCGAACCGCTCATCGAGCGGACGTCGAAGCGGGCGACGACATCCTTCGGCAGGCCGACTTCCTTATAAATTTCAACGCTGTCGCCAGCACCCATGATGCGCACGTCAGGGCGAATG
Organism: Sinorhizobium medicae; assembly: GCF_007827695.1. Taxonomy (GTDB): domain Bacteria; phylum Pseudomonadota; class Alphaproteobacteria; order Rhizobiales; family Rhizobiaceae; genus Sinorhizobium; species Sinorhizobium medicae. Next base: position 14,874 of record NZ_VITA01000031.1, on the reverse strand, counting down.
GCGGCGAGAACGGCACGCACATCCGCAAGTCTGGCCCCCGCAACCGCCACGACGGCATGGGTGCTTTTGACGGCGACGCGTGCCGGCAGACCTGCTTCGGCAAGATCGCGTTCAAGATCCGAGAAATCGATATCGGGCTTTGCCGACTGGATCGTCACCTTCGCTTTCCCGTCGGTGGCCGAGCCGTAAATGGCGAGCCCGGCCGAATCCGGCCCCCGGTCCGTCATGGTGATCAACATGTCAGAAAGAAGCTGACCCAGCTGCGGCTCGAGCCTGCTGTCTTTCAAGAACAAACCAACAATGCCGCACATTCTCGCAGTCCCTCCATTCATACATGCTCAGTGGTACCACGAGGTCGCAGGTCGATCAACTCAGGAGAATATTTTTTTCTTCATAGGCAATACAGGAGATCAGGCTCCTCTGCGGCGGCGCAAGCTGCCGGGCGTCTCGGAAAACAGGTCTTTGAACGCGTTCGAAAAATGTGCGGGGCTGGAAAAGCCGGTGGCATAGGCGATCTCCGCGATGGAGAGCGGGCTTTGCTGCAGGAGCCTTCGGGCGTGGCGGAGCCGGATCTCCCGGTAAGTGTCGAGAAACCCGGCTCCGCGATGCTCCTTGAACAGCCGGTCAAGATGCCTCGGGCTCACCCCGGCCAACCGCGCCATGGCGGTTCGGCCAAGTGGCCGTTCGATCGCCGTTTCCATCTTCTCGAGCACGGCAAGCAGGGCAGGATGATTGGTACCGAACCGCTCCGCGACCGAACCGCGTTGCGGCGCGGTCGGCTCAGCCACGGCCGCGTGCAGATACCAGTCGCTGACCCGGCGGGCGAAATCGGTTCCCAGCCGCTCGGCGATCATCGCATGCATCATGTCGAGCGGCGCAACACCGCCGCCGCACGTGGCAATCGCGCCATCGAGCACGAAACGCGCATGTCGGGGATTGAGATGGGGAAATGCTTCCTTAAGCGCGGGCGCGTGTTCCCAATGAATGGTGAAGTCGTTGTTGTCGAGAAGACCCGCGGCGGCGAGCACGAACGCCCCGCTGGATATGCCCCCGATCCTAATCCCCAGGCGCGACAGGCGCCGGAGCGCCGTATGCGCGGCGGACGTGTCCGCCCAGTCGGTGGGCTCGCCGCCCGCGCAGACGAAGAGGGTGTGGCAGGTTTCTCCATCGCTCTCCAGATCGGCGCAATCGATTGAAACGCCGGACGACGAAGTGACGGTCCCTCCCCCCTGTGCAAGCGGAAAGACCTGATAGAGCGGGCGAGCGGCCAGAAGGTTGGCCGCACGCAGCGGCTCCGTCGCCGCTGCGTAGCTCATCAGTGCAAAATTGCGCACCAGCAGAAAGCCGACCCGCTGGACGTTCCTGCTGTCGGAAGATGTCGTCATGTCCGATTCCTACAGGAGAAGGACCCGAGCTTGCAACTCGCTGAATGAATCAGATGTTACCTTGCCGCCACGGATTTCTCATGAGGCGGCATCCATGCGCTACTCTGCCCTTTCCATCCTCCTCAATGGCCTGCGCGGCAACCGGAACTGGACGCCGGCATGGCGCCAGCCAGACCCGAAGCCACATTACGACGTGATCATCGTCGGCGGCGGTGGCCATGGCCTCGCGACTGCCTATTACCTTGCCAAGGAATTCGGCGTCACCAATGTCGCGGTGCTGGAAAAGAATTATGTCGGTTCGGGCAATGTCGGCCGCAACACGACGATCATTCGCTCGAACTACCTGCTCCCCGGGAACAATCCATTTTACGAGCTCTCCATGCAGCTATGGGAGGGGCTGGAGCAGGATTTTAATTTCAATGCGATGGTCTCGCAGCGCGGCGTTCTCAATCTCTATCATTCGGACGCTCAGCGCGATGCCTACACGCGCCGCGGCAATGCGATGCGGCTTCACGGGGTAGACGCAGAACTCCTCGATCGGGCGGCCGTACGCCGGATGCTGCCCTTTCTCGATTTCGACAATGCCCGCTTCCCCATCCAGGGCGGGCTCCTGCAGCGCCGCGGCGGTACCGTGCGCCACGACGCCGTCGCCTGGGGATATGCCCGCGGCGCCGACAGCCGCGGGGTCGATATCATCCAGAATTGCGAAGTGACCGGGATCAGGCGAGAAGACGGGCGAGTCACCGGCGTCGAGACCAGCCGCGGCTTCATCGGCTGCGGAAAGCTCGCCCTGGCGGCGGCCGGAAATTCCTCGAAGGTCGCCGAACTGGCGGGATTGCGCCTGCCGATCGAGAGTCACGTGCTTCAGGCCTTCGTGTCGGAGGGGCTGAAACCGTTCATTGACGGGGTGGTCACTTTCGGAGCCGGACATTTCTACGTTTCACAATCGGACAAGGGCGGCCTCGTCTTTGGCGGCGATCTCGACGGCTATAATTCCTACGCTCAGCGCGGCAACCTGGCGACCGTCGAGCATGTGGCGGAGGCCGGAAAGGCCATGATTCCGGCATTGTCGCGGGTGCGGGTGCTGCGCTCCTGGGGCGGTATCATGGATATGAGCATGGACGGCTCGCCGATCATCGACCGCACGCCGATCGACAATCTCTATCTGAATGCCGGCTGGTGCTATGGCGGGTTCAAGGCGACCCCTGCCTCAGGATTCTGCTTCGCACATCTCCTCGCCCGAGGCGCGCCGCAAAAGACAGCCGCAGCGTTTCGTCTCGACCGTTTCGAGCGAGGCTACCTCCTTGATGAAAAAGGCCAAGGCGCTCAGCCGAACCTTCACTGATTTCGCGGACCAAGGAAAATTTCGAAATGGCAAGTCTCGTGCCCTGCCCGAATTGCGGGCGAAGACCCAAAGAAGAATTCACGATCAAGGGTGCCGCCCTCTCGCGTCCCGGAGCCGACGCGGATTCCGAAAATTGGTTCGACTACGTTTACCTGCGCGACAATCCGCGTGGCGCCTATGAGGAATACTGGCACCACACTTCCGGGTGCCGGCGCTGGCTCGTTGTCATGCGGGATACCCTGACACATGAGGTCGCCGCGTGTCGCGATGCGACCGACGGCTCTCGATCGGAGCGACGCAAATGAGCTCCTATCGCCTTCCGAACCTTGGTCTTGTCAGCCGAGACACACCCGTCTCCTTTACCTTCGACGGAAAGCCGATGCAGGGCCTTCAGGGCGACACGCTCGCCTCGGCGCTGCTCGCCAACGGACGGATGCTCGTCGGCCGCAGCTTCAAATATCACCGGCCTCGTGGAATTTTGACCGCGGGAGCCGCCGAACCGAACGCACTCGTCACCATTGGCCATGGCGGCCGGACCGAGCCGAATACGCGCGCGACGATGCAGGAGCTCTACGAGGGTCTCGAGGCACAGAGCCAGAACCGCTGGCCCTCGCTCGATTTCGACCTGGGTGCATTGAACGGTATCCTGTCGCCCTTTCTCGGCGCCGGCTTCTACTACAAGACTTTCATGTGGCCGGCGCCGCTCTGGGAGAAGCTCTACGAGCCGATCATCCGCAAGGCGGCCGGCCTCGGCAAGGCAAGCTACGAGGCAGACCCCGACGCCTATGAGAAGAGCTGGGCGCATTGCGACCTGCTCGTCATCGGCGCCGGCCCGACGGGACTTGCCGCGGCGCTTACCGCCGGCCGCGCCGGTGCCCGGGTCATTCTCCTGGATGAGGGCTCGCTCCCCGGCGGGTCGCTGCTGTTCGAGACGGCGATGATCGACGGCAAAGCGGCCGCTCAATTCGCCCGTGACACAAGCGATGAATTGCGCTCGATGCCGAATGTCCGGTTCATGATGCGCACCACCGCCTTCGGTTGGTACGACGGCAATGTTTTCGGGGCCGTCGAACGGGTACAGAAACATGTGCGGGAGCCGGTGCCCTCCCTGCCGGTCGAGCGGCTATGGCGCATCGCCACCAAAAAGGCCCTGCTTGCGAGCGGCGCGGAAGAACGCCCGCTCGTCTTCGGCGGCAACGATCGTCCGGGCGTTATGATGGCAAGTGCGATGCGCGCCTACCTCAATCGATACGGAGTCGCTCCGGGCCGGGCGACCGCGATCTTCACCACCAACGACAGCGGCTATACCCTTGCACGCGATCTAGAGGCGGCGGGCGTCGACGTTGCTGCCATAGTCGACAGCCGCCCGGCCGCAGGCGTGGACTATCGCGGCAAAGCGCGCCTGATCCGGGAAGCTGTCGTTTGCGGCGTAACGGGCCGCAAGGCAATCTCTGCGATCGAGGTCCATCGCGGCGATCGGACGGAGTCGATCGCGGTCGATGCGCTCGCAATGGCGGGTGGTTTCGACCCGATCATCCATCTTGCCTGCCACCGGGGCGGCAGGCCCGTCTGGTCGGCGGAAAAAACCGCCTTTCTCGCACCTGGGAGCTTGAACGGCCTCGAGGTTGCCGGCGGCGCAGCAGCGACTTCGGGGCTCGCGGCCTGCCTCGGAGAAGGCATTGCCCAAGCTCAGGCTGCCCTCGAGGGCGTCGGCCTGCGGTGCCCGCCGATGGACCTTCCGAAGGTCGAGGGAGACGACGCTGCATATTCTTCAAATCCACTGTGGTCGATCCCTGGCGTCAAGGACAAAGCCTTCATCGATTTCCAGAACGACGTTCATCTCAAGGATATCGGGCTGGCCGTCCGCGAAGGCTATGGACATGTCGAGCTTGCCAAACGATACACCACCACCGGCATGGCGACGGACCAGGGCAAGCTTTCCAACGTGAATGCAATCGGACTGATCGCCAAAGCACGCGGCGTCTCGCCTGCCGAGGTCGGGACGACGACGTTCCGCCCTTTCTATACGCCGGTGTCCTTCGGTGCGCTGACCGGCGCACATGCGGGACATCATTTCCAGCCGGTCCGCAAGTCCCCCCTCCATGACTGGGCGAAAAAGCACGGCGCCGTCTTCGTCGAGACGGGTCTCTGGTATCGCTCCGCCTGGTTTCCGAAAAGCGGTGAACGGAGCTGGCGGGAGAGCGTCGAGCGAGAAGTGCTGAACGTTCGCAAGAATGCCGGACTTTGCGACGTCTCGATGCTCGGCAAGATCGAGTTATCCGGAAGCGACGCCGCCGAATTCCTCAACCGCGTATATTGCAACGCCTTCCTCAAACTGCCGGTCGGAAAGGCCCGCTACGGGCTCATGCTGCGCGAAGACGGCTTCATTTACGACGACGGCACGACGAGTCGCCTCGCCGAGAATCGCTTTTTCATGACGACGACCACCGCCTATGCGGCCGGCGTCATGAACCATCTCGAGTTCTGCGCGCAGGTCCTCTGGCCCGAACTCGACGTCCGCCTCGCCTCCGTCACCGACCAATGGGCGCAGATGGCTGTTGCCGGACCAAAGGCGCGCATGATCCTGCAGAAGATCGTCGACGACGACATATCCGACGCAGCCTTCCCGTTTCTCGCAGCGAAGGAGGTCTCGCTGTTCGGCGGCGCCCTTCACGGCTGCCTGTTTCGAATTTCATTCTCCGGTGAGCTCGCCTACGAGATAGCGGTGCCGGCCGGCTACGGCGAAAGCGTTGCCGACGCGCTCCTGGACGCGGGGAAGGACCACGGTATCATGCCCTATGGCGTCGAGACGCTTAGCGTCCTGCGCATCGAAAAGGGCCATGTGACGCACAACGAGATCAACGGCACGGTCGTTCCGGCCGATCTGGGCTTCGGTAAAATGGTGTCGGCCACCAAGCTGGATTTCATCGGCAAGGCGATGCTCCAGCGCGAGGGGCTGGCCGCGTCCGGCAGGCCGCAACTCGTGGGCGTCGTGCCGATCGATCCGAAGCACTCTTTCCGCAGCGGTTCGCATATTCTCGCCAAGGGAGCGGAAGCCACGCTCGAGAACGACGAGGGCTATGTAACGTCGAGCGCCTACTCCCCGCATGTCGGATCGACCATTGCTCTGGCACTCGTCCACAACGGGCAGAGCCGCCACGGCGAAGAGGTGCTGGTATGGAGTGGCCTTCACGGAGAATCCACGCCTGCGCGTCTGTGCCACCCGGTTTTCTTCGACCCTCAGAACGAGAGGCTCCATGTCTGAATTCCGTCCAACGCTTCGCCCGGCCCTCGGCAGCAAGCAGCCGGTCGCTTCCGCCACGTTCGGGCTTTCGACCCTGCCGGAAGGCACCATTATCCACGTTCTCGCTCGGCCGGGGGAGCAGGACGTCGCCCATCTTCTCGCCAGTCTCAACGGCTCGGATCCGCACGCCTTGCGTCCCGTTTCGCCCGATCAGTGGTTCATCGTTCGCGACGCGGCCATGCCGAATCAGGAAATGAAGGGCCTCTTTGCCGCTCTCGAACCACGCGCCAGCGGGGTCGATCAGAGTCACGGCCGGGTCCGCATCCGGATCGAGGGGAAGATGGCGCAGCGCGCGCTTTCGAAAGGCACGGCGCTCGACCTCGACTCGTCCGCTTTCCCCGTCGGCCAATCCGCCGTGACGCTGATCGGTCACATCGCCGCCCACATTACCCGTGTCAGCTCGGACGCCTTCGAGATCATCGTGCTGCGCGGCTTTGCCGAAAGCCTCTGGGACGACCTTACCCGAATGGGCCTGGAATTCAGCTGAATCCTTACGCCCGTCCGAGGAGCAAACATGGCGACGCGCGACCTTTCCGGCCTGAACGCCTTGGTCATCGGCCGTTTCAATCTTCGGAGCCCCGTTCCGGAGGCTTTTTGCTTGACGTTTATCGTTGTGTCATTTGGTTGCGGGAACACGCGCGACAGGCTTCATGCAAGACCTGTTGCGCGCGGCAGCTGTGCGCCCGTTCCGCACCAGACGTCGCAATGCGCAGAACCGGCAGAAATGCTGCCCCTCCTCAGCCAATGATCCACCCGTCGCGCTGCACTATGTCATGACGATACGGGGTGCGTTGTCCGCCCAGCTGAAATGAACATTGTCGCCTTGCCGAAAGGGCTGCGCGACAGGCGGCGCCACGGCAAAGATCTCGCCGGCTTCGCTTTTGAGCGTATATTGGATCTGGTTGCCGAGATAGGCGGCATAGGTCACCTCAGCCGGAAGGCTTCCGGGGAGGGTTTCGCTTCCGATCCGCACCTGATGCGGCCTCAGTACCAGCTTTGCCGCACCTGTATGCTTCGCCGTCAGAGGCAATGTCAGTTCCTGACCCAGCAGGCGTATCCGGGTCTCGTCGCCTGTAGCGATGACCTCGGTATCCAGCAAATTGGCGTCGCCGATGAAATCGGCGATAAAGGCCGAAGCCGGGCGCTCATACAGGTCGTGTGGCGTGCCTTCCTGCGCGATCTCCGCGTTTTTCATCACGATGATCCGGTCGGATACCGCCATCGCCTCTTCCTGATCATGGGTCACATAGACCGCGGTCAGTTCCAGGCGTTGCTGAATCTGGCGGATTTCCTCACGGACATGCCGGCGCAGCTTGGCATCCAGATTGGACAGCGGCTCGTCCAGAAGCAAAACCTCCGGCTCCAGAACGATCGCACGGGCCACGGCCACGCGTTGCTGTTGCCCCCCCGAAAGTTCGGAGGGAAGGCGGGATCCGAACCCGGAAAGCCCGACCAGTTCCAGTCCGGTTTCCGCGCGATCCTTCGCCTCTGCTTTCGGGACGCGCTTGACACTTAGTCCATAGGCGACGTTTTCCAGCACCGTCATGTGCGGAAACAGTGCGTAGGACTGGAACACCATCGACACGGGCCGGTAGGTTGCCGACAGATGCGTCACATCCTGTCCGCCGATCAAAATCCTGCCCGCAGTCGCGCTTTCCAGCCCCGCGATCAGGCGCAGCGTGGTCGTCTTGCCGCAACCCGAAGGGCCAAGTAGCGTGCAGAGAGTCCCAGGTGCGATGTCGATACTGAGCGGTTTCAGCGCAACGAATTCGCCATAGCTTTTGGTGACATTCTCAAATTTGACTGAACCTTTGGTCATTTCGTTTCCCTCGAAATCATGCGGTCTGGACACGATCGGTACGACGCAGCGTGCGGCGACCGATCAGCGCTTGCAGTAACAGGATGGCAACCAGCATCGTGACGATGAGGACCGCCGAATACGCAATGGCGATGCCGTATTCGTTGTTCTCGACACGACCGACGATAAAGGCCGTCGCCATGTTGTGACGCGCCGAAACCAGGAAGATGACGGCCGAGACTGAAGTAATCGCCCGCACGAAGCTATAGGTGATCGCGGCAAGGATCGCCGGGCCAAGAAGCGGCAGGATCACACGGCGCAGGGTCGTTGCGCTGTTTGCGCCCAGCATGATCGAGGCCTCATCGAGGCTCTTGTCGAGCTGGCTCATCGCCGCGATGCCCCCCCGCAATCCCACCGGCATGTTGCGGAACACGAATACCAGGATCAGGATGATCGCCGTTCCGGTCAGTTCAATGGGTGGGAAGTTGAAGGCCATAACATAGGCCACGCCGATCACCGTTCCGGGAATGGCGAATGACAGCATTGTCGAGAATTCGAAAGCATCCTTACCCGCGAATTTCTGGCGCACCAGCAAATAGGCGGTCAGTAGCCCGACCAACGCAGTTAACGGGGCGGAAATCGCGGCAATGGTCAGCGTCGTGAAATAGCTGTCCCATGCCGAGCCGACGAAGTGCACGCCGTTGCGGAACACCATACCGAAAGCGCGCGTGTAATGCTCCAGTGTCAGCGTGTGGTCATAGCCCCACAGCTTGACAAAGCTGCCAAGCAGGATCAGGCCGTACAACACCAGCGTAAAGGCCGCCCATGGCAGGGCCAACGCATAGCAGGCCCATTTCATGCCGGGGTTCAGCGCGGCGTTCTGGCCGTTATCGGCCTTTCCTGTAACCGTCGCATAGTTCTTTTTGCCCAGCCATTTCCGCTGTGCCAGAAATGCGACAAGAGTCATGCTGAGAAGCGTAATCGACAGGATCCCCGCCTTGGCCGGATCGGCGACCGTGCCGACGATGGCGTAATAAATCTCGGTTGAAAGCACGTTGAAATTGCCGCCGAGGACCAGCGGATTGCCGAAGTCGGCGACGCTTTCGATAAAGCCCAGCAGGAAGGCATTCGCCAGCCCCGGGCGCATCAGCGGCAGTGAAACCCGGTGAAATGTCTGCCAGGCGGTCGCGTCCAATGTCTGGCTGGCTTCCTCGATCGAGGGACTGACGCCCTCGACGACGCCGATCAGAACCAGAAACGCGATCGGGGTGAAGGACAGCATCTGCGCAAGCCATACCCCCCAGAACCCGTAAAGCCAGCGGGTTTTCTCGGTACCGAGAAAATCGGAGAGATACACGGTGATGGTGCCGGAGCGCCCGAATAGCAGGATCAGGACAAGTCCGATCACGAAAGGCGGTGTGATGATCGGCAGGATGCTGAGGATGCGCAGAAACGGCTTTGCCGGGAATGCTGTACGGGTAAAGACCAGCGCGAAGGCCAGCCCCATGACGGTCGTTCCCAATGCGGTCGACAGGCCAAGCACGAGGGAATTCACCGCCGCCCCGCAATATCCCGAGCCCATGAGGCAGGCCAGTGACCATACCGTATCGTCGAAGAAGCGCGGCAAGAACTCTGAAATACCGTAACCCTGCCCGCCTTTCAGCGCAAAGGCCTGCACGAGGATGAAGCTCATCGGGTAAAAGACGAAAACTGCGACCAGTGCCACGATCAGGCCGATCAGGCTGGTGATGAACGCGTCGCCTCTGCCCTTTCCAAGGCCGGAGATCCCCGATGTCAGAACGAATAGCAGTGATAGGGCAACCACGAAGGCCCCCGCACCCATGCCGGGTTGCCAGAGGCTGACTTCCGCCGCTGCCCGCCCTGCATTTTTGATCAGCAGCCCCTGCGCGATCATCAGGGCCAGTCCGGCGGTTGCGGTTATGATGAAGCCGCGCGACCTGGCGATCGGCGGTTTAATTATGCCAAGTACGGCAAACCCGGCCAGAATTCCCAGCAGCGGGCCTACCAGCCAAAACCGGCCGGAGAGCAGATGATACAGCCCCGATTCTCCGCCACCTTGCGGATCGATCACCCATCCGAAACTCCAGAAACCGTGGGGTGTCATATACCAGGGTAAGAAGACATAGCCTGCCAGCCCCACGAAAAGCCATATGGCTGCGGTGCGCGTCATTGTCGTGATTTCCTGTTGCTGAAAGTCCCGCACCGATGGTCCGGGACGCTGAGATTACTCTTCGATTGCTCCGCCGGCGTTCTTGACTTCGGCGGTCCAGCGATCCAACAGGCGCGTGCGCGTTTTGGTAGCGCCATAAGTCATGAAGTCATAATCAATCAGCTTGACCGAATTCATATCCGGTGCATCAGGATCCGTTTTAGCATTGGGGTTAGACGGGATGGTATAAATGCCGACTTGAAGCGCTGCGTCTTGCGCTTCGGCAGATATGACGTATTCAACCCACCTCTTCGCCGCTTCGAGGTTATTCGCACCATCGACGATGCTTACGGCGCCAAGTTCGTATCCGGTTCCCTCGCAAGGAGAAACAATGGTAACCGGGAAGCCGGCTTTCTTCAGGCTGACCATGTCATGAATAAAGCCTATGCCGATGGTCGTCTCGCCACGTGCGGTCGCCTTGCTGGGAGCAGAACCGGACTTGGTGTACTGGTTCACATTACGGCCGATATCCGCAAGCAGCTGAAAGCCTTCCTCTTCTCCGAAAAGCTGAACCAATGTCGCCAACTCGGTATAGGCGGTTCCCGAAGAATTGGGGTTGGCAACCTGGATTTCTCCCTTGTATTCGGGCTTGGCAAGATCGCGCCAGCAGGCGGGGGCTGTTAGGCCCTTCTCGGCAAGAAGCTCCGTATTATAGATCATTCCCAGCAACCCGACATGGACCCCGACTGTCCGGCCTTTGGTCATCTCGGCCATATTCTGTGCCCAACCCACAGTGCCGGACAGATCGACACCACTTGCGGTGGTCAGTCCCTCATTGGCAGCGATGATATGCGGATCGCCCGTACCGCCCCACCAGACATCGACCTTCGGATTCCCTTTTTCAGCGCGAAGCTGCGCCAGGACCTCGCCGGTGCTTTTGCGCACTATGGCGACATCGATACCCGTTTCGATCTCGAAATTCTGGGCCATGAGGTCACACCATGCCTGCTCGTTCGAGCAGACCACGTTCAACTCTTCGGCGAGACCTGTCGATGCACTGAGCGCTACGCCAAATGCGACCATGCTGGCTGACATTGCTGTTTTCATGTAATCCTCCCTTAAATCCCCGGACGCCACCTGCCACCATTTAACATCCAAGGGTTGCCAACAGGGTGGCACCCGCCAGCCAAGCACGCCAGAAATTGCCTGTTAACAACATTACTGAAGATAAATATTTCTGTTAACATTGTTACATTTTCTGCCGCATGCTCTAATAATTTACACCTTATTCTACTTCATAATTGGATCGTTAGGTGGAAGTATGTTTCGTCCCTCGTAGATCTTACTTATGGGAGTGCTCGCATGCCGTCTGCAGAAGTGACTCGGCCCGTGATCGTAATCGTCGACGACGACCCGAATCTTCGCGGTTCTCTGGCAACTCTGCTTGAAGCGAATGGTTTTTCTTCTCTGACGGCACAAGGCAGCGTCGAATTTTTCACCCTTGCTGAAAAACATCCGATTGACCTTGCTTTGGTCGATCTGCGTCTCAACGGGGAAAGCGGCCTTGCGCTGTCTATCCGTATCCGTGAGCATCATCGCATACCGATTGTCATGCTGACCGGGCAAGGCGACGAAACCGACAGGATCATCGGCTTGGAATCGAGCGCCGATGATTTCATCATGAAACCCTTTAACCCGCGCGAGCTTCTGGCCCGGCTGCGCGCCATATTGCGCCGCTCGGGTCACCCCGCGTTGGCAACGCCGGACCGCAGCGCCAGACAGAGTAAACATTTTGGCAGGTTCAAGCTGAATCTGAACCGGCGCGAACTGATCGGTCCGGATGGGACCGAAATTTCTCTGACCAACGCCGAATACCGGTTGCTGGAATATTTCCTACACCATCCAGACCGGGTGATACCGCGTGCCGAATTGATGGCGGAACTAGGAAACGACCTGTCGTTTTACATGGACCGCACCATAGACGTGCTGATCCTGCGGTTGCGGCGCAAGATCGAGCAGGTGCCCTCCAAGCCCGTCCATTTGCAGACCCGGCGCGGACAAGGCTATATCTTCGTTGAGACATCATGACAGCGTTGCGGGTCCCGAACCGGCTTGGATCCCACGTTTCAGTGCGGTTGCGGCTGTGGCTGGCATTGGCGGCACTGGCACTTGCCACGCTGGTTGTCGGCGGCGCAAGCTGGGCGACGCTCCGGCAGACTTCCACGCGACTTGACCGTCTGCATGACCAAAGCCTTGCCAGAGTCGATGATGCGCTAACCCTTTCGCGAAAGGCTACGGCTGTGGCTGCCCGTGCGCCCTTTCTGCTGACAATAGAAAGCCCGTTTCGCCTGCAGGTGGAGGCAGGCATCTCAAAAACCCTGCTTGCGGATATAAGACGTCATCTGGACGGCCAGAACGCGTTGTTTGACAAGCTGCTGACCGAGATGGGCGGCAGTATCGACGAACTGACCACGCTATCTCTGCACCGTATCGAGCTGACCGACCGCATCTTGCGGCTGAATGCCGTGCTTGCGATAGAAGAGCGGCGTTTCGCGGCGCTGGCCCGCGAGAAGCAAAAACCTTTGGGTCAGCGTGAGCAATGGCTGACAATGCAGCGTATTTCCGCGGTGCTTTTGGGCGCGGGCCGCTCGGAAAATCTGATCGGTATCGGTGAGTTTCATCGGAACTATCGTGCGCTGATCGTCGAGCTCGAGGAAGACGAAAAGCCGCTGATACAATCTCAACTGTTGAAATTGCAGGAGATCGCGTCGGGCAGGGACGGCCTGTTTGAATTGCGCCGGGCGGAAATAGGCCGGCGCATTCGCGCCGAGGCAGCCATGAACCGCATTCGGCACAGCACCGAAGTTATCAACAATCATGCAGCCGAGATTACAGCGACAGCGCAGGCCAATATAATCACCGAACGTGAGCGAACCATTTCGGCCATCGCCTTCGCCAGCGGCATAATCGTGATCGCCGTCGTCCTGTCGATTTTAATGGCCGTCATGGCGGCAGCCTTCGTCTCGGGTCACGTTACCGCGAATCTGCGGGCCATTTCCGATGCCATGATGCGGCTGGCGGTCGGGGATCGCTCGATCAGGCTTCCGCGTGGTGAACATGCCGGGTACGAGATTGGCAAGTTGTTTCACGCTTTTCGGGCCTTTCGCGCCAATACGTTGCGGCTGGACAGGTCGAACCGGCAGCTAGCGCAGAAAAACGCGTTATTCGAAAATCTGTATAACGACATGTCGGACGGGCTGGCGATTCTGTCCAACGATGAAAAAATCATCGCGCATAACAACCGGTTGCCGAAACTTCTGTCCCTGAGAGCAACAACCGTCCGCACCAGAACATCCTTGGCGCAGCTGCTTGAGGCGGGTAACTGGACGCGGTGGGACCGGTCAGAGGGTTTCGCTGACCTGCATCACCCCTCCGGCACTGTGGTCGAACTGCGCCAGAGCCCGCTGAGTACGGGCGGGGCGGTTGCCCTTCTGTCCGACGTGTCCGAGCGCCGTCAGTTGGAAGAACATCTGCAAAGCGTCCGTCGAATCGAGGGCTTGGGCAGGATCGCCGGTGAAGTGGCGCATGATTTCGGCAATATCCTGTCGACGGTCTCGACCAACCTGCATCTGCTGGAAAACGCGACGCCGGAGCGGGCGGCTCATTTGCATCACACCCTTGCCAATGCGCTGGATCTGGGCACCAGCCTTACCCAGCGGCTGCTGGCCTTTGCCCGCCGCCAGAGGCTCGACCCGGAGATCATGAACCTCAACGAACTCGTCACCGGTATTGAGGACCTGATCGCTCTGGCGCTGGACGATCGGATATCGCTCCATATTTTTCCGGCATCGGAACAGTTCGCTGTCCGGCTCGACCCGGGCCAGATGGAAAGCACGCTTTTGAACCTGTGCCTGAATGCTTCCCAAGCAATCGAAGGAGAAGGGAATATATGGGTTCGGGTCGTGCCTTCCGGTTCGGATATGGTGTCGATCGAAGTGCAGGATGACGGCCGCGGCATGCCGGCCGAGGTTTTGGCCAGGGCGATGGAGCCGTTTTACTCGGCGCGTCCGGATGGCACCGGAACCGGGCTGGGTCTGGCCATGATCTTTGGTTTTATCCGTCAGTCCGGTGGCGACATCAAAATCCACTCGCAGCACGGGCATGGAACCACGGTGCGGTTGCTGATCCCGTTATGGCAGTCCACGGATTGCTCCGAGGTTATGAAGCCTGCCGGCCGCATTCTGCTTATAGAGGATAATATGCAGGACCTGGCCCATGCCCGTCGTTTGCTGGGGGATGCTGAATTGATCGAGGCAAAAAGCGCCGAAGAAGCAGAGAATCTGCTGCGCGACGCCTCTCCTTTCGATTACGTCCTGACCGATCTGCATCTCGGCAATGATATAGCCGGATGGCGGATGGCCGGTGAAGCCCTGCGGCACAGCCCGGATACGGTTATCGCCGTCGTCTCGGGTCATATGCCCGAGAACATGCCCGAAGCGCTGGCGCAGTCGGGACGGGTTGTATCTGTCGCCAAACCCCTGGATCATGCCGCACTTGCCCGATTAACCGAGTTGAAAAGCACGGAATGAATGGTCCTGAAGCTTTGATTCCCGGTTGAGAGGGCGCGCTGGCGCTGACGGTCTGCGTCCGCTATTTTCCCTGGTCGTCCGTTTGATCGAGGGGATAAAGCCCAAACCGCTGACCTTGCGCAACGGATCGTCGCGTCCTTTTTGAACCGCGTAGATCGACTGAGAACGCGAGACGTCAACCGGAACGTTTCGGACGCGCTCACTACCGAGATTGAGGATGGATCAGAAGCGCAAAAAGCCCCCGTATGGGGGCTTTTTTGCTTGGCGTTTGTTTTTGATTTGG
>NZ_VITA01000030.1 GCF_007827695.1 Sinorhizobium medicae | reverse complement strand
GCGCTTGCCCGCAAATTGCTCGCCATCGCAAACGCCATCATCAGGGACAAAACAACCTTCCGACGAACCACCTGACAAACACAGTTGCCAGCCAGCCCAAGTCATTGGACTGGAGGGACGATTCAGTACAGCAGACGCGGCGCTGCCGAGATCAGAAATTCTCCCAATCGGCGGGCACGAGTGCGAGGTTGGATCTCGTGCCGCCGCGCAGCGCCTTCGCGGTCGGGTGCAGTTGCGTGGCCGGATGGGGTGCCCTGTTGTCGCTTGCGGACGGCGCTTCCCCTCCGATGCGGAACTGACGGAGCATGGCGTGCAGCGCGTCGGCCTCTTGAGACATCCTGTGGCTCGCGGCCGTGCTTTCCTCCACCATGGCGGCGTTCTGCTGCGTCGTCTGGTCCATTGCATTGACCGCCTGATTGATCTCCTTGAGGCCGGTCGACTGCTCTCGGGCGGCTTTCACGATCGCCGACACGTTGTGATTTATCTCCTGCATCTGCGCCAGGATGGTCTCCAGGGCGGTCCCGGTCTGACCGACCAGCGATACGCCGTTCCTCACATGCTCGCCTGAAGCGGTGATCAGGGCCTTGATGTCCTTTGCGGCGCTTGCCGAGCGCTGCGCCAGCTCGCGGACCTCCTGAGCCACCACGGCAAAGCCCTTGCCGGCCTCTCCGGCACGTGCCGCCTCGACGCCGGCATTCAGGGCCAGCAGGTTCGTCTGGAAGGCGATGTCGTCGATGACGCCGATGATGTTGCTGATCTCGCGCGAGGACTGTTCGATCTGATCCATGGCGCTGATAGCGTTTTTGACGACGAGGCCGGAACGCTCGGCGCCGTCCTTCGTCTTCGCAACCAGATTGCCTGCCTCCTCAGCGCGGCGGCTCGAGCCTGTCACGGTCGTGGTGATCTCGTCCAGTGCTGCGGCCGTCTCTTCAACGGAGGCCGCCTGCTGTTCTGTGCGCTTCGACAGATCGTCGGCAGCCGATCGGATCTCGCGCGATCCAGCGGCGATCGCGCTGGCGTTCTCGCCGACCGTCTGCATGGCCCGACAGAGGCGCACAAGCGCTTCGTTGAAGTCCTTGCGCACCCTTTCCATGCTCGGAACGAAGGGTGTATCGAGCGATTGTGCCAGATCGCCCTCGGCAAGCGCACGCAGGCCGGCGCCGAGGGAATTGATTGCAGCCATGCGCTCGGTGACGTCGGTCGCGAACTTCACCACCTTGCAGACCCGGCCGTTCGGATCGCGGATCGGGTTGTAGGCTGCCTGGATCCAGACTTCCTTGCCGCCCTTGCCATAGCGGACGAACTCGTTGGCGATGAATTCTCCCTGGGCGAGCCGCTTCCAGAAGTCTGCATATTCGGTTGTGGCGGTATATGTCGGTTCGCAGAACATGCTGTGGTGCCGGCCCTGAATTTCGGAGAGGTGGTAGCCAAGCGTATCGCAGAAGTTCTCGTTGGCGCTCAGGACCTCGCCGGTCGGGGTGAACTCGATCATCGCCTGCGAGCGGGAAATGGCATCGAGTTTGCCGGCATTTTCCGTGGCCTTCATCTTGGCTGCGGTGATGTCGGCTGCGAATTTGACGACCTTGTAGGGCTTGCCGTTGCGGAAGACTGGATTGTAGCTCGCCTGGATCCAGACCTCCCGTCCGCCCTTGGCGAGACGTCGATAGGCATTGCTGTCGAACTCGCCGCGGCCGAGGCGAGCCCAGAAGTGGCGATACTCCTCGGACGCCACGAAATCGGGGGCGCAGAAGATGCTATGGTGTTGGCCCGTGATCTCTTGCAGGCTGTAGCCGAGCGTCCTGCAGAAGTTTTCGTTCGCGTGGATGACTTTGCCGGTCAGATCGAACTGAATGATGGCCTGCGACTTGGACAGGGCTTCGATGATCTGCCGTGCGTCCAGGCTCCTGGTGAAAGAGAACATGATCCCCTCTGAAATTTTTGATGCGCGCGCAGGTCCGCATTGTCGGCGGACGATTCGTTTTGCCGAACCGTTCTCAGAAAGCTGACGATGCGCAGGCTCAGGCGGCCAGTTCGTCGTTTTCCCGCTCCTTGAACATGCGGGCGAGATTGAGGAAGCAGATCATGCCCTGATCATTGGCGATGATGCCTTCCGCAAAGCTCTTGTCGAAAGAGGCGGTGACTTCCGGCACGGGCTGCACCTGGCTGCCCTGCACGGTCAGAATGTCGGAAACGCGGTCGACGACGAGCCCGATGACCATGTTGTGGACCTCGGCGACCACGATCGCGCTGCGTTCGTTGGTGACGGTCGACTTCATGCCGAGCTTGTGAGCGAGGTCTATGATAGGGATCACCGTACCGCGCAGATTCATAACGCCGATCACCTCCGGCGGAGCATGCGGAATGGGCGTCGACGGGGCCCAGCCGCGGATCTCGCGGATCGTCGTGGTCTTGACGCAAAATTCCTGTTCGTGCAGGCGGAACGCTATGATCTCAAGCGTCTCGCCGTCAAATGCGGCTGCTTTCGGCATGGTTGTCATCGAAAGTCCTTTCAGCTTTCAGTAGACGCTCCCC
Organism: Sinorhizobium medicae; assembly: GCF_007827695.1. Taxonomy (GTDB): domain Bacteria; phylum Pseudomonadota; class Alphaproteobacteria; order Rhizobiales; family Rhizobiaceae; genus Sinorhizobium; species Sinorhizobium medicae. The sequence goes on along the minus strand of NZ_VITA01000030.1, from coordinate 38,144 downwards.
TGGATGCTGCAGGCGCAGTGCTCATCCGGGAGTGGTGGTCCGCCGATGACATCCGGCGCGGCGCAAGCCGCTTCATGCGCGGAGAATCCGCTTTGCGCTCTGTATGCCTATTCTAAGCGCGGATTCGTTAAGCTTTTGCTGAAGATGGTCGTCCCGTTGGAGCGGAGCCGAGCCGAGCATCAGCATCAGGCGGCGCGGGTCGGGCGGTCCAGGATGCGGCGGCCGAAGAGGCTTGCGGTCAGTTCGACCAGGATGCGCGCGCTTTTTCCCCGGTCGTCGAGAAACGGATTGAGCTCGACCACGTCGAGCGACGAAACGAGGCCGCTGTCGCATAGCACCTCCATGATAAGATGTGCCTCGCGAAACGTCGCACCGCCAGGGACCGTCGTGCCGACGCCAGGGGCAAGCTCCGGATCCATGAAATCCACGTCGAGGCTGACATGCAGGAGGCCGTTGGCAGCCCGTACCTCGTCGACGATCTGGCGGATAATATGAGCCATGCCCATCTCGTCGATGGTGCGCATATCGAAGACATTGACGCCGTGCTCTGCGATCTCCTCGCGCTCGCGGGCATCCACCGAACGGATCCCGACCTGGTAAACCCTCTTCGGATCGACCAGCGGCCGGTCTCTCGGAAGGATCGGAGCGAACTCCGCTTCGCCGCAAAAGAAGGCGACGGGCATGCCGTGCATATTCCCCGAGGGCGAGGTCACCGGCGAATTGAAGTCGGCATGCGCATCGAGCCACAGGACGAAGAGGGGCCGTCCGACCTCATGAGCATGCCGCGCCATGCCGGAAACGCTACCCATCGAAAGGGCGTGGTCGCCGCCGAGAATGATGGGGATATTTCCCTTGCGCGCGGTGTCATGCACGGCTTCGTCGAGCGCCCGGGCGAAAGCCGCAACGGTCTGCAGATTGTTGGCGCCCGGATGTTTGGCGAGGTCTCGCGCCGGAACCGGCTTCAGGTCCCCCTCGTCGGTGACCGTATGGCCCAGTTCCGCAAGGACGGTGTCTATGCCTGCTATCCTGAGCGCCGTCGGCCCCATGCCTGCGCCGCGGCGGCCGGAGCCTTCCTCTATGGGTGCGCCGATCAATGTGATGGTTTTCATGTCCGCATCTTCCCTTTGCTGGTCTTGTGAGTCCGGAGCCCCGTAAAACCCGGCAGATTATCGTCAAAAAGCGTGTCGGCAAAAAGATGGAAAACTGCCGATCGGCAAGTTAAGATGTGCAAAGTGAGAAGCCCGTTTCGACAAAATGACAAGATGGATGATCTCGATCAGGCGCTCATCGGCGCCCTCCGGCAAAATTCCCGCATGCCAGTCTCGACGCTTTCGGCGATCACTGGCGTCTCGCGTGCGACAGTCGCTGCGCGCATCGACCGTCTGGTGGCCAATGGCACGATTGCCGCCTTCACCATCCGCACCGGCGCCGAAATACCCGCTTCCGGCGTCCGGGCCATCGTCATGATCGAGGTTCACGGAAAGATGGCAGACCGTGTCGCGGAGCAATTGCGCGGGCTGCCGCAGGTGCGGGCCCTGCACAGCACCAACGGCCGGTGGGACTTCATCGCCGAGCTTGAGGATCGGGATCTTGCGAGTTTCGACGAGACCTTGCGGCGCATTCGATTGATCGATGGAATTACCGTGACCGAAACGAACATCCTGTTGAAGACCAGCAAGCTGACAGGGGCGTGGTGAGCGCAGCCGCGTCCCCGCACGACAGCAGTTCATAGTCTTTTTGTTCTTGATTTGTTCATGTCTTCCGGTAAGATGTTCGTCTCAGCAAACAAGAGAGGCATGAGTACGGGCGCGGTCTTCGCGGCGGTCTCATTATTGAACAATGGCGTTTTTGGTCCCGGGTTCCACCCGCCCGAAATCATCGCGTGCCAGGGAGGTTGCCATGGCCAGTTATTCCGGCGCGCCGTCGGTGCGTCAGATCTGCATAAAGCTCTTCGTCAGGCATGGGGACGAAGAGCGGGCGATTGCGTTCTACCGCGATGTGTTCGGCGCCGAATTGCTTCAGAAGCATGAGTGGAGCGGCATTCTGACGAGCGCCGATCTCTCCATCGGCGACTCGGTTTTCCGGGTGGCCGGTGCCAATCCGCGCCGGGACGCCGAACCGCGGCTCGGCGGCCCGCGATCTCCGCACGCCCTCGGCACGACCGCGGCAATCCTCGAACTTCATGTGGATGATGTGGACCGCGTGCTCGAGCGTGCCATCGGAAGTGGCGCCAGTCTGCGCAACGTGGCCGAAACGCTGCCGACCGGCGACCGCGTCGGCGCTCTCATCGATCCGTTCGGTCACATCTGGGCGTTGTTCACGGCAACGGGCGAGAGCGAGGCGCTGGATGCGTTCGGAGTCGACCGCAATGCCGCGTGAGGCGGGCGGAAAACCGCACACACTTTTCGCGCTTTAAGGCAGGCTCCGTCATCCGAACCGCTGAATGATCGGCGCAATGCACAGTCCGCCGTGACCGATCGGCGGACCGAGTCATTTCGGTGAATCAATATTCCCTTTCGAAGAATATGCCACCGGCGGCCGAGCCGTCCCCGGCTGCTTCGCCCTTCAGTTTCACGCCCCGGCCGATATCGAGATTGATGATCGCTTTGCTGGAGGCCGAGTCGGAACCCTGCTGCAATTCGAGATAGGTCCGGTCGTTCAGATATTTTCCGGCGCGTACCTGAGCGCCGCCGCTCTCGTCGGTCGTGACGTCGAGATCGTCGACGCCGAGCTTGTTGCGCAGCCCGTCGAGCAGCGACGTGGAGCCGCCGCCGGCAAGCTGGCCCACGGCCGAAGCGAGCTGTGCGATCTGGAAGGCGGAGAGATTGTTGAGCGACCGGTTGAAGATGAGCTGCGCCAGGATCTCATCCTGCGGAAGCGCAGGAGACGAGGAGAAGGTCACCCTCGGGTTGTTTGCAGGACCGGCGACGTTGACGGTAATCGTCGTCGAGCCGGCGCTCGACGTGGCGTCGAGATCAAGCGTGGGAATGAGGTCTCCGCCGAAGCCGATGTGACCGTCGGTAAAGGTCAGGCGTTTGCCGAGAATCTCAAGGCGCCCGCGGCGCATGTCGAATCCGCCGGAAACGATCGGCTGGACGGCAGTGCCGCGGATCGTCAGATCGCCGCCGAGTTCGGCATCGATGCCGCGCCCGCGTACGAAAAACTGGCCCGGTGAATTGACCGCGAGATCGAAGGCGATGGCGCCGCTCGCCTCGGTGCCTGCGGACGTATCCCGGCGCAGGTCTTTCGTCATCTGCCGAACGCTAGCCGGGGCGTTGCGATGCTTGATGTCGATTTCCGAGAGCGAGGCCGGCAGCCTCTCCGGTATGGTGATCGCGGCCCTGCGGATCGTCAATCTTCCACCAAGCACGGGCGACGAGACGAGCGGGCCGTTGAGCGTCAGGTCGCCGGCCAGGTTTGCGGTAAACAGCGTGCCGTCGACATAAGTAGCGTCGTTGAGCCGGATTCTGAGGTCTGCGGGGAAGCCGGAGCCGGGGACGATGCCAATGGTTCCGCTCGCCGCGACCGATCCGCCGCTGGCGAGATTGGCCGAGAGGCGCGAGATCGTCGCCTGTCTTCCGTCGAGCGCGACATTGGCCGTTAGGTCGTTGAGCGCGAGATTGCGGCGAACGTCCACCAGCCGGGCGCCAGAAGTAGAGACGGTGCCGGCAATCTGCGGCGCCCTTGCCGAGCCGGAGAGCGCCAGATCGACCCGGGCCGACCCGGTCAGGGTAAAGCCCTGCTGCGCCATGATATTGGCAAGCAGAGCGAACGGCACGTCGCCGGCGAACTTCATCGAGATAGGCATGTTGCCGCCGAGATCGACATTGCCGCCGCCTCGGAAGGAGAGATTTCCCGGACCGGAGACAGTGGCATCGACGGTCACCCGGTTGTCTGCGAAGCGGCCCTTTGCCGCAACGTCCAGCGAGGACACGCCGGCGCCACGTGCCGCGGCAACCGAGGCGCCGCTCCATCTCAGGTCGTAGACGACGACCGGAGCCGCCGCCGTTCCGTCCAGGTCCACCGTACCGGCGATCGTGCCTTCCGCTCCGAGCGTCGGGGCGAAGGTGTTGATCAGCGCGGCGGGCAGCGCGTTGAGTTTGGCCGAGATGTCGAGCGTCTGTCCCGCTGAGCCGGCCACCGTGACGGTTCCCTTCGATGCCTCGATGGTCAGGGCATCGAGAAGCACTGTGCCGTTGTCGATGGCGACGATGGTAGGACGCGCAAGTTTCAACGGTATTCGCTTCGGACTTGCCGCGAATGAAGCCAGCCGGATTTCGGTGCGTCCGCCGCTTGCCGTCATGTCGCCTCTCGCCGAGAGAGGTCCGCCATCATATCTGCCGTCGATGGCAAAGCCGGTTCTGCCCCCCTGCTGATTGAAGGTGAGATTGAGCCCGGTGACGCGATTCTGACCCTGGGCCAAGCTTTCCGCCTTGACGCTTCCCCGTATCGCGAGTGCCGCCACATCGGCGATGCTGATATCGGCAACCGGCTTTGCGATCGTAAGATCACCGCGTTTGATGCCGCTGCCGCTCGCCTTCAGCGATACCGAAGTTACACCGTCCGCCGTTCTGATAGATGCGGAGCCGGAAAGATCTCCGGAAACCCTCTCGCCGGCCATGGCGGCTAGCAGGCCGAGATCGGGGAGGTTGAAGTCGATCGTACCCTCCGGCTTGAAGCCTGTCGCCAGGTCGATCCGGCCCGTCAACCGGTTATCGCCGATCTTCGCCTCCAGGGTCGGAATCGAGGTTTGGCCGTCTTTCGAAACCACTTCGGCCTTGACGTCGATCGGCTGACCGTCGAGGGCTCCCGTCGCTGTCAGCTTTGCCTGCGGGCTGCCAGGTCTGGCGGTCGCGTCGGCCGTGATCACGAAATCCGAGAGCGTTCGCCCGGCGAGAGCCGCGCCGCTGGAGGTCACTTCCGCCTTGACGCCGAGCGCATCGAGCGGCCCGGAGACGTCGGCGGTAAAGATGGCTCTGCCTTTGGCGTCGGCGAGCAGTTTGCCGAGGTCCGGCAATGCGCCCTCGATCTCCGCCGTCAGTGCGCCTTCGGCGAGTGCGGCGGAGCCGGTGGCGTTGACGGTACCGGATCTGACCTCGAGCGCGCTCAGTTCGATCCTCCCGCCGGCCCCTGTCGCGACCTTGCCCGAGACGTTGACCGGCGCATCGAACTTCGCGCCGATGCCGGCCGGGAGAACGACGGGTTCGGCAACGAACTGGAAATCCGCTTCGGCCGTCATGTCGGCGCGGTCGAGGCTTGCCGTCATATCGCCGCGAAAACCCGCGCGTTCGATGGCCAGGGGATTGAGGCGGATGCTGTCCTCGGCGACCGTCACGGTCCCCTTCGCGGACAGGTCCTCTGCCTCTACGCCGGCCGACCGCACGGAGGCGATCGAAGCGCCGCTCCAGGTGAGGTCGTAGCGCACGACCGGTGTCCCGGCGTCGCCGGCGACGTCGACCTTGCCTCCAATCGAGCCCTCGGCCCCGAGCGTCGGTGCGAAGCTGTTGATCAGGGTGGCGGGCAGGCCGTTGATGTCAGCCGAGATCTCCAAGGCTTCGCCGGCGGTGCCGGTGACGGAGACCGTACCCGTCGAGGCCTGGATCGTCAGCCCGTCGATACGCACGACACCGTTTTCGACCGCGACGACGCTGGGTCTGGCAAGCTGCAGTGGAATGCGCTTGACTACAGCCGAGGCCGATGCGAGGCGGATCTCGGTTCTGCCGTCAAGGCTCGCCAGATCACCGGTCGCTGCCAGCGGCGCGCCGTCATACTCCGCATTGATCGAGAAGCCCGTTCGGTCTGCCTGCTGCTCGAAAGCGATGTCGATGTCCGTCAGGCGATTCTCGCCCTGTGCGGCGCTCTCGGCCTTGATGCCGCCCTTGATCGCCAGTTTTGCAATATCGGAGACGTTGACGTCGACCACGGGCGCGGCAACCGTCAATGCGTCGCGCTTGATGCTCTCGCCGCGAGCTGTCAGCGCGAGCGACGTAACGCCCTCTTCGGTCCGGATCGTCGCGGATCCGGCGAGATCGCCGGATGCCTGCTGCCCGGCCATGGCGGCGATGAGGCCGAAATCGGGCAGGTTGAAGTCGATTTGTCCGTTCGGCTTGAAGTCGGAGGTCAGGTCAATCGCCCCGGTCAGCCGGTTTTCGCCGACCTTGGCTTCGAGAGTGGGGATCGAGGTGCGGCCATCCCTGGATACCACGTCGGCGCGAAGGTCGATTGCCTGACCGTCGAGGGTGCCGGTTGCCGTCAGCTTCGCTTCGGGACTTTCCGGCATGATGGTCGCATCGGCATTGACGACGAGATCGTCCAGCGTGCGGCCGGCAAGCGTCGCACCGTTGGAGGTTATCTCCGCTTCGATGCCGAGCTTGTCGAGCGGGCCGGATGCGAGCGCATGGAAGGCGGCCGAGCCCTGCGCATCGGCGAGAAGCCGTCCGAGATCGGGAAGCGTTCCCTCGATGTCCGCAGTCAATATGCTCCCCGCAAGTGCAACGGTGCCAGAGGCGTCGACCGCACCGGATTTGACGTCCAGTCCGCTCAACCGGACGCTGCCGTCCTGCTCCACGACTGCGTTGCCGGAGAGAGCGATCGTCCTGTCGAATTTTTCGACAAGCGCCGGGGGCAGTACCTCTCTCACGGCGAAGACCTTGAACGCCGCCTCAAGCGTTGTCTCGGCGCGATCGAAACTGCCGGAGACCGTGCCGCCAATGCTTGCGCTCTCGATCGTCAGCGGATCGAAACGGATGTCTTCCGGAGCGATGGCAATAGTGCCGTCCAGCTTGACCGGTGCCTGTACGGCCCGGTCGAGATCGGCATTTGCGAAGCGGCTCTCGGCGATCTCTACGGTCGTCTTCAAGGGGCCCGACCGGGTTTCCAGATTGAAGGCGTCGCTCTGGGCCGAAAGCCGGATGCCGCCGAGGCGGGCCTGCGGCAGGTTCACGGAGGATATGTCGGCTGCGATGTCGAGGATGGCGGATTGTCCGTCGCCGATCAGCGACACGTTTGCCGTATCGATAAGCGCCTGCAACTCGCCATCCTTCAACGGCCAGCGGAAATCGAACGGGCCGCTGGTGCCGGTGAGACTTGCCTTGAGATTGTTTTCGCCTCGGCTGTCGACGGTACCGGAAATGTCGAGCGTCAGAGCGCCGGTCGAGACCTTGCCCGTTTCGATCCGGACCATGCTTCTGCCATCGAACGCCGCCCTTAGGTCGATTCTGCTAGTCCCCTCGAAGAGCGGCCTGAACGCGGGCGGCATCAGCGTGGCGAAGGCGCCGCCGCCGGAAACCGTCAGCTGGTGCGTCTCCTCGGCGGCGAGCACGTGCCGGCCGTCAAGGCGAAGGATCTCGCTTCCGTCGAGCGAAACCGTGCCTGAGCCCGTCCAATCGGAAAGCGGCCCCTGTCCGGTCACGGTCATGTTGACGGCAGGTTCTCCGGGGAGGCGCAGCAGCCTCGCCAGAAGGCCGCGCTTCGGCTCCGTCAGTTCCGCTTCGAGTTTCAGCTGGTTGCCGGCCGGATTGAAGACGAGATCGGCGGTTGCTCGCGCATCCGGGCGGTCCCGTTCGGCGGCATCGAGCACGAGAGCGACACTGGAATTCGTCGCGTTCAGCTCGCCCTGGGCCGTCAGGAAATGGTCCTCGCCGGCGATCTGCTTGCCGAGGACGACTTCCTTGAGATCGAAGGCGTCGATTTTCACGTCGACCGGAAGGGCGAAGGTCGAACGGACCTTCCTGGTCTCGGTCGAGGGGACCGGCAGCCGCTCTACTCGGATCGAACCAGCCGTAATCCTGCTCGCGTCGAAGCGAAGTGAGAGAAGCTCGGCAGGCGACCAGTCCACCGAGAGGTCGCGGACCTCCGCATAAATGCCTTTGCCATCGAAGAGCGTAATGGTGCCGGCGGTGAAATCGCCGGTCAGGAGGGCGCCCGGCTCGGAGATGCGCACGATCTGGTCGGGGGTTGCCGCGTATTTCTCGATCGCCCAGGCGACGACGCGGGCGCCGGGTACCGTGAAGCCCAGAAACGCCACGAGCAGGAGGAGAACGACCACGAGGGTGCCGAGGGCGGCAAAGAAGTACCGCAGCGCAGATCGAAGGAAGCGGGTGACCTGATTCATGTCCTATCCATAGTCCATGTTGCGCCGCTGTGGAATCGGCAGGGCGGCAACGCATCGCCAGCAGGCAGGACCTTGCTCATCTTACCACGGTGTCGCTTCATGCATCAGATAGATTGGGCATCAGAAGCACTCTGCATCAGAAGGACTGGCCAATCCCTGCATAGATTCCGTAATCGGTGCCGCCCGGATATTTGTTGAGCGGCACGGCGAAGTCGAGACGGATCGGCCCGAAAGGCGTCGCATAGCGCAGGCCGATGCCGGCGCCGGCCCGGATGTCGGAGAAATCGGGCGTCGTACTTTCCGAAACAGTTCCGAAATCGACAAAAGGTACGATGCCTATCGTATCGGTGACGCCGATGCGGGCTTCGAGGGAGCCGCTCACATAGGAGCGGCCGCCGGTCAGCTCGTTTTCGGCGTCGCGCGGGCTGATTTCCTGGTAGGAGTAGCCACGCACCGACCCGCCGCCGCCGAGAAAGAACCGTCGGGTTGCAGGAATGTCGGAGAGTTCGTCTCCGCCGACAAGCACGCCGGCGCCGAGCTTGCCGGCGAGCACGAAGCGATTCTCCGTTCCAGGCGCGTAATAGCCGGATGCGGACGCTTCGAAGGAGCTGAAGAAGGTCTTCCCCTCGATCTCGTAGCTCGGCTTGGCATTGATCAGCGCCCGGTAGCCCTCCGTGGGGTTCAGCTTGTCGTCGCGCGCATCGTGGACATATTCGAACGGAAGAGCTGCGGTGATGTAGGAATTGGAGCCGAATGCGTCGTCCACATCCGCCCAGCCCACTTCCGCACCGACGGAGAAGGTGTCCTCGGGCGATAGCTCGAAGCCGGCGCCGATCGCGGCGGTCACCGTCTTGGCGCTATAGGCGTCTGGGTCGACGATTGCCGCCTTAACGCTGGCCGTGAAGGTCGACGCGGGTCCGAAGGCGCCGGGCTTGGCGAAGAGGATGCCGGCCGAGTAGTCGAGCCCGGTAACGTCTTTGGTCTCGCCGAGCCGGTCTACTGAACCCTCGATCCGGAGCGACTCGGCGCGTCCGAAGAGATTGCGATGGCCCCAATAGCCCTGGAGGCCGAGGCCATCCGTGGTCGAGACCTGACCGCCAAAACCGAAATAGCGGTGCTTGCCTTCAGAGACCTGGATATTCATCGGTATCGTGCCGTCGGTCGCGAGTCCATCGGCTTCATTGATGGTGACGCTGGAAAAGACGTTCAGTTGCCGCAGCCGCTCTGCGGCCTTTCGGATATTCTCCGGCGAGTAGGGACGGCCGTGGTTCAGGCGGGAATAGTCCTTGACGAAATCCGGATCGACGGTTTTGGCCCCGCTGACGGTCAGGTCGCCGACGGGCGCGACCGGCCCGCCATCGGCGCTGATCGTCACGTCGACGGTGGTGGTCGCATGATCGGCGACGACGCTGCGCTCGGAGAGCTTCGCCAGCGGCCGGCTCTGTTCCTTGAGATCGTCGACGATTTGCTCGCCGGCCTTGATGATCAAGGTCGAGTCGGCGCGGGCGCCACGTTCGAGGCCGTAGGCTGCGGGATCGAGCCGCGCGGCGTCTCCTTCGAGCCGCACGGAGCCAAGCTTGAAAGCCGCGCCCGGAGTAACGCGAACCACGACCGGCACCGGCTGCCCGTCCGGGAAGGCGGGATCGGGGGGCAGGCTGTCTATGTCCTGGCCGTTGATGAGGATGCTGACCGTGCCGCCGTAGCGCGCCTTTTCGTAGAGCACCGCCAGCAGCCGATCTCGGTCGTCGCGTGCCTTGATCGCCAGCCCGAGATCGCCCGAGACCGGTTCTTCCTGATCCTGTACCAGCCGGGAGCCGTTCTCCAGCGCCTCGCGCAGCTCTTCGTCATCCGTTCCTGCCTCGAAAGCAAGCGTATAGCGGACGGGGTCTACGACCTGCACTTCGTCTTCGGCGCTTTCGAAGAAACGCATGCCGAAAATCTTGAACGCATAGGCCTCGCCAACGGAAAACGGGCCGAGCACCGCCGAAGCCACGATTGTGAGCGCGGTCGCTGTCTTCCAGTGCGCAATACTCGATCGTGGTGGAGACATTCCTCTCCGCATCCCGTTTCAGGCGACTCTGTACCAACTGCCTGCATACGCGGCGTCGGCCAAGCTAGCAGGACATAGTTTTCCATCTGTTAACGATGACCGCCCGCCGCATCCACCCCGAATTGGCGATTCGGTGACGAATTTTCGACAAAAGGACTCGTTCTGTGATGCATCAGGCACAAGGCCGAAGTTTGCGCTTATGCAGCATAAGCGCAAACCTCGTAAGGGCGGGAAGCCAGCTGAGATCGGAGGAGGGGTGTCTCACCCCGGTGCCGCGCGCGTGAGGAAATCCCGTGAGAGGGAAACGACCTCGGACAGGTTCGTCTCCAGCAGCCAATGGCCTCCGTCGAGCAGATGCAATTCGGCGTCGGGCAGATCGCGGAGATAGGCTCGAGCAGAGCCCTCGGGCATGTAGCCGTCCTGTGGACCCCAGACGATCAGCGTAGGCGGCCGATGCTCATGCAGATAGGCCTGATAGCGGGGGAACCATGCGAGATTTTCCCGCAACCCGGCGATGACGTCTATCGCGATCTCCCGCCGCCGGGCCGTCGTCAGCGACCAATGAAGTTTCCAGAGGTCGGGAGAAATCCGTTCGGCAAGTTCGGGCCGGACATCGTTGAGAAACTCGTCGCGGTATCCCTCCTCGCTGACGGCTTTACCGAGCATGGATCGGCCTTCCGGCGTAGGATTGCGGAAATAGGCCTGCAACGGCGCGTATTTCGGACCAAGCTCATCTTCGTAGATGTCGCCATTTTGAATGATAAGCGCCGTAATCCGCTCAGGACGGCGCATCGCCAGCCGAAGCCCGATCTGCGATCCGAAATCATGCAAATAAAGTGCGAATCTCTCCAGGCCCAGGCGCCGGATGAAGGCATCGAGCAAATCGGTGAACCCGTCGAAGTCGTAGGCGAACCCGCCCGGCGTGTCGCTATATCCCGACCCGGGAAAATCCGGAGCGAGGAGCCTCCAGCGGTCGGCCAGGCGCGGCATGAAATTGCGGAACTCGTATGACGAGCAGGGATAGCCGTGCGGGAGGAGCACTACCGGCGCGTCCTTCGGTCCGGCTTCGCGATAGAAGACGCGTAGGCCGTCCAAATCGGCGAAACGGTGTTTTACGGAAATTTCTGACTTCATCGTCGCGGCACCTCGTAATGGTTCGACGAGGTCGAACACTGTATGCAAGCGATGGTTCCGTGGCCGTTGACATAGAAGTACCGTGTCGGCTCCTTTACAAGCGGTCACTAATTTGAATAGGCGATTGCCCCCGGCTGCGCTAGAATCCGCCTGGACCCCTCATGATGTCGCGGTCCGTAAAAAGGGCGATTCCTCCACTCGTTTTATTGGCAAACCGATGGAACAGAGATTAGCCGCAGTGCTTGCAGCCGACATGGCCGGCTATAGTCGCCTGATGGAGGCCGATGAAGCGGGTACGCTCGCCCGCCTCAGAACCCACCGGATAGAACTCATCGATCCGGCAATAGAGAAGAACAAGGGCCATCTCATCAAGACCACGGGCGACGGAATGCTGGTCGAGTTCCAGAGCGTTACCGATGCGGTGAAATGCGCCGTGGAGATCCAGAGCCGCATGAAGCGGCGCAATGCCGACGTCGCGCAGGACAGGCGGATCGAGTTCAGGATCGGCATCAATCTCGGCGACATCATTTTCGAGGACGACGATATTTTCGGCGACGGCGTGAACATCGCCGCTCGTATCGAGCAACTGGCAGATGTAGGCGGGATCTGCGTGACGGCTGCGGTCGCAATGCAGGTCGCCGACCGGCTCGAGGTTTCGATCGAAGATCTGGGCGAGAAGATGCTGAAGAATATCAGCCGACCGATTCATCTTTTCCGCGTGGCGCTCGAGGGCACCCTGCCGGTGTTCCCGGAAACGGCCGATGCGGGGCGCTCCGTTTCGAAACCCGCGATCGTTGTGCTGCCTTTCGACAATATGAGCGGCGACCCTGACCAGGAGTTCTTCGCCGATGGCCTGACCGAAGACATCATCACCGAGCTGTCGCGCCGGCACGAGCTTTTCGTCATCTCGCGCAACTCCAGCTTCGTCTACAAGAACCAGCCCGTAAATGTGCGTGAAGTGGCCGAGAAGCTGGGAGCGCAGTACCTGGTAGAGGGCAGCGTCCGCAAGATCGGCGACAGGGTTCGCGTGACGGTTCAGCTCATAGATGCGGTCAACGACGCCCATATCTGGGCAGATAAATACGATCGCAGACTAGACGACATTTTTGCTATTCAGGACGAGGTGACGTCGGCGATAGCGGCAACGCTCCCCGGGCGCGTCGAGGCCGCGCAACGAGACCTGCTCGCCCGCACGAAGCCGGCGAACATGGCTGCCTACGAGTGTGCGCTTGCCGCGAAAGTGCTGCATCACAGGAGCACGGTGGCCGACAACCGGCAGGCTCGGGCCCTCATAGACAGGGCTGTCGCGCTTGATCCAGGCTATGCGCACGCGCATGCCTGGCGGGCATGCATCCTGGGCCAGGCCTGGGTGCATGGCTGGTGCGATGACAAGGATGCAGCCTGGGCCGAGATCGTTTCCGAGTTGGACCGGGCGCTGGCGCTCGACGACAATGATGCCGATGTTCATCGCATCCTCGCCGCCGTGAATGTGAACAACAATGCGCTGACCACCGCGCGCTACCATCAGGAGCGGGCCCTTTCTCTCAACCCCAATTACGATCTGGTGGTGGTTCAGCAGGGCGAATTACTGATGTGGCTGGGGCGGCCGGAAGAGGGCATCGAGTGGATTCGCAAGGCGATGCAGCTCAATCCTCATCATCCGGAACGGTTCTGGAGCCATCTCGGCAAGGCCTGTTTCTCGGCCCGGCAGTATGGAGAGTCGATCGAAGCCTTCATGCACCTTTCGGTGATGGACCACGCCCAGCATGCATTCGTCGCTGCCTGCTATGGCTGTCTCGGAGATGACATTGCCGCTCAGGCGCACATGGCGAAGGTTCGGGCGCTGGCACCCGAATTCGACATCGACGCCTTCCTTGCCACGCAGCATTACGTGCAGGAATCAGACTTGCAACGTCTCCGCAACGGGCTTGTGAAAGCGGGAGCGGGTAGCGGTTCGGTGGCGAGCGAGATCGCGGCGCAGTAGAGCGCGATGAGGAAAGTGTATGCTTTTTTCCGCCCGCATCCCGCGGCCCAAATCTTTTGAATCGATCACGATGTTTCAGGTCGATTGACCTGAAACATCGTGATCTCGAGGTTTCCAGTGTTCGACAGGCCCCGGATCCTTCCGGGGCCTGTGATCCCTGCCGTTGCTCGATCAGCAGCGGTCGATGTAGCGGCGGCCGTAGCGGTCGCGGTAGTAGCACTGGCCGGGCTGATCGGTAACGTGGCCGATAACAGCGCCGGAAACGCCGCCGATCGCCGCACCGACTGCCGCGCCACGGACATCGCCGGTGACTGCGCCCCCAATGATCGCCCCTGAAACGGCGCCGATGCCGGCACCCTTTTCGGTTTGCGTGCAGCTGGCTACCGACAGGGCGACCAGCACAAGCGCGAAGGCTTTCTTCATAATGTCCTCTCCGATTTCAACGAATTCAGCATGCCGCCTCGTCCGTCCTATGATGATGGGAGGGTGCGAAGCGCTGCCCTCCACTTGAACTTGCATCAGGAACATAACGCGCCGCCGCGGAAAATGCACGGATATGGCGAGATCGTCCTTATGCAACATAATGCGATCCTTCCTGAACGGAACATGAAGGCGCTGTTTCCTGCGTCACATCCAAACCAGCTTTTTTTTGCCCGTTGCCGCGTGAAACGGTTGCGGCAACCCAAAAAAAAGACAAATGTTACAACGTCGCCACGCGGGCTCGGGAGGAGCGGACCCCGCTGGCGGAAGGGCATTTGATATCGGTCGGCGCGTGCTTCCTGTCGCGTGAACGCATCTCACCCGATTTGAAACCGTGCTCGACTCTGGACCGACCCGGAGGAGCGAAATGGCGAAAATAACAATGACGGTCAACGGCCGTCAGGTAAGCGGGACTTGCGACGACCGAACGCTGCTGGTGCACTTTATCCGCGAAAATCTCGGCCTGACCGGCACCCATGTCGGCTGCGACACGACCCAGTGCGGTGCCTGCGTCGTCCACATCGACGGGCAATCGGTGAAAAGCTGTTCCATCCTTGCCGCCCAGGCGGCCGGTTCGTCTGTGACGACGATCGAGGGGCTGGCGTCCAACGGCGAGCTTCATCCGGTGCAGGCGGCCTTCAAGACACATCACGGACTGCAATGCGGCTTCTGCACGCCGGGAATGGTCATGGCGGCCGTCGATATGATCCGTCGCCACGGCAGCAGTCTTGACGAGGCGACCGTGCGCACCGAGCTCGAAGGCAATATCTGTCGTTGCACCGGCTATCACAACATCGTCCAGGCGATCCTGGCCGCCGCGGCCGAGACGGGCGGCGTTCGGCAGGCTGCCGAATGAAGAAATCCCTGAGGGAGCGCGATGCGGGGGGAGCGCCGCCGCATTTTTCGTCATTCCGCAAACGGAAATTCGTTACTGGATTTCGGGAGGAGACAGGCAATGGGTGTTGAAGGCATCGGCGCGCGCGTGGCGCGTAAGGAAGACAAACGCTTCCTGACCGGAAAGGGGCGCTACACGGACGACATGGTCGTTCCGGGCATGAAATATGCGGCTTTCGTCCGCAGCCCGCATGCGCATGCCACGATAAGGAGCATCGACGTGGCATCGGCCAAGGCCATGCCAGGGGTGATCGACGTCCTCGACGGCAAGCAATTGCTGGCGGACGGGATCGGCAATCTCATCTGCGGCTGGATGATCCATTCGAAAGACGGCTCTCCCATGCGCATGGGCGCCTGGCGGCCGCTCGCGGACAAGACGGTGCGTTATGTCGGAGACGCAGTGGCGATCGTTGTCGCCGACAGCGTTGCGGAGGCGCGCGACGCGGCGGAAGCTGTGGTCATCGATTACGAAACCCTGCCGGTCGTCACCGACCTTGTCGAGGCGCTGGGCGAAGGCCAGCCGCAGATCCATCCGGAAGCACCGGGCAACCTGATCTTCGATTGGGAAATCGGCGATGCCGGCGCGACCGACCAGGCGATCGCCGCTGCGGCGCACGTGACGGAGTTGAAGATCGTCAATAACCGCCTGTCTCCAAATGCGATGGAGCCGCGTGCGACGCTCGGAATCTACGATGCCGGCGACGACCATTTCACCTGCTACACCACGAGCCAGAACCCACATCTTGCGCGGCTGGTGATGAGTGCCTTTTATAATGTCGCGCCCGAGAACAAGCTGCGGGTAATCGCTCCCGACGTCGGCGGCGGATTCGGCTCCAAGATTTTCATCTATCCGGAAGAGATCGTCTGTCTCTGGGCCTCGAAGCGCACCGGCGTGCCGGTGAAATGGACGGCGGACCGTACCGAGGCCTTCCTGACGGATGCGCACGGCCGCGACCATGTGTCTACCGTGAAGATGGCCTTCGACAGCAGCAACCGGATCACGGCGCTGAAGGTCGACACCATCGCCAATCTCGGCGCCTATATGTCGCTGTTTTCCTCCTGTGTGCCGACCTATCTCTATGCGACGCTCCTTTCCGGGCAATATGCGATTCCGGCGATCCACGCGAATGTCCGCACGGTCTATACCAATACCGCACCGGTGGACGCCTATCGCGGTGCCGGGCGGCCGGAAGCCACCTACCTTCTGGAGCGCACGATGGAGACGGCCGCGCGCGAGCTCGGGCTTTCTCCCGCGGAACTCAGACGCATCAACTTCATCCGTTCATTCCCGCATCAGACGCCGGTGATCATGAACTACGATGCCGGCGATTACGAAGCATCGCTCACGGCGGCAATGAAGACGGTCGACTGGGACGGCTTCGCCGCACGCAAGGCGGAAGCCGAGGGTCGGGGGATGAAGCGCGGCATCGGCATGAGTTGCTATATCGAGGCCTGCGGACTGGCTCCGTCGGCAGCCGTCGGCTCGCTCGGCGCGGGCGTCGGCCTGTGGGAATCGGCCGAGGTCAGGGTCAACGCGGTCGGTACAATCGAGGTGATGACAGGCTCTCACAGCCACGGCCAGGGGCACGAGACGACCTTTGCCCAGGTTGTGGCGGAGCGTTTCGGTGTGCCGATCGACAGTGTCAATATCGTCCATGGCGATACGGACAAAGTGCAGATGGGCATGGGTACCTATGGTTCCCGCTCCGGCGCCGTCGGGATGTCGGCCGTCTTCAAGGCGCTCGACAAGGTAGAAGCCAAAGCGAAGAAGATCGCGGCGCACCTGATGGAGGCCGACGAGAGCGATATCGTCATCGAGAACGGCGCCCTCAAGGTCGCCGGCACCGACCGGGAGGTCCCCTGGTCGCAGGTGGCGCTCGCCTCCTATACGGCCCATAATCTGCCGCCCGGCATGGAACCGGGTCTGAAGGAAGGTGCCTTCTACGATCCGAGCAATTTCACCTTCCCGGCCGGCTGCTATATCTGTGAAGTGGAGGTGGATCCGGAAACAGGTCAGACGAAGATCGTCCAATTCGTCGCGGCAGACGATTTCGGCAATATCATCAACCCGTTGATCGTCGAAGGGCAGGTGCATGGGGGACTGGCGCAGGGCATCGGCCAGGCGCTGCTCGAAGGGGTGCATTACGACAAGAGCGGCCAATTGCTGACGGCGAGCTATATGGATTATGCCATGCCGCGCGCCGACGATCTGCCTTCGTTCAAGGTGACGACTTCGAACACGCCCTGCCCGAGCAACCCGCTCGGCGTCAAGGGCTGCGGCGAGGCGGGGGCGATCGGCTCGCCGCCAGCCCTGATCAACGCGATCACCGACGCCATCGGCAACAACGAGCTCACCATGCCGGCGACGCCACAGAAGGTCTGGGCCGCGGCGCGGGCCATATCTTGATTGGGAGGACGACATATGTACGAGACCAACTATCATAGGGCCGCCTCGATCGAGGAGGCGGCAAAGCTGATGGGGACCGTGGCGGAGGGCAAATATCTCTCCGGTGGCATGACGCTCATTCCCACGATGAAGCAGCGGCTTGCCGCGCCGAGCGACCTCGTCGATCTCCGGCACATTGCCGAGATGAAGGGCGTCACCGTCGACGGCCGCGCGGTGAGGATCGGCGCGGCGACAACGCACGAGGAGGTCGCGACGTCAGCCGCAATCGCCGCCGTCTGTCCGGCCATTTGCGGGCTTGCCAGCCACATCGGCGACCCGCATGTCCGTCATATGGGTACGATCGGAGGCTCCATCGCCAACAACGATCCGGCCGCAGACTATCCGGCCGCTATGCTGGCACTGGACGCGGTAATCATGACCGACAGGCGAGAGCTCAGGGCCGAAAACTTCTTCACGGGCCTTTTCGAAACGGCGCTGGAGGAGGACGAGATCGTGACTGCCGTCCGCTTCGAAGCACCGGTGAAGGCGGCCTATCAGAAGTTTGCCAATCCGGCATCGCGCTACGCGATGACAGGCGTCTTCGTCGCCCGCCGCGACGATGGCGTCGTGCGTGTTGCGGTCACCGGAGCCGGGTCGAGCGGCGTCTTCCGCCATCAGGGCCTTGAGACGGCACTTTCGGCCAATTGGTCTCCGGCTGCGGTCGCCAATGTGACAGTGGACGATTCGGACCTGCTTTCCGATATTCATGCAAGCGCGGCCTATCGGGCCAATCTCGTCAAGGTGATGGCGAAAAGGGCAGTAGCGGCTGCCTGAAGGCAAACTTTGGTATCAAAAAAGGGCGGCCGTGGCCGTCCTTTTTGCGCCGCTGCTTGACTTCGTTAAAAGTTCGAGAGAATGAGTTTGTAGCCATTTTGGAATAGTTCAAAACTGAGCTTCATGGGCTCGGCGTAGATGTCGGGCCTGATTACCGTGGAAAGATTTGAAAATGTATCGGCGTTTTCGAGCATCTTTCCAGCTTGCCAGGCACGGGGCGTGCCGCGAAGAATGCCCAAGGCTTGGAGGCTGAGAGGCCTTTTGCCGCAGCCCACGCGGCGGAGCCTGTCCGGGGTTGACCCCTGATCGCTTTGAAGGAAGAAAGGCGGCAGGGCACTGGAGATGATGATGGATTTCGAGAGTTTCTTCAAAAACGAGCTGGATGGGCTGCATCAGGAAGGTCGATACAGGGTTTTCGCCGATCTCGCCCGTCATCGCGGCAACTTCCCCAAGGCGACGCGCTATACGGCCGAAGGCGCCCAGGAAGTGACTGTCTGGTGCTCGAACGATTATCTCGGCATGGGTCAGTGTCCCATCGTCACCGACGCGATGAAGCAGGCGATCGACGAATGCGGCGCCGGCGCCGGCGGAACCCGCAACATTTCCGGAACCAACCATTACCATGTGATGCTCGAGCGCGAACTTGCCGACCTGCACGGCAAGGAATCGGCGCTTCTGTTCACCTCCGGTTACGTTTCGAACTGGGCAGCGCTCGGGACGCTCTGTTCCAAGCTTCCCGGCGTCATCGTCTTTTCAGATGCCGGCAACCACGCTTCGATGATCGAAGGCATTCGTCACTCGAAATGCGAGCGGGTCATTTTCAAGCACAATTCGGTGGCGGATCTCGAGGCGAAGCTTGCAGCCGCCGATCCGCGCGCGCCAAAGATCATCGCCTTCGAGTCCGTCTATTCGATGGATGGCGACATCGCGCCGATCAAGGAATTCTGCGACCTCGCGGACAAATACGGGGCGATGACATACCTGGATGAAGTGCACGCGGTCGGCATGTACGGGCCGCGCGGCGGCGGCATCGCCGAGCGCGAAGGGCTGATGCACCGGCTGACCGTCATCGAAGGCACGCTCGGCAAAGCCTTCGGCGTCATGGGCGGCTACATCACCGGATCGGCCGCGCTCTGCGATTTCATCCGCTCCTTTGCGTCCGGCTTCATCTTCACCACGGCGCTGCCGCCGGCGCTTGCCGCCGGTGCGCTCGCCTCCATTCGCCACCTCAAGGAAAGCCAGACCGAACGCTTCGCGCATCAGGAGCGCGTGCGTCGGCTGCGCTCGCTGCTCGATCAGCGCGGCATTCCGCATATGGTGAATCCCAGCCACATCGTGCCGGTCATCGTCGGCGATGCGGCCAAGTGCAAATGGATTTCCGACCTGTTGCTCGACAATTTCGGGGTTTATGTCCAGCCAATCAACTATCCGACGGTGCCGAAGAAGACCGAACGCCTGCGCATCACGCCGACCCCCTTGCATTCGGATGCCGATATCGACCACTTGGTGGGCGCACTGCATTCGCTCTGGTCGCGCTGCGCGCTCGCAAGGGCGGTGGCGTAAGGCTCACCCGGCCTCTCTCAATCGCGGCAACGCTTGTGTGGGGCGAGGCGCACCGCCACTTGTCCCTTTGCCCGGCCTGCGTCCAGAAGGTCCGGCAGGCGGATAAGGGGCAGGTTTCCCGACAATCTCTAAGGGATCATCCCAGCGGCCGCCTGCCTGGCCTGCTCATCCGCCGCGAAAACGTCGTCCATGCTCGTGGCGGCCGGCAGGCCGGCAAGATCGTTCATCACCTCTTCGACGATTTCAGCCATGTCGAGGAAGCCGACCCGGCCTTCGATGAAGGCCCCCAGCGCCGTTTCCTTGGCACCGTTCAGCACTGCGCCCTGTAGGCCGCCTTCCTCCATCGCACGGCGTGCGAGCCTGAGCGCCGGGAACCGCACCTCGTCCGGCGCCTCGAAATCGAGCCGCGCGAGCCTGGCGAAGTCGAGCCGTTCGACTGGCAGATCGCAGCGTCTGGGGTAGGAAAGGGCGTAGCCGATCGCGGTGCGCATGTCGGGGCAGCCGAGTTGTGCCAGCACCGAGCCGTCCGCGTAACCGACCATCGAGTGGACCACCGATTGTGGATGAACGATCACCTCGATCTGATCCGGTCGCAGGTTGAAAAGGTGGCGCGCCTCGATCATCTCGAGCGCCTTGTTGAACATCGAGGCACTGTCGATCGAAATCTTGAGCCCCATCGACCAGTTCGGATGGGCGCGGGCGGCCTCTGCGGTCACGTGCTGCATCTCGTCGAGCGACTTGGTGCGAAAGGGGCCGCCGGAGGCGGTGAGCACGATGCGTTCCACGGCATGACGCTGATCGTTCTCCAAGACCTGAAAGATTGCATTGTGTTCGCTGTCGACGGGCAGCAGCCGGCCGCCGCCCTCGGCCACGGCATCGATGAAAAGGCTGCCGGCGGAAACAAGGCATTCCTTGTTGGCCAGCGCGATGTCGGCGCCGCGACGGGCAGCTGCAAGGGTGGGGCCAAGGCCGGCATTCCCGACGATGGCGGCCATCACCCAGCCGGCATCGCGCTCTGCCGCCTCGCTCAGACCAGTTCGGCCGGCCGCGACCTCGATGCCGCTGCCGCTCAACGCATCCTTGAGTTCGCCATAACGATCCCCGTCTGCGGTGACCGCGAGCTCTGCACCCATACGGCGGGCCTGCGCGGCAAGCAGCGGTATGTTGCCGTTACCCGTCAGTGCAGCAACCTCGAACCGATCGCGTCCGCCGAGCCGCTCGATCACGTCGAGCGTGCTGGTTCCGATCGATCCGGTGGAGCCCAATATCGTCAGGCGGCGCTTCAACTCATCGCCGGATGCCATTGCCAATCCCGTATTCTTCTCGTTTTATCGATTTAACTAGGCTCTACAGCCGAACGCTCCCGGCAACAAGGGCGGAGTCATTGCCCTTCTCTAAGAGACAGTGCTCGGGTAAGAATCGATAGCACCGCCTAACGATGATTAAACTTAAGGAGTTCCTGGATGCTGCAAGCCCTGACCGCCGCATCCTGCGCTTGCGTGCTGATAGAACTTGCCTCGATGCAGACGGTTGCCGCCGAAAAGGTCCCGGAGCAGCTCGTCGGGTCCTGGCTGGCCGAAGACATGGGCGGTCGTGGTGTGATCGACGATCTTCAAACCACCCTTGAGATCCGCGAAGACGGGACCTATGGCGGCATGGCCGGCTGCAATCATTTTACCGGGGCGTTCAGCCTTTCGGGCGCAACGATCTCGTTCGGCTTCGCAGCGGCGACACGCAAGATGTGCGTACCCGCGGCAATGGATCAGGAGCGCAAATTTCTGAATGCTCTCGGAGACGAACTGAGTTGGAAAATAGAGGGGAGCAAGCTGACGCTCGCGAGGCCGAACGGCCCGCCTGTCATTCGCTTGACCTTCATGGATTCCCGGGC
The DNA here is from genome assembly GCF_007827695.1 of Sinorhizobium medicae. Classification (GTDB taxonomy): domain Bacteria; phylum Pseudomonadota; class Alphaproteobacteria; order Rhizobiales; family Rhizobiaceae; genus Sinorhizobium; species Sinorhizobium medicae. The sequence goes on along the minus strand of NZ_VITA01000030.1, from coordinate 16,818 downwards.
CTCGGGCGGTGCCGAACTCAAGCTCCGCATCCCCGGCGCCGACGCCGTCGAGCGGCAGATCGTCCGCTATCAATGTGCCGGCAAGACGGTCCAGGCGGAGTATATCAATGCCGGTCCCGTTTCGCTCGCGACACTGGCGATCGAGGGCACCTTCATCGTCGCGTCGAACGTCATTTCCGGATCGGGTGCCAGATATGCCGGCGGGCAGTATGTCTGGTGGACGAAGGGCGACGAGGCGAGGCTTTTCGATACGATGGAGGGCGAGGAAGACCCGGGAATCCTGTGCAGGAAAACGGAATAGTCTGACGGCTCAGTCGTTTCGCAGGTCAAATCTGACCGCTTTCCATTCCGCCTGACCTATGCTCATCTGGTCCAGTGTTTGGTACGGCATACTATCGGAGACGGGGAGCCATGATTGCAGCCTATATCGATGAGATCATCATGTTTTGCGCCGGCCTGTGGATGACGTCAGTGGGTTTCGGATACGTGCAGCTATCCGGTAACCCGGCCACCCGGTCGCCTTGGGTGACGACCTTGAGCGGTCATTTCAAATGGATGGGCCCCCTATTGCTCGTCATTGCGGCCGCTCTGGCAATAGCCTCCTAGGTCACGATGTTTTTAGGTCGGATCGACCTAAAGACATGAACGTAATTCCAAAGATTTGAGTCGCGGGGTGGGGGCGGAACACTGCAATCAGTGTTGCTCATCCCGCCCCCAGCTTCCGGTCTCTCGCACCCTCACACCCAATAGGGCGCAATTCCGTAGTAATCGTAGACCCGGCGGCCGCTCTCAGGGCTCCAATCATAATCCTGTCCCGCAGGATATCTCGGAGCACCTTCGACCTGCTCCTTGGTGATGTTCACCTGGAACCCGCCAAGGCTGGTATCGTAATCGAGCATTTCCCAGGGAAGCGGGTAATGCTCATGTCCGATGCCCAGTATGCCGCCGAAGCTCATCACAGCATAAGCGACGCGGCCACCGCGCTTTTCCAGGATGATCCGTTCGATAGAGCCGACGTTCTCGCCGTTCATGTCATAGACGGTGGTGCCAACCACCTTATCACTTGCGATAAGATCGTGAGATTCATGTAGATCCGGGTTCACCATGTTCTTTCTCCTTCGGTTTCGGCGTGACGGGCTGGAGGTCTAACGGGGGGGCAGGGCGGCTTGTTCCGTTCAGAGTTTTGGTGGGGCTCAGGCGTTCTGGAGTGAAACAATCCTCTGTTTTGGCGGTTATTAGCCCATTCGAGGCCGGCAAGCCGCCGATCGAAGGCGCAGCAATGGCGACGAAGGCCGAAGCTTACGGTTGTCGGCTATGGGTTCCGTGCAGATTCTGGAGGCACCATGCTGACTGAGGAACAAAAATTGAAGTTGGAGCAAAACGTCCGCGATCTCCTTCAAGACTTCGATCAGAGCGGCGCCGCCTTCACGACGCCGATGCTTGTCTCAGCCCTTCGGGAAAACGGCAGGGCTGAAGACGAGCGTCTGCTGGACGAGGCCGACACAGAGGCGTTCATCGCCGATATCGTCACCCGCCGGCGCGACGAGCTGGATGGAGGTCCGCGCCAGATCGTCGTTCTGGAGGAGGATCCGGAGTCCAAATGGGGGTTCAAGGATGCATAGACGGGGGTCGAGCGGAGGCTTGAAACGAGGGTGTTTCCGCCGCCGCACTGCAGTTTGAGCGTTTACTTCCGGCATCGAAGAGCGATGAACAGATTGCGGACGGCGCTTTCGAGCTATAGGCTGCCCCGCGACGGCGATCGGCCGTGAAAAATCGAGGATGAGTTATGGCCACTGGCACCGTTAAGTTCTTCAATGGCGACAAGGGATTTGGCTTCATTACGCCCGAGAATGGAGGCACAGACGTGTTCGTTCACGTGTCTGCCCTGCAGGAGGGCGGTTCGCTGAGCGAAGGGCAGCGGGTGAGCTACGAGATTGGTCAGGATCGTAAGACCGGAAAATCGAGAGCCGAAAACGTCCGCGTACTCAGCTGATTTCCTCAGCTTGTGGCTGCTATGTCTGCTCTTGTGAACGCGGCTCACATCGCCGCGGACGTGTGAGCAGGCTTAACTGTCACCTTCTGTCGCTGCCGACTGGAAGTGCATAGGTAGCAGGTTGGAGCGTTTCAGTTTTTCAACGAAATACTGGAACGCTCCAGAGCGGCCGATAAGCCGCCTTGGGCGCTCGTCGTTATCGTCAGGAAAAATGGTGATCCCGGCGCGATTCGAACGCGCGACCCCCAGATTAGGAATCTGGTGCTCTATCCTGCTGAGCTACGGGACCACTTGGAATAGACCCATACAAAAGCGCAGCCTCTTCGCCAAGTGTTTTTCAGCAGATTTCGGTCTATTTGCGGCGGCTCGCCGGTTCTCGGGGGCTAGCGCCATCAATGTCTCAAATGCTAAGCAGATGCCGCCTCCGCGGAGGCTGGCTCACCTTTCTTGACAGCATTTTCATTCTAAAGATCCTGACAGATGTTTATCGGAATTGACTGGGGCGGCACGAAAATGGAGGTCATCGCGCTTGATCGCGGAGGCGAGACGCGTGCGCGGCATCGCGTTCCAACGCCTACGAGCGGCTATGACGATTGCATCCGAGCCGTCGTGGAACTCGTCGCGGCGGCCGAAAGCACGGCCGGCGAGCGCGGCTCGATCGGCATCGGCATACCCGGAAGCCCCAATCCGCGCACCGGCATCGTGCGCAATTCCAACGCAGTGCTCATTAACGGAAAGCCGCTCGGGCGGGATCTCGAAGCGGCTTTCGGCCGTCCGGTGCGTCTTGCAAACGATGCCAATTGCCTCGCCGTGTCCGAAGCCGTGGACGGCGCGGGCAAGGACGCAAAACTCGTCTTCGGCGTCATCGTCGGAACGGGCCATGGCGGGGGGCTCGCGATCGATCGGAGGGTTCATGCCGGGTATCAGGGTATCGCCGCCGAGATCGGCCATTATCCTCTGCCCTGGATGACCAGGGACGAATATCCGGGGCACAGGTGCTGGTGCGGCAAGCTCGGTTGCCTCGACATGTATGCCTGCGGCACGGGACTTGAACTCGACTACCGCCTGACGACCGGCATGGAACGCCGCGGACGGGACATTATCGAAGCGAGCCGCTCGGGCGATCCGGCGGCATCCGGTGTCTACGAGCGATTCGTCGACCGGTTGGCCCGCAGCCTCGCGCTCTTGACGAATATCGTCGACCCCGACGTTTTCGTGCTTGGCGGGGGCATGTCCAATGTCGACGAGATCTACGCTGAACTGCCGGCATTGATTACGAAATATCTTTTCGGCGACAGTTTCGAAACGCCGATTCGCAAGGCAGTGCACGGCGACAGCTCCGGGGTGCGCGGCGCCGCATGGCTTTGGAAGGAATAGAGAGTGTCGAGCCTCGGCGGGCGCGAGACATCCCATCGTACGGATCACGACAAGCGGAGGCATCATGAACATAGATAACGATCTGCGCCGGATTGCGCTGCAAGAGCAGCAATTGCAGTTCGAGCGCTTCGATCTCGACACGGCGTGGAAACTCGGCGTAACGCTTCGCCGCATGGCCGCGGAGCGCAAGCTCGGCTGCGTCATCGACATCACGCTCTTCTCCATGCAGGTCTTTTATGCCGCGCTCGACGGGGCGACACCGGACAATCCGAACTGGGTACGCCGCAAGCGCAACACCGTGTTCCGCCTGTTCAAAAGCAGCTACGCCACGGGCTTGAGCCTCCTCAAGCAGCAGACGAACCTGCAGGCGAAGCTCGGCCTGGCTGATGCCGAGTTCGCCGCCCATGGCGGCAGCTTCCCGATCGTCGTCAAGGGAACGGGCTGCATAGGTGCAGTGACCGTTTCCGGCCTGCCGCAGCGAGACGATCACAATCTCGTGGTCGAGGCACTGGCGGAACTCCTCGGCGCGAACCACGACGAATTGAAACTCGAGAGCTGACGGAAGCGCATAGGGAATGGATATTCATCTCCAGGCAGGTGCGCTCTCGGGATGGCTGACGGAGGCCGCTCTGCCGCTCTGGCGGCAGAAGGGCTTCGACGGCGGCTTCGTCGAAACGATCCATATGAACGGCGAACCGACGCGCGCCGACCGGCGCTCTCGCGTGCAGCCCCGTCAGGTCTATTGCTTCGCGGCGGCGGGGCGGCGCGGCTGGACCGGGGACTGGCGGATGGCCGCCGAAGACGGCCTTCGCTATTTTGACCGCGTCTACGGACAGCCGAGCGGCTTCTACGGGGCCCTGGCAAATGCGGATGGCGAACTGATCGATCCCTCCTTCGATCTGTACAACCAGGCCTTCGCCCTGCTTGCCTTCGCCCATATGGCGGAAGCCTTGCCGGAGCGCAAAGCCGAGATGGTGGAACGCAGCGACAATCTCAGGCGAAAACTCTGGAGCCATTGCAAACACCCGCTCGCCGGCTTCGAGGAAGATAACCCTCCACGCCTGCCGCTCGGCTCCAATCCGCACATGCATCTCTTCGAGGCCTGCCTTGCAAGCCAGGAGGCGGAGGGATTCGATCGCAACGCCTGGACCGATCTCGCCGACGAGATCGCAAATCTAGCGATGGACTGCTTCATCGACGCCGAAAGCGGCGCGCTGCGCGAATTCTTCGACCATGACTGGCGACCGTTTCCGGGCGCGAAGGGCCGCATCATCGAGCCGGGCCACCATTTCGAATGGGCGTGGCTGCTCCTGCGCTGGGCGGAACGGCGCGGCAACGACCGAGCGATCCTCAAGGCGCGGCGGCTCTTCGAAATAGGGGAGACGCACGGGCTGTGCCCGGGCCGCGAGGTGGTGGTCATGACGCTGCTCGATGATTTCTCGATCGCCGATCCGGTCGCACGGCTTTGGCCGCAGACGGAGTGGCTGAAGGCGGCGATCCGTTTCGCGGCTCTCACGGACGGCGCCGAGCGGCAGCGTTATCTGACTTCGGCCAGACGCGCCACCACGGCGTTGCAGCGCTTCCTGGACGTGCCTGTTCGGGGCCTCTGGCGCGACAAGCAGAAGGCGGATGGCAGCTTCGTCGAAGAGCCGGCGCCGGCGAGCACGTTCTATCATATTCTTTGTGCGATCCATGAGCTGGAGGATTGCCTTAAGCGAATGTGACGGGCCGAAAACGCCGCACACAATCTTAGTCGTCCCGCTTTTGAACGGCCCGCCGCACACGCCGGCGGGCCGTTTTGCCGTCCGGTCTCCAAACGTGACCGACACGTATGTTGACATAAAGATATGTTTATGTGAGTAAATCAATAATCATTTGTCGTTTTCAGAACGGGAGATCTCCCATGTCCGCCTCCGACGACCTCTTTGGACACGTTTCGCCCAAGCCGGATGGCTCGGAAATCTTCCGCCAGCTCGCACAGGCGGCCGCCGAGCGTATCCTCATCATGGACGGCGCAATGGGGACGGAGATCCAGCAGCTGGGTTTCGTCGAGGATCACTTCCGGGGCGAGCGTTTCGGCGCCTGCAATTGCCATCAGCAGGGCAACAACGACCTTCTGACGCTCACGCAACCGAAGGCGATTGAAGAGATACATTATCATTACGCAATCGCCGGTGCCGACATTCTGGAGACCAACACCTTCTCCTCGACCCGGATCGCCCAGGCCGATTACGGCATGGAGGACATGGTCTACGACCTCAATCGCGATGGCGCGCGGTTGGCGCGGCGTGCTGCGCGGCGGGCCGAGGCAGAGGACGGCAGGCGGCGCTTCGTGGCTGGCGCACTCGGGCCGACCAACCGCACAGCCTCGATCTCGCCGGACGTCAACAATCCCGGTTATCGTGCCGTCAGCTTCGATGATCTGAGGCTTGCCTATTCCGAGCAGGTGCGTGGTCTGATCGATGGCGGTGCCGACATCATCCTGATCGAGACTATTTTCGACACACTGAATGCCAAAGCCGCGATCTTTGCGACGCAGGAAGTGTTCGCGGAGAAAGCTGTTCACCTGCCGATAATGATATCAGGCACGATCACCGATCTTTCCGGCCGCACACTCTCGGGACAGACGCCAACGGCTTTCTGGTATTCGGTGCGTCATGCATCGCCGTTTACGATCGGCCTCAACTGCGCGCTCGGGGCCAATGCGATGCGTGCCCATATCGACGAGCTCTCGGCGATAGCCGATACGCTGGTCTGCGCCTATCCCAATGCGGGCCTGCCCAACGAATTCGGCCAGTACGACGAAAGCCCCGAGCAGATGGCGGCGCAGATCGAGGGCTTCGCCCGGGACGGCCTCGTCAATGTCGTCGGTGGCTGTTGCGGCTCGACCCCGGCTCATATCCGCGCCATCGCCGAAGCGGTTGCCAAATATCCGCCGCGCCGGGTGCCGGAGACCGAACGCCTGATGCGGCTTTCCGGCCTCGAGCCCTTCACGCTCACCGACGAGATCCCCTTCGTCAATGTGGGAGAACGCACCAATGTCACCGGCTCGGCGAAGTTCCGCAAGCTGATCACTGCCGGGGACTACGCCGCCGCACTCGAAGTCGCGCGCGATCAGGTGGCGAACGGCGCCCAGATCATCGACGTCAACATGGACGAAGGCCTCATCGATTCGAAGCAGGTCATGGTCGAGTTCCTGAACCTCGTTGCCTCGGAGCCGGATATCGCGCGCGTGCCCGTGATGATCGACTCGTCCAAGTGGGAGGTCATCGAAGCAGGACTCAAATGCGTCCAGGGCAAGGCGCTGGTGAACTCCATCTCGCTCAAGGAAGGCGAGGAAGCGTTCCTGTATCACGCCCGTCTCGTGCGCGCCTATGGCGCCGCCGTCGTGGTGATGGCGTTCGACGAGAAAGGGCAGGCCGACACGAAGACCCGCAAGGTGGAGATCTGCCGCCGCGCCTACCGCTTGCTGACGGAAGAGGTGGGCTTTCCGCCGGAGGACATCATCTTCGACCCGAATATCTTCGCGGTCGCGACCGGCATCGAGGAGCACGACAATTACGGCGTCGACTTCATCGAGGCGACGCACGAGATCGTCGCGGCGCTGCCGCACGTCCATATCTCCGGCGGCGTGTCGAACCTGTCCTTCTCCTTCCGCGGCAACGAGCCCGTGCGCGAGGCGATGCACGCCGTTTTTCTCTACCATGCGATCCAGGCCGGCATGGACATGGGCATCGTCAATGCCGGGCAGCTCGCCGTCTATGATGCGATCGACGCGGAGCTGCGCGAAGCCTGCGAGGATGTCGTGCTCAATCGCCGGTCCGATGGAACCGAGCGCCTGTTGGAAATCGCCGAACGCTATCGCGGGCAGGGCGGGAGCCAGGGCAGGGAGAAGGATCTAGCCTGGCGCGAATGGCCGGTCGAGAAAAGGCTCGAGCATGCCCTCGTCAACGGCATTACCGAATTCATCGAAGCCGATACCGAGGAAGCCCGGCTCTCTGCCGAGCGGCCGCTGCATGTCATCGAAGGGCCGCTGATGGCCGGGATGAACGTGGTGGGCGACCTCTTCGGCTCGGGGAAGATGTTTCTGCCGCAGGTGGTCAAATCCGCGCGCGTGATGAAGCAGGCCGTTGCGGTGCTGCTCCCCCATATGGAGGCGGAAAAGCGTGCCAATGGCGGCGGCGAGGCGCGCGAGAGCGCCGGCAAGATCCTGATGGCGACCGTCAAGGGCGACGTGCACGATATCGGCAAGAACATCGTCGGCGTCGTGCTCGCCTGTAACAACTACGAGATCATCGATCTCGGCGTCATGGTATCCTCGGCCAGGATTCTCGAAGTGGCGCGCGAGCAGAAGGTTGATATCATCGGCCTTTCCGGCCTCATTACGCCATCGCTGGACGAGATGGCGCATGTCGCTTCCGAGCTGGAACGGGAGGGCTTCGACCTGCCATTGCTGATTGGCGGCGCGACGACCAGCCGCGTGCACACGGCGGTAAAGATCAATCCGCGCTACAGCCTCGGCCAGACGGTCTATGTCACGGACGCAAGCCGTGCCGTCGGCGTCGTATCGAGCCTGCTCTCGCCGGAGGTCCGCGACGGCTACAAGGAAACCATCCGCGCGGAATATCTCAAGGTTGCCGAGGCGCATGCGCGCAACGAAGCCGAGAAGCGTCGTCTGCCTCTCTCGCAGGCACGCGCGAACGCGGTAAAGATCGATTGGGAGGCGCATCGGCCGAAAGTGCCGTCCTTCCTCGGCACGCGCGTTTTCGACGGATGGGATCTTGCCGAACTCGCCCGCTATATCGACTGGACGCCCTTCTTCCAGACCTGGGAAATGAAGGGCGTTTATCCACGCATCCTCGACGACGAGCATCAAGGGGCGGCTGCCCGCCAGCTCTTCGAAGACGCGCAGGCGATGCTGGCGCAGATCGTGGCGGAAAAATGGTTCGCCCCCAAAGCCGTGGTCGGCTTCTGGCCGGCCGGCAGCGTCGGCGACGACGTCCGCCTCTTCACAGATGAGACGCGCAAAGGTGAGCTTGCCACCTTGTTCACGCTCCGCCAGCAACTGGTGAAAAGAGACGGACGTCCGAATGTCGCCCTGGCCGATTTCGTTGCTCCGGCCGAGAGCGGCAAGCGGGACTATGCCGGCGCTTTCGTCGTCACCGCCGGTATCGAGGAGGTGGCGATCGCCGAACGCTTCGAGCGCGCCAACGACGACTATTCTTCGATCATGGTCAAGGCGCTGGCCGACCGCTTCGCCGAGGCCTTCGCCGAGCGGATGCATGAATATGTGCGCAAGGAGCTTTGGGGCTATGCCGCGGATGAAGCCTTCACGCCGCAGGAATTGATCGGCGAGCCCTATGCCGGCATTCGGCCTGCTCCCGGCTATCCGGCACAGCCCGACCATACCGAGAAGGAGACGCTTTTCCGGCTCCTGAATGCCGAGGCAGCGATCGGCGTGAAGCTCACCGAGAGCTATGCCATGTGGCCGGGCTCCTCTGTATCTGGCCTCTATATCGGTCACCCCGATTCCTACTATTTCGGCGTCGCCAAGATCGAGCGCGATCAGGTGGAAGACTATGCCGAGCGCAAGCAGATGAGCGTGCGGGAAGTCGAGCGCTGGCTGTCGCCGGTCCTCAACTACGTGCCGGCCCCGGAGGCCGAGGCGGCGGAATAGACTGAACGGGCAGCGGAAAACGGCTACGCACTTTTCCTAGTTGCTCTAGCGATCTGCAGCCAGGATCATCTCGGCTGCCTTTTCCGCGATCATGATCGTCGGCGAATTGGTGTTGCCCGAGGTGATGGTCGGCATGATCGACGCGTCGGCGATCCGCAGGCCGGCGAGGCCGCGCAGCCGCAATTCCGGATCGACGACGCTCGCCTGGTCGCCCCCCATGCGGCAGGTGCCTACCGGGTGGAAGATCGTCGTTCCGATCTCGCCCGCGGCGCGCTTCAGGTCTTCATCCGTTTCGTAGCTCGGGCCGGGCTTGAACTCGACCGGTTTGTAGCGGGCGAAAGCGGGCTGCGAGACGATGCGGCGGGTGAGCCGGATCGCCTTCACGGCCACCTCCCGGTCGGCCTCGGCCGAGAGATAGCGCGGACGGATATTCGGCGCCGCGGCGAAATCCGGGCTCTTCAGATGCACCGAACCACGGCTTTCCGGCCTCAGATTGCAGACGCTTGCCGTAATTGCGGGGAAGGGATGCACCGGTTCACCGAACTTTTCGAGCGTTACCGGCTGTACATGATACTGCAGATCCGGCGTTTCCTTTTCCGGACCTGAGCGCGTGAAGATGCCGAGCTGGCTCGGCGCCATTGCCATGGGGCCGGAGCGGCGGACGAGATATTCGAGACCGATCGCAGCCTTGCCGAAGAGCGAAGTGGCTTTTTCGTTGAGCGTAGGCACGCCCGTGACCTTGTAGGCGAGGCGCAATTGCAAATGGTCCTGCAGGTTCTCGCCGACGGCGGGCAGCTCATGGCGGACCTCGATGCCGTTTTCGCGCAGCACGTCGGGTCGGCCGATGCCGGAGAGTTCCAGGATGTGCGGAGAACCGATTGCGCCGGCGGAAAGCACCACCTCTCGACGGGCCAGCACGCTTTTGGTGACCCCGTCATGCTGGAACTCGACGCCGGAGACACGTCGATCATTGAGAACAAGTCGGCGGACATGGGCTTTCGTGAGGATTGTGAGATTGCGTCGGCGCATCGCAGGCCTGAGAAATGCCTTGGCCGTGTTCCAGCGGATGCCGGACCGCTGGTTGACGTCGAAATAGCCCGAACCCTCGTTGGTTCCGCGGTTGAAGTCGTCTGTCTCGGGGATGCCGGCTTCGGTGGCGGCCTTCTGGAAAGCGTCGAGCACGGCCCATCGGACGCGCGCCTTCTCGACCCGCCATTCGCCGCCTGCGCCGTGCATTTCGTCGGCGCCGCGATGGTGGTCCTCGCATTTCCTGAAGAGCGGCAACACGTCATTCCAGCTCCAGCCGGCGCAGCCGAGCTGGCGCCAGAGGTCGTAGTCGCGCGCCTGCCCGCGCATGTAGATCATTCCATTGATCGAGGAGCAGCCTCCGAGAACCTTGCCGCGAGGATAACCGAGCGACCGGCCGTTGAGCCCTTCCTCCGCGGCCGTGGTGAAGCACCAGTCGGTGCGGGGATTGTTGATGCAATAGAGATAGCCGACCGGAATGTGGATCCAGTGATAATTGTCGCTGCCGCCGGCCTCCAGCAACAGAACGCGGCGATCCGGGTTTTCCGACAGGCGATTGGCGAGCACGCAGCCGGCACTGCCCGCTCCGACGATGATGTAGTCGAACGTGTCCATGCTTTTCTCTTTGTCGAGGTCCCGATGGTTCGGACCGATGCTCGATCACGATGTTTTTAGGCCGGGTCGGCCAAAACATGACTCCAGTAAGTGAGAGCGGAATACGGGCGGAAAACCGCACATTTTTCCTCATCTCGCTCGAGGTCAGTGCTTGTGCCTGTGCTCGAAGCCGAGCTTGCGGCCCAGCCGGGAGTTGTAAAACTCACCAACGATGCCGCGGCGGAACAGAAGCACGCAAACCATGAAGACGACTCCGGTGATGATGGTGACCGGGAATTCCGACGTCGCCAGGTAGTTCTGCAGCGTGACGACGAGGCCCGCCCCGAAGATCGGTCCGATCAGCGTTCCGATGCCGCCGAGAAGCGTCATGAGGATGACCTCGCCCGACATCTGCCAGCTGACGTCGGTCAGCGTCGCGAACTGGAAAACGAGCGCCTTCAGACCGCCGGCGAGACCGGTAAGTGCCGCCGACATGACGAAGGCTGCGAGCTTGTAGTTTCTTACCGAATAGCCGAGCGACACCGCCCGCGTCTCGTTTTCGCGGATCGACTTCAAGACCATCCCGAAGGGCGAATTGATGATCCGCCAGATGATTGCGATGCCGATGACGAAGACGGTGAGCACGAAATAATACATGTTCGTCGGCTGCAAGAGATCGATGACTCCGAGGAGATGGCCGCGAGGCACCGACTGAATTCCGTCCTCGCCTCGAGTGAACCCGGACTGGAGGCAGAAGAAATAGAACATCTGCGCCAGTGCCAGTGTGATCATGGCGAAGTAGATGCCCTGCCGGCGAATGGCGAAGAAGCCGATGACGGCGCCGAGCAGCGCCGCGCCGAAGACGCCGACGAGGATTCCGAGTTCGGGTGGGACGCCCCATTCCTTCACGGCATGGGCGGTGAAATAAGCCGCCCCGCCGAAAAAGGCAGCGTGGCCGAACGAGAGTAGCCCCGTATAGCCGAGCAGCAGATTGAAAGCGCAGGCGAACAGCGCGAAGCACAGAAGCTTCATCAGGAAAACGGGATAGAAGAACAAGGGAGCAAGCAGGAGGCAGGCAAGGCCCACGCCGAGGAACACCGTCTGAACGATGAACGGCGAACGCTCCTTCCGCTTGGCGAGATCGAGTGTCAATGTCATATCAGGCATCCCGGCCGAAGAGACCCGCGGGCCTCAGCAGGAGAACGATGGCCATGATCACGAAGATCACGATGTTGGAGGCTTCCGGGTAGAAGACCTTGGTCAGTCCTTCGGCGACCCCGAGCAGGTAGCCTGTGACGATTGCGCCCATGATCGAGCCCATGCCGCCGACGACGACCACCGCGAAGACGACGATGATGATGTTCGAGCCCATCAGCGGCGAGACCTGATAGATCGGCGCGGCAAGGACTCCGGCAAGCGCGGCGAGCGCTGCGCCGAGCCCGTAGGTCAGTGTCAGCAGGAAGGGCACGTTGATGCCGAAGGATTGCACCAGAACCGGGTTCTCCGTTGCGGCGCGCAGATAGGAGCCGAGCTTGGTCTTCTCAATGACGAGCCAGGTGCCGAGGCAGACGATCAGCGAGAAGACGATGACCCAGCCGCGATAGATGGGAAGGAACATGAAGCCGAGATTGGCTCCGCCGGCCAGCAGCGCCGGTGTCGCATAGGGCTGGCCGGATGCGCCGTAAATATAGCGGAAGGTGCCTTCTACGGTCAGGGCCAGGCCAAAGGTGAAAAGGAGACCGTAAAGTGGGTCGAGAGAATAGAGCTGCCTCAGCATCGTGCGTTCGATCGCGGCGCCGATGAGACCGACGAGGAGCGGCGCAAGAACCAGTGCCGGCCAATAGCCGATTCCGAGATAGGAGAGCAGCAGCCAGGCGATGAAGGCGCCGAGCATGTATTGAGCGCCATGGGCGAAATTGATGACACGCAAGAGCCCGAAGATGATGGCGAGGCCGAGACTGAGGAGTGCGTAGAAGGAGCCGTTGATGAGCCCGATCAGGAGCTGCCCTAGGAAAGCCTGAAGTGGGATTCCGAAAATCATCGTCATGGCTTACACCCCGAGCACATCATGCAGCATTTCCATGCGCCCGGAAAGCTCCGAGACCGGGAACTCGCCGGCGACACGCCCATGATCCATCAGGTAGAAGCGGTCCGCGACCTTGCTTGCGAACCGGAAGTTCTGTTCCACCAGCAGAACGGTCATGCCCCTTTCCTTCAGCTTCTTCAGCACCTCGCCGATACGCTGGACGATGACGGGGGCGAGTCCTTCGGTCGGCTCGTCGAGCAGCATCATCCTGACCCCGGTACGCAGGATGCGGGCAATGGCCAGCATCTGCTGCTCGCCGCCGGAGAGCTTGGTTCCGGTGCTGTTACGGCGCTCGTGGAGATTGGGAAAGAGCTCGAAAATCTCGTCGATCGTCATGCCGCCCTTAGCGAGCGCGGGCGGCAGCACAAGATTCTCATAAACGGAAAGCGTCGAGAAGATGCCACGCTCCTCCGGGACGTAGCCCAGGCCACGGCGGGCGACGCGGTGAAGGGGCACACGCATCAGGTCCTCGCCGGCAAAGCTGATTTCGCCCTTGCGCTCGCGCACGATTCCCATGATCGCGCGCAGCGTCGTCGTCTTGCCGACGCCGTTGCGGCCGAGCAGCGTGACCATTTCTCCCTCGCCGACGGTCATGTCGACGCCGTGCAGGACATGGCTTTCGCCGTACCAGGCGTTGAGGCCAGCCACCTTGAGAAGCGGTTTCATCAGGAAGTCTCCTCCGTGCCCATATAGGCGGTGCGCACGCGTGGGTCCTCCGACACCGTTGCATAATCCCCTTCGGCGAGGATCTCGCCACGCTGCAGGACGGTGACGTGGTGGCAGAGCGTGGCGACGACCGAGAGATTGTGCTCGACCATCAGCACGGCACGCTCGCGTGCCACTTCGCGGATAATCTCGGCGACCATGCCGACATCCTCATGCCCCATGCCCGCCATCGGCTCGTCGAGCAGCAGCACCTTCGGCTCGAGCGCCAGCGTGGTGGCGATCTCGAGCACGCGCTTGCGACCGTAGGAAAGGTCCGCGGCAACGGCGTTCACTTCCTTCTCGAGACCGACCGAACGGATCAGTTCCTCGGCCTTGCCGTTCAGCGCGTCCAGCGCCGAAAGAGGTTTCCAGAACTGGGTCGCGAGGCGGTTCGGCCGCTGCAGCGCCACCCGGACATTGTCGAGCACTGTGAGGTGCGGAAACACTGCCGAGATCTGGAACGAGCGCACGAGGCCCATGCGGGCGACCTTGTCGGGTGCAGTCTTGGTTATGTCTTCGCCGAGCAGGGTAATCGTGCCGTGTGTCGGCTGCAGGAACTTCGTCAGCAGATTGAATACGGTGGTCTTGCCGGCCCCGTTCGGGCCGATCAGCGCATGCACGCGGGCATGATGGACGTCGAGGTCGACGTCCTTGACGGCGGTAAAGCCGCCGAAGTCGCGGCGCAGCCCGCGGGCGGAGAGGACCACCCGCGGCGCTTCGTTCACCAGAGGCGTGGCGACAGCCATCGTCGTGCCGGTCAGGACTTCACGAGTTCGCAGCCGCTCTGGGCCGGATCCATGAAGGCTTCCTTTCCGGGGATGGTCGCGAGCACCTTGAAGTAATCCCAAGGCTCCTTGCTCTCGTCCGGTTTCTTCACCTCGAGCAGGTACATGTCGTGGACCATCCGGCCGTTCGGTGCGACCGTCCCGTTCTTGGCGAAAACGTCGTCGACCGGCAGCGCATGAAGTTCCTTGGCGACTGCTTCGGTTTCGTCGGTGCCGGCCTTCTCGATCGCCTTCAAATATTGCAGCACGGCCGAGTAGGTGCCGGCATGAACCATGTTCGGCATCTTGCCGGTGCGCTCCATGAAGCGTTTGCCGAACTTGGCGCTCTCCTCATCGCGGTTCCAGTAGAAACCCTCCGTCAACGTCAGCCCCTGCGCGGCTTCAAGGCCGAGGCCGTGGACTTCGGCAAGCGTGAAGAGCAGAGCCGCGAGGCGCTGGCCGCCCTGAACGATCCCGAATTCGGCCGCCTGCTTGATGGCGTTGGAGGTGTCAAGGCCGGCATTGGCAAGGCCGATCACCTTGGCTCCCGAGGACTGCGCCTGAAGGAGGAAGGAAGAGAAATCGGTGGAGGCGAGCGGATGGCGGACGGCACCGACGACGGTACCGCCGTTCTCCTTGACGTAGTTGCCGGTATTTTCCTCGAGCGAATAGCCGAAGGCATAGTCAGCGGTCAGGAAGAACCAGCTGTCTCCGCCCTGTTTGACCAGCGCACCGCCGGTGCCGACTGCGAGCGAATGGGTGTCATAGGCCCAGTGAAAACCATAGGGGCTGCACTGTTTGCCGGTCAGCTCCGTCGTCGCCGCTCCGGTTACGATGTCGATCTTCTTCTTCTCCTTCGAGATCGCCTGGACCGCGAGCGCAACGGAGGAGGTGGTCAACTCCATGATACTGTCCACCTGTTCGGTGTCGTACCATTGCCGAGCAATATTCGAAGCGATGTCCGGCTTGTTCTGGTGGTCTGCCGTAACCACCTCGACAGGAACGCCGAGCACTTTGCCGCCGAAGTCTTCGACCGCCATGAGCGCCGCCTCGTAAGACGATTTGCCGCCGAAATCGGCATAGACGCCGGATTGGTCGTTGAGGATGCCGATCTTCACCTTGCCGTCGGATGCGTCGGCAAGGGCGGCCGTGCTGCTGGCGAGCACCATTGCCAGCGTGGCGATCAGTTTCTTATGCATTTTTCCTCCTCCCAAAGGTTGTTCCGTGCGACGGGAGCCGCCGTGCCAAAACAGATAGAGCTCGCCGGCGTCCTTTCGAGGCCCCGGTCGTCTCCGATGTCGCTCTGTTCAAATTTGGCCAGACATACTCCTCCAATGCCGGCCGAGTATTTACCATCCAGAAAATTTTGCTTGGAAGCAAGGCGGGTGCCCCGTAAATTGCAAACAGCATCTGTTCATTTTTGAACAGGAAGGGAGGGGCATGAATCCGAATTTTACCTGGGACGACCTGCAGTTCTTCCTCGCCGTCGCGCGGACGGGGCAGCTTTCGACCGCGGCGCGGCGCCTGAGGACGAGTCACGCGACGGTGTCGCGCCGTATCGACCGGCTCGAATTCGCACTCAAAGTAAAGCTATTCGAGCGCAATCCGCGCGGGTATGTGCTGACCACGATGGGGCAGCGGTTTGTCGAGACAGCTGAGCGGATCGAGCGGGAGACCGAGCAATTGCAGCTCGACATCAGTGACGGCATGACGGCGCAACGCGGCGTTGTTCGGCTGAGCACGCTCGAAGGCTTCGGCAACTTCTTCCTTGCGGACCGGCTATCGGACTTTGTGGGCCGCTATCCCAACATCTCGCTCGAACTGGTGGCGATCCAGCAGATCATGTCGCTGTCGCGCAAGGAGGCCGATGTCGCGGTAGCGCTCGCCGCACCGAAAGCAGGGCCTTACCATTCGGAAGTGCTGACACCCTATACGCTGCATGTCTATGGCGCACGCAGCTATCTCGCGGGTCATCCGCTGATCCGTACACGCAACGATCTCGGTTCGCACCGCTTCGCCGGCTATATCGACGACATGATCTTCACGCCGGGGCTCGACTATCTCGGTGAATTACAGCCCGGGCTCCGGGCCCATTTCCAAAGCTCGAGCATTCTCACCCAGTTGAAGGCGGTGCGACAGGGATTGGGGCTCTGCGTCCTCCCGCACTTCATGGCCAAGGATGAGCCTGATCTCGAAATCGTGTTGCCGGACGAGATCGCACTCCAGCGGACCTATTGGCTGATCTGCCACCGCGACCTGATCGGGATGCCCCGGGTGAAGGCCCTGCGCGATTTCCTTGTCGATTCCGTTGCCGCGAACCGGGGCTGCTTCCTGCGTGAAATCCTGTCCGCTCCGGCGGGTTCACGTCGGGCCCTTGAACATCAATAGGTCGTTAACCATATAGGACCGGCAGGCACGGACTTTCCTGGGCGCGAGCGCTCAAAAAAACGATCGCCACTCTGCCCGGTTTCGGATCAGTTCGCGGCCGAAAGAATAATTCCTTCAAAAACAGCCACTTACGATTTTCTCGTAATTTTTTGAAATTGGTTGTTGACTGGGGAAAGGGCTGGGGTCTATAAGCCCGATCACTGACGAG
>NZ_VITA01000029.1 GCF_007827695.1 Sinorhizobium medicae | reverse complement strand
AATCCCATCCGCAATCTCCCAGGTCATCTAAACCCGGGGAGAGTGACATTCTTACATTGCAGAAACAGGACACTTTAACTTTGCGGCTACATGGATTCATCGCATAACGTATGTTATGGAACTTGTTTGACGCTGACCGAATGCCGGCAGGAACAGGAACAGACCCACGGCCATCCCGAGTTCCGACTCAGTCCTGCTCGGCCGCAGGCCAGTTGTTGGACGGTTCTTCGACGATCTGTTCACTGAGATCGTCGGCCGGATCGGGATCTCGCTCGTAGGCGAGCCGAAGGCGTTCGACTTCGTCAAGGATGGCTGCGTAAACATCCCGTTGGTGCGCACCGGCAACGACCGCGGCATCGACCAGGTTTTCGAGCCCGAGGCGCAGGTCGGCGCGCCAGTCATTCATCGTCATTGATCTTCCTCCACCCGGTGTCGGTCAAATCACGGTCCAACATTGTGCACTACGCTCGACAAAACGCACGGAAAGTCAAAAAGTTACAAACCTCTGGTCGCCGGCTTTGAAGAGGAATCTCGGGAATGCGTTCGATGATGCAGGGCCCTGCCCTTGTCGGCTCGTTAAGTCCGCCGGCGCTGAAACGGCACGACGGCGGCGTCATCGAGCGCCGCCTCGATCTCGGTCCGAAGGCAGTCTACAAGTTCCACAGACTCAGCGTGACGCTCGTCCTTCTCGGGTCCGGACGCTGTCTCCCATGCCAGTCTCACTTCCTCCGCGGTGGCGAAGTCATAACAGAGATCGCGAAAGCTTTCGTTACGGGCGGCGAGTTCGTCGATCAGTCCGACACGGGCCGGAAAGCATCGTTTCGTGAAAGCAACGTCGTATCCCATGATATGGCTCCCACGCTTGCCGGGCCACGGTGGCCCGGCGGTTTTCCGTCGGTAGCGCACCATGCCCGAACGCTCCGGTTTTGGGAGGCAGCGCGACTAGGGCCGCTACACCTTTCCGTCGCGAGGCGCGCCGGCCTAACCTGCCGCACAGAATATGCGGGACTTATGGCTGTCCGACGGTGCTTCGGCGCTCCTGGGCATCTCAGGAATTCATGTGCGCCTCTACGAGACCCGTTTCACGCCGGGCGGCTGCCATGTCCCCTCGCCCGCCGGCAAAATCGAGGGTGGCGTAGGCTTCGGCCAGTACAGGCGCATCACGAGATAAATCGTGCCATCCGGGGCTGGAAGCCAATTTGCCTCCTTGTCCGGACCGGGGCTGTCCTTTTGAATGTACAGCGTCAGCGAACCATCCGGCGCCCTTTTCATCCCCGGCAACATCGGAGAGTTGATGAGGTAGCGATCGATCGGGTTCTTGACCAGGAACTGGCTCTTGCCGTCGTACATCGTGACGGACCAGAACGCATTTACCGGAGGCAACTGGCCGGGTGCGAAGGTGATTGTGTACTTGTGCTTGCTGCCGTCGAGCGGCTCGCCGGTCGTGTCCGTTCGGGTGTAGGGGTACATGGCTTCAACGGCATCATTTCCATAGAGACCGCCCTTGGCAGCCCCGGCCCGCATCATCCAATCACCGTTGAAGAAGGCTTCGTCACCGAAGAACGAGCCGATGTTCCAGCCGTTGATATTTTTGTTTCCGTTGGTCAGCCATTTGTCGACTTTGTCATTGCCCTGCTTCATGGCCACGCGAATTGCGTCCTTGTGTTCGAGCGACAGATCCTCGAACTCGAAGGTCTTTCCCGGACCAATGCCAATCTTAGCGAGTCTCGCGCGGATGGCCTTGTCCCTTGACGTCTCAGGAACGAATTGCAGGGACGCATCGAGATATCGGAAGAAGTTGTCCTTGATCCCTGCAGTGGTGGCTGGAAGGAAGTCGATTTTCGGCGATGCGGGCGGAGCCGGTTGTTTCAGGAAAGCGGAGAGAGGCTGCGCGGTGTAGCCAGCCTGAATTTTCTCGACCCTCGGCATGTCGTTGCGGTTGAAGAGCTGCGTGCGGATAGCGGTAAACGTGAACGGCGTCGTCGATCTGAAGACCTTCTTGATACCGGCGGGCGTTTCACCCTTCCAGTCGGGGCCGACCACCAGATAGTCGCCCGGCTCGGTGCCCGTGGCGCGCGTGCCGATATAGCCGAAGTTATAGGTGTTGCCGTCGATGAGCTGGATCGAATAGTATCGGTCCTTATCGATCGCCGGAACCGAGAGAACCATCGGCTCGGCGCGCAAATCCAGCCACACAAACGAGTAAGGGGTATCGCTGTTCGGCGTTATGATTGCAGTGTCCGCGGGGGTCGCGACATGGTGCATGTTGTTGATTTCGTTGAAAGGTGCCTTGAACTGCCCCGAGTTTCTGTCGACTGCGAACTCCTGCATGACCGCGTAATTCATCACCAGCGGCAAGCCATAGATGAGCCCTTCCTCGGCAATATCCTTGGCCTCCAGCACGCTGGGCCATCCGGCTTTGTCCTGGGCAATTGCTGGGGTGGACCTCGCCGCCGTGGCGGCCACCGCGGCGGCTATCGCAGCAGCGTGAAGCAGATCGCGTTTCGTGAGCATCTCGGACTTCCTTCCGGCTTGCGATGAGTGGTTGAGCACGCACAGATAGAGAATGTCTCTGTTCCTATCATCGCGCCCGGTGGGTTCTGGAAGTCGGGATGTTGAACCTGCAGCACCAGAAAACAAGTATGTAACAGTAATCTACACGCCTCGATACGTACCAGTGAATACAGTAGTGAATCGATCCAACTCAACAATAACGTTCATGAAGGCTTGGTATCTTTCTGGACGGTGCGGTCTTCGTGGCGTAGGTTACACGCGGGCACGCCAATAAAATCTGCGATTGCTGCGCCTCCGGGCGTGAGGGGAGCAAGTAATGGTCACCGCTGTGACACACGGATCCGGGGGCGCGGAGCCCCTGCCCTATCCGTTGCCGGGGCCGGACGAGATTCGTGCGCAGCTTGCACGGGTCATTTCCAGTCCTGAATTTCCGAAAGCCGGGCGTGGCGCCGCGTTTCTCACCTTCGTCGTAGAAGAAGCGATAGCTGGCCGTGCACATCGCCTGAAGGGCTATACCGTCGCGATCGAGGTATTCAAGCGCAGCGACACCTTCACCCAGGACGATCCAGTTGTCCGCATCGAAGCGGGGCGCCTGAGACGCACGCTCGAGCGCTATTATCTGGTCGCCGGACAGGGCGATCCCATCAGGATAGATATTCCGAAAGGCGGCTATGCTCCGTCTTTCGCATGGAACGATGCGGCGGTCACGGGTCGCAAGGAAGCCGCGGCAGAAAACTCCGACGAGCGGCCGGCGCAAGGCAGGCTGCGGACCCCATTACCGATCCTTGCCGGCCTCGTCGGTGTCGTAATTACTGCGGTGCTGACGTATTGGGCAACCGACCGTTTCATAGCCGGTACGAGACAGTCCGGCTTCAGCGCGGTGCCTGACGAGCCGACCCTGGTAATAGCGCCCTTCGCCAATCTGGGTGATGGCCCACAGTCCGAGCTCTATACCGTCGGATTGACGGAGGAACTGCTGACCGCGCTGCCCCGGTTCAAAGAAATCAGGGTGTTCGGGCGGGAAACGTCGAAATCGCTTGCACCGGAAGTGCAGGCGTCCGAGGTGCGTGGCGGGCTCGGCGCTCGCTACCTGCTCGCTGGCGGCGTCAGGGTGTCAGGCCCACGGGTTCGGGTGACGGCACGGCTTGTCGACACGTCTGACGGCGCGATACTCTGGTCGCAGAATTACGATGACGATCTGACCACGCGAGAACTTTTCGCCATCCAGTCCGACGTTGCAAGCAAGGTCGCCACGGCCGTTGCCCAGCCCTACGGCATCATTGCGCAGGCTGTGACGGCCAAGCCTCCGCCGGACGACCTTGGCGTCTACGACTGCACCCTTCGATTTTATGCCTATCGCGCCGAACTCAGTCCGGAAGCCCATCTGAGTGCACGCGCCTGCCTGGAAAGCGCCGTCGCCCGCTACCCGGCCTATGCGACGGCATGGGCCATGTTGTCCATCGCCTATCTCGATGAAGACCGCTTCCGATATAACCTGAACCCGGCTCAGCGAGAGCCAATGGAACGGGCGCTCCACGCTGCCCGCCGTGCAATCGAGCTTGAACCGGACAATACGCGCGCGCTTCAATCCCTAATGACCGCGTTGTTCTTCAATCAGCAACTTGCGGAGGCGCTGGAGGCCGGCGAAGAGGCACTGGCGACCAATCCGAACGATACGGAACTGCTGGCAGAGTTCGGAACTCGGCTTGCACTGTGCGGGCAATGGAAGCGGGGCGCGGATTTGCTCGACAGGGCGCTTGCGCTGAATCCTGGCGGTGCGGCCTATTATCACGGGACACGCGCGCTTGCCGCCTACATGCTTGACGATCATGCAAAGGCGGTGAGCCTGATCCGAAAAGCCGACCTGCAGAAGTTTCCTCTGTTCCATATCGTAGCGGCCGCAATCTATGCCGAGGCTGGACTGATCGACGATGCCCGGCGCGAGGGAACGATCTTCACGAAGATACGACCGGAATACATCCGCGACATCATCAACGAGAACCGGAAGCGCAACATTCAGCCGAAAGACAGCATTCGCATGATCGCCTCGCTTCGCAAGGCTGGAGTGCCCGTGCCGGATGCGGCCGGCATCGAAGCCGAGCTTCTGAAATCCGCTGTGACCGACCGTCGCTGAACCCTTTGAAAGCCTCGCCGCACGAAGGATCTTCAACGGCTTGTGCAACAGAGCATACCCGATGTTACGAGCGTTTCGCTCCGTCCGCACATAGAGTTTCGCCGATGCCGGGGTGGCCGGTCGCTCACGCCTGTCGCCGCCGCGAACGCGGCTCGGCAGACCGCGGGCGCTGCACTTTCGGAGTCTATCATTGATAAATTCGCATTTTCCGCAGATCGGAGTACGTGTTGGCCAATCGACGCAGCCGCGATTTTCTTGTCGCCTCATCAGTTCCTGTGGTTCGCCTTCAGCGGATGATCCTTTGCCTGGCAATTGCCGCTCTTTCCGGCTGCGGCGGGCATCCCAAAGGCGTGCTGACGCCTGTCGCCGACAGCGCGCCCACAGCGAGCCGGGTCGACATGCTGATCACCACCACCCGCGGCCGTTCGGAGGTGGCCGGAGAGATGTTTACGGGAGAACGAGCCCGCGCACCGGCCTTCGCGAACATCACCGTCTCGATCCCGCCTGTCCGCAAGGCCGGAGAGGTTGCCTGGCCGAAGAAATTGCCGTCCAATCCAGCCACCGATTTCGCGACTTTGAAGGCGGACGACCTGACCAGGGATGGAGCCAAGGACTGGCTCAACACCACAGTCCGGAAAAGCCCCGACCGCAGTGTGCTCGTGTTCATCCACGGCTTCAACAACCGCTTCGAGGACTCCGTCTACCGCTTCGCTCAGATCGTCCATGATTCCGGCGTCCACAGCGCCCCTGTCCTGGTGACATGGCCGTCGCGGGGCAGCCTGCTTGCCTATGGCTACGACCGCGAAAGCACCAACTACACCCGCAACGCACTCGAATCGCTTTTCCAGTATCTGGCCGCGGATAAAGAGGTGAAGGAGGTATCGATCCTCGCGCATTCCATGGGGAACTGGCTCACGCTCGAGGCGCTTCGCCAGATGGCCATCCGCAATGACGGCCTGCCGGAAAAATTCAAGAACGTGATGCTTGCGGCTCCGGATGTCGATGTCGACGTCTTCCGTTCGCAAATCGAGGACATGGGCAGGCAGCATCCGCGGTTTACCCTGTTTGTATCCCGCGACGACCGGGCGCTAGCCTTCTCTCGCAGGGTCTGGGGCGACATTCCCCGGCTTGGTTCGATCGACCCGGAGGCCGATCCCTACAAGCAGGAACTGGCGGACAACGAGATCACCGTTATCGATCTGACCAAGGTGAAGGCCGGCGACGGCATGCATCACGGCAAGTTCGCAGAATCCCCGGAAGTCGTCCGGCTCATCGGTGCACGCATCTCCGAAGGTCAGCCGTTGACCGACAGCCGGATGGGCCTCGGGGACCATCTCATTGCGGGAACGACGGGAGCAGCCGCTGCGGCCGGCAGCGCGGCCGGCTTGATCCTTGCCGCTCCGGTCGCCGCCATCGACCCGCACAGCAGAGACAATTATGCGAACCACGTCGGTGCGGCGATGGGACAGTCGCATGGCAAGCAGCAGATCGCGGTGAAAGACTGTTCGAAACAGGCGCGCGAGCGCGATGCGGCGTCAACTTCACCGTGTCGAAGCTGGTGAAAGCAGCGGGAATAGGGTGTCCACACTCACGCTGGCACCGCGGTCTGCGCCACCTGCCGCCAGCCCTGTGTGCGGGCAAGAAGCAGCCGCGCTACGACTGCGTGGAGCAGTTTTGCCGCCACGTTGGTATAAAAGATCATCATGCCCATCGCGGCCGCCGGGGCTATGTCGCCTGCATCGTCCATGTTGAGGATCGCTACCGAAGCAAGCTTCGTATCCGTGGCATAGAGGAACACGACCGCCGAGACAGTCGTCATCGCGTTGACGAAGAGATAGATCGCGATCTCGAGCAGGGCCGGCAGGCACACCGGCAAGGTGACCCGGAAGAAGAGCTTGTAGAACGGTATCTTCAATGAGTCGGCCACGGCCTCGAATTCCGGATCCAACTGCTTGAGCGCCGTGAGGGCGGTCAGATGGGCGACGGTATAGAAATGCGTGACGGTGCATAATACCAGGATGGCCATCGTGCCGTAGATACCGTGCAACGGGTTTCCCGGGTTGTTGAAGAAGAAGATGTAGGCAAGACCCAGAACCATGCCCGGTACGGCCATGGGCAACATGGCAAGCATGTGGAATGCACCTCGGCCCAAGCCGAAACCCTTGGTTTTTTCGACCATATAGGCACCGGTGAACACGATCAGCGATCCAATGACAGCAGTCATGAGAGCGAGCCGGATCGAATTGTAATAGGCATCCCAGCCGCCGCCATCCATGAGGTCGAAGGCATAGTTGCGCAGCGACAGGCTGAGATCGTAAGGCCAGAATTTCACGAGCGCCGCGACCTGGCACATACCGATCATGCCGAGCACGAAGATTGCGACCAGTGAGCAGAAGGCGAAACAAGCCGCATCGAAACCGCGTCGTGGTTTCGGCTCGAAGGGTACTGCGCGTGCGGAGAGCAGCGCCACTTGCCGGCGCTGCGTCATGCGATCGACGGCGAATGCGAGGAATGCAGGGATCAGCAGGATGACCGAGACGACGGCGCCCATTTCGAAATTCTGCTGGCCGATGACCTGCTTGTAGATGTCGACTGCGAGCATGCCATATTGCCCGCCGATGACCTTGGGCAGCCCGAAATCGGTGATGACCAGCGTGAAAACGACGAAGGCGGCGGA
This sequence comes from Sinorhizobium medicae, assembly GCF_007827695.1. Lineage (GTDB taxonomy): Bacteria > Pseudomonadota > Alphaproteobacteria > Rhizobiales > Rhizobiaceae > Sinorhizobium > Sinorhizobium medicae. Next base: position 38,641 of record NZ_VITA01000029.1, on the reverse strand, counting down.
GATCAGGCCGTAGCGGGCGCCGGGCACGGTAACGGTCCAGAAGGTCCGCCACCTGCTTGCACGAAGTGACGTTGCCGCCTCGTAGTGACGGGCATCGGCGACCGACAGCGCCGTCGAAATGATCAGAAAGGCATGCGGCAAAGTGAAGAACACCGAGCCCACGACGATGCCGAGCGGACCATAGATCGAATGCCCGAGCAGCAAATCCTTGAAGACGCCCTGATTGCCGAACAGATACACCAGCGCGATACCGGGCAAGAGAGACGGCACGAGGATCGGGATCGTGACAATGAGCTTGAACGCCCCCTTCCCCCGCATCCGGCTTCTGTTCAGGGCATAGGCGAGGCCGAAGGCGACGGTGAGGGTGACTGCCGTGCTGATTAACGCAATCATCACCGAATTCTTGATTGAGCGGACGAGTGACGGCGTCGAAAAATATTCCGTGAAGTTGGAGAGCCCGACCGAGCGCGATGGCCGCAGCATCACGCGCCGGAAATGGTTGCTGTCATATTCCTTCCACTCGGTCCCGCGCACCAGTTGCGAGCCGGCAAGGAAGTGCGCCTCTTCGCTCGTGCCGCGGATGCGGTATCTGACCGGGCTGCGGAAACTGAAATCTGCAAAGAGTTTGGCCGCCTGCAGCCTTCCGTCGGCACCGGCCTCGAGATCGCTTTCGGGAAAGGCGGCGATGGCTGTGTTGAGCGCCGCAGCCGTAACAGGGTCGCTCCACCCTCCTCCGCTCTCGTCACTCACCTGGAACTCAAATTGATGAAGATCGAACGTGTACGTGGAAAGCGATTTCGACAGCATCACGAAAAGCGGTATTGCAAGCGCGATAACCAGATAGATGCCGACGACGAACATGACTGCGCGCTTGAGCCTGTCATCGTCGGAAATCTGCTGGCGAAGGGCTCGGCCGGGCGGCAGGAAATCGACAGCAAGCGTCATTCGGATCAGGCCTTTGCAAATAGGAGCAGACGCTCCTGCGGAATTTCAACCTGGATGGCGCTGCCGATCTCGATGCAAAGCCGGCGAACCGCGTTCGTAGAGAAATCCGCCACGAGAGGCGTCTCCTTGAGACGCGGGGCTGAGAGCCGTGTGCGCCAGAACATGCCGAGAAATTCCATATCCTCCACATGTGCGTCGATTAGATTGTCGGCGTTGCCCACGGCCTCGAGCCCGGTTGCCCGGTGGGCGTCGGCGCCGTGCGGAATGATATCCGCCGGCCGGACCGCGGCAACGACCGCCGCACCGGCGGGCAACAGGTGTTCCGCACAGGCAAACCGAGTGTGCCCTATTTCGACCTGCGCGCCCTTACCGACCGTTGCGGGAAACTGGTTGGTCTCCCCGATGAAGTCGGCGACGAAAAGCGTTCTCGGATGGCGATAGATCTCAGTCGGCGTTCCAACCTGTTCGATACCACCCTGGTTCATCACGACGATGCGGTCGGCCATGGACAGCGCTTCTTCCTGGTCGTGCGTAACCATGATCGTGGTGACACCAAGCTTGCGCTGCAGCTCCTTGATCTCATGCCTCAGGTGGACGCGCACCTTCGCGTCGAGCGCCGACAGAGGCTCGTCGAGAAGCAGGAGCCCGGGAGAAATCGCCATGGCGCGGGCAAGCGCTACGCGCTGCTGCTGACCGCCGGATAGTTGAGCCGGGTATTTCCGTCCTTGGCTGCTCAAGCCGACGAGGTCCAGAAGGTCGGAGACGCGCGAGGCTATTTCGCGGCGAGGCCGGCCGATATTTTCGAGTCCGAATGCGATGTTCTTTTCGATCGTGAGATTCGGAAAGAGCGCGTAGGACTGGAAGACGATGCCATAGTCGCGCTGTGCCGGCGGCAGGCGCGAGATATCCTGTCCGGCTTGGCGGATGGCGCCTCGAGACTGTATGTCCAACCCGGCGATGGCGCGCAGAAGCGTAGTTTTCCCGCAGCCCGAGGGCCCGAGGAAACAGACGAATTCACCCTCCTTCACCTGGAGGTCTATGTCTCGTAGCGCGACGAAATCGCCATAGGCTTTCCACAGCCCGCTGATTTCGAGGAATGGTCGTCTTTCGCTCTGACGGTTGGCGGACACGGGCATGGCCGGTTCCGCTGGGGCTGTTGCATGTTTCATCCGCAAGCTCCTGGCTCCTGAGCATTCCCGTTTTTCTCCGAACACGAAAATGCTCTGAGGGCCTCCACAATTCCGCACGGCATTCGATGAGGCTTGACGGGGACGCTCTCGAACCGAGCGTTCCCGACGGATCACCAGCTCAGGACTTGGGCTCGGACTTTGCGTCGTAACGCTTCTGCCATTCCTTCAGAATACGGGCACGGTTGTTCGCGGCCCACTCGAAGTCGTTCTCGATCATCTTCTCGGCAACGTCGTCGGGAAGATTCTCGATCGGCTTGGCGACTCCCGGATAAGCCACGACTGCATAACCGACATTGTACATCTCGTTGGCTTCCTTGCTGATCGACCAGTCGACCAGCGTTTTCGCCGCCTCGAGATTGGCCGTTCCTGCAATGATCGCCGTGGCCTCTGCTTCCCAGCCCGATCCTTCAGCGGGAAAAATGATGTCGATCGGCGCGCCCGACGTTTTCGCCTTGGCGCCCGGAAACTCAAAGGAGACGCCGATGACGGTTTCGCCGGACGCTGCCATCTTGCAAGGCTTGGAACCCGAATGGGTATAGGCGGCAATGTTCTCGTGCAGGGCGTCCATGAAGGACCAGGCTTCCTCTTCGCCGAACGTCTGAAGCCAGGCGGAGACGTCGAGGAAGCCTGTTCCGGAGGAATTGGGGTTGGGCATCACGACGTGACCCTTGTATTCGGGCTTGGTCAGATCCTTCCAGCTGGTTGGCGGCGTCAGGCCGAGCTTCTCGGCCTCCACCGTGTTGTAGCAGAGAGCCGCCACATATGCGTCCATCCCTACCCAGCTCGGCGGCTTGTCGCCATCGACGAATCTCGGATCCAGGGCCTCGACATTCTTCGGGGCATAGGGTTCGAGCATGCCCTCGGACTTCAGGAGCAGCAGCGATGTCGCAGCCACGCCCCACACAACGTCCGCCTGCGGATTATCCTTCTCCGCCAGTAGCTTGGCGGTCATCACGCCTGTCGAGTCGCGGACCCAGTTGATCTTGATGTCGGGGTGAGCCTTCTCGAAAGTCTCCTTGTAACGGTCGAGGTCAACCGCCTCGACAGACGTGTAGACCGTAAGTTCGGCTTCGGCATAGGCGGCGGTGGATGCGAGAAGGAAGGCGGTCGCGGCGCCCAGAAAGGCCTTTGAGAACGGCATGCTAATTCCCCTTTTGTTGGCATTCGAATTGGCAAGCTCTTTTGCGGCGGTGGTGGCGACTTTCGCGCCTGGAAATCCGGCCTGCCTGGCAAATTTGCGGGGGATGGATCGATAAGTAAAATCTATTTATTTTATATAACTATCAGCTGTAGCTATACCGAGCTTGCTTCGCCCAAAAATAAAAAGGAGCGGCAACAGGCCGCTCCTATATAACGCGCGAAGCGGATTTCCTCACGGCCAAGGCAGCGAAAACGTCTTAACGTTGGTGAAGCTTTTCATCGCCTCGATCACCCCTTCCTTGTAGCCGTTCCCGGAGTCCTTGATACCGCCGAAGGGCGACATTTCGATGCGATAGCCGGGAACCTCCCAGACGTTGACCGTTCCGACCTTCAGCCCGGCAATGTATTTCTGCATTCTGCGATAATCATTGGTGCAGACGCCGGAGGAGAGACCGAAGGCCGTGGAGTTCGACAGGGCAATGGTTGCCTCATCATCGTCGGGAACCCGCACGATCGGGATGATCGGACCGAAGGTCTCCTCCAGCACGAGATCAGAATGGTGAGGGACCCGATCCACGACGATCGGCGGCAGGAGCGCACCGCTTCGACCCGGGTGGTAAAGGATGTCGGCGCCCTCCCCGGCCGCACTCAGGACCCGCTCTTCGAAAAGCGCTGCCGCCTTTTCATGGATGACGGTTCCGAGATCGGTTGAACGATCCATCGGATCGCCGAAGCGCAGGCGTTTTGCGCGCTCGAGAACCATAGGTACGAAACGGTCGGCGACGCTCTCCTGGCAGAGAATACGTTTAACGGCCGTGCAGCGCTGACCGGAATTCTTCGTTGCCCCGGCGACGGCAAGGTCGGCCGCCCTGGCAAGATCGTCGTCGGAAAGGTCGTTGAGGATGATCAGCGGATCGTTGCCGCCAAGTTCGAGCACCTGACGCTTGTAATGCGCGTTGGCGGCGATCAGTTTCCCGACCGGAACGCTGCCGGTAAAGGTTACAAGATCGATATACGGGTTTGTGATCATTTCCATGCCGATGTCCGCCGGCCAGCCGGTCACGACGGATAGCATCTCCGGCGGCAAACCGGCCTCGTAAAGAATATCGGCGAGCAACAGTGCCGTTATCGGCGTGAGTTCCGTCGGCTTCACCACGACACAGTTGTTCGTTGCAATGGCTGGGGCGACTTTGTGGGCCACCATGTTCAGCGGGTGATTGAACGGTGTAATGGCCGAGATCGCGGTCAGGGGTTCGCGCGTCGTGAAAATCTTGCGAGCCTTTCCGTGGGGTGTGAGGTCGCAGGAAAATATCTCGCCGTCATCATGAATGCACATCTGGCCGGCCAGCGTGAAGACATCGAAAGCGCGCCCCACTTCATAAAGTGAGTCCGTCTTCGAAATGCCGAGCTCGAGCGTGATGACGTCGGAAATCTCCTCCTTGCGGGACGCAAGCGTTTCCGCCGCAGTCAGCAGGATTTTCTGGCGCTCATAGCGCGTAAGCTTCGGCTGATAGGCGGCCGCGATAGCAAAGGCTTCGCGGGCGTGCTCGGCCCGGCCGGCGGGCACGGTCCCGACGACGGTGTTGTTCCAGGGATAACGCACTTCTATGCGGTCGTCCGTATCTATCAGCTGCCCGGCGATACGCATCGGTTCGTGGCGCACGGCGATTGAGACCTCCGGCTTCGTCATATCGCGTCCTCCGCACTGATCAACGCCGCTGCCGCAACAGCGTAGAAGAACGCATCGAAGTTGCGAAGACAAGGAGCGCCCGGGAGATCGGGCAGCACCCGGTTGACGATGAAGGGAACCTCCTGCTCTGTGAGGCCGCCATGGGAGCGCAACGGCTCGTCCAGTGCCGCCAGGTCGTGGCGGTGCTCGCTGGTGCCGAGTGTCTTGTTTTCGGACGAAACGAGGACAATGTCGCCGATGCGATCCTCCGGGAGCTCAAACCTTCGGCATGCCTCTTCGCGGTCCAGCACGACGTCGATGCCATCGAGCGCCTTTAGCCGATCGATGATCTCTCCGCGGTCGCATTGCCCGGGGAGATAGGCGGTGGCGAAGGATCCGAGCGCGCCGTGGTGCACGACATATGGATCGGTGATCGGCAGGATGACACGGGCCGCTTCCTCGCCCAACCACTCATCGAGCAGGTCCTGGACATAGATGACGTCGGGCGAGCCGTCCGCCTTGTGCTTCGGCTTCATGCCGTGATCAGCGGTGACGACGATGGCCGCTCCTAGTCCGTCCAGCTCTGACAGGTAGCGATCGAACATCGCGTAAAAGGCGTTGGCCTCCGCTACGCCGGGAGCGTATTTGTGCTGAACATAGTCCGTCGTGGTCAGATACATGATGTCGGGGTGGAACTCCTTGAGCAGTTTCACGCCCGCAGCGAAGACGAATTCCGAAAGCGCTGCCGAATAGACTTCCGGAACCGGCCGGCCGAGCCAGCCCGAGGCATTGTCGATGCCATGTTCCTCGGGCGTCGCCTTGTCCGATTTTTCAGACGAGAAGCAGATCGCGCGTTCTTCGTCGAAACGAAGCCCCTTTCCGAGAAGCGCGCGAAGCTTATCCTTCGCCGTGACGACCGCGACCCGCGCGCCGGCGTCGTAGAAGGCCTGGAAAATGGTCGGCGCGCGAAGGAACTTCGGGTCGTTCATCATCACCTCTTCGCCCGTCGCAGGCTCGTAAAGGTAGTTGCCGCAGATCCCGTGGACGGCCGGCGGAGTTCCCGTTGCGATCGAAAGATTGTTGGGATTTGTGAAGCTCGGAATGACGCTGTGCGCCAGCCGCACGGCACCGCGTTCCTTGATGCGCTTGAGGGCGGGCATCAATCCCGCCTCCATCGCCGCATCGAGATAGGCGGGCTCGCACCCGTCGAGGCAGATCGCAATTGCCGGAACGCGGGGCCATGGATAGCGGCGGCCATTAACCGTTACCGAAATTTTGGACATCTGGTTCATCTGTTGTGCTCCTAGGAGGATGTTCGTCAGGCGGCGAGGCGGGCGCGCTCGGCAAGGGCCAGCGCCGGCGGCGCGGCGGAATCGACCCCCATCTCAGCAAGGCTTTCGGCGGCACCAGCGACCACCTTGCGCATCACATGGCCGTCCATCTGGCCGATGCAGCCAATGCGGAAGCTGTCGACGACGGTAAGCTTGCCGGGATAGATGATGAACCCCCTCGCCTTCATCAGCTCGTAGAAGCGCTCGAACTTGAAATTCGGATGGGCGGGGCTGAAGAAGGTCACGATGATCGGCGAGAGCCACTGGTCGCCAAGCAACGTCTCGAAGCCAAGTTGGCGCATGCCGGAAACCATTATGTCGCGGTTCTGCGCATAACGGGACCCGCGCCCGGCAACACCGCCCTCCTTGCGATGCAGCCGCAGCGCTTCAAGGAAGGCCGCGACGACGTGGGTCGGCGGAGTGAAGCGCCATTGGCCCGTTTTGTTCAAGTATGCCCATTGCGCATGAACGTCGAGACTCAAGGAGTGGCTGCGGTCCTTCGCTGCCTCCAGTTCCGATTTGCGCGCGAGGACAAAGCCGAAGCCCGGCACGCCTTCGATGCATTTGTTCGCCGAGGAAACGATTGCCTCGTAACGGAAGTCAAGGACACCGGCAGGCACCGCTCCAAAGGCGCTCATGCTGTCGACCAGCAGCTTGCGGCCGCGGCTGTAGACCGCCTCGGAAATTTCCTTGAGAGGGTTGAGAATTCCGGAACTCGTCTCGCAATGGACGACGACCACATGGGTAATTGCGGGATCGGCGTCGAGGGCAGCTGCGACCTCGCTGCCGCGCGGAGGCATATAGTCGCCCTTGTCGACCGCGACATAAGCACGGCCTAGATATTTGAGCGTCTGGGCGATGCGCTGGCCGTAGGCGCCGTTCATCAGCACCAGGACCTTGCCATCGCGGGGAACGAAGCTGCCGAGCATCGCCTCGACCGAAAAGGATCCGCTGCCCTGCATCGGGACGCAATCGAACTCGCCGGTCTCATCTTCGGCGATCGCAAGCAGTTCGCGTCTCAGCTCGGCCGTCATCGCCCGGAAGTCGCCGTCCCAGGAACCCCAGTCGCGCAGCATTGCCTCCTTGACGGAAAAAGCTGTCGTGAGCGGTCCCGGCGTCAGCAGGTATGGCTCTCCCAATCTCGGCGCTTCGAGAGCATTATTCGTCTTTGCATCTGCTGGCATCTGGTTTCTCTCCTCTGAGAACTGCCGGGATGGGGGCGAGGATGGCGGGCCGGAATGTATCTGTAAAATCGATATTTTATATTCACGCATAGTTTCTGCTTATGATACCTTCGCCAGCCTGAGCCGGCTTTCGAGCAGATCGCCTCTCTGCTTCAGAATGGGATAGGCAAGCGTTGCGAGAAGAGAATTCACCTCCTTGAGCGCGCGCGCGATTTCGAGGTGCATATTGCTGGACTCGACGCTTTCGGGGCGCCCTGCCCGCAGCCTCGCCAGGTGCCTTTCGCGACTTTCGCGCACGAGCCCACGCACTCGCTCCTTCTCGCGCACGAGCCTGCGCGCCATGGCCGGGTCGCCCGAAACCAGCAGATTGAATGCGAGACGCATATTGTCGCGCACGCTGGCATGAAGCATTTTGAGCTCGGTCCAGCCTTCATTGGAAAAGCTGTTGCCGTTCTCCAGCTTGTCGCGGACGATTTCCACAAGGGTCTTGGAGACGATGTCCCCGGCATGCTCGAGGTTGATCGCGATATCGATCAACTCAACTCCCTTCCGAGACTGGGGCTCATCAAGCACGCCGCGGTTGATCGCTGCGAGATAGAGCTTGATACCGCGGTGGGCGCGATTGACGTGCTCGTCGAGACGGCGGATCTCTTCAAGCTTTCTTCGATTTGGATGCTCCAGAAGCTCCATTACCGGACAAAGCATCCGCTCGACCATTTCACCCATGAACAGCACCTCGCGCGTTGCCGCGGCGAGAGCGGCATCGGGGCTGTCGAGCAACCCCTCGTCCAGAGCGCTGATGCGACCGGCGAGCGGGTCGTTATCGTCGAAGCGTCCAGGGTCCGACTTCACGAGTGACGAGACGGCGCCGGCAGCAAGCTGCGAAAGCGGAAGGTAAATGAGCACCAGGCAGGCATTGAAGACCAGATGAAAATGGACGAGCTGCTCCGCAGGGGTGGTGCCCAGAGCCTGAATGCGGCCCGCCAAAACACCGCAGACCGGTAAGGTGATCGCGGCGCCAAGCGCCCGGAAGAGGAAGTTGCCCGCCGCCACGCGTCGCGCCTCGGCTGGAAAGCCGCGTGTCAGCCAAATGGCGATCATTCCACTGCCGAGATTCGCTCCGAGGATCAACGGCAGGCCCGCCTCGATCGGCAGAAGTCCCTGTGCGGCGAAACCGAGGATGAGGATCAGAACTGCGACGCTCGAATGAACGATCCAGGTGAAGAGCGCCGCGGCGACGAAGGACATCACCTGGTCTTCGGCGAGATACCCGACGATAGCAGGCAGCACTTCGCTCCTCTTCAACGGCACTGTCGCCTCGCCGATCAGCTTCAGCGACATGAGGACGAAGGCGATACCGAGCAGCATGCGCCCGATTTCGTGAAATTTGTCGGTTCTTCCCTTCAGGTAACAAAGCCCACCGGCCGCAAGCAGCAGCGGCGACATCCAGCCGAGATCGAACGATAGGACACGGACCACCAGCGCCGAGCCGAAATCCGCTCCAAGCAGAACGGCTAGGCTGGTGTTCAGCGTGAGATAGCCGCTTGCGGCAAGGCCGGAGGCAAGCATCGCCACTGCGGTGGAGCTTTGCAACAGGACGGCAAGGGCCGTGCCGCTCGCGGCGGCGTAAACGCGGCGCTCCCCTCCTTTCGCCAGCACACGCTTCAGAGAAGGCCCATAGGCGTTCTCGACGCCGCTACGGACGAGATGCACGGCGTAAAGCAGCAGCACGGTCGCGCCGGCGAGATGCAGCGAGAGAGTAATGACAGTCATTTTCAATCGCTCCGGAAATCATTCCGGCTGACCGTCACTTTTCTCTTTACATAAATCAAATCGTTCGTTTCTATCGTTTCATTAGATGAGCTTATGATTGGACCCCATCCCATGCGCTATGTCCAGCTTCGCGCGTTCCATAATGTTGCGGTCTGTGGAGGCTTTTCCCGGGCGGCAGAGGCTTTGTTCCTCACCCAGCCAGCCGTATCGGACCAGGTCCGAAAGCTGGAGGAGGAATATGACGTCCTCCTCTTCAACCGGAACAAGAAGCAGGTGACGCTGACCCAGGCTGGCCACCAGTTGCTGGAGATCACCCGGCGCATGTTCGACACCGAACAGCAGGCGCTCGATCTGCTTTCGGAATCGCGCGCGCTGCGCGCGGGAACACTTCGCATCGTCGCCGACGCCGCCCATCATCTGCTGCACATCCTTGCCGCCTTTCGCAAGAAATATCCGACGGTGCAGATCTCGCTGAGGGCCGGCAACACGGAAACGGTCATCACAAGTCTCTATTCCTACGAGGCGGACATCGGCGTTCTCGGCGAGATTCCCGAAAGCCGGGAATTCGACATCGTCAAACTGAACTCCACGCCGATCATCGCATTCGCGTCGACGGAACATCCGATCGCCTGCCGCAGCAATGTCAGTCTCGAGGAACTCGCGGGCCAGCCGCTGGTCATGCGCGAGCGGGGTTCGAAGACGCGGCAGAAGCTCGAGGACTTTGCCGCCGCCGCCGGTGTCGCGCTGAAGCCGGCCATCGAAGCGGAAGGTCGTGAGGCCGTGAGGGAGATCGTCGCGGCCGGGGCCGGTGTCGGCTTTGTCTCCGCTGCCGAATTCGGTCGGGACGGACGTCTCGCCCCGATCGAAATTATAGGAGCTGAGATGCTGATGGACGAGGCTCTGATCTGCCTGAAGGAGCGCAGCGGCGGAAAGCTCGTGCGCGCCTTCTTCGAGATCGCCCGCTCCCTGGCGGAGAAGTGAACCTCAGGCTGCCGCCCGCGGTTCATCAGCATCTACCCTTACGCGCTCGGACTTCGGGTCGTAGGGGCACTTCAGGTGAGCGGTGGCGGACTGGCGGTCACCTGCAAGATCGATCTCGAAATGCCCGTTTCCGATGAACTCCCGGCCGACGCCTTCATCATGTTCGATGAGTCCGAGTGCCACCGAGCGACCAAGCGTGTGGCCATAGGCAGCCGACCTGACCTCGCCGACGGGCTTGCCGTCGCGCAGGATGAGTTCGCCGCCCCAAAGCATCGGCTCTGCATCATCCAAGGTGAACTGCACGATCCGCTTGACAGGGGGGCCGGCCTGCCTGGCGCGGACCAATGCCTCGCGGCCGATGAAGCCACCCGGCTTGTCGAGCGATACGGCAAAGGCGAGCCCCGCTTCATAGGGATTGATGTCGGGCGTCAACTCGCGGCTCCAGGCACGGAAGCCTTTCTCGATACGCAGTGCCTCGAGAGCGTAATAGCCGCAATCGATGAGCCCGAGGTCACGACCAGCCTCGTGTAGCGCCTCATACACGCCCACCGCGAATTCGCTGGGTACGATCAGCTCCCAGCCGAGTTCGCCGACATAGGTCATGCGGTTGGCGAAGGCCGTCGCATAGCCGATGTCGATCTCACATATGGTCGAGAAGGGAAAACCCGCGTTCGAAAGATCGGCAGAGGTGATCCGTCCGAGGATGTCGCGCGCGTTCGGCCCCATCAGCGCCAGCACGGCATAGGACGACGTCACATCGGTCAGGGTGACATGCGCATCCACCGGGATATTTCTGCGTATCCAGTCTGCATCGTGCACGGCTTGTGCCGATCCGGTCACGATGAGGAACCGATCGGGTGCAAGCCGCATCACCGTCAGGTCGCTTTCATAGCCGCCGCGCGCGTTGAGCATGCCGGTGTATATTGAACGGCCGATCTCGACATCAATATCGGCGGCGCAGATGCGGTTGAGAGCCTTTGCTGCATCCCGCCCCTGCACGAGCAATTTGGCGAAAGAGGTTTGATCAAAGATTCCAGCGGCCTGGCGCGTCGCCCTCATCTCACGCTTTACCGCTTCGTGCCAATTCTGGCGACCGAAGGCGTAGTCCGTTTCCGCTTCCTGGCCCGCTTCGGCGAACCAGTTGGCGCGCTCCCAACCCATCTTCGACCCAAAACACGCACCCCTTGAGGCAAGCCGGTCGTAAAGCGGCGAGCGCCGGAAGGGCCGTGCCGTGTGCAACTCGCGGTTCGGCCATGGCATGGCATAATGCAGGCCAAGCGTTTCCTTCACCCGATCATGCAGCCAGCGTGGATTGTTGTTGAAGCGCGCGAAACGGCGAATGTCCACCGGCCAGAGATCGATCGTCGGAGCACCATTGACGATCCACTCCGCAAGCGCCCGCCCGGCGCCTCCGGCACTGGCGATCCCCATGGAGTTGAAGCCGGCACCGACATAGAAGTTGCGCAGTTCCGGTGCCTCACCGAGGATGAAATTGTTGTCCGGGGTGAAGCTTTCCGGACCGTTGTAGAACTTTCTAACCTCCGCCGTTTCGAGTTGCGGTACCCGTATAAGTGCATTCTGCATGAGGACTTCGAACTGGTCCCAGTCATCTTCCAGCAATGCGAATTCGAAATCGTCCGGAATGCCGTTCATGCCCCAGGGCTTGGCCTCCGGCTCGAAGCCGCCCATGACGAGACCGCCGACCTCCTCCTTGAAATAGATGTAGCCATCGGGATCGCGCAGTACAGGCAGGTCCGGATGCACGCCCTCGATCTTGCCCGTGACGATATACATGTGTTCGGCGGAGTGCAGCGGTACGGTCACGCCGCACATCAGCCCGACCTTGCGCGCCCATTGGCCGGCGCAATTGACGACGATTTCAGCGGCGATGCTGCCCCGATCCGTCTCGACTCCGCGGACCGTCCCGTCCTTGGCCGTTATCCCGGTCACGCGCACCCGCTCGATAATACGGGCACCGCGATTGCGCGCGCCCTTGGCCAGGGACTGCGTGAGGTCCGTCGGATTGGCCTTGCCGTCTCCCGGGAGCCAGACGGCGCCGACGAGATCCTCTACCGCCATCACCGGCCAGAGATCGGCTGCTTCGCGGGGCGAAATCACCTCGACGGCGACCCCTTGGGCCCGGGCCGAGGCGGCGGTCCGCTTCAGCACGGTCATGCGGTCGGCCGTGCGGGCGACGGCAAGCGAGCCACAATTCTTCCATCCGGTCGCAAGACCTGTCTCTGCCTCGAGCTCGCTGTAGAGCTGCGTCGAATACCGGATGAGGCCGGTCATGTTGGCATGGCTGCGCAACTGTCCGACGAGACCCGCAGCATGCCAGGTGGTTCCACCGCTGAGTTGACCCTGTTCAAGGAGGACAACGTCGGTCCAGCCAAGCTGTGTGAGATGATAGGCAACCGAACAGCCTATGATACCGCCGCCGATAATAACGACGCGCGCCTGCGTTGGAAATTCCTGCGGCATGAACCATCCTCCCGATTGACTGGCTTCAGGATAGTTGGCCATCCGCAAAACGCAACATGAATTGCAACATTATGCAACATTCATCTGGTGGCGACGATCACCCGTGGCCCTTTCCGCTCGAGCGCTTCCGAGATCGTCGGCGCTGGCGGCGCATCTACGATGACACCGGCCGCCTGATGAAACCCGGGTATGCGAAGTGGCGTCAGCCTTCCGAACTTCGAGCTGTCCAGGACGAAATAGGCTTTGCCGGCCATGGCGATCATGCGCGAGCGCTGCTCGGCGCCATTGCGCGTGAAATCGGTCACCTCGCCGTCCGGGGAAAGCCCGCCCCCACCGAGAAAGGCGATATCGACCCGAAAGCGGCCGATCGCCTCCAGCGCGTCCAGGCCGACTGCCGCCTCCTCCGCAGGATCGATCTCGCCGCCCAGCATATGGACCCGGGCGCGCGGTTGCCGGCACATATGCAGTGCGATGGCAAGGCCCGTGGTGCAGACGGTCAGGTCGCGAAGCCCGTCTAGCGCATGGGCAACGGCAAGCGTGGTCGTGCCTGAATCGAGGAACACGACCATGCCGTCCTTCACCAGTTCGGCGGCTTTGAGGCCAATAGCTGCCTTGGCGGTGGCGTTTTCCTCGCTTCGGTGAACCAACGCCGGCTCGATCGGCTCGAACAATGTGGCCCCGCCATGCACCACGTCGAGCTGGCCGCGGTCAGCCAGCAACTTCATATCGCGGCGGATCGTCTCACGCGAGACGTCGAAATGGGCGGAAAGCTCCGCGATGCTCACCGAGCCTTCGGCAGCGAGGCGCCTTAGAATTTCCTCATGACGGCGCGGCGCGAGCGCCCGGGAGTTCGCTGATCTGGACATGCCGACAATGTTGCAATATTCGCGACAGGCCGCAAGGGATGTCGCAAATATTGCAAAGGCTGCATAATACACTTTTTGCATTATGTGACGTTTTGACGCCTTTCGGAAACGGTGGAGTTGTCCTCACGCCCCTGGACGACTGTAACCGCAATCATGTGGAAGACGTCGTCGGCACTGCAGCCCCGCGAAAGATCGTTGGCCGGCCGTGCCAGTCCCTGCAGAATTGGCCCGATCGCCGTCGCTCCGCCGATCCGCTGGGCGATCTTGTAACCGATATTTGCCGCGTCGAGATTCGGGAACACGAAAACATTGGCCTCCCCGCGCAACGCGGATTGCGGCGCCTTGGTCAGGGAGACGGCTTCGACGAAGGCGCTGTCGAACTGCAATTCCCCGTCTATAACGAGATCGGGCTCAGCGCATCGCGCCATGCGGGTGGCCTCGACGACCTTCGAAACGCGCTCATGAGCGGCGCTGCCGCCGGTCGAGAAAGAGAGCATGGCGACTTTAGCCCGCTCGCCGGCAAGCTGCTCATAGGATTTCGCGGACATAAGCGCGATGTCGGCAAGGCCGCCTGCATCGGGATCCACCACCAGTCCGCAATCGGCGAAGACGAAGGCACCCTTGCGGGCGTGATGCGGTTCGCAGAGCATCATCAGAAAGAAGCTGGAGACGAGCCCGACGCCGGGCGCCCTACCGATCACCTGCAGGGCGGCGCGCACGGTATCGGCGGTGGTCGCGACCGCACCGCCGACGGTTCCGTCGGCCAGCCCTTCCCTCACCATCATCGCGGCGAAGTTCAGTGGCGTGAGCACCGCCACCCGAGCCGCGGCCTCGTCGACGCCTTTGCTCCTTCTGAGGTCGAGAAAGGAAGCCGCGAAACCGTCGGTGAGCGACGAGGAGGACGGGTCCTCCACCCGGAATTCTCGCGGGTTTGCATCCAGAGCTGCGAGCCTGTGCATGACCACCTCGCGGTTTCCGACGAGCGTGATCTCCGCCAGACATTCCCGCCTCGCACGTACGGCGCCGGCGACGATCCGCGGGTCCTCCCCTTCGGAGAGAACAATGTGTCGCGGGGCTTTCCTTGCCGTTTCGATAATCCGGTCGAGAGGTTTCATCAGCTGTGTCCCAGATAATTCATGCCGACAAGAATGAAGACGGCGATGAACAGCGTTTCGGCGACGACGAGTGCGACGGCATCCCCGCCAACCTCAAGGACGCGACGCAGAGATGTCTTCATGCCGACGGCCACGATCCCCGCCAGCAGCGCCCACCGCGAGATTTCCATTCCGATTTCGCTCACCAGGACGGGCACCAGACCGGCGGAGTTGAAACCCGCGAGTATGAGAAACGCCAGCACGAAGCCGGGGACGAGCGGGGCGCGCCTTCCTATCGAGGTGCCCTCCTGCGGAACGCCGCGCAGCGCGACCGAGAAGATGAGGACGACTGGTGCAAGCATCGTCACGCGGATGAGCTTGACGAGCGTCGCCGTCTCGCCCGCCTCCGGTGACACCGAAAAGCCGGCGCCCACGACCTGGGCGACATCATGGATCGTGCCGCCAAGGAATATCCCGGTCGCCTGGCCATCAAGCCCGAGATATTCGGCGACGATCGGGTATCCGATCATGGCGAGCGTACTGAGCACGGTCACCGACAGGACGGTAAAGATCAGGTTGCGTTCGGAAAACTCGTTGCGAGGCAGCACCGACGCGATGGCCATGGCCGCCGAGGCTCCGCAGATGGCAACCGCGCCGCTTGTGAGGAGAGCAAGGCGCCAGCCCCGGCCAAGCAGCCGGGCGGCCACGAGGCCGAACAGGATGGTCGCAGCAATCGCCGATACAAGGAGGAGGATGGTGCCCGCGCCGAGGCCGATCAGCAGATCGACGCTGATGCGCATACCGAGCAGCGCGACGCCGATCCTGAGCACCAGTTTTGCCGAGAGTTCGATGCCGGCGACGCATCGTCCCTCTTCCGCCAGGAAGTGGAACGCGATCCCGAGCAGCAGCGCCATCAGCATGGCCGGCGCCCCATAGTGCTCGGAGAGGAACTGAGCAGCCATGGCGACGGCCGCCGTCACCAGGAGGCCGGGGCCATAGGTCGACAGGACGGCTTTGGGGGATTGCTTCGGTCGCTCGGTTCTGGAGATCGCGTCCATCTATTCTTCCCGTTGAGTGTGCCCGGCGGCAGAGGCCGCCGGGTATCGCGCATGCAGGACTACCTGCGGCTCTGGGGCTGCATATCGGCCCGATCGATGCCCGCCACCGCCACCGGTTTCTTCATCGCGTCGCGCCGGAAGGGCTCGCCGAGTTCCTGATTGAGAATGACCTCGACGAAGGTGGTGATACCCCTGGCCTGGTCCTCGATCGCCTTCGAAAGCGCCTCCTTGAGTGCGGCCGGCGTGTCGACGGTGATCCCTTTGAGCCCGCAGCCGTCCGCAACCTTGGCGTAGCTCAGGTTCGGATTGAGCTCGGTGCCTACGAAGTTGTTGTCGTACCAGAGCGTCGTATTGCGTTTCTCGGCACCCCACTGGTAGTTCCGGAAGATTACCATGGTGATGGCCGGCCATCCCTCGCGGCCGATCGACGTCATCTCGTTCATCGAGATGCCGAAGGCGCCGTCGCCGGCAAAGCCGACGACCGGCACATCCGGGCAGCCGATCTTGGCGCCCACGATCGACGGGAAGCCATAGCCGCAGGGGCCGAACATGCCGGGAGCCAGATACTTTCTGCCCTGCTCGAAACTCGGATAGGCGTTGCCGATGGCGCAGTTGTTGCCGATGTCGGTGGAGATGATCGCCTCTTTCGGAAGCACGGCCTGGATCGCGCGCCAGACCTGGCGCGGCGACATGCGATCGGGCTCCCGTTGGCGCGCCCCAACGTTCCACTCCGTACCCGGATCGTCATCCTCGTGGTCCATCGAAGAGAGCTGCTGCAGCCACGCCGAGCGCGTCTGGTGGACCAGCGCCTTGCGTTCCTCGCGGCTTGCTTCGCCGGCGACGGGGGCAAGCTGCTGAAGGATCTGCTGCGCCACCTGTTTCGCGTCGCCGCAAATCCCGACCGTCACCTTCTTCGTCAAGCCGATCCGGTCGGGATTGATGTCGACCTGTATGATGGACGCATTCTTCGGCCAGTAGTCGATGCCATAGCCCGGCAGCGTCGAGAAAGGGTTGAGCCGCGTGCCCAATGCCAGCACGACATCGGCCTTGCTGATCAGTTCCATCGCCGCCTTCGAGCCGTTATAGCCAAGCGGCCCGACCGACAGGCGATGGCTGCCCGGAAAGGCGTCGTTATGCTGATATCCGCAGCACACCGGTGCATTCAGCCGTTCGGCGAGCGCCATCGATTCCTGAATTGCATTGCCGATGACGACACCGGCGCCATTGAGAATGACCGGGAATTTCGCCTCCGAAAGCAGCCGGGCCGCCTGCGCGATCGCCGCCGGTCCGCCGGCCGGCCGCTCGAAGCGGACGATACGCGGCAGATCCACGTCGATCACATGCGTCCAGAAATCCCTGGGGATGTTGATCTGCGCCGGCGCACAACCCCGCCAGGCCTTCTCGATGACTCGGTTCAGGACTTCAGGAATGCGGCTCGGGTCCCGCACCTCTTCCTGATAGCAGACCATCTCCTCGAACATGGCCATCTGGTCGACTTCCTGGAAGCCGCCCTGCCCGATCGTCTTGTTGGCCGCCTGCGGCGTAACCATCAGCAGCGGCGTGTGATTCCAGTAGGCCGTCTTCATGGCGGTGATGAAGCCGGTGACGCCGGGACCGTTCTGGCCGATCGCCATCGACATGGTCCCGGTGGCCCGGCTGAAGCCATCCGCCATCATGCCGGCATTGGTCTCATGGGCGCAGTCCCAGAATTTGATGCCCGCCTTCGGAAAGAGATCCGATACGGGCATCATCGCCGAGCCGATGATGCCGAAAGCATGCTCGATGCCGTGCATCTGGAGGACTTTGACGAAGGCTTCTTCGGTGGTCATTTTCATGGCTGTTTCCTTAGCTTGTGTGAACGGTTGATGGGCGCAACGGCTTATGCGGCAGGGTGGTACGCGTTTGCGAAACCGGGCGTATGAGCATCGCCGAAACCATCGAAACAAGAGCCGCAAACACCACGTAGGCGGCCAGCAGCCAGGGCGAGCCGTCGCCATAGCTGATAAGGAAGGTCGCGATGATTGGAGTGATGCCGCTGGCGAAGATGCCGGAGAACTGATAGACGAAGGAAATGCCGGTATAGCGGACCTTAACGTCGAAAAGGTCGGAGAACAGTGCTGCTTCGGGGCCGTAGCACATTGCGTAGATGATGCCGAACGGCACGATCAGAGCGAGTGCGATCAACGGCAGGCTCCCGCTTCCCATGAGCATGAAGGCCGGGAAGGTGACCAGCGCCAGCAGCAGACTGCCTATGGCATAGGTTTTCGGCCGCCCCCATCGATCGGACAACTTGCCGAAGAGCGGAATTGTCACGACCATGACGAGTGCAGAGAGGCATACGAGCCACAATGCCGTCGTGCGGTCCACCTGCACATGCTTGGAAAGATAGACGATCGAAAAGACGGCGAATACGTTGAAGAAAACTCCATCGATATAGCGGGCACCCATGCCGAGCAGTATATTGCGAGGATAGGTGCGGATGAGCTCCACGAACGGGATCTTGAGCTCCTGCCGCTCTTCCTTGACGCTGGCGAAATCCGGTGTTTCGGCAACCTTCAGCCGGATGTAAAGGCCGACGACGATAAGGACGACCGAGCCGATGAAAGCAGTGCGCCAGCCCCAGGACATGAAGGCTTCTTCGGGGAGAAGACTGAGGAGTGCCACCACGCCGGACGACAGGCACAATCCGATCGCAAGGCCGATCTGCGGGATCGACGCATAGTAGCCGCGCTTGTCTTCAGGTGCGAATTCATAGGCCATGAGGACTGCGCCGCCCCATTCGCCGCCAATGCCGATGCCTTGTGCGATACGCAGGATGAGCAGCAGTATGGGGGCTGCCACACCAATCTGCTCGTAGGTGGGCAGAACGCCGATCAGCACGGTCGCCACCCCCATGATCAGAATGGTGAGTACGAGCATCTGCTTGCGGCCGAGTTTGTCGCCGAAATGTCCGAATACGATGCCGCCGAGCGGACGGGCGACGAAACCTACGGCAAAGGTCGCATAGGCCAGCACCATCGAAACGAGCGGGTCGTGCGACGGGAAATACAGCTGATTGAAAACGATGCCGGCAATCACGCCGTACAAGAAGAAGTCATACCATTCGATCGTTGCGCCTATCAGAGACGCGAAAACGACACGCCTCACTTCACTTTCTCTGGTGCTCCCAGCGGTATTCAACATGGTCTCCTCCCAATGTCGGATTTCAGTTCAGAATTGAGCTCGACAGTTTCTCTCCGATCATGATTGCCGGCAGGTTGGTGTTTCCCGACACGATGGTGGGCATCACCGAACAATCCGCGATCCAAAGGCCGTCGAAGCCTCTCACTTTCAGGTCGGGGCGGACCACTGCATCCGCATCGTCGTCCTGGCCCATTCGGCATGTGCTCGTTGGATGGAAGATCGTTGCGCCGTTCTGGCGCGCGAAATCGAGAATTCCTTCCTTGCTGTCGACGGACTCGCCCGGCAGTTCTTCGCGGGTTACGAGCTGGCTCAGCGGACCTGTGCGCGCGATGCGGCGGGCCAGTCTGATGCCGCCGATCGCAACCTGACGGTCGAGTTCGGAGTCGAGATAATTGGCGTGTATCAGCGGTGGTGTCGTGGGGTCCGCGCAGGCCAGCCGAATGGTGCCGTGGCTCTCGGGCCGGAGCTGACAGACCGACATGGTAAAGCCGGAGAAGGGATGGACTTTTCCTCCGGCCATGTCCGCGGAAAGTGTGGCGACATGAAATTGAACGTCGGGTCGCGTCGCATCGGGCATCACCCTGGCGAAGAGCCCACCCTGGTTGATGCCGACGGCAAGGGGTCCAGTTCGCGTCAGCAACCATTGCAGTCCGATTTTCACCTTGCCGGTCAGACTGTTCAGTTCGTCATTCGTGGTGATGGGTCTGTTGCAGCGATAGATAAGCCGGAGCTGCAGGTGATCTCGCAGATTAGCACCAACGCCAGGCATGTCCGCCACGACGTCGATGCCGTGAGCCTTGAGATGCCCGGCCGGTCCGATGCCGGACAGCATCATCAGGTGCGGTGTATGCACGGCGCCCGCGCTAAGGATGACGCCACGCCGCACATTCATGCTCATCTTGCGACCATTTGTAGTGTAGTCGATGCCCTGCGCCCGGCGCCCCTCAAAGCGGACTTTCGTGACCAGCGCTTCCGTGACGATCGTAAGGTTGCTCCGCCGTTTTGCCGGGCGGAGATAACCCACCGCCGCGCTGCTGCGCATTCCGTTTCTGGTCGTCAGGCTGTAGTAGCCCACGCCTTCCTGCGACGGACCGTTGAAATCATCGTTGCAGGGGATGCCAAGCTGATTGGCCGAGCCGATGAATGCGTCGATCAGCGGATGACGGTGGCGGATCGGAGCGACGCAGATCGGCCCGTGCTTGCCATGGAACTCGGGGTTTGCGGCGCCCGCGAAGGATTCGGACTTACGGAAATGGGGCAGGACGTTGCGATAGTTCCACTGATCCCCGCCGTAGCGCGCCCAGTCGTCATAGTCCTCGGCCTGTCCCCGGATGGCAATCAGACCGTTGATCGCCGAGCAGCCCCCCAGAACCTTGCCGCGCGGCCAATAGATGCGTCGGCCGTTCATGTTGGGATCGGGCTCGGTGTAAAGCTTCCAGTTGATGCGCTCATCCCACATCGTCTTGCCGTAACCGAGCGGCAAGTGAATCCAGGGGCTGGTGTCTTTCGGCCCCGCTTCGACGAGAGCAACACGGAACCTGCCGTCTTCCGAGAGACGTGCGGCAACGGTGCAGCCCGAAGAGCCGGCACCGACCACGATGTAATCAAACTGCGCTTCGTTCACGTTCGGCTCCTCCCTCATCCCACAAAAGAGATAAGGAGCGCGATGTGTCAATTTTTCTGAGATGAAATATCCTACTGAGTGAGATATTGAGGTAAGATTAGCTATATGATAGCGATTGTACCCAAATTGAATCTCATTGAGTGAGACAAAGGAATGAGGATGGACGATAAAATCGAGACGCCGAATTCGGCCGTTACGCGCAGCCTCAGCCTGATCGAAGTCGTCGGACTTTCCGAAAAGCCGGTCACGCTGAACGATCTTGCGGAGAGGATCGACATGCCCAGGGCCACGCTGCACAGGCTGTGCCAGCGCCTGGTCGAGGAAGGATTCCTCTTTCGCGAACCTGACAGACGCCACTATTCGGTCGGCCCGCGCCTGTTCAAGATGGGCCTGACCATCGTCGGTTCGGGCGTGGGGACCCAGCGGCACGCCATATTGAAGCAGGTCGTCGATGTGACGCGTGAGACATGCAATTTCGTGACGCGCTCCGGCTGCGACGCGATATATCTGGCGCGCGTTGAATCCGACTGGCCGCTCCGAGTACATCTCGAGCCCGGTTCGCGCGTGCCGCTTCACTGCACCGCCAGCGGCAAATTGTTGCTTGCGCATATGGATGTGCAGCAAAGGCAGAAGCTGCTGGCCTCGCTGACCTTTGAAAGATTCACGCCTGCAACGATCATGTCTGCCGACGCGCTGGAGAGCGAGTTCGCAGAGATTTTGCGCGATGGCTACAGCACCGACCGGGAAGAGTTCATGATCGGCCTGATAGCCATCGCGGTTCCCGTATTCGACAGAAACGGAAGGGTGGTTGCGTCGCTTGCCTGCCACGCCCCGAAAGCCCGCATGACGCTCGACGACTCCAAGCGCTACGTGCCCGTGCTTCAGTCGGCGGCACGCAAGCTCGCGCAAACGTTCTGACCCGCGCACGGTTACAGGATCTCGTCTTTGAGATAGTACCAGCGATACATGCCCCACTGGCCGAGGCGTCTGAACGGCGTGAGCAGTCCATGGCTCGGCAGCGGCGACGTGAAGATCGGCAGATCGAGGGCGCCGCCCTGGCCCGCAACCATCTGTGCCATTCGACGTCCTGCCTGGGCGGAATACATGACGCCGTTGCCGCCATAGCCCATCGCGTAGAACAGCGGCTGCTTCGGATCGGGCCGGAAGATGCGCGGCATCATGTCGTGGCTGACATCGACCCAGCCCCACCAGGAGTAGTCGATCGTGATTCCCTTCAGGACCGGGAACTTTCGGTAGAGCCCTTCGAGAAGCCGACCGAGATGTTTGGGATTCACCGCATCGCGGCCGGTTATGGCGCTGCGGCTGCCGATCTGCACGCGGCCGTCCGGCATTATCCTGTAATAGTGCCGCAGCGTGCGTGTATCTGTGAGCGGTATCCGCGTCTTGAAGTTCAGTTCGGAGCGCTCTTCCTCGTTCAGCGGACGGGTGACGATCGAGTTGGAGAGGATCGGCATGAGCCGGTGCCGCGTCAAACTATGGAGATCCGGCGAGGTATAGCCCGCCGTCGCAATGCAGACGGCGCGTGCACGAACGGTGCCGCCCGGCGTAGACAGGTGATAGGCGCCGTTTTTCCAGTCGCAGCTGAGAACGGGGCTCGCCGTATGGACCCGCGCACCGAGCTTGCGCGCCAGATTGAGGTATCCGAAGGCGAGCTTGGCTGCGTGGATCCCCATCCCGTCCGGCTCGTACATAGCCCCCTTGGCCTCCTCGTCGCGGACGAAGTCCCGGTGGACCTCCTCTCGCCCGACGATGCGCGAACGGTAGCCGAAGACCTCGTTGAGGAGCCGCGACTCGCTTTCGAGCGCCGGCATCACCTTGTCGCGATGTGCGATATAGAGGTGGCCGCCGTCCTGAGCATCGCATTCGATTTCGGGTGAACGGATCAGGTCTCGGAAGAGATCGAAGGCTTCGCTGATCTCGACGTGCAGTTTTTTGGCGATATCGACGCCCCATCGCTCGATCCATTGCGAGCGCTTGAGGCGCCCTGCGGAGATCTGCGCCTGGCCACCATTGCGGGTGCTGCAGCCCCAGGCAACGCCGTTCGCCTCGAGAACCGTCGCCTTTATGCCGTGCTCGCGGGCGAGATGGATCGCGCAGGAGAGCCCCGTATATCCGGAGCCGACGATAGCGACGTCGACGTCCATATCGCATGTGACGGGGCCGTCGTCGGAAGGCGGTTTGCCGGCCGTGCCAATCCAATAGGTCGGCGCATAGTCCTTGCCCTCGCCCGGATTGGGCGCGCGGATCGGATCATAGGTCGGATCGAAGGGCTTGCGCGATGCGATCGGTCTGGCCAGCTGGTGTTCCATGTCGTGATCCTGCCCTCAAGGCGCTCAGTATCTCGGCTGCGGCTCGATGAGCGGCCGGTTTTTTCGGAATGCCTGCTTGCGGACGATCTTGCCGTCGCGAAGCGTGAAGAGATCGCAGCCTTCCGCGACGATGCGCGTGCCGTCCGCATTGGTCCCCGAGAAGGTCCATTCGGAGACCCCGCGGTCTCCATGGACGAAATGGCTGTGATGATCCCAATGAGCGTCCGGCATTGCCGCCCATACACCGGAAAAGGCATCGGCAATCGCCTCGGCGCCGACGATGCGCTTGCCGCAGCCCTCCGGCCCGGCAACGGCGTTGAAGACACAGTCGGCGGCGAAAAATGCCATGACACTATCGATGTCGTGTCTGTTGAAGGCGTCGAAAAGCTCTGCGAGGTCCTCGGCGGTCATGTCGAAAGTCCTTTGTTCATGTCGGGGCATGGCTTCGCCGGTCGGGCGGCCATAGGCCCGTTGAAATGCTTGAATCGAGGCTATCCGGGGCGGCGCCGACTACTGCCGATCGGCGGCCATCACACTTTGCCCTTCCAGGGAATGAGCGTCTTTTCGAGGTAGCGGATCATGAGGTCGAAGGCGAAGGCGAACACGCCGATGACGACGATCCCCATGATGACCGTATCGCTGGCGAGATATTCGGCTGCATTCAGCACCATGAAGCCGAGTCCACGATGGGCGGCCACCATTTCGGCCGCGACCAGCGTGGTCCAGCCGACGCCGATCCCGATGCGCATACCGGTGAATATCTCCGGCAACGCAGCCTTCATGATCACATGCCCGATCACCTGTGCCCGAGTCGCGCCCATGGCATAGGCGGCATGAATCTGTTCCGTCGAGACCGAGCGCACACCGGCTCTGGCGGCGATCGCCATCGGCGCAAAGATCGCCAGATAGATCAGGAAAACTTTCGGAAATTCGCCGATGCCGAGCCAGATGATGATCAGCGGCAGATAAGCGAGCGGCGGCAGCGGGCGGTAGAATTCGATGATGGGGTCGAAAAGCCCCCGCACCACCCGATTGACGCCCATGAGAATGCCCACCGGGACTGCCGTGACGAGCGCAAGCAGAAAGGCTCCGAACACCCGGCCGAGGCTCGCCAGCGTGTGCTGCGCCAAGGTGGAGTTGGAGACCCCTTCCGTCAATGCGATGACGAACTTGTCCCAGACAGCGAGCGGCGACGGCAGGAACAGCGGCTTGATCCAGCCCATCTCGGTCACGAGCAGCCAGAACGCGATCAGCACCAGCGCAGTCAAAAGGCTGATATGGCCGCTCATCCCATCGCCAGGTGCGCCGTAGATTCGTCCCGGCCGAACGGGTTTGCTCTTGACGACGCCCTCAAGCATGGAGGAGCTCCGGGTTACCGGACTGGCGCTCGTCCCCGTAGATGATGCCGAGGATTTGTTCGCGCATGTCGATGAAGTCGCGGCTGGATTTGATTGCGCGTGCATTGCCGTTCTCCAGGAAGCGTTTGTTGAAATCGAGCTCGTAGGTATGGGTGATGCGGCCCGGTCGGGGCGACATCACGATCAGCCTGGAGCCGAGGAACAGCGCCTCCTCGACGCTGTGGGTAATGAAGAAGAACATCTTGTTGGTGAGCTGCCAGACCTTCAGCAGCAGTTCCTGGATGGTCTCCCGCGTCAAGGCATCGAGGGCCGCCATGGGTTCGTCCATGAGCAGCATCGCCGGATCGCAGGTGAGCGCGCGGGCGATGCCGACGCGCTGCTGCATGCCGCCGGAAAGGTGGTAGATCATGTGCCGGTGGAAATCCTGCAGCCCGACGAGCGCGAGGTTTCGCGTCGCCACCTCCCGCCTTGTTGCCTTGTCGACACCCCTCAGCTTGAGCCCGAACTCGGTATTGTCGATGACATTGAGCCAGGGGAGCAGCGCGTGCTTTTGGAAAACAACGCCTCGGTCGGCGCCGGGACCGGTGATGCGGCGCTCACCGAGCGTGATCTCCCCGGCGCTCGGTGCCATGAAACCTGCCATCAGGTTGAGGAGCGTGGTCTTGCCGCAGCCCGATGCACCGAGCGCGACGACGAAGTCGCCGCTCTTGATCTCGAGATTCACGCCCTTGAGCGCGATGACCGCCTGGTCCGAATAAAGACCAGGATAAGTCAGATTGACATTGCTGACGTTGAGCGTTTCCATGTCGCGGGCCTTCCTGGAAAGTGCTGTATCGAGGGCAGCAGCGATGCTCCCGGACACGCACAGCGCGCAGCAGCCGGGAGCGCGCTTCCGCTACTTGGAGACTTCTTTCGCGTAGGCGCTGTTGACGAAGGGCGCGTAATCGTCGAGCGCATTGTCGATCTGCTTCTGCTCGACCAGAAACCTGGCGCTCGCCTCCAGTGCCCGGACGGCACCGCCGCCAAGCCACCTGTCGGAGACCTGTTCCTCGGTGGTCGGAAAGGATAGAAGGTTGAGGGCCTGGACGATACCCTCGGCGTCGCCGCCGATCAACTTGACCATGCCCTGCACCTCCGGCGAGTCCGCCGTCCAGCCGCTTCCATTGGCCTTGTAATCGGCATAGGACTCGGCGAGCACCCTGGTGAAGGCCGCCATGAAATCCGGATTTTCCTCGGCCCATTTCTTATCGACCACGAGGCCGTCGAAGGTGGGCACGCTCGCCGCGCCGATCGCCTCGGAATCCGAGATCACCTTACCCGTTTTCAGGAGCTCCGAAAGGGCCGGCGGCCAGACATAGGCGGCGTCGATATCGCCGCGCTGCCAGGCGGCGACGATCTGCGGCGGCTTCATGTTGAGGATGTTCACTTCCCGCGGATCGATTTTCCAGACCTCTCCCAGGCCGACCAGCAGATGGAAGTGAGAGGTCGACACGAAGGGAACGCCGACATTCTTTCCTTTCAGATCTTCCGGCTTTGCGATGCCGGATCCCTCGCGTGCGACAAGCGCTTCCGATTTGCCGATATTGTCGAGAATCCAGAAAAGTTCGAGCTCGACGCCGCGGGTCGCGGCGGCTGTCGTACCGGTCGAACCGATAACGCCGATCGGCACATTACCCGATGCAAGCGCCGTCGAAATGTCGCCTCCCGAGCTGAACTGGCGCCAATCGATCGAGTAGCCGGCCTCCTTGGCTGCGGCATCGAAGCGGCCATCCGCGATTGCCGAAATGAACGGGCCGACGATCTGCTGGTAGCCGACGACGACACTGGTTTCCGCCCGGGCCGCAAAGCCGGCTAACAGCCCGGTCGCTATCGCAAGGGCTCCGGATACAAGCTTGAAATTCCTGTAGTGAATCATTTCGTTTCCCTCTTGGTTCTGTCGCCCCGCTTATTGCGGGGTCGGGCCGCACTGTGATGACGGTCTTTGCTTGAGGAGTAGAAATATGCCTGCCTCTCGGATTGCCTTATATCCAGATAAGAAGTTAGATGAGTCCAGTTTGGAGGAGGCCATGGGTGATGTGAATGGTGGGCTCGACGGTATCCGAAACGATCTTCTTTCTGGACCGAACGGGCCATGCGGGCTTGCAGGCGCAGATCCGGGAAACCATCGTGTCCGCGGTATTGTCCGGCCGCCTGGCAGCGGGTGCCCGGCTCCCTTCCAGTCGCAAGCTTGCGGCCTATCTGAACATTTCGCGGATCACCGTGACGCTCGCCTATCAGGAGCTCGCCTCGCAAGGCTATATCGAGGCGGAGAAGCGCAGCGGCTACCGTGTCGCCGGCAAGCCACCGACGACAGGCATTGCAATAGGGGCCGCGCACACTGAAGCCGATACGATCGACTGGTCGGCCAAGTTGTGCTCGACCTTCATCGTGGCCAAGCAGATGCGCAAACCCCTCGACTGGCGCGCCTATCCCTACCCGTTCCTCTACGGCCAGATGGATCCATCGCTGTTCGACCTCACCGCATGGCGCGACTGCGCGCGCCGGGCGCTCGGGCGAGAGGATTTCGAACTGATGGCGGGCGATTTCGCGGCATCGGATGACGTCCAACTGGTCAACTATATCTGCTCGCGTACATTGCCGGGGCGCGGCATTCGTGCGAGCCCCGACGAGATCCTCGTGACCGTCGGCGCGCAAAACGCCCTGTGGATCGTCATCCAACTGCTGTTGCGCCAGGGCTCACACGCGGTCTGCGAGAATCCATGTCATCCCGACATGAGCGCCTCGCTCCGCTTGAGCGGCGCCGAAGTCACCGTCATCGATGTCGACAAGGAAGGCCTGCCGCCCACCGCTCTTCCCGATAAGGTCGATGCGGTATTCGTTACGCCCAGCCATCATTCTCCTACCGGGGCGACGATGCCGCTCGACCGGCGTGCTGCATTGCTCGAAGCCGCTGCCTCGAAGGACTTCATAATCGTCGAAGACGATTATGAGTTCGAGATGAGCTTTCTGGCGCCCCCATCCCCGGCTCTCAAGGCCTTCGACCGCAGCGGACGCGTCTTCTATATCGGCAGTTTTTCCAAGTCGCTGTTTCCCGGTCTGCGGCTCGGTTATTTGGTGGCGCCGGCCGCCGTGATCCGGGAGGCGCGGGCGCTTCGCGCGCTGATGCTACGCCATCCGCCGGGGCACCTCCAGAGAACGGCCGCCTATTTCCTGGCACTCGGCCACTATGATGCCGTGCTGCACCGCATGCGCGAGGAATATCATCGCCGGCACATCATCATGGCGGCAGCACTTCGGGATGCCGGTTTGCGGATCGCCGGGTCGGCGGCTTTCGGCGGCACCTCCTTCTGGATCGAAGGGCCGGATGACCTCGATGCGGATCTGCTGATGAACGCGTTGCGGTTGGAAGGGGTGCTTATAGAATCCGGATCGCCGTTCTTCCCCAAGGACGACGGTCCGTGCCGCTTCTTCCGCATGGGTTACTCGTCGATCGCCCGCAGCCGCATAGCCGACGGTGTCGCCTTGACTGCGGCACGGATCGCGGATCGAGCCTGAACAATTAGGGCCTCCGGAACAGCGCAACCGGTCCGTCAACCAACCTCTAGCCCAGAGTGGGGCCGCGGGATCGGCCAAGGACTTCCTCATCGGTCTCAGGCAACTGGCCGTTCGGGGTCATCGTGTCCACCGCGTCCGGGATCGATGTCGAAAGGCGCTTCAGCAGTTCGTTGTAGTCCAGGCCGGTCTTTGCGGCCAGATCCTGGAGGGTATCCTTGCCGATCGAAGATTCGACCTGCTCGGGCGAAATGCCCTGAGATCGCTCTTCGGCGCTTACCCAGGAGTCTGCCGCCTCCCGGTGTCCGCCGTTCTTGAATGCATCGACAAGTTCTCCCACGCCCTTGCTGAGCGAGCCTTCCTCGGAGCCGCCAAACATCTTGCCGAGTTCGCCGAGAATTCCGCCGCTGTTCTGGGCGCCCCCCTTTGCATCCTGAAAGATCTGTCCGAGCTTATCGCGGTTCTGGTAACCAGCGACCGCGAGCAGACCCAATAGAGCCGCTAGCGACGGCATGGTGTTGCGAGACGAAGCCATTGTCGGTTCCTTTCTGCTTAGTGAAGTCCTAGGCACGCCGGGCGACGGCGCCCCATACGAGCAAGACGATCACAGCTCCTACAATAGCGCCGATGAAGCCGGCACCCTCGTTGGCGTTGTACCACCCCAATGCCTGCCCCAGATAGGAGGCGACAAAGGCCCCTACGATTCCCAGGATCGTCGTTAGAATGAAGCCCTTTGGCTCGTTTTCGCCGGGCACGATGAGCTTGGCCACGATACCCGCGATAAAACCGATGATGATGGTCCAGATTATACCCATTCCAGAAGTCCCTCGTTTAAACGGCGTGAACGCTGGTCGGCTGATTGCCTTGGCGGGTTGCGATGGTTCCCGTCTTCGAAGCGATTAAGGCAGCACGAGGAAATCATAGATAGCGCAGACCGTCCTCGACTTCCACTCTCGCTCGTGTTTCATTTTAGTGGGTGTCACATTTGAGGGGGACCATAAGACCTGGGTTATTCTGGTCGCTTGTCTTAGCGGCGGCCGCCGCAGCAGTTTATTTCTTCCAGAAGGCAAACACATCCGGCGCTCTGACGCAGCAATCACCAACTCTCTCATCATCGACCGAGAGGGCGCTCTCGGAAAACGGCAATCCACGCAGATCTACAAAGGGAAACGCATTGCCGTTTCCGCCTTCTCTGCCATGCGCTGCAGAGCGCGTAGCCGGACCGCCTGGGGACTGATGGCGATGATGGCGCTATCCTCTAGGAAGGTCTTGCGGGTCTCTTCGAAGAGTGTCTTCCACTTTCGCGCTAAGCCCGATCCTGCCTTCTTGTTCGGGTCATGGCTCTCGACAAGCTGTCGGCTGACGTCGGCGCCGTACTCCTTCTTGACTGCCGCCGCCACGACAGATGGACTGTCACAACATGCCAAGGCTTGCACAATGTAGGTTTTCACCTCATCAGAAAGTTGCGCTTTGGCCATCCTTCCGTCAAAGCCCCGTCAAAAGAGGAAACGCCTGCATGGCTAAACACCTGATCAACCTTGAAGCTCTCGGAGATTGCGAGATCCGCGGACACGCCATACCTCAAGGCACGTATCAAGGCGTGACGATTGATCGGCCAAACGTGAATGCTGAAGGCGGCAGGGCGGTGGCCGTATTCTTGTGCCTTACCGCAGACAAATATGTTGATACCGATGAGGCTCTCAATGCCAGTTCTGTAAACGTTACAGAACTGATGCACCAAGGCCTCATAGTCGAGATTTGATCAGGCGTCGCATGGATGAAGAACTGCAGATTCCCCATATTCTATGCTGGGGCAGGAGTAACAACGCCATGAAAGAAGGTACGATCCTTCTCCTCGTCGTTCTTGCGGCCATCATCCTTTTCGCGATGCTGACATTGCACTAACCGCGCATCTATTCGACGACGCGGTAGCGCCTCATTCGATCACCCCTCTGCTATACTTACCCGAGCGGTCGAATCGTCGAGAGGACGCTAACCATGTGGCTAGAACTGCACGACAACAATGGACCAATCTTCGTCAACATGGACACGGTCATGCACTTCCAAAGGGTCGAAGGGCAGCGGAGCACTACACTCGTCACCTGCTCGATCAAAAACGGCGCCTCCGTCACCCTCCAGGTGAAGGAGCCGCCTGAAGAAATCATGGAAATGCTCTGGGAAGAGTGATGCACAAGGCACTTGAAGCAATGGCGGTCGTGATGATCATCGTTTCTGCGTGCACGCTGGTGTGGCTGCTCTTTGCGATCAGCTGAGCGAAGAAAAAATCAGCCCCCAGTCGTAGGTCGAGTTCCGGACCACGTGATTGAGCCAATATCCCTTGGCCGCCCACTCGTTCAGGACCGCGTCCATGTCTTGCTCCCCAGTGTTGAGCTTTACGACGCGGTAGGGCTTGGACATGGAGGCAAGCCCCGCTCACCATCACGGCGGCGGGCTGCTTATGGTCCGGACAGGACGACCAGGCACGAACCCCGATCTTCTCGGATAACTATCCGCCGACCTGATCTTGCTCGGGAAAGTCGGCCCCCATGCGGTGAACCTATGACCCGGCTTAGCGCCATACGGCTGCGGGGCTTTCCAATCTCGTGAGGCATCGCCTCGAAACTGGTTGTGCCGATCTGCGGTCGGTGCCTCCCCTTCGCGTCCGGGGAGCTTACAGCGAGCTAGGTTGGGTCCTTGCGGTCATCGCAAAACTAGATTGGTTGCCAATCAACAGAACTCCTGCGCATCGTGTCGTTCTAACCAGGAGGGGAAAATGTCAGAGCTGGAAGAAAACCGCTTGTTAGACAGTGAATTCCAGACAATTTCGTCAGAGCCATTGATTGGGCGCCTCAATCTTGAGACCGACCTGGGCACCATAGACCTTTTGGTGAACAAAGAGGCCGCGGAGTTCTTAATTTCGGTGCTGCTCGAGTTCCTTGCAGAAGGGGCCGGCGAAGACGCTCCGAAGTTCACGGTGCATACTGAGCAATAACTGCCCGGTGAGCCCTGGATGAAGAAGTCAGAACAGTCCACTACCCGTGCCCTTCCCGTGAGATTGGTTGCGGCGACAGGATTGGGACCTGCGACCGAGGCTGGCGAGCTATCGGCTGCTCGACGCGAAAGTGATGATTGGCATCGCCTCGAATTGCTCACATTCGCAACTGCTAATAATGCATGGACAAAGCCGGCCTTGCCTTCCTCGTACTCATCTGTGTTCTCATCGCTATCGTGGTGAGTATCCTGTGGTTCGTTCCAGAGAATGAGGTGCCGCCCGATGTACCGGAAGTGGTTCCTCAGACGCCTCTAAGATGAGACGTGGTGGCCGCATTGTGTGTTGGTTGCAGGCCGGAGATTTGAACCTGGTCTTTCGTCGTTATGAGCCACGCGGCTTACCAGTTGCCCTGCCTGCTATGGTGCGAGAGTATTGGAATAAAGAAAAGCGATGACTATGCTTATGTGACAGCCGGATAAGTGTGATCATGCTCTAAGGGAGGACATCGGTGGAAAACTCCAGCGCGAACGCTGCTAGTCGTGTAAGAGCAATAATCATCGAGCAGTTGGGCGTAGACCCTGCCCATGCTGTGGACGACGCGTCCATAGTGGATGACCTCGGCGCCGACTCTCTCGAAGTCGCTCAAATCGTCATGATGATTGAGGACGAGTTCAATATCGAAATTTCAGACGACGTGGCCGAGGCCGTTATCACGGTCGGAGATGCAATTTACGTGGTCACGTCGAAAACCAAGAGCTAACCGCAGCAGAGGTAAATTGGGCCAATATATTTTGGGCCGCATTTCTCCTAGGCGCCGAGTGCGACAGCCTTTACGGAACTCGCACAAGTCGCAAGCTTTTCACAATCTCGTATCGCTCGCCACCTTCTTTTTCTTCATTGAGAGCGTCGCCTGCCCATGATGGCGTCATCAGATGCATGTGGTCTGGCCTATTTCGCAGAGTCTCGAGCTTGGCTATCAAGAGATCCAGTCCCTCGCGGTCAAAGCATAGTGCAACCCCGGGATGCTCGGCCTTTTCGAGTTCAACAGTCAGGATCATTGATCATCCAACCGGGAAAATTGGCAGAATGCAGCCCAGGCGTGGAGCGGTGAGTTCTCCCCTAAGGCCCGGCGAGTGCTCCCTTTAATCGAGGTCCGCAAACTGAACAGCCACAGATCACTTCAGGAAACCGATATGGCGGAGATTTTCAACCTGATGGTCAGCAGTAAGGTTGTTCAATTCACTGATGATTTTTTGTACCCGCTCTTTGATCTGCGGGCTTGGAGAATCTATACCCCTTTCCGCCT
Organism: Sinorhizobium medicae; assembly: GCF_007827695.1. GTDB lineage: Bacteria > Pseudomonadota > Alphaproteobacteria > Rhizobiales > Rhizobiaceae > Sinorhizobium > Sinorhizobium medicae. The sequence goes on along the minus strand of NZ_VITA01000029.1, from coordinate 6,584 downwards.
GGTCGACTATGGAAACGCGCGCTTTCCGGCCCTTCGGCGAGATCTTCCGGAGTTGACCACGGAGGTGATGTATCTGCTCGTAGAAGACGGACTGACGGCGCTCGTGCTCGGCGAAATAGGGATTCGATCGTGGCGCCGGGGAATTCGAGCGGCCCATAGTTGGCACCGCGGAGGAAACACACGACACCGTCGACGCGGCGCAGCTCCTCGAAGTTCAGCCTCGGCAGGTTCACGAAGGCATAACCAACCAGGAACGGGAACCGCTTCTGGAGATCTGTTTCGTCCGGTGATGCCTCAACTCGGTGTAGAATGACGGCATGAGATGTCGAACCCGTCCTTGCGGCAGTTCCGCTCGATGATGGACTCCATGCGCTTATATCCGGGCGCAACTCGGATTGGATACCAACGTGATCTCTTCATTTTTCCCTCTTCGTAATGCGATGGGCTGCATATGCTCTGGATTGATGGTGCTGGCAGTATTTCCCCGCAGTCTTGGCTGCACAGAACAGGAAAGGGCTGCCGTCGTTGATGGGCCAAACGCACTCGCCGGGCCTCAGTTCTAAGAGGCGCTTGGCGAACGGCAGTCGCTCCAGGTCATATTTGTGGGGAGGGATGATTGTGGTATCGGGCCTGCGGTCGCGCATTGCAGTTGTCCTTCCGCGGAGCTCTCTTGCTCTCGTGCGGTCGGCAGTTGCGAGCTCGCGGCTTCGAAGGGAAGAACGCGCGATTTCGAAATGTGATCCCTACGATGACGTTGCGAGACACCGAAGCACTTCGCGATCTGGGAAGCTGACAAGTCTTCCTTCCAGAGCTCGGACGCAGCCTCGATGTCGACTGTGCGGTGCTGGATGGTCATGCCGCGCGCTCCTCGTCGACCGGCTCGGCCGCTTCGATGTCCGCCTTCACCTTGCCGCGATAAGCCATCTGCTCGGCGGTGACCTGACTGGCATCAGGAAGCGCCAACATGCGGGCGAGCTCGTGGGCGCGCTCCGGCAATACCGGCTGGGCCTGACGTTCAGCTTGGTCCGGATCCTGCTCCGGTTGACGCGGATGGCGACCGGAGACCATACCTCATCGATCGCCCATGGGTGGACGGAGTCGGCCGGCAGTTCACGCGATTTGCCGAGCTGTGCGAATCAAGATGGTCGGCACCTTCGGCGACCCTGACGAAGCCCTTCTCCGCTAGCGCGGTGGCGCGCTCACGCTGGGTGACGCGCAGGTCCATGAGGCAATGAGAGCTGGGCAGCGTTCGACTGACGGAGTCCTCTATTGCCCTAAGCGTTTCCTGCTTGCGAATCCGATCCTCGCGGATCAGGCGGCACTCGGCATTGGCCATGGCCGCAAGTTCCGCCGGCAGGGGGACAAAAGCCTTGTTGATGTTTTCGTATTCGCCGCGCTTCAGCTTCACGTAGGCCCGGCGCAGCCCTTAAACCGGCATGTTGCGAAGGGAGACGCGATTGAATTCGGCAACTTGCCGAGCGCGCTCGCCTGCGCTTCGGTGAACGGTGGAGCACTGATAGTCGCTTCGACATGGCCGTGGCGGTCCTTCGTGGTAACAGTCCGCATCGGCTCGCTCTCGAGCTGGCCGTCGCCTGTTCCGTAGTATGCCTGCAGGTATGGTCTGACGAGCTGCGACTTGCCGTAACCGCCCGCCATAACGGTGGCGGTTGGTTCGTCGTCCGCATGGCCGGTTGAGTTGCCGAATTGGCGAGCCACAAATGCGGAGACGAGGCTCTGCTGGCTTCCGGATTGTGTGATGGTGGCTAATGGCTCGCCCGAATCACGCCCGGGCCGAGCGGCCTCGCTACCATCGGGGCGCGAATCACCATTGTGCTGGGCTATGAAAGCAACTATTGGGCTCTGCGTGCTGACCCTGCCGACGATTGTCGACAGTGGTTCGCGCGCATCATGGCCAGGCTCAAGATAGTTGCTTTGCGCAAGGAAGGCGACCGCAACGCAGCCATCCGCCTTGGCCGTGATCGTTCCCGTCGGTTCGTCACCGCCGCGAGGTCGGCTTTGCCCTGCCCGTCCGCCGCAGCCCACGAGCCTCGGCACGATATCTGAGTTCCCTCCTTGTTGCTGGCGGTGAACGTGTGATGCGGAGCATCGACCCGGCGAACGGAACCGCCCTGTTGCGCCGCCGTCAGCACCGGAGCGATAAGCGCGTGACGGTTCTCCGTTGGGATGGTCGCGATTCGTTCGCCGAGGTTCGACGTGCGCTCCGAGCGACCATTAGTATGGCTATAGTAGGAGGCGACATAGGGCGTCACCACCGCCTCCTCCCCTCGATGCGCCACGGGTGATGACGTTGAACGCTTGTTGAGATCCTCGGTTCGTCCCCGTGCGTCAGATTGACGATGAAAGGTCGCTCCGCCTCGAGCACATAGCGCTTCATGCCGCGTGCCACGTGCGCCATCGCGGCGTCCGCCAGCGGCCGGACGGCGCGCAGTTGGTGTTCCGCCCAGATCTCGGCCGAGCTTGCGAAGATCGACGGGCAAGGCGGGGACCAGTCAAAGCATTCTGCTGCGGTACGCCATAGCAGCTTGTTGCCGGAGATCACATCCGGGTCCTCAGGCTTACCGTGCGTGGGTTCGGGTCAGACAATCGGCTTGCCGTCGAACCGGATGATTACGACAGCCGCTTGCGGATCGTCGGAGCGTCGTAGTCGCAGGCGCGCAGCTCATGAAACTCGACCTTACCGCCGAGCCGCCGCAGCTTCTTGCACCATTTCTCGAAATTCTCGCCACGGCGCTCAGGGTCCGGCATCAGACCGCGATCGGTCGCGACCAAGCAACCCATGATCCTTAAACTCCTCGACGTTCTCCATGATGACGACATCGACGCGGTCGCCGCTCTTCTGGATGCGCTCGATCGAGCCCTGAATGACCCAGCAAAGGTCACGCGGATGTTGCGCTCCACGGGCTTGCCGCCCCTTGCCTTGGGAAGTGTTTGCAGTCAGGAGAGAACCAGGCGAGGCCGATGTGCTTGCCCTTCAGATGATCAAGCGGATCGAACCGATCGACGTTCTCAGAGAGGTCAATGTGTCTCTGGATGGATTGCCGCGTGCAGCGCCAGCGCATCAGGATCGTGGTTGATGGCGAGCTCCGGCGAGTGGCCGAGCGCAATCTCGGTGCCGGTCGAGGCTTCACCACCGCCGGCGAAGCTATCGACCATAAGGGGCGCGCCGACATGGGCAAAAGCCATCATAGCGTCGGTGTCGGGCGAAATGAAAAACTGCATGTCCATAAGGTCAGTTCGGATTTATTTCGGGACTCGGTGACTCGAATTGCATTGCCGCTCCCGCCCACGGGACACGGTCATGATAGCATTTTTACTGAACTTCAGGTTGTATTTTTTGCTTAAGAGCAATCGCACAGCAGGAGACCCTAATGACAGACCCGGAAATGCGCGCCACCGTCCAAGCCACCTTCATGATGCTCCAGAAGTTGATAGTCGAAATCGCCGCATCGAAAGGCGATGACCTGACCTCAGAAATGAAGAAGGTCGAGGAACTGCAGAAACGCCGTGCAGATAGTGAGCGCGCCGCAACATCACGGATGCTGATCGAGGGCGTAGTGTTGATGGCAAGCGCGGGCTTGAGAAGCCACGTTCTTCCTCAAACAGCTAGTGTAGCAGCTAGCAGCTGCCAAAATAGACGAGCCCGCCAGCAGCCGGCCGAGTGCACCAGGTACCGTCGACGGCTCAAGCCGCTGACCGCCGTTTATCGGAGCGGTATAGCAGACTGGACTAACGAGCTCCGCCGGTCTTGGTGCCGCTTTGCGAATTGCCGGCGCCCGGACCACCCTGTGAAACGCCACCACCCTGGGAGCTACCCGGGTTCGTTGGATCTGGGCCATTGCCCCAGCCGTTGTTGCCTTTAACTTTCCCGCCGCCTCCGCCGCCGCCAGACTTGGCGATTGCATTTGACGTCAGGCTAGTTGAAAGCAACATTGTTACCGCCGGAGGTGTTACAATCGCAAAGCGACCACAACTTTTCAGAAATTCCCGCCGATCATCGTCGCTCTTCGACGGCACTTCATTTGGTATTTCGGGCATGAACGCCTCCCCCCCCCCACTTATCGATGACACGCATGGAGTGTGCCACCACAGGTTGGGGCTGGATATACATAGTTTTATATAGGACTGCGTCGAGGAACGGCTTTCGCCTCGCTATGGTAGCGCAAGTACGGTGAAATCATCTGCCAGATTCCTGATCCGTTGAAAGCGCATGCCGCAGCTTTCCATCCTCGTTCCAGGCGCGAATCGAAAACAAACCGGCGCGCAGATCAGCCAAGGCAATATGGATAGTCTTGATCGAAAATGCGCAAAGCGGCCCACACGGCCATTGCGCTCAAAACAATGGCGGCAGATATAACGAGCAGCAATTGCAAAAGACTACCGTAGTCCACTGACTCAATCCCGATAGCAGCCAACGCCAATCCAACCGAATTGATAAAAATGGCGGCAATAATCTCAACGACGCTTCTGATCATTGAGCGCCCTTTCCGATAAAAATTACTGGTAAATTTTGGGGGTTATTATCTCCACCACAGGTAGCGAAGCGCTTGACGAAAGTCAACCGGCAGCTTTCGAGAACCAGCGTTTGGCGTAAACTCGATGCAGCTGTAATTGACGGCTAACCTTCCAGAGAATAAATCACCACTTCATCGTCCCGCTCCCTGATCCCCTTGAACGACGCATGCCGCAGCCTTCCATCGTCGGTCCAGGCGCGATATTCAACTTCTGCAACGAGCACGGGCTCGGTGCATTCTTCCGCCGAAGGCTCACTGCCGGTTTTTTCGTAACGGTCGATGCAAGGACATTGCTCAGCTCGCGTGACAGATCGTGCGACCAGCCCGTGCCGCAGCCGCCAACATAGACGATGTCATCACCCTGGCGAGCGGCCAGCAGCAGTCGGCCGAGGTGGCCGGGACGGTGGACGGCTCGAAGCCGACGATCACGAAGCTATCCCGGCGCTTGCAGGTGATCTTCTGCCACCACTCGCCTCGACCTGAGCGATAGGGCTTCTCGACGTGCTTGGCGATGATGCCCTCAAGGCCGTGTTCGCACGCCACGCGAAAGAACTCGTCACCATCAGCCTGAACCTCCTCAGAAAGGCGGACGGCCCCTTCCCGCCCAGCAACGAGCGGCTCCAGTAGCCGCCGACGCTCGCGCAGCGGTAGACGGCGCACGTCGCGGCCACGAGGTAGAGAACGTCAAAGGCATAGAAGACGATCGCACCGGCTTCGACTGCTGACGGCAAGCGCCCGAGCGCCCGTTGCAGCATGCCGAAATCCGAGCGGCCATGATCGTTCAGAACAACCGCTTCCCCGTCGAGGATGGCTGTCATGACGGCAAGGCGCCGCGCGTCATCGGCGATCGACGGAAAGCGATCGGTCCAATCGTAGCCGCCGCGCGTGAGAACCCGCACCCGGCCAGGCTCGATGTGCACGGCCAGCTGGTACCCGTCCCACTTTACCTCATAGGCCCAGTCGGGGCCGGTGGGCGGCTTGTCCAGGGATCGACGGTGAGCGCTACGAACAGCCCACCTTGCCTTTGCTGATTGAGACCGCGAGATAAGCTCCGTCATCGACAGGAGTGGAACGGGATGGTTGGAGATCGCGCTGGTGCCATGCTTGGAGTCATGCATGAAGCCATGGATGAAGCCAGGCATGATGGAGCCTACCGGCGGATCGAGCTGATCACCGGGCGACGCCAGCGGCGGAATTGGACCGACGAGGAGAAGGCGCGGATCCTTGCGGAGAGCGCTGAACCCGGAGTGAACATCTCGGCTGTTGCCCGGCGTTGGGGCGTCAATCGCGGCTTGCTGAATGTCTGGCGCCGCGAAGCCGGGCTGACCTCTCGACGATCAGAGCAAGCCTGCGCACAGCAGGCGATGTTCGTGCCGGTGACAGTGGTTGGAGAACGAACGCTTCACCAGAGCGCGTCGTCGGATATCGCTTCCGTCGCTTCCGGTCGAATTGAGATCGAGATTGCCGGGGCGCGCATGACCGTGATCGGCTCGGTGGCGCCCGAGTTGGCGCAGGCGATGGTGGCGGCGTTGCGAGGACGCCGGTGATCGGAGTTTCGCCGAATGCCGTGAAGATCATGGTGGCGACGCAGCCTGTCGACTTCCGGCGCGGCATGAATGGCCTGGTGGCTTTGGTGGCATCAGCGCTTGCGGCCGATCCCTATTGTGGCGACGTGTTCGTGTTCCGGGCCAAGCGTCTCGATCGACTTCGCTGCATTTACTGGGACGGATCAGGCATGATCCTGGTGACGAAATGGCTGGAGGCGGGCAAGTTCGTTTGGCCACCGATCCGCGATGGCGCGATGCAGATGAGTAGCCAGGAGTTCTCGCTTTTGTTGGCCGGTATCGACTGGACGCGGGTCAAACGAAACGCGGTAAAGCGACCGACGAAAGCAGGCTGATCCTATTGGTTTTGCTTGCAGATTCAGGCTTGTGTGGTAGGGTCGTCCATGCCGCTCCGACCCACCCCCTTGCCTCAGGATGCTGCGCAATTAACCCGGATCATTCTCTCGCTCGACGAAGAGAATGCCGATCTCAAAGCGCGCGTCGCCTT
>NZ_VITA01000028.1 GCF_007827695.1 Sinorhizobium medicae | reverse complement strand
GAGGCGATCGCGGCAAGGTTTCTTGCCATGTCGACCTCATCTATCCTTACACCGCGTCCGTACCGGTCGGACCGTTTGAAGACACAGCGGGCGATGGCGACCTCAGCCTGCGGGTCGAGGCGCGGCGGATCGTCCGGCTGGCTGTCATTGGCGAGGTCGATGGCAGTGTAGCCGATCTTGTCGCGAACCGCCCGGATCTGCTCAAATGCGACATCGTCGACCTCGAGGAGCTGTGAAAGACGAAGCCGGTTCACACCGGGGCGTTCGGGGCGATTTTCGTCCGCGTCCGCCGCGTACATGAAATCGGGTCCGGGGCCACCGTCCATCGCAACGAGGGCAATACGCCGTTGGTTGATCGTGGCGATGCTCGCACGCGAGACTTCTTGCGCGTTGCGGCCGAGACCGGCATGGAGAAAGCCTCGTTTCTCCACCTCCTCCAGCGTCGAAAGCACACCTGAAGGTCCGAGGTCGAAGGCATGATTGTTCGAAAGGGACAGTGCCTGAAAGCCGATGGCGCCAAGTGCATCGAGAACGGCCGGGTCGCTGCACCCGAAGAACGAACCTTTGAGCGGCCACCCGCCGTGACGCCCAAGGATCGTTCCCTCGAAGTTGGTAAATGAGAGATCCGCCTGGCGAAGGAGGGACTGAACCTCACGGAAGGCAGGAGCAGGAATGTCGCGGATATCGTGCTTGATGAGCGATTGGCCGGTTACGGCCAATGTGAACCTGTCATTCATTGAGGTGACCTTCTGTGGCTATGCGTGCGCGTTTCGAAAATTTGGCTGTCTCAGCCTGGATCCTGTCGGTGAGGCGTGCCGCGCCGCTCAGCATGTGAACCGCTGGGGTCGGGCGTTGATGAGGGCGCGGGTGTAGGGATTGTCGGATCGCGAGAAGATGAACTCGGTGGGCCCGAAATCCTCGATCCGGCCGTCCTTGAAGATGAAGACGGAGCTGCACATCGCTTGAACGATCGCGAGGTCATGGGAGATGAAGACCATTGTCATCGCCCGCTCCGCGATCGTGTCCTTCAGGAGACCGACGATCTCGGCCTGAACCGAGACGTCGAGCGCGGACGTCGGCTCGTCCGCGACGATGATCTCAGGCCGTGCCAACAGGGCGCGAGCGATACAGACACGCTGCTTTTGGCCACCGGAGAGCTGATGCGGATGGCGGGCGAGCAGGCTTCGCGGCAGACCAAGCCGATCCATCATTGCGGCCAGGTCCGCCGGCTCTTTGCTGGAGCCGGTCCTCCCGCCGAAGCGGATGCTTTCATCGAGCGTCTCGCCGATGGTCATGCGGGGGTTGAGGGAGACGGATGGATCCTGGAAGATCATCTGGACGCGGCCGAGAAGACCGCTGCGGCGGCCACTTCGCGAAACGTTGAAGGCGTGTTCCCCGATCGTGATCCTGCCGGTCGGTGCCGTATCGAGGCCCGCGAGGATGCGGCCGAAGGTCGTCTTTCCACTGCCGCTCTCGCCGACGATCCCGGTGATCGACCCGCGCGGCAGCCGGATGCCGACGTCGCGCAGGCCGAATCTCGGCTTGCCCCGGCCGATGCCCCAGGCAAAACCCTGCGGCGCGAACTGTTTCGAAAGGCCTTCCGCGACCAGAAGCGGGTTCTGGTCGCCGTCTATGGCGGAAGAGCCTGCTTGGCCGCCATCATCTTCCGCCTTGACAGTGCGTGTCGGGATGCGAAGCCTTGGGACGGCGGCAAGCAGCTTCTTCGTATAGTCGTGGCGGGGCTGATCGAGAATGGTGGCTGTGCGGTCCGCTTCGACCACCTGGCCCTTTCGCATGACGAGAACCCGGTTGGTGATTTCGGAGATCACGCCCATGTCGTGGGTGACGAGGATGATCGAGACACCGGTTTCGTCGACAAGTATCTTTAGAAGTTCCAGAACCTGCTTCTGAACCGTCGCATCGAGCGCCGACGTCGGCTCGTCGGCGATGATGATGTCGGGAGAGCCGGCAAGCGCAATGGCGATGACGACGCGTTGCCTCTGCCCGCCGGAGAACTGGTGCGGGTAATTGCGGTATCGCCGCTCCGGTTCGGGAATGCCGACACGGGCAAGCAAATCAATCGCGCGAGCACGCGCCTCGCGCTTGGAAAGCGAGCTGTCGAGCGTAAGGCAGGTTTCTTCGACTTGGGCGCCGACGCTCATCAGCGGATCGAGCGAGGCGGTGTGGTCCTGGAAGATCGCCGATATCCGCCGTCCTCGAAGCGTCTGGCGCTCGTCGGCAGTCATGCCGTCGATCGCCTTGCCATTGAACTCGATTGTTCCGGAGGTTTGCTGGAACTCGGGCGAAAGCAGCCCGAGGATGGCATTGCCGACGGTCGATTTGCCGGCGCCGGACTCGCCGATGATGCCGAGGATCTCGCCTCGCCCGAGTTCGAAACTCACGTCGGACAGGATTGGTGTTGTGGCCGAGCCCGAGACATGGCGAAGGCCAAGGTTCTGCACCCGCAGCAGGGGTGCCGTCACGTGTTCCACTGTCATAGCGAATGGTTCCTTGGATCGAGGCTGCGGCGAACGTCTTCGCCGACGAGATTGATGCTGGCGATCAGGCCGAAGAGGGCGAGGCCCGGGAACAGGCTGATCCAGTATTGGCCGGTCAGGAGGTACTGGAACCCGTTTGCGACCGCTGAGCCGAGCGAGGGCTTGTCGATCGGGACGCCCAGCCCGAGAAAGGAGAGGGTCGCCTCGAGTGCGACGGCATGGCCGACCTCGATCGGTATCAAGGTGACGGCGGGCGCGATGCTGTTCGGAAGCAGGTGGCGGAAGATGATCCGGGACGTTGGCAGCCGCATCAAGCGGGCCGCATCCATGTAAGGCTTGTTCGCTTCGCTGAGTGCGACGCCGCGGGCGATCCGGGCATAGGTCGCCCATTGCGCGATGATCAACGCCAGGATGATACGGTCTATGCCCGGCCCGAGCGTGACGATGGCGATGAGCGCAATCAGGATCGTCGGCAGGCTGAGCTGAAGGTCGACCAGCCGCATAATCGCGATGTCGACCCATTTCCCGAAATACGCGGCACTGACGCCGGCGGTCAGCCCGATCAGCGCCGCGAGCGCGCTACTGACGATCGACACCACCAGGCTGATGCGTAGGCCGTAGAGAATGGTGCTGACGATGTCTCGGCCGAGACCGTCGGTTCCAAGCAGGTAGAGATAGCCGCCGCTGCCACGTGTACCGGGTGGCGAGGACGCCTCCCAGCCGTAGATCTGCAGCGGGTCATAGGGGTTTTGCGGCGCGATTAGGGGTGCAGCGATGGCAACCAGGATGTAGCTTGCCAGCAGCAGCTTGGACGCGGTCAGGACCGGTCCGTGTCGGCGCCTCTTAAGCGCGCTTACGATTTGGGCTTTCATGACGGGTCACCTTTCATGAAGACAGGCGCACGCGCGGGTCGAGCACGGCATAGAACAAGTCGACGAGGGCATTCAGCGCGACGAAGGCGACGGCAATGAAGGTCAGCGTCGCCATCACCACGGGCCGGTCGAGGAGCTGGATGGAGTCGATCAGAAGTTTGCCGACACCCGGCCACGAGAAGATCGTTTCCACGACCACGGCAAAAGCGAGCATGCCGCCAAATTGCAGGCCGATGATTGTGACGATCGGCACGCTGATGTTTGGAAGCGTGTGGCGAAGCAGGATCCTTCGGGAGGACAGCCCCTTGGCGCGGCAAAACCTTGTGAAATCCAGGTTCTCGACTTCGATTGTTCCCGATCGCGAAAGCCGCGCGATCAGAGCGATGTTCGGTATCGCCAGCGCCAGGGCAGGAAGGACCATGTGCCAGAGCCCGTTCCCGGTCAGAAAACTCCATTCCTGACCGAGGAAGCTTGCAGTCAAGCCGCGACCACCGGACGGGAACCAGCCGGTCAGGATAGCGCCGACGAGGATCAGCATCATCGCCAGCCAGAAGGAAGGGATGCTCAGCGCCGACACGCTCGCCTTGACCATGGTTCTGTCGAACAGCGTGCCGCTGCGTCGGCCGGCCAGGAGACCGAGTCCCGTCCCGAGCGGTGCGGCGATCAGCATCGCGATGGAGGCGAGCTCAAGCGTTGCCGGCAGTTTGCTCATCACCAACTCGAAGGCGGGCAGATGATAGATGTAGGAGGTGCCGAAGTTGCCGCTGACGACATTGCCGATGAATGCGAGGTATTGGCGCCAGATCGGCTGATCAAGACCGAGCGCGATTGTTGCGGCGTGAATATCCTCGGGCGTAGCTGTTTCGATGTTGACGACATTGAAAACCGGATTGCCGACGCTGTGGACGCCAATGAAGCCGATCAGCGACATGGCGATGAGGAGCAGGAAGGCTTGCGACAGCCTGCCGAGGACAACAGAAATCAGGGGCATGATCGCTTACTCCGTCGCGGCAAGTGTCTGCATCGCCGTGGTCCAGCCGCGGGGATGCATCGCATAGGAGGCAACGCGCGGGCCGTAGCCGACGATGTGATGGAAGTGGTAAAGCGGTATGATCGGCTGATCGGCCATCACGAACTCGGTCGCTTCGGCGAGCGCCCTGTTGCGCTCAGGGCCCTCCTGGATGCTTTCCGCCCTTGCGAGCATCGCGTCGAAAGCCTGGTTGCGATAATGCCCGAAGTTCAAGGCGCCGTTCCCGCTTTCAGGGTCCGGTGAGGCCAGCAGGGCGTGGAGGATGATGTCCACCGCTTCGCCGGAAGCGCCGCCGTACCAGACGGCATAGTCGCCGGCGGCACGCTTTGTATTGAAAACCGAAAACGGCGCCGCCGCCGGCTGCACCTTGACGCCGATGCGGGCCCAGCTTTGCGCAATCGCCTGAAGGCTCTCGCCATCGCCGGGATAGCGCCCGGCCGGTCCGGCGAGAAGGAGGTTGAACCCGTCCGGGAAACCAGCCTTGGCGAGAAGCGCCTTTGCTTCGTCATACTTCGGAGCCTCCGGCTGCAAGGTTTCCGAGGTACCCGGCAAGCCGACGGGAAAGACCTGTGCTGCGGCCGTGCCATAGCCCGAGAGGATCTTGTCGACCAGAATTCCGCGATCGGTGGCCATGGCGAGCGCACGACGGACCAAGGCGTCCTTGAACGGATTGGCGATCGGCTCGCCGGACTTGTCGGTCACGCCGGGAAGCCTGTCTCGCTCCACGTCGAACTGCAGGAAGTTGATCCGCGCCGCGCCGACGCTGGCTATCCTGGCGCCGCGCTGCTTCAAAGAGGCAACGTCGCGTGCGGGAATAGCATCCGCCAGGTCGACTTCGCCGGTGCTGAGTGCCGCCACGCGGGCAGCCGGGCTTTCGATGACCCGAAACGTTACCTGCGGCCAGCCAGGCCTGCCGCCCCAGTAATCGTCGTTCCTGGCGAGCTTCAGCACCTCGCCGGAACTCCAGCTTTCGAATGTATACGGCCCTGTGCCGACCGGAGGGTGGCCGGCCCTGCCGGCATTGAGCTCTTCGGTGGTCTGGAACCCCTGTGCCGGCCGGTTCATCACAAAGATCGACGAGAACGACAGCGGCAGATTGGGGATATTGCCATTGGTGTCGATGACGACGGTGAGGGGATCGGGTGCCGAGACCGATTCGATGCCGGTCACATAGGACCGGAAGCCGCCGCTCGGGGATTTGAGGAAATCCCGTATGCGCTCGATCGTGTAGACGACGTCGTCCGCCGTCAAGGGCGAGCCGTCATGGAAGCGGACATTCTCGCGAAGCTTGAACTGCCACTGCCTGTCCGATACCGCGCGCCAGGAGACGGCGAGACCGGGTTGCAGATCGAGACGGTCATCCTGGTAGACCAGACGCTCGTAGATATGGGAGAGCAGCGAGGTGTTTTCGTTGAGATTTGCGTAATGCGGATCGAGCGTCATCAGCTTGTACGATGTCGCGATCCGAAGCTCCTCCTGCGCATGAACCGGCCCTGGAAGACCGCTCCAGAAGGTGAGCGAGATCAGCAATGCGGCAAGCCGATGTGAACAAAACCTGCTTTGAATTTGCATTTTGAAGTTCCCTCTTTTTTGAGTTTTTGCCGCAGCCGGCATCGCCGCGGTGGGGCGCTCCCCATTTCGCGTTCAGCCGTCGGCCACAAAGATCCGGATTTCACTTTTGTAGAGTATACTCTGTAGATGAATACGCTACATGGCAGGACCACTCTGGTTATGAAAGTCCGAGAAACCGTTGCACGAAATCTGAGAATTGCCAGGAACGACCGCCAGCTGAGCCAGGAGGAACTGGGGCTGCGGGCGAATGTTCACCGCACCTACATCGGCATGCTGGAGCGTGAAGAATACAATCCCACGATCGAGATGCTGGAGAAGCTTGCGACCGCCCTCGATCTTAAAGTGGTGGATTTCTTCAAAACCGATGCGAACCAATGAACAATCCGGCACCGAACAACTCTGGCAATCGTCTCCACGCTGTCTTGCGCCATATCCTCAGCCATCTCGAGATGCTCCGCGCGTTTCGGGCACCGCCAGCCGGTGAAGCCCGCTTCGGTGAAACGACATCTCTGCATCTATCTTCAGCAGGTCGGCGATGACGGCGCGCAGTTGTGGCCACGGATACTCGTCGCTGGTGACGGATGGCTGCCATCTGCTGACGATGGCATGGAGCTTGGCGGTTGCGCCGGCGAGCGACTGTGCCGGCGTCTTCCACAAGGTGTCCGCCACGATGCTTTCTGCGGTCGCCGCACGTCCCTCCGCCTCCACGGCCTCGCTATATCCGATTTCCTTATCGGCGGCCTTCCAGGCTTCGGGTGCGGTGAGCCGCGAGCCGACCGTTGCAAAGAGCTTTGTCTCGAGCCGCTGTTGTTTCACGCATGATTGGACCAGACGCTCCCGTGCGACGCACCACTCACGCCAGACTTCCAATGCCGGATCGTCATCGCACGCGTCCGGCAGCGCGTCCAACAATCGGGAAGGCCCCGGATCTGAGGTTAAAGAAGCAGCGACAAAGGAATGGAAGTCTCCCCGGGTGACCGCGGGCAAAGTTCTGCTATTGTCGGAATCAGCCATGATCCGAGCTCCTGACAGCTTGGTTGTGGTTAGGCTGTGTTCGGTGCTCGTAACACCGAGCACAGCCGCTAACTGTCCCCCCGATATACAAGGCAACTTCAACATGCGCAACAAAAATCACCATGGCATGGTGATATGAAGGGAATTCAGTGTAAATTGGCGCGGGTCGCCCTGGGGTGGGGAGTCCTCGATCTCGCGAAGGCAGCGAGTGTCTCAACCCAGACCGTCACCCGTCTTGAGCGGGGCGACCCGCTGCGGCCGGCCACACTGGAAAGCATCAAACGCGTACTGGAAGACGCTGGCATTGAGTTTATTTCGGAGAATGGCGGTGGTGTTGGCGTTCGGTTCAAGAAGGCGATGTCGTGAGGCGGCTGAAGGCGGGCGCAATCAAGTCAAAAGGCATCCGATCCGTCAACTAACCGGCGATGTGATCTCCGTTAGGTCGCGGATCTTACCGCGTCTTACGACCTCGAGGAAGCTTTCGACGCCGGCGGCATCACTGCCGTCGACGAACTGCCGAAGTCCATCGACCCCCTAGGGCAGCCGCGTGATCTGGTGCTTCGGCGTGCATCCTGTTGCCGAGGCGACTTGCGCGAGGTGTATCGACGATGCCACGCAAATCGCCGATGACCAGAGTCCTGAGAGAAGAGGCTTTTCGTTTCTGACTATTTGCCCCAGGACCCGCGATCCCGGCGGAGATCGCGGGTCTCGCTGCGGTTCACGAAAGCGGCACCTAAGCCACCTTCTGTTGGAAACTGCTCAGGACTGTTAAGTGGGGCTGCAATCACAGGAATCGCCTACCCGAAGGCGTGACGCCGTTCACCTTGCTTTGGAAATCAGCCTGGCCATCGCCATTGACGTCGCCCGATATGATCCCGGAGCGGAAGTTGAGCTCACCAGGCATTACCGCCAATGTAAGTGAAGCTCTGGTTTCCGCTCCAGGTCGCGTCCGCATCGATCGTCGCAAGATCGATGACGTCGAATTCCGACCTATGAAAATCGGTGATCAGATCGCGCCGGCCACCTACGAGCTTTCCGATTAATACCGCGGCTGGACGATACGCGTTACCCGCATCCGAAAGGGCAACAGAAGGAGCAGCTGGCGTGCTCGCAGAGCTTCGGCGATCAGCGGTACCGCGCCAAGATAAACCGGAGCGCTAAACCCTTGGGGCCACTAGAGTTTCGGCATGATTGCCCGAAGTGCGAACGCGGTACCTTAACATCCAATCGACAGATACGAGAAAGCAATCCTGGGCTCTTTAATCGCTCGAGAGATCGGAAAAGCAGAGTTGAAAGTGATTGAGTATTTCTAAATTAAGTAGTATTGGTAACTTTCTCTTGTACAACGCAGAGTATCTTCGGGCCGGCGATTTCGGCCCTCAGATCCGTTGGCGCCCTTTCGATTTATCCGCTGTCCGCCAAGTGGCTAGAGGACTTCTTTATGATTCTAAAGGGAACCAATCTGGCCGACACGATCCGCGGTTTTCTCGCTGACGACGTCATCTGGGGCTACGAGGGCGACGATTACCTCTATGGCGATGCCGGCAATGACAGAATTTTCGGTGGATCCGGGAACGACTTCATCAATGCTGGTCTCGGTAACGATTATGCCGAAGGCGGCGATGGCAATGATCGTCTTGAAGGCGGCTTGGGCGACGACACCCTGGATGGCGGTTTAGGCAACGACACCTTCGATGGTGGCAACGGCAACGATATTGTGAAGGGCGGCGACGGTCATGATCAGATACTCGGCGGCCGAGGACACGACACGATCTATGGTGGCGCGGGCGAAGAATACATCGACGCAGGCGATGGCGACGACGTCATTTACGCCGGCTCGGGCAATGATGGTTTCAGTAACCGAATAAATCCCGCAACCGGGAAACTCACGCAGCAGGCGGTCGGTGGCGGCGCCGGCAATGATACGATCTATGGTGAAGAGGGCAATGATGCGTTGAAGGGCCAGGCGGGCAACGACAAGGTCTATGGCGGTATAGGGGACGACATCGTCGACGGCGGCAATGGGGATAACTTCCTTGACGGTGGCGATGGAAATGACGTGCTGGACTCCGAGGGTGGCATCGACGTCGCCTATGGTGGCGTCGGCAAGGATAAGATCGCAGTGGGCGCCGGAAACGATCTGGCATACGGGGATGACGGCGATGACATCCTGTCGGGCGAAGCAGGTGCCGACGTCCTCCACGGCGGCACCGGCAATGACTTGATTTATGGCGGCAATGGCAACGATATCGTGCGCGGTGACGTAGGGAAAGATACCCTCGTGGGTGAGGCGGGAAGCGACATACTTTGGGGCGGGGCTGATTCCGATCGCTTTGTCTTTAAAGGAACGCCCACGCTCAGTGGTCAGGATTCGGTTATGGATTTCCAGGACGGCTTCGACATCCTAGTTATCGAGAACCTAGGGGTGACTCGCTATTCCAGTTCCGGTGCCAACGGCACTGTCTTTGCTTATGACACCACGGGCGGCGACGTGCTTATCAAGGGCAACGACTCCGTCGGTCGCGTATTCTCCATCCTTGTGGACGACCCTATTGGCACCCTCAGTGCCGCGCAGTTTTCGAAGGCCGATTTCCTTTTCGCCTAACCTAACAGCCATCTTGTGTTGGGTGGAATTTGGAAAATCATAGCTGGGGTAGGCATATTAAGAATGCATGCAGGTGCCAGGACCAAGCGCAGGCGGTGCTAGGCGCGCAGAAGTTTATCTGTCGTTTCTTTCGTCAGGCTGCCAAAAACAAATCCGGCGATGCGTCTTCCCGAGTTTTGCAAATAGAACTCTGGATGGAGAGACAAGGACGAGACGCGTCGATCTTATTGCATAAGATCTGAACCGGACATCCACGGCGAGGTTTCGGCCAGGAACAAGAGGGAAGCGGCCGAACGCCGGCCGCGTCCTGTGACTTAGTTGACCTCCGTCACGGTAAGCTTGCCGTTGACGCGCTCGGCAGCGAACTCGACGTTCGCACCTTCCTTCAGCTTCTCCAGAATTGCGTCATCCTGGACGCGGAACACCATGGTCATGGCGGGCATCTCGAGGCTCTTCAATTCCTCGTGGATCAGCGTGACTTTCTTCGCCTTGACATCGACCTTCTTGAGGGTGGCCTTTGTGAACTCCTGTGCGAGCGCGCCGTAGGCTGTTCCGACGGCGAGCGCAGTGGCGAGCGTGAGCTTGATGAGGCATTTCATGATGGACTCCTTTCGATAATCACTTCTTGGCAACGGTGACGTCGCCGTGCATGCCCGCGTCGTAGTGACCCGGCACCAGGCAGGCGATCTTGAACGTGCCATCGTTCGTGAACTTCCAGACGATCTCGCCGGACTCTCCGGCGGCGAGACGGATGGCGTTCGGATCGTCGTGCTCCATCTCCGGGAACTTCTCCATCACCGCCTTGTGCTCCATGATCTTGTCCTCCTGGTCGAGCACGAACTCGTGATCGAGCCCACCGGCGTTCTTGATCGCGAAGCGGATGGTCTGGCCCTTGCTGACCTTGAAGGTCGGCGGCGTGAAGATCATCCGGCCGTCGTCCGTCTCCTTCATCGTGACCCGGATCGTCTGGGTGGCGTTGGCCTTCTTGCCGGGCTCGCCGACCGCCATGGCTTCGCCGTGTTCGCCGGCGTGATTGCCGCCGGCGAGCGCCGGGGTGGCGAGCGCCGCGACGAGAAGTCCGAAGATATGAGCTTTCATTGTGTGATCCTTAGGTTGGTTGAACATCGGCATGCTGGATCAGCCGTGGTTTCCATGTTTTGGCGTGATCTGGGTCTTGGCGTCCTTGGCTTTGGTCGCGTCGGGGAGTTCGCCCGTCCACTCCCACGCCTGCGTTCCGGGCGGGTTTTCGTACCAGCCGGGATCAGAGTAATCGCCCGCGGAAATGCCCTCGCGCACCTTGACGACCGAGAACATGCCGCCCATTTCGATCGGACCGTGCGGTCCCCATCCGGTCATCATCGGGATGGTGTTTTCGGGAATCTCCATTTCCATCTCGCCCATGTCGGCCATGCCTTTGGTGCCCATCGGCATGTATTCCGGGCGGAGCTTCCTGATCTTCTCTGCGACCTTCGATTTGTCGACGCCGATGAAGGTCGGAATGTCATGTCCCATGGCGTTCATCGTGTGGTGCGACTTGTGGCAGTGGATCGCCCAATCGCCCTCGTATCTGGCGTCGAACTCGTAGGCCCGCATCGCGCCGACCGGAATGTCGATGCTGACCTCCGGCCATCGCGCCTCCGGGCGGACCCAGCCGCCGTCGGTGCAGGTGACCTCGAAGTCGTAGCCGTGCATGTGGATCGGGTGGTTGGTCATGGTGAGGTTGCCGACCCGTACCCGCACGCGGTCGTTCTTGGAGACCACGAGCGGGCTGATGTCCGGGAATATCCGGCTGTTCCAGCACCACATGTTGAAGTCGGTCATTTCCATGACGCGCGGCACGTAGGAGCCGGGATCGATGTCGTAGGCGTTGAGCAGGAAGACGAAGTCCCGGTCGACGGGCATGAACTTCGGGTCCTTGGGATGGATCACGAAGAAACCCATCATCCCCATCGCCATCTGCACCATCTCGTCGGAATGCGGGTGGTACATGAAGGTGCCCGACTTCACGAGATCGAACTCGTAGACGAAGGTCTTGCCGACGGGGATGTGCGGCTGCGACAGCCCGCCGACGCCGTCCATGCCGGACGGCAGGATCATGCCGTGCCAATGGATCGTCGTGTGCTCCGGCAGCTTGTTGGTGACGAAGAAGCGGACCCGGTCGCCTTCGACGGCCTCGATCGTCGGACCCGGCGACTGTCCGTTATAGCCCCAGAGATAGGCGGTCATCCCGTCCGCCATCTCGCGCTCGACCGGCTCGGCGACCAGATGGAATTCCTTGACGCCGTTGTTCATCCGGTAGGGCAGGGTCCAGCCGTTGAGCGTGACTACCGGGTTGTAGTCGGGGCCGGAGGTGGGCTTTAGCGGCGGCTGGGTCTCCGCCGTCTCCATCACGGCGGCTTCCGGCAGCCCCATATTGGACGTCTTCGCCCAGGCGGCGGTCGATACCAGGGCGGCGCTCGCGCCGAGTAGTTGTCTTCTGTTGAACATGGCCTTTTCCTTTCTCAGTGGCCGCCACCACCGCTCTCGGCGGCTGCCGCGGCTTCGGTTTCGACGGCGGCGGCACCCGCGCCGCCGCCGTAGACGGCGGGGGCGAGATTGGCTTCAGCCAGCCAGAAGTCGCGCTTGGCGTTGACGGCAAGCAGGTTCGCATTGACCTTCTCGCGGCTGTCGGCGAGCAGCTCGAAGGTGTTGGTGATCATCGCGTTGTATGTGAGGAGGGATTCCTCCTCGATCCTGGTGCGCAGCGGCACGACGCTGTTGCGGTAGTGCCGGGCAATGTCGTAGTTGGCGCGGTAGGCCTGATAGGCCGAGCGCGCTTCCGAGCGGACGTTGACGGCCTTCTCCGCGAGGAGGTTCGCCGCCCGCATATAGGCAAGTTCCGCCTTGCGCATGCGGGCTCTGCCGCTGTCGAAGATCGGAATGACGAATTCGAGTTCGGCCTGTCCGGTCGTTTCGCTCCTGATGTCGCCGTCCTCGAGTTCCCGCTCGGTCTCGAATCCCGTGAGGAGTTCGAGGTCCGTGACGTAGCGGGTCGCTTCCGTCAGCTTGTAGGATCTCGCGGTCGCTTCGAGGTCGAGCTTCGCCATCTGCAGATCGACGCGGCGCTGCAATGCTTCCGCCTCGATCGGGTCGCGCTTCATTATTCCCTTCGGCAACGGCGGCAGGCGGTTCGGAACCTGATAGTCGATACCCGAACCCCAGAGGCCCATCAGCCGCGTCAGCTCTTCCTTGGCGAGCCTTGCCTCCAGCTTCGCCTTTGCCGTTTGCCCCGCCAGTTCGGCAGAGAAAACATGCTCGCGGGCCTGCCCCTCTTTCGTGAGTGCGCCGCTCTTGCCAAGCTCCTGGGCAAGCTCGGACGCTGCGTCGGCTGCGGCCTGCGCCTGGTTGAGCTGGGCCACCGTTTCCCAGGCGGCAACCGCATTGATCCAGGCGCGCCGCGTGTCGGCGGCGAGCTGCAGGGTGCGCAGTGCCGCGTTCAACTGTGCCTGCCTGAAACGGGTGTCGGCGATTGCAATGTCCCGTTCTCGCGTGGCGAGCGCCAGGATGTTGTTGGCGATCATGCCTTCGACCGACTTGAATGCTTCGAGGCCCGGCGTGCCGATCCCGGTCAGGCCGACCGAGACCGTCGGATTGACGAGCATCGTCGATTGCCAGGCATCGGCAGCGGAATCCCCCAAGTCGGCGTAGGCGGCTTGCAGCCCCCTGTTGTTGAGGAGTGCCACCTGAACCGCCGTCTCGACATCGATCGCTTTCTTAGCCATCAGCGTCTTCACGCGGTCGGATACGACACGTGCGTGCTGCTGGTTCTGTATCCAGACCGTCTGCTTTCCTACGGCCTGGGCCGTCTTGGCTTCGACCGCGGAGAACCCGGCGTTCTTCGCTGCATATTCGCTCGCGGACACGCAGCCGCCGAGCACAAGTGGCAGGGCGAGGGCCGCAGCCCGTTTGACAGTGGCTCTCATCATGACGCGTCTCCTTCCGGAGTTTGCGCGTCGTTCCGGTTGCGCCACGGCTGGGGATCGACCGGAACGCGGTGGGTGTATCCCGAAACCGGGCTCGTATATCTGGGAGGGCGGACCTGAGCCAGGGAGGCGGCAAGGTCGCCCGACGCAATGACATCGGGAGGCAATGTGGCGGCGCATCCGCTCGTAAGAAGCGGCAGGGCGGCCACGAAAAACAGATGTTTCATGGATTTGTCCGAATAGGAGATTGCGGCAGCGTTCGAGAGCAAACCGGCTCGCGAGCACTCGTTAGACCCGTGAGAAGAGCGGGTCAGTCCTATTCAGATATTCGGGGGTCGGTGCAGCAGCGGCAGTTCGCCCTTGGTCCGGGCGTCATCGACGAACTCGCGGATGGAGGCCACGCGCGGTCTGCGGTCGGAACCCGCTTGCGCGACGATCGCCATGCTGACGCAGAAGCCGGTGCAGCATTCGGTCTTCACAAGCTTCTTTGCATCGTCCGGAGACGACTTCTGATCGTCGTGCGAATGCCCGCCAATCTTCGTTTCATCGTGGTGATCGCCCGATTGCGCAATTTCGGTGTTTGACCAGCCGCCATGCATGGAGGCAGAGGCAGCCGGCAATGAGTAAGCCGTCAGCGACACGACGATCGCCAGACGGGCCAGAATCAGCATCTTTTGCAATGTGATCTGAAACATTCTCATTCCTCGAGGACTGCAAGTCAGGAGTTGTCAATCGTCAGGCGGTTGCCAAGGCACGCGCTCGCCGCGGCGGAGCGTGCCTTGCTGTCGCAGCCAAAACCGCGGCGTCAACCGACATGGCTGCAGCAGGATTTCTTGAAGGAGGCTCTGTACCCAGCCTCTTCGATCGCGGCGATGAAAGCCTCGGATGCGACTCCGGATTCGATGGAGGCGGTTTTCGCCTCCAGGTCGACGGCGACCCTGGCGTTCCGGTCGACGGTTTTGACGGCCTTCTCGATCGTGGCGACGCAGTGGCCGCAGGTCATGTCTTCTACGTTGAGGTGATACATCGAAAAGTCTCCTTTTATCTGACTTGACCGAATGTGGAGCTTCCAACGATGGCAAGGTCAAGGGCGTGCTCAAAAAATCTGACCGTGCACCCCTTGATGATGGTGGCCAGACCAGAACAGACGAGGCAAGATAGCAAAATCGGCGCAAATGCAGGCGATGGCAGGTAGCTCTATGCCCAAAAGCGGCCGTTAAACAGGTCCACAGCATGTCGCCAGCCGCTGCTCCAGAAGCGGCAAGGCGGCTTTCCGGTGAACTCGGAGCTGAGATCGGACACTCCAGCGTCCATTTCTAGCCACAAACTGGACAGTATCATTCGGTGCAACGCGTGCGTTGACGGCGGGAAATCACTTGTAGACAGTGAGGCAGGCGCGCGGCAGTTGCTCGTCGTTTCTGGCGAATTTTGAATTGTCGCACTGCCTTGGCGAAGGCGCGGCTTGCAAGTAATAGAGTCTTGCGATGCACGCGCTTGTTCAGTCTTTGTGCCCATGTCGGCACGCCTGCTAGCGGATTTAGGATGGACGGCTGCAAGAAGTGTGCAGCAACTGGGAACGGAGCAAATGACCACAAGCGTTTTGGCAGCAAGTGGCGGCGTGAAGCAAGTCATCTGCATCAATTGGGGCACAAAATATGGAGCCCCCTTTATTAACCGGCTGTACGCGATGGTTGCTCGCAACATCACGCCGCCTTTCACCTTCACCTGTTTTACCGACAGTCGCGCAGGCCTGAACCCCGCGATACTTTGCGAAGACTTGCCGCCACTCGACGTGGAGAGCATGCCGACCAACACGAGAGGCATATGGCCCAAGGCGCGGCTCTGGGGGCCGACCTTGGGAGGACTGAAGGGCCCGGTGCTTTTTCTCGATCTTGATCTCGTGATCGTGTCGTCGCTGGATGTTTTCTTCGATATAGGGGAGGCGGACGACATAATACTGGCGAGAAACCAAACCACACCCTTTGAGCGCCTCGGGCAAACCTCCCTCTTCCGCTTTCCGGTTGGAAAACTCGTGCCGCTGCAGGACAAGTTCCGGTCCGATCCACAGAGCGTGGCCGACGAGTACCGTTACGAACAGCGCTTCGTAAGCCGCAAGGCGCCTGGGGGGATAAAGTTCTTTCCTCGGAAATGGGTTCTCCATTTTCGCCAGGACTGCCGCTGGCCATTTCCGCTCAATTACTTCTTTGCGCCACGTCTGCCGCATGATGCACGTGTCGTGATTTTTCCGCGCGGTCTGCATCCACAGCACGCGGTAGAGGGCCGATTCGGAACTAAGGGTCCCCGCAAGACCGTGTTCGAACACATCGCGGGAGTCTTCGATGCGAAGCAAAGGAAGAACAAGGGACCGCTACAGTACTTGCGACATTACATCCGTCCGACGCCTTGGGTGGCGGAACACTGGCGCGAATAATCGTGCGGCCGCACTTAGGGTCTTACTGAAGGTCGAGCTTGGAACGAATTACCGAGGCGATGCGGCGCGTTTCATCGAGCGGTTCGTAGCTGTAGGGTTCGATCTTTCCCTCAAACGGCCGGGTCAGTTGCAAAGTTTCATGCAGGTCCCGGTGATAGCGCTCGAACTTGTCCAGCCGCGGACCCGCGACGTGGGTTAACTCGAGTGTAAAGACAGGCTTGCCCGTCGCCAGGGCCTCGCAGGGCATCGTGATCGAGTCCTTTGCAATGACGAACGCGTCAGCGGCTGCCATGTAGTCGAGGTAGGGGTTCTCGCTTCGCCTGTCCCAAACAGCGATGCTTTCGCTGTTCAGTGTCGACAGGGCTTGCTGAGTGTGGTCTTCAGATCTACGAGAGACTGATACAACGATGCGCCAGCCCTCTTTCTCCAATTGTTCGATTGCGCCCTTTATGTTTTGATGGGTTCTGTCGTCGTAAACATATGCGCCATTTGAGCCGCCTACGAAGACGGCGACTATCGGGCGGCCGTCCGGCGACAATCGTCTGCGGGCGGCATCCCTAAGAGGCGCGAGCCGCGCCCAGGTAATCTGATGCGGTACGCCGACCATCGAGTGATAGTTTGGGCGCCGGTTCAATTCATCGACCCAATCGTGACGAGAGACGAAAACGAGATCATACCCTTCGATGCGCGGACGTTGAAGGTGCACTGTTACAGGCTTGCCGCCATAGGCCGCTTTTATGTCGAGGACTGCCGGTTCAGCGCGGAAACCGCAGGAGACTACGAGCTCGGGACGCTGTTCCTTTTTGCGAAACAATCTGGGTTCGAACAATTTTCTCAAGCCGCGAGTCCGACTGATCAACTTGACCACTGGCTCACGATGGAATTGTTTTCCCACGCCAAGGCACTGCGTAAGCGTTCCCGCCTTGCTTTCTGCCACAGCCCACACGCAGCTCGTGTTGGACGTTTTCACCGTTGTGTCGTCGTTATCTTGCAAACTTTAGCTCCGATATGACGCTTGTTTTCCACCCGTTCCTCGCCTTGGCTTAGATTCAGTGGCCGAGATCGATCCCATTCTGGTCGACAAAATCGATCATGCTACGGTCTTCGATGGCGTTCGCTTCGATATACGTGATGGTGGAAGTGACTTTATTCCGGTATTTCTCTGCAGAACCGTCGAAAGACCAACCTCTGTCTGTCTTTTCCTTCAGCTCCTCGATCGATTTCGCATAATAGTGATTGAGCTGCAGGAACTCTGCGGAGTAAAATTCGGCAGCCTTCCGCTTTTTCTTTGGCACCACCATCCCCGCATCATTTGCGGTTTCGTCGCCGTAGGAACGTGTTTGGAAGTGATGCACGCCAACTTTCGTGACTTCGACCGGATCGACAATGCATTTGAAATTGCTTGCGTCGAGGTTCTGCTGCATGGGATCGGAGACCCGCATTTTGTAATTGAGGCATACAGGCCCTGCTGGTCGCGAGACATGACCGCTATGGCCGAACATATGCCAGGGTAAAGAGATGTTAGGAAATCCGCTGGCTCCTCGTAATGCCTCTTCTAACGTTCGACCTTTCTTGGGCAATAAGAATTCATCAACGTCGATGAAAGCCATACGCTCATATTTACCGCCGAAGTTTAGGATCGCATGGGCGAAAGCGATCGTCTGCCCGTTCAAGAACTCGCCACTTTTTTCATCCCGCATGCGCATTTTCCAAGGGACGACGGTCAGTTCTTGGCCGGTCAGCGACCGCTGAAGCAGCTCGACCGTTCCATCAGTCGAGCCGTCATCGTAGAGATGGAAATGTCGAACACCAACCGCTTGGTGAAAGCGCACCCACTCCGCAATGTAACTGGCTTCGTTTTTCACGCAGGCGACAATTGCGATGCCGTGTCGGTTCAACTCCCCTGACGGCGGTGTGAGAGCAAGTTCTCTCGTAAGATGCCGTTTAGTCTTCAGTCCAAACATCTACGCCCCTTGGTCCCTAAACATCGAACGGCTCTCCTTCGTGCCCTTCACCCCAGTCGGCGTAGAAGGGACTTTCCAAACCTTTGACCATGCACCTTCCGAACTAGCATGCCGGCTTTGATTTGGAATACATCACCTTTATAGAGGGAGAGAGCCGAACTTGGAATCCAAGCCTCGGTAGTATGGAGAAGTCGCGCGCCGAAAGCACGCTGAAGTTGGGATGAGTGAACATGGACTTTCCCGCCTCTGGAACCACGGAGAATTTGACGACAGCGGAGCAATGGCGTGCTTTGTTTTCGAGGTATTCACACGTTATCCTCGTGGCTAACAGCGATCAGGTTAACGTCAAGGAACTTCAGGCCGAATACCCGCCGACGGCCCTCTTTGTATTTTTCAATAAGGTCTACAAGGTTCTTGATGAACAGTTTTCCGGCCGCTCCTTGCTGATTTCACGCGCTCAACCGGGAGGCGCAAATATCGTCTACCGCCAAGAGGTCGCTGACGTCGTCAAGCTGTTCGCGCCGCAGGCATTCCTGGGCATCATGAACATTCGTCTGGCGGCGAGCGAGAGATTGAACACAAGCTCCGATTACTTGGGGACGCCCACAGGACATCTGGATTTGGCCGGCTTCTGCGCTGATTTTTACCCGCAGGCCAAAGTCCCCACAAGCGGCTTCGCCATCGCCCTATGGCTGGTCGACCAGGCGCTTCCGGCAAAGATCATCCTGGAGGGATTCTCGGCACAGCGCAGCGAAAAGTGGCGGGTGGTCGCTGTCCACGATTGGACTTTCGAGCAGGTCTTCTTGCGACTTTTCGAAAGAGTGGGCAAGTTGACGATGCGCGGTGGTATCGCCACAAACAGTTACGCATCGCTTGCTTCAAGGTTCCCGGAGTTGCCCGCTGCGGAAATCTCTTCGACGATCGCAGAAGTCTTGTCATCGCGTCTGAACCAGACCGATGCACAAGTAGACAAGTTGATATCTCTAACAAACGTGTTGCGGTCGACCGACGAATTTTTACGTCGGCTGAAGCCGAAGTTTTTGAAGAAAACGAAGGCGTAAATAGCATCGAATTGACGAGTACCGATTTTCTGGTGAGGACAAATGGGATCATGGATCTCCGACGCGCGTAAGCGCATATACCGGAATCTGAAGTACCGCATCATGCGGCCGGATCCACCGGCAGCACCCTTTCGGTTCAATAGCCCCGTCGTGGTTGTAGGATCCGCGCCTGTCTCCAATAGGCCGGCCGGATTCGACGAGAGCTTCAGGATCATTACCGTGAACGGCTCGCAATCGGTCATCGCCAAGTGGGGCGTTGATGCGCCGGATATTACCATGATGATGTTCAACCAGGTCGAAGGAACCACTGCGAACGCGATCGAGGTCAGGCGTGTGCTGAAAGGGCAGCGTACAGGGACGCTCTACGTATTTCTCTGGCGCAAGGACGATCGCGCGCGTCTGGAGGAAGGTTTGCGAGCGTTCGATTACAAATACGATCGACTGGAAATCGTCGATCGATACGAGCGGATGGCGTTGCTCGATCGTGTGGCTGACTTGCGCTCCCTCGAGATGGACGCAGATTCCAAGTGCTCGAACGGTATGAACGCGGTCCTTTTTGCCCTTTACAACGGAGCACCGGCCGTCATCGTCACGGGAATAAATCCGAACTCAAGCGGTCACGTCTATAATGCTACGGGTTTGACACGTCTTCATGTTCAAATGGACAAATTCCTCGTTTCCAAGCTGATCCGTGAGGGCCGCCCCATTTTCACGGCGGATCCGCCGGTTTCGGAAGAATTAGGCATTCCGTTGTGGAGCGGTTCAAACCGCTAGTACTTTGGATATTTGCCTGCGTCGTTTTGCTCACTCAACGCCTGCGTTAGAGAAATCAATGATTTCAAATCGTCCATTTTCACGTTCCTGCATCAAGATCGCGGTTCGCCTCCTCCTGGGTCGTTCCAGGGCCCATGTTCAGGATTGGTTTCCCGGACTCAAGCTCGAACTTGCAACCGGTGATCGAGACGGCACGATCCAGTATCGAGGCGAGTTGGTAGGACGTCTCACGAGCCCGTTGCGCGCCCTGGAAGAAAAGCCGGCGAATGTGCTTATCGTCGGCTCCGGCCCCTCCGTGGCACGATGCGATCTGACCCGTGCAGACGGGTCTTCCTGCCTTCTCTTGAACGGGGCGCTACACCTTTCTCCCAGCGTAATAGCAAAGCCTCTGGCGATAGCAATCGAAGACGAACGGTTCATATGGAGACACTTCGATCTCGTGAAGCGGATTCCTGCCGGATGCGTCTGTCTGCTGTCTGTGAGCGTCATAAGGGCGATCTGCGAGTTGGATCGCACATGGCTTCGAGACAGGCCGATCGTATTGATCGATAACGTGCGAAAGCCGTACGGGGTGGCACGTCGGGACACCGCGGACCTGCGTAAGCTGCCGTATGTGAGGCTGAGCGAGGACGGCGACGTCGGCTTTTCCGAAGACCCCTTTGCCGGCATTTTCCAGGCAGGCTCGGTCGCGGTTTCAGCCGCACAGTTTGCCGTTGCCTGGAGGCCCCGCTCGATCGGCTTCGTGGGGATCGATCTCAGTAATGCCGATGAGCCGAGATACTACGAAACAACCGATAAGGCCTATTCGGGAATCGTCGCGGCCCAAAAGCGGATTGTCGACCATCTCATCATGACACGGAGCATAGCCGCCGAAAACGGTATCGAGGTCGTAAACCACTCGCCTATCTCGGCCCTTGTCGGGATGGGGTTTGGCTACGACGCCACCTTTGCCAAAGCCGAGTAGGTTTTAGCTGGCATTGCGTTGGTTGACGTTAAGCGCTGAAGCTGTATTGCAGCACCACATCGGGGCGTGAGGCGGTTAGTTGGTCGCCGCCGCCCCGATGAAACTGGCTTATGGGTGTCGCGCCATTAAGCCGAGCGCTGCGTTACATGAAGAACACGATCACGTGTAGCGAACCATTCCTCGGCGTAGTCATCGTTCTTATACTCATCGAAGTAAGGCCCTCCATCTGTGAAATGGACAAGATTTGCATCCGGTGAATATTCGTACTCGTTTACGAGCCAATTCCAGCTTGCGGGCAGTTCGCCGATCAGGTCGTCGGAATCAAGCCATTTGAACTGATGCAATTCCAGCCCAGATGCAGTATTGACGTAATCCAAATCGAGCTTTCGGCACTTGACGTTATTGAACAGGATAACGCTCGACCAGTTCTTCTTTTCGTACTTGGTTTGGACCTGGCCCAGGAACTTCGTTTCGACTTTCGGAATGTAGTCGTGTTTTACGCACATCGCTGCATAGCGATCGTCTCTCAACTCCCACAACTGGGCGATGTCAGTCCGCATGAGCATGTCGCAGTCGGCGAAAAGCGACCAGCCCTCATAACGGCTTAGATAAGGCACCAGGAACCGCGAAAAGGAAAACTCGGTAGATTGGAGAGGATTCCGCTCGCGCGTAAAAATATTCTCGACATTGTTCAGGGATATGGGCGTGAACGTAACCGGGATGGAGCTCTTTTCCAGAATACTTTGGCAAAGAACATGGTAGGCGACGACTTCCTTGCTGTCGAAGCCGATGTAAATATGAGCACCTTGCGTCATTACACCTCCGAGTATGGGTAGGCTTCAAAACGTCGTTGGTCTGGCTTGATCCTCTAAGCGGCGAAACGATTTCAACTGACGTTTGATTTGCGTCTCAACCCATTACCAGGTGTAACCAAAAAAGGCGGCGGCGTGAAGCCTTGGGCAGCGGAACGATGTGGTTGGTTGTCCGTCGTCCACAGGAGGGCGTCTGGCAATTTCCGCGAACTTCGCCTAGTAGCTTTGTCGCTGGCCCGCGATATTGCCACCAATGCGGGCGAGGGCGATGGGGGAAGAATGCGCAGTCTGCTGGTTCGAAGACCGGATCTCTTATACGTTCTGATCGCCGGTTATTGCCTGCTGAGCGTCATCCTGAAAGTTCTTAGACCGGACTCGCTTGAGATAGACGAATCCGAGCAAGCACTACTCTCACAATATCTGCTGCTCGGATACGGAGCCCAGCCGCCCTTCTACAATTGGCTTCAATATGGAATTGTGGCCCTATTTGGTATCTCCGTCGCGTCGCTCGCCATTTTGAAAAACGGTCTTCTGTTCCTCTTCCTCCTACTCTACGGCCTTACGGCCCGCCTTCTCTCCAGCAGTCCGCTCGCTCCGGCGGTGGCGGTGCTGGGCGTCCTCACGCTTCCACCGGTTTTCCTGCTGTCACAGCGCGATTTATCCCACACCGTCGCCGCGCTATTTGCCGTTTCGCTGTTCCTTTACGGCTTTTTCCGTGCGCTAAAGAACCCACCAAAGGTTGGCCACTACTTGCTTGTCGGTGTTGCTGTGGGGCTCGGGGCGATTTCGAAATACAATTTCGTTATCTTGCCGCTGGCGGCACTGCTCGCCATCCTGCCAGAGGCAAAGCTGCGCAAATATCTGTTCGACTGGCGGGTGCTCGCCTCAGTTGCGGTTTGCGCAGTGATCGTTGCACCCCATGCCTACTGGGTCGTCAATAATCTCGGACATGCCACCGGTGTCACTGTCGCTGAGATGAAGGAGGGGGCAGACAGCGCGCTGCTGCCGCACGCGATCCAAGGCCTTGTTTCGCTCGCGGTTGCGGCCCTAAAGGGCGTCGCACTGACCCTTGCCGTCTTCGGATTGCTCTTCTACGCGGATGTTGGGAAAATCCTGTGCGCCGAGAGCCTATGGACGAGGGTCGTCGGCAGGATGATTGTCGCCTGCTTCCTCATGATAGCGTTTATCGTCGTAGCAATGGATGCGACCCACATCCGTGCGAAGTGGTTGGCGCTTTTTACTGCGCTTCTCCCACTTTATCTGACACTGAAAATCGATGCCGCCGGCCTGGATCCTGCCCGGCGCCTGCCCGCACTTTTTTCGATTTCGGGCATCCTCTCCGTCGGCGTCATCTTGATGCTTTGGGCAAGGGTCTTTGTCGGACCAATGATTGGCGATTATTCCTTCGCGCACACGCCTTACAACGGTTTTGCCCGCATGGTGCGCGCTGATCCGGGTCCGCCCCGGGTCGCCATCGTGGTCGACGACAGGATCGTGGCGGGTAATCTCAGGATTCAGTTTCCCGATACCCCGATCATCCTGACCGGATTCTCTCAGGAGGCGGAGAGACACCTTCCCCCCGGTCGAATTTTGGCGGCCTGGTCGGCAGAAGGTAAGAGGCGAGCGGAGATTCCTCCGCGCATTACGGGCCTACTGCAACTCATGCCCGTCAGGATCGCCGACGCCAAGCCGGCGATCGTCTCAGTTCCTTACAACGCCGGGCGCCCGGGCGACACATACACTTTTGCCTATATTTGGGCGGACTTCCACTGAGCCGGGTTGGCGCCGATCGCGCCGCCCATGTTGCGAATGATGTCTTCTCTGTCGCGAATGAAAGGGAGGCCGATATGCTCAGAGAGTTCCAGCTCCGTCGTGAAGACATTTCCTCGATCTCTCAAACGCCTTAGAACGAAGGTGTCTTCGGCAATCTGCCGGCGAATTCCGCCCTTATCGTCGTAAGAATGGCCCATCTTGGTGACTGAGAACCCGGCAAGCGTCACGGACGGCACTCCCATGAAAAGTGCGTAGCACAGGGCGGCAACTCCATTCGTCACCTTGCCGACTTCTCCGATATCAGACGGAAGCCCGCCGCTCACCACGTTGACGATCGCTTCTCGCTCAGCTTTGGTGGCGCGCATCAGGCTCTTGTAGCGAACCTGCGGCATTGCCAGAAGTTTCAGGTACATCACCCAGATAGACTTCGTATGAAGCCATAGAAGGCCTCTCGTCCTTACATAGGGATGCTCTTCCCACGATTTCTTGCGCTTTCGAAACGTCAAATCGGCGGGTGGGAGACCCAGTGCATTGGCCGTCTTGCCAGCGTTATTGACGTCAACGCGTGCGCAATGTCCAATCAGGTCCGGCGGAATCGTGGGGGACGGCGCGGAACCGAGAATCAGCCACGGCTTGTCGACAATGCCGAGTCGTGAGAGCCAGCGGCGGTGCTTTTCTCGCAGTTTTTCAAGCGCTTCAGGTTCAATCGTCATCGCGAAATTCCATTGAACAGCTAGCCAGGCGAGAGTCACTTAAGGGACTTACATCTTTTGTCTCGCACAAGACAGGCTACGTGTCCATTCGCCGTCGGTCTTCGATTGGAAGGGGAGCCGGTATTGCAATTTTCTCAATTCTTCTGTCGATCACGCTTCAGAAAGTGTGAAATACTCGCAAATCGCACAATTTAGCCATCTTGATTTGATTTCGAAGACTTCAACGGTAAGCGACGCCTTTAAAGCGGTCGTCGACAATTTCGGACAGTCAACAAATGAACGTGGTTGTAAATGACCCAATACTGGTGTCGATCAGTCGTACGATCGCCACTGCCGCCCACGGAATCAATGCGCTGGCTGCCTGTCTAGAGGATGATGCGGTCTTGCGCGGCAGTTTTGTCGATGCAGTCGAACTCGTCGCCTCCAAGCGTGGCCGGGTCGTTGTCGCGGGTGTTGGCAAGAGCGGGCACATCGGACGCAAGATCGCCGCGACGCTAGCTTCTACCGGTACGTCCGCCTATTTCGTACATCCGACGGAAGCAAGTCACGGCGATCTCGGCATGATCACCGCCGAGGATTTGCTCATCCTCCTTTCATGGTCCGGTGAGACGGTCGAACTCGGGAACGTGCTCACTTACGCCAAGCGCTTCAATGTCCCGGTCATTTCCGTCACGTCGAATGCCGACAGCACAATCGCTCGCAACTCCACGATCCCAGTGATTCTGCCGAAAGTGCCGGAGGCATGCCCACATGGTCTAGCTCCGACCACGTCTGCAATACTGCAGTTGGCGGTGGGGGATGCTTTTGCAATAGCCTTGCTTGAGCGGAGGGGGTTTTCGGCCGAGGACTTCAAGACGTTTCATCCGGGCGGCAAGCTCGGTTCGCAGTTGCTGCTCGCCCATGAACTGGCCCATTCGGGTGAGGCTGTGCCACTTTTGCCGATCGGCAGTCCGATGAGCGAAGCAGTCATTCAGATGTCCTGCAAGGGTTTCGGGGTCGTCGGCGTCGTTGGTGGCGACGGTGAGCTTGTCGGTGTCATTACCGACGGCGATTTGCGGCGCCACATGTCACAAAATCTTTTGCTCCTCACCGTCGAGACCGTGATGTCGCACATGCCTCGCGTGATTACGCCTGGAATGCTGGCCAGTGCAGCCATGGAAATGATGCAATCGCAAAAGATCACGGTGCTGTTTCTGGTCGATGACGTTGGCCGGCCGTCGGGCATCTTGCACGTCCACGATCTTCTGCGTGCCGGCGTGGCCTAAGTCAAATGGTGCCGCCCGGAGATGGTTGACGAGCCCGCCTCCGAGGAGAGCACACCGTAAGATCTAAGGTGGACTTAAAACGCCGCTTTGGCTTTGGCAGTCCATCACGGAAATGGGAACGCGTTTGGCAGTGATTCACCGAGACTTCGACTATCGCCCGGACCTGGACGGTTTGCGAGCTGTGGCGATCTTGCCTGTGCTCCTCTTTCACGCAGGCTTCAGTTCGTTCTCAGGCGGGTTCGTCGGGGTCGACGTCTTTTTTGTCTTGTCCGGGTTTTTCATGGCGAGGATCATCCTCACCGACCTCGAGCGTGGCAGCTTCAGCTTTGCGTCGTTCTACCTTCGGCGGATGAGGCGCATCTTCCCGGCATTGTTCTCGATGATCGCCGTTTCGGCCGTTGCGGCATGGTTTTTGCTCATGCCGCAGGAGTTTCGGTATTTCGGCGATAGCGTACAAGCCGCTGCCTTATTTATATCGAACATTCTGTTCCGAAGCGAGAGCGGTTATTTCGATCTCTCCTCAGAGATGAAGCCATTGCTTCATACCTGGTCTCTGTCTGTGGAAGAGCAGTTTTACCTGATTTTTCCCGTCGCGGTTTTTCTAGCCTTCAAATTTGCACGTGGGCACATTCGCGCAATCGTGTTGGCGGTTGCGCTCTTGTCCTTCGGGGCAAGCACTTGGGGGATTGTGCACTCGCCGGAAAAAGCATTCTACTTGCTGCATTTTCGCGTTTGGGAGTTGCTGATCGGAGTCCTTGTTGCCATTGCGCCGATCTCGGATTATGGGCACCGCGGCTCACAGGCATTGGCGGCACTCGGACTTCTGGCAGTTCTCCTGGCCGTTTTCCTCTATTCTCCTGATACGCCCTTTCCCGGTATTTATGCCGCAGTGCCCTGCCTCGGTACGGCCCTTGTGATCCACGCACACTGTCGAGGCGGAGCGATAGGGCGCTTACTGGGTAATCCCGTTTCGGTCTTCATCGGACGCATCTCATACTCTCTCTACCTCTGGCATTGGCCCATAATCGTGTACTTGCGCTATGGCCTTGGTCACGAACTGACAACCGGATGGGCGCTGACCGCCGTGGCAATGTCCTTCGCGCTCGCCTTCATTTCATGGAGGTTCGTCGAGCAGCCCGCGCGGTATGGCGTGCTGGCATCCTCGCGTGTCGCGATCGTCGGCGTGAGTAGCGCTGCTATTTCTTTTGCGGTCGCCTTCGGTTTCATTGTCAATGATTTGGAAGGCATTCCCCAAAGGTTGCCCGAAAAGGCCCGAACGCTTTACCAAGCCACCTATGATGAGAGCCCCTTCTCCTCTAAACGGTGTTTCACTGATTCAAATGGAGAAGGTCTGACCCCGGTTCAGATAAGGAGAGGGGAGATCTGTCGGGTCGGAGTCGAGACTGCAGGCGAGCCGCGGTTTCTCGTGTGGGGAGATTCTCATGCCGCTGCGATCGCTCCTGCGATAGATCTTGCCGCTCGCCAATTGGGTATATCGGGCATGTTCGTTGGGCGTGGATCGTGCCCGCCCTTGCCAGATACGGATTTCGCTCCTCCGGGGGCGGTCAAGAGATGCGTCGATCACAATTCCGCAGTGATGTCGCTAATCGAGAAGAGAAAGTTCGCCTTTGTTTTCATGGTGGGCTATTGGCCCAAGTACGTCCACCGAGAAGAGCTTCCGGGTCAGGGCATCTTCTTTGACCCTGGCGTCGCACCCTCCCGGACCGATTGGTCGATTCCGGTCAGGAAGGGACTTGATGCGACTTTGACCAAGCTCGCTGGGCAGGGATCGAAGGCGATTCTGGTGATGGATGTACCGGAGATGGGATTCGACGTTCCCGAGGCCCTCGCACGAGCGGCCGCGTCTGGACGCTCGCTCGATATAGCTCCTTCTGTTGAATACACCAACAGGCGCCAAGCCTTGGCCCGGCGGGTCTTGGCGGATGCGGCCAAGTTGAGCGGAGCCTTGGTTGTCGATCCGATGAGCGAAATCTGCGACGCCTCCAGGTGTCATGTTATGCGAAAAGGCACCGTTCTTTATAAGGACGGAGATCACCTGTCGGCGAAAGGTGCGGAAAGTCTCTCAGCACTCTTCCGACCCGTGTTGAGCATGATGCGAGAGAGCGTCCAGGCTGCGAGTCGCTGAGCGGGCGGCGGCCGGTACTCGTCCACACGTGAGACAGTTCTCCGTCCAAGAATATTGCGCCGCGTTCAATCTTATACTTCGTATATTGTAAATCCGAATTGCCACTGACAAGCGCCGCTGTTAATCTCCGGTCAAGGTGTAGTCACCGGGGGGCGGAAGTTTGCATTTCGAAGATGACGGATTGCGGGTCGCGACCCTTGAGTTTCTGGTGAAAGTCCTTGCAACACAACGGCTCAGGGACGATCCCGATGCGGACCTCAAGCAGGGCGTACTCAGCGCATTTGAACGTATACCGCTGCAATTCGTCTGCAGTGAAGTGGAACGGGCCGAGATCAGAGCAAAGATGCATGCCGAGGCAAATGCAATTCTGAACTGGGCGGTGGAGGGGCGGACGACCACGATCTCGCCGATTGCGGTTAGGCCGCTATCTGCCTCGCATTACCGCCAATGGCGATAGTTCGGAACGCGCGCGCCGCTGTGATTGACCGCTCGCCGTAGTAGCGCCTGGTCGAACGGGGGACCGCCTATAGCGGCTGCTCAGCCATAGCGCGTTTCAGGAAAAGACCGTATTTCTCCGCGCCCGTTGATGCCGGATGTCCCTGCGATACGCCACCGCTCAGCACCGCGGCTGCCGCGGCATCGAGGTCCGTGTGCGGATGCACAAGCGTTATCAGAGGAGAGTATCGTTCAAGCCATTGATTCTTGTGGGTCTTAACATCGAACAGGAGAGAAGGAACGTTACAGAGGAGACTGAAGATCGCCATATGATATCGGCCACCAATGTGAAGTCGGCAAGTTGAAATTGTCTCGGCAGCACGTTCAATGCTTGCTGTCTCAGCAAAGATGCCGCCACGGTCGATGATCTCTGCCTCATATGGAGAGAATCGTTCAACTGCGTGCGTAAGAACAACAGGCCGAAGCTTCCACGCCTCGCAAGCCTTCAGTGCAGCTTTTAGAATTTCGACGTCTTCTTCGGCATTGTTTCTGGCGCCGGTGGTTATCAGGCAACCATCGCGATCCGCGACGGGCGCCGGCGATATCCGAAGAAATGCAGCATCCGCCAGAAATTCGATCCCGTAATACTCCGCCGAGATTTCGTCGCGTGCGGCCACATGGCCGAGTTCGCGAAAGAGCCCTTTGAGATAGTCCGATCGTTCGCCTTCGTAGATAGGTATCGTTCCGTTCAATACAGCAAATGGCTTCCCTAGCTTCCTGGCGGTAAGAATAGGCGTGAAGAAGGTTGCAAGCCCTTCTGCCGTTGTCCTGTGGTCCAACGATCCCTCTGGCTGAAGGATCACGAAATCGGCGGCCGTTATATGGTCAACAGCGTCTTCGCCATATGCAGTGGAAAGTCGGGTCTCAATGTCCGAGAGTTCATATCCTCCCGCGGATGTGGACTTCGGGAACTCCTTTCTGAAGGCTGCGAAGTTGAAACCGATGGACGTAATCTCAGCCGCGGGGAACGCATCTAGAATTTGTTGCTTGAGACCCTGGCTGGTCAGCCTGCATCCGATATTGACCCTGAAGTCTGTATCGTTGAACAGAGCAATCTTGATTTTCGAGCCAGACACTTCTTGCTGTCGGCAGGAGCTTGCGAGCTCGTCAACGAAGCTCTCGTAATGCCGCCAAAAGCCGGATGGATCGCCTGTCGATATATGCTCCCGGCAAATCGTGCGGGCGTCCGAGTACCTTTTGTCTGCCACGAGAAATCCTACAGCGCGCCTCGCTCTGGAAACGTCTGCCCCGCGTCCTGTAGCTGCCAGCACCAAGTGCCTTGCAGCCCTGTCAGGATTCGAATTCCTCAGTTTTTTAGCGAACCGCCAATGTATGGCGGACTTCATCCCCTCGAACAAATTCTCGTGCTTTCGATCAGGTTCAGGATAACGGCTCCTGTATAAGTGCACAAATTTCAGTCTGACATCAAGAAATTGCGGAAGGGCCTTCGAAGTCTCGCTCACACGAAGCCGAAGCCTCGCCCGCACGGAAAACATTGAAAAGGAAGTCATGGCAGAGCGGGTGGCTTCCGACCTCGTTAGCACTGAAAGCCTGTGAAGTTGCAGAAGGGAGGCGGCTGGGAGGCTGAGCCGTAGGGCTCTGCCAGAACAAGGTGCCCATGACTGGTCAAAGCGGTCACAAGGCACTATAGAGACCCGGGGACGGCGCCAGTACACGGGCACGCATGCGTGATTGCGGGGACGGGACTATTTGAACGTTAAGGATCGAAAAGAGCGCGAAGTTGATACCGAAACGATCGCTGGGATCCTAAGGCGCGTCATTGCCGAAAACGGCCGCGACCATATCCGCGGATATGCCTTTGCCATTGCCTGCCTGATGGTCGTGGCTGCAACGACGGCTTTCACGGCGTGGGTCAGTGAAACTGTGATCAACGAAGCCTTCGCCAACAAGCGCGGCGACGTCGTTCTATTCGTCTGCTTCTCGATATTTGCTGCCTTTGTGCTGAGAGGCCTGGCGACTTATGGGCAAGCCGTGGCTTTATCGAAAATTGGCAACAGCATTGTCGCAAGCTATAAGCGCCGGCTTTATACGCATCTGATGGCGTTGAGCATTGGCTTTTTCCAGGAAAAGCGCTCCGCGCACCTCACCGCCAAGATTAACCAGAACATCTCCGGCATCCGCGACGTGCTCAACATGACAGTTACGTCGGTCGCCCGCGATGTCCTGACTCTGGTCGGTCTTGTCGGCGTGATGATAAGCAAGGACTGGCTGCTCTCGCTCATCACCTTCTTGGGAGCGCCTCCGTTGCTCCTCGGGCTTCGGTACATTTCGAGGCGGCTGCGTCTGGCGACGCGCGAAGCGGTCGAGGCCAACAGTCGCGTGCTAGGCGCGATGCAGGAAACCATCCAGGGCATTTCCATCGTCAAAGCCTTCACGATGGAGGACGAGTTGGGCCGCAAGGTCGAAGGGATCATAAAGGGCGCGGAGAACCGCGCCAACCGCATCGCGCGCTTAAGCGAACGGACGGCGCCGTTGACGGAGACCTTTGCGGGCCTGGCGATTTCGGGCGTGCTTGCCTATGCGGCCTTCCGCACCATCTACAGCAACGTGGCCCCGGGTGCCTTGTTCGCCTTTGTAACGGCGCTTCTCCTGGCATACGACCCGGTGCGCCGCTTGGCTCGCCTGCAGGTCTCCCTAGAGCGCGCTGCCGTCAACGCCCGCATGCTTTACGAAATTCTGGATACAGTTCCGCATCAACGGGACCTGCCCGGGGCGAGTCGACTAGCCATCACCGAAGCGACCGTCGAGTTTCGCCACGTGCGGTTCTCATATGGGGATGGCGAGGAGGTGCTTAAGGGAGTTAGTTTCCTGGCGGAAGGTGGCAAGACTACCGCGCTCGTTGGGCCTTCTGGAGCCGGCAAATCGACGATCATCAGCCTCATTCCACGCTTCTACGATCCACAATCGGGTGTGATCCTGATCGACGGGCAAGACATAGCCGCTGTTACCAAGCAGTCTCTGCGCAACGGGCTCGCCTATGTCTCACAACAAGCTTACCTCTTTGAAGGTTCTATCCGCGATAACATCCGCTACGGCCGGCCCGAAGCAACGGACGCGCAAGTAGAGGAAGCGGCCCGGCTTGCCTATGCGCATGATTTCATACTCGCGCAGCCACAGGGGTACGATACACCTGTGGGCGAACAGGGTATGACGCTATCCGGCGGCCAGCGCCAGCGTCTCTCGATCGCGCGAGCGCTCGTCCGCAACGCGCCCATTCTGCTTTTGGACGAGGCTACCTCGGCTCTTGATACGGAGTCGGAAGCAACTGTCCAGAAGGCACTAGATCAAGCGATGAGCGGCCGCACCGTCATTGTGATCGCTCACCGGCTTTCCACCGTCGTTAATGCCGACAAGATTGTCGTGATGAACGAGGGGCTGGTCGTCGAGGAGGGGACGCACGAGGAACTCGCGCGCCGTCCGGACGGCGTTTACGCTCGCCTCCACAACATTCAAGGTGGCTTTTTGGAATTGACTGCAGGAGCCGATGCCACTTAGCTGGTGCTCGAGGCCCTACAGGCGAGCAAGGTGGATGAGCCACTGACACAGTCGGCAATCCGCCTGGGTCAGCCCGCTTCCTCATTGCGCATCGTCCTTAGGAATTAGCTTGATCGTCGAGTATTGAACTTGAACTGGGTGGGACCGACGCACGGGAGTGCAGGTGCAGTGCGGAAAACCCTTGATCCCACCCGCCGGGACTTGCTGGAGCCGAGATCGTGCATAGGATCCAGATACGGGAGGCATCTCGTCAGTTTGCTGCTGTCTTCGCCTTCGATGACAGGCGGTTTTGACGTTTCCGGCTAAGGAGTGGCCAGGCAGTGATTATATCCCATCGCCATAAGTTCATTTTCATCCACGTACCGAAAACCGCCGGCAGCACGGTTTCTGCCTATCTTGCTCGCGAATTCGGACCATGGGATCTGCAACTTGGGTCCTGGAAGGATGCACTCGGGAATGGAGCCAAAGCGAATCGGCTGGCGCTGATTGCTATGTTCTGTCACCTGTCTCCACTTAAGATCGCTCAAACCCTCATCCGCAACCACAGTGTCGATTCCTTGGCCGGTGTCGCTCTCAGCCGGCGTTTTGCAGGCAGGCTCGCGGATCATTCGAGCGCAAGCGAAATCGAGGCCTTCGATCCCTCTGCCTGGAAACAGTATTTCAAATTCTGCTTCGTACGAAACCCGTTCGAGAGGGCTGTTTCTCTTTACAATTGGCATTACAGGAAGGTCGATACCCGGCCGAGCTTCTCGCAAATGCTCTGCTTGATCGAAGCAGGTGCAGCCGAGAAAGAGCGTATTAATTGGAAGTCGTGGCAGCTCTACACCAAGAACGACGAAGTTGTTGTTGATTTCGTAGGTCGACAGGAGCGCCTCTCAGAAGATCTACGCAACGTATGCGACAGAATCGGGCTGCCTTTTGATGAACGATTCCTGACCAGAGCGAAGGCGAACCCAAGGAGGCCGGATATTCGCAGTTATTATAAACCCGGCGACCGGGAACGCGTCGAACGGCTATTCGGCGCGGAGATCGAACGTTTCAAGTATCGTTTCCCCGATTAGGTTTACGCACCATGCGGTCGCTGCGTTCGGGGAGAGGTTGGGTCGCTCCCGCTACCGCAGGAGCTGCTTGAAAAAAACCTCCATTGGACTATCGGCCTCCTCACTTGGCTCTTCCGTTCCGTTTGCCGGTTGTTCGGTTGGTGCGTCGGCTTTGGCCGCTTCCTCGTTTGGGGGGACTTCTGCAGCCGCCTCGTCGGGCTTCGGTGCAGGATCGCCACCGATGATCTCCTCGATCGAGAGCTGCTGTTCTTCTTGTTTGAAAGCCTTGTCTTTTAGCGCCTTGTCCAGCGTGCCGCCGAGCAAATCCCTAACGGCTGCGCCAGCGCCGTCTCCGTTTAGGAGGTCTCCAATCGGCAACTTGTCGATCGGCAGTCCGAAATCCTTGAGCTTGGCCAGTGCGGCATCGGGATTCTTCAGCAAGTCCGAAAGGTCCGGGTAGATGCGAGGTGCGGCGAAGCTGCCTTCGACCACGACGGGGACGCCGACGCCGTCTGTCGAGATTTCGGCGCCCTGGCCTTGAAGCGAGGCGACGATGCGGGGTTCCAGCCGGAAGTTCAGGGTGCTTTGCGCGAGGTCGGCCGCGCCCTTCCCGGTCATGCGGACCAGCGGGCCGACAAGCTTGATATCCTCGGTGCGCGCGACGCCACCCTCGATGGCAAAGGAGGCCCCAAGTTCGGTGAAGGTGGTCGCTTTGCTGTCGTCCTGTTTGAAGCCGGACGACATCAGCCGCACGAGGTTGTTGTAGACATCGGCGATGTCGATGCCGCGAATGGCGCCATCCGCGAAGGTTACCTCCGCGGTGCCCTGCAGCGATTTCGCGAGCGTCTTGGTCGTGCCGCCCGCACCGGTCACGTCGAACCGGGCGTTCAATGCGCCCTCGAGATATCTGAAACCCGCCATGTCGGTCAGCAACGGCGCGGACGAAGCGCGCGAGATGGAGGCCTGGAAGGCGATAGATGGCTCCGGCTGCGAGCCGTCTGCCTTCAGGCTCGCGACAACATGTCCGCCGTAAAACGGACTTTCAGGCAGCGTCAGGCTTGCGACGCCTTCGGAGACGACCAGCATGGTGGTGACCGGCCCGGCAAAGACTCTGCCATAACCGAGCTTTTCGGCATTGATCCCGATTGTCGCATCGACCGATCGGAGAGATGAAAGATCCAGCGGAACATCGGCGCCTATAACCGCCTTCGCTTTTGCTTTGGCTTTCGGCTGAGGCGCGGGTGCGCCCGCTCCCGCGAGCCGCGCAAGATCCAGCTCCGCGAAGTCTAGCGACGTCTCGATCTTCAGCGGCGTCGCGAATTCCACGGAGCCGTTGCCCTTGGCTTCGATGCCGTTGACGGAAACGGAGGCCTTGTCGAAAGAGAAGCCCTGCGCGCCTGAAACGACGTTGCCGCTGAACGCCAGCGGGCCGACGCTCTCCGCACCGCTCTGCCCAAAGCCCGAAAGGAAGGCAGAGAGGTCGGCAACGGAAAAATCGAGCCTTCCGGCATAGGTCCCCGGCAAGGCGGCTTTGCCATCGAGAGACAGGCGTGCGTCCGGCATCTGCATTTGGAGCTTGAGCGGGATGCCAAGGGAGGCGAGATCGCCCGTCAGCAGAGTATCTGCAGCGGGAATTTGCAGATCCACGTCAACCGGCTTGTTGCGCCATTCCAGCCGGCCCTCCAAGCGCACCGGTTTGCGGAGGCTTTCGATCCGGGCCGAGATCTTCTTCGCCTTCACCTCCCGCATCGTTTCATCGGCAAGGGGCAGCGCGAAGCTTGCATCGCGCAGGCCGATCGTCCCGGTCAGATCGATCGTCTTTCGGATGGAGTCCGCGTCAAGACCGCGAAAGGTGAAACCGGCGTCGATCGTCAGGGCACCGGAAACCGGGACAGACCGATCCGCGAGGACTGAAAGACTGCCTATGTCGAGACCCTCGCTGGAGAGACGGCCCCGGAAGAGAGGATCGTCGGAGCGCACGTCCGTAGCGACGTTCGCGGTCACGACACCGGCATCGATGCCCAACTGTCCGAGTTCCACTGCCAAGTTTCCGTCCTTGAGTTCGGCCGAGACGGAAACATCCGACGCGGACATCTCGCCGAAGGTGATAGCAGCCGCGTTGATGCTCACATCGGCATCGAAGCCGGTCAGGAACTGCAAGCCTGCCTGATTGCCGACGTCCGTTTTCGTGCCTGTAGGGGGCACTTTCGACGGCGACGGTGCCGGCGTGGTATCGACGAACGGCGTCAGGTCGAGCCTGTCCGCGTCGAGATCGGCAAGGAAACGCGCACGCTTGCCGGGCAAGAAGAGCGCGTTCAGCCCGAAGGCCTGTTCGCCGGTTTCGACTTTACCGCCGCGGATCTGATAGCTGCCATTCGCGTTCAGGGTCACTTGTCCGCTGGCCGAAAGGCTGGTCAGCCCCGGCGCGGGAGCGGGGTCTGCCTCGACCCTCAGGTCGAGGTCCGCAGGCTGGCGTCCCAGCAAGGACCGCAAGGTCGATATTGTGAAGCTGGCCTCGTAGTTCCGTTCCCCCATGCGGGCCGACGCGGAAAGAGAGAAGGTGTCATCGATATCGGGAACAGATAGCGTCAGCTCGACATCGGAAACGACCTCCTCGGGGCGTGCTGCGCTTCGCCGTATGAACGTGCCGGAGGTAATCGAGACCGAGTCGACAGCGCTTCGTTCGAGCAGCGCGGCGAGATCGGGAAGCGGGTCGCTCGAGCGGGCCTCTCCGCTGCCTTCTTGTGCCGGCGTCGTTTCATCCGCCGCCTTTTCGTCAAGAATTATGACCGGCCGATCCAGACTGATCTCCTCGATGCGCAGCCGATCCGCCCAGAGGGAGGAAAATGCGACCGAGCCGGTCACCTGCGCAAACTCCGCTGTCACCCCTTCAGCTTCCGCGGAGAGCGTCACATCTTCGGCCACGACCGCCAGAGAGGGGAAGGCGGAGAACTTGACGGGGCCGTTGAACGCGATCGAGCTGCCGGTCGCCGACGACAATTGCCTGCCGAGTTCGGCACGCATCCAATCGCTGGAAATCAGGCTGGGCAGAATGGCAATTGCGGTGACCGCGAGCGCGGCAGCACCCAGTACACAAAGTATGACGCGCCGCATCGCACTCTCCTGGTTGTGAAAGCCTTTGATTCGCTATCGTTTTCCATAAAGCGCGATTTCGCAAACGTCTTTCTCCGCTCAGATGTTCTCGGGCGTGTAGATGTCGAATGGCAGGAAGGTTTGGCCGGGCACGCTCGCGGCCTCCCGGTCGATCGCGCCGATCATCAGGCTCACCGATTCCCGGGCCAATGCCGAGGCGGGCGTCGAGATCGCCATAAGCAATGTTTCATCGGCAAGTGCCGCGCGCGATTCCGGCGTCAGCTCGTTGACGACGACGAGCAGCTTGCCCTCGAGCCTTTCCTCCCGGATCGCCGAAATGGCACCCTCCATGCCGCCGCCACAGACATAGAAACCGAGGACATCGGGGTGGCGTTGCAGAAGATCGAGCGTTGCCTCATGGGTGATCTCGGGCGTGTCGAGGTTCACCATCGTGTCGAGGACTTCGAATTCCGGTGCGTTCTCTCGAAAATACGAGCGAAAACCGATCTCCCGCAGCTCGTGTCCGTGGAAGCGGTGGCTGCCGACGAAGGCGGCGACCTTTCCCGGCCGCTTCGCCGCCTTGGCGATCATCCATGCCGCCGTTCTGCCGACCTTCTGATTGTTGAGGCCCACATAGGCCTCGCGCACGCCGGCGGCAAAGTCGGAAAGCAGTGCGACGACGGGAATGCCGCGATCCCTGAGGTCCTCGACCGCGGCGGTCACGGCCGGATAATCCGGCGACACCAGGGCGATCGCCTGATTGCGCGCCGCCATGGCCTTCAACTTTTCGATGATCCCTTGCGGCGTGGAGCTTGCGACGAAATCCACCTGCGGAACGGCACGCACATGCGTCACCGCAAGGGCCGCGGTTTCGATCTCCTTTGCGAGCGCCTTGTAGAATGATTGCTCCGGCTTCTGCAGGAGAAAGCCGAGCCGAAATTGCGGCAGGTCCTCGAAAACCCGTTGGCGAAGCAGGCCGACCGCGTGGTAGCCGATCGCCTTTGCCGCATCGTAGACGCGGCGCGCCGTTTCCTCGCGCACGGGATGACGGCCGTTCAGCACCCGGTCGACCGTTGCAACGCTCACGCCTGATGCGCGGGCCAGATCCGCAATCGTCGGCCGTCTCGTCATGCCTCCTCCGTGATACTATTCCCTCACAGGTGACGTAGTCACTTGCAAGAATTTGATAGAATATATCATGACTGCATTGAGAACCGTCGAAAGTCAACTATCCTCGGAACATCGAATGAAGGCGCCGATCGGGAGTGGGCGCTGTTCGAAGGCTGCAGCGGCCTTGCGCATCTCACGAGAGTCGCGGCACTGTAGGGGAGGCAGGGGATGACGGCAGTTCCGACCAAGCGCGATTACAGCCTGCTCGGCCGCGATGCCGAGGCAGCCGTTGCAAGCGGCCTCGCTGCGGCCGAGTGGTACCACACGGAAATTCCCCGCAAGCAGATGAAAGAGCTGATGAAGCGCGAGGATGGACCTGCCATCCGCGATACCGCGATCTGGCTCGGCAGTCTGGTCCTTCTCGGCGGTTTTGGCATCTATTTCTGGGGCAGCCTGTGGGCGGTGCCGTTCTTCCTCGCCTATGGCGTGCTTTACGGCTCCGCTTCCGACAGCCGCTG
This sequence comes from Sinorhizobium medicae, assembly GCF_007827695.1. Lineage (GTDB taxonomy): Bacteria > Pseudomonadota > Alphaproteobacteria > Rhizobiales > Rhizobiaceae > Sinorhizobium > Sinorhizobium medicae. The sequence continues at coordinate 12,908 of NZ_VITA01000028.1, read as the reverse complement.
GCACGAATGCGGCCACGGCACGGCCTTCAAGACGATGTGGATGAACAACGCCGTCTACCAGATCGCCTGCTTCATGATCATGCGCAATCCCGTCACCTGGCGCTGGAGCCACACGCGCCATCACACCGATACGGTGATCGTCGGCCGTGACCCCGAGATCGCGGTCATGCGGCCGCCGGATCTGCTGCGCCTCGTGCTCAACATCTTCGGCATCATCGATGTCTGGCATGCCGTGGTCGACATGGTCAGAAACGCCTTCGGCGTGATTAGCGCCGCTGAGAAGACATTCATTCCGGAAATGGAGCAGCCGAAGGCGATCCGCGTCGCCCGCATCTGGCTTGCCATCTATCTGGCGACGATCGGGCTCTCGCTCTATCTCGGCTCTATCCTGCCGCTGATGCTTATCGGCCTGCCGCGGCTCTACGGCGCGTGGCACCATATAATGACCGGCCTCCTGCAGCATGGCGGGCTTGCCGACAACGTGACCGACCACCGTCTGAACAGCCGCACCGTCTATATGAACCCGGTCAGCCGCTTCGTTTACTGGAACATGAACTACCATGTGGAGCATCACATGTTCCCGATGGTACCCTACCACGCGCTGCCGAGGCTGCACGCCATGATCAGGCACGACCTGCCGGCGGCGAACCCTTCGATCCTTCACGGCTACCGTGAGATGATCCCGGCATTCCTCCGGCAGCTGCGCAACGAGGATTATTTCCTGAAACGCGAATTGCCGCCGACGGCGAGGCCCTATCGCGAAGAGCTGCACAACGACCGGCTCGTTTCTGCCGCCGAGTAAGCGGACCGAGGCTTACCAATCACCATTGAAGGAGGAAACCATGAGCTCGAACTGGGTCGAGGTCTGCGCGGCCGACGAGATCGACGAGGAGGACGTCATCCGTTTCGACCATGATGGACGCACCTTTGCCGTCTACCGCAGCCCCGACGACGAGTATTTCGCGACAGACGGGCTCTGCACGCATGAGCAGATCCATCTCGCCGACGGCCTGGTGATGGACGACATCATCGAATGTCCGAAGCATAACGGCCGCTTCAACTACAAGACCGGCCAAGCCAGGGGCGCCCCCGTCTGCGTCAACCTCAGGACCTATCCGGTCAAGGTGGAGGCCGGCAGCGTTTTTATCGGTCTGTCTTAGGTCTGTTGTGATTAGCGTCGTGGAACTTCTTCCTCTGGATCATCCTCGTGTTCTGGTCATCCACCCAAGTCGTCATCCTCGGGCTTGACCCGAGGATCCACGTGCAACCACAAGGGCGACGTGGACGATGCGTGTGTGCAGGGTGATCGCGCGCAATGCCCCAGATGGTCTTGAGATTGGGTCGCTTGTGAATGGATCCTCGGTCAAGCCCGAGAATGACGACTGAGTCAAGCCCGAGGATGACGACCGAGGGAAGGCAAACCCGGCGAGGGCCCAGTAGACAAGAAACGTGGCCGCAAAAAACGGAGGAGAACATGAGGCAGATCGTTATCGTCGGCGCCGGCGAATGTGGCGCGCGGGCAGCCTTCGCGCTCAGGGAGCAAGGCTTTGACGGAGAGATCACCCTGATCGGCGCCGAGCCGCTCCTTCCATATGAGCGGCCGCCGCTTTCGAAGGATGGCCTGGCCGCTGCCGCAGCGCCCAAATTCATTGCGGCGCCCGAGCGCTACCACGAGGCGAAGATTGCGGTGCTGACCGGCACTGCGGTCGACGCCATCGACCGTGCGCGGAAGACCGTCACGCTTTCGGACGGGCGATCCGTCGCCTATGACCGGCTGCTGCTTGCCACCGGCGCCCGGCCGCGCGCGTTCCCGGGCATGTCTTGCAGCTCCGCACGCATCCGCATGCTGCGGACGCATGCCGATGCGCTGACGATCCGCGCCGCACTCGCGCCCGGCCTCAAGCTTGCCATCATCGGCGGCGGCTTCATCGGACTGGAGCTTGCCGCGACGGCCCGCAGGCTCGGCGCCGAGGTCGTGCTTGTGGAAGGCCTGCCGCGCATTCTCTCCCGCGGCGTACCGGAGGAGATCGCCGCCGTCGTCGCCAAGCGGCACCGGCAGGAAGGCGTGGAGATCATCTGCGGCGCGGGCATCGCCGCCATCCAGGAAGGCGCAGGCGGCGCAAGCCTCCTGCTTGACGGCGGCGGCAGGATTGACGCCGATCTTGTTATTGTCGGCATCGGCGCAGTGCCAAACAGCGAGCTCGCCGGGGCTGCGGGCCTCATGATCGATAACGGCATCGCCGTCGACGAGAGGCTTTGCACCTCGGACCCCGACATTCTTGCCGCAGGCGACTGCTGCTCCTTTCCGCTTTCGCATTATCGCGGACGGCGGGTGCGGCTCGAAGCCTGGCGCAATGCCCAGGACCAGGGGGCGCTCGCCGCGGCCAACCTGATAGGCGCGGGCGAACATATCGCCAGCGTGCCGTGGTTCTGGTCGGATCAGTATGAGCTTACGCTGCAGATATCGGGCCTCGCCGAAGGCACCGCCGCGACCGTCCGCCGCGACCTGGAGGAGGGGGCCTTCATCCTCTTCCATCTCGATGGCGAAGGCCGGCTGATCGCCGCAAGCGGCATCGGCCCCGGCAATGCCGTCGCCCGCGATATACGCCTGGCCGAAATGCTGATTGCCGCAGGCGCGAAGCCGGATCCGCTGGCCCTTGCGTCACCCGAAATCAGGCTCAAAAAGCTGCTGGCCGCCTGAGCGCAGCCCGCGCTCTGCCTTTCCAATTCAGGAGCATGTCATGAGACACCGCCGACCCACCGTAGCCGATCTCCTGTCGATGAAAGGAAGGCGCCAGCTCACCATGCTGCGCGTCGTGACGCTGGAAGAGGCGGACGCCGCGGAGAAGGCGGGGATAGACCTCGTATCGGTGCCGCCGGCCTTGCTCGGGCCCGCCTTTCGCGAGGCGGCCCCTTCCGTCTTCGCCTTTCCGGGGCTCGAATATGGAGACTACGTCACGGCGGAAGACTATATGCGCGCCGCGTTCCAGGCGCTGAAGGCGGGCGGCGATGCCGTCTATTGTGCGGCCAGCCTCTCGACCGTCCGGCGAATGCGCGAGGAGGGGATTCCCGTCTGCGGCCATGTCGGGCTGATTCCCTCCAAGGCGACCTGGACCGGGGGATTTCGCGCCGTCGGCACCACGGCCGCAAGCGCCCTCGAGGTCTGGCGCCAGACGAAGGCGCTTGAAGAGGCGGGGGCCTTTGCGGCCGAGATCGAGGTGGTGCCGGACGGCATCGCCGCCGCGATCAGCGCCCGCACCTCCATGCTGATGCTGTCGATGGGAGCGGGCACGGGCTGCGACGGACAATATCTCTTCGCCGAGGACGTGCTGGGAAGCAATCGCGGCCACTATCCGCGCCACGCCAGGACCTACCGCAACTTCGCCGCCGAATACGACCGCCTGCAGCAGGAGCGCATCGCCGCCTTCCGCGAATTCGCTTCCGACGTCCGCTCCGGCGCCTATCCGGAAAAAGGCCATCTTGTCGGTGTTGAGCAAAAGGAGCTGAGCGCTTTCCTCGCCGAACTCGAGGGCGGGCGCTGAGCGAGACGAGCTCACCTCCCAGTGGGGCCGCCTGGCCGCCTTGATCGTCATGGATCGAGGCGGTCTTCTTTCTGCTCCTGGCTGCGACGCCAAAGATTTGCCAGCAACGGCGGATTGTGGAATATGGCGGCGAAAGCGGAATGCCCCTGTCTCGGGTCCAAACTCGAGGATGAACTTCTCCCCTCAAACGGTGAGATGGAAGCTCAGAGGGCGCCGCAAGTCTCCTTCGCCCCGCCTGCGGGGAGAAGGTGGCCGGCAGGCCGGATGAGGGGCAGCAAGCACCCCGCATCCATCGATGAATCCGATCGAGGCGGGACGTGAAGCTAATTCAACAACATCTCCGGGTGACGGCGGCACTCATCGTGCGGGAAATGTCGACGCGCTTCGGCTCGAAACCGGGCGGGTACCTCTGGGCTATCTTCGACCCTGTCGCTCATGTGGCGATGATGACGGTGATCTTCCAGGCGATCGCCAGGACGCCGGCACTGGGCTTGAGCTTTCCGCTGTTCTTTGCGAGCGGATATCTGCCCTTCGCCTTCTATCAGCGCATGTCTTCCTTCATGGCCGGCACGGTGAAGGCCAATAAGGCGCTCTTCTCCTATCCGATCGTCAGCCCCTTCGATGCAATCGTTTCGCGCTTTATCCTGCAGCTCATGACCGATACCCTGGTGACGATCCTCATTCTTGTGATGATCCTCGAACTCAGCGGCGTCGCCCAGCCGATGGACATTGCCGGCATGATCGAAGCCGCGGGTGCTGCCGCCCTGCTGGGCCTCGGCATGGGCACGATCAACATCGTGATGTTCGCCCGGTTTCCGCTCTACGAGCAGATCTTCGGCATCATCAACCGCCCGCTCTTCATGGTATCGGGCGTCTTTTTCCTGCCGGACTCGCTCCCGCACCCTTTCCGCGATTACATTCTCTATAACCCGCTCGTGCACATCATCATGTGGTTCAGGGCAAGCATCTATCCGGAATACCGCGCCTACGGACTGGACAAGGGATACGTTATCGAGTTCGCTCTCGTCTGCGCAGTTGCGGGGCTGGCGCTGTTGACGACGTCGACGCGGGAGATACGGGAGGATAGGCTTTGAGCGTGACCTATCAGGCGGCGGCAACTGCCGCGCGTTTCATCGAGTGCAGAAGTTCGAGCGCTTCTTCGAAGGTGATCGCTTACTTCAGTTGAGGACGAATTATCATCCCGTATAGAGAATAGGCAGCAGAAAACACGATGACGGTAGGCGGCGATCGATAGCGAGCAGATGCCGATCTCGGAGAGAAGGGCGCAGGCGACTACGGGAAATGCAAGTAGGTATGTGGCGCATGAACCTGCATGCGTTGCCCGCTGTCTCCATTGAACGCGGAGGAGGTATGCTAAAACTCCTCGTTTATTATCTCGTCGGCGCGGGGCCTCGTGTCGTCATACTTGTTGGGTAGTCGATAATAACCCTAATCCTTTGCTATGGGGAACGGCTTCGAGAGGAACTGAAGGAAGGGCGGCCTCTTCATCTCACGTATCCGGCGCTTGATTGACTTGTTGTCGGGGGCGAGGAGGCGCGCTTTTTCGAGACGTGAAAGGGCGATGTTCCTGTTCCCCATTGAGAAAAGCGCCTCGGCGGCTGCGCGGTAATGGGTTGCTCTATTGGGCTGTATCGAGCAGGCGGCGTCAAACATGAGGGCGGCCTCCTGATACCTCTTGGCGTGAAACGCACTCCGTCCTTTGCGCGAGGCCTCATCCGCACTTTGGGGGGCTCCAGATGGGGAAGCCTGCCGCTCTGTGTGCTTATTACTCCGTATCCACTCACGGAAAAGATCGTAGAGGGGAGCATTGGGGTTGACGATCCGCTCGCGGTCGTCGGTGTCGAGGACGCGCGCACCAAGGAGGTTTACGCGGTAGTAGTCGATCCTCTCTGTTATCGAGAGAGTAGCGTTGTCCGTGTACGACTTCTCGGTGACGGTGAATTTGCCGAAGCTGTAGAAATCTTCGAGTAAGTAGGACAAGAACCGGAGCCGGCTGTCTTGGTCGACGGTGAAGCCCTCTTTAAGAAGGCGCAGGACGTCGCCAGCCTTGGATGCGCCACGGTTCAGAGCGTCGTCAGCATAGAAGGCTTGGGCGGTATAGATGCACGGCCGGTCGAACAGGATAGACAGGACGCCTACGCCGGAGTTCATAAGCAGAACGTAATCCGTGAGTTCCAGCAGGTCCTTGATGTGCATGTTGCCGACGTCGATGGCGCCGGGGACGGTCTCTTGAACTGACGAAAGCGGATGCTTTTTGAAGACCACCACCCAATCGGGTGGCAGCCTCTTTGTCACGTCCCGAACGAGGTCAACGAAGTTATCGAATGATCCGATCGGGCCGGCGAAGTGATTGACGGTCGTGTCCGAGCGGGATTGGAAAGGAACAAACAGGACCTTCTTTTGCGGCGGGATGCCGAGTTTTTGAAGCGCGGCACGTGCGCCGATGCGCTCACCCTGTTTTTCAAGAGCCGAGCCCGAGGAAGTTTCGGCCGAAATGTAATCCTGCACCCGCCGCAGACGACCGGCGTCAAGTTCTGCAGGCCAGTGCTCGCGGCGATAGCGCGTGCTTTCACAGCAAAAGCCGGTATCGTCAATGAACATGGAGTCGGTAAGCGCGCCACGCTCAACGACGTAGAAGGGAATTCCCGCCGATCGCACTCGGTTGTAAACGGACAGCCGCATGTCATTGGCGTAGGGGTTTGTGAAAATCACCCGGTTGATGCCGTTGGCGCGGACATGCTCGATGATGTCCCGCTCCTGGAAGTCTTGATACCCCTTAACCTCCAGATCGCCCCACAAAGGCAGGAGAGCGGGGTTATAGGCGAAGGTGCCGCGCCCGAATATCAACGACCGGCCGCGCTTGGCATCCGGCAGAGAGGGCAATGTGTGGCCCTTGGCGTCGAAGGACTCATTGCTGCTCTGAAATATAGCTTTGTTTGCCCGATGGAGTTCCGGGTTGCGCCAGGCCGTGTCTCTCGGGTGGTGGGCGTGAAAGATGTAGATCGATTTGCGGGCGAGAAGCTCGCCATGCAAGCGGAACTGTGCGCGCCAACCTCGATAAGTTGGGTTGTGGGCGTATCCACCTTCGATGAGCCAACGATGGTCCTTCGGAGACATGAACTTGTTGGTGCCACGCGTCAGCCGGTAGGCGAGTTCCAGATCTTCCAGCCCCCAACCCTTGAACTGATCGTTCGAGCCGCCGATCGACAGATAAAACATGCGGTTGATAACGAGCGCCGAACTGGCGGGTAGGGCGAAATCAACAAGCGGCCCGCCAGTCAGGTGGTCGTGAAGAATTTCATTCTTCGATAGCGTTCCAGCAAGGGCCGCCTCGGTCGCTTGTTCGCTCAGATAGAGGCAGGGGACAGTAAGGAAGCGGTTCGAGTGCGTATCGAGCCCCTGAACGTGGATCTCGTCGATAATGTCCTGATAGAAACCGGGATAAGGAAAAAGGTCGACATCCTCGAACATGATGAATTGCGAACGGGACAGCGAAGCGCCGATGTTTCGGGCGCCTGCGAGGCAGAACAGGTCCTTCTCGGTGTTGTGGCGAACGTAGTCGAACCCGATCTCGGCACATGCGGCCTTCAATCGTTCTGCGTCCTCAAAGCTGGAGCCCTCGTCAATTACAAGGAAGGTCACAGAGTCGGGCATCCGAGTGTCTAACGACCTGAAGCGAAGCCGCTCGATCATGTCGTAATGTGCTGCGACCCTGATCGTTATCAGTACGGTAAGGACCGGGGACTCGGCAGCCGAGTTCCGGACCAGGGCGGGTTGCTCATACCGCATAGGGAAGCGACCTTTCTGTCATTGAAAGCGCCGGGAAAATTCAGAAGCTGGCCGTCATTGTCAACCCACAAAAGCGCAAGGCTCGTTTGATCTGTAGATCATTCCGTTTCGAGCGCCGTTTTTCGTTACCCAAAACGACCAACAACAACACACTTGCTTTGCGTTTTCTTCACTCTTCGCTACTGAAGGCTAACGATCAAAAACGCTCGGGAGGGGAAATGTCTGTTGCGATGCATAACGCACTGCTGGAATCAGAAACACGGCAGGCGAAGCTACTTTTCGAATTGGATTGGCGGGTCGATGACCCGTCTACATACATTCTAGACGATGTAGACACGCCGTGCGAGCGGTCGACAAAAATGCGCGCAAAATATTATCAGGAGCTGCACGACGAAAACGATGCTTACCAGGTAAACAACTGGCTTGTCGCCGAGAAGGCATCGATCCTGAAGGCAAAACCAAAGACGCTGGTCGAGGTCGGTTGCGGGAACGGGGCTTTCTCTCTTTCCACCGCGGAGGACCTGGAGAAGGTCTTCGCCGTCGACTGGGCCTTGTCTCCGAAGTTTGGCGACCGACCTGAGAATGTCGAATTCGTGCAGGCTGATGTAACCCAGGATCGCTTGCCTAAAGCGGATGTTGTTTGTTCTGCAGACGTGCTTGAGCACTTCACGCCTTGGAACGTCACCAGGGTTCTTGAGAATTGCGCGAGTGCAGCGGCGCTGCAGTATCACGTCATCGCCTGTTACGACGACGGGCATAGTCATCTCACGGTGATGTGGCCCGCTGCGTGGCTCGCCTCATTCTGGCGGTATTTCCCGGACGCGCGCCTGACAAGGATTGACTGCCGGCGGGAGAAGCACACGCAACTGGTCTGCGTCATCACAAATATTACATGATGCCATCACTTCACCAGAGGATGGTGGGGGCCCTCGCCAAGGATGAAGAGGGCCTTCCTGCTCGAATAACTACACAACAAAGAAATCGCTCGCAGTCATGCCGAGGTTCGTGCCGACCGTGGCGAAATGAACAGAACCGCCCGCTCCGTCGCCATCGCTGTCGTAGAGCAGCCTTCCGGTGTCGCTATCATAAATAATTCGGTCGTCGGCGTCAGCAGCTAGGCCCGTGGTATTCGTTACGAACTGCGCCGCAGTCAACGTGCCGGTGCCGACGATCCCCGTAAAGACCGCATTCTCCAATCGGATCGTATCATCCGCGACAACGAACCCGTTGATCGTGTCGACGTTGTTCGTGGCATCCAGAGCGTTACTGAAATTAAATGTGTCTAAGCCGGCTCCGCCGGTCAGGCTGTCATTGCCGAGGCCCCCATTGATCAGGTCGTTGCCGAGGCCCCCGTCAATTATATCGTTGCCGGCAAAGCCGCTGAAAGTGTTGTTGCCGGTATTGCCACTCAGGGTGTTGTTCAAGGCATTGCCGGTGCCGTTTATGTTCCCGGTGCCAAGGAGCACAAGGTTCTCCACGCCACCTTTGGCGACCGCGGTGTTGCCGAGATTGAACGAGACTGTGGATTGAACGGTGTCCGTACCCGCGCCCGAGTCGGCGGCTTCGTCAACGATATCGCCGGTGTTGTCTACGAAATACGTATCGTTTCCTATGCCGCCGCGCATGTTGTCTGAGCCGCCACCGCCATTGATTGAATCATTGCCCGCGAACGTGCGGAGGAAGTTGGCTGCCGAACTGCCGACGATTGTATCCTTGAATTCAGTTGCTCGGATATTCTCGATGCTGGTGAGAGTATCCCGGGATCCAAAGCCGTCGGTCGCAATACCGGTACTGAGATCGATGCTCACACCCTTTGTGGCGCCTCGCTGGAAATCGCGGTCGTATCGAACGGTGTCGATGCCGGCACCACCATTGATATTGTCGCGTCCGCCAAACCCAAAAAACGTCTCATCGACCGAGGACCCCATCATCGAGTCCGAGAACTGGGTTCCTCTGAATTCCTCGAAATTCTGGAAGGTTTCCGAAAAACCGAACTGATCAACGACGGTCCCGGCCGTGGCGTTGAGGTTGATGCCTCTTATCGCTGTCGGGGAGTCATAAGCGTCCTGGAAGTTCAGAATATCAAAACCGGCTCCTCCATCGTAGGTGTCTGCACCGCCGCCGCCTGTGACAAGGTCATTACCCGCATTGCCGTTGAGGACATCGTTTCCAAGGCGCCCCCAGATTTCATCATTACCGAGGGAGCCGTTGATCGTATCATTGCCGCTCGCGAGCCAACTCTCGAGTCCAGAACTATCGAACGCGGCCGATGCGTCTTGGAAAAGTTCAAGCGAAATATTCAGCCCGCTAATTGTTTGTATCAATCCCGTGCCGTTGTTCAGAAGAACCTCAATCGATGTGATTGTTCCTCCGACGGCATCGCCACTCGCGTCAAAACTGAACCCCGTGCCCACGAGCTTCATCTTGAGACCGTTGTCGAGCCGATAAAGCACCGAAGTGCTGGTAGTGGTTGAGCGACTCGCCGTGCTCATGTCCACGAGCTCGCCAAAGGACGGGTTAACGCTGACGCCACTCAACGGTGGGTTGTATTGATTTGGGTAAAGTCCTGCTGGGAAATGATACGTAATTGTAGCCATGATTTCCTCCGGGAGCCGGGACGTTTCCGGCCAAAAAAAATGGTGAACATGAATAAAAAATGCATGCGTTTTCGAGCAACTATAAGCTGCCAAAAATATCAGACGGCGGCTTGGTTGTCACATAGCCCATTTTGGGTAGACACGCATGACCGCCGCGAGTTCGTTTTTCTGAACAAGTGCGACCAGAGGCAATGAATCGTGAAGAGCGTATACGGATGAACGGTTCTGGCGCGGTTTTTAGCGATTCTGGCGGATGCTCGTCTTTTTGGATCGACTGCCGAAGACGATCACACGCAACTCGCCCCAGTGATTTCAAACATAACGGAGCAGACCGTATCTAGGGCATTTGGGGAGTAGCCGAAGCGTGTTTCATGAAATGGAGAAGTTCCAGCGCCTCTTCAAATGAAATCATCTTCTTCTCATGCGGATGGAAATATTTGGGATAGAGTAGATAGGCTGCAGCGAACACCTCTTCCACGCTACGCTTCGCCGAGCGGCGCAAGCAGGATTGGCGATCATCAGTAAGTCCCCAACCCGCATAGAACGGCATGCCAAGGCAAGTTACCTTTATTCCTCTTATCAGCGCTTCGAATCCCGAGAGTGAGGTGATCGTATAAACGTGATCGATTGTTTCGAAGGCATCCGCCAAAGCAATGTCGTCATCGAGAACCTGCGCGATTGGTCTAACCTCTTCCGGACTCGATCGGGCGAGTCTGGTGCCGTGCAATACTTCCGGATGCGGCTTGTAGATTACTTGTGCATCTGGGTTCTCTTGAACGGCGAGACGGACGAGATCGTTGTTAGTCATCGGGCGCGAACAGCCCTTGATGATCGACATGTCATCCTCTACTTGACCTAGAACCAGTATTCGCTTGCGGTCTTTCGGGCCGTAGATACGGTGGACATCGACGTCTTGGGACGTGTTGTACTTGCTCAACCGGCTGCTGACCAAGCGGTTCATTCCCGTTCGTGCTCGCAACAGCAGAGCTGGGTCCGCCGAAAAGTGGTAGGTCTCTATGAGGCGTTCAAGTGTCGACTGTGAGCTGGGGTCGTAGTAAAGGACAGGAGAATCGAAGCAAAGAGAAAGTGGTGGCGCCTTGCTGGCGCCCAAAGCAACTGAGCGAATGAATCCGTCTTCTATTCGGATGAGATTAACGCGACTTAGCCTTGAGAACCTTTCGATGAAGGGAGGGTGCTTGTAGCCCCATACATATATTTTCGGATCCTTTGATACTAATATCAACGGTGCCCAGACCGCGTGAAATTCCAGCCAGGAAATTGTCCGCCTTTGGCAATATATCCTTTCTTCGGGAAGCCAGCTTCTAATGAAGTCCTTCCAAGGGCTTAGCCCAAAGACAAATGCTGTGGTCATTTTCGCGACGGCCTTTCGACTGTTCCCTGCCGTGGATCTGCGGAGAAGACATAGTTTGACAACAAGGGCACTCTTGCTCGTTTTAATATGTATTTCTCCGGCTTAAACGAGACTCCCAATCCAGCGAGGTTCGTACGATGAAGTTAAGGTCATCGTGGCAAGGCTCCCAGGCAAGTTCTCGGGTAATCCTCATCGGATCTGCCACGACGGATACAGCATCACCCGGGCGCCTCTCGACAATTCTTACGGGGAAGTCGACGCCGGATGCTTGCTTCACCTGATGCAAGACGTCCAGAACTGAAAAGCCTCGGCCATATCCGCAGTTCGCGACAATGGAGCTGCCTCCTGCCCGCATCCGCTCCAGGGCCCTTAAATGTGCGTTTACCAGGTCGGTGACGTGGATAAAGTCACGGATGCAAGTGCCATCGGGAGTGGGATAATCGGCGCCGTAAACGTCAATTCCGTTGCGTTTCCCCAATGCTGCTTCGCAGGCGACCTTGATTAGGTGCGTAGCGCCTGCGGTTGATTGGCCTGTGCGCCCATGAACGTCTGCGCCCGCGACGTTAAAATAGCGCAGCACCGTGTATGTGATGTCATGAGCAAACGCCGCGTCCTTGAGCATTATCTCGGTCATCAGCTTGGACGAACCATACGGCGATTCCGGCCGTAAAGGCGCGGCTTCATTGACCGGACCGTTTCCGTCTGGAGTACCATAGACGGCTGCGGTCGAAGAAAAAACAAAATAGCTGATTTTGGCTTTCACTGCTGACGCGATCAGCGCCCGTGACTTGACCGTGTTATTATCATAGTACGTCAAAGGATCGGCGACAGACTCGGGAACCACGACTGACCCGGCAAAGTGGATGATTGCTTCAATATCATGGCTAGCAAAAATCCTGTTCAGAAGCTCAGAATCGCCGATATCGCCTTCATAAAATTTGGCTTCCGGCGCTACCGCCCAGCGAAACCCAGTGGAGAGACGATCAAGGACAACAACGTCTTCGTGCGCGTCGAGAAGGCACCAAACCATGTGGCTCCCGATGTATCCGGCACCACCTGTTACCAAAATTGTCATTTAATCACTCCTGCAGTGTTCGTTCGGGGACGATTTGGGACCAATTAGACCAGAATTGCGTGGATAGGAACTCCGGGGCCGAGCTTCATAGACGCATGGACGGCGCTTTTGGCGGCTTCGAGGCAGGCCAGTTGGCTTTCTGGCTACCCCGTCTCGCGGAGTCATTATGGACCTAGCGGGCATCGTTCAATGCTTGACGAATGCGTCTAATAGGCACATCCACGACGAATCCTTTGGGACGAAGACACTAGTCGCAGCCGCATTCACTTTCTTCTCTTTCTAAGGAGCTGTATGACAGCGCAAGTGCGTGGTCACGAATACTTCTGTTTAGGTGGATAATCCGGTCAACGGACTCCACGGAATAGCGAAAAGGAAAAACCGTTGAACGCATTTATGCAGGCGAAAGCGGATGGAAATGCCGGTGGCACCGTGCTGGAGTCGATCGGCAGGACGTTGGCGACGGCGACGAACGGCATCAGGGCGCTTGCCGACCATCTGTCGAGCGACAAAAC
>NZ_VITA01000027.1 GCF_007827695.1 Sinorhizobium medicae | reverse complement strand
TTCTACAAGTGGTCCGCGCCGGGTGTGATTGAGGCGGCGCTGCTTGCCGACGGCGTGCCGGCCGACAAGCTCTATCCCCTCGATCTCGACCGCGCCTTCAAGAAACTCGACACGATCAAGGGCGACATCATCTGGTGGTCGGGCGGCGCGCAGTCCCAGCAGCTTCTTGCCTCGGCCGAAGCACCCTTCGGCAGCCTGTGGAACGGCCGCATGACGGCTCTTGCCCAGACCGGCGTCGGTATCGAGACCTCCTGGGAGCAGAACATCACCGCCGCCGATTCGCTCGTCGTGCCCAAGGGCGCGAAAAACAAGGAAGCGGCGATGCAGTTCATCGCTCTCGCAACATCGGCAGAAGCACAGGCCGAGCTTGCCAACCTGACCGGCTACGCGCCGATCAATCTCGACTCGCCGGAGCTGATGGACGCGGACCTGGCAAAGACCTTGCCGGACGCGCAGACCGCGAGCCAAGTCAACGCCGACATGAACTACTGGGCCGAGAACCGCGATGCGATCGGTGAGCGCTGGTACGCCTGGCAGGCGAAGTAACCCCGAAATCACCGGAAGGACGTTGCGGCGTTCTTCCGGCTGCTCCGGCGGTTTGAGGGTGGGCGCGCGCGGTCCGTTTCAGACGGAGCCTTTATGGGAGGAGAGACGACGATGGTGTCGCACACCGAAACCGACAGCGGCAGAGCGTATGCGCCTACGCGCGTCAGGCGGCTGACCGACTTTGAACTGACCTTGCCGGCGCTCGTGTTGCTGGTCCTGTTCTTCGTCGTGCCAGTTGTCATCCTGCTGATGCGCAGTGTCACCGAACCCGTGCCTGGCCTCGGCAACTATGTCGAACTGCTGGGCTCTTCGACCTATCTCAGGATCTTCACGAACACCTTCCTGGTCTCCGGCCTCGTCACCGTCGTTTCGCTGCTCATCGGCTTTCCCGTCGCCTGGGCACTGGCGGTGATGCCGGGTCGCGCCGCCTCGATCGTCTTCGCTATCCTGCTGCTGTCAATGTGGACGAACCTGCTTGCACGCACCTATGCATGGATGGTGCTGCTGCAGCGAACAGGCGTCATCAACAAGGTGCTGATCGGGCTCGGGCTGATCGATAAGCCTCTGCCGCTCGTCAACAATCTCACGGGCGTAACAATCGGCATGACCTACATTATGCTGCCCTTCATCATCCTGCCGCTCTACGGCGTCATCAAAAAAATCGATCCGGCGATCCTGCAGGCGGCAGCACTCTGCGGCGCCAACCGATGGCAATCACTAGTCCGGGTTCTTCTGCCCTTGGCAGTGCCTGGTATGGCGGCCGGCGCGCTCATGGTCTTCGTCATGTCGCTCGGCTACTTCGTCACCCCGGCACTGCTTGGCGGAACGGCCAATATGATGCTCGCCGAACTCATCGCCCAATTCGTGCAGTCGCTCGTCAACTGGGGCATGGGCGGTGCCGCGGCCCTGGTGCTCCTGGTCGTGACGCTTGCCCTCTATGCGGTGCAGTTGCGCTTCTTCGGCACCGATAGGATGGGAGGACGCTAAGATGCTCCTGAACCTAAATCGCCTCGGCTGGTGGAAGCTGGTCCTTTTCGGTATCACCGTGCTCACCACCGCTTTCCTGCTGCTGCCGATCCTCTTCATCGCCGCGCTGTCCTTCGGCTCGTCGCAATGGCTGATCTTCCCGCCGCCGAGTTGGACGCTCCGGTGGTATCAGGAGCTGTTCGCCGATCCGCGCTGGCTGGCATCGGCGTGGACCAGCTTCCAGATCGCGATCATCGTCACCGTACTTTCGGTGCTTCTCGGTCTCGCCACCTCCTTCGGGCTGACGCGCGGCCGGTTCGCCTTTCGCGAAGGGCTGAAGGCGCTCTTCCTGACGCCGATGATCCTGCCGGTGGTCGTTCTCGCGGTGGCGCTTTACGCCTTCTTCCTCAAGATCGGCCTCAACGGGACCCTGACCGGTTTCGTCATCTCCCACCTGGTGCTGGCGCTGCCGTTCTCGATCCTCTCGATCGGCAATGCGCTTGAGGGTTTCGACAAATCGATCGAGGATGCCGCCGTTCTTTGCGGCGCCTCGCCGCTCGAAGCCAAGGTCCGTGTGACGCTGCCGGCGATCAGCCACGGCATCTTCTCGGCGGCGATCTTCTCGTTTCTCACCTCCTGGGATGAGGTGGTCGTGGCCATCTTCATGTCGAGTCCGACGCTTCAGACGCTTCCTGTCAAGGTCTGGGCTACGCTGCGACAGGATCTGACCCCGGTCGTTGCTGCCGCCTCGACGCTCCTCATCCTCCTCACAGTGCTTTTGATGGTGCTCGTTGCCGTCGTTCGCAAAGGATTGAAATCATGAGCAAGCCCTTTCTGCAAATCCGGGGCATCCGCAAGGAATACGGACCCGTGACGGCTGTGCAAGACGTCAATCTCGACGTGGCGCAGGGCGAATTCCTGACCTTTCTCGGCCCGTCGGGATCGGGCAAGAGCACAACGCTCTATATTCTCGCTGGCTTCGAGGACCCGACCGGCGGCGACATCCTGCTCAACGGGGAATCTCTGCTGTCAACGCCCTCTCATAAGCGCAATATCGGAATGGTGTTCCAGCGCTACACACTCTTCCCGCACTTGTCGGTTGGCGAGAACATTGCGTTTCCGCTGAAGGTCCGCCGCCTGCCGAAGGCGGAGATCGACGCCAAGGTGCGCCAGATGCTGAAGCTCGTGCGGCTCGAGGGCTTCGAGGATCGCAAGCCAGCGCAAATGTCAGGTGGCCAGCAGCAGCGGGTCGCCTTGGCGCGCGCTCTTGCCTATGACCCACCTGTGCTGCTGATGGACGAGCCGCTCTCCGCGCTGGACAAGAAGCTGCGCGAGGAGATCCAGCACGAGATTCGTCGGATTCATCAGCAGACGGAGGTAACGATCCTCTACGTTACGCACGACCAGGAGGAGGCGCTCAGGCTGTCCGACAGGATTGCCGTCTTTTCGAAGGGCGTGATCGATCAGATCGGCACCGGACCGGAACTCTACGCCAATCCCGCCACCCGCTTCGTTGCGGAGTTTATCGGCGACAGCGATTTCCTGCCCTGCAACGTAGTCTCCGCAGGGAATGGCCGAGCCGAGATCGCGATTTGCGAGACCATGACCGTCGCGGACATCCCCCTTCATGGGACCGCATCCTCCGGCAGCAAGGCAGCACTTATGCTGAGGCCGGAGCGCCTGCTCTTGTCGAAAAGGCAGTCGGAGTCTGGCTTGCCTGTCACGGTCAGCGATATCACCTTCCTCGGCAACAACGTCCATGTGGCGACGAAGACCAGCAAAGGCAACAATCTGTCGGTCCGCCTCCCATTCGGCCACGAGGCAATCTCCGGCCTCAATCGCGGCGACGCTGTCTGGCTGAAATTCGACGCAGAGTCGGCGCACGTCTTCGGCCAATAGTTGCAGCCGGCATGCCGAGAAGGCCGGCAAACGGCTAAAAGCCGGCGCTCTATCGCAAGGACACTTGTAAATGACCATTTCGGAAAAACTTCTCGCTAAGCTGAAGGATTCGAGCCTCGCGCTCAACAGAGCCCTGGTCGGAAGCGAATGGCTCGGCAGGAGCGACAGCGGCAAGACGTTCGAGGTCAGGAACCCGGCGACCGACGAGATCATCGCCACATTACCCGACATGAGCCGCGCCGAAACAGCGCGCGCCATCGATATGGCCCATGCAGCGCAAAAGGCATGGGGAAAAAAGACTGGCAAGGAACGGGCCGCGGTGCTGCGCGCCCTCTACGACCTCCTCGTTGCAAACGTTGATGACCTAGCCACCATCCTTACCATGGAGATGGGCAAACCCCTTGCGGAAGCGAGAGGCGAAATTCTTTACGGCGCCTCTTATGTCGAATGGTTTGGCGAAGAGGCCAAGCGCGTCTACGGCGACACCATTCCGGGTCATCAGCAGAACAAGCGCATTATCATCCTCAAGCAGCCGATCGGCGTCGTGGCCGCGATCACGCCCTGGAATTTTCCGAATGCGATGCTTGCGCGCAAGTTGGCGCCTGCCATTGCGGCGGGCTGCGCAGTCGTTTCGAAGCCGGCTGCGGAGACGCCCCTATCGGCGCTGGCGCTTGCCACGCTCGCGGAACGCGCCGGCCTGCCAGCAGGGGTTTTCAGCGTGATCCTGTCGACCGATTCCGCCGCGGTCGGCAAGCAAATGTGCGAAAGCGACAAGGTCCGTAAGCTAACCTTCACGGGCTCTACGAACGTCGGGAAAATTCTGATGCGCCAAGGCGCCGACCAGATCATGAAGCTGGGTCTGGAACTCGGAGGCAACGCGCCGTTTATCGTCTTCAATGACGCCGATCTCGATGCGGCGGTGGAAGGCGCAATGGTGGCCAAGTACCGCAACAATGGCCAGACCTGCGTCTGCGCCAATCGGCTTTTCGTGCAGGCCGGAATATATGACGCCTTTGCAGAGAAGCTCGCCGCCAAGGTTCGGCAGATCAAGGTGGGCGACGGATTCGAACCCGAGGTCGATGCGGGACCGCTGATATCGGAAAAGGCTCTCGCGAAGGTCGAAGAGCACATTAGCGACGCTGTAGCAAGGGGGGCGGAGGTGGCTCTCGGCGGTAATCGCCGAGGCGGCCTGTTTTTTGAACCGACCGTCCTGACGGGGGTCACGGTCGATATGAAGATCGCCCACGAAGAAACGTTCGGGCCTGTTGCGCCGCTTTTCAGGTTCGAGACGGAGGAAGACGTCGTTGAGATGGCCAACAATACCGAATTTGGACTGGCGTCCTACTTCTACGCGAAGGATCTGAGCAAGATCTTCCGCGTGGCCGAAGCGTTGGAATACGGTATGGTTGGTATCAACACCGGCCTGATCTCCACTGAGGTGGCGCCCTTTGGCGGTATCAAGCAGTCTGGGCAGGGTCGCGAAGGTTCCAAGTACGGCATCGAGGACTATTTGGAACTCAAGTATCTCTGTATCAGTATCTGATGCGCGCGGGAGGCGCGTTTTTGTGAGAGGCTGGAGCCTCCGGCGCAGCGTACGGGCGCATGTTGCCGTTCTGTGCTCAGAAGATCGCATAATGTATCGTGTGGAATGCAGCGCACTAAGCGAGCGAAGCATCCCGCTTCAGCTGCCGCAGGATCGTGTCGCCGCTGACTGGCATGCCCAGCCGTCGCATCCAAGCGCTAGCCAGGACTTCCGCCGGCACTATGGCCGAGCAGACTAACAATCTCCGAGATACTCCTTATCCGGTGCGCATAAGGAGAAGCAATCGTCGGGGGTCGATCGGTGAAAGTTTGTCGTTCGCAATTCTCATGTGTGCACCGCCAGGACTCAATGCCAAGGGACCGTCGCATCGCAAGGTAAGATCGTCAACGGATTATCGCCGTCGCAATTTCACCAACCGAGCCCCTCGGATATTTTCCTCGCGGCGTTCTTTAATAGGGCGATGTAACGCTGAATGTCGCTGTCCTGTGTCCGAAACGCTGGAGCGGCGATGTTCACGGCAGCAATGACCGAGCCGTCGAAGGCGAGCACCGGGACGGATACCGACACAAGCTGATCACTGACCTCGCCGCGGCTGACGCAATGCCCGGCCTCGCGAACGCGTTTCAGCTCCGCCTCCAGCCTGGCGCGGGTCGTGATGGTCCGGGCGGTGAAGCGCTCGAGCTTGTCGGGAATCATCTGCGCTTGAACTTGCGGCGGCAGGTAGGCGAGTAGAACCTTATAAGAGCCGGCATGAAGCGGTCGGCGCCTTCCGATCATAGAATGCACCCGAAGATCCCGAGTCGGCTCGAACTTGGCGATGCAGAGGGACTCGCCATTGTCGATGATCCTCAGCTGGGTCGTTTCATTTACCTTCTGCCCTAGCTCTTCCAGGATCGGGTTTGCGATTCTGACCAGGTCAACCTGCGTTGACGCGGCCGTGCCGAGCACGATCGCGGTGTTTCCGAGGCGATACGTCCCGCTACTACTCTTCCTGACCAATCCTCGGCGTTCCATTGTGCGTAACATTCGTAAGATTCTTGGCTTGGTTTCACCGATGTTTCTGGCGATATCGGCCAACCTGCAGTCCGGATTCTTCGCAACGTCGAGAAGCACATCAATGCAGACATCAACGGATTGAACTGTGGAGATTTTCTCCTGTTTTCGCTCATCGTTCACTGGGGAGTTTCCTTAAGAGAAATAACTGGATTATGGCTCGGGATGGAATGTAACGATGACCGTAACATGATCGTTTTCCGTTTGACAACGAACGTCCTCGGAACCTACTCTTTTTTCCAAGAGAGGGTCAGAACCACTCGTAAGGCTGGCATCAGACCGGCAGGGAACTCCAACTGGGATTTAACAACATGACCGCAAATATATTGACGCGAGCAGCCGTCGCTCTGCTCGGCACGATCGCCATTCCTGCACTCGCCGCCGCGCAGGAGACCCCCCTGACGATCGGCATGTCGACGACGCCCACCACCCTCGATCCGCATGAGGACAGTTCGGCGCCAAACAACGCGACGTCCCGGCACATCTGGGACAGTCTCATTAATCTCACAGGGACGTCGGCCAACGCCCCGGAACTTGCCACCGAATGGAAGGCTCTCGATGACACGCACTGGGAATTCAAGCTGCGTGAAGGCGTGAAGTTTCATGACGGAAGTGAGTTCGACGCCGACGACGTAGTCGCCTCGCTGCTGCGGGCCCGCGACAAGCCTAGCCAGGGTTTTGCGTCCTACACCCGCAACATCGCGAATGTCAGCGTCAAGGACCCGCTCACCGTCATCGTCGAGACCAAGGTTCCCGATCCGCTGATTCTCAATTCGGTCAGCCGCATCCGCATCATCAGCGCCGACTGCAAGGACGCGGCGGTCCAGGATTTCGACAGCGGCAAGTGCGCGATCGGGACCGGGGCTTATTCCTTCGTCTCCTATACGCCGGGCGGCGACCTGACGATGAATCGGAACGAGAACTATTTCGCCGGCCCGTCACACTGGTCGAACGTCACCCTGCGCTTCCTGCCCGACGACGGCGCCCGGCTGGCGTCGCTTCTGTCGGATGAGATCGACATTATCGAAGCCCTTCCGGCAGACGGCATGGCGCGAGTCGAGGCGAGCGAAAACCTCCAGATCATCAACGGCCAGTCCTCACGCCTGGTCTATCTCGGCATGGATGTGGGCCGCGATGCCTCGCCCTTCATCAAGGCGGCGGATGGTTCGGACCTCGGCAAGAACCCGCTCAAGGACATCCGCGTCCGCCGTGCACTGCTGATGTCGATCAATCGCCCTGCCATCGTCGACCGCGTCATGCAGAAGAACGGCACCGTCGCCGACCAGTTCGTCGCCGAAGGCTATGCCGGCCATAGCGACAAGGTCGAGAGCGTCGCCTATGATCCGGCCGCCGCAAAGGCACTCCTGGCAGAGGCGGGTTATCCGGACGGCTTCAGCATGACGCTGCACGGCCCCTCCGGCCGCTACGTCAAGGATGCCGAGGTGCTCCAGGCCGTCGGGCAGATGTTCACGCGCATCGGCATCCAATCCAAGGTCGAGGTGATGCCCTGGGCCATGTATTCGGAAGCCTATGCGGAAGGCCAGTACAGCACTTATCTCGGCTCGTGGGGCGTCAACACCGGCGAGACGACAAATCCGACGGTCGCCCTGGTCGCCACGCGCGACGAGGAGAAGGGAACCGGGCGCTATAATGGCGGCGCTGTGTCGGACCCGGAGATAGACGAGGTGCTCGCCCGCGCGAGCTCGACACTTGATGAGGTGAAGCGCGTCCCGCTGCTGCAGGAGCTGTCGAAGCAGACCTTCGATAATCTCTGGATCCTGCCCATGCACTACGAAAACGTCGTGCTCGGCGCCCGAAAGACGGTCGCCTACACGCCGCGCGGCGACAAGTACACCCTTGCCTATGAAGTAAAACCCGCAAACTGACGCCGGGCCTGGGGGCCGTGCGAGGCGGCCCCACCTTGACCTTTCCAGGAGACAATCATGCAGGAACTCGGAACGGGCGATGCCAACGCCCGGGCGAAGGCAATCTATGACTACGGCCAGACGGCGATTTTCGCATCGCGGGCCGACCCGCGCCTTCATATGCTGCTCTACGTCCCGCCGACGGCTGCCGATGGCCGCAAACTCGACCTACTGGTCGCCGTGCACGGCACTGGCCGCACCTCGGCCATCGATTTCCGGGACGGTTTCGCCGAATTCGGCCTCTACAACGATTGCGCCATCCTGTGTCCGATCTTCCCCGTCGGCGTGCTCGGCGACGGTGCGCGCTCCGGCTACAAGTTCATCGAGGAAGGCGAAATCCGCTATGACCGCGTCGTTCTCGCCATGGTCGAGGAAGTCGCTGCCAAATATGAACAGGACTGGTCGACCTTCGCCATGTTCGGCTTCTCCGGCGGCGGGCATTTCACCCATCGCTTCGCCATCCTTCACCCTGAAAAGCTCTGGGCCGCGTCGATCGGCGCTCCCGGCTCGGTTACGCTTCTCGATGCGACGCGCGACTGGTGGGTCGGCATACGTGACCTGGAGGCCCGTTTCGGCCGTCCGTTCCAGCCGCAGGAACTTGCGAAGGTCCCTGTTCAGATGGTTGTCGGCGACGCCGATTTGGAGACTTGGGAAATCACCCACCAGCCCGGCGGGCGGTATTACATGGAGGGCGCGAACGATGCCGGCGCGACGCGGCCCGAGCGTCTGGCGGCGCTTGCGAAATCGTTCAGCGATGCGGGTGTGAATGTGAGCTTCGAGCGCGTGCCGGGGGTCTCCCACGACCGGATCAAGGTGCTGGGCCACGTCAAGAGCTTCCTCGCAAAGGTATCAAAGGACCGTCGCGCAAGATGAGAAATGCAACCATTGTCGCGCCGCAGCCTGAGGCGGTGGAAGCAGGTGCTCATGTGCTCGAGCGCGGCGGCAACGCTATCGACGCCGCGCTCGCCTGCGCCTTCGTGCAGGGCGTCGTCGATCCGCAGATGGCGGGCATCGGCGGGTTCGGCTCCATGCATGTGCACATGCCGAAAAAGGGCGTGCACGAGGTCCTCGAATTCTACGCTCGCGCCCCCTTGAAGGCGACGCCGGACATGTGGCTGGGCGCTATCAAGCATCAGAGCCGGGACGGCTTCGGCTACGTCCTGGAAGGCAATGTCTCTGATATCGGCTACCTTGCGGTCTGCACGCCCGGATCCCTCAAGGGCTACGAGACGGCTCTCCGGGACTACGGCACGTTCGACTGGGCCGATCTCATCGCACCAGCGATCCGCTATGCCCGCGACGGCTTCATGATCCGCAGCCACATGCACTGGTACTGGACCAAGGACCAGTCGGACGACGGGTTCGCGAACACGTACGAAAAGCTGCGCTACTCCGTCACCGGCCGGCGCGTGTATTTCCATGAGGACGGCGATATTCGCAATGTCGGGGAAATGCTCGTCAACACGGACATGGCGCAGACGCTCGAACGCATCGCGCACAGTGGGGGATCCGACATCTTCTACCATGGCGAGATCGCCGAGCAGATCGCCGAGGATTTCAAGGCCAATGGCGGCCTGATCGACCGGCAGGATCTCGCGCGCTACGAGCTGTCGCGCGTGAAACCCGTCTGGGGCGAATATCGCGGGCACCGCATTGCCACATCGCCTCCGCCGGGTTCCGGCTTCCCGATGCTCGAACTCCTGCACATCATGGAACAGTTCGACGTCGGCACGATGCAGCACGGCAGCGCCCAGCATATCCGCATCCTGTTCGAGGCCATGAAGCGGATGACGATCGACAAGGACGCGCACATGGGCGATCCCGCCTATGTCGAGGTGCCCTACGAGAAGCTGCTGTCTCGCGACCATGCAGCCGCCCTGGCCGCGTCGATCAAGGCCGGTGAGAGAGCCAATGTCTCGCGCCTCGACCGGTCGCAACGCGAGACGACCCATATCTCGGTTATCGACAAGGACGGCAACGCCGTCGCCATGACCCACACGCTGGGCAGCCCGTCCGGTGCTATCACGGACGGGCTCGGCTTCATGTATAACGGCACTATGAGCCGCTTCAATCCGGTTCCGGGGAAGCCCGGTTCAATCGCTCCCGGAAAGCGCAGGCCGAGTTCCGCTGCGCCGACCATCGTCTTCAAGGACGACGAACCCAGCATCGTGATCGGTGCGCCGGGTGGGAGCTATATCGCCCCGGCCGTCGCACAATGCCTGATGAACATGATCGACTTCGGCATGCCGGTCCTCGAGGCGGTGGTCGCGCCGCGGATCGTCGGGGTGTCGAACACCATCGACATCTGCAACCGCATCCGCCATTCGGTCGAGGACGAACTGCGCGCGGAAGGGTATCAAGTGGCCCGCTCGCCCCAGACCTACGCCTTCGCGGCGGTCCACGCGATCAGGATAGAAAACGGCATCTCCAGGGGAGCCGCCGATCCGCAACGCGACGGGATGGCGATCTCCGTCGCCTAGATCACGACGATTTTGGCTCGGATCGATCTAAAATCATGAAGGGGATCGATTCTATTGGGCTAAAGCGGGGTGCAGGCGGAAAACCGCTCG
The DNA here is from genome assembly GCF_007827695.1 of Sinorhizobium medicae. Lineage (GTDB taxonomy): Bacteria > Pseudomonadota > Alphaproteobacteria > Rhizobiales > Rhizobiaceae > Sinorhizobium > Sinorhizobium medicae. The sequence continues at coordinate 41,566 of NZ_VITA01000027.1, read as the reverse complement.
GGAGCGAAACCGCTTCGGGTAGGACAATGCGGTGAAAACAGGGGCCCTGGAGAAGAAAATGGTCACATCGATAATCAGGCGGTTGATACAGGCGGTGTTCGTCGTCGTCGCGATGACGGTGATCGTGTTCATCGGCGTGAACGTGATCGGCAATCCGGTTGATATCTTGATCAACCCCGACGCCAATCAGGCTGAGCGCGCCCGTGTGATCGCCCATTATGGTCTCGACCAGCCGCTCTGGCGGCAATATCTCCTGTTCCTGCAAGGTCTGCTGCACGGTGATTTCGGCGACAGCTTCGTCTATGGCCGCCCGGCCATGGGGCTCATCCTGGAACGGCTGCCGGCAACGCTCGAACTGGCGATCTCGGCTTTGACGATCGCGCTCGTCTTTGGCCTGCCGCTCGGTCTTTACGCCGGACTCTATCCGAACCGAGTCTCGTCGAAGCTGATCATGAGCGGCTCGATCCTCGGGTTTTCGCTGCCGACATTCTGGGTCGGCCTGATGCTGATCATGGTCTTCTCGGTCGAGCTTGGCTGGTTGCCGACCAACGGGCGCGGCCCGACGCTGGAGCTGTTCGGCGCGCAATGGTCGTTTCTGACCGGCGAGGGGATCAGGCACCTCCTCCTGCCCGCCTTCAACCTCGCTCTGTTCAAGACGTCCCTCATCCTGCGGCTGACGCGCGCCGGGGTGCAGGAGGTCCTGCCCCAGGATTATGTCAAGTTCGCTCGGGCGAAGGGTTTGCGCGAGCGCCGGGTGATCGCCGTACACGTGCTCAAGAACCTGATGATCCCCGTCGTGACGATCATTGGCCTCGAATTCGGCTCGCTCATCGCCTTTTCGGTTGTAACCGAAAGCATCTTCGCCTGGCCGGGCATGGGCAAGCTGATCATCGACTCGATCAACCTTCTCGATCGGCCCGTCATCGTCGCCTACCTGATGATGATGGTCCTCCTCTTCGTCGTCCTGAACTTCATCATCGACGTCTGTTACACCATCCTGGATCCGCGGGTCCGGCTGGATTCAAAGGCTTAGACGCATGGCCGAACACAATATGCAAGAGACGGACAAAGCGCTGCCGGAACCCGGCCGCCTTTCCAAGTACCTCGCCGATTTCTTCGCCTCGCCGGCGGCGGCGATCGGCTTCATTACCCTCCTCGTCATCTGTTGCCTGGCGCTCTTTGCGCCCTGGATATCGCCGCAGAACCCCTACGACCTGATGCAGCTGGACATCATGGACGGGCGCCTGGCGCCGGGTTCGGAATCCATGACCGGCTTCGTCTACCACCTCGGCACCGACAGTCAGGGCCGCGACATCCTGTCCGGCATCCTCTATGGCCTCCGCACGTCGCTGCTGGTCGGCGTGCTCTCTGCCTTCGCGGCCGCCATCATCGGAACGACGGCGGGGCTGTTTGCCGCCTATATGGGACGGCGGACGGAAATCGTGATCATGCGCCTGGTCGACTTGCAGCTGTCGTTCCCGACTATCCTGATGGCGCTGATGATGCTGGCGGTCCTCGGCAAGGGCGTGCTCAATGTCGTCATCGCGCTGATCATCGCCGAATGGGCGACCTATGCGCGCACCGTCCGCGCCACCGCCCTCGTCGAGCGCGAGAAGGAATATATCGAGGCCGCGCGCATGCTCCGCTTGCCGGGCTGGCGCATTCTCTTTCGGCATCTGCTGCCGAACTGTCTTGCCCCCGTGATCGTTATCGCAACGATGCAGGTGGCGCGCGCCATCGGCCTTGAGGCGACGCTTTCCTTCCTCGGTCTCGGGGCCTCCGTCACCGAACCCTCGCTCGGCATGCTGATCTCGACCGGGTACCAGTATCTGCTGACGGGCCTCTACTGGATCAGCTTCTTCCCCGGCATTGCGCTCCTGGTCACAATCGTCGCCATCAATCTGGTCGGCGATCGCCTTCGCGACGTGCTCAATCCGAGGAACGCATCATGACCGCACTCTTGCAGGTACGCAATCTGGTCACCGAGTTCGGCGGGGCCAAAGGGCGGTCCGGCATCCGGGCTGTCAACGATGTGTCCTTTTCCGTTGAACGCGGCCGCGTACTCGGCCTCGTGGGCGAGTCCGGCTCCGGAAAATCCGTCACCGGTTTCTCGATTATCCGGCTTCTGGAGCGGCCCGGCCGCATTGCCTCGGGCGAGATCCTCTTCGACGGCGTGGATCTCAGCCGGAATTCGGAAGAGGAGATGCGCCGTCTCCGCGGCAAGCGGATCGCGATGGTGTTCCAGGATCCCACGGTGACGCTCAACCCCGTTCTGTCGGTCGGCACGCAGATGATCGAGGCCGTGCTGGCCCATGAGAGCGTGTCGAAGGATATCGCCCGGCAGCGCGCCCGCGACGCCTTGGGCCTTGTCGGCATTCCCAGCCCCGAGGAGCGGCTCGCAGCCTATCCCCACCAGTTTTCCGGTGGTATGCGCCAGCGGGTGGCCATTGCCATCGCGTTCCTGCACAAGCCGGACCTCATCATCGCCGACGAACCGACGACGGCGCTCGACGTGACGATCCAGAGCCAGATCATCGCGGAGTTCCAGAAGCTCACCGAGGAGACAAAGACTGCGGTGATCTGGATCACCCATGACCTCGCCATCGTTTCGCGGTTGGCCGACGATATTGCCGTCATGTATGCTGGCCGGCTGGTGGAGACCGGCCCCGTCTCCGAGGTTCTCAACGATCCCCGCCATCCCTACACCGCAGGCCTGATCGCCTCCGTTCCCTCGCAGAACCAACGCGGCGAGCGCTTGCGCCAGATCGACGGCATGACGCCAGCCCTCAACCGCCTCCCGCAGGGCTGCAGTTTCCGCAGGCGCTGCGAGCGGGCGGACGACGGCTGTCTCGTCATACCGGAGCTCGCGCCTTCGGGCGACCGATCCTTCCGCTGCATCCATCCCGTGACGAAAGTATCAGCATCATGAAGGCTGTCGACCCCCCCCTGATCGAGGCCAGGACGATAACGCAGCGTTTTGGCGCGAGGCCGGACCTTGCCGCGAAGATCGCGCTCGGCCTGAAGCTGGCAAAGCCCGCTCCGGTGGTTCATGCGCTGGATGGCGTCAGCCTAAGCATTCGCAACGGCGAGGTCGTCGGCCTCGTCGGGGAAAGCGGCTGCGGAAAATCGACCCTCGGCCGCGTCATCGCCGGGATCGCTACGCCGACCGGCGGCAGCGTCTTCTGGAAGGGGGTGGACCGCAACACAATGTCTGCCGCCGAGCAGAAGGAGGCCGGCCTTGCCACGCAGATGATCTTCCAGAACCCGATGGCCGCCCTCAATCCGCGCATGACTATCGAGGAGCTCATCTGGGAGGCGCCGAAGACGCACGGCATGGCAACCGCGACGGAACGCGCCTCCTACGTGGACAACTACCTGACACTGGCCGGCTTCGATCCGTCCATGAAGACACGCTATCCGCACCAGTTCTCGGGCGGTCAGCGCCAGCGGGTCAACATCGCGCGGGCGCTGGCCGTGCAGCCGAAGTTCCTCGTCTGCGACGAAAGCGTCGCCGCCCTCGACGTCTCCATCCAGGCTCAGGTGATCAACCTGTTCATGGACCTGCGGGAGCGGCTGGACCTGACCTACCTCTTCGTCAGCCATGATCTCGGCGTGGTGGAGCACATTTCCGACCGCGTGGCGATTATGTATCTCGGCCGGATCGTCGAGCAAGCGCCCGTCGAGGATGTCTTCAGACGTCCAAACCACCCCTACACGAGGGCCCTCCTGGCGGAAGTTCCCCGCATCGAAACGGGCAAACGGCGTTTCAAAGCCGTGGAAGGCGAACTTCCTAGCCCGCTCGATCCGCCCAAAGGCTGTCATTTCCATCCCCGTTGTCCCTTCGCCATGGAGCGCTGTCGCGTGGAAGTCCCGGTCCGCAAGGAAATCGCGCCGAAACACCTGTCGGCCTGTCATCTGAATGGCTGAACGCGCCGGAGGCGCTCGACTAGGACGCGATCGCATCAACAAACTCAACCCGAGAGGCAGGAGGTCAGCCGTGGCCGAGAAGCTTTCCCATTCCGGCGTCAATGACGTAGCGTCGCTGCTTGCGGCTATGGTCGATGAAAACGAGGCGCGCTTCATCGATATCCGCAGGCGCATCCACGAATATCCCGAAATCGCCTTCGAGGAGGTCCGGACGGCTGCCCTCGTCGCGGAGACCCTGGCGAGCCTCGGGATTGAGCACCAGACCGGCGTCGGTCGCACCGGTGTCGTCGGGCACATCCGCGGCAAGAGGCCCGGTCCGACCCTGCTGATCCGTGCGGACATGGACGCCCTGCCGATGCAGGAGGAGACGGGGCTGGCCTATGCGAGCAAGATCGCGAACCGCATGCATGCCTGCGGCCACGATCTCCACACCGCGACGGTCCTTGCCGTCGGCGCCGTGTTGAAGCGCCTGGAGGACCGGCTGGCCGGCAACGTCCGCCTCATCTTTCAGCCGGCGGAGGAAGCCGTCGGCGGCGCGAAGGAAATGATTGCCGACGGGGTGATGGAAGGCGTTGACATGGCGCTGAGCCTGCATAACCGGCCCGAAATACCCGTCGGCCAGTTCGGCATCGTGCACGGCTATGCGAACGCCGCGGTCGATTCATTCGACATCACCGTGCATGGCAAGGGCGGGCATGCGGCCCGTCCTTACGCCGCCGTCGATCCGATCGTCATCGCGGCCCAGCTGATCGGGCAGTTGCAGACCATCGTGTCGCGGGATGTGCGGGCGCTCGACGCCTGCGTGGTGACAGTCGGCTCGATCCATGCCGGCGAGGCCCGCAACATCATCCCTGAACGGTGCGAACTGAAGGGAACCGTGCGCAGCCGGCAGCCGGAGGCCCGGGATGCGGCAGAGGCCGGCCTGCGCCGGCTTTGCGAGGGCGTGGGGTTGAGCTTCCGGGCGGGCTGCGAGCTTACTTACAGACGCGGCACGCCCCCTATCTTCAACGATGCGGGCATGCTGCAGCGCACCATGGGTGCGATCAGCGCGCAGCTTGGCGACGTGGCCTTCGATTATGAACCAAGCATGGGAGGCGAGGACTTTGCGCTGATCGCGCAAATGGTCCCGGCGTTCCGGCTGCTCGTCGGTTCCTCCCAGCCAGGCCGGTCGGACAAGGTGCACAACCCGGACTATCAGCCCGACGAGCGATCCATCGCCTTCGGAACGCTGGCTCTGGCGCGAACCGCGGTCGATCTCCTGAGCTGACTAGCCGTTCGAGATGTTTACCTTCTGTGCCCCAAGAAATCGCATAGAGTATCGGGCCTTTATCAACCGAAAACAGCGACGGACGCAACGCGTGTCCCATCCGCCAGGCCGTGGGTTGGCTCACCCCCAGAGCCTCGGCCAGGCGCACCGAGGACAAACCTTTATCCGACTGCAGTATAAGCCACATGCCCTTCAGCCAGACACTGTGCTGAGAAGATCGCATAATGTATCGGCTGGAACTGTGAGCGCTTATCGTTTCGCGGCAATGTCCTTCTAGGACAGCATCTCGAGACCGTGTTTCCGGACGATCGAGAGCAGCTTCAATGCGGGGCCGCTCGGCCGCTTCGCGCCGGTTTCCCACTTTTGCACTGTTGATGCACTGGTGTTCAGGTAGCTCGCGAAGACTGGTTGGCTGACATGATTGTTCTCGCGCAGCGCCTTGATCTCGCTTGGCGTCAGCTCCTGCGGGATGGAAAGGCAAGTCTCATCGAAGGTCTTCATGGTTTCCTTGTCGATGGTACCTGCCGAATACATGTCTTCGACGGCGCTATGGATCGCCTCAAAGGCATCGCTCTTGAACTTGCGCTTAGTCGCCATTGCAAATCTCCAATAGGGCGCCGGTCCCGATTTCCGCATCAAGCTCGGCCTGTGTCTTGCGCCGATAGAGTTCGGCAAGCTTCCGGAAAACCAGGAGCTCGTCGTCATCGATGTTTGCGCGGTCCTTCTTCGCGAACAGATAGGCAAACACCCAGTACTCACCGGCCTTCGCCAGAACGATCGAACGAAGCTGTTGTCGTTGAGCCGCTTCTTGAACACGCCGCCACCGAGGTCATCAGCCTGTCCGCGTGCGACTTGCTCAATCGCCTTGCAAAGGGCCTTGTCGGAGATCCGCGCTTTCTTCGCTGCTTTGGAAACCACGCCGTTTTGAAAGTCCGTTCTAACATCTCTTCATATAGCACTGCGTGCTACACTTATCAAGTTTCCGGGGAAAAATCTGCAGGAACTACGCCGCTTCCCATACCTGATTCAAAATCTTCGCAGCAAGCGCCGCTTTGTCTAAACAACGGCTTCTGGTCAAGAAGTCCGATTTCACGCAGACGCGCCTTCTGTTCATTTTCGAGGCCCTGCGAGTTCTCAGTTGACAGCGACGACCGCCTTGCCGTTTTTGCCGCTACGTTGCCTTTGGGTCAGTACTTCTGTCCTTTTTCCGAGCGTTCACTCTTTCAAAGCCTCGACCAGCAAGGTGAACGCGGGGGACGGATGCCGGCGCGAGGGGTAGTAGAGATGATATCCGGGAAACGGCGGCGTCCAGTCGTCGAGGACCTGCACAAGCCGTCCGTCATCGAGATACTCCCGAACGACGTCTTCGTGAACATAGGTGAGGCCGTATCCGTCCAGGGCAGCTCTCACGACCTGCGGCACGCCGTTGAACGCCACCTGACCATCCACCCTTACCCGGACTTCGCCTCCGTCTCGTTCGAACTCCCACGCATAAAAGCCTCCATAGCTGGGTAGCCGCAGGTTGATGCAGCGGTACGCGGTGAGTTCCTGCGGCGTCTTCGGCGGCGGCATCGCGCTTGCGCCGGACTTCGCCGATAGCGGTCGGGCATTCGTCTATTATTCCTATTCATCCGGCTCGGAACCAGCCAACAGGGTCGTTGCCGCCAGATTTGACGGGAACACGTGGCGTGAAACCGCTGTGCTCGTCGATGCCATTCCTGGCCATCGACTATACAATGGTGGCCGCATCGCCATCGGTCCTGACGACCATCTCTATGTCACGACGGGGTGGACCGAAAATTACGAGCGCCCGCAGGATCTCCAAAGTCTCGCCGGAAAAGTTCTCCGCCTGACGCTTGCCGGTGGCGTTCCCGAAGACAATCCGTTTCAGGGCTCGTTCGTGTACTCCTATGGCCACCGCAATCCGCAAGGACTGGCCTGGAACGGTGAGGGTGAGCTGTTCGTCGCCGAACACGGCCAGGCCGCTCTCGATGAGATCAATCTGATTGCGCCCGGCGCCAACTACGGCTGGCCGATCATCTCGGGCGATGAAACCCAGGAGGGTATGCAGCCGCCGTTCGTCCATTCGGGCGGCGACACCTGGGCGCCGTCGGGAATAGCGTTCGCCGGCAACGAACTCCTGGTAACGGCCCTCCAGGGGCGCGGACTTTATGTGCTCGATCGGCAAGACCGAACGCTCCAGCCCGTCGTCAGCTTAGGTGAGCGTGTCCGGCATGTGCTTCCAGTCGACGACGACCTCCTGCTCATCACCACCAATCGATCACCACGAGGGCAAGGACCTTCGAAGGACCGACTGGTCAGACTATCAGCGCAGAACTGACGGACCGCTCCGCTTAACCTTGAGGTTTCGGCGAACTGCCGAAGTGTTTGACCATCATTGGCCTGCCGAGCTTCGGAAAGGAAACGAGATGAAGAAACTGATCGCAGCCGCATCGCTTGTCACGCTGTCGACGGCATTAGCTCATGCGCAAAACATCGAGATCACACCGAATGCATCAGCGCCATCCGCGCTAGGCGACGCCAAGTTGTTCACTGGCCATGTCGTGGTCGACTCGCTGTTTCCGGCGAACGAATTCACGCACGGCACCGGCGGTCATGTAACCTTCGCTCCGGGGGCTCGCACCGCTTGGCACACGCATCCCGCTGGCCAGATGCTGATCGTCACCTCGGGCAAGGGATGGGTGCAGCGAAGGCAGCGCAAAGCGGGAGATCAGCCCCGGCGATGTCGTCTGGATTCCGGTCGGCGTCAATCATTGGCACGGGGCAACCGACAAGACCGGCATGGGCCACATCGCGATTTCCTACATGAAGGAGGGCAAGAACGTCGAATGGGGCAAGCTCGTCACTGATGAGGAGTTCGTACGGTGACCCCTAAGCTTTAATGCACCGCCAAAGTCCGCGGCGAGATTAATCAGGGCGATCATCAGGCCGCCATCAAGCTACTAAAAGCGGCATTGGGGAAAGCATTGCCTGCAAAGCAGGAGTCAAACTTGCGACCCTCCTGGAAGTGCAATACGGCTCGGGCAAAGACTCGCAAGGACGCGGAAAGGGCATTGGAGCGGCTTGAGGAGTTCGCTGCGTGGCCTGAGGATCAATTCACTCTTTGAGACGACTTTATATTTAGGATTCGATCTGCAGCGATGAAAGCGCGCGAATTGACCAGGTCGCCGAGCCCGCAGTTGATGGTAGCACGGTTCGAGTAGCAGCGTCGAAGCGCTGACTCTCGGGGCTCTTGGAACCCGGTCCGGGACCGCAACAATTTACGGCGCGGCGATGGGCGGCCAATCCACCGCAGCGCCTGGAGGTTACCTCTCGACGTTTTCCGGAGCGGATGTGGAAATCCGCTATCGCTACTCGACAACCAGCTCATGCACGACGGCAGCGGGATCAATCGCTCGACCAAGCTTCGATGTTGCTGCGACCGTCGCCGCCAACTGCTTGGTTGCCACACAGAACATCGATTTTGGCCAGCCGGTGTGTTGTCCTTCGACGGGAACGGAATGTCGAGCGGAAGGGCTCCAGCACCAGGTCGTTGTCGCACGGGCGATCCACAGGAGTGGGCCCACAGCAACGCGTTGCGAGTATCTGGCGTAACGCACCAGCTAGAGTGTTCGCGTTCCGTGCTCAGAAGATCACACAATGTATCAACAGGAATACAGATATTGGCTATTGTAGCTGCAACGCGTAGACGGGCCCGACGAGCCGACGATTGTAAGGCGTGGGCGCGATTCATCTGTGAGCGGAAGAAGAGTTGAACTCCGGCGCGGATGAATCAGGCGCGTTCCTTGATTCCACTTCGAGTGAGAGTACAATATATGCAGGCGACGTTCGAAGCGGTTCCCTTGAATGGAACAGGGCGAGAGCCCGAGCGGATGATGGAAAGCGTCGCGATCAGAGCTGCAGCGGGCTTCCCATTGCAGCTCTGTTGTTGTGAGATCCGATTTATTCCGGACCTGGCAACGGTTGTCACCTATGGCCCCGCCGTCCTCTGACGGAACATGCAATGACGTCTGACGTCAGGCTCGTGCAAAGCAACAGCGTCCCAGTAGGTGAGGTGACCGACGCAAAGCGCCCGCAAGCTCCTAAGAATCGCGCTTGCTTGCTCGGCGATATCATGTTCAGGGGCTCACCCGGCTGAGTACTCCAATACTAACGCGGTTTGAAGCACCTGAGAATATCGCTTTCTCTTTGAAAAATGGTTCTCTCGCGGTCTTACCGCGCGATCGGCACAGTAGGGATGTAAACCGCGACACTTCGGCTCTCGTTCTGCACGAGCGCGCCGCCGACGACCAGGTAAAGGCCAATCGTCAACATCGATAGAAGCATGATGCTCAGGGGCAGGCCGGTGGATGCTCTCTGCTCCGGCAGCCCAAAATCATCTCTGTCGCGCATCAACCAACTCCTTCTGTACATCACATTCGCAAGGGATTGTCATCGGGCGAGGGAGCCGCAGCGCTGCCTAGAAGGGACGACGCAAGGCAGCGCTGAGGAACTCACTCACACGAGCGGCTGACGAGGGGGCCGCTCGGGGGTGACAACTCCAATTTGCGTCGATGGTTTCCGTCTGCTACCTGCCTAGGACCTTTGCGCCTATGAGGCTCAGACCGAAGTCCTAGAGCGCGCCTAACCCAGAAGAACGAGGAACCGGCGGATAAGGGTTTCGGCGTTTCATACGATTCAGCTGCGCAGAGCCGGGCAAGGCGGGGATATGGAAGCGGTTACGATACCGACGCCGAAGCGATGTTGCTGTTGGGCTTCGCGAGTGTGCTCGCCGACGCCGGATTTCTCGTCAAGGCGACCGCTAGACCACCCCATGCTCCTCAGCCCGACCCCTGATCACCAATCCCCAAAACAGCACGAAAGCATGTAATAATAGGCACGCAACACATAACCGCGTTTGCGAAAAGCCTCTAGCAGTTTGCTGTAATCGATATCGAGCCCAGACCCTTGGATGCAGCAAAGAGATTGGCGCCGTTTATGAAAAGTGCGATTTTCTCGCGGCTATCGAACATGGCGATTTCCTCTGTTTGCATTCATTCAATTTGCGGCCGATCGGTTGCGCCAAAGCGGAATCGCGCTGCTGGACGTTAGACGAGCAGCAACATGTGAATGCCATATTGCTAGTACTTGTTGGCTCGGCGACAATCTGCAGGTGCGTGCTGCCGATCAAATTTGTGAACTAGCAATCCGGACGACCTGGATGGCCGGAGTTTCAGGGCGGTCTTGAATTCCGTGTTCTGATTGGAAGTTCGTCCAAACGGTGACGCCGAGGGCAATCTCGAAGAGACGCGGAGCGTGTTCCCAAAATCCAAATAGGACGGCGTCCCGAAATCACGGGAGCTGATGGCTCCAAGGATTGATGATGGCAATGCCGGTGCCTTCGAAGTCCGCGACATTGCGCGTTGCCAACGCCGCGCCGCGGGAACGGGCGATCGCGGCAATCTGTGCGTCGAATTGGCTGATAGGGCGACCGGCCTTGCGCCGCTCCACAGCCAGCGTGGCATAGACGTCTGCAGCCTCGCTGTCGAAGGGCAAAATGCGTCCGGCAAGATCTTCGCGAAAGATCGGTACGATGGCCCCCTCGAGGTGGCGCCGGCGGCGCCCATCCGGTAGAAGCCGCAATCCGTAAAGGATCTCGGCTTCGGTGACGGTCGTGGTGAACACCGACGTCGGCGGCTGCTCGGCGAGCCACGCCTCGACAGCAGCGTACGGCGCCGGCGTCAGCAATTCCGACAGCACGTTGGTGTCGAGGATGATCATGCGGAGAAGTCCGGCGCTTCGCGGATCGCCTCGCGTGGGGGTGTTTCAAGCGCGACGCCGCCGGTCGGCGCGATGCGGGCGCGAATGGCGGCGGCGAGATTGCCCGGTTGCCTTCCAGTGGTCGACAGCGCCACGCGCAGGATGTCGCGGGCCTCGTCTTCCATCGAGCGCCCGTGCGCGGCGGCGCGCAGCCTGAGCCGCTGCTTGAGGCTATCGTCGAGATTGCGGATCGTCATGCTGGCCATAGGAGCCTCCGTTCATCATTGATTGCAATTTAATCATTGATTGCAGTCGTTGCAAGGATGGTCTGATCGCCCTTCAGATTGCGATCGACCGCGTGCAAAGACGACCTGGGGAAGACGATGCCAAAGCACAACGAGACCGCGCAGAACGGAGCATGCCGGCTGATCCACGACAAGAACTCGTCAGCGTGGGGCGCCAAGTTTACCGGCAGATTGCCGCGAGAATGTTCCCGCGTCACGCGAACGCATCCTCGGCGTCCAGCAGGGTTTCATAATGCCGAGCCAATCGGCAATCAGGTCCCCAAACCTGTTAGCAGTGGCCGTGTCGACCGGCACCCGGGCACTCGCATATTTGGCCGTGCCCTCCGTGATTTTCGGACCCTGTGGAGGACTCTATGCGGAACATACGGTCGCCGGCGAGGTTCACTTGCGAAAGACAGAGGCAGGCCGTATGCACTCGCTCAACGTCGCTGGTATCATGATCCTCCTAGCCATCGTTGCGCTATTCGTCCTGGCTTAGCTCGTAGTCTGAGGGGCCAGTCCGGCAGCCGACACCGGCATCTTCGAAGCGTCGGTAATCCTTAAGAATTAGGTGCGGAACCAAACTTTACTCCAGCAAGTTGTGCATTGAAGTACGACAGCCCGGAGTATTATGTTCTGTCCTGAACGGGCTGTCCCGGACAGAACAAGCCCCGCCAGAGCGCGGGGATTGCTGTTCAAAGGGAGTGGTCACCGAAATGAGTTCAGAAAAGATGAGAAAGCTGATTCAGGATTGCCAGAGGGACATAGCCGCGTACCTGCCGCCGGAGAGCGGCATTTCGGAGCGTCAGCTGCTCCAGCAGTTGGCCAGCCGGCTCGACGGGCAGCAGGCGCAGGATGCGCTGGGAAATGGCTGGCAGGGCTGGCTGCCCGATGACGAAGACCCAGCCGGCGCAGACGGCAGCAGCCCCGCGCCCACGAGGTGGTGGACCGAACCGGAATTCTTCGGAACGATGTGGAAACTGAGGAGTTAGGCGCGGTCGCTAAGCGAGTTGCTCAGCGCGAACTCATGTCGGTTTCTTAAAAACGTCCCCCCAACTGCTGGAGCCGACCTGAGCAGGCAGCGCCCTCCCTGGCCGGTGGCGCTTCCTTTACCGTTTCGCCGCATGTGCCGCCTTCGATGAGCTGGAAGATTTCCCGCGTAACTTTTAGATCACCGGCCTGTTGGCTGAGAAGCGTCTGCGGGTCCTTAATCGAGGACGCCGTATTCGTCGGACGACTGCTCGGTAACGATGATGCGGTAGGCGCCTATATTGTCGATCTTGCGGACCTCATTTTCGAAGCTGCGGAATTGCACTTCGGCGCAACCTTCACGCTCTTGCATGTTCGGCGGAAGACCACCCCTCTGAGACTGCTCGACGGCCGTACGCCATCGATTTCTCCTGATCGTGACCGAGTGGCGGGATTACGGCGGATGGGCCAATGGCCCCGAGCAGGCGTTAGGCGCTATGTTCTTTCAGCCGTCTCGTGCGGGGAGGAGTCGGTTAGAAGTCAGCGCCTCGGCTGGCCTCGCCTGGGGCTGGCGCTCACACGAGGGCGGCTGGAAGCCACCGCTGAGGCGGCCAATCTCACCTTCAAGGTGACCAGATGGATTACGACTGGAGCGGCAAAAGAGCGCGCAGGATCAGGTCGCGATGACCGTCCTGGAACCGCCTTGGCGGTCTTCCTATGGGAGGCCTCGACATAGTAAAACGGCCACGCGGCAATGCCCGCGTGGCGCTGGCCCGCAAGCTGGCGGTGGTGTTGCATTGCATGCTCAGGGATAGAACCAACTTCATTGCTCATAAGGGAGCGCCAGCCCTGGCGGCTTGATCGGAGGAGACGACGAGACAGGCTTTCGGACGGGCACAGCCATCAGCCCTCCGCAGCAAGGTCCCTTCGCCGGGACGATGGATGGGTTAGGCCGCTATGCGATCAGCAGCACAAGGGTGACTGCGCTTCTAAAATTGGCCAACCGGTCTCCTCAGCAGACACCATAGAGCAGCGGCAAAGCTCCGACTGCGGACAGAAGCAAGCACTCGGCGAGGGATTAAGCGCACAAGGGATTGGCGCAAAGCCCGTTACAGAAGATCGCATATTGTATCGACTGGAATGTGCCGTACGTGGAGACAGGGGCGGGCTATGCCGCTCTATCGATTTCCGGGATCAACTCCAGTTCGCGACGAAGTGCTATTTCCTCTGTCTTGAGGTTGAAGCTGATCTGCATGTTCATCCAAAACTCCGGCGTTGTGCGGAGATATTTGGCGAGGCGCAACGCGGTATCCGTCGTGATCGGTGTTTGCTCCGCCGCTATACGTTCGATGCGGGTGCGAGGAACATTGAGCTTTTTCGCCAGTGCGCCAGCGCTCATGTTAAGGGGACGTAGGTACTCCTCGCGGAGGATTTCGCCCGGATGGACCGGCGGAAGGATATGGGTCATCTCAAGCTCCCTGTGCCACGATTGGCATTTAATGGTAGTCAACTATTTCGACGTCTTCGATACCGGCGTCTGTCCATACGAAGCATATGCGCCACTGATCATTGATCCGGATTGAGTATTGGCCTTCTCTATCGCCCTTCAGCGCTTCAAGTCGATTTCCCGGAGGGGGAACGCAAGTCGTCGAGAGCGGCAGCACTGTTCAGGATCGTCAATTTACGAACGGCCGACCTCACGATATTTGAAGGAAAGCTTTTTGGTGCCTTGCCGCGCGCAACGGCTTCGGTTCTGGCGTCCTTAAATGACCTGATCACGTCTGGCTCTTCATGCTTGTATCGTATGGTGATACTGGTGAAAGTCAACCAATATGTATCATTGCACGATACAGATTCGCAATCGCGATTCTTTTACGCAATCCGAAAATGGCCGATCTCGGTTCGATTCCGTTCAAGGCGTTCGACTACCGAATTAACGTTGATACCGCCTGCAGACCTCAACGATCCAAGCTTTGAAACGCTCGACGGCGTCCATGTTTCTGCGGTTTTGGGTTATAACAATGTAGTGCGCAGAGGCGCTAGTCATGACAGCGGGCGAGATCGCGACCAGCGCACCGGTATCGAGATACTTTTCGACGATCGCCTTCCAGCCTAGCACGACACCTTGTCCCTCCACCGCGGCGGTGACTGCATCCATGTAGTAGCTGTAATAGGTGTCGGTGCGCGCTTCGATCGGCCTGCCGAAGGCAAACTGGGTCCAGTCCTCCCAGCCTTGCCACGCCCTGCCGCCCCGGCTGTAGTCGATGATGCTGTGCGCCTTCATACTGTCGGGCGTTGTCATGGGCGGAAGCTCGCGGAGATATCCCGGACTGCAGACAGGAACAATTTCGTCGCGGAACAGGAAGATTGCCTCACCATCGGACCAATGTCCGTCGCCGAAACGCAGCGCGAGGTCGAAGTCGTTACGTCTGAGGTCCGGATCGTGATCCTGCGTATCGACGAAGATGCTGAGCTCCGGGTTCTCCGCGCGGAAAAGCGACAGACGCGGGGCAAGCCAGAGGGTCGAAAAGGCGTCGTAGGCGGAAACGTGAAGCCGTTTTCTTGCCATGGCGCCCTGGATCTCTTGCCATGTGCCGACGATGTGTTCGATCGACTGTGTGAGCACTGTCGCCATCTGCTGCCCCTTCGGCGTCAGGTCCAGCGCGCGGTGACGTCGGACGAAGAGCGGAGAGCCGAGGCTTCCGCTCGAGGTCCGGACCTGGCGACTCACGGCGGGCTGTTTGACGTTCAACTCCTTTGCCGCCTCCGTAAAGCTCATGTGTCGCGCCGCTGATTCGAGGGTCACGAGCGCGGAAAGCGACGGAATATTGCGCCTGAATGTGCTCACTGCGGCCTGCCTCCTGATTCATAAGACCTAGACGCATAACGAAGTGTTATGCCAGGCCGCAATTTTACTGTCGTTGACCCGAGCCCCTGTCGAAGGCCTCATTTGGTGGTAACGACAGGAGAAGCTCATGACGGAGATATTCATGGCGGCACTGAACGATGGCGACGTGTCGTCGTTTCACACCGTCGAGACCGCCAACAGGATTGGGAGTATGGCGGCAGCGAAGGTTTCTGGCTGAAGCGTCTCCATTAGCGGCCGGACGCGCGCGAACAGAAATTTTTTATGAAGGGGGATGCAGGCGCACATGCTGAAAGCCACGCCCACGACCAGACCGAGCAGATATTCGTGGTGGTAGGCACCTTCTACGATCAGACCCGCACCTATCAGGCGGGTGACTATGTGTCGCGCGAACCCGGTACGAACCCCATTGCCGGGAGCACAACGGGCGCGACCGTTCTTGTCGTCTACACGCCCTGAGCGGCACCCGCGTAATCGCGTTCGGCGGCGTGACCCGCTCTGGATTTGACCGGATGGTGGCGGAAGTCTGCCTTGGAAGGGTTGGCGCCGTGGCCGCGCGCGAGGTCTCGCGTTTCGCCCGCAATAGCCGTGATTGGCAGCAACTCATCGCCTAACGCAGAATGAAGGCGATCTGCGCCTCCGTGAACTTCACGTCCTAATGGAACTCTTCTTGCCCCGACAACGGGAGCATAATTGGAAAATTCCAGTTCAGAACGATCCCAATTGCGGGAAGCACGTCACTGGCGTGAAGCCGAAAACATTCAACCGGCGGCTCGCCTCCAGATGTGGACGTTTCAGAACCCGTCCGCGATCCTGACACCGGCCATATGATCTCGTCTGTGGTGGCCGCAGCTTTGTGCATGAAACCGCGCGGCCTGCTGACAGATCGTCAGGCCAGAAAGGTCAATGCTTTGAAGCAGGGCTCGACAGTGTTCGCCATAATGCGTGCTTGGCCATGCGCTTCAACGGCATCTTGGGCAGCAGGAATTCGGAGCCACTGGATGAATGGATCGACGATGCCATTGACACTGAGCTCACGGCGATCATGCGTTTTGCGCCGGGGTATTGATGCCGTCAAGAATGCAATCGAACTCCCTTGGAGCAACGGTCAAGGAATTGCCAAGCGACAGATGTCATCCAAATCACACCCATCTTGACGGACATGACCTGCTACTGCACTTTACTAACAGACCCGTAACGGCAACCCTCTTCTGATGGTGACCAATGGCGGCTGACTACATCATAGGACCGAACACCGAGAATCCCCGGCTGACGCGATCTGTCACGGGCGTGGACCATCTTGGCGAAAAGCTCGAACTTTCGGTTATCGAGGAGCGGCCCCTTACCATCTACCTCAACTCGCAGGAGATCGTCACAGCTATGACGATCGGTGACTACCCGGAATACTTGGCGCTCGGCTTCCTGCGCAATCAGGGGATGCTAGATCCTGCAGAAACAGTTACCGGTGTTGAATATGATGAGGAACTGGACGTCGTCATTGTCCGCACCGAGAGCCGCACGACGTACGAGGAAAAGGTCAAGAAGAAGACTCGCACGAGTGGCTGTGCTGTAGGTACGGTGTTTGGCGACATGATGGAGGGCTTGGTGGGATTGACCTTGCCGGCTGCGCCAATGCGGACGTCGTGGCTCTACACGCTGGCCCGCACGATCAACACTACGCCGAGCCTGTATCTTAAAGCTGGCGCGATCCATGGAACGGTGTTGTGCAAAGAGGACCGACCACTAGTCTATATGGAAGATGTCGGTCGTCACAACGCGGTCGACAAGATCGCCGGCTGGATGCTCTTCGAGAAAGTGGGAGCTGAAGACAAGATTCTCTACACCACCGGCCGGCTTACGTCCGAAATGGTTATCAAGACTGCCATGATGGGGATTCCGGTGCTCGCATCGCGCTCAGGCTTCACGGCCTGGGGAGTCGAGATTGCGCGCCAGGTAGGGCTGACATTGATTGGACGCATGCGTGGTAAACGCTTCGTTTGTCTAACGGGGGAGGAGCGGCTGATCTGGGATGCTGATCTCGAAACCGTGCCTGAGGATGAGAAACATCACCGCCGCAAGGGCGCACTGATTGACTAGAATTCTGGGTGTCATACTGGCTGGAGGCCGTGCCACTCGTATGGGTGGCGGCGACAAGGGATTGCTGCGGCTCGGCGGTGTAACGCTGCTCGGTCATGTACGTGCACGGCTCGCTCCCCAATGCGCGGAGCTTGCGATCAACGCCAATGGGGATCCAGCGCGCTTTTCAGATTACGGGCTTCCTGTTCTTGCCGATACGCTGCCGGATTATCTTGGCCCCCTGGCGGGTGTTCTCGCGGGCCTCGAATGGGCGGCGGAAAAGGGCGGGGATGCGATCGTGACTGCGGCGGCCGATACGCCTTTCCTCCCTCACGACCTGGTGGTCAGGCTCAGTGACGCGGCGGCACGGAAGAAGGTTCCAATAGCGCTGGCGGCCTCTCCGGACGACGCGGGATCGCTGCGCCACCATCCCACCTTCGGTCTGTGGCCTGTCGGTTTGCGCCAGGACCTGCACGCCGAACTTTCCGGTGGGCTTCGCAAGATCATGCTGTGGGCCGAACGGCATGGCACCGCGACTGCGCTGTTTGCGTCGGCGCCGTTCGATCCGTTCTTCAATGTCAACACGCCGCAGGACATGGTGCGCGCCAATGCAATTTTGCACGGAGTTTCGGCATGACCTTCTACGACGCGGCTGACTGTACCACCACACGAAATACCGGCACCGTCGGTGTCGTTTTGCACTGGGCTTGCTGATGTCCGTGACGCCTCCTCCGCTTACGCCGCCACGCTTGAAGAACGATTGTTTCGCCCTGCCACCGGGCGTTGATTGGACTCCCGTGGATACTGCGCTCGACCTGCTACGGGCAAACCTCTCTCCTGTCGTGGATATCAAGGGACTGGATGTTTCTGATGCGCTCGGCCACGTCCTGGCGCACCCTGCAGTTGCACGTCGCTCCAATCCGCCCGCCGCCAACTCGGCCGTCGATGGATACGGTTTTGCTCATGCGGCTACCGGCGAGGGCCTCCAGACGCTGCCGCTGATCGAAGGCCGTGCGGCGGCGGGTGTGCCATTTTTAGGACGCGTGCCGGAGGGAATGGCGATCCGCATCCTGACCGGGGCGATTCTGCCCGCAGGAGTCGACACAGTGGTGCTGGAGGAGGATACCGCCGGCGATGGCCACCGCATAGCCTTCCACGGTCCGATCAAGATGCGATCGAATACCCGTAAGGCCGGCGAGGACGTGATCGCCGGTGATGTCGCATTGCCGGCCGGGCATCGCCTGCGCGCGCCAGATCTGGCGCTGTTGTCTGCTGTTGGGGCAACAAGGGTCTCGGTTTTCCGTCCCCTGCGCTTGGGTGTGCTGTCCACCGGTGACGAGATCGTCGCCGATTCTGGCGGAGCCCTTCTGGAGGTCGGCCGCATCTATGACGCCAATCGGCCGATGCTTCTGGCAATGGCGCGGCGCTGGAACCATGTGCCTGTGGACCTTGGTCATGTGGGCGACGACCGAGCAGCACTGGCCGCCCGGCTTGACCGGGGGGCAACGGAGGCAGATGTAATCTTCACCTCCGGCGGGGCATCGGCGGGAGACGAGGATCACGTCTCGGCGCTGTTACAGGAGGCCGGAGTGATGCAAAGCTGGCGTATCGCCGTCAAGCCGGGCCGGCCGTTGGCGCTTGGTTTGTGGAGGGGTGTTCCGGTGTTCGGCCTGCCGGGAAATCCGGTCGCGGCCTTCGTCTGCACTCTTATATTCGGCCGCCCGGCCCTCTCCGTGTTGGCCGGCGAGGGATGGGAGGAGCCAGTGGGTTTCACGGTTCCGGCGGCCTTCGAAAAGAACAAGCGCGCAGGCCGGCGCGAGTATTTGCGGGCGCGGTTGACGCCGGAAGGCCACGCCGAGGTTTTCCGGTCGGAAGGTTCGGGCAGGATCAGCGGGCTTTCCTGGGCCACCGGACTGGTCGAACTTGCCGATGGCGCCTGCCGGATCGCACCGGGCGATCCGGTTCGTTTCCTCCCCTACGGCTCCTTTGAATTGTAGTCCGTCGCAACGGACAAGGACAACGCTACCGCAAGGGCTCGCAGTGCCAGCGAAGGAACATAAAGTCGGCGCCGGCGGTTACCGTTCAACTTGCAAGTTGAGCGATGATCCCGCATGCTAAGCAGGAATTTCCATAGTCGCTGCCTGATCAACAAGACAAGGAGCTGGCGATGAGAGAAATCATTCTCGCGGGAGCGTTCGCACTCTCAACTTCGACTTGCCTGGCGCAGACTGCGACGCCACCGGCGCCCGCGTCTCCCCAATCTGCCTCGCCGATCGAGGCGGCTGCCCCGCCACAAGGCGGTCCGGCCAATCTCTGTCAGGAACTTCTTGGCTTCATGAAGGCTCCCCCTCCAGAGGCCCCTCAAGCTGCCGATGCGAAGAAAACGGCCGTGACGGCTGATCAACAGGCAAAGCCTCAGCAGCCCGCCTCGAGCCAGCAAGGCTCGGCCGGTTTGGCCGGCACGGCCGCCACCGGCAAAGACCCCTCGGGGGGTGGCGGGAGCAATTCGGCGCAGGCGGTTACCGGACAAGACGGCGTCGCAACCGATGCACCCGAGCCGGGCAAGGGTAAGGCGGATGCCGGATCGGTCGCGAACGCACCGCAGAAAGAGTCCCGGGCAGCGCCGCTCCCGCCCGCGGATGTGACGAGCACGCCCAAGGAATCCGTGCTGAGCATGGAAGCGGCCCAGCAACTCGCCGACGCAAACGACATCGCGCAATGCCAGAAGACGGCCCGTGAGATGCGCGTTGCCGGCGTTGCCATGCCACCACCTTTGATTGCATTGGCAGCATTGGACATCCGGTATCAGCAGAATTCAGGCGCAGTGCAGGAGCCCTCCGGGACTGTCGGCCCGGAGCAGAACGATTAGATGCCGGAATTGTGCCCAGAAGAATTGCCGTGGCACGCTGGTCGAGGCTGCATCGAGTGGCAACGGAAGCGAAGGAGTCCGGAATGGGGATCATCGTGACGGGAGTAGTCGTAGTGGGAGCGATCGCTTTTGGTACCGGCTACTATTTCTTGAACTTACAGCCAGCAGAGCCTGCTTGGGAGGTCTACAGTACCGACGGCGCCCGCGTAGGGGATCCAGGTCACAACCTCGTCGGAAAGAACTGGTCGGGAGAACCGGGCAGTGTTTCTACGGACGGCGAGGAGACATCTTCCTAAGATAGCCCCGAGCGCTTTTTCAGATGCGCAGGTGACGCCCAAACCCTCTGATCGAGCATCCGAACGTTGCGCTTTTCGTCCTCGGATGCCGCGCCTTTTCAGCAATACAGAGACTGCTTTTCATGACGCTCCGCCCGAGTATTTTGCGGCACCAGTGCCGCAACTCTGCGACGGCCGCGCGATGCGTAGACGCTGTTTGTGCCCGAAGACGGCAGGTCTATTCCGCCGGCTCAGCGGCAGTATGCGGCGGTGGCCGAGCACCGGTCTTGCCTTGCTGCTCTTCCACCCAGGCGCTGTGATGTTCCTTGGCCCAGTTCAGGTCCACCGAGCCAGAGCCCATTGCCGGATAGGCACCTTCCATGCCGAGCGTGCCGATATAGATATGCCCAATGATCACCGCGATCATGATGAGGCCTACGATGGCATGAACATATTGGGCCGTCTGCATGCCGTTGACATCGGTGAAGGAAAACGGAAACAGCATGAAGATGCCTGAGACCGACAAAGCAGTCCCGCCCACCACGACAGACCAGAAGATGAGTTTCTGCCCCGTGTTGAAACGTCCAGCCGGTACATGCGTTCGGTTCGACCGGTCGAAGAACCCACCGGCGGACTTCAGCCATTTTGCGTCGTAGCGGTCCGGGAGATTGTGCCGGATCCACGTCAACAGCATCAATACGACGCCGAGCATGAAGGCCCAGGATACGAAATGATGCGCGTACTTGGCCCAAATTGACCAGCTAGAAAACGCCTCAGGCCCGATCAGCGGCATCAACAGGCGTTTTCCAAAGATCAAGTTCAGACCGGTGATCGCAAGGACGATGAAGGCCGTTGCGGTTGTCCAATGGAGCAGGCGTTCCAGCGCGTTGAACCGGAGAATTTTTTGTCCTGATTCGCCGGCCTGTGTTCGAATACGGCCCCGGATGAGATAAAACAGCGCGATTGAGAGCACCGTGCCGACAATGATGAACGCACCGACCCAGGGTAGAGCAGTCCGTTCGAAGGTTTGATAGTCCCGACCCTGAGGTTGTTGCAGCGTCGTGGCCTTGCGGTCGGGTATCGAGACCCGGCCCTGGATCTTGCCGAGCTCATCGAGAAGCTGCTGTTCGCTCACCCCTTGCGCACCGGGGTTGTTGACCGCTGGGCGCTCCTGCGCCCCGGCCGGGGCCATCGACAGGACGAAAGCCAGTATGAATGCCGCAACCGCCGCCGAAATCAGTCGATAAAGGCTCCAGATCCGCATTTGCTCCATCCTCCCGACTTGCTTCGCTGCCAGGTCAAGCAGCACTCGCCATCTCGATTTTTTCGGACCATCGTACCGAAAACGGAACCTGTTTCCGGCTATCCCGATGTTCGACCAAAGCGCTGAAGCGTCCTTCCTGAGCGTGAAAGATGCATGGCGCTCTATCTTTTGATTCCAGATCATCTTATCTGCATCGGATCACTTTATCGGCTGCAGGATGCTCTAGACGTCCACTGTCTCCCGATAGGCGGTCTGCCAGCCCCATGCGCCCGAGCCATAGCCTCGCTGAGTCACACGCTCCTTGTAGATCGCGGCAATGATCACTCCGTCGCCAGCGAGCAGCGATTTCGTCGAGCACATCTCCGCACAGAGTGGCAGCTTGCCTTCCGCCAGCCGGTTGGCTCCATATTTCGCATACTCGACCTCCGTCGAGTCGCCCTCCGGTCCTGCCGCACAAAAAGTGCATTTGTCCATCTTGCCGCGTGAGCCGAAATTGCCGACGCGCGGATACTGCGGCGCGCCGAACGGACAGGCGTAGAAACAGTAGCCGCAGCCGATGCACAGATCCTTGGAATGCAACACCACTGCATCCGCAGTGGTGTAAAAACAGTCAACGGGACAGACTGCCGCGCAGGGTGCGTCCGTACAGTGCATGCAGGCCATCGAGACGGAGCGTTCGCCCGGCTTGCCGTCATTGATGGTGACGACGCGCCGCCGATTGATACCCCACGGTACGTCGTGCTCGTTCTTGCAGGCGGTAACGCAGGCATTGCACTCGATACAACGTTCGGCGTCACAAAGGAATTTCATCCGTGCCATCTTCGTTCCTCCGCTACACCGCCGCGATCTGGCAAAGCGTAACCTTCGGTTCCTGCATCCCCGTTACAGGATCGTAGCCGTAGGTGGTGATACTGTTGGCGCTTTCGCCCAGAACGTAAGGGTCGGTCCCTTCGGGATAATTGGCTCGCAAGTCCTCGCCCCGGAACCAGCCGCCGAAGTGAAATGGCATGAAGGCGACACCCTTGCCGACACGCTCGGTGACCAGGGCCTTTACCTTTGCCTTGACGTCGTTCTCCGCTCCGTTGACCCAGACCCAACCTCCGTCACTGATGCCGCGCTCGGCTGCATCGTCGACGTTGATCTCGACGAACATGTCCTGCTGCAACTCGGCAAGCCACCGGTTCGAGCGGGTTTCCTCGCCGCCACCCTCGTATTCGACGAGGCGTCCGGTCGTCAGAATAATCGGGAACGATTTCGCGGTGCCATTGTCCACAGCCGCCTTCTGCACACTGAACCCGATATTGGGCAGGCGGAACTGCTTGGCGTCCGGATAGGTCGGATACTTGGCTACAAGGTCCACCCTCGGCGTGTAGATCGGCTCGCGGTGGATCGGCACCGGATCCGGCAAATTCCAGGCAAGTGCCCTGGCCTTGCCATTGCCGTAGGGGTGACAGCCATGGCTGAGCGCCACGCGCTGGATGCCGCCAGACAGGTCGGTAGACCACGACACCTTGCCGATGTCGCCCATATCATCGCCGATCGCCTGGATGATGCCTAGCTCCTCCGGGGTGAGATCCCGATCCCAGCCGAGTTTCTGGAGCACGGCCATGGTGAACTCCGGATAACCGTCCGTGAGTTCGGAGCCTTCCGTGTAAGAACCCTCGGCGAGAAGCGTTTCGCCGTTGCGTTCCACGCCGAAGCGGGCGCGGAATGGGCTGCCCCCGTCCATGACGTTCAGGCCGGTGCTGTAGAGGTTTGCAGTTCCCGGGTGACGGAGTTCCGGCTTCCCCCAGCATGGCCAAGGGAGACCGTAATAATCTCCGCCGACCTCCGGGTCGTCCTTCGGCGCGCGCAGGGTGAGCAGGTCGAATTTGTGCTGGTTGCGCATATGCGCCTTGAGCCGCTCGGGCGACTGGCCACAATAGCCGGTCGACCAGCCGCCGCGGTTCATTTCACGCAGTACGTCCTCGGGTACCGGCCGATCACCTTCGACTGCGATGTTCTTGAACATCCATTCGGCAAGGCCAAGCTTCTGCGAGAGCAGGTACAGGACCTGATAATCGTCCTTCTGCTCAAAGCTTGGAGGGACGATTTGCTCGCCCCACTGGATCGAGCGGTTGGAGGCGACCCGCGATCCCGAGGTTTCGAACTGCGTGCAGACCGGCAGGAGATAGGTGTTGTCCTTGCGCCCCGCCTGCACCGCGAGCGAGGCCCAGGTCGTGGGGTGGGGATCGGCCACGACAAGCAGTTCAAGTCCGGCAAGCCCCTTGATCGACTCGGGTATGCGCGTGATGCTGTTGCTGGCGTGGCCCTGTACGAACATCGACCGCACGACGTCGGGTTGCCCGACGTCTTCCTTTGGCAGTGAAACCGAATCGAACCATCGGGTCAGCGGAATGCCGGGTGTTTCCATCAGTTCCTTGGAAGAGAACTGGCCCACCAGGTCCTCATAGGGGATTTCCCACACCCGCCCCCAGTGCTTCCAGGCCCCTTCCGTCAGGCCGTAGTAGAAGGGCAGAGTGACTACGTCGAGCCCGATGTCCGTCGCGCCCTGAACGTTGTCGTGGCCGCGGAAGATATTGGCGCCGGTGCCCGGCTTGCCGATGTTGCCGGTAGCGAGACAGAGGATGCAGCTCGCCCTCGTATTGGCGGTTCCAACAGTGTGGTGCGTCTGTCCCATGCACCAGATGATCGTCGATGGCTTCTGGGTCGCGAACGTCTCGGCGACGCGCTTCAACTGCTCGCCGGGCACGCCGGTGATCATTTCCACCTCGTCCGGAGTGTACTTGGCGACCTCCTTTCGAACCTCATCCATCCCGTAGACGCGTTGCGTGATGAATTCCTTGTCCTCCCAGCCATTCTCGAAAATATGCCAAAGCATGCCCCAGATCAGCGCGATGTCGGTGCCTGACCTGAAGCGGACGTATTCGGTCGCATGGGCGGCCGTGCGCGTGAAGCGCGGGTCCATGACGATGAAATTGGCGTTGTTGAGTTCCTTGCCCTCGAGCAGATGCTGCATCGCGACCGGATGCGCCTCGGCCGGATTTCCGCCAAGAACGAGCATCGTCTTTGAATTTCTGATGTCGTTGTACGAGTTGGTCATCGCACCGTAGCCCCAGGTGTTGGCTACGCCGGCAACCGTCGTCGAATGACAGATTCGTGCCTGGTGATCCTGGTTGTTGGTTCCCCACAGAGCGGCGAGCTTGCGGAAGAGATAGGTACCTTCGTTGGAGAATTTCGCCGACCCCATCCAATAGGTGGATTCCGGCCCGGACTTCTCGCGGATCTCGAGAAGCTTGTCGCCGATGCCGTTGATCGCCTCCTCCCAGCTGGTACGCTCCCATCGGCCGTCGACGAGCTTCATCGGGTATCTCAGACGGCGGTCGCTGTGCACCAGTTCACGTACGCTGGCGCCTTTGGCGCAATGCGAGCCGCGATTGAAGGGGCTGTCCCAGGAAGGTTCCTGGCCCGTCCACACGCCGTTCTGGACCTCTGCCGTTACGGTGCATCCGACCGAACAGTGGGTACAGATGCTCTTCTTGAGTTCGATTGGCACGCCCGGTTGCGGGGGGCTGATTGCGGCGGCCTTTTTGACTGTGCCGAGTTGGAAGGAACCGAGTGCCGCCAGACCGCCGGCGACGAGCCCGGAGCGGCGGAGGAATGTCCGTCGGTCCAACGGGGCCGCTGCCATCCCGCCGGTCAGGGTTTGCAGATGCGTGCGGCTTGCCTGCCGATCCTTGCGCTTCGTGAGCATGGCACCCTCACTTCTGCTTGGGATAGCGATTGACGCGATAGTAGGCCTTGACGTGGTCCGTTTCGCGATAGCGGCCCCGCATCTCCTCCTCGCCCGGATCGTAGGCCTGGGCGTCGGTGGGACAGAGCGCCGCGGCCGCGACGACGGTCGTCGATGCGCCGCCGAATGCCTTAAGGAAGTAGCGCCGGCCCAATGCCGTTTGTCGCTCGTCTTGCATCTTGGCATCCTCCTCCTTGGCGGGCATGGAGCCCGGGCATGCATCTATGCGTTTTGCCGCGCCTCCATGGCGAAGGCTTCGCTTTCGATCTCGATGAAAAGCCGACCTACCGTGCCGACCGATCGGTAGAATTTGGCGCCCTTGGCGTGTTCCAGATCGCTGAAGAAACGCCCGGCCCACGGCTCGACGTGGCGTTTGAAGAAATCCTGCTCCTCGTCGTGGGAGACGGCAAAGTGATTGCAGGCAAAGCCGCTCATCATTTCGCATACGCTGGCGAGATGATCCTCGGGCTCGGGGTGGCCCTCGGCGCGCTCGATACCGAAACGGGCCATGTCCGCCCGCAGGCGCGCAAGCGGGCGTTCGTTGAGGAAGCCGGTGAGATAATAGGATGCGTAGGGAAGGAGTTCTCCGCGTCCCACGCCAATGAACAGCTCGGAATATTCGCGATGGATCGCCTCGTGCGAATATGACGCTGCCGCTTGAGCAAGTACGATGTGGGCACGGCCGAGAGGTGTGTCGCTGTTGTCCGACAAGTATGAAAGCCTGGCGAGCGATCCGATGTCCGGCGGGGTGATCAATAATGAGGCGAGGAGTGCGTATTCGTCCGCCCGGGCCTGATCTATATCATCGAGAACAGCTGTTCCTGCACCGAAGATTGGAGCATCCGCTCCATCTGGCTGTTCCCGGGCCTGATCTGAAAGCAAGTCGTGGTTCATCATACCTTGACCGTGCTGCCTGAATAGGTCGCTCATAGTAACCCGATACCGAACGAATGCAACAGCCCGACCTTGACAGGTTGCCAAATGAGATCCCAGCAAATACCGGATCAGCGTGGCATCGCGCCGCCATGACGAGGCCCGGAGGAAGCCTTGGGAAGCTCAGAAGGACTGCCCTTGTCCGGCGACTCCGTGCGAGATCTGAATTCAACCGCTGTGCTTACATGGGTTGCCGCCTCGTGAGCTGATGGCTCTATCGCGGGCGGCTCGTCGGTGGTTGATTTCTCCGTCGTTAATTTTTCTGGATTCTCGACAGGAAGGACCGCATCCGGTAGGGCATCGGCACGTTGTTCATGGAATGGACCGGGCTCCGGTTCCGTAAGGGTGTCAACGGCACGCGCCGCTTTCGACAGGAAGCCCACGACGATTTCGTTTGCGTCGAGCGGACCAAACCCCCCCATCGAGGCTGCCTTGTTGAAGTCCCAAGCATATTCCGAAGGGCCGACGAAGTCGCGGATTCCGGGGTCGAGTGACCATACCTTGCGTAGCGCCGCATGCTTCAGCGCCATCGGAACGCCTTTCTTCAGGAAAGCCGCAACGTCACTTTCGGCAGTCAGGTCGTCAAGGCGCGGGAGGGGCTCGACCGTCTCCGCACCCTCAAGCTCCGCTGCTTTCGTCTCTGGAAGGTTAGGCTCAGGACAGGAGGCCACCGGATCGTCATTCTCGGCGACATCGCCTGATGCCTGTTCCAATTCGGGGGCCGCCGGTTCTTGTTCCCGCCGTGCCGCCAGCTTGCGGCGCGACCAGCGGGCAAGACTATTCTCGCTGCCGTCACTCATCCCTTGTCGTCCTGCTTCGTGAGCCACCATGAACTCGACTTGCCATGGCTTCGGGGTCTGTCCGATCACGCTTGCGTTTGACGAACGCACGCTCGACATGATGAGCTTCCACGAAGGCGGCAAGGCGCTCCTGTATTTCAATCGGCATCGCCACGGCTTCGATGATGTCGGTGTTGGTTTCCGTCAGAGCTTCGGCCTCAGCCGGATCTGCTGTAACCAGATGGACCACGATCCCCGGAGCTGCATCCGTGAGTCGGAGGGCGATCCAAAGGCTAGGCCGCTGTGAACGCAGGTTCTCCCGGTACATCGTGGTATCCGTTCCGAAGAATTCAATCTCGGATGTCCCTGCGTAATACCGCGTAAGCCTCGTGGTCTGTTCGAGCACCGTCCATGGTGTCGCGGCCGGCGTGCCCGCGAGCGCGGCGACGGGCACCCAGGAATGATCCGCCCACGGGCTATCCAGATCTCGCCTCTCCACGATGACGCCTACTTTTTCCGTTTCCCGCACCATGACTGTGCTCCTAGGTCGCTGGCGTCGTAGCGCACAACGGCAGACCGGCAATGAGATTTTGCGGCTTCATGCGGATCGTTCGATCGGTCGTCATCGCCATGATCAGCCAGATCGGTTGAGCACCCACTAGGGGACTGACCTCGCCAATGTCGCAAAAGCGGAGCCGGAACAACGCAATGATACGCTCCGCCGTTTCGGGGTCGAGGTCCTCGCCTCGCCACAGCGCATTACCGATACGTGTCGCCTCGGCGTCAAGGCCGATGAACCATGCCCAGTTGTCGTCTTCGATCCGCTCGACCGGTTCGACTGTTACCGTCACTGAAACCAGATGGCGGATCCAGGCTTCAATTGCGTCGGCAAGGCCGCGACGCGCGGGGCTGTTGGCGCCGCCCAGACGGAGCACCATGTCAAAGGCATCGCTCCTGTCAAAATAGCTGTCAGCGTTGTTCTCGTCCAGAATTTCGAGTTCGGTGACGGCCGGCCCGCCGAGCATGCTCAAGAGCGGCGAAGTGTGGCGGTTCTGCTCGTGAACTTCTATTGTTTCCGCGTCGGCAAGCAGCAGCGCTCCTTCATGGAAGCTTACCCGCTGTGGCCGATAGAACAGCTCGGCGGCGCGCAACACCACGGGCTCGGTCTCACCGTGGAGCGCGTTGCGCAGCACGACCTGCGTGAGCTGGTTGACAAACAGCGGAGGCGTGTCGGCTGCCGAACCGAGCGCCAGTTGCAGATAGGCGGCCTCAAGCGAGGGCGTGGCAAGAAGCCGGTCGCGGAAGGCGATCATGAACGCCCAGTTTTCGCGAGCATCCGGGTCGCCCATCACGGCGATCTCGTCCTGAGTGACCGGTCGGCGCGGATAATGCATCAGAAGCTCATGGTGAAGACGCAATTCTGCCTCACACGCCCCTTCCGGCGGAAGCAGTTCGGGGCGAGCGAGATAAGCCTTGAGGAACGCGTCGGTCACCGTAAGCCGGTCTGCCTCGTCCCGGTCGAGGAGATGGTGACCCGAAGATACCCAGAAATCCCTCACGTGTGCCTTCCCGCCAACCTCCGGATATCGACCCCTTCCATCCGGTCGTTTTCCTCGTCAATCTCGACAACGTTGAAAGCCGTTGCCATGTCCAGCCGACCCACCTTCGGGCGAAGTGTACGGAACGCCTCCCGGATTCCAGTCTGCTCGCTGGCGCGGTGGAGGGCAAGCAGGGTGTTTGGCGGGTGATCGCAGAGCGATTGCGCAAACGCGATTTCTTCTTCGGCGGCCGGGCGCGCTGTTTCAAGATCGGGAGCGCCGCAATGCTCGACCAACTGTTCAGCCAGGCGCTCTACGGCCGCTGCGCGTTCTTCCGCCTTCACCTCCGTCACGACAACGAGGGTGGACCAGCCAAAACTCTCGATGCCAAGGAAGCCGGCTCGAAAAGCCTGGCGCTTCTTGCCGGCGAGGGTTTCGGGGTCGATGCCGAAGAAAAGGAATGTGCCCGATACCGCCCATTCGCCGGGCTCGGCCGCGCGCGAATAGACGAAAGTATCGGACGGATCGAGCCGAATGGTGCGCGGCAGTTTCAAAGCCATGGCATTCCCGTTGCAGGATCGAGCCAGGAGCAGGACGCAAGCGCCTGCGCCAGGCTCCGCCTCGTGAGCGGAGTCTGGCCGGGTTCGGCCAGAACCAGCAGATCCCCGTTGTCGGCGATCCGTCCATCGTGGCCTCCGGGCGACACGCGGTCCAGCCATCGCCTTGCCAACGGCGCAAAGCCGATGTCGTGCCATTCGTCCAACCCGACCATCAGGTGACGTGAAAAGCTGGCGATGATTTCGCCGGTATTGACGGCTTCGAAACCCACTTCGTCCAGCGCGCCGAACAGCGGCCGCAGACCCGGCTCGTGGACGCGCACGATCGTGGTGCGGATCATCGTCGAGAAGACAAGCCAGGCCGGCGTCTCGGTCTCGCCCGTCCCCGCCGGCCAGCTCAGTTGTCCGCCGCCGACCAAGACCCCGTCTACACGGATCGCGCCCGGCCAGTCGAAGGTGATGGGTCGTGACGGTGGCGCATGTGTGGCAAGCGCATCGGCCAGTGCGTTCATGCCGGCATAGATGGCCAGGCGTGCGCGCGCGAGCGGCATTTCCGGTTCCAGCACGACGGCGAACTCGGCCAGATCCTCACGTCGTGCCCAGACCAGCGTCCCTGCTCCCCATTCGCCGGCAATGGCGCGAGCGTGTGCAAAAGCGTCGCCGGTCTCGCGCATCATGACGAGGCTGTAGGGCGGGGGCAGTTCGATGGCGTGGTCCATCACCGAAGCGTGCTGAGACATGATGCCGGTCCATTTCTGATGACGGCGAGCCTAATGTCTTTATAATGCATCCGAAGTGGAGGCGCCACCGCTGTTGGGCGGTGCCGTGATGTGGGGAAATAGAGCATGATCCCAGACAGACCACGCACCGTCTTTGTTTGTTCCTGTGAACGGAGTATGCCGGGCTTTGGCCAGAGTGTCGCCCATGGATGCGCAAGCGACCAAATCCAATCTGGAAATCAACTCTGCGGCGCCGAACTCGACCGCGTCCGCAACGCATTGAATGGAGGCGGCGACATAACGATAGCCTGCACTCAGCAGGAACCGCTTTTCCGTGAAGTCGCGCAGGATCTTGGCTTTGCGGGCGAACTCGCTTTTGCCAACATCCGCGAGACGGCAGGCTGGTCGGCCCAAGGGGCATCCGCCGGGCCGAAAGCCGCGGCACTCGTGGCGATGGCGGCGGAACCGGTCACGTCGCCGCCCAGCATTACGCTTGCGAGCAACGGCGTGGCGCTCGTCTATGGCCGGAACGAAGCGGCGATCGAGGCCGGACGGCAGCTTGCCGACGAGATGAATGTCACGGTTCTTTTGACGCGGCCGGACGATGTCACGCCCAACCGCATCTGGGATTTTCCCGTTGTGCAGGGCAC
This sequence comes from Sinorhizobium medicae, assembly GCF_007827695.1. Taxonomy (GTDB): domain Bacteria; phylum Pseudomonadota; class Alphaproteobacteria; order Rhizobiales; family Rhizobiaceae; genus Sinorhizobium; species Sinorhizobium medicae. The sequence goes on along the minus strand of NZ_VITA01000027.1, from coordinate 11,040 downwards.
GATCCGCAATGCGCGCGGTCATCTCGGCGCGTTTGAACTGACGATCGACGATTTCGCGATGCCATCGCCATCGTCGCGCATGCGTCTGCGTTTTGGCGCGCCGCGCGATGGCGCACTATCGGATGCCGATATAATCCTTGACCTTTCCGGCGGCGCTCCCCTGTTTCCTGCCCACGAATTGCGCGCAGGTTATCTGAGAGCGGATCCAGCCGACCGGGCGGGCCTTGCTGTCGCGATCGCCAAGGCGGCGGGCCTCGTGGGGGAATTCGAAAAGCCTCGCTACATCAATTTCTCCGCCGATCTGTGCGCCCATTCGCGCTCGCGCATCACCGGATGTACGCGCTGCATCAACCTTTGTCCGACGGGTGCGATTGTACCCGCTGGCGACCATGTCGTGATCGACGCGCATGTCTGCGCCGGCTGTGGCAGTTGCGCGGCCGCCTGTCCGACCGGTGCCGCCGCCTATGCTTTCCCAGATGCGGCGGCCCTGCTTCGGCGGCTGCGCACGCTCCTGCTCACCTATCAAAGGGTAGGTGGCAGCGATCCGATCGTGCTGTTTCACGATGAAGATCATGGAGAGCCGCTTATCGATGCGCTGGCGCGTTTCGGGCAGGGACTGCCCGCGAATGTGCTGCCGGTCGGTGTGAACGAGATAACGCAGCTGGGGGTTGAGACGTGGACTGCACCGGCCGCCTGGGGAGCGGTGGCGATCAGGGCCCTTTCTTCGGCGAGGGGGAAACATGACCTGACCGGCCTGGCCAGAAACGTCACCATCGCCAATCTTCTTGGGCAATCGCTGGGTTATGGAGCCGATCTCTGCGGCGTGATCGAAGCGGACGACCCCGATGATCTGCAGACGGTTCTCGGGCGGATGGTGCCGCAAGCGGATGCGCGAACGCCGGTGACATTCCTGCCGGTCGGAGACAAGCGCAGCTTGCTGAAAAGCTCGGTGATCGGCTTGTACGAGGCCGCTCCGACACCGGTAGAGCGCACGGCCCTGCCAGCGGCCGCGCCATTTGGCGGGCTCGACGTCAATGTCGATGCCTGTACGCTGTGCCTGTCATGCGTATCGGCCTGTCCGACGGGCGCGCTCTCCGACAGTGAAGAGCGGCCAGCCCTGTATTTTGCCGAGAGCGCCTGCGTGCAGTGCGGGCTCTGCGCCGCGACTTGTCCGGAAAAGGCAATCGCGCTGGTACCGCAACTAGATTTTCAGGCCTGGAATGCGCCGCGCCGGGTGATTAAACAGGAAGAGCCGTTCCACTGCATTCGATGCGACACGCCATTCGGAACAAAAAGTACCGTCGAACGCATCGTTGCCAAGCTGGAGGGCAAGCACTGGATGTTTTCCGGCGAGAATGCCCGACGGCTCGATGTCGTGCGGATGTGCGACAACTGTCGTGTCGAATCCGTCATAAATGAAGGATTCGATCCTTACGAAGCGTCCGGCCGTCCCGCTCCACGGACGACGGAGGATTACTTGCGGGAGCGCGACGCATCGACAGACAAGTCGGTTTAGTTCAGTCGCGGCGGGTCTCGGACTGCAAAAAGCGGATCAGCGCTGCACGATCCTCGGGATCGTTGATCGTCTGGTTCGGCATCTTGGTCCCTGGCGTATATATGCTTGGCCCCAGTTCAAAGAGCTTCGACACCGTTTCCGGCGTCCAGACGATATCCATTCGCCGGAAAGCGGGGGAGTAGGGATAGTCGGCAAGCGCCGCGATCTTACGGCCGAAGATGCCGTGCAGCGTCGGACCGGCGCGATTGCCGTCCTCCGGGCCGAGCGTATGGCAGGCGATGCAGGCACGGAAGATTTCGGCGTCCGGATTGCCGGCATATTCGCTCATGAGATCGGCCTGGATCGCGGCTGAGGTTCCAAGCCGCCTGCCGGTTTCGACATCCCATTCGCTTATGATGGCGTCCGCACCGCCGGTCAACAGCGTCCGCTCACCGCGTGCAAAGGCAAGGGCCCACACCGTCGCAACGCCGGCACCGCCGAGGGTGTTTACCGGCTTCAGGGTGCGGGAGTCGAGCAACACGATGCCCTCCCTTATGGCCGAGGCGGCGATGTATCTCTTATCAGCCGTAGCCGCTAGCGCGATCAGGGGACCGGTGGACACCCTGACCTCGGCCACAATCGCGCCCCTTCGGTCGATCTGGCGCAATGTCCCGTCTGCGCCTGCTGCAAGCAGGCGGTCGCCCGGCACCGTCACGAGGGCGTTGAGCGGCCCCGGCATGGATATCCGCATCGGCGCAGCGTCATGTCCCGGCGGCCATAGTATGATGGCTGCGTCGTAGCCCGCACTTGCAAGTGTTCCGTCGGACAGGAAGGTGACCGCGTTAACATTGCCATGGTGGCCTTTCAGGATGCGCGACGGAGCGCCGGAAAGCGGCCACAGACGCACGCTCGCATCCCAGGAGGCGGAAGCGAGCGTAGAGCCGTCGGGCGCGACTGCCAGTGCGACAACCGGTCCGTCATGGCCATGCAACACGGATACCGGCGTGCTGCGTCCGGCCTCCCAGATTGCGATACGGCCGTCGGCCCCGGCGGTGGCGTAACGCCCCTGCGGCAGAGCGGCGACGGCATCGACCTGGCTTTCGTGAAACAGCAGCACCTGCTGCGCCTCGCCCGTTTCAAGCGACCAGATAATCGCCTTGGCGTCGAAACTGCCGGTGATCGCTGTCTGTCCGTCAGGGGCTATGGCGATTGAACGCACCGGGCCTCCATGGCCGCGCAGTTCTGCCCCATGCGCGGTCGCGCCGAAGAGGAAGGAAGCAGCTGCCGCCAGGCAGCGTATCGCGAGCATTGCCTTCATTGCGCCTCGAATGGATTCATGCTTGATTGGCAATGGTCTCCGTTTCAGGAACGGAAAGTGCCGGATCGACCTTACTGTTCAATCTGTTCGAGGCAATCATATGGTCACGAATATGGAAACCGACCCCTTCAATGTCTCCATGCGCAAGTTCCTCAAGCAGGTCGGGGTGACCTCGCAACAGGCGATAGAGAAGGCAGTGGAGCAAAAAGGTCTGAAAGGACGAGGGAAGCTGATCGTCAAGGCCGTCATCACGTCGGAGGCCGCCGGCCTTAGTCATGTCGTGGAAGGCGAGATCGATCTGGGATGAGCCAGCAGATGCTGCTTTGACCCATCGACCGAAAGTTGCTCGCTTTTTTGACGGTTCCCATGCTCAATCAAAGTGTTCGAGCATCCTTTGTCCATTCGCAAGAACGCATAAGCGCTCTACCTGAAGAACCGGATCCGCCCGGCGGGGCTTGTATCATACCCGGTAAGCGCGGCGGCGCGTTCGGCAAAAACCTGGTGTGGCAAGAAAGCTAGCAGCGCCTGGAAGGAGGGCTGAAAATAGGTTCGCTGCCGCATGAGCAGGTCGAAATTCTCCCACAGCAGCGGCAGGAATTCCAGGCCAGCGGCGCGAGCGGCGGCGCGTGTGGCAATACCGCAATCCGCCTGGCCGCTCCGCACGGCGGATGCAAGATCGGGACCAGTCAGGCAGGGCGGCTCCAGTCTGTTGAGGTCGCTGTGTTTGGCGCCGATACCTGCCAGCAGCTGAGCAAGCAGCATGTCCGCTCCGGCACCGCGTTGACGAACGGCCATCCTCGCACTACTCGTCAGTACGTCATCGAGACTATTCAGCGACTTGGGATTGCCCGGCTCCAGCAACAGGCCTTGCTCGCGGCGGACGAAGCCGACCAGCACCGCATCGTTAAGCCGTGGCATGGCGGCCACCGCGTCGACATTTGCATCGGCTACGGTGCCATGGAAATGGATCGCAGCCGCCGCGACCTCTCCGCGCAGCAGCCGCGCGACACCGCTTTCAGTGCCTTCCGCTAATGTGGCAAGCCCCGAGCCTGACTGGCGCAGGCTCCATTCCAGCATGTCATCCTGACTCCCCCCGACGATAGGTGGCGGTTCGAGCGATGTCATTCCCGCCGGCTGCACGAGTCCCGAAAGGACCCAGCGGTCGAGTTCGTGCTGTGGGAACAGCCATTTGCCTGCCACCTTGCTGCACGGGACGCACTCCTTCGCAATCAGCTCGTAAAGTTTACGCTCTCCCAAGCGAAGATAGTCAGCAGCCTCGGATGTAGTCAGCAGGATCATCCTGCATTTGTATGCATATTTGCGCGTCTGTTCAATAACTTGACATCCAGGGAAAATATGCGGGAAACTGAGGGAAGGGAAGGTGGCTTCATGTCGGAGACACTCACTGCATGGCAGCTTATCGCATCCGGAGATGCGACCCTATTTGCGATCGTCGGCCTTTCGCTGGCCGTCAGCCTGACGGCTGTCGTTGTTGCCGGGATTGTCGGTCTGCCGCTTGGTGCCATTCTCGCGCTGACCCGCTTTCCCGGCCGCGCGGCAATGGTCGTGGTGCTGAACGGTTTCATGGGATTGCCGCCTGTTGTCGTCGGTTTGAGCGTCTATCTGCTGCTATCGCGGTCAGGGCCGCTGGGAGAACTCGGTCTCCTCTTTACCCCGACCGCCATGGTCACCGCACAGGCGCTTCTAGTGCTGCCCATCATTGCCGCGCTGACGCGCCACACGGTCGAGGATCTTTGGCTCGAATATCGCGAGGAGTTGAGCGCCATGGGGGTTGGCTGGGCCAGCAGGGTCGCGACGCTTTTGTGGGACAGCCGCTTCAGCCTCGTCACCGTCTTGCTTGCGGGCTTTGGCAGGGCCGCGGCCGAAGTCGGCACGGTGATGATCGTCGGCGGAAATATCGATGGCTTCACCCGGACCATGACCACCACGATCGCTCTGGAAACCTCCAGGGGTAATCTTGCCCTTGCGATCGGGCTCGGAATCATCCTCATTCTCCTCATTTTGCTGGTAAATGCCACTGCCTGGGGCGTGCGGGTATGGGCCGTGGAAAGGGCCGGTTAAGGGATGCGCGCCCCTGCAAGCAATCTTCCCCTTGTCTTCGATGACGTGTCACTGAGCGCCGGTGCGACGACCATCCTCGACCGAATTTGCCTGACGATCGGCCTGGGAGCGCCAACGCTCGTTCTTGGCCCGAACGGGGCGGGCAAGACCTCGCTGTTGCGGCTGTGCATGGGTTTGCTCAGCCCGACGCGGGGTGTCGTGAGCTGGGGTGGCCGGATCGATGGCGGTCCCGAACGCCGAGCGATCCTGTTTCAGAAGCCCGTGATGTTGCGGCGCTCGGTTGCCGCGAATATTGCCTATGGACTTGCCCACGCCGGTTGCCCGCGCGGCCTGCGTGCCCAGCGCACCGAGGAATTGCTCGACAGTGTTGGCCTGAGTGCGCTGGCTTCGAGGCCTGCGCGCCGCTTGTCGGGCGGTGAACAGCAAAGACTTGCGCTTGCGCGTGCTCTGGCGCGCCAGCCGGAAATTCTCCTGCTCGATGAACCGACCGCAAGCCTTGATCCGGCGGCAACGCGCTTCGTGGAGGAAATCATCCTTGCGACGGCCCATTCGGGCACCAAGATCATCATGGCTTCACACGATCTGGGCCAGGTGCGCAGACTTGCCGGAGATGTCGTGTTTCTGGTTCATGGCCGTCTCTTCGAACATGCCGATGCCAGTGATTTCTTCGATCGTCCAGCCACGCCGCAGGCTGCAGCCTTTATACGCGGCGATCTCGTCCTTTGATCAACAGAACGGAGATTGAAAATGCTGACCCGCCGATTGTTCTGTGTGGGAATGCTTCTGATCCTGGCCGGCGTGACGCCGGCCCTAGCCCAGTCGATCGTCGTCGCATCGACGACCTCTACCCAGGACTCGGGCCTGTTCGATTATATTCTTCCGCTGTTCGAGAAAGAGACTGGCATCGATGTGAAGGTCGTAGCGCAGGGCACCGGCCAGGCACTCGACACCGTACGCCGTGGCGATGCCGACGTGGTCTTCGTTCACGCCAAGGCACAGGAAGAGAAGTTCATTCAGGAGGGCTTCGGAGTGAAGCGTTCCGACGTGATGTACAATGATTTTGTGTTAATTGGCCCAAAAAGTGATCCCGCCGGCGTCAGTGGAATGACGGATATCGCGGCCGCCCTCGTTTCGATCAAAGCAAAGGAAGCGCCGTTTGTCTCACGCGGTGACCGGTCGGGCACCCATTCTACGGAACTCACGTTGTGGAAGGAAGCTGGCGTCGATATCGAGGCTGCAAAGGGCCCGTGGTACAAGGATATCGGACAGGGCATGGGAGCCGCGCTCAACACGGCATCTGCCATGAATGCCTACGTTCTTTCCGACCGCGGCACCTGGCTGTCGTTCAGGAACCGCGGTGATCTTGCTATTTCCGTCGAGGGCGACAAGCGGCTGTTCAACCAGTATGGCGTCATGCTGGTGAACCCGGAAAAACACCCCGATGTCAAGGCGGAGCTGGGTCAGATATTCATCGACTGGTTGATTGGGCCTGAGGGCCAGACGGCGATCGGTGAGTACGAGATCGATGGCCAGCAACTCTTCTTCCCGAATGCGAGCGGGCAGCGCATCTGAGTGTTGTTGCCAAGACGCCCGCATCTGTCCCATTATCGGGACATGATGACAATGCATCAACCGACGGGCGCGCTGATCAGCCTGGAAGCGGCGCTTGCGACGCTTCTCAGTGGTGTGGTGCCTGTCCCGCCCCGCTCGGAGCCGCTTGACCGGGCGCTTGGTCGTGTCGCCGCGGCCATGCCGGCTTCCTTGCCGGCACTCCCGTTGCGAGACATTTCCACGATCGATGGGTGGGCGTGTCGTTCACTCGATCTCGTGGGAGCGTCCCCCTACTCACCTCTGGCGCTTTCGACGCCACCGGTCCCGGTGGAAGTGGGTGATGTCATGCCGACTGGATCGGACTGTGTGCTGCAAGCCGATCTGATCGATTGCAGCAGCCCGATCGCTTTTGCCGTCGGCGAGGCTGCTCCCGGTCAGGGCGTGCGCCGGGTGGGGGAGGACATGACCGCACATCGCCCCCCGGTTCTTGAAGGCGGGATAATCGGCGCCGCGGACCTGCTGATCGCTCGCAAAGCAGGGCTGAGCCAGATTCCCGTGCGCAGCCCGCGCATACGTGTAATCGATGTCGCTTCCGTGAATCATGAGACGTTCTCGACGCGCCTCGTTGCCGAATGTGTGATGACCTCGAATGGGACGATCGCCGCGATAGAGACCGCGAACCGTGATGCAGCTTCGATCGCAGCCGCTCTTGCCGGGGAGGCTTGTGATTTGCTTCTCCTGATCGGAGGCACTGGTGCGGGCCGACTTGACGCGACTGCCGAGGCCTTGACGCTATCCGGCGCGTCGATTGCTCATGGTATCGCCGTGCGGCCTGGCGATACCACGGCGATCGGGCGGCTTGGCAGCACGCCGCTGGTCGCTTTGGCCGGGGCGCCTGACCATGTCTTTGCCGGCTTTCTTGCGTTCGTCCAGCCTGTCCTGGACCGCTTATCAGGCCGCTCTAAGCGGATCGGTACGACCTTGCCGCTCTCGCGAAAGATCGCGTCAATGGTCGGGTTCAGTGAGATCGTGCTGCTCGGCAGAGAGCAGGCCACTTGGACGCCGCTTGCCGTTGGCAATTTTTCACTGGAGGCGATGCGCCTTGCCGATGCCTGGCTGGCAGTGCCGGGTGACAGCGAGGGATATGACGTCGGCACGCCCGTCACAGCCATGCCTCTTCGCAATTCGAACTGAGCAGCCACCATGGTGAAAAATCCTTCTTCAATCCCGCGAAACACCGACCAGAAGCAATTTCTGACGATATTGTCACGTGAGGAGGCCCTGGCGCGTTTCGAAGCAGCGCTGTTTCCCTGGCCGGTACCGACCGAAACATTGAGGTTAGCCGAGGCGCTCGGGCTGGCTCTTGCCGAAGACGTCGTGGCGCAGGTCGACGTTCCACCCTTCGACCGTTCCAATGTCGACGGGTTTGCGGTGCGAGCAGCAGATCTGGTTGCCGCCTCTGACCTACAGCCTGTTCGATTGACGCTGAACATGGAGACGATTGCCTGCGGCAGCCTCCCGCAACTCGCGGTATTGCCCGGGACCGCCACAGCCATCGCCACGGGTGGCCCTCTGCCGCGCGGTGCGGACGCGATCGTCATGGTGGAATATACTCAGCCAGCAGAAGGTGCGGCCATAGAAGTGTGGCGTGCTGTCTCGCCGGGGCAGTTCGTCTCCAGCGCCGGCTCGGACATGGCGCGAGGAGAAGTCGTGTTGCGGGCTGGGTCGGTGATCGGTGCGCGTGAGATCGGGATACTCGCAGCCTGCGGAACCGCGCAGGTAACGGTGGCACGCAAACTGCACGTTGCAGTTCTGTCCACCGGTGATGAGCTCGTGCAACCGGGCGAACCGCTGCAGCCGGCCGGCATTTATGACGCCAATGGGCCGATCGTTAGTGCGGCGGTCACCGAAAACGGGGGCGAGGCCTATTTTTTGGGTGCGTTTCCAGACGACGAAGCCAGGCTCGAGACCGCGATGCGCGAGGCGCTCGACTCACATGACGTCCTGATTCTGTCCGGAGGCACTTCCAAGGGTGCGGGAGATGTCAGCTACCGTATTATCGGCCGTCTCGGACAACCGGGCATCATCGCTCACGGTGTTGCGCTCAAGCCCGGAAAGCCGCTCTGTCTGGCGGTATGTGACGGCAAGCCGGTTATCATCTTGCCAGGGTTCCCGACCTCGGCCATGTTCACCTTCCACGATATGGTGGTGCCCATCCTGCGGCGCATGGCGGGGCTGCCGCCGCGCGTCGATGCGCAAACGAGTGCGCAGCTTCCGTTCCGTGTTCCGTCCGAACTGGGGCGCACCGAGTTTGTCATGGTCTCGCTGGTGCAAGGGCGGGATGGACTGATGGCCTATGCGACCGGCAAGGGCTCGGGAGCGATTACCGCCTTCGCCCAGGCTGACGGTTTTATTCGCATTGACGCCTTCGCCGACCATCTGCCAGCGGGCGCACAAGTGCCGGTGACGCTGTTCACGCCGCAGGTCAAGGTGCCCGACCTCGTTGTGATCGGCAGTCACTGCACGGGCCTTGATCTCGTCGTGGGCAAAATCGCGCGCCAAGGGATTTCGGTGCGATCGTTGGCCGTCGGAAGCCTGGGCGGTCTTGCCGCCGCCAAACGCTGTGAGTGCGACCTTGCACCGATCCATCTTTTCGATCCTCAGACACAGGTCTACAACACGCCGTTCCTGGGCGAGGGTATGGAGCTTGTGCCGGGCTGGCGGCGCATACAAGGCATCGTGTTTCGCCGCGGCGACGCGCGCTTCGAAGATCATACTGCGCCGGAGGCGGTGGAAGCGGCTCTGGCTGATCCCGAATGCATGATGGTCAATCGAAACCAGGGTGCCGGTACGCGCATTCTGATCGACCAATTGCTCGGCCAGAAGCGCCCTGATGGCTACTGGAACCAGCCTCGTTCACACAATGCAGTCGCCGCCGCTGTCGTACAGAAACGCGCCGATTGGGGCGTCACGATCGGGCCGGTCGCGCGCGCGGCTGGACTGGGATTCATACCGCTGACGCAAGAGCACTTTGATTTCGCGCTGGTTGCGGACCGGAAGGAGAGGGTGGCAGTTCAGGCATTCCTTGCCGCCTTGCTGTCGCCTGACATGCAGGACGCGCTGGAGCGGGCGGGATTCAGTCGAGCTTGCTAAAGGACCAGTCGCCATCGGCTGCCGGGTCTCCTCGTCGACGACAAAGATGTCCGCCTTCGTATCGTCCACCTGAACGACCTGCAAAGGCCGGGAGGCGGCAAACACCCCAGGAACGGCCTGTGTCTGCTTCACGATCTCGGTTTCGCCGCGTCGTCGTTGCGATGTCAATAATGGGCAGCTCCGTATCGCTCAGCAGGGCGGCGGCACGTTCGACCCGCCAGGAGAGCAAGGAGCGGTGCGGAGGAACGCCGAACGCGTCACGGAAAGATCGAGCGAAGTAAGCTTCAGAGACGCCGCTGACCTTTGCAAGTTGCGTGACCGTCCAGCCTCGGTGCGGTTCGGCGTCAATCGGGTCTCTTGCGCGCAGCAGGCGGCGAAGCAATTTAATGTCCCTGTTTACCGCGTTCTTCCGTTCCACACTCGGAGATCGGGCCTCCACTCATTGAGCAACTCAAGCTCCAGCCGGGTGACCTGACATAGCCTAAGCGAAAGGCCTCAAGGTCAATGTCCGGCGTTGGCGCTTCCGCGTCATGACGCGTTCGGCCCGGCCCATAATAGGCCGTCGGTGATGCGCACTTCAGTTCGGAATTTGTCTGAGCTAACTGTGGGTGCAGGTTGTCATAAAGAAATCCGGCAAGCGCATCATGCAGATCACAAGACTCGAAAAACTACCCTCCGCCGCGCGGAATGCGGATTTCTCCTTCGAGATAGAGGGCGTCGTTGTACCGCCTTTCGAGGCGGTCCCATTGCAGTCTGAACCTGTCGGCCTGCCGCGGACCAAAGAGTATGGTCTCGACGAAACGCTATTCGATACCCACGATGGTTATGGGTGCTGTTTGCCTGTTTGGCGAAGTCTGAGCTGGTTGGCTACGTCAGTGTGAGCCGTGACTGGAATGGTTGCGCCATCATTGATGACATCGCCGTGGCGCGACCGTACCGGAGGCACGGGATTGCAGGTGAACTGCTGGATCATGCTGTTATGTGGACCCGAGCAGTAGGCTTGGGAGCGGTCAGGTTAGAGACACAGTCTAACAACGTCGCAGCCTGCAGGTTCTATCAGAGTTATGGTTTCGCGCTTGGCGGATATGATAGGTTCCTGTATCGCGAGATTGACCCAGAGAAGCAGGATGAGGTTGCTCTTTTTTGGTACTTGAAGTTGCTCTGAGTTCTGCCGTGGCATCAGCCGATCCAATCGGGCAAAAAAAAACGGATTGATGAGGATCGAGAGGATCGCTCCGGCAAGCACCAGGTCACGTCGCGTTTCTGGAAGTAGTTTAACGTTCAGGGTTAAGTGAGCTAGAGACAATAGACGAAGGGGCGTGCAGCGCGACAACCAAGATGAGACGCGCATTGCCTCGCCGAAACTGTTCCCGAATATTCAACCGTTGCCTCACATAATTTGCTCCCTACCGAGGGGTATGAACAGGGGCGACTATGGGAC
>NZ_VITA01000026.1:14046-57734 GCF_007827695.1 Sinorhizobium medicae | reverse complement strand
TTCTGGATGGCGATCCCCTCTTCCTCGACCACCTTCAAATAGGTGGGGATGGCGCCGTTCTTCAGTCGATAGGTGCGGATCTCGTAAAACATCGCCGTCACCGCATCACGAACGGATCCGGGATTGGATCGTCCGAGGTCCGGAGCCACACGGTCTTGGTCCGGGTGTAGTCGAGAACGGCGGCCATGCCGCCCTCGCGGCCGTGGCCGGAAAGCCCGAAACCGCCGAAAGGTGCGATCGGCGAGACCGCCCGATAGGTATTGACCCAGACGATCCCGGCGCGGATGCCCTTCATCAACCGGTGCGCACGCGTGAGATCCCGCGTGAACAGCCCGGCCGCTAGGCCGTAACGGGTGTCGTTAGCGATCGCCAGCGCCTCTGCCTCGTTCTCGAAGGAGGCGACTGAAAGGACCGGCCCGAAAAACTCCTCCTCCAGCGCGGGCGAGCGGCCGCCGTCGCAGTCGAGAATGGTCGGCCGGTAGTAGAAGCCGTCGCCTTCGGGGGCGCTCGCCCCCGTTACCACTTTGGCGCCGGCGGCTAGCGAGCGGGCGATCAGCGCCTCGATATGCTCGCGCTGGCGCCGGGTCGCCAACGGTCCCACTTCGGTCGCCATGTCGAGCGGGCTGCCGAGGCGCACTGCCTCGGCCTTCGCCTTGAGAATCTCCAGGAAGCGATCCTTGACACCTCGTTCGACGACGAGCCGGGAGCCGGCGACGCAGCTCTGGCCCGTCGCCGCGAAGATCCCCGCAACTTGCGCGTTTGCCGCACTTTCGAGATCGGCATCGGCGAAGACGATGAAGGGAGACTTGCCGCCGAGCTCCAGCGACGTCGAGGCGAGGTTCTCCGCCGAATTGCGCACGACATGGCGCGCCGTTTCCGGTCCGCCGGTAAAGGCGATATGATCAACCTTCGGGTGACGGCTCAGCGCCGCGCCGCAGGAGGGACCGAAGCCGGTGATGACGTTGACGACACCGGCGGGGAAGCCCGCCTCATGGACGAGCCCGGCGAATTCGAGAAGCGGCGCCGGACCGTCTTCCGAGGCCTTCACCACCATGGTGCAGCCAGCCGCCAGCGCTGGGCCGATCTTTACCGCGGATAGGAAGAGCTGGCTGTTCCACGGCACGACCATGGCAACGACGCCGATCGGTTCGCGGCGAAGCCACACATCCATGTCCGGCTTGTCGATCGGCAGGTGGGCGCCCTCGATCTTGTCGGCGATACCGGCGTAATAGCGGTAATAGTCGGCGACATAGGCGATCTGTGCGGAGGTCTCACGAATGATCTTGCCGGTGTCGCGCGTCTCCAGTTCCGCCAGTTTCTGGGCATTCGCGGTCACGAGATCGGCAAGCTTGTAGAGCAACTTGCCGCGTTGTGTCGCGGTCAATTTCGGCCATGCTCCGGCATAGAGCGCCTTATGCGCCGCTTCGACGGCGCGATCGACATCGGCCTCGCGCGCCTCCGGCATCTCCGCCCAGGCACGGCCCGTTGCCGGGTCGATGCTCTCGAACCGCGCCTCGCCGTCGCCGAACTCACCATCGATGTAACACTGGAAGCGCTGCATCTACCCTACTCCGCAAAGACCGGCATCACTTCGGCAATAAAGCGCTCGAGGGAGGCCTTCTTGCGCTCGAAGCTCATACCGGTGTCGATCCAGAAGGAATATTCGTCGTAGCCCATTGCCTCGTAGGTCTTCAGTCGGGCGATGACCTCGTCGGCCGTCCCCACGACGTTGTTGCGACGCATCGCCTCGCCCGAGAGCATGGCGTTGGCTGCTATGGCCTCATCAGGAATCCGTTCGATTAGCCCCTGCTTGATCGGTTTTTCGTTTTTGAACCAGGCGAAGAAGTAGTTGTAGTAGACGCTCATCTCATGAGCGGCCTGTGCGATATCCGCCTCGTCGGAGCCAACATAGGTGTGGCGCAGCAGCATGATTTTCGGCCGCCCGATATCAGTATTTTTGGCGCAGGCGTCGTTGAACCGAGCCATCAGGCTTCGGACCTCTTCGTCATCCTGCCAGAGCGGCGTCACTTGCACATTGCAGCCGTTGGCGACAGCGAATTCATGCGAATTGGGATCGCGGGCAGCGACCCAGATCGGCGGGTACGGCTTCTGCAGTGGCTTCGGCGACGAGGTCGTGGCGGGGAATTTCCAGAACTCGCCCTCATGGGCGTAATCACCCGCCCAGATCCCCTTCACCGCCGGGATGAGCTCGCGCATGCGCTGCCCGGCACTCCAGGCGTCGAGCCCCGGCAACAGCCGCTCGTATTCGAAGGAATAGGCGCCGCGGGCAATGCCGATGTCCAGCCGGCCATCGCAGATGAGGTCCGTCATCGCGGCCTCGCCGGCCAGCTTGATCGGATGCCAGAACGGGGCGATCACCGTGCCTGTGCCGAGGCGCACATTCTTGGTGCGGCGCGCAAGGTCCGCAATCGTTACAAACGGGTTGGGGGCGATGGTGAATTCCATCCCGTGGTGCTCACCGGTCCAGATCGCATGCATGCCGCCCTTGTCGGCGATCTCGCAGAGCGCCACGAATTCCTCGTAGAGCGACTTGTGGTCCTGCGAGGGATCGAGTCGTTCCATGTGTACGAAAAGCGAGAACTTCATGTGCGTGCGTCCTTTTTCGCGATCGGATGAACCGTGCCGCCGGTCTCGTCGCCAAAATACAAACCGAAATTGCCGATGGAGCTTTCGAGCACAAACCGGCTGACGATATCGCCTGTGGCGCCGTTGCTGAATTGTGCACCGGTAACGTCCGCAGGCGCCAGAAACCTGCCTTCTCGTGGCGCGCCATCGCTGGCGAGCGCGTGGTAAACGATGTGCTGGCGGCCGTCGGTCTTGTCCTCATAGACTGAATAGAGAAAGCCGATGGTGACACTCAGTCCCGTCAATTGCTCGAGATGTCTCGCCAGCGTCTTTGCCGGATCGCCGCCCTCGCCAGCGCAGCTCGGAAGGGAAAGGGTTTCCTCGCCCAGGAGAAACACCGAGCCATGCCGCTCCAGCACCGCGCCGAGGCGAATTTCTCCGCCAGCGGCCGCCGAAACCGCCTTTGCCGCGAGTTGCGGGGTGAAATAGCCCCCGCGTGCATAACCGAGACCGTTCAGGCCGCTGTTTTCGAACGCGGTTACACGACCGACCATGATGACATGGTCGCCAGCTTCGATGACATCGCGCATCGAGCACTCGAACCAGGCCGACACCTGTGAGAATATCGGGGATCCATTAGGCGCCCTCCTCCAATCGATCGCAGCGAACCGATCCTCCACGGGGCGGGCGAAGGTGTTCGAGATGTCTTTCTGTGTCTCGGAAAGTATGTTGACCGCGAAACTCTCGGTTTCGGTCATCGTCGCATAATTGCGCGAGGTTTTCGCGAGGCAGACGAGCAGCAGGGGCGGGCTCAGCGACACGGACGTGAAGGAATTGGCTGTGAAGCCGATCGGCTTGCCCGCCGCATCGTTCGCGGTGACCACCGTCACGCCGGTCGCGAAGGCGCCAAACGCATCACGCAAGGCTCTTGGGTCGAAAGCTTCCACATTCATGCCAGTTCCTCCTCCTTGCGCGCCAGCCATTCCGTCATAAGCGCATTGACGGTTTCCGGAGCCGTCAGATTGACCATGTGCCTGTGACCCTCGACGATGCGGGACCATCCGTTCGGCGCCAGAGCTGCCATCTGTTCGGCCATCTCCGGTGTCGAATTCGGATCATCGGAGCCCGTGAGAAAAAGGGCGGGGCAGGTTATCGCGGGCCAGCAGTCGGCGTAAGTCTCGTCGCCACCGGCGAAGGCAGCGTACGCAACGGCATAGCCTTCCGGATCAACCCTCTCCAGCCACGCCCGCGTCAGTTCCCGTGCACGCTGGCTCTGCGGGTCGTCTCCGAACCATCGCAGCAACGGGCCTTCGGTATCGGGACCCTCATTGCGGATCGCCGCCGCGCGTGACAGGACGGCCGCCTTTGCCGCCGGATCGCGGCGGTAGACGCCATTCAGATAAGCGACACGCGTGATCCGGTGAGCGAATGTTGCCGCAGCACCGCCAGAAATGAGTGCGCCCATAGAATGGCCCGCAACATTCGCGCGTGTGATGTTCACATCGTCGAGAAAGCGGCCAAACCAGGCTACGAAATCTCTCAATGTGCTGCCTGCCGAAAGTCTCTCGCTCTCGCCGTGCCCTGGCATGTCGACAGCGATAACCCGGTGCGTTTTGGAGAACACCTCGATTTGCGGCGTCCAGGCTTCGAGCCGCATGCCGACGCCATGAACGAGGATCAACGTTTCGCCTGTCCCATGTTCGAAATAGGCGGCTCCGCTTCCAGTCGTCCGGCGCGCGAGCGGAGCGGCACCTGCCTCGCGCGCATTCGATGATGAGATCGTCTGCATTTGACGTCCTCGTTCTCGATTACACGCCAGCCGGGTTGTCAACTTCCTGGCCGAGGTCTTTGAGATCCTGGTAGCGGTCGCCTATCCTATGGTGAGGACGCCCGCCAACCGATGCTCCAAGTGCCACGACGATCTCGTCGGCGGCCGGCGCATCCGCTACGGCGGTCTGGATGGTCAGGTAATGCGAACGGCGGCCTTCGTCGTTCTTATCCATCAGCGGGATCATGATCGGAGCATTGGCCGGGCCGCGGGTATTGCAGAAGGCCAGATAGGACTTGGCGCCTACTGCGTTGCGATAATGATTGCCGAAGCGCAACGTATGGATCAGCGCCGACGCGTGTTCGATCTCGCCGACGAGGCCGACGACAGCGGCCTTGCCGTAGCCCTCAACAGCTTCTCCGGAGCCAACGGCTTCAATGATCATTTTGGTCAGAAGCTCGCCGAGGGCGGGGGCTGCAGCACGGATCTCCGGCGTGAGGTCCTCGACAAAGCCCCGCCCGGCCCACGGATTCTTGACCACCGCCAGCGCCGAATAGAGTTTCAATGGTTGGGGGGCAGCTTTGTTTCCCTCGACCAGCGTCGTTTCGACCTGGAGCAGTGTCTTGCGGATTTGAATCGTCATCGGAGCGCCTCTCTGAGCTATTATGGCCTATGGTATGCCATAATATCGAAGTGTCAAGCGCCCTTGGCACTCCAGCCTTCGAGCCGGCAACGATGAACTTTTTCGCTGTAAATAGAATGGGTTTGCTGTACGGCCTCGCCGCGGCGCCGCGGTAGAAGCTCATGAGTGACAACCGCATCTCCCTCAGGACGTCGGCGCGAATGACTGGCCGGCGCGTCCAGACGAACAATTCAGGCTTTGTCTATATTGCGCTGAATGGTGGCAGGGGCACAGAGTTGCGCACATCTATACGCCCACGCCAGAGTACTCCGGGCGCGACTTGCGGGCCGTTCGCCTTATTCGCCGGTTTGTTGGGCGGAGAGCACCGCCACGGCGATCGAAGAAGCGTTGGTGACGTGATCATGCGCGGCAAGGTAAGCCGCCTCGCCATCGCCCCTTCTGATCGCCTCGACGATCCTTTCCATCTGCGCCGGTCCGTCGACATTGCGGTTCTTGGTTTTGATCGTCATCGAACGCAGATGGTTAATCCGGACGGTCAGTAGGTTGACGACCCCCCAGGCGACGTGTCGTTCAACCTTGGTGAACAGTGTGTGGTAAAAAGCGGACGTATGACTGAGAACGCCAGGCATATCCTTGGCAGCATAGCTTTTGCGGATGTCTTCGAGGGACGCTTGCAGGGCATCGGCAATTGCAGGGTCACGCTGCTCCGCACAAAGCCGCGCGGCCATGCCCTCCAAAGCAGCGCGAATTTCATAGATCTGCTTTGCCTCTTTGAGCTCCAGACGCGCAACGATCGGCCCCTTGTTCGGCAAGGTCGCAACGAGCCCCTCGGATTCAAGATGCCGCAGTACCTCTCGCACGATCGTACGACTGACACCCAGTTTTGCGCAGAGATCGCGCTCGACAAGGCGATCACCCGGCTTGAAATAACCGTCGACAATGGCGTCCCGGACTTTGTCGAGCGCCAGTTCCCTCAAAGTCTTGGTCGGGCGCTCTACGCGAATGGCAGTCCCCGGCAAATTAGTGTTCATGGTCTCACCTACCTCTAACCGCATGCGGAGAACAGTGTGGTCCACTGTATTATGGCGTACCAGATTATTAGCCTTGCACGACCTTAAAAGCAACTGCGGCCGCGTCCTTTGTCGGCTTCTAATCGGGCGATCCAAAACAACAGCACAGCAGAGGCTAGGCCAGCAGCCCTAGAAGTTTGTACCAGCATCCATTCGATTAGTGGCAGCATCGACCCGCGGACGGAAGTCGTCGAGCGCGCCTCCGCCGCCCTCGCCTAGTCAGTGCATGTCCTTCAGAACTGCACCCCGAGTCTGAGGGCATCCAGCATGGCGGCATGAACAGACCGGCTGCTGACGGCGTCGCCGATCCGGTGCAGTTCGAAACCGGAAGCTGGCCGGGGGCGCAGAGGCGCAGGACCGATCAGGCTTTCGATCTCCGTGATCCCATCGTTCGCCGAGAGGGGCCGCAATTCGTCGAAGAGGTCGTTCACCGGGACCGTCCCATGCTCGACGATGACCTGGGCGTGGCTCTCGCGGCGTTCCTGGCCCGTGAGGAGGTGGCGCAACACCACCTCGCGCCACCCCTCCCGCGCGTGCACCGAAACCAGTTCGTATTCCAAGAGGACCCGCACGTCATGCCCGGCGAGCGCCTTGCGGTAGGTGATGCTCGAGTGATGCTCCATCTCCGGCGCGATGGAAGCGTCGCGGGCGACGAAAGTCACCGTTCTACCGGTTGCTGCGATCTCGGCGGCGGCCGAGGGCGCGGGATGGCGCCCGGTCGCGTCATAGATCAGCACGTCATCCGCGACCTGCGCGGGATTGCCAAGAGCGTCGAAGACACTGAGGCACAGCTCGCTTCCCCCGACGGACCCGAAATCCGGAATGCCGCCGGTGGCGACGAGAACGAGATCTGGCGCGTCGGCAAGAACGTCCAGCGCCTCCGCATAGACATTGAGCCGGACATCCACCCCGAGGCGCTCCAGCTCGGCAACGCGCCAGCCGACGATGCCGATCAGGTCGCGGCGGAGACGGGCCTTTGCAGCCAGCACGAGCTGCCCGCCAAGCCGGTCCGCCGCTTCCAGGAGCACGACGTAGTGGCCTCGCTCGGCGAGCACCCGCGCAGCCTCCACCCCTGCTGGCCCGCCGCCCACGACGACTGCCTTGCGCCCGGCATCCGCCGAGCGCCCCATCACCTGCGGCAACCAGGTCTCGCGGCCCGTTGCCGGATTGTGGATGCAATGCACCGGACGATAGAGACAATGCGATGCGCCGACGCACGGCCGGATCTGGTCCTGCCTGCCCGAGCGCAGTTTGTTGACGATCTGCGGATCTGCCATATGCGCACGCGTCATGCCGACCATGTCGACCAGCCCCGCATCGATCGCGTAGCGCGCGGTCGCGACATCCGCGATCTTGGCAGCGTGGAAGACCGGCAGGCTCGTTTCCGCCTTGAACGTCCCGACTTGGCGCAGCCATGGCGCGGATGCCGCCGTCATGTCGGGAATGTTATAGACCAGCAGGTTGAGGCGGGTGTCGAACCGGCCGAAGATGCAGTTGAAGAAATCGACCAGCCCTTCCCGCTCCAGCCTGTTGGCAACGGTGACTGCCTCGGCAAAGCTCAGGCCGTCCTTGTGATCCTCATCGATCGTGTAGCGGATGCCGACCGGATAATCGCTTCCGACTTCTCGGCGGATCTCCTCGTAGACCATGCGCAGGAAGCGCATCCGGTTTTCAAGCGAGCCGCCGAATTCATCGGTGCGGCGATTGACCATCGGCGACAGGAACTGCCCAATCAGGTGGCCTCCGGTCATCGTCTCGATGCCGTCGAGACCGCCCTCGCGCGCCCGTCGCGCCGCATGGCCAAAGTCTCGCACAATGCGCGCGATATCGTGGCTGTCCATCTCATGGGCGAAGCTGCGGTTATAATCCTCGCGGGAATGGGAGGGTCCGAGCGCGGGAAGCCAGGCGCCGGCCGTGGCATTCGCCCGCCGGCCGACATGGGAAATCTGGCACATGAGCGCCGCACCATGACGGTGGATGCGGTCGGAGAAGGCGCGGAACACCGGAATGATCGCATCGCTCGACACGTCAAGCTGCGTGCCGCCCCAGCTCGTATCGGCGGAGATGCGCGCCGAGCCGCCGAACATCGTCAGCGCAAGCCCGCCCTTGGCCTTTTCCTCATGATAACGCTGATAGGCTTCCAACGGATGACCGCCCTCGTCAAGCGCGGTCTCATGGCTGGTGCTCATGATCCGGTTACGCAGGGTGAGTTGGCCAAGCTGTAACGGCCGCAGCAACGGATCAGGCTTGCCCGCCGAAGTGGGCGGCATGTCCGTAGGAGCAGCGGGTGACGTTCGTTCCTCCATGTCCATCCGCTCCTGCCTATGCCCTAGCGAGGGCTGTGCGCATAGCCTCGATGCATTGTTTCAGCGGCGGGGTAGGATCGACATTGTATTTCCAGTTGGTCAGCTCGACCGTCAGCGACCCTTCGTAATTCTGGCTCCGCAGATAGGCGACCAGCTTGTCGAGGTCGATGACGCCGTCGCCCCAGGCGAGATGGCTGCCGCCAGCATCGGAGTCCGTAAAATGCACATGCGCGACGCGGCCGGCGAGTTGGGTGAAATAGTCCTCCGGCGTCTCATGTGTCATCACCGCGCCGGCCACGTCGTAGACCGCGTGAAGCGCGGGGCTCTTAAGCTTGTCCATCAGTTCGCGGATTTCCCGGGCCGAGCGGATGATGTTGGCAAAGGAGTCCGGCAGGGATTCCATCCAGAGATGGATGCCGAGTTTCTGCGCGCGGTCGCAGAGGATGCCCATGGAGTCGACACAGCGCTCCAGTGCCTGTTCCGTCGGCTCGTCGCGATAACCGCCGCCTGCGGTGACCAGAAGCGCCGGGGCGCCGCATTCGGTGGCAAATTCCATCGACTCCAGGAAGTAGCGCAGCGAGCGGTCGCGCAGCTCCGGCTCCCTCGCGGAGATATTGATCGGGTAGATGCATTGCTCAGGCGTGAAGGCAACGATGTTGAGGCCCATGCCACGCACTTTCCGTCCCAGAGCCCGCGCGTCGGCCAGCGTCTTGTCGTCGATATAGAAATGCGGCGCGGCGGCCCAAAGCTCGATACGCGAAACCCCGGCATCGCAGACATCGGCCAGAAACCGGTCCATCGTATGCCGCACATAGTGAAAATTCATCACGCTGATATTGCGCTCATCAAGTGCCATATTCTGTCCTCTTTAGTGATCGCCGATGCGGTAACTTCAGCTTACTTATGCGAACGTTCTCATTCGATTCTGCAGGTCGGCGCGCCGCTTCATGGCGGCTAAGATGTCCGAACACTGAATTCGGTTGTCGTCTCGTCGATGAAATCGGCGATCTCTGCCGCCGTCTCTTCAGGCGTCCAGCCGAGATGCGGCGCCGCAAGCTTCGCGGCACTTTCCACATTGCGTAGGCCGAGATCCGGCTCCCAGCCGACGGAAAGGCGGCGGCGCAGGATATCTGAGAGCGTGCGCGCCTGCTCGTTGAGGACAGCATGGGCGACCGAGGCTTCCGTGACTTGGTCCATATCCGGAAGATGCAGCGACGGCTCATCGAGCTGGCGCGGCGGGCCGGAAGGTCTTAGCCGGCGCGCAACGGCGCGCGTCAGCCGCCGCCCGGCATCACGGTGGGTCATCAGCAGCCCACCGGTGAAAGTGAAGACATTAGGCAAGCCCTCATCGGTGAGATCATGCTCGCGGACGACGGGCGCGGACCCCTGCCGTCCCTGGCAAGGCTGCGCGGCCGCACGCCAGCCCAGGCATAGAGCACATCCTCGCGCTTCAGGCCGAAACTCGGGAACAGGCGGCCGAGCTGATCGAGAATGGCGGCGATCTCCGCCTCCGTCGCGCGAAAGCCTTCCGGCCTGCCATCCGAGGCAGAATCCCACGGGCCGACATAATGAAGCTCGCCCCAGGGGATTAGATAGAAGGGTGCACCCGCCGCCGTCACGGTCTCGAAGCCGATGCCGCGCAGGCCCTCCGGCAGGCGGACAACGATGTTAGTGCCCTTCTCGCCGGTATTCTTGCGAATATGCGGTGCCCCCGCCAGCGCAGTGACCTCATCGATCCACACGCCCGCGCAATTGACGACCGCACGCGCCAGAACATCGCGCGATCCCTCGGCGGCCGTCAGAATGACCCGCCAGAGATCACCCTCCCGCGCCAGCCCCGTCACGGCCGTATGGTTCAGCGCCTCCATGCCGATCGCCCGCGCCTTCATCACCGTATCGACCACGATGCGCTCCGGCCAGTGATACTGGTATTCGGTTAAGCTCATCACTCCCCGAATACTTTTAAGGCCCGCCATGCCCTGAAGCGCCGGATGCGCCCGCGCCTCTTCAGCGGAAAGGATGCGAAGGTTGAGCGGCACCTTGCCGCCGTCGCTTGCCGTCATCAGACGAAAAGCCAGGCGGGCTTTCCAGTGGGGAATGGCGTTTTCCGGCGTCCGCGGAATGATGAAGGCGACGGGCTTCACCCGCTCGGGCGCCAAACGCACGAACTCCGCCCGCCCCTGCATCGAGCGGCGCATGAGGCTGACGCACTCGATCGCGCTGCGCGGGTGGGCCAGAAAGGCAGCAATCGATCCGCTGGCGGCGGAAAGGTAGCCGAGCCCGCAATGCTGCAACCGCGAGGTCTTGCTGGAGGTGCCCGCGCCGTAGTCGTCGCGCTCGACCAGCAGCGTGCGATAGCCCGCCGCCGCCAGGTGCTGACCAGCCGCCGCGGCGATGATGCCGCCGCCGACAACCACGGTATCGTAGATCTCGGTCACGCTCCACTCCCGCCCACCGCCGCAGCGATGACATTCCCGTTACCATGTGAGAACGTTCGCAAAGTTTTGGCCGAGGTGTCAAGGTCCGCTTGACACCTCCGTGAAATTTACAATACGTATTATGACGTCATATAGAAAGGTACGACCATGTCCCTCCCCTCCGCCTTTGACGCCGGCGTCGTTGCGGCGCTTTCCGCCCTCGACGCAAAATCGGTGAAGTATGTGTTCTTTGTCGCCTGCGGCGGCTCGCTGTCGCTCATGCATCCGGCCAAGTTCCTGCTCGACCAGCACGCGCCGCTGCCGTCAGACGTCTATAATGCCGCCGAGTTCGTCGCCCGCGCTCCGCGCTCGCTCGACCGGAATGCGCTGGTCATTCTCTGCTCGATGACCGGCACCACGAAGGAAACCACCGCCGCGGCCGAATTCGCCCGTTCGAAAGGCGCCACCACCATCGGCCTGACGGTGGAGCCCGCCTCCCCCCTCGCGAAGGCGGTCGACCATGTTGTCGGCTTCGAAGCGCCCTACACGACCGGCGTGCCGATCGATGCGAAGAACGGCAACTATTCGCGGATCTACCAGATCGTGATGGGTCTCGTTGCGCTCACCGGCGGCGAAGACTTGACCGAGACGCTGATCGACAGCCTTGTTGCCCTGCAGCCGGCAATCGACCGGGCGCACGCCACCTTCGCGCCGATGTTCGAGGACTATGCGCCGCGTTTTGCCAAGGAAGACGTGGTCTACACGGTCGCCAGCGGCGCGAGCTACGGCGCGGCCTATTCCTTCGCGATCTGCGTGCTCATGGAAATGCAGTGGATCAACAGCCAGGCGATCCATGCCAACGAGTTCTTCCACGGCCCCTTCGAGGTGCTGGACAAGAACCGCGCCTTCATCCTGATGAAGGGTCTCGACAGCACGCGGCCGCTCGAACAGCGCGCCGACGAATTCCTGCACCGCTTCGGCTCGGCCGAGAACATCCTGGTGCTGGATGCTGAAAAGCTCGATCTCTCCGGCATCGACCCGCAGTTCCGGGGCAACGTCGTGCCACTGATCTTCTTCGACACGCTCTGGCGTTTCGCCTATAAGATCGCCGACCTGCGCAAGCACGAAATGCTTGAGGCGCGGCGCTACATGAAGAAGATCAGCTACTGAAGGGCCTGGAAGGGCGGATGGAAGATCAAGCGAACCTTTTGCCGCTCTACGAACAGGTCCGGCGCGAGATCCTGGCCGGCATCGAAACCGGGCAGTTCGCCGAGGGCAGCTTTCTGCCCCCCGAGCCGGAGCTGATGGCGCGGTATGGCGTCAGCCGGATCACCATCAGGCGCGCCATCGGCGAGCTTTGCGGCGACGGCCGCCTGCAGCGGCAGCAGGGCCGCGGCACCTTGGTCATGCCGGGAAAGGTGCGCCAGACGCTCGTTTCCCTCTCCGGCTTTTCCGAAACGATGGACGGGCTCGGCCGAAAAGCCAGCCATCGCATCCTTGCTCGGACCGACAATCCCGATGCGCCGGCCATCCGCGCCCGGGTGCAGGCGGAAGCCCTGATCCGCTTCGACCGGCTGCTGGAGGACGACGGCAGGCCGATGACGCTCGAAACCCTCTGGTTCGACGCGGCGCGCTTTCCCGATGTGGTAGAGACGGTCGCCGCCGGCGGCTCCTTCTTCGCCGCCTTGCGCGACAAGGCCGGCATTGAGCCGGCCCATGCAGAGCGGCAGATCGACGTCAACCTCGCCTCGGCCAGCGAGCGCGCCATTCTTTCCGTCAGCGCCGCCCAGCCCGTCTACCGCATCGAAAAGATAGTCACCGACGCCGAGGGGCGCCCGCTCGCTTTGTCGCAGCTCGTCACCCCAAGCCATCTGGTCACCTACACGATCAAGTCCTGAAAGGTTCGACATGCATGTTTTTGACGCCGCCGCCGTTCACGCGGCGCTTTCCTGGCAGTTTCTGATCGAGGCACTGCGCAAGGCGCATCTCGGGGAAATGCCTGCCTCCGAGGTCGTGGTGCAATCCGACCCAGCCGGCGGCGAAGCCCAATTCGTCACGCTGCCCGGTTGGGCAAATGGCGGCCCGATCGTCGTGAAGATGGTCGGCGTCTTTCCACAGAACACGAGCCTCACGCCACCGCAGCCGGCCGTTCAAGGGCTGGTGGCGCTATTCGACGGCAAGACCGGCGGGCCGCTGCTTATCGCCGATGGCGCAGCCATGACGGCGCGCAAGACAGCCGCGGATTCCGCTCTCGGCGCCGCCATCCTCGCCCGCGAGGACGTCGAAGACCTTCTGGTCGTCGGCGCCGGTGCGCTCGCTTCGCATTTCGCCGAAGCGCATCTCGCCGCACGCCCCTCGCTGCGGCGGGTCACGATCTGGAACCGCACCCCCTCAAGGGCCGAGGCTGTCGCAGCCCAGCTTCGGGAGAAGGGCATCGACGCTGTGGTCGGCGACGATCTCGATGACGCCGTTGCCCGCGCCGACGTGGTGTCTTGCGTCACCATGTCGGACAAGGCGCTGGTCAAGGGCACGCTTCTGCGGCCCGGCGCCCATCTCGATCTCGTCGGTGCCTATCTGCCTCATCTTCGAGAAGCGGACAACGCGGCCCTGACGCGCGGCACGATCTTCGTCGACAGCCGCAACAACATGCAGGGCGGCGGCGATCTTTCGCAGGCCGTCGCATCCGGCGCAATTACCTGGAATGCCGTAGGGGCCGATCTTTTCGAGCTCGTGCAGGGGAAAAGAGAAGGCCGCACCGGCGCTGATCAGATCACCGTGTTCAAGAACAACGGCGGCGCCCATCTCGACCTTTTCACCGCCGCTGCGCTTTCGCAGACGCTCGGCTGACGCCTTAGGCGTCCGCCAGAACCCGTGCCAAAAAGGCCCGCGTGCGGTCGTGCTGCGGGCGCGTCAGCACCTCGACTGGCTGCCCCTGCTCGACGATCACCCCACCGTCCATGAAGATCAGGTGATCGGCGACGTCCCGCGCAAATCCCATTTCGTGCGTGACGACGACCATGGTCATGCCGTCGTCCGCAAGCTGACGCATCACGGCGAGAACCTCGCCGACGAGCTCTGGGTCGAGCGCCGAAGTCGGCTCGTCGAAGAGCATGACATCCGGCTTCATCGCCAGCGAACGTGCGATTGCCGCACGCTGCTGCTGGCCGCCGGAGAGCTGCGCCGGATAGTAGGTCGCGCGGTCCTTCATGCCGACGCGCTCCAGAAGCACCATCGCCTCGTCGACCGCCGTGGCGCGCGGCACGCGCTTGACCTGCAACGGCGCCTCGATGACGTTTTCGAGCACGGTCTTGTGCGGAAAGAGATGGAAGCCTTGGAAGACCATGCCCATCCGCTGACGCTGGCGGGCTAGCTCGTTGAAGCTCATCTCGTAGAGTTTTTCGCCCTTCCAGCGCACGCCGACGGGCTCGCCGCGCAGGAAGATCGCGCCACCGGTCGGCTTTTCGAGATAGTTGAGACAGCGCAGAAGCGTGCTCTTGCCGGAGCCGGAGGGCCCGACGATGCAGGTCACGTCGCCGCGCATCACCGCGACGTCGATCCCGCGCAGCACCTCATGCGCGCCGAAACTCTTGCGCAGGCGCTCGACCTTCAGCAGCGGCTCGGCAGTCATTTCGTCGTTCATCATATGGCCTCCCGCTGGCGTGCGAAGAGCCGGAATGGGAAAAACCCGCCCGCCTTCTTCGCGCCGGCGTGGTGTTCGGATTTCAATCGGTGCTCGACGGCGTGTTCGACGACCGTCAGGACCGTGGTGAGCACGAGATACCAGATCGTCGCGACGAGCAGCAGCGGCACGGTCTGGTAGGTGCGCGCATAAACCATCTGGGCGGAATAGAGCAGATCGGGCAGCGCCAGCACAGAGACGAGCGAGGTGAATTTCAGCATCGAGATCGTGTCGTTGCCGATCGGCGGAATGACGATGCGTAGCGCCTGCGGCAGCACGATGCGGCGCAACGTCTGCCCGCGCTTCATGCCGAGCGTGGCGGCCGCTTCCGTCTGGCCTGCATTCACGGCCTGGATGCCAGCGCGGATCATTTCGGCGGCATAGGCGCTCTCGGTGAAGGCAAGGCCCATGATCGCGGCGCTGAAAGGGGTGATGAGCTGGTTGGTGTTCCAGGAAAGGAACTTCGGCCCGCCGAAGGGAATGCCGATCGAGATTTCGGGCAGGAGAAGCGCCAGGTTGTACCAGAAGATCATTTGGACCAGCGGCGGCACGCCTCGGAAGAACCAGATCCACCCCCAGCTGACGACCTGGAAGACGCGGCTAGCCGACAGGCGCATGATGGCAAGCACGACGCCAATCGCGAGGCCGAGAACCATGGCGAGGAACGTCAGGAGCAGCGTCATGCCGAGGCCCGACAGGATGGCCGGGCTGAACATGTATTTGGCGACGACGCTCCATTGCATGTTCTTGTTGGTGACGAGCACTTGCAGGAAGACGACGGCCAGGATGGCAAGGACCACGCCGCCGATCCAGTGGCCGACCTTCGGCACCGCGATGGGCTTGACGTCGTGGATCGAGGGGCGGTGTAACGGTTCTTGAGACATTGTCATATCCTGTGCCGGTCGCAAGCGCCCCCCGGCCCGGAGGAAAGGCCCGGGCCGGGGGGGCGTTCCTAGAGGTCCGCCGGATTTTCTTCCGTGATCAAAAGCGCCTGGGTCAGCATTCCGGAATCGTTCAGACCCCACTTGGCCATGATCTTCTCATAGGTGCCGTCGTCGATCATCGACTGAATCGCATCCGTCATGACCTGCCCGAGCGGATCGCCCTTGCGCACGCCGATGCAGCTGTTCACCGGCGAGAGAACCAGTTCGGACACCTTCAGGTCCCCGGTCTGCTTGGCCATGTAGGCGAGCTTGACGGAACCGGCCACGGTCGCCTGAGCGCGTTGGGAGCGAACGGCGAGCTCCGCCTGGGCCTGCGTGCCGTGTGTCTGCATGGTCACCGGATTATCCTTGCACTCGTTGTCGTTCAGCTTTTCCAGAAGCCCGAGATCCCACGAGCCGTTCAGCACCGCAACCGTCAGACCGCAGGCATCAGCCGCCGTCTTGATGTCGAGCTTGCTGTCGGCCGGATAGGCAAACGAGGTGCCGATCTTGCGTTGGGAGACGAAATCCAGTGTCTTCAGGCGTT
The DNA here is from genome assembly GCF_007827695.1 of Sinorhizobium medicae. GTDB lineage: Bacteria > Pseudomonadota > Alphaproteobacteria > Rhizobiales > Rhizobiaceae > Sinorhizobium > Sinorhizobium medicae. Next base: position 41,795 of record NZ_VITA01000026.1, on the reverse strand, counting down.
CCGCCGTGGTGCCGAAGGACGAGAAGCCCGCATCGAATCGCTTGGATTGAAGGCCTGGGATGATGGCGTCGAAGCTCGTCCCTTCGAAGGTGAAGGGCACGCCGAGGCGCTCTTCCATCTCCTTGGCGATATCGACGCTCCAGCCTTTGAGCTGGCCGTCAGCGTCCTGAAACTCGTCCGGTGCCCAATCGTTGAAGACCGCGGCCTTTACGCCGTTTTCCTTGTACTCCTGCGGCAGGGCATCGTGGAGCGCGGGAATGACCTCGGCGAGCGCCGGCATCGCCAGCACCGCACTTAGGACACATCCAGCCAGAATGGATTTAAACATGACATCCTCCTTGTTGTAGCGAACACGGTGGGTCCGCGATTGCGTTCTCTGGTTCCCCTTGTGCATAACGAGAACGTTCTCACATATGAGACACGGAGAATGCCTGTCAGTCAAGCGTGCTCGTGCGGACAAAAAGGTTGCAATAGACGTTGAAATGGAACGCCGATCTGGTAACACCTAAAAAGGACTACAATTTTTCTCAAACCCTAACTGAAAAAATTCTCATTTAGCGAGGCCATAGATGTGAGAGGAAATTTCCCCGGGGCTCCGAAAAGCAAGGCGACGATCGCGGATGTTGCACGCACAGCAGGCGTTTCCACGGCGACCGCGGGCCGCGTTCTTGGCGGCTACGGCTATACTAGCGAAAAGAAGAGGGAGCAGGTGCTCAAGGCCGCCCAGGATCTCGGCTACCGGCCTAATTCGCTCGCGCGCAGCCTCATCACCGGCAAAACCCGCACGCTCGGCGTCGTTGCCGGCGATATCCAGAACCCGTTCTACGCCTCGGTGCTGCGCGGTATTTCCAATGTCGCGGAGGCCAACGGCTTCGGCCTGCTGATCACCAACAGCGACGAAACACAGCTCAAAGAGGTTCATTCGGTCGAGTTGTTGGCGCAGAAGCAGGTGGACGGACTGATCGTCACCCCCAGCGACACGCGCAAGGCGCGGCACCTGCACAATCTGCGAACCGTGGGCGTCCCGCTCGTTCTTATCGACCGTGCGGTCGCCGGCCTGATGGTGGACCGCGTAGCAACAGACAACATCGCCGCCGCCGAACATGCGGTACGCCAGTTGATTGCAGCCGGACACCGCCGGATCGCCATCGTGGCGGAACTCGTCGACGAAGGAAGCGGCGGGTTGGATACATTCCTCGCCCGCGCCGTGGCGGGCGATCCGATCGAGACCGATACGCTCTATCCGAGCTGGCAGCGCCTCCTCGGCTATATCCGGGCGCATAGAATCGAGGGCCTGCCCGTCGACCAGCGCCTGATACTGCAAGCGGGCAGCTATTCCGCGCTCGCGGCGCAAGCGGTCGTCCCGCGCCTGATGATAGCGTCGGACCCGCCAACGGCGCTGTTCACCACGGACGGCACAATGTCCGAAGGCGCCATGCGGGCGCTCACGGAGCTGAAGCTTTCGATCCCGCAGGATCTCTCTATCATCTGCTTCGACGATCTCGACTGGATGAGTTTCCACCGCCCCGGCATCACCACCGTGGCACAGCCGCGTCTCGCCATGGGCGAAGCCGCCGCGCGGATGCTGCTTGAGCGCATTCGCGGCGAGGACTATCCGCCTCGCACGGTGTTGATGCCCGCCGAACTGATCGAACGCGGCTCCGTCGCCCGGCTGTAACCCACAAGGTCAGCCCAGGTGTTGCCCTCGCAAGGTGCGCAAGCGCCTGGCACTCATTTTTGAGAATTCTCCTCGAACGCCCGCGAGTTTCGTTGGGCACTAAGCTCCTGCCGTCCGGACTTCGCCCGCATTCCAGCTACGGTCTTCGTTTCAGACCAGCTACGGTCTTCGTTTCAGACCGTCCCACCGAGTAAATTAGTTGCCTTTCAAGGCGCAGTTCTTTAATTGAGAACGTTCTCAGTGTCTTCTCAGGAGAGCTTGTTAGATGCCACGACCCGTCAGAATCCTAGCCTTCGGTGACAATGTGGTCGATTGCTACCGCGGCGAGAACCTCATGTTCCCCGGCGGGAATTGCGTGAACCATGCCGTCTTTGCCCGCCGCGCGGGGGCGGAGACGGCTTATGCCGGCGCAGTCTGCGACGATGATGCGGGACGCCTTATCCGCGACGCACTGATTAAAGAAGGCGTCGATGTCGCCTCACTGCGGATAGAGCCAGGGCGGACGGCCTATTGTGTGATCGAGACGCAGGACGGTGATCGGGTGTTCGTGGGCGCGAACCTTAGTGTGTCGATCATTGCTCCCTCCCAGGCGGACCTCGCGCGGCTTCCTGACTTCGACGCCATCCACACCGGCCGCTCAAGCCATGTCGATGCGTGGCTGCCGCGCTTCGCAGAGGCAACGAAGGTCTCCTATGATCTTGCGACCGTACACGACGCCGAGCACATCACCCGCGTTGCGCCCCATTGCTTCCTAATCGCCTTCTCGGGTGGCGGCGCTTCGCGTGAGGAAGCGGTGGCGCTTGCGCAGAACGCGAGGGTAGCCGGCGCACGCTGGAGCCTCGTCACCCGTGGTATCGAAGGTGCGCTTCTGGCTGGTGAGGGCGGAGTGTTCGAAGCACCGGCCACTCCGGTCGAGGCGATCGATACTCTTGGCGCGGGCGATACTCATATCGCCAACGTCCTCGTCGGTCTTCTCAACAACCGCCATCCAGAAACGGTCCTGAAGGAGGCGGCAGAGGCGGCTGCGAAGACCTGCCTGACGCGCGGCGCCTTTGGACACGCGGCCACCATGAGTGTTGACCTTTCAAACATGATGGACCTGGAGGAGATCTACCGCACCACTCGTTCCGCAAGCCCGCCCGAGGAAGCCGCCTACAACGCGCCGCTGCGACAAAACCAGGATAAAAGCAAACGCTCCCTGATATAAGGAGGATAAATGACGACGCATTATACCGATAGCCGGCCAACGTAGCCGATTTGTCGATGCTCCACTGTCCGACGGTCTGAAGCCAAGCTCTTATTTTCCCAGCTTCGCGGCTGCAATAGCGTGCGGCATCAGGAACGAAGCAATCTCCGCGATGACATTCGTCAGATCCCCCGGATTGTGCGCAACGCCTTCGACAAAAGCGCGCCATTGCCGTTGCTTTTGCTCGTCCTTAGCAAAAGCATCCGTCAAAGCATCCGGTAGGTCTTCAGGGATCGGCGTTTCGCGGCGCTCGAAGGTGGCGGCGATTGCGCGCGCCAGCCTGTCATCATCGAAATCAAAAGACCTGCTGAGAATCCAGATGTCATAGAAGTCCTTCATCCGGCTGTTCACACGCCCGAGCATGACCATCGCCTGGAACTTCTCGGCGATGACTGTCTCCCGCGCATAGGCCCGGAGTCGTGGCGCCGGGAAATCCAGCATTGAAGGATAGTCCAACATCTCCGCCCCGGGCTCTAGCGCATCGCCGAAGCCGATGTCGATCGTCAGGTTGATCCGGGCGCCGCTGATCGAAGCGACCGCCCGTAGCCGGAGCCCACCATATTCCAGCTCCTCACGGATGCGATCCACCCGCAGGGTGTCGGCATCGAACATGACGCCATCATCAACCTCTTGCGCCAGGATTTCCCGAAAGGTCGCCAGCATCGGGTCCGGCTCGGGATTACCAAAGCCCAGAAGGTCGAGGTCGCGCGTTCCGCGGTGCGGATCGTCGAACCAGCTCATCATCAGCATGGCGCCCTTCAGCACGAAACGACCGGCATGGGGTGACCGGCTGAGCCGGAACAGTAACCGCTCAAGGGCAAAACGCGTCAGAACCACATCGAAGCTTTGCCCGCTTGCCTTGGCGAGTTGCAGCAGGCGGGCGCGCACCGAGGCACCAACATTTCTGATCTCCTTAGCCATTGACGGTCAATGCCTCGAGATAGGGGCGGATCACGGTGCCGACACCACCACGTTCGGCCTGGTTGACGATGTCGCTGGGCGTAGCCTTGCGCTGCCGCAGTGCTTCCTGAAGTCCCTCGATCGCCACAGAAAGACCGATCTTGCTGCGATGGCGGAAGCAATCGGCAATTGTTTTGGCGACTCCAAAGACCTTTACAGGAACGCCTTCGACCACATGGATTTCGACACCATCGTTAAGCAGGCTGTCCGTAAAGCGCACGATACGAATAGGTGTGCCATCTAGTTTCGGCGCCCAGTCTTTGCGGCCTATGGCAAGCCACACGTGTCTCGGCAGCTGATCGGTCAGGCCGTGGAATGCGAGAGCTGAAACAAGACAGACAACGGCTTTCGGAACACGCTTGGCGGTCTCTGCCAGACTATGGTTGGTATCGAGCTCGGCGTCGGGAAGTTGGTAGAGGCCACGGGCAAGTCGCAGCACCTCGCCATCCCGTTCCATCCGGCTCATGGTTGCCGCCGTCACACCAGCGTTCCGAAGCTCCGCCAGGCGTGCTATTCCGCGCTCGATGAGCACGGTCCGGGCGATTTGACGTTGAGTGACGGAGCCAGACATTGATACGAAAACTCGGAGCACAGAAACTATTGTACGAGGATTTGTATCACCTTTCACAGACTTGAGAAAGCCCTCAGTTTGCGCGGTCGGCGTCCATGAAGCAAAAATTCAGCACTTCTCGACGATGGACTACCGGACAGGTCGAGCGACTGCGACAAACCCGAAGACATCATGTCGCCTGGCATTTAATTAGGGTCTTCCTCACTTTGTGTGGTGATGATTATTGATCAGCGGTAGCATGCGCGCTCTGAGGAGCGCCGCGCCCGCTCTGCCATACATCGCACGCTTAATTGTCTTCAGACGGTTGATCTGGCCTTCCGCCTGGCCGTTGCTCCAGGGGAGTTCCACGGCGTTGCGGACGGCGCCGATGTCACGGTGCAGGACGCGTGCGAACCGCTCAATTGCGACCAAACCCGAATTAACGGCATCGTCAATCCAGCTGTCGAGCTTGCCCGGATCGCGGCTGCGGAAGATCCCGCGGAAGCGCATGCCAAGGCTGCGCATCAAAGCGAACTCAGGCGAACCCTGTTTCAAGGCATCGACCCTTCTTGCCTGAGTGATCGTCAGCGTGCTTCGCGGCTTCATGCAAAGGGCAGCCGCGACCACCGGCGAGATCACATAGCCGGTCTCCGGATCCCTTATCGGGGTGACAGCATCGCGAGGCGGTTGATCGGGTATGATCGGAGCCGGCGACGCACTGTCTTTGACCGACCTCTCGGTGCGGCGCCAGCTTGCGAGAAGCCGCTCGAGATTCGAGAAACTGCCCGTGTAGCCGCGCTGTCTGATATCGTGGAAAAGATGCCGTCCGCAGCGATTGCCATCTTTCCAGCACGCGGCGAGGAACGCCTCAAAGTACAGGGGCGATGTCGGCTTCAACGCCGCCTTCTGTCGGTCGGGTGGCGTTTCGAAAGTCAGCCATTTCGCGATGCTGCGCCGCCCGTAGCCGGTGCGACGTGCGATCTCCGAACAGGACAAACCTTCCTCATTCAAAGCGTGCACTGTATCGAACACCGCCTGCCGTGATTCTCGATGAGCGTGACGCCCCCGGCGCCGGTGCCTTGCGCCAACGTGCGGATCATCCTGAAGCAGATCGATTTGCGCGCTCCCGATCCATTTATCCGGCAGCAATGCTCGTCCGGTGGCGCGGCCGCCAAGGCTCATCTGCTCCTCGATTGCGACTCGCAGATTCTGCATGAGATGGAACCGATCAGCGACTTGACGAGCTTGCGGCGCACCCTCGCGAGCAGCTTGTGCGTACAGCCCGCCTCGGTCTCGGCTCACGATCTCGACAGAAGGATGCTGCTCCAGCCATCGCGCGACACTCGCTACGCTCCGGTCCTCAAGAATATCGACAACCGAACGGCGCTCCAGGTCGACGATCATCGTGCCGTAGCGCCACGATCGCCGCCAGCTCCAATCATCTATGCCGATGACCCGGATCGTGGCATCGCAGGAAACGAGCGCGGCATCCCGCTTCAGCTGCCGCAGGATCGTGTCGTCGCTGACCGGCATGCCGAGCCGTCGCATCAAGCGCTCGCCGGGCCGGCCGCCTGCGCTATGGCCGAGCAGACCGACAATCTCGGAGACCCTCCTTGTCCGGCGCGCATAAGGGGAAGCAATCGTCGGCAGTCGGTCGGTGAATGTTTGTCGTTCACATTTCTGATGCGCGCACCGCCAGCGGCTCAACCGAAGCTTCACCGTTACGGTTTTGCCCTGGACCGGCAGATCTTGGAGGCTTCGGTTGGACCAGCCATGCCGATTTCGGGTCCGGCGTCCGCAATCAGGGCAAATGCCGAAAGCTGGCCCGGCAGCTGAAACAGCCCAACCGTCATCATCTGTGAGCGCAACACCCAGAACTTTTGCCCCCGGGCCGGGCGACCATTTCATTTTCGTTCGCATACCCGCCTATAGCGGCATCATGCCTAACGGCGAGTGAACCACACAAATTGAGGAAGACCCAATTAAATGCCAAACAAGAAAGAAACGGCCGCATTCTTACGTTTAAGTGCCAAACGACAATCCTCAATTTCTGTGATTCAGCGGCAGCATTTCTCGCCCTCATCAGTTCTGGACCGGCGCGACCGTAAATTGCTCGCTTCAGCATCTTGAGGCGGTTGATCTGCCCTTCGGCTTGACCGTTGCTCCAAGGGAGTTCGATGGCATTTTTGACGGCATCAATATCCCGGCGCAAAACGCTGGCGAAACGCATGTTGCCGTAAGCTCGGTGTCAATGGATCGTCGATCCATTTAGCCCGTGCCTCCGAATTCCTGCTGCGCAAGATGCCGTTGAAGCGCAAGGCGAGGCCACGCATTATGGCGAACACTGTCGAACCCTGCTTCAAGGCATTGGCTTTTCCGGCCTGACGATCTGTCAGCAGGCCGCGCGGTTTTATGCACAAAGCTGCGGCCACCACAGACGAGATCATATGGCCGGGGTCAGGATCGCGGACGGGTTCTGAAACATCCACATCTGGAGGCGGGTCGTCGGGTTGAATGTTTTCGGCTTCACGCCAGACCTTCAACAGGCGCTCCAGATTGGAGCGGCTACCCGTGTAGCCGCGGTTCTTGATATCGTAAAGCAGATGGCGCCCAACGCGGTTTCCATTCTTCCAGCATTCAGCCAGAAATGTTTTGAAATACGTTCAATGCTGCCCGGTTTCTGTCTCGAGGTGCGTTGGAAGTAAGCCAATTCGCGATGCTGCGTCGCTCGTATCCGGTCCGCCTCGCAATCTCGCTGTAGGTGAGGCCCTGCTGGCGCAAAGCTTGAAGCGTGTCGAATATTTCCTAACGGAATTGCCTGTGCGCCAAGCGGGCTCGGCGGTGTTGTGCCGTAGCGCTGGTAATAGCATCTTCGGAGAGAATGGGTCTCACATGGGTGTGACCATAAACGCTCATCTGCTCCTTGATCGCCGCCCTGAGATTTTGGACCAGATGAAAGCGATCAGCCACCGGGGAGCCTGCGGTGCGTCCTACCGGGCTGCCTGGGCAACGGACCACAGCGATCACGGCTAACGACCTCGATCGTCGGGCGTTCTTGGAACCATGCTTTTGCGCTTTCGACGCTTCGGTCGTCCAGAACATCGACGACCGATTGACGCTCGAGATCGACCATGATCGTGCCGGACCGCGTGGAATGCCAGCTCCAATCATCAATGCCCACAACCCGAATATCGTCCTTTTGCATGGACGCCGGATGATTGCGCTTCAATTGCCGCAGGATCGTGTCGTCGCTAACCGGCATGCCGAGCCGATGCATTAAGTACTCACCCGGGCGACCGCCCCTCCTGTGGCCAGTCAAGCCTACAAGCATTCGTGGCCAGCGATACCACGAACCTACAATGCGAGTGCCCTATATAGTCCAACGCCTATAGTCATATCTCGCGATCCTATTGGACAAAAATTGAGCAGAAATTCAGTCTCGCGCTCAGAATTTAGTCTCCGAAGGATAGTGAATATGAGAATCGAAACGGAAAAGCCGCTGTGGCAATACACGGCGAGCGAGCTCGGTGCAGCCTACCGTCGCGGCCAGGCCAAGCCAAGCCAGGTCATCGAGGCCGTCCTGGTGCGCGCGGGCCATATCGACCCCGTTCTCAACCTCTTTGCCGTTCTCGATGCCGAAGGCGCACGCCAGGCGGCTCGTGAAAGCGACGCACGCTTTGCCGCCAATACGCCGCTCGGGGATTTCGACGGAATCCCGATCACCATCAAGGACAACATTCCCGTAAAGGATCTCCAGCTGGCCTGGGGCAGCGCGCTCTACAAAGGCCAGATCGCCGAGAAAGACGAGACGCCGGTCGAAAGACTGCGCGCGCAAGGCGCCGTCATCCTGGGCAAGACGAATGTATCGGAATTCACCCTCGGGCGTGGCAATGTGAACACGCTCGCCTTCGGCGTGACACGCAACCCGTATGATCCGGCGCTGACTTCCGGCGCCTCGACGGGTGGCGGTGCTGCGGCGACAGCGGCCGGGGTCGGAACCGTGGCAATTGGAACGGACGGCGGCGGCTCCATCCGCCGTCCGGCATCCTACAACAATCTCGTCGGCCTCAAGCCTTCGACGGGGCGCGTCGCCCGTGTCAACGGCCTACCGCCCATCCTTGGTGACTTCGAAATCATCGGTCCGCTCGCCCGCACCGTGGACGATCTCGCCTTGGCACTTTCGGCCATCGAAGGCCCCGACGCGCATGACCGGGCCTCCTATGGGTTCTCCAAAGGAGGGGTGGAACCCGTGCGCCGCGGGCAGAAGGTCCTGTTCGTACGCGAGGTCGCCGGCATGACGGTGGAGGAGCCGATCGCAGCCTCCGTGGCGGAAGTGGCGGACAACTTGAGGGCACTCGGCTTCGTCGTTGAGGACGGACCTGCCCCCTTCGATGCCGTCCTATTCGAGAAGCACTGGCCGGTGATGGGAGCGACTGGTCTTGCCTGGCTGCTTAAGGACACCGATTGGGAAGGCAAGGTCGGCGCGCCCTATCCGCCGATGATCGAAAAGGGCCGTGCGCTGACGGCCGTGGAATTCTTCGACGCGCTGATGGCCTACCGCTCTGTCTACGAGCAGTTCGCGCGTGCGTTCGACACCTACGATCTCGTGCTTACCCCGGCCGCAGGCGCCATGCCCTGGAAAGCCGAGGATTTCGCACCTCCCTATCACCGGGCGTTCACCGGCTTCGTCAACGCGGCCGGCCTGCCAGCGATTTCCATTCCCTCCTCACCTTCCGCAAGCGGGATGCCGATTGGCTTCCAGCTGATCGCGCCGTTCGGGGCCGACTGGTCGCTGGTCTCCATCGCCAAGCTCTACGAGGAAGCCCATCCGTGGATTCAGAACGCACCCGCAATTTGACGGGCACGGACAAGGAGACAGCGATGGATTCGGTGATCATGGGACGGGTTGTCACGCCGGAAGGAACACACTCCGGCTGGGTGGCCGTCCGGGGGGAAAAGATAGCGGAGATCGGCGCCGGCGTGGCGCCCAGTGCTGCAACCGTGGTGGACTACGGTGACTGCCTCATCCTGCCAGGCTCTATCGACGGCCAGACCCACGCGACCAACAGCAAAGGCCTCGTCGGCTTTGCGCCGGCGAGCGCTTCAGCGCTTGCGGGCGGGGTCACCACCATCGTCGACATGCCGTACGACATGCCGCTGCCGCTCGATATACCGGAGCGGCTCGCGGCAAAGATATCCGCAGTCGCGGCCCATTCCCTTTGCGACGTCGCACTTTACGCGACGGTGACGAAGGAAAGCGGTCTCGATCATGTGGAAGCTTTGATCGAAGGCGGCGTTGTCGCCTTCAAGATCTCCTCATTCGAGAGTAGCCCGGTGCGATTCCCCCGCATAGACGAAGCGCTGACGCTTGACCTCCTGGAAAAACTTGTTGGCCGCGATCTTCCCCTTGGCCTGCACAACGAAGATCAGGAGATCGTCCGTTCCCGCACAGCAAAGGCACGGGCGGCGGGGCGGGACGGGATCGGCGCCCATTCCGACAGCCGACCGCTCGCCGCCGAGCTTGCCGCCACCGGGCAGTTCCTGGCGCTCGGCCAGGCCGTCGGCGCCCACGCCCATATTGTCCATATCTCGCACGAAGAAGGTTTCGCGCAGGTCGGCGCCTTCGCCGGCATCGGCGCTCCTGTGACCGGCGAGCTTTGTGTCCACTATCTCTGCTTCGACCCCGCACACGACGGTGACCTACTCGGCGCTCGCATGAAAGTAAACCCGCCGATCCGACCCGATGCCATTGACGGCCTTTGGCGCGCGCTGGAATGCGGAACCGTGGCCTTCGTGTCCTCCGATCATGCCAGCTGGCCGATCGACAACAAGCTCGCCGTCTCGATTTACGAGGCTGGCGCCGGCATTCCCGGCCTCGAAACCCTCGTACCCGCCTTCTTCTCCGCCGCACAGGCGCGCGGGCACGACGCTGCGCGGCTGACGGCGGAGTATCTTGCCGCCCGGCCTGCCCGCTTCTTCGGCCTTTCCGGCCGCAAGGGTGCGCTCGCACCTGGACTCGACGCGGATTTCTGCGTGCTTGAACAAGGTGAATTCATCTGGGATGCCGCGAAGGCGCATGACGGATTGAATTGGAGCCCATTCGACGGCCGCCGGTTCGATGTTCGCGTCGCGGCAACCTGGTTGCGCGGAAAGCCGGCCTGGAACGGCTCGCAAATCCTGCTGTCGCAGGGCAACGGTCAGTACCTTCGCCGCCACGGCCTGGGCTGGTTTCCAACACATTGAAAGGTCACGTCTCATGGCGCAAATCAGTGCCGCTTCGCGCGGTGTCTATGTCATCGCGGTCACTCCTTTTCACGAGAACGGTGCGATCGACATCGAAAGTCTCGACCGGGTGACGGATTTCTACATCGAATCCGGCGCGAGCGGGATCACCATCCTCGGCATGATGGGCGAGGCTCCCAAGCTGACCCAGTCCGAAGCACGCGAGGTAGCGCAGCGCGTCATCCTGCGGGCGGGCGATGTGCCCGTCGTCGTCGGCGTCAGCGCACCGGGGCTTGCCGCGATCGGCGAACTCGGCCGGACGGTGATGGACATGGGCGCGGCCGGCGTGATGATCGCCCCGCCTATGAGCCTGCGCACCGACCAGCAGATCCTCGGTTATTACCGGCAATGCGCAGAGACGCTTGGAGTGGACGTGCCGATCTGCCTCCAGGACTTTCCGCTCGCAACGACCGTGCAAATCAGCAACGACCTTCTCGGCCGCATCGTCGACGATGTGCCGGAAATCGTCATGCTGAAGCATGAGGACTGGCCGGGCCTCGACAAGATTACCGCCCTGCGCGCCGCCGAAGCCAAGGGACGCCGAAGGATATCCGTTCTGTGCGGAAACGGCGGGGTGTTCCTGCCGGAGGAAATGGCGCGCGGCGCCGACGGAGCTATGACAGGTTTCGCTTATCCGGAAATGCTCGTGACGGTCTGCGAGAGCGTAACGAAGGGCGACATGGACCATGCACAGGACGTGTTCGATGCCCACCTGCCGTTGGTGCGCTACGAACAGCAGCCCGGCATCGGCCTTGCCGTACGCAAGTACGTCCTTGCGCGGCGCGGCGCCATTGCCTCCGCAACGATCCGTAAGCCCGGCGCGCCGCTGAATGCCGCCGCCATCGCCGAGCTCGAGCGTTTGATCGCCCGGCAGGAAGCGCGCCTCGCCGCGTTGCTCTGAACTGGAAGCCTTGCCCGCAAATAAGGCCAGTGTCGAAAGACACCGGCCTTGTTTGCGTTGATAAACCGTATTGGAGCGGCCGCGCCACAGTCCGGTTCCCTAGAACCGTGTCAGAGCGCTTCATTATTGAATGGAAGCCTCCAGGACGGTGCTGAAAAGCCAACTCGAAGGGGCATGCAATCTAGTGGCTCAGGAAATTCCGAATGCGTTTCGGCGCCTGGTCGGAGAAGATAACCGCGGGTGCACCGTCTTCGACAATGCGGCCGTTTTCCATGAAAACGACCCTATCGGCGACGTTGCGGGCAAATCCCATCTCGTGGGTCACGACCACCATCGTCATGCCCTCGCGGGCAAGCTCACGCATGACTTCAAGAACCTCCCGGGCAAGTTCCGGATCGAGCGCCGAGGTCGCCTCATCGAAGAGCATGACCTTAGGCTGCATGGCGAGCGCGCGGGCGATGGCGATGCGTTGCTGCTGGCCGCCCGAAAGCTCGTGGGGCCTGGCGGACAGCTTTCCCCCGAGCCCGACGCGCTCGATGAGCCGCACAGCCCGATCTCGTGCTTCCTCCTTCGAGGTCACACGACAGGCAACTGGCGCATACATAACGTTTTGCAGCACCGTCATGTTGCGGAAGAGATTGAATTGCTGGAACACCATGCCGGTCTCCAGCCGGTGCAGGCGCAGGACGCCTTCGGTGGCGGGATGGAGCTTGCCGCCCTTTTCAACCTGCCCGACGAGATGCCGGTCGACCCAGACTTCGCCGGCTGTCGGTCGCGCCAGGTAGTTGATGCACCGCAGGAGCGTGGTCTTGCCGGACCCGGACGGGCCGATGATGGCGACCGTCTCACCCTCGCGTATGGTCAAGTTGACATCGTGCAGGACGTTGAGAATGCCATAATCCAGCCGAACGCCGCGCAGTTCGACAATGTTTTCCGGGTCGGGACGATCCGGCCAGCGCCGGTCTTGCTTCGCTATATTCATGGGGAGGTGACCTTTGCGGAAAGTCGGCGCTCGATCCGGATGAGAACGATATTGATCGTCGCGTAGATTGCGCCGGCGATGAGGACATGGACGAGCGGATTGCCACCCGCATAGATACGCCCGTTTGCAACGCTCATGATCTCCGCGGTGGAAATCGCCGAGGCAAGCGAGGTCTCCTTGAAAAGCACGGTGGTGCGGCCGATGAGCGGGCCGGATGCGATGCGGAGCACCTGAGGAAGCAGAACCGAGCGAACAAAGCTCCAGTATGGAATACCGAGCGCCCGGGCAGCCTCGGCCTGGCCGACGGGCACACCTTCATAGGCCGCCCGGAAGATCTCGTAGTAGTAGGCGGCCGCGAAGAAGGTGAAGGCGGCGATCGCCGCCATCATCGGCGAGACGTTCCAGCCAGCCCAGGTCGAGCCGTAGAATGCGAGGAAAAGCAGGATCAGCGGCGGCGTCGTCTGAGCGAGCCAGCTGTAGATGCGGATCACGGCGCCGTTGAAGCGGTTTCCGCCGATATCGAGCAGCATGAAACCGAGCCCGATCAACACCGAGAGTGCACCGCTGACGACGAGCAGCAGCAAAGCCTGCCCGGTACCCTGCATATAAAGTGCGACCGTCTGCCCCATCTCCGTCATGACGATGCCTGTTCGGCGCCGGCGGGAAGGAAGGACAGCGCCATGCGAACGGCCGCCATGGCGGCGGAAACGACCGGTACGCCAAGCCGGCGGGAGATTTGCTCCGCCGCGCCGGGACCGGTTGCGGCACCGTAGGCCCAGATGAAGACGAGATCCGGCCGGACAGGCGCGAGATCGCCGACGATCGCGTCGATATCGCTGCCAGCACCGCTGAAGTGGAGCGACAGTTCTCCGGCCCAGGGCTGGCTCCGCCACCCCTCGACTTGCTGCCGGCGCTGGCGGTCGCCATAGACCACAAACCCGATGCGCGCAGCCGGCGTGGTGCGGGCGAGCATCTCGGTCTGCGCCGTCATCGCATAGGCGGGAAAGATGACCGGCAGGCGGGAGCGAATATCAAGCGCCGGCAGCATCTCGGCGGCACAGACGATGGTGAGGGTCACCCCTTTATCTTCAAGCCGGGAGATAGCCGCGCCCAGGCGACCGGTCAGCGCCTCCCGGTCGAACCATGTATTGGTTCCGGGAGGACCGACAGCCCGGTCCGAACCTGCGCCGTGATGGAGCGCGCGGATGGCCGGTGCTTCGGCGCCGGCCTCTATTGCTTGCAGCTCGGTCGCCGTCAGTTTATCGAGGACGTGCTCCCAGACCGGCACGATTTCGAAGCCATGGGCGGCGAAAAGACGGTTATGCAGGGCTTCGAGATCGGGGCGCGGGCCCTGCCCGAGGCTCACGAATCCGATCCTCAAGGGAGGATGGTTGCCGTTCATGCGCCGACCTCCTTTGCCGAAGACGCAAGCCGGCGTGTCATGTTCCAGCGTACGGCCTGAGCGGCGAGGCTCAGCACGCCCCCCATCAGGATATAAATGAGGGCAGCGGCGATCAGGATTTCGAAGGGCTGATAGGTCATGGAAACGATTTCGTTGGCCACAGATGTGAGTTCAGGAATGGTGATGATCGAGGCAACGGACGTGCCCTTGAGGACAAGGGTGGCATTGGAGAGGTAGGTGGGCGTGAAGATCGGCAGCGCTTGAGGAAAGACGATCTGGACCCAGGTGCGCCATCCGGGTAGCCCCAGCGCCCGCGCCGCCTCGATCTGTCCGGGATCGACCGCCCGCAGGCCGGAGCGAAAAATCTCGATATTGTAGGCGATGGCCGAAAGCGTGAGCCCGATCACTGCGACCGGAAAGGGCGAAAGCACGATGCCGAACTGCGGAAGCCCATAGTAGAAGAAAAACAGAATGACGAGCGTCGGAAGCGAGCGCAGGAGAAGGGTCGCCATGTCCAGCGCTTGGGAGGCGGGCGAGACGCGGGTCAGGCCGACGACGGAAAGCGGAAGGGCGATGACGGTCGACAGAATGAGCGTCAGCACCGTCAACCAAACTGTGACCCAGGCCGCCTGCAGGAGAAGCGGAAGGTTTTCCGCAAGATAGTTCATATCCATGGATGCCGTCCGCTTCCCGTCAGGATCACTCGCCGGTGATCCATGTCTCTTTCAGCTTGTCGATCGTGCCGTCCGCCTTCAGCTTGGCGAGCGCATCATTGACCGCTGCCAGCAGATCGGGTTCGTTGCGGCTGACGACGAGCCCGTGCGTATAGGGCGAAACGTTTTCGACGACGAAGCCGGGCTCAAGCACGGTCACGCCCTCCTCTGCCCGCGCATGGAAACGGGCAGTAAGATAGTTCATCGAAACCGCGTCGATTCGCCCGTTCTTGAGATCGAGCATTTCCTCGGCGATACCGGGGTAAGTCGTCACCGTCACGTCGCCCTCGAAAATCTTTTCCAGAATAGGCCCTTCCTGCCCGCCGCGCACGACGCCGATCCGGTGACCACGCCCCTGATCGACGGAGGCGACCTCACTATCCTTCGGCACGACCAGAGTGGTGAAGTTCTCGACGGTCGGTTCGGAAAGATAGAGATCGGGCGAGGCCATGCGGGCTGGCGTGCGGGCCACCGCCGAACAGATCATATCGAAGCGCCCGGCCTTGAGACCGGGAATGGTCGCCGCGAAATCAACGCGCACGAACTCAGCCTTTAGTCCGAGATCCTGGGCGATCCGCTCGCACAGGGCCACGTCGAAGCCGCCGAGGGAGCCGTCGGACTGGACAAGGGTCAGCGGCGGTGCGTTACCGGTGGTCGCGATGGTCAACTGGCCTTCTTGCACGAGGGCTTGTTTGAAATCATCCGCCACCGCATGACCGGCGGCGATTAGCCCGGCAAGGGAGAAAGCGAGCAGTTTCATAATCTTCATTTGGTTGATCTCCAGTTTTGGCAAGTGGAGCAGCTTGCCGGTTCCCCATTCTTGTTTTTTCAGAAGCTCAGATGAGCCGATAATTTGTTTTCATGCCAGATTCATTCCGGCAATGAAGGCATAGGCGAACGCTTATGGAGGCCCGCCGACGCTTCACGGTTCAATCAAAATGCATCACCGGCTTTCCGACCCACCCGGGCAACTGATCGGGTCGCGCGGGCGCGAAAATCTCGTAGTAGCTGCACCCCTCCGGGCCGCAGGCCACGACACCGTGCCGCGCCCCGGATGGCACGAAAACAAGGTCGCCCGGTGTCGCCTCGATCTCCTTGCCATCAACGACAATCGTGCAAAGGCCCGACAGAATGACCATGAGCTGCTCGTTTTCATGCCAGTGCAGCCGTCCGTCGAAGACGGTATCGCCTGCGTTTTCGATGAAGACGGCGGAAATGAGATTGCCACAGACGGCCTTGCGCACGGTACCTGTCCGCAATCCGGCGGCAGGCGGCAAGCTGTTCCAATCGATCTTCATGGCGTCATACGCTCGCGATCATGCCGCCGTCGACCCGGATGACCGAGCCGGTGAGGTAGGAGGCGCGCGCAGAAGCCAGGAAGGCTACCACATCGCCGTATTCGGCCGGCTCGCCGTAACGCCCGACGGGAATGGAAGCGGTGGACGAAGCAGCCACTTGTTCAACGGTTCGCCCTTCCCGCCCGGCCTTCTGCTCGTCAAGGAAGGTGATGCGCTGCGTGGCGATGCGTCCCGGCAACACGATGTTCGCGGTGATGCCGAAACGGCCCACTTCCGTGGCCAGCGACTTCGACCAGCCGACGAGGCTCATGCGCAGCGCGTTGGAAACGGCAAGGTTCGGGATCGGCACGATCACGCCGGAGGACGTGGAAGTGATGATGCGCCCCCAGCGCCGCTCCTTCATGCTCGGCAATACGGTGTCGGTGATCTTGATGACCGACAGAACCATGGACTTGAAATTGTCGAGCCAAAGCTCCGCCTTTTGGCCTTCGGCCGGGGTCGGCGGCGGCCCGCCGGTATTGTTGACGAGAACGTCGACCGGTCCCATTTCCGCTTCGATACGGGCGACATTTGAGGCAATCGCGTCGAGGTTCGCCAGATCCCATTGCACGGCGACCGCGCGGCCACCTTCACCGACGATGCGGGCAACGGTCGCCTCTGCCGCGTCGAGCGAGATGTCGGCCACCGCAACTAGCGCACCCTCGCTTGCAAGCGAAAGAGCGATCGCCCCGCCAAGGCCACCGCCCGCACCAAGCACCAGCGCGGTTTTGTTCTTCAATCCGAAGTCCATGATCCATCCTCTATGTCGTCCCTCCCTTTCCCGCAACGCGGACGGAGGGCATGGAGGAAGAGTTTCAAGATGCGGCGGCAATGTCTACGAAGATCAAATTATCAACATATAGCTCTTCGCCTATGACCATGGCGAAGCCCTGAAATTTCACCACGCGCGAGCACGAGTGGGACGTCGCGCCGAGCAACGCGGCGTTTCGGGTCACATTTGGCAGTTGATGGCGCGGT
The DNA here is from genome assembly GCF_007827695.1 of Sinorhizobium medicae. GTDB lineage: Bacteria > Pseudomonadota > Alphaproteobacteria > Rhizobiales > Rhizobiaceae > Sinorhizobium > Sinorhizobium medicae. The sequence continues at coordinate 24,766 of NZ_VITA01000026.1, read as the reverse complement.
GTGCCGACGGCTAAGGTGGTCAGTGTCGGCAGGCAGGCCCGAATGAAACTTTCAGAAAGCGGCGGGAGGCCTCATCATGCGACCAAGCATCCGGCACCTTGAAATCTTCAGACTTTTCTCAAGGGTTTTGAACGTCACCGAGACGGCGCGCATTTTGCGCGTTACCCAGCCTTCGGTCAGCCAGGCGCTCAAGGATCTGGAGCTGCAGCTTGGCGTCAGCCTGCTGATCCGGTCGAAATCCGGCCTGCGATTGACATCCGCCGCCGAGGAGCTTCTGGCCTCGATAGACGGCGTGCTCGACAACATGCAAATGCTGGCCGACCGGGCATCCCGCCTGCGCGGCGAACAACGGAACCAGCTGTCCATCTCCACGGTCCTGCCGCTGACGGCGGCCCTGGTTCCCCTTGCCATCGAGCGGGTTCGCAAAGACAAGCCAGGCGTGCGCATCACCGTGGAAAGCTATTCGAGCCGCGAGGTCGTTCAGAAGGTTCAGGACCGATCGGTCGATCTCGGGTTGACCTTCCTGCCGATCGAGGTTCCGGACCTGATCCAGCATCCGCTGATGACGACGGAGATGGCTTGCCTGCTGCCACCGGGCCATCACCTCGCGGCCAGGGAGATCGTCACCGCCGACGATCTTCTCGAGGAAACCATCATCACGCTGGGTTTGCAGGTGCGGCAAGAGTTCGACGTGCGCTTGGCCTTCGATCGGCCGCTCGACGACACCCGTTTCATCACCACCAATCTCTCCACCATCGCATCGGACATGGTGCGACAGGGGATGGGTGTGGCGATAACCCTGCCCTACGTTCTCCAGCATCTGGAAGGGAGCCAAGTGGTGGCCCGCCCGTTCCGCCCGCTAATCAAGCGTTCGCTCGTCGCGGTGTTCCACAATCATCCAGGGCTTTCGCCCATTGGCCGGCTGTTCCTGAAGCACCTGCGGGCAGAACTGCGTGCCTTTGCCGACGTTATCGCCGACCACGGACTGACGTCGCGTGTCCCGAGCTGACGCGCGACGTTTTCCCTAACGCCCGCCTGCGTTTTCGAAGACCGTCCGCAGGCCTTCGCCGAACAGGGTGATCCCGGCCACCAGCGTGAAGATGGCAAACCCCGGAATATTGACCAGCCAAGCCTCGAAGTAGACGAAATCCTTCGCCTCGGCGATCATCAGGCCCCAGGAGGCCGCCGGCGGCCTGATTCCGAGCCCGAGGAATGACAGGGCGGATTCCAGCATGATCGCGTGGGCCATTTCCAGCGTGGCGACGATAACAAGAGGGCCGGTCATATTGGGCAATACCTCGCGCACTATGATGTGGAAATCCGAGAAGCCGGCCGCGCGCGCGGCAAGGACGAACTCGGCATTCTTGAGCCGCATCGCCAGCGCCCGCGACACGACGAGGAACTGGTCCCACAGGAAGAAGGCGAGGATCAGCATCATCAGCCCCAGCGAATTGCCGAGAAGGCCATTGAGCGCGATGGCGGCCAGCATGATCGGCAGGCTGAGGCGGACGGTCAGCAGGAACACCACGAAGGCGTCCGTCCTGCCGCCGCGAAAGCCGGCGGCGAGCCCCAGGCCGATGCCGAGGACCGCCGAAATCAGGATCGTGCCGAAACCGACCGCCAGCGACATCCGACTGCCGTAGATTAGCCTGCTGAGCACGTCCCGGCCGAGATGATCCGTGCCGAGCGGATGATCCCAGGTTCCGCCCATAAAAACCGGCTTAATGAGCCGCTCGGCTAGCGACTGGGCGTACGGGGAATGCGGCGCGAGCAAAGGCGCGAAGATTGCCAGCAGAACCGTCAGGAGAAGGATCGCGCCTCCCACCCAAAGTCCCGGCCCGGCGGTTGGAAGTCGCGAGCGGGAGAGGCTCGGCTGGTCATCCGCCACAAGAGGGGTCGATGCCGTCATTGATTTACTCCAGTCGAATGCGCGGATCGATCGCGCGGTTGACGAGGTCGGCGAAAAGCGTCAGCACCACGTAAGCTGCGGACACCGTGAGAACCGAAGCCTGTACGACCGGATAGTCGTTCTGGTTGATCGCCTCCCAGGTGAGATATCCGATCCCGTTGATGGCGAAGATGTTCTCCACGACGACGGATCCCCCGAGCAGGAAACCGAACTGGACGGACGCGACGGCGACAACCGGCACGAGCGTGTTGCGCAGCGCATGCCGAAAATAGATTGCCGGACCGCGCAGTCCCTTCGCCCGGGCGGTCCGGATGTAGTCGGACGCCATAACGTCGACCATGCCGGAGCGCACGATGCGGATGATCGCCGGCATGGAGTAGAAACTGAGCGCCAGCGCCGGCATGATCAGATGTTGCATGTCGGTTCCACCGGTGATCGGCAGCCAGCGGAGATTAAGCCCGAGCACCAGGATCAGCAGGAAGCTGGTCCAGAAGATCGGCGTTGCGCCCCCGAGCAGCGCGATGAACAGCACGATCCGGTCCACGAGAGAGCCTGGACGTATGCCCGCGGCCATGCCCATCGGGATCGCGGCCGCGATTGCAAGGCCGGTCGCCAGCGCGCCCAGTTTCAAGGTCACGGGCATGCGCTCGGCCACCAGCGCCATCACCTGCTTGCCATAGTAGAACGACGCGCCGAGGTTACCGTGCAGCGCATTCCACAGCCAGTCGCCATATTGAATGTAGAGCGGCCTGTCCCACCCGTAGGTCTTGCGCAGGAAGTCGACATAATCCGCGCCGGCATTTTCGCCGGCAAGAGAAATGGCCAGATCGCCCGAGACCTTCAGCATGACGAAGCTGATGAACGAAATGGTGAGAAGCACCATGAGCGCCATCAGCACGCGGCGGATTAAAAAGTTCTTCATCTCGGCCTCCCACAGCCTCGGGCGACAACCTGGCCGGTAATCATTTCCAGTGGTATTTCCAGAACTCGACGTTCTCGTCCTTCGGCACGGGGCCTTCGAGTTCGGCGGACATCACGTAGTTGATCGGCATGGTAAAGAGCGGCGTCCAATAGGCCTGATCGGCAATGCGCTTGAACGCGGCCGAGAAGGCCTGTTTGCGGCTGTCGGCATCGTTGGTGCTGCCGGCCTCTTCCAGCCACGCATCGACTTCGGCATCACGCGACTGGTCGTCCGGCGCGCCGTTGAAATAGAACTTGGTCGGGGCTCCCGCATCCGCAATACCAGACGAGCCGAAATCGTCGATAACGAGGGCCGCCTTTCGATCGCGGCGTTGCTGCACCACGGCTGAGTATTGCTGCCAGACCAGATTGGCCCGGATGCCCACAGCACCGAGATAACCAACGATCGCCTCCGCCACGGGACGCGAGCGGAAACCGTAGATGTCGATGTCGAAGCCATCGGCAAAACCGGCTTCAGCCAGGAGCTGCTTGGCCCGCTGCGGCTCGTAGGCATAATCCTTCACATCCTGCTCGCAACCGAACTGGATGGGATTGCAGGCGGAGCGAATGGGTTCGGCCGATCCGCCGATCAGAGTCTTAGCAATGGCCTGCCGGTCGATGGCGTGGTTGATCGCCTGGCGCACGCGCGTGTCCGTCAGGGGCCCGTCGGGCGTGGCAAGGCCCGCCGCGTCCATGGTTAGGAAGCCGATGCGGAAGGTCGGCGCGTTCACCACCGTAACCGTGGGAATGGCGGCAAGGCGTTCAGCCTGGTCAGCGGGAATATACCAGGCCCAATCTACCCCTCCCCGCGCCAGTTCCGCCACCTGGGTGTTCACATCGGGAACGGTGCGGTAAACGAGCGTCTTGATTTCGGGCTTGGTCTTGGGGCCGCCGTCGAAGTAGCTATCGAACCGCTCGAAGACGATGTCGGACCCTTTTTTGCCCGCGACCTTGTAGGGTCCCGTTCCCACGGGCTGCTCCGAAAAGGCCTGGAGCCCGATCTTCTCCCGGTGATCCGCCGGCATCATCGGCACCTGGACGATGTACTGCAAGGCAAGCGGCGTCACCTTGCTGGCGTGAAGACGCACGGTGTAATCGTCGATGACTTCCACCCGCTCGATCCATGCGGACGTGATGCGGTCAAACACCTTGTTCTTGGGGTCGGCGGCGAAATTGAACGTGTAGGCGACGTCCTTGGCGGTGAAGGGGTCGCCATTGTGGAACGTCACACCCTTGCGCAGATGAAGTTCGAGCGTCTTTTCATCGATCCACTTCCAGTCCGTCGCCAGTAGCGATTTGAGCTCGAAGGTCTGTGTGTCACGGTAGATCAGCGTATCGTAGATGAGGAGGCCGAGAAGAAAGCCCTCGCGACCGGGTGCATAGAAGCGGTCGAGGCTCGGCAGCTGGGCGGCAAAGGTCGCAACCAGCGTATCATCCGCTTTACCGGCGAATGCGGGGGTCGCCGCCGCGACGGACGCCGCCAGCAGCGAGAGAGAAACGGCAGCCGAAACCATTCTGGACATCACAAACTCCGGTGTTGAGGGAAATTCAGGGCATGCATTGGACGTCACGGTGCGGCGTCCCAGGGCCTTTCGGAATGGAGCCCGCCGTGCAGATCGGGTACGGAAGAAATAAGGAGCCGCGTGTAATCCTCCCGCGGCTCCAGAAGCACGTCGCGAACGCTTCCCGTTTCGACGATCTCGCCGTGCCGCATCACCGCCACCCGATCCGCCATGTGGGCGACCACGCCGATATTGTGCGTGATGAGCAGGACGGAGAGCTTGCGTTCCCGGCGTTGCTGCTGGAGCAGGTTTAGGATCTGCGCCTGCACCGACACATCCAATGCCGAGGTCGGCTCGTCGCAAACCAGGATTTCGGGGTTAGCGATCAAGGCGCGTGCGATCGCCGCCCTTTGGCGCTGACCGCCGGAAAGCGCTGACGGCCGGCGACGCGCATAGGCCGATCCCAACCCCACCTCTTCGAGAAGGCCAGTCGCCCGGTTCAAGGCGGAGGCGCGGGCTTCGCCGCGCGCAAGCAAAGGCGCCGCGACGATCTCGGCAAGCGTGTGGCGCGGATTGAGCGAAGAATAGGGGTCCTGGAAGACGGGCTGCATACGGGCCGCCCGCTCCCGACGGGACAGGCTCCCGATGTCCTTTCCGAAACAAAGCACCCTTCCCTCGCTCAATGGGGAAAGCCCGAGCAGGATGCGCGAAAGAGTGGATTTCCCCGAACCGGATTCCCCCACGACAGCAAGCGTTTCACCCTCTCGCAGGGCGATGGAGACATTGGTCAGCGCTTTGAAAGCCTGATGGCCGGGATAGCTGTGACTGACAGCCCGCGCTTCCAGCGCGAGACGGGGCAAGGGCGCTCCCTGGGGCTCACGCATGGAAAAATTCCCTCTTTTCAATGGCGAAAAGACAGCGGCAGATTTCCACCGCGCCCGCGGGCCGCGCCGGTACCGTTTCCGTGCTGCACCGGTCCCGGACCAGCGCGCAACGGGGCGCAAAAGCGCAGCCTTCGATCCGGCCATGCAGCAGCGGCACCCGTCCGGGTATCGTGCCGAGTTCAACCGAAACGCCGGCGGGCGAAGGTGTCGTTGAAGGTACGCAGGAAATGAGCGCCCTGGTATAGGGATGGCGGGGATCGGCAAGTACGTCGCGGGCATCGCCGGTCTCGACCACCTCCCCGGCATACATGACGGCGACACGGTCCGCGATGGCCGCGACGACGCCTAGATCATGGGTGATGAAGACGAGGCCGATGCCGTGCTCGCGCTGCAACGACTTGAGCAGAGAGAGAACCTGCGCCTGGATAGTGACGTCAAGTGCGGTGGTCGGCTCGTCGGCGATGATGAGCCGCGGATGGGCCATCAGCGCCATGGCGATCATCACCCGCTGACGCAGGCCACCGGAAAGCTCGTGCGGATACTGGCGCAGCCGGGTGGCGGCGTTTGCGATGCCGACCCGTGTCAGGAAAGAGACCGCAGCCGTCTTTGCCGCCTCGCGGTCACGTCCGACATGGCGCAGATGCACCTCCATCAGCTGTCGTCCGATCGTCATGGTCGGATTGAGCCCGGTCATCGGATCCTGGAAAATGAAGCCGATGCCCTTACCCCTGAGGTCTTCGAGTTCGCGGCGCGACAGATGCTGGATATCGTGCCCCTCGAAAGCCAGACGTGTTGCCGAACACCGGGCCACGGGCGGCAGGAGGCCCGTTATGGAGAGCGCCATCAGGGATTTTCCGCAACCGGATTCACCCACGATGCAAAGCGTCTCGCCGGCGTTGACAGCGAGATCGATGCCACGCACGGCGTGAAGCACGCCGGAACCCGTGACGACCTCGATGTTTAAATCGCTTATCTCCAGCAAAGCCATCGATGCGCCTTCCGCCAATGTCGAACTTTCGTGGACCTGGGGAAATCATGGCAAAGGGGTGCCGGGCAGGAAAAGTATCCCTTTTCGGATGACGCTATAGCTAATCGCCTATGCCAATCTTCTGATTTAATCGGCGATGATCAAGCGCGAGTCGCCCTCCTTTTGAACCTTCGGACCGGCCACAGTTCAGATTTCAATGCCTCCCAACGATCGTAATCAAGGGCGACGATTTTTCGAGGTGCTGCCCAGGTCATTCACCTTGAGACGATAGGCATAATCCTTTTGTCGAGGTAGGAAGGCGCCTCTTCGCTTATCTGGTAGGATCCGAACCCTTTTCCCCTTTTTCTTGAATTCCGCCTCGCCTCCCGCCAAGGCATCCGCGAACTCCTCGCGCACGATCTCAATCGCTCGGGCAAGCTGCTACCGCTTCGGCTCGGGCAAGTTGCCTTTAGGCATAGTACCACCGACCGAGCGATCCTTGCGCGAATTGACTGACTGTGTGTTGATGAACAGTGGAACTCGACCCGTCTGGGTTGCGCACTACGTTTGACCGGCTAAAATATTGGATGGGCCTCTCGCCCGCGACGCCGAAAGTTCTTTCCGACAATTATGAAGTTCAGCCTCGATCATCCTGGTTGAGCGTACGCAGGTTCTTCACGGGCTGGTAAAAGCGGTCTGCGAAAACCATCTGGTCACGCTGGCTGGCGAAATCACCAAGGAAAAGCAAGGCATTGATCCCGTGTCGGCTTTTGGGTCTGGAAGCAGACGTGCAGCGTTCGATATGAAGGGCGGCCGCAAGTGGGTACAGCCGGCGTATACTCGCCCGCCTGTTCCGATCGATACATTATGCGATCTTTTTGGCCCAGAACGTGAACATCCTCGTAACAAGCTGTGGACAGGCCACGTGAAGAACGGCTCTCTTCGACCGAATGCAGAGTCTCAAGGGCAGAGTCATGCCGGCCGCTTTGCGCCGCCATGTTGGTCATCCAGCCATAGCTTGGTTGATCCCGAAACCTGCCGTTCGCCTCGCTGATCTTGCAGTCGGAGGCGGCGCATTTTGGCGCTATGCATACTCGTCGCGTCGTACCGCAGCCGTCAGGGAAGCCCGAAGCCGCATAGGAATCGGCTGCCGTCTGTGTGCATGGCTCTTAAAGAGATCTAATGCGAATTACTAAACGGTCAGGGAGATAAAGCCGAGCCGCTGATAACCGGCAGAGGATAGGCGGATGTACAAGGAATTTTTGGGGATAATCTTCGAATGGGCAGCCATCCTCACTGCGATCGTCACCACCGTCGCCTACGACCGCTACTGGCTGACCCAGCGCGCCCGCTGCAAAGCTCTTGAATCTTATCTCAACGGAGAAAAACTCAGCGCCGGCGACGAAGGGCCGCAGCGTGACGCACTTGATGGCCAATTTAGTGACCGAAGCGGAAGTGCTTCATGCTGGCTTTCAAGGCGACCGCGTCAAGACAGTAACCGGCCTCGCTGAACGCAGCCGCGTGGTGCTGCTCTACTTCGAATATAACGGCGCTGACCTCCCCGCGCTGAGGCAGTTCTGACCGCGACGGCTACTCGCGGCCTAGTCAGTCGCGGTCACATTTCGACATCGGCATCTTCCTCGTCGTCAGCCAGACCCTCGGCGTCCTCCCCTAGAAGGATCGCGCGCTGTTGGCGGGAAGGCTTCTCGAAGGTCTCGAACCGCGGAAGCGCCTGAAGCGCGCCGGCCTCCGAATGGAACAGGCGCGTGAAGGCGCGGCGGCCGCCGAAGCCGCTGCTGTGAAGTTGGCCGAAGACGCTTTTCTCCCCCGCCACCGCCCATATCGCGACCAGCTCCTCGCGCGCGAGCATCGCAAGGAACGCGGCGCGATCAACCAAGGCCGCGCTTCGTCCGACCCGGTGCACCGACGGATCCATGAACACCACTTCGGCATCCGTGTTGCGGTATTCGATCGACCGGCCATCGGAGAGGCGCAGGCCGAGCGCGTCGATCAGCCAGCCAGCGGGCAGGTTGAGGGTGATGTTCTGCGTAATCGAATGGTCGTAACTGTTGCTCTCAGCGGTATACTCGGCGGTGGGCGGTCGCACGGCCAAGGCGGGCGCCTGCCAGTCGGCACTGAAATCTGAGGGGGAACGGCCCCACGCGTTGTGGGGCCGTGCCCTTTTGTCCAGAGAGCCTCTCATTCGATTGAGCGGCTTTGCGCCCATGTCAGTCGTCCAGGCTACTCGACCGAGCTTCTAGAAACCGACGGTCTGCTTTCCGATCGTTTCGTCCGAATGCGCAGATCGCTGTCACGGAACCCAGCTTCTTAAGGCTTTGAGTTCAACCGCAGGTCGCAGAGAACAGCAGAATTGCGCTCGGCTCCTCAAGCCTAGACTCGAACTCGAGGAAGAACGGATGACATGTAAATCGCTGCTTCGGATAGCAACATATGGGCAGCTTTGATCAGCTCCCTGCTCGAAGGACTGCGCCAACAATTATTCCCATTATACCAGAAACCGCAGCAATGCTTGCCGTCATGACAGGTATCCACCACCTCGAATCCCTCTCTCTTTCAACAGCTCTGCTATGTAACTGAACAGCTGTGTCGATAAGAGCCGTGATTCAGCTGGCGACAAAGGTGCCCTCGAAATTCTATGTTCTCCTGTTTGATCGAGTAATTGCAGTTCTTCTTTTGATATCAACTTTCCCCGGCACCGACATCAAACAACTTGGGTGCTGCCGTCGTATTACAAGCGATGCGGTCTTTTGGCGATTTGGAGCGCCTGGCGCATCTTCTATCATGAGTACCCGTTTCAACCAGGGGCAAGCATAGGGCTGCAAAAAGAGACCTTAGGCCACCAGCTCTCCGATAGCACGTGTGCGCCATGAGCGGCCCTTACCTAAACACCTGCGAACGGCGCGTTCCACAAGTACAAAACGCACCCTCGTCGCTGGATTTCGCCATGACCAGTCGCCTACGGTCGCAGATTGTGCTCAATGTCGTTGATGATGCGACGCGCGAGTGCCGTCGCGTCGGTCCCCGACACCTCGATTTCCGTCCGGCGTGTCGCACGCGGACTAACGACGCTAATCGCTTGCCGGGGCAAGCGGGCATGATCGTCTCCATGGCGGTGCGGCTTCTGCAATCGAACGCCACATTCGATCACATGTTCACCGATTGACAGTTCTTGCATCCCGGCGGCGGCACACAGAAGACATCATGTGACTCTCGCGGCGCAGAAGGAGAACATCTCACCACTGAAGCGGTCCTCTTTGCAAAGGATCCCCGCTCCTCACCGAAGCTGACTTACACGGAGCCCGTGTCTAAACTTAATGGCGCGAGTCGGGTCACTGCGACTTACGCGGGCACCGTTTATCCATACAAAACCGAACTTAGAAATTATACGATGCATGCACAGTCTTAGGTTGCTACATTCCAAGAATGCGATATTGACGTGAACCACCACTAAAAACATCTCGAATTTCAGGTGGTTCGTCTACAACTTAAGCGATATTTACTTCCTTGCCTGCTTGGAAATCGTCGTTTTTACACATTTGCCCCTAAAAAATTATAGGGAAAATATACTCAGTTTGTCCCACATAATCATTTGAATAGTTTGGATATGGCGCAAGTTCCGGAGGTTAATAATCTCTCCATTGACATTTTCTAAGTTTTGTATTTTTATTATTATCTTCTTACATTCGAAAATAACATCTCGAGCGGCACGTCTGGAGGTCGACATCGCCCTCCGGCTGTTATGTCGCCCCCGTACATTAGCACGCGTCATAGTTGATTTGGCCATCATGGCATAAGTTTTCAAATGTACGCTACACATGTTGGCCCTCAAGGTTATGCAGCTTCATCTCGACAACTGATGAGATGGCGTTTGGGCAGATTCCAAAAGTAATCAACGGCATTTGTTGCGGCATGTCGAATGCTGCATACGGATCGAGATTACCTACAAACGAGGGAGGAAACGATGCAGGCGGGAGATCGCAAGGACTTTGCGCATACGGATTCATTCAACCGTGAGTGGGCTAAAGTAGTCGCAAAAGCATGGGCTGATCCTGATTTTCGCAAACAGGTTGAGCACGACCCAAGAGCCGTGCTTCGCGAGCGGGGCATTGAAGTTCCGGATGATGTGAAACTTGTACTGACCGACGGGCCTCCAGATGTCTCTGTCGTCCATCCCATCGATATACCTGTTTCAGCCGGGGTTGGTGTGGCCTCGGTGGGGCCCCCTGGCAGTGCACAACAGACCTCCGGGTGGAGCGCCTGCATTGGCCTGCCGGTGACGGCGCAGCTCTGCTTCAGCGGTGCCGGGCAGCCGGGTGGCGGCATGCCCCCTGGCGGTGCACAACAGACCTCCGGGTGGAGCGCCTGCATTGGCCTGCCGGTGACGGCGCAGCTCTGCTTCAGCGGTGCCGGGCAGCCGGGTGGCGGCATGCCCCCTGGCGGTGCGCAACAGACCTCCGGGTGGAGCGCCTGACTCGAC
>NZ_VITA01000026.1:0-13956 GCF_007827695.1 Sinorhizobium medicae | reverse complement strand
CTGCATTGGCCTGCCGGTGACGGCGCAGCTCTGCTTCAGCGGTGCCGGGGAGCCGGGTAGCGGCGCCAGCTCTTCCTGGGGCGACCCTGCAGTGACTGGGTGGTCGCTCACGGTTCCCTCGAGCATCTTCTGCACCGCGACGCGGAGTTCGTCGTGATCCAATCGCTACAATAGGTTCTTCACACCTCACCCGACTCATGCGGGTGAGGTGTGAGAACGATCTTCGGCAACCCTCTTTTTAAACGCGACCAATGGGCTTGGGCTATGATGAATGTTCCTGCATTCCGAAAGAGTCTTCATGTAAATGTCGTGCCGCAGGAAGGCGCCGTCGTCTCGCATGAGTTAGGCGAGATGGTGCTCGGCGGGAACTTGGAACAGGCCGTTGTCTCCTTGATCGACGGAAAGCGCACGGCAGACGACATTGCAGATGCGCTTTCCGACCGCTTCCCCAAAGCGAATGTCTACCACGCTCTCCTAGCGCTCGAGCAACAGAGCGTCGCCTATGATCGGGCGGATCCCGGCAACGAGTCCCTGCCGCCTCAGTGGCATTACCTTGCAGGTGATCTCAAGAAAGCGGGTCAAATCGTCCGCCAGACCGTCATTCAGGTTGTGGCAATACCCGGTCTCAATCGCACGCCGGACGTCGAAGCATTCCATGCGTATGGTCTCGCCACCGGTTCTGGCGGGACATTCGAGGTTGTTTTCGCGGACGATTATCTTGAACCGAGCTTGGAGGAGCGCAACCGCAACGCCCTCGCTACCGGCCGTCCATGGATGCTGGTGAAGCCAACAGGCATCCGGCCCTTGATCGGGCCAATATTCCGACCTGGAGTCACAGCCTGCTGGGAATGCTTGGCTCGGCGCCTTCGAAGCCGCCGCGGGATCGACGCTTACGTTTCGACTCACCATGCAACTGCGGTCGCCGTGGCGGAGCAATTCGACGCCCCGACAAGGGCCATAGAAGAACTTGCCGCGCTTCAGGTCGCGAGATGGGTGGCAGGGGCAGAGAACTCTTCCCTCGAAGGAAAGATCGTGACCCTCGACCTTTCTAGCCTCGTGACTGCTTCGCATCCTGTGAGCCGCAATCCGGAATGCCCTGCTTGCGGCACGCCGCGGCCGCGCGTCCTTCAGCAGTCGCTGAAACTCGACAATCGTTCCCGCATCACGTCAGTAGACACGGGTCACCGAGTCTCGTCGGCGGAGGAAACCTTTGGGCGTTATCAGCATCTCATCAGCCCAGTCACAGGAATTGTCTCCGAGGTCATTCCGATCCCGACGCCGAGCGACGAGGTCATCAAGCTGTGCGTAGCAAATCACAATTTCGCGCTGAGCAACGAGTCGCTCTTTTTCCTGACCAACAGCATGCAGTCCCGAAGCTGCGGTAAGGGTATGACCGACGCTCAAGCGCGAGTCGGCGCTCTGTGCGAAGCTCTCGAGCGCTATTGCGGCGCGTTCCAGGGCGACGAGGTCACCAGTCGGACAACACTGAGGGATCTCGGTAATCGAGGCATTCATCCAAATGACTGCATGCTCTTCAGCGAGCGGCAGTACTTGGAGCGTGAGCGATGGAATACAGCTGGCTCTGGGTTCAACGTGGTGCCGGTGCCATTCCAACCTGACCAATTGATGGATTGGACACCCGTCTGGTCGTTCAGCGCTCGAGATTTTCGATATCTGCCCTCGGCCTATCTCTATTACGGCTATTCGAGTCAGGGTGGGCCGCTGTCGTGCTGGGCGGACTCCAACGGTAACGCGGCGGGGAACACGCTCGAGGAAGCGATCGTCCAGGGGTTCCTCGAACTTGTCGAACGGGATGCGGTTGCCATCTGGTGGTACAACCGGCTCAGCCGACCTGAGGTCGATCTCAGCACGTTCCATAACGCTTATATTGGCCGATGCGTCGATTTCTACGCGCGACATGGGCGCCAGCTCTGGGTGCTCGACCTGACCACCGACCTCGGCATTCCCGTCTTCGCTGCCGTCAGCCGGCGTATGAACCAGGAACCTGAGGAAATCATCTTTGGATTTGGCGCACATCTCGATCCAGAAGTTGCTCTCACACGGTCCTTGGTCGAGATGAACCAGTTCTTGCCGCTCGTCAACGGCCCGATCGGTCCTGATGGTCAACGCATCCTCGCCTACCAGGACCCGGGTGCGATCCAGTGGTGGCGAACGGCGACTGTTTCCGCCCAGCCTTACCTCTTGCCCAATATGGAGATCCGCCCACGTTGCGCAGCCGACTACCCCGTGCTTGCAAGCGATGACCAGCTTGTCGACCTGATGACGTGCGTCACGCGCGCTCAGGTCCTTGGGCTTGAGACTTTGGTGCTCGATCAGACGCGCGCCGAAATCGGCCTGCCTGTGGCGAAGGTGATCGTGCCGGGTCTTCGGCATTTCTGGGCGCGCTTCGCCCCAGGTCGCCTCTATGACCTACCCGTACGGATGGGTTGGCAATCCCGTCCGATTGACGAGACGGAACTTAATCCTGTCGCGATATTCGTTTGAGGTAACCGAACATGACAGCCATAGCCCAAGACGCACCCATTCTCGATGTCGGCCTCGTGGCAGGACTGATGGTCGCAAACGGATATGAGATCGCCCTGTCCAATCTCCCGTTACATTCAACGCATGGGAGAAACGTCTGGGATGCCATTCCGCACGAAGGAGGTCAGAACCAAACCGATGCAGGGGCGGTTCGTATCGTGGTGAAAGGCCCACGCGGTCCCGCCACATTGCCGATTCCTGGCAACTGCGCTAAGGCCCTCGCTCTGCTCACGGCAACACCAGACACCGAGAACGATATTATCAGCACGCTCGGCAATCGTCCGTCGGACCAGGCTCGTGAGAGCCTTCGCCTCGTTCTCGAATCCCTCGCATGCCTAGGGGCTCTGCGCCGCGTGGTCATGGATGGCCGGAAGGTGCTGGCGATCATCGAGCCGCTTGGCGAGTACTATCGCTTTCAGTTCACGAATCCAATCGATCCGGACGCGACACTGCGCGCCGTGCGATTTTGCCTGATGCGACCAGATGATGGAGGGATGGTGATCGAGTCACCATTGAGCCACGCCCGGATCCATGTCGTTGAACCGGCGATTGCAACGCTGGTGGCAAGGCTCGCCACGGCTCAGGACCTCAAGACGCTTCAAAGATCGTCTCCGGAAATCCCAACGCTCTGCATCCTGACGCTTATGTCGCTTATGCTCGCGAACGGCTTCGTGACTATGACTGGATCTCCTCCGGGGGACGCCGATCAGACCTTGCCGCTACAGCATTGGGAGTTTCATGACCTTTATTTTCATACCCGTAGCCGGCGTGGCAGGCATAACAACGCGATGGGCGCATCGTTCCGTTTCAGGGAAAGGACGAATCCTCCGCCTGCGATCAAGGCGCCGATGTCCCTCCACAGCATCCCCTTGCCTCGACCGGATATGAACGCGCTGCTCGTCAATGACATGTCGGTCACCGCAGCGATCGAACTCAGAGCATCAATCCGCGAACCTGCGGCACGTGCTATCGCTCTCCAGGAGCTGGGACACTTTCTCTATCGGTGTGCACGCGTGCGTACCAGAAGCCAGATGCACGAGCTGGAGTTGACGAGCCGCCCTTATCCTAGCGGCGGTGCAAGCTACGAGCTCGAGATTTACCCGGTGGTGGATCGCTGCCATGGGCTGCTTAACGGCCTCTATCATTATGATCCGCTGGCTCACGCCCTTGAGCCTTTGCTCCCAAGTAGTGCGGCGACCGAGCGCTTCATCTTTGACGCCTACACCGCGAGCGCCGGCGCCGCGCGGCCCAACATTCTGTTCGTGATCACAGCCCGCATACAGCGTGTCGCCTGGAAATACTCGTCGATCGCCTATGCGACGATCCTCAAGAATGTCGGGGCTCTTTACCAGACTATGTACATTGTCGCGACGGCCATGAGGCTTGGTCCATGCGCAGTGGGTGCAGGAGATAGCGATCTTTTCTGTCTGACGCTGGGCAACGACTACTACGAAGAGAGCGCAGTGGGCGAGTTTATGTTGGGCGCGCGAAACATCAGCTGAGCCAGGCGCAGTGGGAGACGCATCGATGCCCAGGGGCAGCAGCCGAACCGCGAAGAAACCTGTTTCAGGCAAAGAGGAAGGGAGACATGCAATGCAGGCCTCAACCGTCAATCTCAACGCTGTGATTCCCTTAGAGGCCTTCAGGACAGTCAATGCCGGTTTGTCACGGCCAGAGATGGAGCTCGCGATCAGCCAAGCGCAAACCTTGTTCGATGAACTCTACGTTCATCTCCTGCTTAAGCAGTCGATGCATGCGGTCGATCCTGTTCAACGCCTCAAGACTATGATGCTGCGCCTTGGCAGCATCGGTAACGAGAACGAATTTCATCGCCAGATGATCGCCACGTTCGTGAGCGTTCAAGACCTTCACACTAATTATCTTCTGCCGGAGCCTTACAGGTCGGCGGTCGCCTTCCTACCGTTCATGGTCGAGGAATATTACGATGCAGCCGGGTTCCCACACTATCCAGTTACGCGTGTGATGCCGCAGGCTATTCAGCGGCCCTTCGAGCCGGGGGTGGAAATCACTCACTGGAACGGGATGCCCGTAGTCAATGCGATTACCCTCAACGCAGCTGATCATGCGGGGAGCAACGCGGCGGCGCGACACCTGCAGGGACTTCTAACGATGACGACCCGCCCGCTCCTGCAATCCCTGTCACCGCGCGAGGATTGGGTGACTCTCACCTTCAACCACCGCAGCGGCGTCGGTGAAATTCGCTTCCCCTGGATGGTCTTCCGGCCCCGACCGACCCCCGCCGCTGTGCCTGCCGACGACGCGGACGCTGCTGGCTCATCAACCCTCGGCGTCGACGTCGGGCTGGAAAAGGCGCATCGTGCCCGACAACTGCTCTTCGTGCCGGAATCGGCCAACCGGGAGACCCTCGCCGGCGCCGCACCTGTAGACGGCCGTCAGATCAGCGATGTCCCAACGCAAAATCCGACGACATTTCCAAACGAGATCGAGTTTGGCATCAAGCGCACAAGCTCCGGTATTTTCGGATTCCTGCGCCTGCGCAGTTTCGACATCCAGGATGTGCAGGCCTATGTGACCGAGATCATGAGAATTCTCGGCCGCTTGCCCGGCAATGGCCTTATCCTTGATGTCAGGAGCAATCCGGGCGGCAACATTCTCGCCGGTGAGCATCTGCTGCAGTTGTTCACCGACAAGGCCATCGAGCCAGAACCCGTTCAAATCCGCAACACCGTTGGAACGGGCGTGCTGTCGCGGGCGGAGCTGCTCTCCCAGTGGAACCGATCGATCATGCTGTCTGTGGAGACCGGCGACATGTACTCGCAACCGTTTCCGGTCTCATCCCGTGAAACGACCAACGCAATCGGGCGCAAATATTTTGGCCCGGTCGCGCTTATCATCGACGCGGCGTGCTACAGCACCACCGACTTCTTCTCCGCAGGCTTCCAGGATCATCAGATCGGCCCCGTGCTCGGCTATGATCAGACAACGGGAGCGGGTGGCGCCAATGTGTGGACGCACGAACTCTTCCGCCAGCTCTGGCCCGACCGTAAGCACCAGGCGTTCTTGCCGCTACCGAAGGGGATGAGCATGCGGGCAGCGTTCCGGCGTTCCATCCGAGTCGGGGCAAATGCCGGCATTCCTGTCGAGGATCTCGGCGTAAGCGCGAATTTCCATCATCGTCGCACCCAGCGCGACATTCTCGAGAATGATGCCGATCTTTATGACGAGGCCGGACGCATTCTAACTACGCTTGCGTGAGATTGGTCGAGGTCTGGGCCAGCTTCCGCTGCTGACCAGACCTTTGTGCCCCGACGTGATAATGATGATGTTGCCTGGAGAAAACTCAACCGGCGTGGCGTCACAAATCTAAATCGAAGTCGCGCCGACGGTCTGAACCGATGTGAGGCTGCAAATGACAGGTAACACCTTCAGCACGTTGCGACTTCAACCGGACGACTTGTCGCAGCCCGATTTTCACACGTTTGTCCTAGATATCAATGATCGTCTCGACGCCGTGCGGCAGGATCGGGAGGAGTTTTATCGGCAGCGGCGAGAAGAAAATACGAAGTGGGTCAACGGCTCCAGACGATTTCTAGCGTTGGCCGGCGCCGCGGCTCTGCTACTCACGGCCGCCGCGGCGGCCCTTAGGTTCATGCCGGAGGAAGTTCTAGGAAGGCTCACTGGGTTGGACGCATGGGTCCTAGTAGTGGCTCTTATCATCTATGCGATTATGTCCGCCGTCGCCCTCTACGAGAAAGGCACGGATAAGACATCCTCGTACTTCCGCCATCTAACGATCAGCATCGCAATCCGTGATCTTTGGAACAAATTCCAATTTGCCATTCTGAGAGAGTACCCGGAACTCAAAGCCTCCGCCGATCCGATCGGCGCCCGTAAGCGAATATGCGAACTCGCGGAAGCATTCTGTAAGGATCTGGATAAGCTTACGGGTGGAGAACTCGCGGATTGGCGATCTGAGTTCATGGCCTCCCTCTCCGAACTCGAGGAGACTGCCAAGGCCGGTCGTAACGATGTTGAGGTGCGACTAGACAAGCTTGTGCAAGCCGCCGCCAAAGCAGCCGATGCAGCCGTCCGCGCCGCGGCAGAAGCCGAGGCGGCGACGAAACCCGGTCACCTGAACTTGACGATTGCCGGTCCTTCAGACGGCGAGGTTACCATCCGCATCGACGGTATTGTGAGGGCACAGGGCAATGCGGGCAAGTTCGCGATTGAGAAAATTAATCCTGGCGTGCACAGGCTGTCTGCCGCAGCAAAATTGCCTGCGGGCGATGTGCAAGTGGAGGAGATGATAGAGATTAAGCCCGGGATTCAAGGCTATAACATTGCGCTGACTTAGGGCTAACCGCTTCGGCCGCCTGGCGCGGAGCCGTAGCGGCCGCACCTACATACTTCGGGGGCGAACGATGGCGGAAAAGGGACGAGAACCGGTTGCGACGGCACTCCTATTGAAACTTCGCGGCACTGCTGCCACCGGGATGTCGATGGCAGCGAGAAATTTAGCGAAGGGAAGCGAGCTACTACTCGAAACTGGAGTCGACGCTAAGGGTCTCGGCTTCGCCGGCTCCGAGCCTGCGCAGTGGGTCCGCGTTAATACCGCCGATAACCCGTGGGATCACGCCCATGCGATGATGCGGGCCGGCTTTGCCGCCGGAAGCGGTGACTTACTGGCTGCAGAACCGGAGTTTGAGCAGCAATGGACAGTCGAGCCACAGGCGAGCGGTAAAGGTCTAATTGATCCGCAAAGCGGCAAAGGTGGACGGGCAGTCGGTCCGCATGACCGTTGGCACCTCGATGCGCAGTTCAGCGGCCTCGCTGATGCGCGCTCCGCCGTTAGCGACCATGCACAGCGGCAGGTGCTTATAGCACATGTCGATACCGGCTACGATCCTGGCCATCATTTCAGGCCGGCCCGTGTCGAGACGCAAGATGAACGCAATTTTGTGAAGGGGGAAGGTGACGCGCGTAGCGCGCGAGACGTTACGCCGAACGGTGTGATGAACAATCCCGGCCACGGAACGGGGACGATCGGCATCCTCTCGGGGCCGGAAATCGGTGGTGCGCCGGGTGCGCGGGTGCTGCCCATCCGGATCGCCGATTCCGTCGTGCGGTTCCGCACCGGCACCATGGCGCAAGGTTTTGATTATGCGCTGTCAAAGGGTACCCATGTACTGTCGATGAGCATGGGCGGGCTAGCGTCGGCTATTCTCGCCGATGCCGTCAACAAGTGTTATGACGGTGGCCTGGTCATGGTAACGGCAGCCGGCAACAATTACGACGGCTTGCCGGTACGGTCGATCGTCTATCCTGCCCGGATGCGTCGCGTTGTCGCTGCGTGTGGCATCATGGCCAATCTCAAGGCATATGCCGGCCTCGATACCGGCACCATGGAAGGTTGCTACGGTCCGCCCAGCAAGATGTTGACCGCGCTTTCAGGATTCACCCCGAATATTCCCTGGCCCGAGATCGGCCATCCGGATGTGGTCGACCAGGACGGACAGGGCACATCGGCGGCGACGCCGCAGGTGGCCGCTGCCGCAGCGCTGTGGATCGCGAAATACATGCCCCAACTCGAATCGCTGCCGGAAAACTGGATGCGCGGCGAGGCTGTCCGGCAGGCACTTTTTCGAAGCGCCTCTCTGGGGGGGCGCAGCAAACCGGATCCGAAGCTTGGCTGGGGCGCTGTCAAGGCTGTGGAGCTTCTCTCGCAGGTGCCACTCGGCGTCCATCAGCTGACAGCTGCACCGCCTGCAAGCGCCAGTTGGGCATGGCTCAAGCTTTTTTCGGGTGAGGGAGTGGGACTCGCCGTCTCCTGCGCCGATGCGGCAAATCGCCTGCTTGGCCTTGAGCTCGCTCAGCTTGCCCAGCGCGACCCTCAGGTCGCCCAAGTGATTGCCGACCCGGATGCCGATCAGGTGCAGAAGTCGGACATCCGCCGGTGCCTGGAAGCAGCAGAAGCCTCCCCGCTTGCATCGAAACCGTTGAAGCATGCACTTGCTGGCAGCCTCGCGGGAAGAAGGAAGACCCTAACTTCTCCCTCAGCGCGACCATCGCCTGCTTCCGGCCCGATTGCAACAGCGCCGAGCCTGGTGAAGGCACCAGAGCGCCGGCGATTGCGAATCTTTGCCGTCGATCCGAGCCTTGGTGGCTCACTCAATTCCTACGAGGATCAGATCGCCACAATCGACGTGCGTAACGAGCCCGATCTCGCACCTGGACCTGTAGGCGAATATCTCGAAGTCGTCGATGTCGACCCGGCCTCCGACCGTGCCTATCCTCCGGTGAATCTCAACGACCCCAACCTGCTCCTGCAGGATGGTGCGACGCCGTCGGAAGGCAATCCGGCCTTCCATCAGCAAATGACCTATGCCGTTGCCATGCGCACGATCGAGCATTTTGAGCTCGCTTTGGGCCGTAAAGCGCTCTGGGCGCCGAAGAATTGGTCGGGAAAGGTCGGAGAGCCCAATCTCTTTGTCCGCCGCCTTCGCATCTACCCGCACGCGCTCCGACAACAAAACGCCTACTACAGCCCCGATCATATAGCCCTGATGTTCGGCTATTTTCCCGCGAATTCCCGAGTTTCCGATCTCACACCCCCGGGCACGATGGTGTTTACCTGCCTGTCAGCCGATATCATCGCGCACGAGACAACACATGCACTGCTTGATGGCCAGGCTCGCACCATGCGGGAACCGTCTAATCCAGATGTTCGCGCGTTTCACGAGGCATTTGCCGACATCGTGGCGCTCTTTCAACAGTTCACCTATCACGACCTCGTCAGACGTGAAATCGCCCGCGCGCGAACCAATCTTTCCGCGGCGAGCATGCTCGGCAAGCTTGCGTCGCAATTCGGCGAAGGCACCGGCCTCGGCGGAGCGTTGCGCCGCTACCCCGACTTGCCGCCGAAGATCACCTACGCAACAACGTTTGCCACACATGCGCGTGGATCGCTGCTCGTGGCCGCTGTCTATCAGGCGTTTCTCGGCATTGTCGAAAGGCGCACTGGAGATTTTATCCGACTGGCCACTGGTGGCACCGGTGTTTTGCCCGAGGGCGCTATCAACCCAGGTCTAGTGAGCCGGCTGACCGACGAAACGTGTAAGGCGGCCGCGCATGTCCTCAAGATTTGCATTCGTGCCATCGATTATTGTCCACCGGTGGACATCACGTTCGGCGAATATCTGCGCGCGATCATCACCGCTGATCTCGACGAGATGCCGGAAGATCGCTACGGCTACCGTGTTGCCTTTCTCGAAGCTTTCAGGAAACGTCAGCTTCTGCCACGCAGCCTGCGTACAGTGTCGGTTGATACGCTTTGCTGGCGCCAATGGGAGGGACCTCAGCCGGCTTGGCTCGCCCCGGCAATCAAGCAGTTGGACATCGATGTCACGGCAAGCTTTTCCCGCGAGGAGATATTCACCCTCAGCGAGGAGCGCCGCGAAAAGCTTCGGGCGAGCATCGAGAAAGGACTGAACTCACAGGAGGACTGCGACCGACTTGGCTTACAATATAAGCTGCCCTATTTCGCATCGCTTGTGTCGAATGGCTATTCGCGCGGCACGACTTTCATGGTCGACAACGTACGCGTGGCCAAGCGGGTTCGCGAGGATGGTGATCTGAATGCCCAACTCATCGTCGTGGTCCGTCAGCGCCGTCCAGAATCTCTGGCTGTCGCCGCATCCGACGACCAGTCGCAAATGTTTTGGTTCCGCGGTGGCGCGACCCTCATCATCGATCTGTTGGGGAAGAATGGCCCGCGAATCCGCTATGCAATCCTGAAGCCAATCGTCAGTCCAAGCCGGGTGGCGCGCGAGCGCAGCTACAAACTGGGCGACGTCAGCGACACGCTCCGCTCGATGTATTTCGGCGGCAACGATTTTGCCATACGGGAACCGTTTGCGATCATTCATCAGTCGAGGGACGAAGATGAGCAATCTGACAATTGATATCCGCTGCTACTGCCACGGCCTCGGCGATTGCATGCTGCTCAAGTTACCCAAGCCGGATGGCACACCTTTTCGGATGTTAATCGATTGCGGTATACACAGCGCCGCAAGCGGCGGAGCCGCCAAAATGCGCGACATTGCCGCCGACATTCTCAAGGAAACTGAGGGATGGCTCGATGTCCTCGTTATAACGCACGAACATTGGGATCATCTCTCGGGCTTCTTGCAGGCCGCGGACTTGTTCGCAGGTCTCAAAGTCGGCGAGGTCTGGTTCAGCTGGGCCGAAGACCCCAATGATGCGGACGGGCGCAAGCTCGATCGCTTCAAGGCTGATGCGGCGTCCACGCTCGCTTCTTCCGCCTTGCGCCTGAACGCCGCTCCCGGTATGTCCGAAATGGCACGGGGCCTAAACTCGTTGCTGGGCTTCATATTCGGCCTAGAAGGTGAAAAGGTAAGGATGGCACGCGAGGCTGCCCGAAAAATGTCCTCCGTCGTCCGCCACCTTGAGCCAGGAAGGCTTGCGCCGCTTCCCCAAGTTCCGGGCATCCGCGTTTATGTTCTTGGACCGCCCCGCGATCCGAAGCTGCTGGGCACCGAAGATATACTCTCGGAAACGTACGCAATCGGACCGAGCGCACTCTCTGTGGCGCCGATTGCCAATGGGCTTAGTCTTAATGAGGGGACCCTCAGTATCGACGACGATCCAGCTGCACCTTTCGACGGTACGGTCGGTTCGTCATTGTCCGCCATGCGGCAGGGCGTTTGGCCGGAGGATCCTGCTGCCGCCTCCCTGTTCTGGGGATGCTATTTCGGGCCGGCGAAAGTGTCACGTGCCGACGGCGACCAAGCGTGGCGTCGCATCGACTATGACTGGCTTGCCAGTTCGGTTGATCTGGCCCTGCAGCTCGATAGTAGGACCAACAATACCAGTCTGGTGCTTGCTTTCGAATTCGTCGAAACTGGGCGTGTTCTCC
This sequence comes from Sinorhizobium medicae, assembly GCF_007827695.1. GTDB lineage: Bacteria > Pseudomonadota > Alphaproteobacteria > Rhizobiales > Rhizobiaceae > Sinorhizobium > Sinorhizobium medicae. Next base: position 2,495 of record NZ_VITA01000026.1, on the reverse strand, counting down.
TTTTCGCCGCCGATGCACAGATTGGAAATTGGTTGAGCTGGGAGAAGGTAAACTTTCCCGCTGATGGGAATCGCCCTGCCAAAACCGCTGACGATCTGCTCCGGCGAACCGTCTTCTACAAGGTCGGCCACCATGGAAGCCGCAATGCCACGCGCGCCGCGGCACTCGAAAAGATGGATCATTCTGCTCTGGTCGCGTTCAGCCCGACCGACGAGGATTTGGCCGGGAAGGTGCGCTGGAAGGACTTCCCGGCGCCAAAAACCTCCCAACGTTTGCGTGAATTGACGTCAGGTCGATTCATTCAATCGGATAGCAAGTGGATTCACAATCCTGAAGTCGACATTCCAGTTGCAAAAGGTGGAGCACTGCAATTCGGGGTATTACGGGGAAAGGCTGGCAATGTTGGATACGTAGATTTGCAGCTCGCGTAGTCGCGAGCGCACAGGCTTCAGTCTTACTTTTTGGTCTGCATGGACTGTTATTTCGACAATTCCAGCGGACTCATAGCCCTACATTAGAACAGGGCATCAGGCGGGAGAGCGTTTTTGCGCCTGCGCGAGTGGTTCCGCGAATGAAACGATAGGCTCGTTGAGCCCTGGCGGTTCGTGTCTATAGGAACTTGTAGTAGACCTGATCCGCGTGAATGTCCGCTTCGGCGATATGCTCGCCGAAACCCGCCAATCGTGAGCGCGACGAGCATCCCACGGCTTTCGTCTGTTGACGCAGGAGGAGCCGTCCGCTGTTTTAGAACTTCTGCTTTGCGCGCTTTGGCATGAAGTAGCTTCGGATATTGACGAGCGCCTCGGCGACGGCAGCAGCATCCTTGTGGGTAGCTGGTCCTTTTGTCTCGCTGAGCTTGCGGATTGGCGCAATGATGTCGCCAGTGACGGCATGACCGCGAACGACGGGCCGCCACAGCTTCGGCGCGAACCCGGTTCCCATCAGAAAGCAGACGTCCCAGTCCATGGCATCAAAGGTCTGATCATCGATCCTGGTGAACCTGGGCCGGTGGTCTTTTGGCGTTTCGGCGAGGCTCGCCGAGATGCGGTTATATTCCGCAACGATGGTCTGTACGGCCCGATGCTCGGTCGTTTCCATCGGCAGGTTCAGTGCCTCCGGGCCAGTCAGCTCCGGGATCCATTGACGTGGGTCGATAAACTTCGGGCCGATGATGAGAGCCGTGAGATAGCCATCGAGACCGCTCATTGACCAGATTGGCGATGCCGGACGACGTGCCCTGATGAAGGCTTCGAACGCCTCGTCATCGAGCTTCGGTCGTACCGTCGTCCCTTGGCTGTTCTGTGTCATGCCGCCCGTCGCTCCTGATCTGCAATGTCCTCGCGTTCGGCCTTCCAAGCCCACGGCAATAGGCTTTCCATCCGGTTGGCTTTCACTTTGCCGGAGATGATGCGTTCCAGCACATCGGCAAGCCAGACTTCAGGATCCACGCCGTTAAGCTTTGCCGTGTTGATCAGTGATGCGAGCACAGCGAAAGTCTCTCCGCCGCGCGCACTGCCCACGAACAAGGAATTCTTCCTCGTCAGGGCCACCGATTTCATCGAACGCTCGACCACATTGGAGTCTACTTCGATCCGGCCATCCTCTAGGAAGGCTGCCAGTCCGTTCCAGTGGTTGAGCGTGTAGGTGACGGCCTTGCCAAGCGCCGATTTTGCCGACACCTCGTCGCTCAGTTCGGTGAGCTGGGCCTTCAGTTCGCTCATGATGGGCGCTGCCTCGCGACGCCGCACCCTCAGCCGGGTATCGGCACTTTCGCCTCGGATCTTCGCTTCGATGCGATAGATCTCGGCAATCCTGGCAAGGATCGACAGCGCCTCCGAGGAGCCGGTCAGTTTGACGACATCGACGAACTTGCGCCGCGCATGGGCAAGGCAGAACGCCAGCCGCATGGGGGCGACATTGCTCTTCCCCCGGCGCTTGGCCATGGTCTTATAGGCTTGGTAGCCATCGACTTGAAGCACGCCGCCAAACGACGATAGTTGCCCCTCGACCTCACGGGCGCTGCGGCTTTCGGCAAAGATATAGGCGACCGCCGGTGGCGCCGGACCATTCCATGGGCGATCATCGATGGCCTGTGCCCATAACTGGCAGAGCTTGGTGCGCTTGCGCCCCGGATCGAGCCGCGGAAGCGGCGTCTCGTCACAGAACACCCTTGGCTGGGAGCGGATGAAGGCGGTAAGCGCATCGTAGAGAAGCTCGAGCCACCAAGCGATCCGCGTCACCCAGGCGCCGAGCGTGCCGCGATCGATCACCACGCCGCAGGAGGCAAGCATCTGCGCCTGGCGATGCAGCGGCAGATGCCAGGCAAACTTCGAAACGGCGACATGGGCGGCAAAGGCCGTAGTCACCATGCCGCCGTCCATCACACGCGCCGGCGCGGGCGCTTGCACAACAACGCTTTCGCAGGCCCGGCATGCGTAGCGCGGCCGGATCGTCCGTTTGACCCGGACAACAGCCGGCACGATGTCGAGCGCCTC
>NZ_VITA01000025.1 GCF_007827695.1 Sinorhizobium medicae | reverse complement strand
GCCAGCACACGGTCTTTAAAGACCAGGATTCCGACGGCCTTCCGCCCGCACCCATATAAGCACAGTTTCGACACACAGGATTCCTGTGACAAGCACGGGAATGATGGAATCGACGACCGGTTCTCTTCAAGCGTGGGGGCAATGGCTATGCTGGATGGCGCGCTGCGCAGACGTCTGGACCCGGTTCTGGACAGGCTCGGTGCCGCACTTGCCGAGCGCGGAATAGGCGCCGATTCCATTACGATCCTCGGCCTGTGCCTTGGCCTTGCGGCAGCCCTTCTCGTTGGTCTCGGCGCATATCACTCCGCCGCCATTTTGATCCTCGTGAGCCGCTTCTGCGACGGCCTTGATGGCGCCGTCGCCCGTGCGAGCCGGAGAACGGATTTCGGCGGCTTCCTCGACATCGTCCTCGATTTCGCCTTTTACGGCGCCGTGCCACTGGGTTTCATTGCCGCCGATCCGGGCGCAAACGGGCTTGCCGGCGGCTTTTTGCTGTTCGCCTTTTACGTCAACGGGGCGAGCTTCCTCGCCTATGCGGTGATGGCCGAGAAGCGCGCCATGACCACCATGATACGCGGTGCGAAGTCGTTATATTTCACCACCGGGCTTGCGGAGGCGACCGAGACGATCGTGTTCTTCCTGCTCTCGTGCCTTTTCCCGGCGTGGTTCCCGGTACTGGCGTCGGTTTTCGCGCTTGTTTGTCTCTATACCGCGCTGTCGCGGATCATTCTCGCAAGACTGACATTTCCGAAAGACGTGCAATGAAAACGCCCGCTGCCGAGTGAACCGGGGCAGTTCAGGAGGGCAGCGGGCTGCGTGGCCTTGCAGGGGCTTAGGCCGTGACGCTCCTCAGTGCCTTCGCGAAGTCCTCGACGAGGTCTTCACTATCCTCGATTCCAGCCGAGAAGCGCACGGTCCCCGCGGAGATGCCGAGTTCCGCGCGGGCCTCGTCGGTAAGGTTCTTATGGGTCGTCGTCGCCGGATGGGTGATCAGGCTCTTGGAATCGCCCAGATTGTTGGAGATCCGAACGATTTCCAGCGCGTTCTGCAGGGCGAAGGCTGCTTCCTTGCCGCCCTTGAGTTCGAAGGCGACCAGCGTCGAGCCGCCGCTCATCTGCTTGGCAATAATGTCGGCCTGCGGGTGATCCTTGCGGCCCGGATAAATGACGCGTGCGACCTGCGGCTGCTCTGCGAGGAAGTCGGCGATGCGGCGGGCGCTCTCGGTCTGCTGCCTAACGCGTAGCGGCAGGGTCTCGATCCCCTTCAGTAGCGTCCAGGCATTGAAGGGCGACATGGCCGGGCCGGTGTGACGGAAGTAATCATGCAGATTCTCGTCGATCCACTGCTTGTCGGAGAGAACCACGCCGCCGAGGCAGCGACCCTGGCCATCGATATGTTTCGTCGCGGAATAGACGACGATATGGGCGCCGAGCTCCAGCGGCTTCTGGAAGAGCGGCGTTGCGAAGACGTTGTCGACCACCACCTTGGCGCCGATCTGATCGGCGAGCCTGGCGACACCGGCAATGTCGATCACTTCCAGCGTCGGGTTCGTCGGGCTTTCCAGGAAGAAGACCTTCGTGTTCGGACGCACTGCGTCTTCCCAGTTCTTGAGATCGCGGCCGTCCACCAGCGTGCACTCGACCCCGTATTTCGGCGCCAGCGTCTCCACAACCCAGCGGCACGAGCCGAAGAGTGCGCGGGCGGCGACGATATGGTCTCCAGCCTTCACCTGGCAAAGGATTGCCGCAGAAACCGCGGCCATGCCGGAGGCGGTTGCACGCGCGTCTTCCGCTCCTTCGAGCATGCACATGCGCTTTTCGAACATGTCGTTGGTCGGGCTGCCGTAACGCGCATAGATGTAACCGTCAGTCTCGCCCTTGAAACGGGCCTCCGCCGCTTCGGAGGTGTCGTAGACGAAGCCTTGCGTCAGGAAGATCGCTTCGGAGGTCTCGCCGTACTGGGAACGCAGCGTTCCGCCGTGGACGAGCTGGGTTGCCGGGCGCCAATTCTTGCTCATGAGAAGGTCACTTTCAAAAACAAAAAAACCGGCCGCGAAACGACCGGTTTGATACCCGGCCTTTTTAGCTATTTGTTTAACGTGGCTGCAAGCCGACCGGCCAAATCACCACGGGATAAAGCTCCAATACTGCCTGGCTGCGCTTGCGTCAATTCCCGGAGTTTGGTTTTGTCTGGCAACTGAAGATGAGGATCGGAATGGGCCGCGAAACAGGGATTTTGGCCGACCGCGCAATTGCAGCGCTGTTCGGCTCGGGACGTCTGAAGAGCGAGAAGGCGCTGGATGGGGACCAGATTCAGCCGGCCAGCCTCGATCTTCGCCTTGGATCCACGGCATTCCGTGTCCGGGCAAGCTTCATGCCCGGCCCTTCTCATCTGGTGGCCGACAAGCTCGATCGCCTGAAACTGCATGTCATTGATCTCAGCGACGGCGCGGTGCTCGAAACCGGCTGCGTCTATATCGTACCGCTGATGGAGAGCCTGTCGCTGCCGGCGAACATGTCCGCCTCCGCCAATCCGAAAAGCTCAACCGGCCGACTCGACATCTTTACACGGGTGATCACCGACAGGGCGCAGGAGTTCGACAAGATCCCGGCCGGCTACAGCGGTCCGCTCTATCTCGAAATCAGCCCGCGAACCTTTCCGATCGTCGTCAGGCGCGGGTCGCGGCTTTCGCAGATACGCTTCCGCGTCGGACACGCGGTTCTCTCCGAGCAGGAACTGCTGGCCCTTCATGAAAGCGACGTGCTCGTTGCAAGCGATCGGCCAAACGTCTCCGGCGGCGGGATCGCCCTTTCCATCGACCTCAAGGGCACCGGCCCCGACGGGCTGATCGGCTATCGCGGCAAGCATCACACATCGGTCGTCGACGTCGACAAGAAAGCCCAGCATGCGGTTTTCGATTTCTGGGAGCCCCTCTACAGCCGCGGCCGCGATGACCTCATCCTCGACCCGGACGAATTCTACATCCTCGTTTCCCGCGAGGCCGTTCATGTACCGCCACTCTATGCCGCCGAGATGACGCCGTTCGATCCGCTGGTGGGCGAGTTCCGCGTTCATTATGCCGGTTTCTTTGACCCCGGGTTCGGCCATGCGTCGGCCGGCGGCAGCGGCAGCCGGGCGGTGCTCGAAGTCCGCAGTCACGAGGTGCCGTTCATTCTGGAGCATGGCCAGATCGTCGGCCGTCTCATCTACGAACACATGCTGGACCGCCCGGAGGGGCTTTACGGCCTCGACCTCGGCTCCAATTATCAGGCGCAGGGGCTCAAGCTCTCTAAGCATTTTCGCGCGGAATGAGGATGAGCGCTTGACAGATCACGCCCATTGAGGAAATTTCCGCTTCTGTTGCGGGTGTAGTTCAGTGGTAGAACGCCAGCTTCCCAAGCTTGATGTCGTCGGTTCGATCCCGATCACCCGCTCCATTCCTTCTTCCATCGAGTCTCGAGCGAGAGGTGCTGTAGCCAGTGCGGCCGCATCTCTATAGTCTTGATCATGAACCGAAACCGCGTCCTCCACCCGTGGCTAACCCGAACTGGACCGCAATGCCGAGCGCATTCTTTCTGCGAATTTGCCGGATCTTCCTTCTCTCGGCCGTTCTTGGTGCCGGATCTGCCATGGCGCAGCCCAAGGATCTGCCCAGGCTTTTTGACGCTCGCGAGCGCATTGCAAGGCCCGACTTGAGCGGGCTTGCCAGGCTTCGCTTCCTGACGACGGTCGATTTCCCGCCCTTCAATTTCATCGATCAATCGGGCAAGCTGTCGGGCTTCCATGTCGACCTTGCCCGCGAGATCTGCCGGGAGCTGGAGATCGAGGCAAAATGCCAGATCCAGGCGGTGACCTATCCGGAGCTCATGCCTGCACTCGAACAGGGACAGGGCGAAGCGATCGCCGCCGGGATCTCCGTGACTTCGGAGTTGAGGCAGCGTTTCGCCTTCTCCCGAGCCTTCATGCAACTGCCGGCCCGCTTCGTCGTCAACACGAAGGCTGCACCTGCGATCACCGGGCCTGCCGATCTCGCGCAGAGGCCCGTCGGCGTCGTTTCCGGCACCATCCATGAGGCCATGCTGAAGGCGTTCTTCCCCGAGCTCGAGGCGAAAGGGTTTTCCGACCGGGATTCGCTGCTTTCCGCGCTTCGCGAGGGGGCGGTTGCGGCTGCATTTTCCGACGGAATGCAGCTTTCCTTCTGGGTATCCGGCAGCCTGGCCGGGGGATGCTGCGCCGTGATTGAAGGCTCCTATTTCTCCCAACGGTTCCTCGGCGAGGGGCTGACGATCATGAACCGAAAGGCCGAGCCTGCCCTCACTCAGGCGATCGACCATGCGCTTTTGGCGCTCTCACGCAGCGGCAGGCTCGAGGAGATCTACCTGCGCTATTTTCCGAATGGGATTTATTAGAGCGGGATGAGGAAAAGCGTGCGCGGTTTTCCACCCGCATCTCGCGCCAGCCTAAGCAGCAGCGTCGGCGTTTGCTTATGCGACTTGCTGTTCCCGCATGACTATCGCCGCCGAAACGGCAGCACGAGCGACCACAGAAGCTTCATGGGCTCGCTGCGCCCGTAGACTTTCAAGCCCGTTTCGATTGCGTCGTCGCCTCGCGACGGGTGGGCTATATAGGTCGAGAACATCCGATCCCAAACGGAGAGATTGAAGCCGTAGTTTGAATCCGTTTCGCCCTTCTCGACCGAATGGTGGATGCGGTGCATGTCGGGCGTGACGATGAATCGGCGCAAAAGCTGATCTGCCGCCTTCGGTAGCCGCAGATTGGCGTGGTTGAACATCGCCCCGGCATTGAGCACGATTTCGAACAGCAGCACGGCCAGCGCGGGCGCGCCCAGGAGAACGATCACGGCGCTCTTCCAGACCATGGACAGGAGGATTTCAACCGGATGAAAGCGAAGTGCCGTTGTGACGTCGACGCCCGGATCGGCATGGTGGACACGGTGGATGCGCCACAGGATGGGTACCTTGTGGAACACGACATGTTCGAGCCAGATCGCGAAGTCGAGCGCGACGAAGGCGATCAGACCGGCAACCGATGGCGCCAGGCCGAGCGCCGGGAGCAGCCCATAGCCGTATGCCTGGGCCCAGATCGCAACGCCGGTGGCGGCCGTCGGAAAGGCGACACGCAGCAGGAGGGAGGAGAGGACAAGAATAGACAGATTGGTGATCCAGCGGCGCGCTTTCAAAGTCCGCGTCAGCTCCGGCCGTTCGAGCCGGGGATGAAGGAGTTCGAGTGCGGCCAGAGCGGCGAAGGCGGCGGCAAAGGCGCCGAGACGCCACACCGGTTCTGAGAAGCCGAAATAGAGCATTACCACTGCTTCCAATTTGCCGTGAATGCCTTTCCGCGAACGCCGGAATGGCCCGCCTGCCTACTTCCTGAAGCGTGCGATAGCGCCGCGTTCGATTGCAGCGCAGGTCAGCTTGTCGAGGCCGAAACGGTCGCGCAGCAGCTGGAGCAGACGGATCTCCTCGTTGCGGATCCGCTGGTCGGCAGCAGCGATCTCGACCGCAAGGGCATAGGCGGTCTCGTAGAGCCGCTTCGGCAGCGCTTCCCGCACCATTTCGAGCGCGACATCGAGGCCCTCCGGGGCGGCAAGCTGAGCCGCGCAGTCGCGGCCGATATGGATCAGGTGATCTTCATCGAAGCCATCGAAGGACGGCAGGAATCGCACGAGCACACCAATGCGGGCGAATTCGTCGTCGGTCATGTTCCGGTCGACAGCCGACATCATGACCATGACGTGGACAAGGGCTTCATGCTGGCTGAGACTTGCGGACATCCAATTTCCTGACGTTTGCGATTCCGAATGGAACACCGCCGGAAGTTAGGACCTCACGCTCCGGCTTACAAGTCCGGGGCGGCGTCTTCCTGGGTGAGGATCGCGGTCGGATCGTCGAGCGCGATCGGCTCTCGGGCGAGATCGCGGGGGTCGTCCCCGAAGAAGCCGAGGCGGGCGCTTCGCGCGGCCTCCGCCTTCGCCTCGAGCGGCGTGCCCGATAGCGGCGTCGCCCAGCCATTGCTGACCAGCCATTCGGCGACGTCCCGACCGCCGACGCTGCACCTGGCGTTCACGGTTTCTGCGGAACCATCCGCCCCGTCACAGACGAGCGCCCGCCCCCTCAGAAAATTGCGGAACGCCGTGCGCGCGACCATGCCGCACGGCCAGCTCTTGCCGTTGGCTTCGCACACCTTCTCGGCCTTCTCCGGCTTAATGTCCTTGAGCTGCAGGGTCGTCTCGCCGGATCGGACAAGACCGGCGGCAAGCGCGACCGGTCGCGGGAATACGGCGGTAGCAGGCTCTTCCTTTTCCGGCTCCTTCGAAAACGGTGGCCTCGGTGCAATCCTTTCCAGAGGTTTGGCAACACCGTCGTCCGGCTGGGCGATGAGGCCCGGCTCGATCGGCCTTGCAGCCATGCGAGAGCCCTTGTCCGACTTTGCTTCCGAGCCAAAGGGAGGGTGAGGGTCGGGCGCCGGGGCAGGCGCCCGGGCAGGGGCAGGCGCGTCAGTATCGGCAGGATGCGCTTCGGCAGCCGGTACCTCGACGACCGCGTCATCCGGCGTTTCAAGCACGAAATCGGGCGTTGCGGCGCTGTCGCGGTTGCGGATGGCGGCGTCGCCGCCGATCAGAATTCCGGCGTAAACGGCGAGCGCGGCAAGGCCGCCGGCAATGGGAAAGAGTTTGGAGCGCATCTATTGGCTCGCCCAGATTATCCGTGCGATCCACTCCACCTCTTTCATCTCGAAATTGCGGTTGGGGTGGTCGGGGTTGAGAGAGACAAGCTCGATGCCACGCGGTGTTTGCCGAGCCAGCACCTTTGCCATTACCTCGCCTTCGCGCGTCCTGACAACGACGCGGTCGTTGCGGCGCACCTGCGCGCTCGGATCGACGATCAGGATATCGCCGTCGCGATAAAGCGGCAGCATGCTGTCGCCCTGGACCTCCAGCGCGTAAGCACCGGTCTGCCGCCGCTCGGCTGTGGGGAATTCGATACTGTCCCAGCCCTGGCCGACCGGAAAGCCGCCGTCGTCGAAAAATCCACCGGCACCTGCCTGCGCGAAGCCGATCAACGGAATGCCCGGTGCGCTCTCCTTTTCGCTGCCGGCGGCATTCGGCTGCATCAGCGCCATGAACTGATCGACTGTCGCTCCCGTGGCTTGCAATATCTTCGAGATCGACTCGGTGGAAGGCCACCGGTCGCGCCCGTCGGCGGACCGGCGCTTCGACTTGTTGAAGGAGGTGGGGTCGAGGCCGGCACGGCGCGCAAGTCCCGAAGGCGAAAGCCGGTGGCGTTCCGCCAATGCGTCAATCGCGCGCCAGATGCTGCCATGTGAAAGCATATCGACCCATTCTCGGAAAGGAGAGACGATGCGGGCGGCACGGCCGGCCCAAACCGCGTCTCTGAGTACATTAGCCAAGCGCCGAACGACCGTAAAGGACAGCGAGGAAAATAGTCCTTTGCCTCGCTCTGGAACTCGCGCACAGCTGTGCTAAGTCTTCAGAGCGGGCGAGGGAAAGTGCGTGCGGTATAAGGCTCGCGTCTCGCCCTAGTTCTTCGGAACCGATCGCCATCCTTTTAGGTCGAGACGACCTCGAAGAGATGATGAACGAAAGCTTCACTCCGGACGAAGAGGCGTGCTTGCTTGCAATCCTGAGATCGGAACGGCATCTCGTTGCCGCTTTTCTTGCTGCTCTCGCCGGCGTTGCGCTCGAGCATCATCTGCTCGAAGCCGGTCGCGCTGCATCGCTCATGGGTGCGGCCCTGATGGTGGCGGCGATCGTGCTTGCTTCCATGCGGGTCGCCCACCATGCCGAAGTGCTGGCCGCCAAGGTGGGCGATCCCTATGGCACGATGATCCTGACGCTCTCGGCGGTCCTTGTCGAGGTAATCATCCTCGCCATCATGATGACGGGCGAGACCTCTCCGACACTGGTGCGCGATACGATCTATTCGGCCGTCATGCTCGACGTCAACGGGATACTGGGTCTTGCGGCACTGCTCGGCGGCCTCAAGCATGGGGAGCAGCCCTATAACGACGACTCGGCCCGCACCTACAGTGTCATGATCCTTACCGCCATGGGCATTTCCATGCTCGTTCCCGAATTCGTGCCTCAGTCGAAATGGCACTACTATTCCGCCTTCACCATTGGCGCGATGATCGTTCTTTACACCCTTTTCCTCAGAATGCAGGTGGGCGTGCACAGCTACTTCTTCAGTTACAGCTATCCGCGTGCCAAAGCGGGAAGTGCTGCAAGCCGGCTGGAAGGCGAGCCGGTGCTTCCTTCCGTCGTGGTGCTCGTCCTGGGCGTGATCGTGATCGGCTTTCTCGCCGAAATCATGTCCGGGCTGCTTTCGGCAGGCATCAAGGGCACGGCCGCGCCGCCGGCATTGGCGGCGATCGTGGTTGCGGCGATCTCCGCGTCGCCCGAGGTCATGACGGCACTACGCGCGGCTCTTGCCAATCGCATGCAGGCAGTGGTGAACATCGCGCTCGGCGCTTCGCTTTCGACTGTGATTCTGACCGTGCCGGTCATGGAGGCGATCGCGCTTTATACCGGTCAGCCCTTCATCATGGCCATGTCCCCGGTGCAGACGGTGATGGTCGCGGTCACGCTCATTGCCGCCGCAATCAACCTGAATGACGGCCAGACCAATGCCATCGAAGGCATGACTCATTTCGTGCTCTTCGCGACCTTCATCATGCTTTCGGCTCTGGGGCTCTAGATCGGCTCTCGCTGGAATCGTGAATGTGGTCGACCGGCTGCTGTTCCATTGACTTGCGCGCCACCACACGTTCATAGGCCGCCTGTAGGGTCTGCCGCACGGACGGCCCTTCCGGACGCGCCTCGCCGAGATGTTCGGCGCGTAACTCGCTCATGAAAAGCTCCCAGAGCTTCGGCCCGCCGTCTTCCATCAACTGGGCACGAATGCTGAGCTCCTCCGTGACCGGCAGGTAGCGCCGGCCCCAGGCGCCGAGATGGGCCATGATCGGCACCAGCGCAATCGCCATTTCCGTCAGGCTGTATATTGCTTTCTGCTTGTGGCTCGGATCGTCCGCCTTCGTCAGCATGCCGATTTCGACCAGCGTTTTCAGCCGGTCGGCCAGGATGTTCGAGGAGATACCCTCCTGCGAGCGCAGGAGCTCCCGGAAGTGGCGTTTGCCTCCGAAAATCATGTCTCGAATGATCAGGAGGCTCCATTTGTCGCCGAAGACTTCGAGCGAAAGATTGATCGGGCAACCCGAGCGATGGTCATCGGTCATTCTGGTCTCTGAAAACGAGGAGGAGCGGAGTATCCGCTCGAAACTGCTTGCATTATCGCATCAGTGGCGCTAATGTTCAACTGCTTTCAAAATGCAAGCACTATTGCAAGTGACAGGGAGAAGATCATGACCGCAGCATCTGCCGACCATGCCGACTTCACGATCGAACGCGTTGTCAAAGCACCGCCGGAAAAGGTCTTCGCGGCCTTCGCCGATCCCGCGGCGCATGACCGCTGGTTCGTGAAAGCCGACAATTGGCCAGTCGCGGAATATAGCCACGACTTCCGTGTCGGCGGGCGGGAAGGCGGCCGTTTCAGCCAAGACGGGAAGACTTTCTACTTCAACGAGACGGTCTATCTCGACATCGTCGAGAACAGGAGGATCGTCTCAGCTTACACGATAGCACAAGATTACCGGCGCATCTCCGCCTCCATCGCAACCGTCGACCTTATTCCGGAAGGCACCGGCACACGGGTCGTCTTCACCGAGCAGGCGGCGTTCCTGGATGGGCTCGATAAGGTCGAACATCGCCGCGAGGGCTGGGAGCAGCTGATAGGATTTCTTGCGGCCGAGCTCGGCGAACGGGCCGATCTCGCCTGACAGACTTGATCCGGACCATAACGGACGGAGCAAGCTCTTTTTACTTCGGGTCGGTCCAGCTTCGGGGGCCTTCTCAAAATCTGACTCTCAAACCTGCATTGCCTGAATACGCGTAACTCTCCCCGAAGCTGGACAGGCCGGTATTGGCGCGGATTTCGCCGTAGAGCTGCGAGCGCCGTGCGTCCCCGGCATCGCTTTGCCAGATCCGTACTCTGGCGATGAGTTTGCTTATGTGCAAATAACGTGATCTCCCGCGTGGCTCAGATCACGGCGTGAAAAAAGGCCGCGCCACCGGCACGGCCCTCGAAATCTTCATGCGCCTAACGACCGGCTTACGCGGCCTTCGGCGCCGCATATGGATCGAACCGGCCGTAGAAGGTTTCCTCCTTCTCCGCCATCTCCTTCAGGAGCGCCGTCGGCCGGAAGTGGTCGCCATAGTCCCTGGCGAGCGTCTCGCAGAGCGTAACGAAAGCTTTTGCGCCCATGCCATCGATATAGGAGAGCGTGCCGCCAGTGTAGGGCGCAAATCCGAAACCGAGTATGGAGCCCACATCGGCTTCGCGCGGATCAGTGACGATGCCTTCCTCGATCGTGCGCGCCGCCTCGAGCGCGATCGTCACCAGGAAGCGCTGCTTCAGCACGTCGACGTCGATCCCGTCGGCATTCGTCTGCGGGAAGAGCTCCTTCAGTCCCGGCCAGAGATATTTCTTGGCCGGCTTTGCAGGATACTCGTAGAAGCCCTTGCCGTTCTTGCGGCCGCGCCGGTCGAGCTCGTCGACCATCTTGTCGATCAGTGCCATATGCGCGGGATCGACCGCCTTTTCGCCGAGATCGGCCACCGCCGCTCTCAGGATCTTCTGGCTCAGATCGATCGCCACCTCGTCGTTGAGCGACAGCGGCCCGACCGGCATGCCGGCCATCTTGGCGGCATTCTCGATCATTGCTGGCGGTACGCCCTCGATCAGCATGTCGTAAGCTTCGTGGATATAGCGGAAGACGCAGCGGTTGACGTAGAAGCCGCGCGTGTCGTTGACGACGATCGGCGTCTTCCTGATCGCCGCGACGAAGTCGAGCGCGGAGGCAAGCGCGTGATCGCCGGTCTCCTCGCCGAGGATGACTTCCGTCAGCATCATCTTTTCGACGGGTGAGAAGAAATGGATGCCGATGAACTGCTCCGGACGTTTCGAATTCCGGGCGAGGCCGGTGATCGGCAGCGTCGAGGTGTTGGAGGCAAAGATCGCATTGTCGGCGATCACCGCTTCCACCTTATCGATCACGTCCTTCTTGACCTGCCGGTCCTCGAAGACGGCTTCAATGACGAGGCCCGCATCCTTGAGATCGGCATAGTCGGCCGAAGGTGTGATGCGTGAAAGCAGTGCTTCGCCTTCTTCCTTCGTCAGGCGGCCCTTGCCGACCGCATCCTTCACCAGGCCTTCCGAATGCGCCTTGCCCTTCGCTGCCGCTTCCATGTCACGGTCGATGAGGGTGACCGGGATGCCGCCAGCGGCGGTCACATAAGCGATCGAGGCGCCCATGAAGCCGGCGCCGACGACGCCGACATGTCGGAGCTCGGTTTTCGGCACGCCGGCCGGCCGGCGTGCGCCCTTGCCGAGTTCCTGCATCGAGACGAACAGCGACCGGATCATCGAGAAGGCCTCGGTCGTCTGCAGGATCTCGGTGAAGTAGCGCTGCTCGATCTTCAATGCCGTATCGAAGGGGACCTGCAGTCCCTCATAGACGCATTTCAGGATGGCGATCGCGCCGGGATAATTGCCATAGGTCTCGCGGCGCAGGATGCCGGAGGCGGCCGGCCAGAGTTGTGCGGAGGCGGGTGTCCAGATGCCGCCGCCCGGCAGCTTGAAGCCCTTTTCGTCCCAGGGCTGCACCGGCTTCAGGCCGTTTCTGATCATCGCCTTGGCAGCCTCTATCAGCTTGTCCGGGTCGGCCACCTCGTGCACGAGCCCCATGGCTTTCGCGCGCGCCGGCGTGAGCGAGGAGCCCGTCGTCATCATCTGCAGCGCGTCCTGCGTATTCGTCAGCCGTGGAACGCGCTGGGTGCCGCCGGCTCCCGGGAAGATGCCGACCTTGACCTCGGGAAGCGCGATCTTCACCGATTTCGCATTGGAAGCGACGCGGCCGTGGCAGGCCAGCGACATCTCGAATGCGCCGCCCATGCAGGTGCCGTTGATCGCCGAGACCCAGGGCTTGCCCGAGGTTTCGAGCTTGCGGAATAGCCCGGTCATCCGGCCGACGAGGTCGAAGAGTTTCCGGGCGGCATCGTCCGGATCCTTTTTCTTTTCCTCGGCCTGGAAGCTGAACATGGATTTGATCATCGAAAGGTCGGCGCCGCCGGAGAAGGAGGATTTGCCGGAGGTGATGACCACGCCCTTGACGGCAGGGTCGGCGGCCGTCTGGTCGATGATCCCGTCCAGTTCCGTCATCACCTCTTCGGTGATGACGTTCATCGACTTGTCGGGCATGTCCCAGGTGACCAGTGCAATGCCGTCGGCATCTGTTTCGATCTTGAAGTTCGTGTAAGACATATTCTCTCTCCCGGGATCGGATCAGACGCGTTCGATGATCGTGGCGGTGCCCATGCCGGCGCCGATGCAGAGCGTCACCAATGCGGTGTTCAGGTCGCGGCGTTCGAGTTCGTCGAGCACGGTGCCGAGGATCATCGCACCGGTCGCACCCAGCGGATGCCCCATGGCGATGGCGCCGCCATTGACGTTGATCTGGTCGTGCGGGACGTCGAAGGCCTGCATGTAGCGCAGGACCACGGCGGCGAAGGCCTCGTTGAGCTCGAAGAGATCGATGTCCGAGAGCTTCATGTCGGCGCGCTTCAGGAGCTTTTCGGTAACGTCGACTGGCCCGGTCAGCATCAGCGCCGGATCGGAGCCGATATTGGCGAAGGCGCGGATCCGGGCGCGTGGCTTCAGCCCCATGGCTTCGCCGCCGGCCTTGGAACCGATGAGCACGGCCGCGGCGCCATCTACGATGCCGGAGGAATTACCGGCGTGATGGACATAGTTGATGCGCTCGATCTCCGGATGCGCCTGGATGGCGACGGCCTCGAAGCCGCCCATCTCGCCGGGCATCTGGAATGAAGGGTTGAGGGAAGCGAGTGCCTGCATGTCGGTCCCGGGCCGCATATGCTCGTCACGGTCCAGGATGACGAGGCCGTTCTGATCCTTGACCGGGACGACCGAGTTGTTGAAGTAGCCCTTTTCCCACGCATTTGCGGCGCGCTTCTGGCTTTCGACCGCGTAGGCGTCCACGTCGTCTCGCGAGAAGCCGTATTTCGTGGCGATGAGGTCGGCGGAAACGCCCTGTGGCATGAAATAGGCCGGCAGGTTCACCGACGGGTCCATGAACCAGGCGCCGCCCGACATTCCAAGTCCGACGCGGGACATCGACTCGACACCGCCGGCGATAACGATGTCGTCCGCTCCTTGCGCGATCTTCGCGGCGCCGAAATTGACGGCGTCAAGGCCGGAGGCGCAGAAGCGGGAGATCTGCATGCCCGGCGCGCGGGTCGAATAGCCGGCCTCAAAGGCGGCTGCCTTCGGGATTACCGCACCCGCATCCATGACCGGATCTACGCAGCCCATGATGACGTCGTCGACCGTCGCGGTATCCAGCCCGTTGCGGTCGCGCACCGCTTCCAGCACCTTGGCCGCGAGCCGGACGGAAGGCACTTCGTGCAGAGCACCATCCTTCTTGCCACGGCCGCGCGGCGTGCGCACGTGGTCGTAAACGAAGACTTTCGTCATCTTGATCTCCCTTTCGGCGGCGTTTCCTCGGGCCGCGCATTATCAATCGGAGCGGGATTCGGGCGAACCGCTTCGCGCTTTCGATTCCGGCTCCAGTCTGAAATCAGAACGCGGCCGCGTCCAGCGCCATCATCGTGTCTGCGCCTGTTTCGATGCGGGCTTTGCGCAGCGCGGTCTCGGGCAGGATGCGCTCCATGAAGAATTTCGCCGTAATCAGCTTGTTCTTCAGATAGTCCGCGCGCCTCGTTTCGCCAGCGGCAAGCGTCTCCTCAGCCGTCTTCGCCATCTTCGCCCACATATAGCCGAGAACGACGAGGCCGAAGAGATGCATATAGTCGGTCGAACCGGCACCGGCATTGTCGGGCTTGGCCATGGCGTTCTGCATGAACCACATGGTCGCGGACTGGAGGTCGTTCAGACCCTTCTTCAGGGCCTTCGTGTAGGCGGAGAGTTTCTCGTCGTTTCGGTTCTCCTCGCAGAAATCGCCGATCTCCTTGAAGAGCGCCATGACGGCGCGGCCACCGTTCAGCGCGAGCTTCCGGCCGACCAGGTCGAGCGCCTGGATGCCGTTGGCCCCCTCGTAGATCATGGCGATGCGGGCGTCGCGCACATACTGGCTCATGCCGTGTTCTTCGATATAGCCGTGGCCGCCGAATACCTGCTGGGCCATCACCGCATGGTCGAAGCCCTTGTCGGTCAGCACGCCCTTGAGGATCGGCGTCATCAGGCTGAGGATGTCGTCCGCGGTCTGACGTTCCTCTTCGCTTTCGGAGCGGTGGGCTATGTCCGATTTCAGCGCCGTCCAGAGCGTGAAGGCGCGGCCGCCCTCGTTGAAGGCCTTGATCGTCAACAGGGCGCGGCGGATGTCCGGATGGACGATAATAGGATCGGCCTTCTTGTCAGGCGACTTGGGGCCGGACAGCGAGCGGCCCTGGATACGGTCCCGCGCGTAGTTGGCGGCGTTCTGATAGGCGACTTCAGCGATCGAAAGCCCCTGCATCCCGACGGCCAGACGGGCCTCGTTCATCATCACGAACATGGCGCTGAGCCCCTTGTTCTCCGTACCGATGAGGTAGCCGGTCGCCTCGTCATAGTTCATGACGCAGGTGGCGTTGCCGTGAATGCCCATCTTGTGTTCGATAGCGCCGCAGGAAACGCCGTTGCGCTCGCTAGGTTCGCCACCTGCGTCGAGCCTGAATTTCGGCACGATGAACAGCGAGATGCCCTTGACGCCATCAGGCGCGCCCTCGATGCGTGCCAGCACGAGGTGGACGATATTTTCGGCCATGTCGTGTTCGCCGGCGGAGATGAAGATCTTCTGCCCGGAAATCCGGTACGAGCCGTCGCCGTTCGGAACGGCCCTGGTGCGCAGCAGACCGAGGTCGGTGCCGCAATGGGGCTCCGTCAGGTTCATCGTGCCGGTCCAGGTGCCATCAACCATTTTTGGCAGATAGGCCCGCTTCTGTTCCTCAGAGCCGTGTACCAGGATGGCCGCGATCGCCCCCTGCGTCAGACCCGGATACATCATCAGCGACATGTTTGCGGCCGACATGAATTCGCCGACGGCTGTGTGAAGCGTATAGGGCAGCCCTTGGCCGCCGAACTCTTCGGGCGCGGCAAGGCCAAGCCAGCCGGCTTGACGATAAAGATCATAGGCTTCCTTGAAGCCACCAGGCACGGTGACGGAGCCGTCTTCGTGGCGCCTGCAGCCTTCCTGGTCGCCCGAGAGATTGATCGGGAAGAGAACCTCTTCCGCAAGTTTTGCAGCTTCGCCCAGGATCGCGGCCGTCATGTCGGGCGTCACGTCGGCAAAGCCCGGAAGGTTGTGGTAGCGCTCGATGCCGAGCACGTCGTTGAGGATGAACAGGGTGTCGTCGACCGGAGCCTTGTAGATGGGCATGCTTTCCTCGCCTTGATGTCCTTTCGGCCCCGCCGCATGGCAGACCCGATTCCCGCTTTGTCGAGCGCGCACCTGGGGCGGTGTGCGACTTGAAGAAATGCTAGCCAATTTTGACGTTTGCGTAAACGTCAAAATTTTGCAGCGCGAAAGTTTCGACAGGGCACGGCCATTACCAAACACGCAGCGGCCGGAAACCGGACCGTTCGCAACAATAAGCGTTAAAAGATCCCATCGGTTAACGGCTTATTTACCACGTTTAATGAATTGTGCGCTTTGAGATGGTCAAAGCTGCAACCCGTCCGGTCTTTGCGTTGTTGCGGCTTTGCCCGCATCGGCTGCGACGACGTTGAGGCCAAGGGAGTTGGGCCGGGCCGGGGAAACCCGGGGCCTTTCGGCGGCTTCGGTGCTGGTCGACCATAGCGCCAAAGCGATACAGGGGCGAAGAGGCAATGAACGGATCGCGATCCACTTCTCAGCGTATGGGCAGCCCGTCCTTGGGTGACAGGCCGTCGCTCGATGCCCTGAACCGTACCATCGAAGGGCTCGAGGCGCGCATCGAGGGCCTGATGAGCAGCGTCGGCCGGGAGACCCGGCGGCCTGAGCCGCAGAATACGGCCGAAAGCGACGCAGTTTCCGAGATACTCGACCGCCAGCGCGCGCTCAAGGCGGCGCGCGAGCGTTTGCCGCTGCGCGAGCGCGCTATTCCGGTTGGTCCCGATCGCCCGGCCCCGCCCCGCCCCGCGGCAGAGGCGCGCTATCAGGCTCCACAAACGTCGCCGTCCACGGGGCGCTCGTCGGCTGCAGCAGAGATCGCCGAAGCACTTGTCGGTCTTCGGCAGGAACTGAAGCGCGATCTCGATGACGGCCTCTCCCGCGAGATGCATACGCTGCGTTCGGAAATCCGAGGCATTAAGGCCGAGGCCGCCCAGGATCGCCGTTTTGCCGAAGACGTGCGGGACGATATCGAGCGCCTTTCGGCCGGCATCAAGGAGCTTGGCCGGCAGGCTTCGCCCGCCGAGGCCGATGCCCTCAGGATCGAATTCGACGAACTGAGGGCCATGCTAGAGGGTCTGGCGCGCGAAGAAAGCATGCGCCGCATGGAAAACCGATGGAACGGGGTCGAAGACCGCCTGAATGCATTCGACCAGAACAGAGACGACGAACTTGTCGCACTCGCCTATCGGCTCGACGAGATCAAGGCGCAGATCAACTCCCTCGACAAGGGCTCGGCTGTCGAAGTTCTGGAGGGCAAGCTCGTCGCAGTTGCCAAGGCGATCGAGATGCTCGGCCGCCAGATACAGCCCGACGACAGGCGCTTCGCTCCTCAATTCGCCGGGCTTGACAGGCGGCTCGATGAGATCAGCCGCGCGATCGCCGCGGACGACCGCAATGTTGCCGGAGCCGATGGCTCATTCGTCGAACGCCTGGAAGGCAGGCTTACAGATCTGTCGCGGCAGATCGACTCCCTTTCCGTTCGGGGGGACTCCGGCCTCGGCGCGAGGATCGAGGCGCTTGCGGCACGCGTGGAAGACCTCGCCAGCGAGAAGGCGGCGGCCCGCCTGGAAGAGCGTCTGGATCAGCTTTCCGCCGTTCTGGAGCATAGCCGGCAGGGCGCCGAGCCGGATCTCACGGATCATCTTGCCGACATCTCACGCAGGATCGAGGCGCTCTCCGAATATAGCGTCAACAACGGATTGGCCGAGCGGCTCGACGATCTCGCCCGCCGTATCGAGGGTCTCGCGCCCCATGCCGAGCCCACGGCGGACAGGCGCTTCGACCGTCTCGAGGATCGACTGGCGGGTATTGCCGAACGCCTGGAGGAGACGCATGCCGCGCCCTTCGACGACCGGCAGGCTCTGCGCAATCTCGAAGCGCAGATCGGAAATCTCTCCGCGCTGATCAGCCAGTCGCACGCTGAAGCAGCCGGCCTGCCCGCCGAATTCGAAGGCCGCATGAACGCGCTCGAGGACTACTTGGCGACCAGCGACGAGTATATCATCGAGGCCGCCCGTCAGGCTGCGGAAGCGGTCATGGAGGCCTATTCCAGGAACACCGCGCCGCAATTGGCGGCGAGCACCGACATGGCGGCGATCTCGGCGCTCGCCGAGGATCTTCGCAGCCTGGAGGAACTCAGCCGGTCGAGCGACGAACGGACCGCGCGCACCTTCGAAGCGCTGCACGAAACGCTCGTACACATCGCGGAAAAATTGGAGCGGCTTGAAGAGCGGGAGCCGGTTTCTCACGAACCTTGGACAAGCGCTCCGACACCCAGGGCCGCGCCGCTCGAATTCGCGTGCACTTCGACCGAGGCGGAGCAGGAGGACGAAGCGGAGCGCGCGTCCGCGAGCGAGAGCGAAACCAACGCCCAGGCACCGGTGCCGGCTGCCGCTGAAGCGCATGATGCCGCCGAAGTCGCAACGGTCGACGACGGCGAGATCAGGGTAGAGGCGCGTGCGGTGAAGACGAGCCTGCTTGCCGGTCTCACCCGGCGGTTCGCGCCGAAGCCGAACGAGGCCATGGCGACCCAGGCGCGGCAGATGATCGAGCCCGCTCCGTCGATCGACCCGTCCGAAATGCTTGCTCCCGAGGACCCCAATCAGCTCCTCGAGCCGGGCTCCGGCGTCCCCGACGTCAAGAAGATTCTCGAGCGCGTTCGCGCCGGCCAGATGGCGCGTGGTGCGCAGGAGGTGAACGAGGGCGAAAAAGCGGATTTCATCGCGGCTGCCCGGCGTGCGGCGCAGCTGGCGGTCGAGGAGTCCGATAGCTTGAGTCGCGCCAAGGAGAGCCGGGAACCGTCAGCCGCTGGCGGCGCGCTCGCCCGTCATCGCCGTCCGATCCTGATGGCAGTCGGTGCCGTGTTGCTCGCGATCATGTCCTATCCGCTCGTCAGCACCGTGGTGAAAGGCAAGGAGGTGCCGGGCGCGCCGGCACCGGCGATCGAGCGCAAGGCAGAGATCGCAAAGCCGAAGGCAGTCGAGGACGGCCTCGTTCAGCCGGCCTCTTCCGCAGAGGTTGCGGAGGAGGCGAGGGCGGAAGCTCTTGCCGCGAAGGCCGAAGCGCCAACGACCGCAAAAGGAGCGCCCGCAAAAGGGACACCGGAGCGGTCCACCGACGCCGATGTGCGCACGACCGACACGGCCGGCGGCGGATCGAACGCCGGCCATGCCGCCTTGATGGAGCCGGCAGAGGTACAGGGGTCTCTACCCTCGGCCTTGCAGCCGCCATCGGGCGGCGCGGTCAAGATCGAGGCTTTGGAGCCAGCCAAGGCGAACGAAATCATATTGCCTGAGGGGTTCGGACCGCCGGCGCTGGTCACTGCGGCCAAGGGCGGCGATCCTCTTGCCTTCTACGAAATAGGCGCCCGCTACACTGAAGGACGTGGGGTGGAGGCGGATCGGGCGGAGGCCGTCAAGTGGTATCAACGCGCCGCCGATGCCGGGGTGGTACCGGCCGAATACAGGCTCGCCAGCCTCTATGAAAAAGGCGCAGGCGTTCCGCGCGATGGAGCAAAGGCAAAGGCGCTTTATCTCAAGGCGGCGGCGGCCGGAAATGCCAGCGCGATCCACAACCTCGCGGTCATGCTCGCCGGCGGCCGGGAAGGTCCGCCGGATCTCGCCGAGGCGGCCAAATGGTTTGAGAAAGCTGCCAATCTTGGCGTGCGCGACAGCCAGTTCAATCTCGCCGTGCTCTATGCGCGCGGCGACGGTGTGGCCCGCAATCTGGAAAATTCCTATAAATGGTTTGCGATCGCGGCTCGCGACGGTGACAAGGATGCGGCGGAAAAACGGGACGAAATCGCCAAGGCATTGAAGCCCGAAGAGCTTTCAAGCGCCAGGGCAGCAGTCGACGCCTGGAAGCTCCAGCCCCTCGATGCCGAAGCGAACACCGTGGAGGTCCCCGATGCCTGGATCGGTCCCCCGACCAAGACTGCGACCGTCGACATGACGAGAGCCGTTCGCAACATTCAGGCAATCCTCAACAAGAACGGCTTCGATGCCGGCACGCCGGACGGCCGGGTCGGCAACAAGACGACTGCCGCCATCAAGGCCTTTCAGAAAACCGTCGGGCAGGAACCGACGGGCGAGATCACCGACGCTCTGGTTCGGGAACTGCTGAAGCGGAACAGCTGATGATCGCGAGTTTGAAGGGGCGCCATAAAGACGCAGGTCAGCGCATCTCGCATGTCCCTGAAAAGGTTGACAGCTCCGGCGCGTGAGCGCATGACAGACAGTGTTGCCGTTCTCCCTTTAGAGGGGAGGTTGGTCCAACAGTACATCCCCTCCGTGGTAATCACCTGCCACTCCGAAGAATGCGCCATGCGGCTCCGGACGCGTGAGGGCTGAGGGAAATGTGAAACATTGCACAATTTCTCAATTGTTTACGATTAGGAATTGTGAAGGAGCAATTTCCGCCCGCCCCGCGGGCCGCTGGCATATCGAGGTTCGGCCGTGACGGTCTATCTGCCCATAGCTGAGTTGTCGGTGAACATTTTCATCATTCTCGGCATGGGCGCGGCCGTCGGCTTTCTGTCCGGCATGTTCGGCGTCGGCGGTGGATTCCTGATCACGCCACTCCTGATCTTCTACAATATTCCGCCCGTCGTGGCGGTGGCGACCGGTGCCAATCAGGTGGTCGCCTCGTCGATCTCAGGGGCGATCGCCCACTTCCGCCGCGGCACCATCGATATCAAGCTCGGTACGGTGCTTTTGTGCGGCGGCCTTGTGGGTGCGACCGTTGGCGTCTGGCTGTTCTCGCTGCTCAGGAGCGCCGGCCAGCTCGATCTGGTGATTTCGCTGCTCTACGTCCTGCTTCTCGGTTCGGTCGGCACGCTGATGCTTTGGGAAAGTATCGGCGCCATGCGCAAGGCGGCGAAAAACCAGGCGCCGCAGCTCAGGCGGCCCGGCCAGCACAATTGGATTCACGGCTTGCCGTTGAAGATGCGCTTCAAGAAGTCGAAGATCTATCTGAGTGTCATCCCGGTGGCGACGCTCGGCTTTTCGATTGGCGTGCTGACCTCCGTGATGGGTGTCGGCGGCGGCTTCATCATGGTGCCTGCCATGATCTACCTTTTGCGTATTCCGACCAACGTCGTCGTCGGTACCTCGCTGTTTCAGATCGTCTTCGTTTCCGCCTATACGGTGATCGTCCAGGCTTCGACCAACTACACCGTCGACATCGTCCTCGCCTTCGTGCTGATGATCGCGGGCGTCATCGGCGCGCAATATGGCGTGCGGGTCGGACAAAGGTTGCGCGGCGAGCAGCTCAGGGCCTTGCTGGCTCTGCTCGTCCTCGCCGTCGGCATCCGTCTGGCGATCGAACTCGTCATCCCGCCGAAGAACATCTACTCGGTCGTATCCGCGGGAGCAGGCTTCTGATGCGCTGGCTCCTCCCCCTCTCTCTCGTTGCGCTTGTGCTGGCCGTCACCACACCGGCGTTGGCGCAGGTTCTGGAGCGCAAGGTCACCGACTTCACCGAAAAGCTCGAGATCGGCATCTCTACGGAGGAGATTGCCATCACCTCCGATTTTCGGGGCGCCGACCTGACGATCTTCGGCGCCATCGACGGCTTCGACGCAAACCTGCTGGCGCAGGGCAAATACAACATCATCGTTGCGCTGGAAGGGCCGAAGGACAATGCGACGGTGCGCAAGAAGGAGCGCGTGTTCGGCATCTGGGTCAATACCCAGTCGATGACTTTCGAGCTCGTTCCGGAGGCCTACTCTCTGTCGAGCACCCGCGCCATCGAGACCATCGCGCCGCGGCGCGACATCGCCAATATGGGCATCGGCGTCGATCACATGCGGCTGGTGCCGCTCGGCTTCGTCGGCGACGGCAGCTCGCTCGGGGAGTTTCGCAACGCCTTCCGGACGATTCGCGAGACAAGCGGTGTCTACCAGCGCGATCCGGGCGGGGTGCAGTTCATCAGTTCGAGCCTGTTCAAGGCGTCGGTACGGCTGCCCGCCAACGTCCCGAACGGCATTCATATCGTGCGTGCCTATCTCTTCCGTGACGGTGTTTTCGTCGCCGCAAAGGCTCTGCCGCTTCGGGTCGTCAAGACGGGCCTCGAACAGGCGATCACCCGCGCAGCGCACGATCAGCCGCTGATCTACGGCCTTCTGGCCGTGACCCTCGCCGTTGTCACCGGCTGGGGCGCCAGCCTGCTCTTCCGCAAGGAATAGACTGCTCGGCCATAGGGCCGAGTTCTTTCGTAAGCGTTTAGAGGGGGCCTAGACTTCGGCCTTCCCGCGATCTACTTTCGGGTTTCGGCGAGCCTGAAATCGTATCAGGTCTCAGCCCCCTCGCATCGGCCGCCGCAATTGAATTGCGGCTCGGCCCTGCGCTTCAGCCCTCATCATCATAATTTCACCCTGCGAGCGGGAGGAGTTTCCATGGCCAATGCCCAATGCGCTTGCGGCGCACTTAAACTGATGGTCAGCGAGCCGCCACAATTGACTGCGGTGTGCCACTGCCTGGCTTGCCAACGGCGAACCGGTGCGCCCTTCAGCGCCAATGCGTTCTACTCGGCTGAATGTGTCGAGATCTCGGGAGCCTCTACGGAATTCATTCGTATCGCAGAGAGCGGTCGCAAGGTCCGTATGTACTTTTGCCCGATTTGCGGCTCGACCGTCTATTGGAGAGCCGATGGCGCTCCGTCCTGGATCGGGGTCGCGGTAGGTTCTTTCGCCGAACCGGCCTTCGCGCCACCCTCCATGTCGGTATTCGAACAATCGAGACATAAATGGGTGCAGCTTGACGACGCGCTCGAGCACTTCGAAGGCCTTCCAACCGGGCATTAGCATTGTATGGACGCTATCGGCGCTCTCTTTTGCCTTGCGGCGGTTTAGTCTAAGGAAGCAGGCGAAAGGCATCGGCGGCAAGCGATGCGAACTTGAGGAAGCCCCCATGAAACCGATTTTCGTGCAAGTGCAGTGCGCTCCCGGCAAGACCTATGAGGTGGCCGACGAGATTTATCGCAAGGAGATCGTCTCGGAGATGTATTCGACGAGCGGCGATTACGACCTGCTTCTGAAGATCTATATCGAGGAAGGGCAGGACATTGGGAAGTTCATCAACGACAATATCGCAAGCGTTCCGGGCATCTCCCGCTCACTGACGACGCTTACGTTCAACGCCTTTTGAACCGTCGCGCGAAAATCGCAAACGAGTTACGCTGCGAGAAGCGGAACGCACTAACCGAGAAGATTGGCGAAGCGCACCGAATAGATCCGGTCTCGGCCGAGCATGTGGGCGATGAGCTGCTGCCGGTCGAAGAGGCCGGTCATCGCAGGATGCCTCAGATCGAGGCCTCCCGTCGTGACGCCGAAGGCGGGCATGACGAGACGCCTGCCGTCCGTCGCAAAGCAGGCGCGCCGGACCGACCTTTCCCGCCGCCTCACCGTAGCGGACGGATGCAGATGGCCGGCGATCTCGCCGATGCCGTCGCCTGTCGAGGGTTCGTGCCTGAAGACGAGGCCGGCATGGCGTAGCTCGTCCATGGAGGTGCCGGGCAACCCCTGTGCCCCGTCGGGATCGTGATTGCCGTTGATCCATATCCATTCGCGGCCACGGGCCATCGCAGCGACCATCTGACGGAAATTTTCCGGCATTGCCGCCGATCCTTTGCGGTCGTGGAAATTGTCGCCGAGGCTGATGACGGTTGCCGGGCTGTGGCGAGCGACCACCGCCTCCAGTATCCTGAGCGTCGCAAGCGTATCGTAAGGGGGCAGCATCATGCCGCGCCGGGCAAAGGCCGACCCTTTTTCAAGATGGAGGTCGGATACGACAAGCGTGCGGCCTTCGGGCAGGTAGAGACCGCCGAGCGGGTCGCAGATCGCCGCGACGCCATTGATCGTCGTGCGCGTCTGAATGGAGACGTTGGCGGCAGGCGCCGATATCGCGTGTAGAAGGCGGTGCATTGTTACTCCGGCATTCTCGTGCGGAAGGAGGGCGCGCCGGCACTTCCTGCTGGCCTGCCTTCAAGAGGGGGGTGAGCCGCCCCTATGTAGCCCGTGATTCCCATTGCCCTCAATAGTCCGTACCTTTGCCGCCCATCGCCTCGTTGATCAGATCGTCGGCCGCTTCCGTCAGCAGGAAATCCTGTGCTTCCCCATGCACCGATTCCCGCCCGATTTCCAGCATCACCGGCACGGCAAGCGGCGAGATGCGATCGAGCCCGCGATGGGTGATGTGTCCCTTGATCCGCTTGAGCATGGAACCCAGGCGGTCGATGTCCAGGAGCCCGGTGGCCGCATCGTTGCGCGTCGCCTCGAGGAGGATGTGGTCCGGCTCGTGCGCGCGCAATACGTCGTAAATGAGGTCGGCGGAAACCGTAATCTGCCGTGCCGTCTTCTCTCTGCCGGGATGGCGCTGCTCGATGAGCCCGGCAATAACCGCGCAGTTGCGAAAGGTGCGTTTCAGGAGGAAGGATTCGTTCAGCCATGCCTCCAGATCGTCACCCAGCATATCCTCCTCGAAGAGCTGACCGAGCGACGGCCTACCCGCCTGGAATGCCGCGCCCATGTCGTCGAGCGCCCACACGGCGAGGGAATAGTCTGTCGCGACGAAGCCAAGCGGTTTCAATCCGGCGCGGTCGAGGCGGCGCGTCAGCAGCATACCGAGCGTCTGGTGGGCCAGCCTGCCTTCGAAGGCGTAGGCGATCATGTAATGCCGGCTGCCGCGCGGGAAGGTCTCGATCAGGAGTTCGTCGGCGCGCGGAAGCATAGAGACGTCCCCCTGGAGGGCCAGCCAGTCCCTGACCTGGTCCGGCAGGCGGTCGCGGCGATCCGGGTCGGCGAGCATCTCTCTCACCTGTGCCGCGAGATAGGTCGATAGCGGAAACTTGCCGCCGGCATAGCTCGGTACTTTGGGGTCGAAGGAGAACGCCTGCGAAACCAGGCATTCGTTGTCGCGGATGCCCTCGAAGCGCAGCACCTTGCCGGAAAAGAGAAAGGTGTCGCCGGGTGAAAGCATTTCGAGGAAATACTCTTCCACCTTGCCCAGCGACATGCCGCCCCGGCCGAGCGATCCGCGCTGGTTCCGCTTGACCATGCGGATGTTCAGCATAGGCGACTCGACGATCGTTCCGACATTCAGACGGTATTGCTGTGCGACCGTCGGGTTGGAGACGCGCCAGAGCCCGTCCTTCGTCCTGCGGATGCGGGCGTAGCGCTCATAGGTGCGAAGGGCATATCCACCGGTGGCGACGAGGTCGACGGCCCGCTCGAAGGTTTCCCAGGAAAGATGGGCATAGGGCGCAGCGCTGGTCACCTCATCGTAGAGTTCCAACGCATCGAAGGGCCGCGCGCAGGCCATACCGAGAATATGCTGTGCCAATACGTCGAGCGCGCCCTTGCCGATCGGCGGCGTGTCCTGAGCGCCGATATAATTGGCGTCGAGCGCCGCCTGGCATTCCATCACTTCGAAGCGGTTGGCCGGAACCAGAATGGCGCGGCTCGGCTCGTCCATGCGATGGTTGGCGCGGCCAATGCGCTGCGCAAGCCGGCTTGCACCCTTCGGAGCCCCGACGTGGACGACAAGATCGACGTCGCCCCAGTCGATCCCGAGATCGAGCGTCGACGTCGCGACGACGGCGCGCAGACGGTTTTCGGCCATCGCCGCCTCCACCCTGCGACGCTGGGCGACGTCGAGAGAACCGTGGTGCAGGGCGATCGGCAGATTATCGTCGTTGATCGTCCAGAGCTCCTGGAACAGCATCTCCGCCTGGCTGCGCGTGTTGACGAAGAGCAACGTCGTACGGTGCTCTTTGATGGCGACATAGACGTCGGCGATCGCATAACGTGCCGAATGGCCGGCCCAGGGCACGTGTTTCTCCGTCCGAAGGATGGCGATTTCGGGTTTTGCTCCACCGGCAACGGTGATCAACCCCGCACACGCCTGCTGCGTGGGGGTCTCCTGTGGGGTGGCCTCCTGCGGGGGCGTTTGCGCGACCAGCCATCGCTGCAGGTCCAAAGGATCGGCGACCGTCGCCGAAAGGCCGATCGTCTGCAGTGCGGGGGCGAGCCGGCGCAGACGCGCGAGGCCGAGCGACAGGAGATGACCGCGCTTCGACATCACCAGCGAGTGCAGCTCGTCCAGGACCACATAACGCAGATCCTTGAAGAAGCGCTCCGCCTCGCCATTGGCGAGAAGCAGCGCCAGTTGCTCCGGGGTCGTCAGCAAAATGTCGGGCGGATTGAGCTTTTGACGCTGTCGCTTGCCTTGGGGCGTGTCGCCGGTGCGGTTTTCTATCCGGACCGGCAGCCCCATCTCACCGACCGGCTTCATAAGGTTGCGTTCGATGTCGACGGCAAGCGCCTTCAGCGGCGATATGTACAGCGTATGGATACCGACGAAGGGCGATCCGGCGGGGATGATGCCGCGCCTGTCGATGTCGACGAGCGAGGGCAGAAAGCCGGCGAGCGTCTTGCCGGCCCCGGTCGGCGCGATCAGAAGCGTACTCTCGCCAGCCTCGGAGCGTAATAGAAGCTCCAGCTGATGCGCGCGCGGTCGCCAGCCCTTTTCCGAAAACCACCGGAGAAAGGGTGTGGGCAATGTCAGGGCGCCGCTTTCCGGCAATGGGGAATCGATCCTTTCCACGGAGAACAAAGGTAGATCAAACGCGGAAAAAGAGAAGGCTGCATCTAGGTGCCGTCGCATTGATTGACACGAAGGCCGAATCATGGATAAATATTATCCATGATAGGAGATGCAGATGAAGCTTGGTGACGGCGTCGAACAGGCCATTCACAGCGTGACGATGCTGAGCTGTCTTCAGCCCGGCAGCACGCTGTCGGCCGCAGCGCTCGCGGAGTTCCACGGCGTCTCGACGAGTTACCTCCTGAAGCACTTGCAGGCGATGTCCGGGGCCGGATTGCTCGAAGCCGTGTCCGGACCGAAGGGTGGCTACAGGCTGGCGCGTGCGCCGGAGAAGATAACCCTTCTCGACATCGTGCTTGCGGTCGAAGGACCGGAGCCGGCCTTTCGCTGCAACGAAATTCGCCTGCGCGGCCCCAATCCTTACACCTGCAAACCGGCCGCGCCATGCACGATCAACGTCGCAATGCTCAGGGCAGAGCAGGCCTACCGCGCCGAGCTCCGGCGCGTGACCGTCGCCGGCATCATCGCCGACCTGAAGACCATCGACGGCGACGGGGCGATCGCGGCACGAACAAACGGTTTTCTCGCCCTTCATGAACGGAAATCAGGCACTGCCGCCTGATGTGAACCGGCCACCAAAGGAGACGATCATGCAGCCACGTTTGAATTTTGCGAAAGCCGCGCCGGAAGCCTACAAGGCCGTCGCCGCGCTCGAAACCTACGTCAAGGGTTCGGGAATCGAGCCTCGCCTGCTCCACCTGATCAAGCTGCGCGCGTCGCAGATCAACGGCTGTGCCTATTGCGTCGATATGCATAGCAAGGAGGCCCGCCACAGCGGCCTCAGCGAACAATGGATCAATCTCGTCTGTGTCTGGCGCGAATCGCCGCATTTCGACGAGCGCGAACGAGCCGTCCTCGGCTGGACCGAGGCACTGACCAATGTGGCTGAGACACGCGCGCCCGATCATGCCTATGAGGCGCTCAGGGCGCATTTCGACGAAGAGGAGATGACCAAGATCACCGTCGCGATCGGCACCATCAACGTATGGAACCGTCTGTGCGTCGGCTTCCGCGCCTTGCCCCCGATCGATGCGCCGGCCAAGGCGGCATAAAGCGCGTTAGAGCGGGATGAGGAAAAATGTGTGCGGTTTTCCGCCCGCATCCCGCGTCCTAACCCTTTGGAATCGATCTCGTGTTTTTAGGTCGGTCAGACCTAAAGGGCGATATATCGGTCGGCGCGGTGGTTGATCGCCACGAAAAGGTTGAGTACGACCGCGCCGAGCACCGACCACATGACGACGGCAGGCGTCGTCACGAAGAAGGCTGCCGCGAGAACGACCATGTCGATCGCGAGTTGCACCAGTCCGGCGCGAATGCCGAAGCGTTCCTGCAGGTAGATGCCCAATATGCCGACGCCGCCGAGACTCGCGCGGTGGCGGTAGAGTGCCAGAAGGCCATAGCCGAGCAGAAGGCCGCCGATGAGGGCAGCCCAGCCCGGATGGATCAGTCCGATCTCGAAAAGACGCGATTGCATGTCGGTGAGGACCGAGGTGAGCGCGATTGCGATGAAGGTCTTGAGCGTGAACGCCCGACCGAGCCGCTTCATCGACAGGTAGAAGAAAGGCAGGTTGAGCAGGAAGAAGGTCAGACCGAAGTTTACGCCCATGGCGTAATGCAGAAGGAAGGCGATGCCGGCGGTGCTGCCGGTCAGAAGCCCGGCGCTGGCGAGAAAATAGAGGCCGAGGGCTGCGACGAAGCTACCGGAAAACACGCCTTGGACGTCCTCCACCGCCGTGTGCCGCGTGGGGCTTGTGTTCCAGAGACCGAAAACGCTGCTTGCCTGTGCCATGGCTGACCCTCAGATCGCAATGGCATCAGCATTGCTGCATTGCACAAAATATTTCAAGGAAAATATGTAAGCAATGCTGACCTATTTCGGGCGCGCTTCGGCTGGTCAAGCCGGTTTGCGGGCAAGAAACAGTATCCCGGCGACCGGTTGGCCGGCATCCCTGCGAATGACGGTGTGCTCGACCGCGATCATCGAGAGGCCGTTATCGAAACAGAGAGAAGCGACATAGTCCTTCGTATGCGCATAACGCAGCGACGGTCTCAGAACGAAGCCGCCGGACGCACCTGCATCCTCCACGGAAAACGCGAAGAGCGCGCCCGGCGCCAGCAGCCGGTCGGCGATGACGAAGACGCTTTCGAGTGTGCCGAGATACATCATGACATCCGCGGCGCTGACGAGATCGGCACGCTGCTCCGACAGTGCGCCGAAGACCCCCGAGTCCTCCGGAACCAGGGAAAGGTCCGCCTGGCCGAGCCGATCATAGATTCCCTTCGCCTCGGCCTTTGCCAGCATATTGGCGGAAAGATCGAAGCCCTCGAGGATCTCGGCGCGGGCGCGGATACGCTCGCCGAAGAGCCCCGTGCCGCAGCCTAGATCGGCGACGCGGCGAAAATGGCCGCCGTCTGTCATCCGGGCGATCAACGCTGCGAGCTTTTCCGGAACGCTATAGTCGAGTTTCTCGACGAGCGCCTGGTCGAAGCGCTCCGCATAATCGTCGAAAAGGCGCTCGACATAGACGCTCGGCGGCTGTTCGGGCGTGTCGGTGGCACCGAGCAGGGCGAGCTTGAGGCTGGCGCCGAAAATGTCTTCCGGATTGAGCCGAAGCGTATGGCGGAGCGCGTCGACGGCTGCCTCTTTTCGGCCCGATTTCTCTTCATAGTCCGCCAGCCGGAACCAGCCCGCGGCCCAGTCCGGCGCTAGCTCCAGCGCCTGAGCCATGAGTTCCGCCGCGCCTGGCGCGTCGCCCGCATCGGCGAGCATCTTCGCGTAGTCGGCGCGGCGATCGGCGATCAGGTCGCCGGAGGAGAGCTGGTTGAAGGTCATGAAGATGCGGCTTGGTTGCGATGGACGCTTCTGACGCCGGATAAAGCAAAACACAAGCGGATTCTCGAAGGAGCACATCGGGTCATCACGCCTTGCACGCTTGGGGCTCGCGGCTTATGTGAAGGAAAACAGGAGACGTTGTCGCTGATGTCGGACGGAATAAACAAGTTTCTGGGGGACTCGCCTCTCCGCGTGCTCGTCAAGCTCGTGGTGGTGTCGATCCTTGTCGGCTTCGTGATGACGGTCTTCGACTGGTATCCGGCCGATATCTTTTATGCCATCCGCAATTTCTTCCTCGATCTCTGGAGGACAGGTTTCGCGGCTCTCGGGCGGGTGGGCGACTACCTGCTTCTCGGCGCCGTGATCGTCATCCCCCTGTTCCTCATTCTGCGTTTCTTCAATTATCGACGGTAAGCATGTACGACCAGATTTATGTCGCCCGCAGACGGTTGCTTCTGCGCGCCGGGGCGGTCGTTTCACTCGGGCTGATCACCGGCTGCACGACCTCCAACCTCCTGTCTCCGGACGGCGGTACGGGCAGCGATCAGACCGATTCAACGCTCGGCCATGTCAATGCGCTGCGCAAGGGCAGGGGGCTTTCCAATCTCACCGGCGATCGTGCCGCTTCCGTTGCGGCCATGCATCAGGCGGCGCGGATGGCGAGTGCGGGCAAGATGCGGCACAATATCGGCTGGCGCGACAGCTTTTATGACCGGATGAAAGGGCAGGGCGTCGCGCTGCCGGCCGCCGAAAACATCGCCGTAGGTCAAGACGACGCCGAGAGCGCCTACGAAGCCTGGTTCAATTCACCGAAGCATCTCGAAAACATGCTCGGCAACTACCGGGGGCTTGGCGTCGCGGTGGCGCAGAATTCCGCTTCCGGAAACCGCCCCTATTGGGCCATGGTGCTCTGCAGCTGAGTCGATTCCCGGATTTCCCGCGGAATCCGCGCGCAGGGAAAGAGGATGATGACGGCGACACAAAGCCTCGAGCGCGACTCCGATAGTCCCGAAGCCGGGCCATTTATCGTCACCAACAGGCTGATCTTCTCGATCGCCCTGCCGATGACGCTCGGCTTCCTTACGACGCCTCTTCTCGGTCTCGTCGACACGGCCGTCGTTGGCCGGCTCGGCCGGGCGGAGTTGCTCGCGGGCCTCGCGGTCGGCGCGGTGATCTTCGACCTCATCTTTACCACCTTCAACTTCCTTCGAGCCGCGACCACGGGCCTGGTCGCACAGGCTCTTGGACGCGGCGATCGACGCGAGCAGCAGGCGGTCTTCTGGCGTTCGCTTGTGATTGCGCTCGTCACCGGCGCTGCCATCGTGCTTATATCTCCCTTTCTGCTTTCCGCCGGCCTCTGGCTCATGGGGCCCGGTCCGGACGTCGCGGAGGTGACGCGCACCTATTTCCAATATCGCATCCTCTCCGGCCCGGCCGCGCTCGCCAACTACGCCATCCTCGGATTCGTGCTCGGGCGCGGCGAGGGCACTCTTGGCCTCATGCTGCAGACGCTGATAAACGGCACCAATATCGTGCTTTCGGTCCTGCTCGGCCTCGTTCTCGGCTGGGGTGTAGCCGGCGTCGCGATCGGGACCGTCGCCGGAGAGGTTATCGGCGCGCTTGCGGGTTTCGCGATCGTCTATGGCCGCTTCGACAGCAAGGACGCGCCAGGTTGGGCGATGATCCTTGCCGGCGACCGCCTGAAGAAATTGTTCGGTCTCAATCGCGACATCATGATCCGATCATTCGCCCTTCTGGCGGCCTTCACGCTCGTGACCCGGATCGGCACCTCCTTCGGTCCCGTGACGCTTGCGGCGAACGCGGTGCTGATGACGATCTTCCTTGTGGCGGGCTATTATCTCGATGGACTTGCCACCGCCGCCGAGCAGTTGACAGGCCGATCCATCGGCGCCGCTTATCGCCCCGCTTTCGACCGGGTTCTGCGGATGACTGCGCTCTGGTCGCTCGGTCTCGCCGCCCTGACGACGCTCGCTCTGCTCGCCTTCGGCAATGCCGTGGTGAATATGATGACCACGGCGCCGGATGTGCGCGCTCTTGCTTATGAATACATGCCATGGGCGGCGGTGACGGCGCTGACCGGTGCTCTTGCCTTCCTCATGGACGGCGTCTTCATCGGAGCCGGCTGGTCGCGCGACATGCGCAACATGATGCTGGCTGCCTTCATCGGATACGTCGCAGCGCTTGCCGTGCTCGTCCCTGCCTTCGGCAATCACGGCCTCTGGGCCGCGCTCAACCTGTTCCTGCTCATGCGCGGCGTTTTCCTGCTGATAAGGATCCCGCGCCGGGCAGCTCAGACGTTCATGCCAGTCCAGTAATCGACCCGGCTGTCGCGGATCTCCCGGATCGAGGCAAGCTTCTCGCGGTCGCAAAGCGCGGAGAGGCCGCGCACGATACGGCCCGGCAAGCTCGGCCCCTCATAGACCATGCAGGAGTAAAGCTGTACCAGATCGGCTCCGGCGCGGATCTTTTCCGCAGCGGTTTCCGCCGAGCTCACGCCGCCGACGCCGATGATCGGCAAGTCGGGGCCCACGCGCCTGCGCATCCGGGCAAGAACCGCGGTCGACTTCTCGAATAGCGGCTTTCCAGAGAGCCCGCCGACCTCACTGGCCTGTTTCCTGTCCCGGAGACGCGCGCGCGCGAGCGTCGTGTTGGATACGATCAAGCCGTCGAGACCCTGCGCCAGCACTTCCGCCGCGATGTCGTCCATGCCCTCCTCGGTCAGGTCCGGAGCGATCTTGAGGAAGACCGGAACCCGCCGCCCGCACTTTCCCGCTTCATCTTCGCGGGCGGCAAGCACCGCCGAAAGCAGCGTCGCGAGGCTCTCGCGCGCCTGCAGGTCGCGCAGGCCCGGCGTGTTGGGCGAGGAGATGTTGGCGGTGAAGTAGCGGGCGACCGCGTAGAAGGTCCGGATGCCGGTCACGTAATCGGCAATGCGGTCGGCACTGTCCTTGTTGGCGCCGATATTGACGCCGATCAGCGCCTCGCGCGAGCAGGCCTTGAGCCGCGCCAGCGCCGCACCATGTCCCTCATTGTTGAAGCCGAGGCGGTTGATCACCGCCTCGTCCTCGATGAGCCGGAAAAGCCGCGGCTTGTCGTTGCCGGGCTGCGGTCTCGGCGTCACTGTGCCGATTTCGGTAAAACCGAAACCGATCTTCAGCAAGGCTTCCGGCACCTCGGCATTCTTGTCGTAGCCGGCCGCCATGCCGACCGGATTGGGAAAGGCGAGGCCCGCAACGCTCTGCTGGAGGCGTGGGTCGGCCGGGGCGGCGCAGCTCGGTACGAGGCCGGTTTTCAGCGCTGTGATCGAAAGGCCATGAGCCGCTTCCGGGTCGAAGAGGAAGAGGCCGCGCCGCGCGAGGTGCTCCAGCCCGCCGATCATGGCGCGAGCTCCGGGAAGTCGTGCTGCCCGTCCGGCCGTAGCGGAAGCGGTGTTTCCCACAGCACCGCTTCCATCGGGAGGTCCGCATAGAGATGCGGAAACAGCGCCCCGCCACGGGAGGGCTCATAGATGAGTTTGTCGCCCAGTGCGCTTGCATCGATCGCAACGAGCAGCAGGCCGTCCTGTCCCTCGAAGTGCCGCGCAGCCGTCTCGACGACCTGATCCCGTGTCGAAAAATGAATGAAGCCGTCGGCGAGGTCGACCGGGGCGCCGAAGAAAGCGCCGGTCCGCCGGGCCTCCTGCCATAGGAGCACCGGAACGATCTTGTAAATGGTAGCGTTCATCTGGTTCGCTTATCCGTCGTGAGCATCAGTGATCGCCTTGCCGCAAATATTGGCACATGTCCACCGTACCGCGTAAGATCGAGGCGGAATTCCGAAGGCATTCAACGGAGGGTATCTCATGAGACAGATAGTCGCGATGTTCGCGCTCGGGTCGGCTTTCGGTCTGATCGCCCCGGCCGCCGCCCAGGAAGCGTCGCCGGGCCGCTACAGCATGCAGAAATCGGAGACCGGGTTTGCCCGACTCGACACCGAAACCGGCGAGGTTTCTCTGTGTCGGGAAAACAACGGAGAGCTCGTCTGCAGGATGGCCGCCGACGAGCGTGCCGCATTCGAACGGGAGCTCGATCTTCTCAGCGATCGCATCGAAGCCCTGGAAAGGGCCGTGGAAAGTGGTGAAACCGCGGCCAAACCGCCCCTTCCGGACGAGGAAGAGATTGACCGCGCAATGAGCATCATGGAAAGAATGATGCGCAGGTTCATGGGGATCGTGAAGGAATTCGAGGGCGACGGCAGCGATTCCACCGACGAAGGTGAGAGCGTACCGCAGAAGACCTGAAGACGACCTCATGGGCGTCGGAGGACGCGCTTCGCGAATTGCTGTTCAAGGAAACATGCGGCAGCAGCGCTCACATGCGTTATCATGCGCGATGCTGCAGGGTCGCAGCTGAGGCTCTTGGGAGGGAGCGTCATCATGCCGGAACTGACGATCATCATCGCTGACGACCATCCACTCTTCCGCGGCGCAATGCGCCAGGCGCTCAGCAGCTTGTCGGGCGCCCCGGCGATCGTCGAGGCCGGAGATTTCGCAGCTGCGCGCAAGTCCGCTGCAGAGAATCCGGAAGCCGACCTGATGTTGCTCGATCTGACCATGCCGGGCGTCAGTGGACTTTCGGGATTGATCGCGCTTCGCGCCGAGTTTCCAAGCTTGCCCGTGATGATCGTCTCTGCTCATGACGATCCGGCGACCATTCATCGTGCTCTCGACCTGGGCGCGGCCGGGTTCCTGTCCAAATCTGCCGGTATCGAGGAAATCCGCGACGGTATCGCAAAGGTGATGGCGGGCGAGGTGTTCGTGCCGGCCGGTTACGACCGGAATCAGGAATACGAGCCGGAAGTTGCCGATCTGCTGCATCGGCTGCAGACGCTGACACCGCAGCAATCGCGCGTCCTTTCGATGCTTGCCGAGGGCCTGCTCAACAAGCAGATCGCCTATGAGCTCGGCGTGTCGGAGGCGACGATCAAGGCGCATGTCTCGGCTATCCTGCTGAAGCTCAACGTCGACAGCCGCACGCAGGCCGTCATTCAGCTATCGAAGCTCGGCAGCGTGGCTGCGGCTTGACCCGCCGCCAGCCGTCCGCCTCCGCCCCTCATCCGCCTGCCGCCTGACCCTTCGCCCGGTTGTCCCTTCGCCCCGCATGGGGGAAAATGGTCGGCAGGCCCGATAACGGGCGGCTCCGAGCCATAAACCACTGCTACTCCGCCGCCGCCCGTCCCGCCACCGCCAGCTGCGTGAGCCAGGCGCGGAGCGCTGCGGGCCGTACAGGCTTGTGCTGTAGCGAAACACCGTCGCGCTCGGCAGCGCCGCGCACCTCCGGTGAACGGTCGGCCGTTACCATGAGGGCGGGGATGCTCTCCTGCCACAGGCCGCGGATTGCAGCGATCGCCTCGACGCCGGTACCGTCGCCAAGGTGGTAATCGGCGACGATCGCCTGGGGCCGCACGCTCAGTCTGTCGGGTCCCATTTCCGTGCAGCCGGCGAGTGAATCGACGGCGGTCACGCGACAGCCCCAGCCGCCGAGCAGCAGGGCCATGCCTTCGAGGATCTTCGGCTCGTTGTCGATGCAGATGACGTTGAGCCCGGCCAGGGCGTCGCTCGCTTTCGCCGCTGCCACGGGCTGCGGTTTCACTCTTGCCGCGGCGCTCCTGTCGATCGGCACGGCGACCTTGAATCCGGTTCCTTTGCCCGATTTCGATTGCAGGGCAACGGGGTGATTGAGCACACGCGAGATGCGATCGACGATGGAAAGGCCGAGTCCGAGTCCAGATGCGGTTCGCGCGCCTTCGTCCAGACGCGCGAATTCCTTGAAGACCGTGCGGAATTTCGACGAAGGAATGCCGATACCCGAATCCAGAACTTCGATCGTCGCCATCTGTCCTTGCCGGCGCACGCCGACCAGGACCTTGCCTCGAAGGGTGTATTTGATGGCGTTGGACACGAGATTCTGAACGAGGCGCCTGAGCAGGTTCGGATCGCTGCGCACGGAAAGCGAGGTCGGCATGATGACGAGCTCGATGTTTTTCGCTCTCGCCATCGGCGCGAAGTCCGTCTCGATCCGCCGGAGCAGTTCATGGAGCGGAACGGATTGCAGGCGCGGCTTCATGGCCCCGGTATCGAGCCGTGAGATGTCGAGCACAGCGCCGAGGATGGCCTCCACCGATTCGAGCGAGGAGTCGATGTTTTGTACAAGCGACCGGTTTTCCGAATCGCCGAGGCGCTCGACCAGAGAGGAGGAATAGAGGCGCGCTGCGTTCAAGGGCTGCAGGATGTCATGACCCGCCGCAGCGAAGAAGCGGGTCTTGCCGATATTCGCCTCTTCGGCGGCGGCCCGTGCTTCGCCCAGTTCACGATTGACGCGTGTGAGTTCCCCTGTCCGCTCGGCGACCCGCAGCTCCAGCGTTTCGTTCGCTTGTTTGAGCGCCATGTCGGCGGCCACGCGCTGGGTTATGTCGGTGTAGGTGGTGACGATGCCCTTGTCGGGCATGGCATTGGTCCTGACTTCGATAATGCGTGCGCCTCCCGCAAGTTCGAGCAGGAAGGGCTTGTCGAGCGTCAAAAAGTTGGCGATCAGCGCCTTCTCCTCGTTCTTGCGGACATCCCCGCGGCGGGCAAGGATCGCGACGATATCGGCAAGCGGAAAGCCCACCTGTCCGGCGGCCTCCGGGAGGTCCATGAGTTCCCGGAAGCGGCGGTTCCAGATGATGAGGTTGTTCGCATTGTCGAAGACGGCAATGCCCTGATCCATCTGAGAGAGAGCCGTATGCAGCATGTCTTGGTTGTACTGCAGCGCCTCGCTCGCCTGGTCGAGCAACCAGGCGGTGTCGGAGGAGGCGTCGTCCATGCGCTGGAGGACCAGCGAAAGAACGAGCCGGGCCGAGGACGACCCGATGGCACTGCCGAGCAATTGTTCCGAGAAATGGACGAGTGCCATGTCGGCGGAGGCGTTGTCGTCCAGCCAGCGGCCGGATTGCTGCTCATAGGTATGGAAGGAGCGCTGCATGCGCTCCTCGCCCATGTAGCGGCCGATCGTGGTCTTGAGGTCGCGCACCGTCACCTTGGTCTTGCGACCGCGGAATGTCCCCTCGCTGCGCGAGCGGCGAGTGATGAAGACGCCGGCCTGAAAACGCTCCAGGGGCTTCGGCGCGCGCGTCAGCGAACCCACTACATAGGCCGCGACATTGACGAGCAGGCTGAGAGCCGTCGCATTCACCAGCGGATCGGACTGCGGCCCGGAAAAGAGGTCGGTGAAAGGCAGGAGGAAGCCAAGGATCGTCGAGGCGATATGAGAATTGTCGGGTCCGCCGAGGCTCGGCAGGAAAAGGACATAGGCCCAGACGAGGAAACCGCTGACCATTCCCGCGATCGCACCGCGGGCATTGGCCTGCCGCCAGACGAGACCGCCGAGAAGCGCTGGCGCCATTTGCGCAACGGCGGCGAAGGAGAGCAGCCCGAGCGAGGCGAGCCCGGCACTGATATCGGCCGAACGGTAATAGCCGTAGCCAAGAAAGAGGACCACGAAGATCGCCGTGCGGCGGATATTGAGGAGCGTACCTGCCATGTCCGCCTGGAGGAAGCCGCGCGTGCCCAATCTTCGGCGCAGAAACACCGGCATGACGATGTCGTTCGAGACCATGATCGAGAGCGCGACCGAAGCCACGATGACCATGGCGGTCGCCGCGGAAAAGCCGCCGATGAAGGTGAACAGCGTGATGACCGGCACGTTGCCGGCAAGCGGCACGGCAAGCAGATAGAGGTCCGCGTTGCCGGAGCCCGAGAAGGTCAGAACACCGGCAATCGCGATCGGCAGGACGAAGATATTGATCGCGATCAGATAGAGCGGAAAGAGGACGCCTGCGGTTCGCAGCTCGTTTTCGGTGCGATTTTCCACGACCGTCACATGGAACTGCCGCGGGAGCATGATGATGCCGAAGGCCGAGAGCGCGATAAGCAGGATCCAGCGTGCGACCGGCGTCTGATATTCGAGCGAGGCAAGAACGGCCGGGCTTTGCTGCGCTTCCGCCCACAGGTTCGCTGGCCCGCCGAACAGGACGAAGACGACGTAGATGCCGACCGTGAGCATTGCGACGAGCTTGACCACAGATTCCATCGCGATCGCGAGGATGAGCCCGTCCTGATGTTCGGTCGCGTCCGTGTGACGCGTACCGAAGACGATGGCGAAACACGCCAGGAACAGTGTCACCAGCAGCGGCAGATCGACGAAATTCTCGCCCGAACCGATGCCATAGTCGCTCGTGTCGATCATCGTGGCGACGGAGCTGGACACCGCCTTCAGCTGCAACGCGATATAGGGAACGGCGCCGACGAGCGAGATCAGCGCGACGATGGCCGCAACGGACGGGTTTTTGCCATAGCGCGCGGCCACGAAGTCGGCCACCGAAGTCAGCTTCTCGGTCTTAGCGAGCCGGACGATGCGCCGGATGAGCGGCATGCCGAGCGTGAACATCAGGATCGGGCCGATGTAGATGCCGGTGAATTCGAGTCCGCGCTCCGCCGCAAGGCCGACGCCGCCGAAATAGGTCCAGGAGGTGCAATAGATCGCAAGGCTCAGCGCATAGACGAGCGGCCTGCCCTTCTCGGAAATCCTGTTTCGTCTGGCTCGCCGGTCGCCATAGCTTGCAACTGCAAAGAGCAGCAGCAGATAGGCGAAGGCCGAGGCAAAAATGACCGAACCCGAAAGCATGCCTCACTCCTCTGCCATAAGCATAGGGCAAGTCCATTTGCTTGGAAATCGGCCGGTCATCAGTCTTAAGTTGAAGATCGAGCACCCGATACCTGCAGAGCTTGACCAAATGCGAAGAGTGCGATTTCCTCACGCGGGGCTTTGGCCAGATTCCTACCGGCGGTTGCCTTGCAGGACAGGTGCGAGTGGCCGTTCGGGGATTTTTACGGAGAGAGGCATGCTGAACGAATTCAAGGAGTTTATCGCCCGCGGCAATGTCATGGACCTTGCGGTCGGCGTGATCATCGGTGCGGCCTTTAGCAAGATCGTCGATTCGGTCGTCAACGACCTTGTCATGCCCGTCGTCGGAGCGCTCACCGGGGGCGGCTTTGACTTCTCCGATTATTTCCTGCCTCTCTCGGGGAACGTCACCGCGCAGACGCTTGCGGCCGCACGTGAACAGGGCGCCGTCTTCGCTTACGGCAATTTCATCACCGTGTTCATCAACTTCCTGATCCTTGCCTGGATCATCTTTCTTCTGATCAAGCTGGTGAATCGCGCCCGCGCCTCGGTCGAGCGGGAAAAGGCTCCGGAACCGGCTGCACCTCCGCCGCAGGACATCCTGCTTCTTTCCGAAATTCGCGATCTCCTGAAGCAGCGCGCCTGAGCCGTTCATCGGCCGGGCGCTCGCCGGGCCGCGCGAAACATCACGGAAATCGATAAACAGGTCAGAGAAATTCGCGTGATCGGCGACGCCGAAGCGTTTAAAAGCGGCAGGCAATCAGGAGGCTGCGATGACGATCACGACGAGCCTCAGTCCACGCGCCACGGCAGCGCCCGAAAGCGGCATCGTCGAAGTGGTCAATTATGCGCGCGGGCGTGAAGGGCTCATTCCGCTCTGGGTCGGCGAGGGCGATCTGCCGACGCCGGATTTCGTCAGCCGCGCGGCGGCCGACGCATTGATGGGTGGCGAAACCTTCTATACCTGGCAGCGCGGCATCCCTCCCTTGCGCGAAGCGCTGGCGCGCTATTATCAGCGCCGGTTCCAGAAGACGCTTTCTCCCGAAAACTTCTATGTCACCGGCTCGGGAATGCAGGCCATCAAGCTTGCGATCGAGTCGGTCGCATCTCCCGGCGACGAGATGGTCCTGCTCACTCCGGCCTGGCCGAATTTCGCGGCCGCCGCGGATCTTTCCGGCGTCCGCCCGGTCGCAGTGCCGCTCCGCTTCGAAGCCGGCAAATGGCAGCTCGACCTGACCCGCCTCGAGGCGGCTATCGGCGAGAGGACGCGTGCGCTTTTCATCAATACGCCGTCTAACCCGACCGGCTGGACCGCTACGCTTGATGATCTCAAGTCCATCCTGGCGCTGGCGCGCAAGCACGGCCTTTGGATCGTCGCCGACGAAATCTACGCCCTCTATCATTACCTCGGCGGCCGGGCGCCGTCGTTCCTCGACGTGATGGAAGAGGAAGATCGCATCCTGTTCGTCAATTCCTTCTCCAAGAACTGGTCGATGACCGGCTGGCGCGTCGGCTGGATCGTGGCTCCGCCGGCGATGGGACAGGTGCTTGAGAACCTGATCCAGTATTCGACGTCCGGCGTCGCCCAGTTCATGCAGCGCGGCGCCGCAGTGGCACTCGAGGAGGGCGACGGCTTCGTTGACGCGAACATCGCCAAGGCGAAGCGCAACCGCGATACGCTCTGCGACGCGCTGATCGCGACCAATCGGGTCGAAACCCTGAAACCCGACGGTGCGCTTTACGCCTTTCTGAAGATCGACGGCGTCGCGGATTCGCGCGCCGCCGCGATCGACATCGTCGATCGGACCGGCGTGGGGCTGGCGCCCGGAACGGCTTTCGGCGAGGGCGGCGCGCTCTTCATGCGCGCCTGTTTCCTGCGCGATCCTGACCAGATCGCCGAGGCCGCGGAGCGATTGCAGCGTTATATCCTCAGCCGCTGAAGAAGCGCGATTCGACCGATCGCTAAAGCTTGAACGATCCGAGCGAAGGACGCTTAACCACACGGCCGAGAATAGGCGCTCGGGCGGGCGAAACGGCCCCTGTATTTACCATTTCTGAAACGAGCACTCGTCATTTCTGATCCTGCGTAGGAAGCGACTGGGGGCGGGAAATGGCCGTATTGGTGACGGGCGGGGCAGGCTATATCGGCAGCCACATGGTGTGGTCGCTCCTGGACGCCGGCGAAGCGGTGGTGGTGCTCGACTGTCTGTCGACCGGCTTCCGGTGGGCGGTCGCGCCGGAGCCGCGCTTCTATCTCGGCGACGCCGGTGACCGGGCACTGCTCCAGCGGGTCTTTGCAGAGAACGACATCGACTCCGTGGTTCATTTCGCCGGATCGGCCGTCGTACCGGAATCGGTCGCCAATCCGCTTGCCTATTACGAGAACAACACGGCCAATACCCGCACGCTTGTTGCCGCAACCATCGAGGCCGGCATTCGCCACTTCGTCTTTTCATCGACGGCTGCCGTTTACGGGACGCAGGATACGCCCGATCCGGTCAGCGAGACGGCCGCTCCGCGGCCCCAGAGTCCTTATGGCCGATCCAAGTGGATGTCGGAGTTGATGCTGGCGGATGCGGCGGCCGCGCATGATTTCCGTTTTGTCGCGTTGCGCTATTTCAATGTGGCCGGCGCGGATCCGCTTGGTCGCGCCGGTCAGTCGACGTTCGGCGCCACGCATCTGATCAAGGTCGCCTGCGAAGCGGCGCTCGGCAAACGTCACAAGGTCGATGTCTTCGGCATCGACTATCCGACGGCGGACGGCACCGGTG
This sequence comes from Sinorhizobium medicae, assembly GCF_007827695.1. Taxonomy (GTDB): domain Bacteria; phylum Pseudomonadota; class Alphaproteobacteria; order Rhizobiales; family Rhizobiaceae; genus Sinorhizobium; species Sinorhizobium medicae. Next base: position 24,415 of record NZ_VITA01000025.1, on the reverse strand, counting down.
TTCGAGACTATATCCATGTGAGTGACCTTGTCGCGGCGCACCGGAGCGCGCTCGCCTATCTGCGGATGGGCGGCGAACCGCTCGTCACAAATTGCGGCTACGGCCACGGCTTTTCGGTGCTGCAGGTGCTCGATACGGTACGGCAGGTTTCCGGCCGCGACTTCACGGTCGACTATGCGCCACGGCGCCCGGGTGATCCGGCGCAAGTGGTCGCCGATCCCTCCGTAGCGCGTCTGAAACTCGACTGGGTTCCGACGCATGCGAGCCTGGAACATATCGTCCAGAGCGCCTACGACTGGGAGGGCTATCTCAGCCGTAAGAACAGCTTCGACCGGGAAGGGGACGAGCGGTTGATCGCCAGAGGCTGACACTCGATAACGTCTTAAGCTTCAAATTTCAGCGTCGTCCTCGCCGAGAAGCTTGCGCTCATGGGCGATGGCACTTTCGACAAGTCGCGCCCACAGATCCTCGTAAAAGTCCGGATCCAGCCGGAGATCAATGGCATTCCGGCGCGCATTCTGCTTCACTTCCGTCACCCGTACCGGAATGTCCGCCTTCAGGTTCAGCGGGCGTTTGATCTCCGCGGCCCGCTCGATATAGCCCCAACGCTCGGCGAAGAGCGTCATGAGGGCGTGGTCGATCCGGTCGATTTCAACACGAATATCGGCCATCGTGGTGCATTCTGCGGCGGTTTTCTGCATGTCGGGTCCTTGCGGGAGCGGAAACCGCCCCATTTGATCGCCGAACTGCTAGCAAAGCGGACGCCGGCTGAGAAGGGGTTAAACCGACGCAGCGGGCGACCGGTTTCTTCAGGCCCCAAGAGCGAGCTTGATGGCAAGCCCGACGATCGTCACCGTGGCAACGCCGGCGGCCCAGAGGCCGACGAACCAGAGAAGCTTGCGCCAGGGGCCGTTGGATCGCGTCAATGGTAACCCTCCTCCGGATCCACTTTGCCGCGGAAAACCCAATAGGCATAGGCTGTATAGGCGAGGATCATCGGTATCAGCACAAGTGCGCCGACGAGCAGGAAAGCCAGGCTCTCGTCCGGAGCGGCGGCGTCCCATATCGTCAGCGACGGCGGTACCATATAGGGATAGAAACTGATGCCGATCCCGATATAGCCGAGCACGAAAAGCCCGAGGGCGGCAATGAAGGGCTGCACATCGTGGCGGTCGCGAATGCCTTTGAGGAGGAGGTAGAGGCAACCGAGGACGAGCAGCGGCACGACGATGCTGAAGATCGCCGTCGGCCAGCCGAACCAACGCTGAAGATAGACCGGCTCGAGAAACGGCGTCCAAAGGCTGACGATGCCCATGGCTGCGATGGTAGCGAGCGCCGATCTCAGAGCGACGCCACGCGCGCGTTCGGCGAGTTCGCCACGCGTTTTCATGACCAGCCAGGTCGCTCCAAGAAGAGAATAACCGACCATAATGGCCAAACCGGTCACGATTGAAAAAGGCGTCAGCCAGTCCCACCAGCCGCCCGCATAGGCCCGGTTTTCCACCGGTATGCCTTGCACGAGCGCGCCGAGTGCCAGCCCTTGCGCGAAGGCGGCGAGCATCGAACCGCCCGCAAAGGCCCAGTTCCACAGGAATTCGCCACGCTGCGTGCGCCAGCGATACTCGAAAGCCACGCCGCGGAAGATCAGGCCGATCAGCATGGCGATGATGGGTGCGTAAAGTGCTGGCAGGACCGTCGCATAGGCGAGCGGAAACACGGCGAGAAGACCCCCGCCGCCGAGCACGAGCCAGGTTTCGTTGCCGTCCCAGACAGGAGCCACGGAGTTCATCATGACGTCGCGGTCATGCTTCTCCGGGAAAAACGGAAAAAGTATGCCGACGCCGAGGTCGAAGCCGTCGAGCACGACATAGGCAAGCACCGCGAAAGCGATGATTGCAGCCCAGATCAATGGCAGATCAAAGTCCATGCTGGCCTCCCGGGGCTTTGGGGCTTGCGGGTCCCGGCGTCACGCCGGCCGTTCGCAGGGGCCCCTCGTCGAGTTCCGGCATCGTATCGCGCGGCAGGCGCGCCATCAGCCGCAGGATGTAAAACGTGCCGGCGCCAAAAACGAGGAAATAGACGATGATGAAGGCGACGAGCGAGGCGGCGACGGCCGGCGCTTCGATCGGCGAAATCGAGTCCGCCGTCAAAAGGTGCCCGTAGATCGTGTAGGGCTGCCGCCCGACCTCCGTCGTGATCCAGCCTGCAAGCACCGCTACGAAGCCCGCGGGGCCCATGAGTGCCGCCGTTCTGTGAAGTGCGGCATTGCTGTCGAGCGTGCCGCGCACTCGGCACCAAAGACTCCAGAGGCCGAGACCGAGCATGGCGAAGCCGATCGCCACCATGACGCGGAACGACCAGAAAACGATGGCGACCGGCGGGTGCCGCTCCTCGGGTATGGTGTCGAGACCGGCAAGAGGCGCATCGAGCGAATGTTTCAGGATCAGGCTCGAAAGCTTCGGGATTTCGAGCGCGTAGTCGATGCGCTTCTCGGCGGAATTCGGGATTCCGAAGAGGATCAGCGGGGCGCCGTCCGGGTGGCTCTGGTAGTGTCCTTCCATTGCCATCACCTTTGCGGGCTGATGTTCGAGCGTGTTCAATCCGTGCTGATCGCCGGCGAAGATCTGTATCGGAGCGACGATCGCCGCCATCCACATGGCCATCGAGAACATTGTGCGGGCGCGCCGCGGCGCGGTCTTACGCAGCAGGTGCCATGCCCCGCAGGCGCCGACGACGAAGGCCGTCGTCAGATAGGCGGCGAGCACCATGTGCACCAGCCGGTAGGGGAATGACGGGTTGAAGATCACCGCCCACCAGTCGTCGGGAATAAACTGTCCTGCCTCATTGACGGAGAAACCGGCAGGCGTCTGCATCCAGGAATTCACGGCCAGGATCCAGGTCGCCGAGATCAGGGTGCCAAGCGCGACCATCGCGGTCGCGAAGAAGTGCAGTTTGGGACCGACGCGGTTGAGACCGAAAAGCATGACGCCGAGAAAACCGGCCTCGAGGAAGAAGGCGGTCAACACCTCGTAGCCCATTAACGGTCCGATCACCGGTCCGGCCTTGTCGGAAAACACGCTCCAGTTGGTGCCGAATTGGTAGGACATGACGATGCCGGAGACGACGCCCATCCCGAACGCAACCGCGAAGATCGTCTTCCAGAAGTTGAAGAGCTCCAGATAGACTTCGTCCTTTTTCCAGAGCCAGAGCGCTTCGAGGACGGCCAGGTAGCTGGCAAGCCCGATGGAGAAGGCCGGGAAAATGATGTGGAACGACACTGTGAAGGCGAACTGGATGCGTGCAAGCACAGTTGCGTCAAAACTCTCGAACACGGCGCTGATCCTTTCAGGCGGGGCCGCAAGCCAGACGCGAATGGCGTCTTAGATCTGCGATCTGCATCGTGTGATTGAATCTGACGCAATATTCCCAAAGGTCAATGACAGGCTGATCGCCACGTTGTCACACTGCGGCAATCGCGCGCCCGCGACATTTTGACCGTGTGGCCCCGCACCTTCGCCGCCCTCATCTCTGTGCTTGTTGTCAGCCATGTCTCAGGGCTAAACAACGAGCACAGGAATGACGGAGCCGGGGTGACATAGAATTACGGCAACTTTCAAATCATCCCCACCTCAAACGCCCACTCTAGCGCGCGAGGTAGGCCTCGGCGAGTTCGGTCCAGAAGGCCACCCCGATCGGGAGCAGATCGTCATTGAAATTATAGCCGGGGTGGTGGAGGGACTTTTCCTCGCCCGTTACGCGCCGAGCCCAGAAAGAAATAGCTGCCTGGCCTTTCCTTCAGCATGTAGGCGAAGTCTTCGCTTCCCATGAAGGGTCGTTGGAGATCGACGACGTGGTCGGCGCCGGCGAAGCGGATGGCGGTTTCGCGAAGGAAATCCGTCTCCGCCTTGTGGTTGACGGTCGCGTCATAGCTGCGTTCGTAATCGACGGTCGCGCGCATGCCAAAGCTTTCGGCTTGCGATTTGGCGATCATCCGGATGCGGCGTTCGAGTTCGTCGCGAACGGCGGGATCGAAGGAGCGGATGCCGACGACGATCTCCGCCCGCTCCGGAATGATGTTGCTGGCCGAGCCGGCGTGAAAGGCGCCGACGGTCACGACGGACGGATCCATCGGGTGGATGTTGCGTGCGACGACGGTCTGCAGCGCCATGACGATGCTGGCGCCGCAGACGATCGGATCGGCGGTCTCCTGCGGTTCGGCGCCGTGACCGCCGCGGCCATGAACGGTGATCCGGGCCTCGTCGACCGCCGCCATGATCGGCCCGTCGCGAAGGGCGAACTGGCCGAAGGGCAGGTTCGGTTCGTTGTGAAGTGCGAACACGGCATCGCAGGGGAATCTCTCGAAGAGACCCTCGTCGACCATGATCTTCGCGCCGCCGGCATTCTCCTCGGCCGGTTGGAAAATGAGGTGGATCGTACCGTTGAAATTCTTTCGTTCGGCAAGCGCCCGGGCTGCTCCGAGCAGCATGGCGGTATGGCCGTCGTGCCCGCAGGCATGCATCAGCCCTGGCGTCTTGCTGGCATAGTCGAGGCCGGTTTCTTCCGCGATCGGCAAGGCATCCATGTCGGCTCGGATGCCGATCGAGCGCGAACCGGTGCCGCAGCTCAGCGTACCGACCACACCTGTCTTTGCCAAACCCGTCGTCACCTCAAAGCCGAGCGCTTCCAAATGGCGCGCCACGAAGGCGGATGTCCGCGTCTCCGCGAGCCCCAGTTCGGGATGGGCGTGGAAGTCGCGCCGGATGGCGACGAGTTCCGGCATGGCATTATCGATCGAGGCGGAGAGTTTCATGTCAGGCACCACGCGTTGGGATGCGATTTTCGAAATAGCGGAAGGCGACGACCAGAGTGCCGGTCAGGCACATATAGATGGCCGCGAGCAGCAGGAGCGGCTCATAGGTCAGGTACGTTTCTTGGCGTACCTTCGAGATCACCGCATAGACGTCCACGACGGTGATTGTCGCGACGAGAGGGGTGGACTTCAACTGCAGCACCGTCTCGCCGTTGAGGGTGGGCAGAGCTCGGTGGATCGCCCGCGGCAGCCAGATGCGCCGGAACATGGTCCATCGGCCCATGCCGTAGGCGCGGGCCGCCTCGAGCTCTCCGGCGGGCACGCCGGCAAACGCGCCGCGCATGACCTCGCCCTCATAGGCGGCGAAGGAGACCGTGAGCGCTGCCACCCCATAGGGCCAGGCCTCGCGCAGATATGGCCAGAGAAAGGATTGCCGGATCGCCGGGAACTGTGGAAACAGCGAGCCGAGGCCGTAATAGAGGAGCCATAGCTGCAACAGCAGCGGCGTGCCGCGAATTACGGTGCAGAAGATGCGGGCCGGAACTTTGAGGAAAGAGGGGCCCGTCACCTGGAAGAGGCCAAGCGGCACGGCGAGCAGGAAGCCGAGAAATGCCGTGCTGAAGAGCATTGCGAGGCTTACGAGGATGCCCGAGCCGAGCCTCGGCAAGTAGCGCGGCAGCCAGTCCCAGCGCATGAAAACTGCGATTGCCACCACGAGCGCCGCGAAGAGGAGGATCAGCAGGATGCGATGCGGCTTGAGGAAGCTCTCCTTTTTCGGGAGGTCTTCAGGCGTGTATGCAAGCGCGTGCGTTGTTTCGTCTGTCATCGTTGCTCCGCGAAGCCGCGCCGGGCATGGCGCTCGAGCATGCCGATGAAGACGTTGGAAACGAGTGTCAGCGCCAGATAGAGCGCCCCGGCCGCGCAAAAGAAGAGTAAATAGGCCTTGGTGGCGCCAGCAGCCTGGCGGGTAACGAGCGTCAGCTCGCTGAACCCTACGACTGCGAGCAAAGCCGTATCCTTGGTGGCAATCAGCCACAGATTGGCAAGGCCCGGAATTGCGTAGGGGAGCATCGCCGGAAGTGTGATGCGCCGAAGCACCATGAACGGGGACATGCCATAGGCGCGCGCCGCCTCGATCTGGCCGGCGGGTACCGCTTTGATCGCGCCACGAAGAACCTCCGTAGAATAGGCACCCTGCACGACGCCGATCACGAAGATGCCCGCCATCAGCCCGCTGATGTCGACCGTCCCGATGCCAAAGGCGCCCAGAACCTGGTTCAAGAGATCGGTGCCCGCGTAATAGAGGAGCAGGATAAGCACCAGTTCGGGGACGGCGCGAACCACCGTCGTGTAGCACTCCAGGAGATCACGCACCAGCGGACCGCCATAAAGCTTGCCCGAGGCGCCGCCGATTCCGAGCAAAAGCCCGAGAGCATAGCCTCCGACCGCGATTTCTATCGAGCTAAGGAAACCCTGCAGCAGGAGGCCGCCCCAGCCTGGTGCCGAGAGCGAAAGCAGGCTCCAGTTGATGAAGGAATCCCCGACCAAGGCAGCCTCTCAAACAAGAGCGGGATCATGAATATACGCCCATCCATATCCCGTTCGAACAAAAATGCGTGGCCGGCGGTCGCCCGGACCGCCGGCCTGCGGCGGTTATCCGCCGTAAATGTCGAAGTCGAAATACTTCTTCGAGAAGGCCTCGTAAGTGCCGTTCTCGCGAATCGCCTTGATGGCAGCGTTGATCTTCTCCTTCAGTTCAGTTTCGCCCTTGCGCAGCCCGACGCCGACGCCGGGGCCGATCACGTCGACATCCTCTGCGACCTCGCCCTTGTAATCGCAGCACTGCTTGCCCTGATCGCTTTCCAGAAAGGCGTCGAGGGCGATCGCGTCAGCCTGGACGGCATCGACGCGGCCGGCGGCGAGATCCTGGTTTGCCTCGTCCTGGGTCTGATATTCCTTCACTTCGACCCCGGCCGGTGCAAAGTGCTTCATCGCATAGGCCTGGTGCACGGTCGACACCTGCACCCCGATCGTCTTGCCGGCGAGACCCTCCGGCGTCGGTGTGATGTCGTCGCCCTTGGCGCCGATGATGCCGGTTGGCGTGTTGTAGTATTTGTCGGAGAAATCGATGGTCTTCTGCCGCTCCGCCGTAATCGACAGCGAACCGATGATCATGTCGATTTTCTTCGAGGTCAGCGCCGGAATGATGCCGTCCCAGGCGACCGGGGTGACCACGCAGTCGAGCTTGGCCTCAGCGCACATGGCCTTCATGAATTCGATCTCCCAGCCCTGCCAGTTTCCGCTGGCGTCTGGCGAGGTAAAGGGCGGATAGGGCTCCGCTGCGATGCCGACCTTGACCTGTTCGGCCGCTGCGGTCGCTGCGCCCGTGATCGCAAGAGCGGTGGCCAGCGCCAGGAGTTTCAGTGTCTTCTTCATGCCGTTCCCTTTTTGCTTGTTGAGCATTGCGAATTCAGTGAATGGAACTGATGAACTTCTTGAGCCTTTCGGATTTCGGCGCACCGAAGATCGCTTCGGGCGGTCCCTGCTCCTCGATCACGCCGTTATGCAGGAAGACGATGTGGCTCGCGACGTCGCGCGCGAACTTCATCTCATGGGTAACGAGCACCATGGTTCGCTTCTCGACCGCGAGATCGCCGATCACCGAAAGCACTTCGCCGACGAGTTCCGGATCGAGTGCAGAGGTCGGCTCGTCGAAGAGCATGACCAGCGGCTGGATGGCGAGCGCCCGGGCGATCGCGGCCCGTTGCTGCTGGCCACCGGAAAGGAAGGCCGGATAGGCATCCCGCTTCTCATAAAGACCGACCCGGCGAAGCAAGGCTTCGGCGGTTTCCAATGCCTCGGCCTTCGATTTGTTGAGCACATGAATCGGCACCTCGATGACATTCTGGAGGATTGTCATGTGCTGCCAAAGATTGAAGCTCTGGAAAACCATGCCGAGTTGGGTGCGGATCCGCTGGACCTGCTTTCGGTCGGCCGGCATCAGCCCGCCGCGGCCGTCCGGCTTCATTCGGATCTCTTCACCGTGCACGCTGATCTGACCGGCCGACGGCAGTTCCAGCATGTTGATGCAGCGGAGCAAGGTGGATTTGCCCGAACCGCTGCCGCCGATGATCGCAATGACGTCGCCTTGCTGCGCGCTTAGGGATACGCCCTTTAACACTTCCAGCGACCCGAAACGCTTGTGAAGGTCTGTCACCGCGATTGCCTGGGCCGCATCCGTCATCGGCACGCGGCTCCTATCGTTCGCGGAACGCTTTCTGAAGCCATATAAAACAGTTCCCCTGGTCGTTCTCCCGTGCAGCATCTTCGGCTGTCACGCTGTTTCTAAATGGCATCGTTGCACTTGTGTCCCTATTATTCAAGCGTATAATAGCCATGAAGTCGATTTTTTAACCTTCTCAACGAACGGTCACCCCGGAGCAGCGACATGAGCCCAACCGTTTCGCAGGCAATCACCATCTGGCTGAACGCCAATGTTCGGAGCATGCGGTGAACCGCCGCAGCTTCTACCGTGCCCCGGAGGGCGAGCGGCGTCACGAATTGATCGAGGCGACGCTGGATTGTATTTCGGAATTCGGTCTCAAGGGCGCGACCGTCCGCCAGATCGCCCTTCGCGCGGGCGTCACCGCTGGGCTCGTCCGCCACTATTTCGTATCCAAAGACCAGATGGTCGCGGAGGCTTACCGCGCCGTCATCGCCTCTCTCACGGAGAAGGCGGCGAATGTCGAGGGTGATCCGGCGACGCGTCTCAGGGACTTCATAGCGATCAACCTGACCGAGCCGGTCGCTGACAGCCGCAGCATTTCTCTCTGGGCCGCCTTCATCAGTCAGGTGAGGGTCGATCCGGTGCTTGCGGAAATCCATCGCGACGGCTATCTCGCCTTCCGCAATGTTTTGCAGGCGCTGCTTGCCGATTTCCTTGCGGCCAATGGCCGGCCTGCAGGCCCCGAGGAGTGCCGCCGCTACGCGATCGCGATCAACGGCCTCGTTGACGGACTTTGGGTGGAAGGCTGTCTGGCCGGCGATCTTTTTCGCGAGGGCGAGCTGGTCAGCATCGCCATGGCGTCGGTTGAAGCCCTGCTCGGTCTTCCCATCAAAAAAACAGAAAACAAATAAGGGAGCTACTTTTTGCGCTACGCGTCGATCACATCCCGCCTCGCCGACCTCGGTTCCGGAAAATGGACGCTGCATGTTCGCGCGCGTCAGCTGAAGGCGAGCGGGGCCGATATCATCGAACTGACCATCGGCGAACCCGATCTGCCGCCGGATCCCGCGTTGTTGGAGGAGTGCCAGCGGGCCATGAACGCGGGGCGCTATCGGTATTCGAACGGCCGCGGTGAACCGGCGGTCGTTGCGGCCCTGACGGAGAAGTACCGGCGCCGCCGCTCCGGCGTTACGAAGGAAAATATTCTCTGCTTTCCGGGAACGCAGACGGCGCTCTTCGCCGTCATGTTCGGCCTTGCGGAGGCAGGCGACGGCGTGCTCGTCGGAGACCCGCTCTACGCCACCTATGAAGGGGTGATCCGCTCGACGGGCGCCCATCCGGTGTTCGTGCCGCTCAACCCGCAACACGGCTTTCACATGCAGGCCGAGGACCTGGAGAAGGCGGTCACGCCCGAGTGCCGGGTGCTGCTCCTCAACACCCCGCACAATCCGACCGGTGCCGTCCTGACGCCGGAAGAGATTGCGGCGATCGGTGCGGTCGCACGACGTCACGATCTCTGGATCGTCTGCGACGAAGTGTATGAGGAACTCGTCTTCGACGCCGCCTTTGCTTCGCCCTTCGACAATCCTGATCTCGCCGAACGAACAGTGGTCGTCTCGTCCATCTCCAAGTCGCATGCAGCAACGGGCTTTCGCAGCGGCTGGGCGGTTGGACCGGCCGAGTTCACCGAGCGCCTGCTGCCGATTTCCGAGACCATGCTCTTTGGTCAGCAGCCGTTCATCGCAGATATGACCGCCTACGCGCTGACGCACGAGATCGGCACGGCGAGACAAATGCGGGAATCCTACAGTCACCGCGCCCGACTGACCATCGACGGCCTTGCGGGAGTGCCCGGCGTTTCGGTGCTGCCGCCCGAAGCGGGTATGTTCGCGCTGATCGACGTCTCGGGCACAAGCCTCTCCGGCGAAGCCTTCGCCTGGGCGCTCCTCGAGGAGGAGGGGGTTGCAGTCATGCCGGGGTCTTCTTTCGGCGACACGGCACGAAACTTCCTTCGCGTGAGCCTCACCGTTCCCGATGATGTCATTGAAGAGGCATGCCGCCGCATTGCTGCTCTCGCCCTACGCTGCACCGCCTGCAGGGAGCGCCGCGCATGAGCGTCGAATTGAAGACCGTCGGCGAAACCCTCGTCGACCTTCTGGAGGCAAACGGCGTGGAGGTCGTATTCGGCATTCCCGGCGTGCACACGGTCGAGCTTTATCGTGGCCTTTCCGCATCGAAAATCCGCCACGTGACGCCTCGCCACGAACAGGGTGCCGGCTTCATGGCCGATGGCTATGCACGCGTCAGCGGCAAGCCGGGCGTGGCGCTCGTGATCACCGGCCCGGGCCTCACCAACACGATCACCGCCATGGCGCAGGCCCGGCAGGACTCGATCCCGATGCTGGTGATCTCTGGCGTCAACCGCCGCGATTCGCTCGGTCATGGGCAGGGGTTGCTCCACGAACTGCCGGATCAGCACGGAATGATCAAGACGCTGGCACTTTATTCGCACACGCTGCTCAACCCCGCGGATCTGCCGCTCGTCGTGGACCGCGCCTTTGCGGTTCTGCTTTCCGGCCGTCCGGGCCCGGTCCACATCGAGATTCCGACCGACGTGATGGCGCTCAGGATCGAGGACCGGCCCTCGGCGCCGGCAACGGCAACCCGGCCGCGCTCCGACAGCGAAACGCTGCAGAGGGCAGCGATCCTTTGTGCGGAGGCCGCCCGCCCGGTCATCGTGTGCGGCGGCGGTGCCCTGACGGCGGAAGCGGAAGTGCGTGAACTTGCCGAAAGGATCGGCGCGCCGGTCGTCACGACGGTCAACGCCCGCGGCATTCTTGCCGGCCATCCGCTCCGGGTGCCGGCAAGCCCCAGCCTCAAGGCGGTGCGCGCCCTTTTGCGAGAGGCGGATCTCGTGCTGGCGCTCGGCACCGAGATGGGCCAGACGGATTACGATCTCTACGCCGATGGCGGTTTTCCGCCGCTGAAGAACCTTGTTCGCACCGACATCGATGCGGCGCAGCTCGCACGCGGGCCGCAGGCAGCGCTTTCGATCCTTTCAGGCGCGAGGGCCGCCACCGCGGGTATTCTGGGCTTCCTGCCGGATCATGCCGCGGCCAGGGACGGCATTCTTCGGGCGGAGGCCACGCGCAAGGCGGCATTGAGAGAGCTGACACCGAAAATGCTTGCCGAGGTCGGCGTCGTCGAGGCGATCTACCGCACGCTTCCAGATTGCATCATCGTCGGCGATTCGACTCAGGCCGTCTATGCCGGGAACCTCTATTGCGATGCGCCGCGCCAAAGGGCCTGGTTCAATTCGGCGACGGGCTACGGCTCCCTCGGCTATGCGCCCCCCGCCGCGGTCGGTGCTGCGGTTGCCGATCGGGAGCGACCGGTCATATGTCTTGTCGGCGACGGCGGATTTCAGTTTTCCCTGGCGGAGATCGGCTCGGCAGTGGATGCGGCCGCCCAGGTCGTTTTCCTCGTCTGGAATAATGACGGGTACCGGGAAATCGAGTCCTACATGGTCGAAAACGGAATCACGCCGGAAGGCGTCAAACCCTCCGCACCCGATTTCCTGCTTGCTGCAAAGGCCTATGGCGTGCCTGCGGAGCGACTGGCGACGGTGAAGGATCTGCCGCGTGCGCTTGCCGATGCGGTGTCGCGATCGGGGCCTTCGCTGATCGAGATCCATCAGGAAAGGACTGCCGGAGCCACAGCGTGACGCCCTGGTGAAGGGCTCATCCAGCCCCGGATTTGACTTTTCCGGCCCGGAGTGGTGTTAAGTGCGCACATGCTCGAATCCGGCCACGTTCTTCGTTTAGCCTGGTCCTCGGGCTGATTTCGTCTCGCCTGCATCCGATCGCGGATAGAGGATGCAGAGAGAAAAGGGACCGTGTCCTCGATGGACCTCATGCGTGGTGGCAGCAGGAATATGCAGGCCAGCCGGCTTCTCGCCGTGCTGTGGCTGTTCTGTGCCTCGCTTTCGATGCAGGTCATCGCGATCGGCCAGAGTGCCGCGTCCCGTGCGGCCGGGGCGCCGGCCGGCAATGTCGCTCAGCCCGATACAGGCTCCTCCGACCGCCCGGTCGCTCGCCAGATATGCAGGGCGGTTGCGCTGCCCGATCTTCGTTTCATCGGCGAGCGGGCCGATGGCAAGTCATGCTCCGGCGCAGATCCTGCAGCGTTCGTTCCTTTCCAGGCCATTGCCCTGATTGCGCCAGAGATGGCTCCTTCCCTGCCGGTGGCGAAAACCAGAATTGCGCGTCTCCCATCCTGTCAGAGCAAGTGCATTCGCGCGCCGCCAGCGGCGGGAGCCTTCCTTTGAGAGTTCGGCAGGTCTTTCGCGCCCGCCTCAGCCATTGATGAAAACCCGGCCCGGATGCTGCCCATGGCGCGTTCTGGCGTTTATGGAATTCCCACATGCATACATCCAGATGGGCGGTTCTCGCCTATGTCGCAATTATCATCTTCGGATGCCTTGCGGCGCTGCCGAGCGTGCTGACGCCGGCCATGAGGGAGCAGGTCGCTTCCGTTCTCCCGTTCGAGCCGGTCACGCTCGGCCTCGACCTGAGGGGCGGCTCGCACCTCGTCCTCGAAGTCGACGGGGCGGGGCTTCAGAAAGCCCGCCTCAACTCGCTTCTCGACGATACCCGCCGCGTCTTGCGCGGTGAGCGCGTATCCGCCTCCTCGGCGCGTATCAGCGGCAATGGCGTCACCGTGAGCATTCCCGATGCTCAGGACCGGGACAAGGTTCTGCCGAAGCTGCAGGAATTGGCAACGCCCGTAAGCACGGTCGGTTTTGCCGCCAGTGCTCCTGAAGTCGAAGTATCGACGACGGGCGATGTGATTACCTTGGGCATGACCGAGGCGGGTCTTGCCGACCGCATGACCAAGGCGGTCGAGCAGAGCCTGGAAATCATTCGCAACCGTGTCGACCAGGTCGGCGTTGCCGAGCCGCTGATCCAGCGGATCGGTTCCAACCGCATACTGGTTCAGCTCCCCGGTCTCCAGGATCCGACACGCCTGCGTGAGCTTCTCGGCTCCACGGCACAGATGAGCTTCCACATGCTCGACCAGAGCGTGGATGTGACCCAGCCGGCTCCGCGTGGGGTGGACATTCTGCCCGGCGCCGACGATGGCAACCGCTACGCGGTCGAGACCCGCATTGCCATTTCCGGAGAGCGGCTCGAAGATGCCAAGGTCGGCTTCGACCAGCGCACCAATCAGCCGGTCGTGGATTTCACCTTCGACTCGCTCGGAGCCCGGCAGTTTGCCGACATCACCCGCGAAAATGTCGGGCGGCCTTTCGCCATCGTGCTCGACGGCAAGGTGTTGACGGCGCCCGTCATCAATGAGCCGATCCTTGGTGGCCGCGGTCAGATCAGCGGCAGCTTTACCGTCGAGGAGGCAACGGTTCTTTCCGCACTCCTGCGCTCCGGTGCACTGCCCGCCCCGCTGACCATTATCGAAGAGCGCTCCGTCGGCCCCAATCTCGGCAGCGACTCGATTCGCATGGGCCTCTTTACCGGTCTCGCCGGTTTCGGCCTCGTGGTCGTCCTCATGGTCGTCCTTTACGGGGCCTGGGGTATGATCGCCAATGTCGGCCTGGTTCTGCACACGATCATGACGATCGGCATCCTCGGCCTCATAGGCTCGACGCTGACCTTGCCCGGCATCGCCGGTATCATCCTCGGCATCGGCATGGCCGTCGACGCCAACATCCTTATCAATGCCCGTATCCGGGAAGAGACCGAGGCGGGTGCCGGCGCGATGAAGGCGCTCGATATCGGCTTCAACAAGGCCTATGCGACGATCATCGACTCCAACGTCACGACGCTTGCGGGCACGGTCCTTCTGTTCTGGTTCGGCAGCGGCCCGGTCAAGGGGTTCGCCGTCACCATGATGCTCGGCATCGGTATCTCGATGTTCACATCCGTTACCGTCGTGCGTCTTCTGATGCGCGAGGTTGTCGTTCGCCGGAAGATGAAGAAGCTCGTGATACCGTCGCTCTTCGGTCCGGTGCCGCGCCTGCCGAGCTTCTCCTTCATGAAAGGCCGTTTCCTGGCGATAGGCTTTTCGGCTTTCCTGTCGATCAGTTCGGTGGTTCTGTTCTTCACACCCGGCCTGAATTACGGCATCGATTTCATCGGCGGCATTCAGGTGGAGGCGGTCTCCAAGGAGAAGATCGACCTGGCGACGCTCCGGCGAAGCGTCGAGGAGCTCAATCTCGGCGAGGTGGCCCTGCAGGACTTCGGTGGCGGGCAATCGGTGTTGATCCGCGTGCAGCGCCAGCCGGGCGGCGAGCAGGCGCAGAGCCTGGCCCTGAACAAGGTCAAGGATGCCGTGACGACCGCCATCCCCGGCGCCAGCATGGAGCGGACCGAGGTCGTAGGTCCCACGGTCAGCGGCGAACTGGCTCGATCGGGCTTCCTCGCCGTGGCACTCGCCATGGTTGCGATCCTGCTCTACATCTGGTTCCGCTTCGAATGGCACTTCGCCGTCGGCGCTATCGCCGTGCTGTTGCTCGACATCACCAAAACCGTCGGATTCTTTGCTCTTACGGGCATCGACTTCAATCTGACCGCGATCGCCGCGCTGCTGACGATGATCGGCTATTCGGTCAACGACAAGGTGGTGGTCTATGACCGCATGCGCGAAAACCTGCGCAGGTACAAATCGATGGCGTTCTCGGATCTGATCGACTTGAGCATCAATCAGGTGATCGCGCGATGCATCTTCACCTCCGCAGCGACGGCGCTGTCGCTGGTTCCGATGGCCATCTGGGGCGGCGAGGCGGTGCAGAGCTTCGCCTGGCCGATGATCTTCGGCGTCATCGTCGCGACGACGTCGTCCATCTATATCGGCGGTCCGATCCTGCTGTTCCTGAGCCGTTGGTGGAAAGAGCGGGAAGCCGCTCGTTCCGGCGGACAGCAGGCGGAAACGCCGACCGCCTGATCAGGATCAGAGCGCTTCAACGTTCTGTTGAAACCGTGAAACGCATCTCGTGCCAGGGGCAGCCTCCGATGGGGCTGCCCCTTTTTCGTCGGAAAGTCCTGTCTTTATCGCCCCTGTCCCTTGCACGGCGATTCGCTGCTCCCTAGATAGCGAGATGCCACGGGCAGGCGAATGGAACTTTTGCCATGGTTCGGCGGAACGAGTTGAGAGAATTATTTTTCGCTTTATCGTTTCTGCAGTTGACGAATCGGTAAATTATTCTACTTTGTCGCTGTCAGCGGAGAGATCCGCTTCGATTGTTCATGAACGCTCGGCGTGCTGCGCCGGCCAGCCAGAGGAGAGTGACATGCTCGGAATATCGACCGCCGCTTTCTGCGGCTCACGTTCCCTTTGTCGTGCAACGGTTAAAGGTCACATTCGTCAACTCCGCCGAATGTGATCGTCAGAACTTCCAGACCTTACCCTTTGCCGAGAATTGAATTATCCGCGCCGTTGGGTGCGGAGGAGCGTTACTTATATGAGCAAGCAAGTTATCGAATATGGCGGTGAAGCCGTCGGAGTCGTCGTTCCCGACGAAGACCGTTTGAAATTTCTGGCCGTCAAATATTATGTCTGGGACCTGGACGCGCAGCGCTTCCGTTCGGTCGATGAGGCCCGCGCGGCCATTGGCCGGCTCCTTTCCGCTCAGCGTGGGCGGAACATCACCAACCGGCCTCCCGACATAGCTGCCTGATTCAGGTCTTGCGCAGGCCGGTCGCGGTATCGAACAGATGGATTGCTTCCATGTTCGGGCGGACATGGATCGGCTCGCCAACGCGGATCGGCGTGCTGCGCGGAAATTCGACGGTCAGCATCCGCTCCTCGCCGATCTCAACATAGCCGTAAGTCTGGCTACCCAGCCGCTCGGCCACGGCAAGCTCACCGCTGAACCACGCATCTTCCGGCCGGCAGACGACCAGGTCTTCCGGCCGAATGCCGAAAGTGACCTCGCCAGCGCGGATCGGCTGTCCGGACCAGCCGACCAGCTGCAGGGTGCGCTCTTTTAGGCGTATGGCACTGCCGCCGCCATCGGAGACAACCTTCGCCGGCAAGGTATTCATCGTCGGGCTCCCGATGAAGCGCGCGACGAAGAGGCTGGCCGGTCGGTGGTAGAGATCGAGCGGCGGGCCGATCTGCTCGATCTTGCCGGCATTCAGAACCACGATGCGGTCTGCCAGTGTCATCGCCTCGACCTGGTCATGGGTGACGTAAACGGTCGTGGCTTTCATGCGGTTGTGTAGCTTGGCGATTTCCAGGCGCATTTCGACGCGCAGTGCCGCGTCGAGGTTGGAGAGGGGCTCGTCAAAGAGGAAGGCCGAGGGTTCGCGCACGATGGCGCGGCCCATGGCGACACGCTGGCGCTGGCCACCGGAAAGCTGGGCCGGCCGCCGATCGAGGAAGGGCTGGATCTTGAGGATGCCTGCGGCGTGCGACACGCGTTTTTCGATCGTCTCGTCATCCGTGCCACGCATCTTCAGGCCGAACGCCATGTTCTCGCGCACGCTCATGTGCGGGTAGAGCGCATAATCTTGAAACACCATGGCTATGTCGCGGTCCGATGGCGGCAGCGCGTTCACCACCTTGCCGCCGATGTCGAGAATACCGCCGGAAATCTCCTCCAGCCCGGCGATCATGCGCAGGAGCGTGGATTTGCCGCAACCGGAGGGTCCGACGAGGACCAGAAACTCGCCGCTTTCAATGTCGATATCGACGTCGTGGATGACCTGCAGCGAGCCATAGGTTTTCCGGATCTGCCTCAATGCGATTGCCGTCACGGTTTTCCCTCCAAGGTCATCTCTACCCTTGACCTCCATTATCGATATCAATATCAATAATGGCAGCAATTTTGATTGGCAACTCCGCGAGCCCGCGATGACGTATTTTTCTGCCCCCTCGAGGACCCGCAATGCGGCCCGCCCCGCCAAGGCCACCGCTGCCTTCAATGCGCTGAAGCGTGACATCATGCTGGGCGTGCTTCCGGCGGGAGCGGCGCTGACCGAGCTGGATCTGGCGGCGCATTTCTCTTGCAGCCAAGGCACGGTGCGCGAGGCGCTGCTGCAATTGCAGGAGGAGGGCCTGGTGCGGCGGCAGGGGCATCGCGGTACGCAGGTCTCCGAATGCACCGAGGCGGAGGCCGTGGAAATGTTCCGCGTGCGCCTGCACGTCGAGTGCAGCGGCATCGTCCGGACGCTCCAGGCGCCGAGCCGCACGCTGGCTGCCGATCTTCAGGCGCTACTTGCGAAAATGCTCGATGCTGCGAAGGCCGGGGACGAGTTGGAGCTTGCATCCTTCGACCGGGACTTCCACCGGCGCATCTTCCAGGATGCCCGGCTTCCGGCGCTCGATCCGATCCTGCATCGTTGCCTCGTCCACAATCACCGTTTCAAGATCTCGCGAAGCATCACCCCGCGCGATCTCGTGGCGACTGCGCAGCGGCACGGCGCCATCATCGAGGCGATCGAAAGCGGCGATGTCGCGAAGGCCGGCGCAGCCCTGCGCCATCACATCGCGACGATCGTTGATCTGGGCCCCGACGTCTTCCCGGATGCGACCCAATGAGCGCGGCGCCGGACCTGTCGCGGCTGTCGCCGGAAATGGCGGCGCTGCTCCTGCGCGTGGCTGCCGAAACGGGGCCGCAGGTCGATCCCACGACCTTGCCGCCGGCCGAGGGCCGCTCGCTTTCGGAAGAGGGCAACCGGCGGTGGAACGTCGGGCTGCCGGAAATGGCGGCGGTCGGAGAGGCTTTTGTCGAGGCGGACGCGGCTATCGGCTCGGCGCGCCTGCGCCTCAAGATACTGGTGCCGCCGGGCGCCGGCTCCGGTGCGGTGGTCTTTGTGCATGGCGGCGGCTTTGCCTTCTGCAGCCCGGAATCGCATGAGCGCTGTGCGCGCGTTCTCGCGCTGGAATGCGGCCTGCCGGTGCTCCTGCCGGATTGTCGCCTGGCGCCGGAAAATCCCTATCCCGCCGGCCTGATGGATGTTGTCGCGACGATCCGCAACGCATTTGCAGTCTCGGCGCCCTTCGGCGTGGCGGCGGGCCCGCTACTCCTTTCCGGCGATTCGGCGGGCGCCAATCTTGCACTCGCCGCACTGTTGCACGAAGCGGCGGCGGGGCGCCCGCGAATGGCTGGTGCACTCCTTTTCTACGGAACCTATGCCGGCGATTTCCGCACGGAGTCCTATCGAAATTTCGAGAATGGGCCGGGTTTGACGACGGCGAAGATGCAGCGCTACTGGCGCTGGTATGTCGGCGACCGCGACGTTTCGGCTGATCCGCTCGCATGTCCGCTTCTCGCCTCCGATGAGGCCTTGGCGGCTCTGCCGCCGCTTCATCTGATGGCGGCGGGCGTCGACCCGCTGCTGTCGGACAGCATCGCGCTGCACCAACGCCTGAAGCAACTCGGGCGGGGCGAGGCGCTGATGGTGGTGCCCGGCGTCACGCACGGCTTCTTGCAGAACACCCTCGATCTCGCCGCCGCGCGGGAGGCGCTTGCGAAGGCAGGTGCCGAAGCCCGGCGAATGGCAGGCGCGAACTGAAGCGATTTTCAAAGGAGGAGACAATGAAAATCTGGAAAATAGGCACCGCTCTCGCGGCATCGCTTCTGGCAAGCACCGCATCGGCGGAAACCGTTCGTTTCTGGTATCACTTCGACAATCCGGAAAACCCGATGGCCGATCTGATCGCGAAATTCGAAGCGGCCAATCCGGGTATCGAGATCGAAGCGGAAAACGTTCCGTGGAACAGCTACTACGATAATCTCTACACCGCGCTCGTCGGCGGCAACGCGCCGGACGCCGCGATGGTCAAGCTCTTCGCCCAGCCGCGCCTCATCGAAATGGGCGCGCTGGAGCCGCTCGGCGAGCGCATTGACGGCTGGGCCGGCAAGGCGGACCTGCTCGACAACCTCCTCGACCTCAACAAGGGGTCGGACGGTCAGCAGTACTACCTGCCGATCCAGTATGTCGTGCTTTATCTTTACTACCGCGCCGACCTGTTCGACGCCGCCGGCCTGAAGCCGCCGGCGACCTGCGACGCGTTCCGCGACGCGGCGATCAAGCTCACCAAGCAGCCGGCGACCTACGGCTTCGGCCTGCGCGGCGGCAAGGGTGGCTGGGACCAGTGGGGGGCCTTCGTGCTGTCGCAGGGCGCGAAGCTTGAGCCGGGCGGTCTGACGACGCCGCAGGCGATCGCTGCCAACCAGTGGCTGATCGATCTGTTCCAGAAGGACAAGGTCATTCCGCCCTCGGCACCGAATGACGGCTTCCAGGAAATCACCGCCGCCTTCAAGAAAGGGACCACGGCCATGACCATTCATCATGTCGGCTCGTCGAACGACATGGTCAAGGCACTCGGTGACAAGGTCTCGGCGGTGCCGGTGCCGGAATGCGGCGGCGGCCGCTGGACGTCCTATGGCGACGAGTCGTTGGCTATCTTCTCCTCCTCGGAGGTGAAGGATTCCGCGTGGAAGTGGATCTCGTTTCTTGCCGAGGGCGAGAACAACGTCGCCTTCAACAAGGCGACCGGGCAAATGACGGTGACCAAGAGCGGTTCGGAAAATTGGACGCTGCATGAGCGCCGCTTTGTCGATGCGACGGTACAATCGCTGCCCTTCGCCCATGTGCTGCCGCAGAACACCGCGACGTCCGAGTTCGTCAACACGGCCTGGCAAACGGCCATGCAACAGGCGCTGACGGGCCAGATCACCTCCGAAGAGATGATGAAGCAGCTCGAAGCTCTTTTCGTGCAGCAATGATGTCGTGGAGCGGGTGATTCTCCACCCACTTCGACTTCCCATCCGCCCCGCCCTGATATCAGGGCGGATGGGGCCTTTCGATTGCCAACGGCCGGGAACGACCTGATGACCGCGACAACAGCACCCCCACCGACCGCCGTGACCATCCCGACGCCCTGGAGCGTACGGATGATGCCCTATATGCTGCTGGCGCCCGCGGTGCTCGTCACGCTTTTCATCGTCTTTTTCCCGATGGTGCAGGCGGTCTACACCAGCTTCTACGATCTCATCCTATGGAAGCCGAATGCCAGCCGCTTCGTAGGCTTCGGCAATTATGTAAAACTTTTCGCCGACCCCGTATTCTGGACCGCGCTCGGCAACACCGCCATCTGGATCGGCCTGACGGTGCCGCTTCAGATGGGTCTTGGCCTCCTGACCGCGCTGCTGCTCAATCGCGAATTCCCCTGGCGGGGTCTGGCACGCGCCCTGATCATCATTCCCTGGGCGCTACCGAGTGTGGTGATCGCGCTGATGTGGCGCTGGATCTACGATCCGAATACCGGCGTGCTGAACGATGTCCTCCTCTACCTTTCCGTCGTGCAGTCGGCAGTGCCGTGGCTTGCCGATCCGGACCTTGCGCTCTATGCGATCATTGCGACGCTGACCTGGCAGGGTTTCCCCTTCTTCGCCGTTATGATCCTCGCCGGCCTCCAGGGAATTCCGCGCAGCCACTACGAGGCCGCCTCCATCGATGGTGCGTCGGCCTGGCGGCAGTTCGTGCACATCACGCTGCCGGGCATCGCCCCGGTGCTTGCGACGGCGGGGCTGCTCCGGGTCATCTGGGTGGCCAATTCAATGGATGTCATCTTCGTCATGACCGGCGGCGGGCCGGGCTATGCCACGCATACCCTGCCGCTCTACGCCTTCGTCCGCGCCCGCCAGAATCTCGATTTCGGCTACGGCACGACGATCGCCGTCACCTTCACCATTCTCCTCGGCACGATCGTCGCCGTTTATCTCGCCAGGACCATGCGGGAGGTCGAACGATGAACAGACCGTCCACGCTCCGTCGTATCCTCACTACCGACCTCCCGGTACTGCTGATCGTGCTCTTCGCCATGGCGCCCTTCGCCTGGATGGTGCTGACCTCGCTGACGCCGACAGCGGCGCTGAACGCGACAGGCGTTTCCGTCTCGCCTTCCGGCTGGAGCCTCGACAATTACGCGCGCCTGCTGCAGCAGACCTCGTTTCTCGGCAACATGCTCGACAGCCTCATTATCGCCTGCGGCACGGTGGTGCTCGGCCTTGCCGTGGCGGTGACGGCCGCCTACGCCTTCTCGCGCTTCCGCTTCGCCGGACGCAAGCTCCTGATGCTGCAGTTCCTGCTCATCAACATGTTTCCGATCGTGCTGCTGATCCTGCCTCTGTTCGTGCTCATGCGCAAAGCCGGCATCCTCGACACGCATTTCGGGCTCATCCTCGCCAATGCGACGGTTGCCATTCCCTTCGCGGTCTGGATGCTGACCAGCTATGTGGGCGCCATCCCGAAGAGCCTTGACGAAGCCGCGATGATCGATGGCTGCTCGCGGCTCTCAGCGCTGCGCCGCGTCGTGCTGCCGCTTACCATGCCGGGCATCATCTCCACCGGGATCTACATATTCATCACGGCCTGGAATGAATATCTCTACGCGCTGACGCTCGGCGGCAAGAACGTACGGCCCGTTACGGTCGCGATTCAGACCCTGATCGGCGAGTACCAGATCGAATGGGGCCTGCTTGCTGCAGGTGCCGTCGTCGGCGCCATGCCTGCCACCATCCTTTTCCTTCTCGTGCAACGCCGGCTGATCGGCGGTCTGACCCAGGGCGCGGTGAAGGGCTGATTGCGAATGAAAGAGGACTGACCATGAACCCCGTCGGGTTGATCTCCATGCAGTTTGCGCGGCCCTTCACGGCCGAACATTTCCCCCATTTCGCCGGGATGCGAAGGCTCGGCTACGATTTCGTAGAGCTTCTGGTGCCCGAACCCGGCGAAATCGACCTTGCCGAAACGCGCCGCGCGCTGGAAGCCGCCGGGCTCTTCGTGGTGCTCGCCGCCCGCGTCAGCCTCCAGCGCAATCTTTCCTCGGACGATCCTGCCGCCCATCGCGCCGGCATCGACTATCTGAAATACGCAGCCGACTGCGCCGCCGCGCTCGGCGCCGTGATCGTCGGCGGTCCGCTTACCGGAAATCCTCTGGTCTTTGCGGGCCGGCCGCCGCAGCCTGTGAGCGAGGAGGAGCGCCTTTCCCGCAAGGCCCGGTGCGTCGCCGGTCTGAAAGAGGCCGGTGAGCATGCGGCCGGGCTCGGCGTCATGCTGGCGGTCGAACCGCTGAACCGCTTTGAGAGCGACGTGCTCTGCACCACCCGGCAGGCGATCGAATTGCTCGATGCGGTTGATCATCCCGCCGTGCAACTGATGCTCGACACGTTTCACATGCATATGGAGGAGGCCTCGATTGCCGAAGCAATCCGGCTCGCTGGCAGGCGCATCGTTCATTTCCAGGCCAACGAGAACCATCGCGGCTTCCCGGGAACGGGCGCCACGGACTGGGTCGCGGTGTTCCGGGCGCTGCACGAGACAGGCTATCAAGGCCCCATCTCGCTCGAGCCGTTCCGTCGCAACGACGACCGTTTCGGCGTGCCCTTTGCCCAGTGGCGCCCGCCGCACGAGGACGAGAGCGAACGCCTCGCCGCCAGCGCCGAATTCATCAAGTCCCACATCCTGCTTACGGAATATCGTCGATGACACTCAAGATCGGTTGGATCGGCTGTGGCGTGCACGCCAGCCAGATGCTGCTTCCACAGCTCGTTCGCCATGACATCCAGGTGACTGCGCTCTGCGACATCGATGCCGCTCGCCTTGCTTCTGCAGGGCGGCAGTTCGGCGTTTCGAACCTGACGGGCGATGCGGAAGAACTCATCCGCCGCTCCGACATAGACGCGGTCGGCATGGCCGTCGGGCCGGACCAGCACCTGCTATTCGGCAAGATGGCTCTGGAGCGGGGCCTGCCGGTCTTCATGGAAAAGCCGCCGTCCGGCAGCGCGGAAGGCGCGCGCGAATTGCTCGCCGCCTCGGAAAGGTCCGGCAAGCCATTGCTCGTCGGCTTCATGAAGCGGTATTCCGCCGGAAACAGGATTGCGGCGAACATCTTGCGCTCGGGCCGGTTCGGCCCCGTCTATGGCCTCACCGGCTACTACATGACGGCGCCGGCCTATTTCGCCGGCAATGTCGACTACACCGGCTTCTTTCTGCACCATTGCGTGCACTATATGGACCTCGTTTCCTTCCTCGTCTCGCCTGTTACGAAACTGACGGCGCGCAAGGTCGAAAAGGATCGCGGCAAGGTCCTCTTCCACGTGCATTTCGATTTCGAATGCGGCGCGATCGGCACGATTGCGATGGGCACGGCCCAGTCGCGCGGCGCGCCGGTGGAGCGCCTGGAGATCATGGGCGACCACCAGCGCATCGAGGTGGATAATGTCATCGAGGTGCGCTGGAACAGAAATCCGCCCTTCAAGGTCGATGATCCGGCTGCCACACTTGACGGCGCGGTCGACACGCTGACCTGGAAGCCGAACTTCACCGCAGCCGCCAACGAGGACCCGAAGGGCTATCATGCGCTGCTCGCCGACGTCATTCCGGCGCTTGCAGGCAAGCAGACGCCGGCGCCGACCATCCGCGAGGGCGTGATCGCCATGGAACGCCTGGAAACGCTGCGGCGCGCGCTCGCGCTCTAAAGGCCGGGCTGCTCGATGAGGCGCCGCTTTACGCTCCCGGTCTGGACGCTGCCTTTCGAGTATAGCTGAGTGTCGGTCAAGCATTCTTGTGCTATGGCAGGGCGAATTGTATCCGAGGCGGTTCCGGCGTCTCTGCCGGACCGGGGAGTAGCGGCTCGAATGCTGACGAAGAAGGGGAAATACGGATTGAAGGCGCTGGTCGATCTGGCACGGCTCGCGCCCGGGGAGACGGCCTTCATCACGGAAATCGCGCAGCGCAACAACATTCCGAAGAAGTTCCTCGACACAATTCTCCTGGAACTGCGCAATGCCGGCGTGCTGCGGTCGAAGAAAGGGCCGGGCGGCGGTTATTCCCTGTCGAGACCGGCCTCCGAGATTCGCATCGGCCACGTCATACGGACGCTGGACGGCCCGCTGGCGCCGATACGCTGCGCCAGCCGCACGGCTTATGAAATCTGCGAAGACTGCAGCGATCCGGAAACCTGCCGTGTCCGCATCTCGATGACGTCGGTTCGCGATGCCATGTCGTCCATCCTCGATTCGATGACCCTCTCTGAATTCGCCGCAGGCGGTGTTCTCGCTCCGGAAGCTGCAGTGGAAAAGCAGGCGCGCCGATCATGACGGTGCGAAAAGTCGCCGGTTCGTCATAAAAGGCCGCCGAAAGGCTTGGTTTGTCGAAAGAAAGAGCCTATCTGGCGTCTATCTTTGCTGCGGTCCGCTGAAGAGACCGCATTCTCGCTAAGGGGTCGATGATGGGCTTGAGACACGCGAAGGCGGACGCCGGTGGCACCGTGCTGGAGTCGATCGGCAGGACGTTGGCGACGGCGACGAACGGCATCAGGGCGCTTGCCGACCATCTGTCGAGCGACAAAAC
>NZ_VITA01000024.1 GCF_007827695.1 Sinorhizobium medicae | reverse complement strand
CTCGCTGATGAATTCGGGAGGCGCAACCAGCCCGCCTCCCTGAATGAAGCCGAAAAACTCCAGCCTCCGCTGGTCCAGAAACCTGGAGCGGTTCACAATAGGCCGGACTCTAATCCAAACTGGAGGAAATTACCCGTGGCAGGTCAGTTGCAACCAAGATCACTTGCATTGCACCACCTATCAATAATGATCTGGACACTACCATTTTGACCTCCCTCTAGTGGTGTTGGTCACTATTCATAGTGCGCTTGGTTGTAACGAAAGGAAAGGTATTTCAGGGGGGCTGAGCGTTAGCAAGCGTCAGCTCCCTAGAAAGGAGCCGCGACCGCATTGCGCCAACTGCGGTCATTCAGAAAACTGAACGAGTGCCGCTAAGATGGTAGCTGTTAGGGGAGTTTAATATGCAGCCGGACCGCTTGCTCGCAGACCGCACTTAGGATGACTCGGCGTAAAGCGGCAATTTGCAAAGGACTTTGAAAGGTTCTCTGCGACACTGCTTGCGTTCATCCAGACCGTAGTGGTCAAACGCCGCCGTCATTTTTGAACTGCCTAGATTAGTGGCAATATCAGCGTCGAGAACACGGCTTCACATTTTTCGTTAGGATCATCGTCGTTTGGCCCCCGCACTACCACCCCGACAACTTTGCCCTTGAACAGAACAGGACCACCGCTCATTCCCGAGAACGTGCCGCCATCAAGTACCATAACATTGTTGCTGGCGGGAATTGATCCATCAAGCGTGGTTTTAGAGAAGCGGGTAATGGTGGCTTCAGAAATAGTTACCGCTTCCTCGTTTAGGTTCCCCGGAAAACCAGCAATTTGGACTTTGTCGCCAACCTTGAGGGCTCCGACCTCAGCTATGGAAGCGAGCTTGAGCATTCCTTTTGGCGTGTGCGCGGGCAAGAGCGCAGACAGGTCGAGCGTCGCCAAATCGTTCACTCGGTCTTGTTTCAACGCCTTGACCGAAACAGGAAATTTGGGAGCAGATTTCGGAGTGACGGTCATGTTTGGCCCTATGCAGTGAGCACAGGTGATGTACTTACTGCCTTCGATCGCAAAACATGTTCCTGTAGTTACAACTTTATTTTCGTTAACCAGGTACCAAACGGCCTCTTCAATAATTCTGTTTGTCTCAACTATCGGAATAGTTATCTTTCCACCCGATGTTAAACTGTTGTATTTGCGGGCGAGCGTCTGGAACGTTTGATCTGTAGAGCCTTTCACGTTCCTAACAAACTCTATCTTTCCACGAACTACCCATTGGAAATGCTTGGCCTCATGAGCGTCCAGCCGTCCTCTGTTTGGCCGAAACTTGGAAAAATGTCTTATTTGTGCTGCGGCATATCCATTGGTTTCCCAATCATGCAGCATGGCCCTAATCTGCCTGATGAAGCTGCGCGGTACATTCACCTTCTTATTAACGACCAGCCCCGTCACCTCCTGACCGAAAGAGCGAGGAAGCAATCTGGTTTTTGCGTGATTTACTGCAAACCCGTTGCCTTCGATCAAATCGAGAAAGGCTTCCGAAAGGACAACGCTACGATGATCTTCTGGGTCTTCAAGGCGTGCAATTTTTCCAGGAAACTTGTTCCTGTTAGATGAAATAGTGATGTCGTCAGCATACCGAGTATACGTACAGCCAAGTTGGGAGCAAAACCTTGCGATCTCACTATCCAGTTTATCGGAGACAATATTGGCCAACAAAGGCGACAACGCGCCGCCCGTCATGAGAACGCTGCTGTCCTGGATTTTTCCATCTATTAAGGCTTGGGTGGGATAGCACGCTATATGTGCGACAAACTTCGCTATCTCAGGCGTGTAACCATAAGGCTTTGATTGAAGCCGACCGGCTATTCTCCCGAAATGGATTGATCCGAAATAGTTTTCGAGATCAATATTGAGAACCCATTTTTTCAATACGTGCTTTTCGGCGTTGCTTACGATACTTCGCCCGTGTCCAGGCACGAAACCGTGGACGTTTACACGAGGGCTATAGTCCCGCTCTAGCAGCAGCCTTACGGACCTCTGCAAACTTAGAAGCGCAATTCTTGGAGCTTGAATAGTTCGTGTTCCACCGCTTCTCTTTGGAATCGTGAACACACGGAATTTCGATGAGGGCGGTAGCTTATAAGCGATATATGTAACACGTCGCTTCAGATTTCGACCAAGGGCAGCAGCGAGAAAGCGCAAATCTGGAATGGATTTAAGCGTCATGGGTGTGCCAACGACATCGATCTAGCATTCATAACGTAGCGAATTTGCAAATCGTATGTAGCGCATATTGTCCGAGGTGGTTTGAAGGTAACCTTCCCGTAGGTGTCGCAGGAACCACAACACTAAGTTGATCGAGAGATCGTTGACACAAGAAACTCGTATCTGCCATCAGCACAAGTCACAACCGACAAAACCTGTTCTGCACAATTATTAGTTAGAGCAATGTGTGGCGAAAAAATCCTCGCGTGCACGCGCCACTACAGATTACGAAGGTCGGAAACAGGTCATGGTAGTCTGGGAGGTATTCCGCAAGACCGGCCTTCTTCGTCGAACGAAGTCGCGAAGTTGATCGCCTTCGTTGCCTCTCCACCCGGTGCTTCTCTGAGCGGCATAAAACATGTCACTGATTGCAGTCCATTGCCGAAGCGTAATTTCCATAGAACCGTCGCCGGTTCGGAAGTCATTTCCGCGCCAGCGAGTGGAGGTCCGCTTCGGGCCAAGTCGAGACGTTCCCTTTGCTTGTCACCGGCGACCGCTCAGGGTCGAAAGCCGTCATCGGATGCTTCACTGATGTATGAGTCCTGACCTTAGAGCCGGCACTGGACAACTGGTGCTGTTGCGGAACAACGTGGCCGCATGGGTATTCCACTGATTCTAGTCACAGACGATGGCGCGCGGCTCAATGCTAAGCTCGAGATGCACGAGCTTGGCATAATCCTTCACAGTCGCAGCGGGACCGATCGAAATCGTGATTATCGGCAAGCACTTGAATTGCTGATGTCCCGTTTAGACAGCGCTGGGATCGACTACGAAATCTATCTGGATAGCCAGCGTGTTCAGAAAACGGATCTCGTTAAGCGCCGCCTTTCCTTCGATCGAGGCGCGTCAATCGCGACTCGATTTGGCGAGCTTGTGCGTGCCATGAATGCAAACAGTCAAAGCCACGGCGCTTGGCGACGGCTGCTGATCACGACACCCGGTACACGCCACGCGAAGTTGCGCGCTGCTATTCGCGCGGTTGAGACCACCACAGGTGAGATTGCCCGGTTGCCCACCAGTGAATTGCGGAAAGTGACGACGTCCCACATTGAGCGCGCCGTCCAGAAGCTTCTTACAGGCGGCGACGCCGCTAATTTTGCTCCGTCCCGCGACTATGATGCCTTGACCGACGACGGGGTTCCCCTCGCTCCTAAAAAGGTGTTCGGTCTGGCCCTGGAGGAGGCGCTTGGAATAGAGATCCATCCCGGCCACTTTAGCGCCGGCTGGGGACAGATCTGTTTCGAACTGCTCGAAGAGGCGGGCCTCTGGATCGTAGCGAAAAATGGCGCTGCCGTCCGCCCCAAGCCTTATTCGCCTGAGATCGAATCAGAGCTGATCCGGTTCACACCGACCGAAGAGGAACGAAGCTGGATTGAGGGCAATCCGAAGATCGTCTCCCACCTGCAACGCGAGCGGCAACCTGGTCTGGCAAAGCAAAAGCGAGACGAATTCATCGCACAGCATGGGCGCCTTTTTTGTGAGGATTGTGAGCTTGATCCCGCCGAGCGCTATGGCGATGAAGCCGGTTCCGCCTGCATCGAGGTTCATCACCACCGAACCCACGTTGCTAAGATGCAGCCCGGTCACAAATCGATAACGGCCGACCTGAAATGCTTGTGCGCCAACTGCCACCGTGTTCTGCATCGCAAGCTGGCTCTCGGGCTTGCGGTCCCGATCTAATGATTCGCTGATCTGCGCATCGCGATCAGCGGCGCAGGATCAGGGTGGTACAACGAGGAACGAGCTGCCGCAGTCGAAAGCGGACGAGTCTCGGTGAAGGCGATACGCACAAACGGCGCGGTCAGAGGGCAAGACAGCGCAGTATCGGCGTCTTATGTTTTCATCGGTGCAGTTGACGGAATTCCCTCAGTGCCGTTTCGCGCCGCTGGTCCAGATAATCTGCCAGATCCTGCAAGTAGACACCCTTCTGACATTTCTGCGACGTTTCCGCGCGCACGACAGGCAGAGCGATCTCACCAGATCCAACCTTGCGCAAAAACTTGTTCGGCGTGAGATGGTTGAAATAGTCTCGGCAGACATCCTCGACTGGAATAACCGCCTTGCCGCCGTACTGGGCAAACAGCAGGAAGGATGTCGAAAAGACCTGGTTGGAAATCGGGTCGGAGGTCTTCATCTTTGCGCTTCCTCGCATGCGTCGGCAAGTACGCCTTCGATCGACTTGCTCATGCCCGCGCCTCCAGTGCCCTGACGTGCATGGTGATGCGCGGGACGGAGATCGGGCGGATGTCGTAGCCGCCTGTCTCGCGGGAAGCCCGGGTGAAAACGACCGTGCGGCGGCCATCTTCATGGATGCCGCGATGCTCGGCTGCGCTCCAGCCCCAGCGGCGCTCGGCGACATAGTCTTGCATCACATACTCGGCGACGCCGAAGGCCAGCGCCAGGCGCGGGATCGTCATGCCGGAGAGATAGCCGGCGCGCACGGCCGGCTCTTTGAGAAGCGCGGTTGACGTGGAGAGTCCGGCGGGCGGAACGGGATTGCGGACGTGGAGTTTGACCGTCATTTCGATTTCCTTGGGTCAGCGGCTGGACGGGAAGAGGAAGAGATCGAACCAGAGATCCTGCAGCCGCTCACGGTCGACGTCGTGCGTCGCGGCGATTTCGAGGAAGGTGCGATCGGGCGTGGCGTAGCAGTTGAGCAGAGCGGAGCGCTCGGCGACGGTGAGATCATGGCCGCGAAGGGCGGCTATCGGTACGGCGCTGGCCCGCTGGTGGCGCGTCGCGGCATCGTGACCGGCAGGGTGGGTGGCGAGCTGCGGCATCATACCTTCGCATCCGACGCGAACTGCCATTCCTTGCGGAAGGCCGTGGTACCGGCTAGCGCTACGGACATGAGAAACGCGATTGAGAGCGCGATGATGGCGCAGGCGAGGAAGAAGCGATTGGGGCTGGCTTCGAGACGCGCCTTGTTGTGTCCGGTGAAATGCTCAGTCATGGCCAGAGGCTCCAGAGCAGGATCAGGAGAAGGGTAAGGTGAAGGCGAGGCGGGTGAGTGCGCCGCGCATGACCACAGGAGCAGCTCACGGCGGCGCTCCCCGTCACTTCACCGGTGCGGGAATGTCCGCGCCGGCGCCGTTGCTATTGTCGATCGTGATCGGAGCGATAATCGGATCTACGTCGAGCCGCTGCTCATCGAACCACTTTGGCTCTTTGTCGGGGCTCCGAGGCGACAGAAGGTACTGGTCGCAACCGGTTATGTATTCCGCATGACCAGTCACCACGCCTGCGAAGTTCGTGATGCGGTCCTTCGCAAAGGATCCAAGCTTAATCATCTTGGAAATCTCCAGTGAGTTCTTCGGGGGTAAGCGCGCCGCGCGTGAACCACAGGGGCAGGGGCCACGGCGGCGCGCCCTCTTCGTCATGGCGCTACGCTGCCTGGGCCATGACGGTGGCGAGCTCGGTGGCCTTCGGGCCGAAGATGGAAATCTGGCGCTCGGTGAAGCCTTTCAGGAACAAATCTTCCTTAGTGCAGCCATCGCCGACCGAGCGCATCGCCTCGGCCATGCGGTTGATCGTGTTTCTCGTGTGAATTCCGCCGTTCGGTTGCATGTTGGTCTCCGGTTTGATGAAAAGAAAGCTTGTAATCTGGAAATTAAATCCAGATTTGGCGGACGTCAATGGGGGATTGGATTTATTTTCCATACCGATGGAAACGACTCGACTCAAGCGTTCACATCTGGATTATGAGAACGAAAGGAGAACAAATATGAGCGTTGCGCTGCGTCATTTGCCGAAAGTGTTCACGCTGCACATCCGCTGCGACAACTGTCTGAGGGAGTCATCTCGGACGGTCGAGGTTCCTGCGGTCGATGATGCACCCTGTGATGTAGACGAGTTGGTGGAGAGCGGCTTTCTTGGTGCGCTCCGATTCAGCTGTGTCTGCGCCGGCGTCGTTAAGCAGATTATCGGAATTAGCCAGGAGCGAAGCTATGGACTGTAAGGACGTTACGGAGTTCATTGTGGTGCCACCGGTCGCGCTACGCGCCGATATATGGGCGGCGAAGGAGCGCTTCGCCGACACTTTGAGCCGACAGTTTCCGGGTTATAGCTTTCGTATCGCTCGCATTGCGCCAGTCGACACGGGAGAGTGTTTCGGCGTTTATCCCGTGATGAACTTCGTTGGCGCTGATAATCAGGCGTTCATGTGCAATGAGCCGCCGAGCTGGTTGCTCGGCGAAATTCGCATGGCCTGTCAGGCGATTGATCTTCGAAAGAGCTTTGCGGCCTAAAACGGAAGGTCGTTCTGAACCCGGCGAACCAGGCCGACCACCTCGACCTGAGAGCCATCGTCCGCAAAAACGTCTCGCTCTACGACGATCGGCTTGTGCTTGGGATTGGTCGAGCGCGGATGAAATTCCGTGCGTCCTTGATAGATCTCGACCTGCTTCACAGACCACTCACGCGTTTGCCCGCCGTCACGCGTTCGCTCGACAACAACGACCATGCCGTCGCGGAGCACGGCCTCATGGGCCACATCCTCGTATGCAACGCAAATCAATCGGTCACCATCAAGGATCGGGCGGGGCCGGAGGTCATTCATCGAATCGCCGGCAACATCGAAAACCAATATTCGAGCATTGGGGAAGCGCTCATCCGGCGGAACGGCGATCACCTCGCGCTCGGCCTGGTCAAAAGCATCGACCTCTCTGAACGTGCCGGCCTCTGCTTTGCCGACAAGTGCCCCGGCCACGAGGCGCCCAGGTGCGGGCACCAACTCGCCGCCTTCGACTTCAATACCGTCTCTGAGCCACAGCAGCGGTCGCTTGATCGTCCGAGCGAGGGTCTCAAGGGCATCCCCGCGCGGCTGCTCGATTTCGCCTCGCAGGTACTTGTTAATGTTGTCGTAGGGGATGCCTGAGCGGCGCGCCAACTCGGCTTTGTTCCAGCCCAGCTCCTTGCGCCGCTCATCCAATCTCTTCCACCAGCTCATGGTCGCATCATACTTTCGGAAATATTTTCCGGTCTGGAAATCGATTGCCTTGTAGTTGGATTTAAAATCCATTATTGATTCATGCATGAGCACGACCACTATCAAGCAGATCATCAAGGACGCAGGCGGACCCGACGCCATCGCGCAGGCCAGCAGCAAGGCTGGCGGCGATATCTCGAAGGATGCCGTCTACAAGTGGAGCAAGACAGGTATTCCCGATCGCCACTGGCCCGTGATCATTGCGCTCACAAATTATCGCCCGGGGGAACTCTACGCCGCCAAATGTGCGGCGAGGGGGCTGCCGGTAGAGTTGCCGCATCCGGCGGAGGCGGCCGAATGATGTTCCCCCAGCAAGGCACCGGTCTCCTCCTCCCAACTGGCGACCTTGCCACCTGGCAGGGACGCGCCCAGCCTCGGCGCGTCCCTGCCTTTGTTTTTTCGGCCATCGGAAGGGTTCAACATGACGGTACCGTTTGACACGTCCTATTTGCTGCTGGCGGCGATCGTTCTCCTTGCAGCCCTTGAGGGTTTGTTGGTCCATCTCTGCTTCGCAACGCATAGGGTTTTGCGATTGCTGGCCGAGATCAGGTCGACCTCCAGTCGCAGCTTCGACATCATCGCCTCGATGTCCGTCGTTCCTGATTGCGCCGACAGCAACCTCATCCACTTCGATGGACGGACATATAAGGTCGTGGCGCCGGAGGATGGTCTTTCCCCGGTCCTTGTCGATGTCCAGAATGTCCAGGAGACCGCCGATGAGGTCCCCTTGTCGAGGATCGCGACGCTCCCATCCGGCGAAAGGTGAGGGAAGCCGATGCGCGTGCCGAGCAGACCTTTGATCCGAACGGACCGGCCATACAGCGGCTCGTCCCAGCGGTCCTTGATCGATATTTCGGTTTCGTACCAGCCCTGTGAGTCGGGGCCGTGGAAGAACGACCATTCGCCGTACGGTCCTTCTGCCTATCGGCGGTCGGCACGATCGTTGCGCGTCCAGACGAACGCGATAGTGCCTGGAATGGCAACCAGCACGGCCCATCCAAAATTCAGCCAGTCGACCAATTCGTTCACGCCCGCCTCCATGCCCGCCTTCGGGCAATGGAGCACAAATCCCATAATCGCGGAAGGGTTGCAGATTTGATGCGTCTCTCAAGAGCATGGGTTCCTCCCTGATCTGATGGGCTGAACCTACGCCGCCGACGCGCGGCCTTCACGGAATCCTTTCGGTTGATTTTTTCCTTGACCAAAACTCAGGGGTGTTTTCGTGCGTGCAATTTCTGACGAACATGCATCCATCATCAAGACCGCCACGGCGGCGGCTTACGAGGCGCTCGGCGGGGTGAGTCGGGCAGCGGAAGCGCTCGGCGTCGCATCTTCGACGCTGACCAAATATGCGTCGGCGGGCGAGGAATGGCGCGACAGCTTCATCCGCCTCGATCTTGCCGCCGAACTCGACCGGCGTTGCGATCACCCGTTCCTGCTCACTGCCATGTCGCGGATTGTGAAGGACGAGCGCGTTTCGAGCTTCGGAGCGGTCACCGCCAGCGCGGTCCTGCGCCTCGACGGCGTGCTGGACGATGTCGTTCGCACCGTCGCTCAAGCAATTGAGGATGGCCGCATCGACGCGGCGGAACGCCAGGCCATCCGCAACCGCATCGTGGCGGCAAAGCAGGACCTTGCTCGCCTTGAAGCGATGATGATCGACGGGGCCGCCTGATGGATGGCGAGCCCGAAAACCCTACAAAGACCGTGACGGCAATCTGCGCACTGCTGCCCGACGACCCGGAAATGGCCGTGAGCGTCGTGACTGTCGCCTGTGCCGCCGCCGCGATAACGGCCGGACTGGACGATGAGGCGACCGTCGACGGACTGCGTGCGGCACTCGTATCCATGCGCGGAAACGATTTCGTCGATACCGCCCGCAAGGGGGTGCACTGATGCAGGGTGCCGCTCTCTCCTCCACGTGCTGGACGGCCGGCGGACCGGTCGGCCCGCGCTGCCTCGCTTTCCTGCGGCGGGTGCGCGCCGGCGGCGGCGCCTACAAACTCGTCCGCAATGCCGATAGCGAGGCACTCGACAAGGCGCTTGCCTCCGGTTTCGTCGCGTGGGCAGGCCGCAGCCGCGACGACGTGCGGCTGACGGCGAGAGGCGCGGAATATCTTGACCGGCTGGCGAGGGTGGAATGACGAGGCTTTCCCGCCAGATCCTCGTCGAGCGCGTTCTGACGCGCTGGCTTCAGGAAAACCGCGACACGCACTCGGTCTCCGCCGAACTCGGCATCGACGAAGACGAGGTCTGCAAGATCATTGAACAGTCGGAAGGAAGAAGGCCGTGAGCGATCAGCTTCCGAAGCTTGGGCCGAAGGCGCGCGAGATCGTCGACGCAGTGTTGCGGGAAGGCATCTATCGCGCATCGAAAGAGTCCGAAATCGCCGTTTGCCGCAATCTGAACAGCCGTCAGCTCCTCTCTCGCGACAGGAAGGATGGCGCGGTTTGGTATCCGACGGCGAAGCTTTGCGAGCTGGCCGGCGTGACGCCGCCGGAAATCGGGCAGGGGGGCGAGGGCGGACCCGGCGCGCCGGTTTCTCGGGTTCAACCCGAGGAGGGCGCCGATCGCCTCCCTGCGCCGGCCGAGATCGAGCCTTCGCCGACGGCTGACCTGCCTCCGCTGACGCGCCTGCCGCATCATCCCCTCGCTGCCCTTTTCCCCATGTTGCCCGACGACGAGCTGCGCCCCCTCGCGGACGATATCGAGGCGAACGGGCAGCAAGAGCCGGTTTGGATCCTCGACGGCAAGATCCTCGACGGGCGGAACCGCGAGGCGGCTTGCCATCTGGCCGGCATCGACGCATGGACGAAGGAATACGAGGGCAAGGACCCGCTCGGCTTCGTGCTCTCGCTCAACCTGCATCGCCGGCACCTGACGGAAAGTCAGCGCGCCATGGTAGCGGCGCGGATCGTCGACTGGGAACGCGGCATCAATCAGAACACGGCCGGGGATGCAAATTTGCACGCCCGCGAGGCGGGGCGCCGGCTCTCGATTTCCGAACGCGCGGTCAAGGCCGCAAAGCGGGTGCGCGACCATGGCGTCGAGGCGCTGTCCGATGCCATCCGCGACGGGCGAATCTCCGTCCATGCCGGGGAGGCCCTAAGCCACCTGGAGCGGGCGGCGCAGGAAGAGGCGCTGCGGCTGGAGGAAAAGGAGATCGTCCAGCGCGCCAAGGAAATTCGCCAGAAGCGGCAGGAGATACGTCATGCCGTACGGCTGACGCATATGGCGCATGTGGCCGAGGCCGGCTCGTCCACGGCGGGCAAGGTTGGGCAGAAGTTCCCGGTCATCTATGCCGATCCGCCGTGGCAGTTCGGCGTGCGCTCGGAAGTGACGGGGCGAGAGAAGAGCGCCGAGAACCACTATCCGACCATGCCGACGGATGCGATCTGCGTGCTCTTCAACGAGATCGGGGCGCCAGCCAAGGCGGATGCGGTCCTCTTCCTCTGGGCGACCAACCCGATGCTGCCTGACGCTTTCCGCGTCATGGCGGCGTGGGGATTCACCTATGTGCACCACTGGATCTGGGACAAGGAAATTGCCGGAACCGGCTATTGGGGCCGCGATCGACACGAGCTGCTGCTGATCGGCAGGCGCGGCGACCCGGTTTCGCCGCTGCCCGGCTCGCAGCCGGAGACGGTCTATCGCGAGCGGAAGGGCAGGCACAGCGCCAAGCCCGATTACTTCGCCGAGCAGATCGAGCGGCTCTATCCCGCCATGCCGAGGCTGGAAATGTTCTGCCGCAGCCCGCGCCCGGGCTGGACGGCGTGGGGATTTGAGGCGGCGTCAGGGGAGGCGGCTGAGTGACCTCCATGCTTCCTATCATCGAGGAACTTGCCGATGCGCCGGACCATCAGGCGCGGGCGCGATGGCTGCTCGAAGTGCCGCTCGCGGTGATCATTCGCGACCAGGTGACTATCCACCGGCTGCTCTCTGCGGCCGGTTTTCACGAGGGGCTTGCCTACTTCGCAGCCGAGATCTCGGCGCTTTCGGCGACGCGCGGCCGTGACGGGCTTGCGCCAAACACAATCCGCATGACGCGGGAATACGCCCGCGTCGGAATTCAGATCATTGCGCGCGAGGGCGCGGAAGGAGGGAAGCATGCTGCAGCTGGCTGATCGGAGACGGTCACGCTCGGCCGCCATGAGCGGCAAGATGGATGAGCTGCAGGCGCTGGCCGCCGTAATCCTCTGGAAATCAGGCCATTTCGACACGTTCGACCTCTCCGCCGTTCTTGGCGTTGGCGAGGACGCTGTCTGCCGAACGCTGCAGACGGCGCGGCACGTGGCGAACGGAGGAGCATGATGTTTCGCACTGACCTGTTCAGCGAGACGAGCACCGATGCGCTGATGGCCTCGGCCTACATCGGCCACCTGGCCGTACGGCAGGAGGCCGCGTAAATGAGCATCGCCATCATGTCACAATTATTCAAAGCGCATCTGGGTTCAACGAACCGGAAGATGCTGGCCGTGCGCCTGGCGGACTTCGCCGACGACGACGGCAAGGGCATTTGGCCGACCGTCGGGCGGCTTGCGCGCGAGACCGAGCTTTCCGAACGCACCGTGCAGCGCATCCTTTCCGAGTTTGTCGACGAAGGTCTCCTGATCGTCCGCAAGAAAGGCGGATGGAAGCCCGGCGAGGGTACCCGTTACGATTTCAATATGAGCGCTCTCGGTCGCCTGCAGGCTGCAAAAGTGGCTATCGAGGGGTGTCACGGTGTCACCCATGACACGGTGACACCCGTGACAGCGGCGACAGGGACGGGTGACACCGACGACGCCGAGGGGTGTCACGGTGACACCCAAACCGTAATAGAACCACCAATAGAACCATCAGATTTGAGAGAGGGTGCGCGCGAGGCGGAAGGGCAGGAAAGCCAGACCGAGACGCCGCAGTCGATCGACAAGGCGTTCTGGGCGTTGGTGAAGAACTGGCCTCAGTTCGACGGAATGCCGAAAGAGCCGGCTCGGCGTGCTTGGCATGCGCTGACGGCCGCCGAGCGCCGGGAAGCGGCCGATCGGTTCCCCCGTTGGCTGCAGCTGCTGAAGGCGCAGAAGAAGTCCCACACGCCGGCACCATCCACGTATTTCGGCGAAAAGCTCTGGATGGACGTCCCGGCGCAGGATGAAGCGGCAAAGCCGGCGAACGCGATGGCTGCGCCCTTCGGTAAACTCTGGTCGGCGACGCGGATCTCGGAGCTGCTGTTGCCGCCGACTGGCATCGTCGCTCCGCCGACGAAGTTCGAGCAGATGCAGATCGATGCCGGGCAGGTGTCCCTTGCGGACGTGATGGCCGAGAAGCGCATGCGCGCCGGATGGCCGTCGGTGAACAGCATGCAGGAGCGGGCACGCTCTGCTCAGGGTTCGATATGCCCGCTGGCGCTCGAAGAGGCGGGGCAGGGCTTCCAGGCGGTGAAGCGTGACGGCGATCTGCTCGCCGCATGGCAGCGTGAGCACAAGCGCCGCGGCTGGCCCTTCCCGGAAGGGCGCTTGCCGGAGTGGGTCTATTTCCCGGCGATCGAAGGCGAGGGCGATCTCGACTTCCTCGTCGCCGATGCAGTCGAGCGCTACCGAGAACGAATTTCCGACTATCTCGCGGACAGGAGCAAAGGCGATGATCATGCAGCGTAGCACGTTTACCGGAAGCCCGATTGCGCTGCAGGGCCAGGATCGTTTCGCCGATCGGATGCGAAGAATCACCGACGGCCTGGTCGACGAGGGTGCGCTGCTCACGGCGAATCTCCGAATCAGCGGCGGTAAAGCGCCGTGGTTTGCGCTTCGGGTCTGGACGGGCCGCGAGAAGGTTGTGGAAAACAGTCTCGACGCCATGGGCGTGCGGTCGCTAGTGCCGATGCGAAAGGGACCCGATTTTCGCCGTCGCGGTCGTGTCATCGAGGGTCAGATGATGCCCGTGATCCATGGTTATGTTCTCGTGCAGATGATGGCGCTATCCGAGTATCTCGCCGGATTGCTGGGCGTCGAGCATGTGATCGATGTGCTCGGCGGGTGCGATCGGCCCATGCGCCTGAGTGACAAGGAAGTCAGCAGATTCAATGGGCTCGCTCGCAAAGGCAACTTTGATTGGGAGTGCCCTGTTGGCCTGGTGGTGAGGGCTGGAGATCCTGTCTGGATCACTGCTGGTCCGTTCTGCGATAGGAGGGCAACCGTGGTCACGTCGAGCAAGAAAGGGCGTGGCGACGTGGTGGTCTCGATCGACTTCATGGGCGGCGAGGTGCCGGTGACAGTGCCTCTTGCTTTGCTGAAGAAGTTGTGAGAGTCATCTTGCCATTGGATGAGCTGATGATCCTGCAGTGAGCCTCTGAGAACGCACGAGAGTGCGGGGCGAAAAAGCCCGAGGTCGGTACACCGGTCAGCCCCCGCCTTGACAGCCTCGCAACCGAGGCACCGATTCAGGGCAAGTGCGAAAGCTATGACCAAAATACAGGCGGCCGAGAGGTCGCCTTTTTCGATTAAAAGGTATGGGCAGGCTCTCGATCATCAAGGCTCGTTTATGAAAAGGCACAGCAACATCAAATCTTTAGTGCCGCGCTTGGGCCGATACAGCTGATCTCATCCCTGTTCGAGGCCAAGGCGGTGCAATAGTAAAATCTTCCGGAGCTCGATACTAAGCTCACAGTTTGGTGCTCGTGCGAGGTGTTCATCTTATAGGTCACGGCGTCGCCAGTGACAGGGTCTCGCTCAGGCAACTGGTACGATGCTTCACACCGAAGGCGGTAAATGTTGCGAGCGCACCAGTACAGTTTGTGCGGATCGTGTCTGAGCAGGAACGTGTTCACGTCCCCCGCTTGGGATATTTGAAAGTCAGCAGGGTAGCCGCCCGGCTTGGTTCGTACTGTAAACTCCGAATTGTTCCCGACGCATCCAGCGATCGGTAACAGAACAGCAGCAATGCATGCTGAGCGCATCTTTCCCATAACTGTTCCTCCCGCAGATGGGCCCAGAAAATCACGTTCCCGTATGCCGAGCAAGTCTGCCAGTCGGCGTAACCCTCTCGGATATTTCCGGCCTCTGATGATAGTCGCTCACATCAAAGTCGATCTTCGGCAATTCAATCGATCCCTGACGGACATCGAGCGAAAGCAGCTTCCCTATGCCATCATGCTCACGTTGAACGAGACAGCCAAGGGTGGTCGCCTCGAAGTCCAGCGAGAGATGGATCGGGTCTTTGATCGGCCTACCCCTTATGCAAAGCGGGGCGTCGTCTATCACCGGGCATCGCGGCAGAACCTGCGGGCAGCGGTTGTTGTCACCGGCGACCGCACGAAGGGCGGATTGCCTGCAACGGCATTTCTCGGTCCGCAGATCGAAGGTGGCATGCGCACCCATAAGGCCTTCGAACGGCAGCTCGTCGATCGTGGCTTGATGCAGCGTAACCTGGTGGCCGTGCCAGCAAAGCGGGCGCCGCTCGATCGCTACGGCAACATGACGCAAGGGTTTCTCAACCGCGTCATGGCCGACCTGCAGATCGACTATCGCGGAGCTGGTGCGACCCGTACCCGCACATCATCGTCGCTCAAGCGGAACAAGAACTACAAGAACGAGCGGTTCTTCGTGCCGAAGCAGCCTTCGCACCTCTACCCGGGCGTTTACCAGCGTGATCCGGCAACGAACGCCATCCACCCGGTGATCCTGTTCGTGCCTCAGGTCTCGTATCGCATCCGTCTTCGCCTTCGCGAGGTCGTCGAGCGGTATGTGGTCGCCAACGTTCACGATCATTTCGCCGTTGCCTTTCAGCGGGCGGTTCGGACGGCCCGATAGGCCCTCCGACGGTTCGCGGGTCCTTCCTGGCATCCGCCCGCCTGCGGGTATTTGGCACCGCGGAGGTTGTCCAGTCTGAGCGATTTTTTAAAGCCTAAAGTCAGAGCCTAAACTAAAGAGCCGGGCTAAAGAACGAGCGTTCCTAAAGATGAGCCTTGCAGCTGACATCATGACGAAGAGCGCGTTTGCGGCTCATGTCGGCGTCAGTGCCGGGCGCATCTCGCAGTACATCGCGGAGCGGAAGATCTTCGGCGATGCGCTCGAAGGCGAGGGGCGGAACGCGAAGATCCGCGCATCGGTTGCGGTCGAGCAGCTGCGCAAGACCCTCGACCCGTCGCAGCGGTTCGGAGCGAACGGCACTGCGACGCGATCGCCGCCGGCACCATTAGCTTCCGAGCTGTCGTTCGACGTGCCGGAGAAGCCGAAGGCGCCTTTAAAGCCGACCGTCATCGTCGACCCGTTCATTGACGAGGTCGCGGCCGAGAAGCTGAAACAGCAAAAGATCACCACCGCGCGCATGGAGCGCGAGGAAGCGCTCGAGCTCGGCCGGTACATGCTGACCGACGATGCTCGGCGAGAGATGGTCAAGGCCGTGGCCGAGGCGTTCAAGGTCATGGAACAGGCCATCCCCGAGATGGCGAAGGCGATCGCCGCGCAGTTCTCGGTGTCGACCCATGATGCGACCCATGTGCTGCTGAAGGCCTTCCGGGACCACCGAGCCAAGAAGGCGCGCGACTTCGCCGACGCAGCGGCCGAGTTGGACGAGCATGTCGAGGACGAGCAGCAATGACCGTGTTGTTCAATCCCGAGCGGCTCGCTCTCAGCGTGCTGGCCGAGATCTGCGAGCCGCCGCCGGCAGTCGATTATCTCGACTGGGCGAAGCGGAACATCGTGTTCTCGGAACGCATCACGGACCATCCGGGGCCGTACAACGAAGACCTGGTGCCGTTCTTCTCGGAGATCCTGCGGGCGCTGTCGCCCGAAGATCCGTGCAACATCGTCAGCCTGGCGAAGTCGGCGCAGATTGGCGGCACCATCTGCGCCAACATCTTCACGCTCGGATCGCTCGACATGGCGCCCGGCGATTTCCTCTATGTCCACCCGACCGAGGAGAACGCGGCGCGCTGGTCGAAGACGAAGCTGATGCCGCTGGTGCGCGAGATGCCGGCGGTCGCGAAGCTGTTTTCACAAAACAGCCGCGATGCGAGCAACTCGGTGCTCTACAAGGAACGCGTCGACGGGCGCGGCGCCATCCAGGCGGCCGGCGCCAACTCGCCGGCGGGCCTGTCGATGATCTCGCCGCGAAAGCAGGTCCAGGACGATCTTGCCAAGTGGCAGATGAACGAGGCCGGTGATCCGGAAGTGCAGGCGGACAGCCGCAGCAAGGCGTTCTTCAACGGCAAGATCTTCAAGATCTCGACGCCGATGGTCTCGCCGGGCTGCAAGATCACAGCGAACTATCAGGAGGGGACGCAGGAGACCTACCACGTCCCATGTCCGCACTGCCACGAGCTGCAGGAGCTGCGCTGGGAGAACATGCGGGATCATATCGATCCCGAGCATCCCGAGCAGGCGCATTTCGTCTGCATCCGTTGCGGCTGCGAGATCCACGAGCACCACCGCGAATGGATGGTGAAGCCGGAAAACGGCGCGAAGTGGGTTGCCAAATATCCGGAGCGCGGCCGCCGCCATCGCTCCTTCCGCATCTGGATGGCCTATTCGCCGTTTGAACGTTGGGAGAACCTGGTGCGCGAGTGGCTGACGGTCCAGGCCGGCGGACCGGAGAACCGGGAAAAGGGTTCGGGCGCCGAGCAGACGTTCTGGAACGACTGGC
Source organism: Sinorhizobium medicae (assembly GCF_007827695.1). Lineage (GTDB taxonomy): Bacteria > Pseudomonadota > Alphaproteobacteria > Rhizobiales > Rhizobiaceae > Sinorhizobium > Sinorhizobium medicae. The sequence goes on along the minus strand of NZ_VITA01000024.1, from coordinate 50,521 downwards.
TCGGGCTCGCTTTCGAGGCGGACAACAAGGCGATCGATTGGGAAGTGCTCCGCGATCGCGCCGAGGATCAGGGCTTCCAGCGCGGTGTCATCCCCTCCGAGGCGCTGGCGCTGATGCTTGGCATGGACGTGCAGGGCGACCGTGTCGAGTGGTTGCTTGTCGGTTACGGCAGGAATCGGTACCGGGCCGTCATCGACCACGGCGTTGTCGACCATCGCGCCGGCAACCACCTGGCGGACGCCAAGGAACATTCCGGCCATATCTCCGAGCCGGAGGTTCGCGCCGCTCTCGATCGGCTGCTGCAGCGCGAATGGCTCGACGATGCCGGCCGCAAGCGCACGGCCGATCGGGTCGCGATCGACGGCAACGCCTATACTGACGATGTCTGGAACTGGGTTCGCAAGCATCCGAAATCACGCGTCATCATGGTGCGCGGCGGCAACACGGAAGCCGCACCGCCGATCGTGCAGACGAAAGAGTACGACCGAAAGGGCAAGCCGAAGAAGCAGAAGTGGTCCTCGCGATTCTTCACCTTCAACGCCTCGGCCTTCAAGATCCGGCTCTATCGGGACTACAAGAAAGACGATCCGGAGCAGGCGGGCTACATCCGTTTCGCCCGCGGCTTCGGAGACGATTTCTACCAGCAGGCGACATCGGAAGCCCGCGTACCCGAGAAGTCCCGGAGCGGTCACACCCGCTACGTCTGGAAGCTCGCCGAGGGCAAGCGCAACGAAATCATCGACATGCTCAATCAGAGCCTGGCCGGTGCCTATCGCTGGGGCGTGCCCTATTGGACCGATGAGGAATGGGACGCGATCGCCGATCGCCTCGGGCGGCTTGAAGCGCCGCAACAGGGCGATCTCGAGGATCATCTGAACCAGATCGCCGTCAAGACCGAACCTGCCGCGGGCGAGAGCGCCACGGCAGAACAGCAATCGCCGCTCGTCGCTGCCGCCCTCGCGCGCGCCGCCCGGGCAGCGCAGCGAAACCGCTAGGAAGATCCATATGGCACTGACCGAACAGGAACGCGCCGTGCTTCTGGCACGGCTCGACGAAACACGTGAGGCCTTGCACCAGATGGAGATCGGCCGCGCCGAGGTCTCGCTCAGCTATAACGGCGAGAGCGTCGCCTATGCCGCGGCCAACATCGGCGCGCTTCGTCAGTACGTCCGCGATCTCGAGGCGAAGCTCGGCCTTCGCCGCTTCGCCCGGGCGCGGAGCCGGGGAGTGATCTTCGGATGAGCGGCGACGTCACGATCCTCGGCCCCGATGCAAAACCGCTTTCGCCGGCAGTTCGTGCGGCTGCGCGCGTGCAGGTCGCGAAGAACCGGCTGATGGCGTCTTCGGCCTACCAGGGTGCATCCTACGATCACCCGTCCTTTGCCAAATGGCGGCCGGGCACCTGGTCCGGGCAGTCGGCGCTGACCTGGTCGCGCTCCGAGCTGGTCGACCGGCTGAACGACGTGGCGCGTAACGACGGCTGGGGCGCCGCCGGCACCTCGCGCCTCGTCGACAACATCATCGGCTCGGGCTGGACGCTTGCCGCGCGGCCGAACCACGTCTCGCTCAACATGACGTTTGAGCAGGCGGAGGAGATCGCCGACAAGATCGAGGCCCTGTGGCGCGATTACACGCAGGATGTCGACAAATGGTGCGACGCCGAGCGGACGAAAACCATGGCCGGCGTTCTCGGCCTTGCTGCCCGTCAGCGGTTCGGTCCCGAGGGCGAGGCCTTCGGTGTCATCGTCTGGCAGGACAATGCACCGTTGTTCCAGACGGCAATCCATGTCGTCGATCCGGCCCGGTGTTCGAATCCGAACGGGCGCATGGACGAAGAGTTCCTGCGCGACGGCGTCGCCATCGACGGATACGGCGCACCGGTCGGCTATCACTTCCGCAAGGCGCATCCCGGCGAGTTCTTCGCCGGCAATACCGGCCTGTGGCATTGGGAGTATGTCGATCGGGAGACCGAATGGGGGCGCCCGATCGTCGTGCACGCCTACGAGCAGAAGCGCGCCGGCATGACGCGCGGCGTTTCCGACTGGGCTCCGGTCATGCGGTCGATCAAGCAGTCGACCGACTACGAGGACTATGAGAGCCAGGCGGCAATGCTGAACGCTGTCATGGCTGCCTTCATCGAAACGCCCTTCGATCCGGAAGAGATGCTCGAAGCGATGGGCGCGGATTACGGCAATGACGGTATCGCCAAGCTCTTCGGCGAAATGTCGGCCGCGCAGAAGGCCTATTACGGCGCCGCACCGATCGACTTGCCCGGCGTTCGCATCAACACGCTGCAGCCGGGCGAAAAGGCGACGCTGACCAAGCCGGAGCACCCGAATGCCAATTTCGAGGCCTTCGTCAATGCGGCGCTGCGCAAGGTCGCCAGCGCAATCGGCGTCACCTACGAGCAGCTCACCATGGACTGGAGCCAGGTGAACTATTCGTCCGCACGCGCGGCACTCCTCGAGATCTGGCGCGGCTTCACCGCCAAGAAGGGCGGCTTCGCCTCGCAGTTCATGGCGCCGATCTATCGGGCATGGCTCGAGGAGGTGTTCGACAAGGGCCTGATCGAGCTTCCCGCGGGCGCGGTTCCCTTCGAACAGAACCCGGCAGCATGGTGCCATGCGGACTGGATCGGCCCCGGCCGAGGCTGGATCGACCCGCTGCGCGAGGCGCAGGCCGCCAGCGAGCGGCTCGCCGGCAATCTCACCACGCTCCAGCAGGAAGCCGCCGAGCAGGGACGGGACTGGAAGATGGATGCGCAGCAGCGCGCGCGGGAAAGGGCGTTCTACGAGCGGCTCGGGCTTGATCCCGACCCGGGCAAGCCCGAAGCCAGATCGCAGGCGAGTGCGGCTCCGCCAGCCGAACCGGGCGACGAAACCGAGGAAGAGGTCAACGGCCGCACCTCGGCGCGTCGGCATTATGCCGGCATCCCGAGGATCTCCAGAAGGAAATCGGCATGAGGAACTATCCCGAAATCGCCAGTCGGATGTTCGGCACGCCGCTGATGCTGCATCCGTCGAAGGGCGACATCATTGCGCGGGCCTTCGGCCCGCGCGTGCTCGGCAGCCCGGACGCTCCAGCGCATGTCGCCGGTGGCGAAGAGATGGGTCTCGTCGGCGAGAAGCTTCGGGATGCCACCGACTATTGGGGTGACGCCCTTTACAAGGGGCCGGATCTCATTGCTCCGGGCATCGCCCTGATCGAGATCGAGGGATCGCTCGTCAACAAGGGCAAGTGGATCGGCAAGTCCTGCGGCATGACCAGCTACGAGGCGATCGGAGTGCAGGTCCGTGATTGCATCGACCGCGACGACATCAAGGCCGTTGTGTTCGAGGTCGATAGCTATGGCGGTGAGGTGACCGGCGCTTTCGATTGCGCTGAGCAGATCTTCGAGCTTTCGCAGGTGAAACCCACCATCGCGGTCCTGACGGATCATGCGTGCTCTGCCGGTTATCTGCTCGCCTCGCCCTGCCGGCAGCTGGTCATTCCGCAGACCGGCATCTGCGGCTCTATTGGCGTCATCTCGATGCATGTCGACATGAGCGCGTGGCTCGCGAAAGAGGGCCTGAAGGTCACGATCCTGAAGGCCGGCGAGCACAAGGCCGACTTCAATCCCTATGAGGCCATCCCCGACGATGTGCTTCAGCAGGAACTCGCCGAGCTCGAAGAGCTTCGCGTCGAATTTGCAGCCACCGTCGCGCGGTACCGTGCCGGCCGGCTGACACAGCAATCCGCTCTCGCCACTGAGGCGCGGGTCTATCGCGGACAGAAGGCGGTTGATGCCGGCCTCGCCGACGCGGTTGCACGCCCTTCGCAGGTTCTCGAAGCCTTCGAAGCTGAACTGAGCCGGACAGCCGGCTAACCCCAACATCAACTGGAGACGACGAATGTCGAACTTGACGCGTAGCAGCGCGCTCACGCGGAGCGTGCTCGCCGCGATTAGCGGCAAGAAGGGCTCCCGGCTGGAAGACGAGCGGCCGGAAGACGAGGAAGTGCTCGAAACCGAGGAGGAGGACACCTCCGCCGAGGATACCCCTTCCGACCCGGAGAGCGAGACCGAGGAGGAGAACACCAGCGCCGAAACCGAGGAAGAAGAGACCGACGACGGCAAGACGTCGGCAAGCGCAATCCGCCGCGCCGAGCAGGGTCGTATACGCTCGATCCTCACCCACCCGAAGGCCGAGAACAATCCGGGCCTCGCCGCCGAGCTTGCCTTCGGCTCGAAGTTCTACTCGGCCAAGGAAGCGGGTGCGCTTCTCTCGTCTGCTTCCGCCGGCGGTTCGCGCCTCGCCGGTCGCATGGCCGGAAAGAGCCCGACGCTCGGCGCCGGCACACCGGGCGGCGGCAAGGCCACCGAGAAACAGGCGGTGATCTCCACCGTCCGCTCCACCATCCTGGCCCGCCACGGCCGTAACCGGAAGGATTCCTGATCATGGGAGAAGCCACCTTCGCCCCGAACGACCTGCTCGTCTCCGACGTGCCGGTCATCACCCGCAACGTCACCATCGTCAGCGGCCAGAATCTCAAGCGGGGTGCTGTCCTCGGCAACATCACCACATCGGACAAATACACCCTGTCCGCTTCGGCCGCGGCTGACGGCTCGCAGACGCCCGCCCTGGTGCTGGCGACCGATTGCGATGCATCCGCCGGTGACGTCGTCGCCGCGGTTTACGCGAGCGGCGCCTTCGATTCGACGAAACTCATTCTGGGCGCCGGACACACGGCCGCTACCGTCGAGGTCGCTTTCCGCAAGGCAGGCGCTCCCCTCTACGTGCGCGTCCTGAAGTAAGCCCGAGACCGAAAGGACACCACACATGGAAGAACTTCTTCTCTCCACCGCAGAACTCGTCGCGGTTCTGCCGCCCCGCGATCGCCCGGAAGCATTCCTGCGCGATCGCTATTTCTCGACCACGGTTCTTTCCGACATGGAACAGATCGTCTTCGACAAGATCCTGCCGGATCGCGAGCTTGCGCCGTTTGTCCATCCGGACGTGCCGGGCAAGGACTCGGCCAACCGCGGCTTCAAGGCGACCAGCTTCACGCCGGCCTACGTCAAGCCGCAGAACACGTTGCGACCGGGCGGCAACATGATCCGCATGCCGGGCGAGCCGATCGGCGGCCGCAACTCGCCGGCGCAGCGCTACGCCTACAATCTGGCGACGATCATCGACGACCAGGACCAGCGGATCACGCGGCGCGAGGAGTTCATGTGCTCGCAGGTTATCCGCACCGGTCAGGTGATCGTCGAGGGCGAGGACTATCCGACGCAGACCGTCAACTTCGGCCGCAATGCCGCGCTGACGATCGCACTCGCCGGCGCAGCGCGCTGGGGCGAAGCTGGCGTCGATGCGATGGACGATATCGAGGCGTGGGTGCAGCTGCTTTCCGATACCAGCGGCTTCACCGCCCGCGAGGTCCTGCTCGGGCCGGGCGCTGCGGGTCTCCTGAAGAAGTCGCCGCGCTTCCTCGAGGCGCTCGACAACCGGCGCCAGGATGGCGGCATCATGCAGCTGGGGCCGGTCAGCACCGGAGCGGAGAACAAGTATTACGCGGTTCTCGGCACCATCGGCGAGCTGACCTTCATCCAGTATTCGCAGCCCTACACAGTCGGCGGGGTGCGCAACAACTTCTGGCCGTCCATGGGCGTCGGGATCTTCGATCCCTTCGGTTTCATGGGCCACTTCGCCTACGGCGCCATCCTCGACAACGACGCGCTCCTGTCGATGGAGCGCTTCCCCGACATGTGGCGGGAACGGAACCCGTCGCGAACCATCGTCCAGACGCAGGCAGCACCGCTTCCGATCGCTCCGGAGCCGGACGCCAGCCTGTTCGCGCTGGTCCGCTAATCCCTTCCAACCCGTCTTCGCCCGCATATCCGCCGGTCTCCAGCCGGCGGATATCGGGACTTGAAAGGACGCTCCGATGAGCAAGAAAACCGAGCAGTTCAATGTGACCGTCAAGGTCGGCAAGAAATCCTATCGGCCGGGTGAGCCGGTTCCGGTCGGTACCGGCGGGATCACGGCCGAGGAAGCGGAAAATTTCCGCAAGAATTTTGGTGCCTTTACCGCCGGTCCCGAGGCGACGGCCGCGGCGCCCGTGCCTTCTGTGGATATCGACAGGCTTCGCGAGGCGATCGAGAAGCTCTCGGCCGACAACGACAAGCTTTCGGCCGACAATGACCGGCTGACGGCGGAGCGTGACAGCGCGATCGGCGATCGCAGCACGCTGCTGAAGCAGAACGAGCAGCTTGAGGCCGACAATGCGACGCTGGCCGGCGAAGTCACCAAGCTTCAGGCTGAGGTGGAAAAGCTTGAGGCCGACAATGCGACCCTGGCCGGCGAAGTCACCAAGCTTCAGGCCGAGATTAAAAAGTTGACGGCTCCGAAATGACGCCGCGTCCCGCCATGTTCGAACGGATGGGGCCGAAGTTCGCCAAGGCCTTCGGCAATGCCGACGCCGTGTTCACGGTCGACGGCGTCGCGAGGCCCGCCGTCCGGGTCATCCTGCGCGTGTGGCGGGAAACCGATCTGGCGGAGGAGCAGGAGCAGGCCGTCCAAGGCACCACGCATCTGCTCGCCGTCTCCGCCTCCGCCGTGCCCGGTCTCGCCAGCCAGCGCGATAGCGTCGCGATCGGCGGCGTCACCTACCAGGTCATTAACATCGACGACGATGCGCGGGCCATGCTCCGCATCTCGCTTGCCGGAGATATCTGATCATGAAGACACAGGAACAGGAGCAGGCTCCGGCCGTCGTGGTCGATCCGATGGAGGACCTCTGCCAGGGGCTGTTCTCGACGGAAGAGGGCGCAAAAAAGAAGGCCGCGCGCCAGACCGCCGGCGCCATGACGCAACGGCCATGGCCGCAACTGCCGTCGCGGCTGCGCTCGGCGATCCGCTCCGATATCGGTCGCCTGCTCGATAGCGGCAAGGCGCGCGCGCAGATCATCGAGGCCGGCTATTCCGCAGGTGTCGTAAACCAGGCGCTGCGCGACCTCGGCCGCACGGCCGCCTGACATGGCGCATCTCCGCAGCCAGATCTTCGCGGCCGTCATCGCGCGCCTTGCCGCCATTCCGGAGTTCTCCGCGGCGGACAAGGTGAAGCGGGGCCGCAAGGGCGCGATCCCGCAGGAGAAGCTGCCGGCGCTCACAGTCACCTGGGCCGACAGATCGGAGATCGTGACGGTCCGACCCTCGTCAGGGCCAGCCGGCGAGGATGGGTATGACCGCTTCCTTCCATTGTCGATCATCGTGCATTTGCGCGACGACGAGCCGGAAGAGGAGTTTGATCGGATTTGCACTCTCATCGAGGCTTCGATGGCGTCGGACATCACTTTCGGCGGCCTCGTCATCGAAGCACTGCTGCAGACGCAGCAGTATTTCGTGAACCCGCAGACCGGCATCTCCCTGCTTGCCGGTTCGCTCAACTACCAGATCGCCTACAAGACGCTCGCCGCCAATCCGGAACTGGCTGCGCTCTAAACGCTCTGCATGCCGTTATCCCGAAACCGCTGCACACTTTTGGGCGGCATGCAGTAGCGCCACCACTCCCACCAGCAAAAGAGGATTTTGCCATGGCTCTCGGCCGTCAGCTTACGCTTGCCCGCTCGACCGGTGCAGGCGCCTTCACCCTGGCCTGCATCACCGAACAGCGATCCCTCGAGATCAACAACGAGGAAATCGATATCACCAAGCCGAGCTGCACCGATCCCGGCAGCAAGCTCACGCTGGCACTGATGTACGGCATCCAGTCCATCCGTTTCAGCGGGCAGGGCGCTTTCGTCGATACCGTTACGATGAAGGCGGTAACCGCCGATGCCGTCAACCAGGTCATCACCGAGTATCAGGTCACAGTGCCCGGCGTCGGCACCTTCGAAGGCGACATGCTCGTCTCGATGACCTTCTCCGGCGACAAGACCAACGAGCTGCAGGCCGACATCCGTTGCGCCATGACCGGCGCTCTCACCTTCGTGCCGGCTGTCTAATCGGAGAGTTCCATGTTGCCTGCCAACCCATTGCGCGGTGAGGCGGAGGTTCGCATCGGTTCGATCGACTTCCGCATCGCCGTCACCTTCTCCGGGCTCGCGCGCCTTTCCGATGCGATCGGCGCCCGCACGCTCGACGAGCTTTACGGCCGTCTCCTCGGCTTCGAGCCGAAGGCGGTTGCCTGCGCCGTCCGCTGCCTGATCGTCGCGGATGACGAGGATCATATATCGGCGCTTTCCGCGAAGATCCTCGACGACGGCAATATCTCGGCCGCCGACCAGCTCGCCTGGCGCGAGGCGGTCGAAAAGGCGCTGTCGGCTCACATTGCTGCCGGGACAATTCGGCGGGATGAGCGGACGGCATCGCAGATTGCCGGGGACGCCGTCCTGGGAAAGCCCGTAAGCCCCTCCTGATCAAGGATCATCTCAAGTCGCTCTACCGTATCGCCACGAACCCGAAGATGCTCGGCTGGTCGCCGGAAATGTTCTGGAAGGCGACGGCGGCGGAATTCGAGATGACCGTGGAGGGGCTTTCCGGGAATGTCCGTGCCAGACCGTTCATTTCGCGCGAAGAGGTCCGGCGCATTGCCGCAGAGCATGGCGTTCGCCCATCGCTGAAGGGCAGTCCGAACGCGCGGACGATCGGCAGTTGATCAGCTTGGTTTCACCTAGTCGTCAGTCTTGGCAATAATGATGCCGAGCGCCGCGCCGACGACGCCGAGGCCGAAGGAAATGGCGCCGACAATCTCATTCATTGCAGATTTCGCTGCGAAAGCGACAAGTACGCCGCCGAATACCTGAAGAAGGCCTAACACAAAGATCGCGACCGCCACGTTTCCACTCCGCTGCTGTTGAACGCAACAAGTTGCACAGCGTGAGTGGAAGTCAACTGGTGGACGCGATCTTCTCCATAATTGAGGTCACCAATGAGCCGTCCCGACATTCCCGTCACGATCTCCGGTGATCCGAAGGGCTTCGAGTCCGCGCTTGCCCGGGTGCGGGCACTCTCGAAGTCGACGGCAACTGACGTCGTTGCATCCTTCGGCCGGATCAAGAACCTCGTGGCCGGCGGCGCCGGTCTCGTGACCGGGCTTGTCTCCGCCGCCAGCGTCACCGCATTGCGCGACGCAGCGAGCGCGATTGCCTCGATCGGCGACGAGGCGCGTCGGGCCGGCCTCGACGTCAAGAGCTTCCAGGAGCTCAAATATGTCGCCGAGCAGAACCGTGTCGGCGTCGACGCGCTGACCGACGGCATCAAGGAATTGAACCTTCGGGCCGACGAATTCATCGTCACCGGCGGCGGCTCGGCAGCAGAGGCCTTCCAGCGCCTCGGCTACTCGGCCGAGGACCTGAAGCAGAAGCTCGAAGATCCGGCTGATCTCTTCACCGAGATCATCGGCCGCCTGGGCGAGCTCGACAAGGCGGCACAGATCCGCATCATGGACGAGATCTTCGGCGGCGCGGGCGGCGAACAGTTCGTGCAGCTGATCGAGGCGGGTGAAGCGGGCATCCGCGACACCATCAGGGCCGCGAACGACCTGGGCACCGTTCTTGACGAGCAGATGATCCAGAAGGCTGCAGACGTCGACCGCAAGTTCAACATGCTTGCGACGACGGTCGGTACGAAGCTGAAATCCGCCATCGTCTCTGCTGCCGACAGTCTGGCGGAATTTATCGACGGTTTTCGCGATTTCCAAAACCAAATGAACAGCACGCTTCAGGGCAGGCAAGCCGAAATCGGCGAGCGTCGGCTCGAGATCGAGAATGAAATCCTCAAGAAGAAGGAGGCGCAGGCTCGACAGGACGAGAAGCTCTCCGATGTCGCCAGGAAGCTTGGTTTTGAAAACAGCAAGAACGCCAACCTTGCCGGCTACACCGGGCAGATAGAAGCCCTGAAGGAAGAGAGCCGGAAACTCGCCGAAGAAGAGGCGAAGATCGTTAATATCCTGAGCGATCGCCTCAAGCCGATGAATCGCCCAGCCGAGAGGACCTGGACGCCGATCCCCACGGAAGAAAAAGGCGGCGGCCGGTCCAAGAAAGTCTCGGAATCCGAGAAAGAAAAGAAGGCGATCGACGACGTCATCGCGTCGCTACGCGAGGAACTGGCGATCATCGGCCTTACTGACATTGAGCGTGAGCGGACGATTGCGCTGCGCGAGGCGGGTGTCGAGGCGACCTCGAAGGAAGGCCAGCAGATATCGGCGCTCATCGACGAAAAGTACCGCCAGCTCGCAGCCGAGGAGGCTCTGGCCGAGCAGTATGAGCGCAGTGAGGAAGCGGCCGAGCGAATGGGGCAGGTTCTCGACGATCAGCTAATGCGCATCGTCGACGGGAGTTTCGATGCGAAGGAGGCGATCGCGGCGCTGCTGTCCGAGATCATCAATGTCCAGACGAACGGGAAGGGGCTCGTCGGCTCGCTGTTCAGCTCCATTTTCGGCGGCGGTAGCGGTCTTGGCTCCAACTTCGTGCCGACCACCACGCTCGGCGATTTCCTTGGCTATGGCGGTGCGCGCGCTGGCGGCGGTGATGTTTCTCCCGGGCGCATCTACCGGGTGAACGAATATGAGGACGAGTTCTTTGCTCCGACCAGCCACGGCCGGATCATCGCGCCGAGCAAGATGCCGGGCGCATCGGCAGAGGGCGAGGGCGGCGGCGGCCGGACCGTCGTTGAGATCGTACTGAGCAAGGATTTGTTAGCCAGCATCCTCGAGCAGACCGGTGACCAGACCGTGCGCATCGTGCGCAGCAACGAGGAAGCCCGGACGAACTATCGCCAGAACGGCGGGGAAAATCTCTGATGGCGTTTCTCATTTCGCTCCCGAGCGTGGTTTACGGCCAGGTCGCGTTTGATCCGGTTCGCATCCGCGATACCAACCGCATGGAGGGCCGCCGCACCGAGACGGCCTATTCCGGGACGCCATATTGGGCCGCGTCCTATTCCGCATCGAAGCTGACCACGGCCGAGGCGGCGCTGTTCGACGCCTTCAACATGGACGCGAACGATGGCGGTTATATTGCCGGCTACGATCCGCACCGGCCTCGGCCGATTGCCTATCAGGGCAGCAACCCGCTTTCCGGCGTAAAGGCCGGTGGCGGGGCATTCAATGGCGACGCGGTGCTGCAGTCGATCACCGACCGCAACGCGATCGTCGTCTCGGGCCTGCCGGCCGGCTTTAAGCTCGGCCCCGGTGACTATGTCGAGGTGCGGAAATCCACCTTCATGCGATCGCTGCACCGGATCACTCTTGCCGCGACAGCAAGCGCAGCGGGCGTCGTGACCCTGAAGATCCGCTTCGGTCTCGACCTGCAGGTGTTCACCCTGCCGTGCACCGTCCATTTCGAGAAGCCATCCTGCATCATGGAAATGGATGCGGGGAGCTTCAGCCTGCCGAAGACCTGGCCGAACTATAATGTCCAGTTTACCGCAACGGAGTTGTTCCTCTCATGAGCGTGCTATCTCCCGAGGTCGAGGATCTGATTGAGAGCGGCGAATTCGCGCTGCTGGACCTGATCCGCTTCGATCTGCCCGGCAAAACGGTCGGCTATCACCGCGGCGGTCGCAAGTTCACCTATAACGGCTTGCTGTATCTGCCGAACCGGTATCTGCAGCCCGGCGACCTGGTGAGCGCCGTCGGCGTGGCCGTTACCACGCGGACCATCGTCTTCTCTAGTATTCCGGTGACCGATCCCGAGGACGCGGTCGCGAGGATCGAGGAGTTCAACTACCAGAACACGCCGGCCATCATCACTTCGCTCGCCGGCGAGCCGGGCAGCAGCAACGTCGTCGGGGTACTGGTCTCGACCATCTACGAGATCGACCAGGTGCGCTACAACGAGGGTGCAGTCTCAGGCTCCGAACGAACGCTGACGATGATGATCGACCTGCAACCGCCGGGACGATCGGCGCGCGGCTCGACCGGCGTCAAGCGCTCGCAGGCCGAGCAGCAGTTCGACAATGACCCGACCGACACGGGCCTCGAGTTCGTGGCGACGAATGCGACCATCCCCGAGGAATGGGGACAGGTGTCGCGCTGATCTCGATCTAGATAAGCTGCCTCCGCAGGCCGGAGAGGTCGATTGCGCTTCGGCGCGCTTCTCCGAGATCGGATACGCCATAGTGTCCACTTAAGCGTGGCGGACACTATGCACACCAGCATAGTGTCCGCCACGATTACGCCAAACGAAGGGTTTCGATCGGCCCGATCGTATTTTCCAGAGCTGTTATGTCCGGGATTGTCAGACTGGCAAGAGCGCGGCGATGGTCTTCTGATAAAGATAGCGGCAACGCGGGCACGTCAAAACGTGCCCTTTAGCCCGAAGGAGACTGACATTGCCTCGAACGTGGCCCCGGCATAATCCTTGCGGAATTCAATTTCGCCTGTCGCGAAGTTGTGACGTTCCTTGTCCCCGCGGCTGTGAAACACCCGCTCGAACGAACCGGACAGATAAAGCGAAGCACCTGGCGTCACCGCATAGCTGACGGCGACATTGGCGCCGATTGTCGGTGCCGGAGACATGTCATCCGAAAAACGCAGGTTGCGCAGCCAATGGTCGTCGATGCTCTTGATGCCGAAGCTCAGACCGGTCTGAAGGCCGCCGCTGATGGTAAGATCGCCGAGGACGTGTTCGCCGCTCAGGCTGAGGAAGCCCACCGGAATTTTTTGCCGGTAGCTTACGCCTCTTTCCCAGTCTAGCAATTCCCAACGTTTATCGCGGAACGTTTTCTTCGTAGAGATGCCTGACCCGCCATAGGCGGTCCATTTGACGTCGGTATAGCGCATACCAGCGCCGACCGCGATACTGCTGGTGTCGTTGCCGTAGATGATCCGGTCCAACTCGATCGCTGCGGCGACATAGTGATCGAGTTCGGTAAGCGGGTGGATTGAGCGGTCGCTCCAGTCTTCGCGCTCGATGATCGTCCAGTCGTAGTCAACCAGGTGACCATTGCCGCCGGTGCCGACTTTGACGCTGCCCTTCAAGCTCCAGTCGTTGTCGATCTGCCCGTCGACGCCAACCGTGAAAAGAGTGACTCCTTTACTCTCCCAGTTCAACTGGCTGATCTTGTGGTCGCCGACATAGAAAAATTCCTGCGCCTTTATGTTGGCGAGGCCGATATCGCCGAAAACGACGACGTTGCCATCGTCGGAGGAAAACAGAGCGTTGTCTGCGGCGGCGAATGATGGGGCACCGTACAGAAAACAGGAGATCGCTACGGATCTGATGGAGACGCGCTTCATAGCTGACCGCGTCTTTCGTACAGCGCCTCCGTCTTGAGCCTGAGCTTCTTCGCCTCGGATCCCCTTCGTGTCAGACTTGCCCACTTGGCAAGCCGCTGGTGTTGAGGGACCGGTGTCGTCCTGCCGTTGCGAGGCTGGCAGCTTCAACGCCTTTAGGGAATGGAAGTATTCGCAGACCATTTCGTTGTCCTTTGCTAGGAGAGTGATCGATTCGCGGAGACCGTGGAGAGCGCGGCCATTAGGCCTGCCAATGGATAATTGATAGCTGCGCCGCGCGTGCACGCGATCCAGAGTTCCTTGCCATGGCGCTGAATGCGCTCGGCGCGTTATCTCCTTTTCATAGAAGCGCCACCTACAGAATTCAAAACCCGAATCCTTCCATGAATTTGAACCTAGTCTAAATCATAGAGTATAGAACGGCTACGGAACGCTTAGGGGACAAAGCGGGTCCGCCTCCGCCCTCCATACCGCTACCTCAGAGACATTCCATGAACCGCTTCCGCATCGTCGAAGCGACGCTCGCGCGTGAGCTTGCGAAACCCTATGCCTATGGATCGGCCGATTGCTTCATGCTGGGCTGCGCCTTTGTCGATGCGCTGACCAGTTCGTCGATCGCCGACACGTACCGTGGCGCCTACCGCACGCTTGCCGGTGCGCAGCGGGCGCTGCGCCGGCGCGGGCACACGTCGCTGGTGAGCTTCTTCGCGGCCGAGCTCGGCCAGCAGCCGAAGGGCGGGGCGGAAGCGCGCCTCGGCGATCTCGTCATCCTGCGCCTCTCAGACGGCGCCGAGCATGTCGGCGTCTGCCTCGGCGCCCGTTTCGTCACCAAGACCGAGCGCGGCCGCAGCGATAAAGGCCTCGCCGACGTCGTCGCAGCCTTTCATCTCGGATAATCCATCATGGCAATCTTTACAGGTATCGCCACGGCGATCGCCGGCGCGCTGTTCGGCGGCTCTGCGCTTGCCACCAGCCTGATCGGCGGCGCGCTCGCCTTCGGCGCCAAGTTTGCCGTGGGCAAGCTCACCCAGCAGAAACAGGGCAAGCAGAAGCACACGGCCGTCCAGGGCGAAATCCAGTTTGGCGGCGACGTGCCGGTCGGAACCCTCTACGGCGTTGGCAAGACCAAGGGACAGCGCGCCTTCTATGCCAAGTGGGACAAGGGCAACAAGCGCAATGCAGAGGTCTTCATCCTCGCCAACGGCTGGTGTGACGGGCTGGAGCCGTACGTCTACATGTACGGCGAGAAATACAATCTCGTGGCGCAGGCGACGATCGGCAACGAGGTCGCGCGCTACGGCGTGCAGGGCTTCATCGACGGCGACGGCAACAGCGCGATCTCGATCCGCTTCTACGACGGCCGGCCGGGGCAGGGCGTCGACCAGCGTCTCGTCGATGTCACGGCCAACCTCGGCAACAAGTGGAAGGCGACGAGCAAGCTCTCGGGCATGTGCTATGTCGTCGTCGAGCGCTACTACCATCTCGAGTTCTTCCGTGACGCCGGCAAGGGCAAGCCGGACATCGATTTCGTGCTGCGCGGCTTGCGCGAATACGACCCGCGCAAGGACTCCACGGTCGCCGGCGGTTCCGGACCGCAGCGCCTCAACACGCCCTCAACCTGGGTGCACACGAAGAACCCGGCCGTTCACCGGCTGAACTACCAGCTGGGCCTTCGTGCACTTGTCTCCGGCCGCACGCTGATCGGCGAGGGCAAGAGCCTCGGCCAGATCGATCTTGCCACCTATTTCGTGGCGATGAACGTCTGCGACACGCTGCGGGCGAACGGCAAGAAGACCTATGAGTGCTCGCTTTTCGTCAGCGGTGACGACGATCATACAGAGGTGCTGAAGCAGTTCGATGACGCGATGGCCGGCTATGGCCTCAATCGCCGCGGCCTTTCTGGCGTCATTCCCGGTGCACCGCAGATCCCGGTCAAGGATCTGACTGCAGCCGACATCCCGATTGACCGCGCCAAGGACGTTCAGTTCCGGCCGTCGGCCTTCGAGCGCTTCAATCACCTTTCCGGCCAGTTCACCTCGATCGAATCGATGTGGAACCCGGAGAGCCTGAAGCCGGTCTATGTGAATGCGGACATCGCCGCCGACGGCCGCAACCGGCAGACGAGCATCGATTTCCTGCAGGTGACCGATCCGGACATTGCGCAGTATCTGCTCAACATCCGCTACCGGCAGAACCGCATGGGCGGCAAGGCGACGGTTCCCGTCAGCCGTCGCTTTGGTCTGGCGGTGCAGGAAGGCGAGTGGATCACCTGGCGTGGCAAGACCTGGCTGATCAGTGAATGGCGGGCGGACGAGCGGCTGCGCATCACCCTGGTGCTCTCCGAGACCAGTGCGGCGATCTATGACGACGACGGCATCGAGTCCGGCCCGATTGTGGTGCCGCCGACGCCGCCGATCAATCCGTCGCTGCTCTCGACCGTGCAGAACTTCAATGTTGTCGTCGGCATGATCAACGGCGCGCAGGGCTATGACACGCCGGCGCTGCTGTTCACCTGGACCCCGCCGGATGATCCGACAATCACCGCCGTCCGCTTCGTCTATCAGATCGAGGGCACGACAGAGATCTTCGAGGATCAGTGCACCTCACCCGAGGACGGCAGCTTCCGCACCACGAAGAACGTCGTCTCCGGTAAGGTCTACAATGCCCGGGCGACGATCACGACTGTGCCCGACCGGCTGCGCACCTTCACGCCCTGGATGACGACGGCGCAGCCGACCGGCTTGCAGACGCTGCTGACCGGCTTGCAACAGCTGCAGGACGATGCGCTGAACCGCTTCAAGGAACTGCAGCAGGAGATGGACGAATTCTTCCGGCCGCGCCTGGTCGAGCTGCTGGATGCTTTCTCACTTGAGGGTGCTGTCGGACAGATCGAGCGCCAGCAGATCGTTGCCACCATAGGTGACGCGCTGGCGCAGATCACCGAAGAGCGGCGAGTGCGCGTCTCCGAGAACGAGGCGATGGCGCAGTTGCTCACGTACCTGCAGGCTAGCCTCGGCACTACAAATGCGCGGCTGATCACCGAGGAGACCGTGCGCGCAACGACGGACAGCGCCCTCGCAAGCTCGATCACGACACTCGACGCCGACGTCGATGGCAACCTCGCCCGCTTGATCGCCGAGGAGACCGCTCGCGCAGACGGCGACGGGGCGCTTGCGAGCAGCATCAGCGGCGTGAGCGCTGATTTCAACGGCCGGTTCGCACAAGGACTGGTGAAGTTCGAGGCGGTCGCGGCGCCGACCGGCGTTGACGCCCGTTTCTCCGTGCTGCTGCGGGCCGGGACCAACCAGAGCTTCAAGGTGTCGGGCTTTTATGTCGAGCTTTACACCGAAGGCGGTGTGCAGAAGTCGCGCATGGCCGTGCAGGCAGATCAGTTCCTCGTCACGTCAGGCAACAGCCGCCATTACCCGCTCGTCTTCGAAAACGGCGAGCTGAAGCTGGCCGTTGCCAACATCGGCACGGTCAATGCCGGTCTTCTTCAGTCGCTGAACGGCAAAATGAAAATCGACCTCAACAACGGCACGATCGAGATCTTTAGCTAAAAAGAGGGTTCAATCATGAAACGCAGGTCTTTCCTACTGGCGCTCATCAGTGCGCCTTTTGTTCCAGCGGCCACCAGTGCGGTCGTGCCGGCGTCCGAACGGAGCCCGCTAGTCTTCAAGGATGGCGTTGTGAGGCCCGCCACCGCCGACATCGGCACGTCCGACGCCGGCCGGCTGCGAGCCCGTAGCGGCAAAATGAAGATCGATCTCAACAGCGGCACGATCGAGATCTTCAGCTGATGACCAGGACAATGATTGGCGTCGACTCGACCGGCGCCGGCTGCATCAAGATCATGAAGAATGACGCCGACGATCCGCGAACCACGCCGGACAGTCAGCGGTCGAAGTTCCTCTATAACTCGAAATACGCTCTGAACGCGTCGATTGCGCATATCGAGCGGATCAATCAAATTAGCTCTGGGGGAAGTGTCCAATACCATTATTACCCGGCAGGGTCGAACGCGTCCAACTATCAGAAGATGGAAGGATCAGGCGGCGGGGAGTCGACATGGCTGTTCCGTAATTCCGCGTTCCCCAAATGCAAATACAACATGCCCCTGTTTGACGTGAAAGCCACACGGACGAACACCGGGCGTTTCAACCAGCAGCGAATTCAGCGCCGCTATTCAGGGAAATACTATAACGACCAGGGCGGCTATTTCTTTATGGGGAACTGGTATCAGGCCCCGTGGGTGAAAAACTTTAGTGGCAGTGTCAGTCAGTGGGGTGCTTTCCCCCACGGTACTTACGCCAAAATCACCACGTCAACGAATGACGATGCATACAACCGCTTCTTGTCGCGAGACAAGCGGTTGATCGTGTGGAACCTCCCCGGCAACGAAGACCCGTCGCTGGAAGCGCCGCCCTTGGCGCCAAATGGATCTAAGAACGTCATTCTGCGATCCGATAAGATGATAATCGCAAAGCCCGGCTACAACGCGGAGACGGCGAATGAATGGCAAGTTTCTTTTGACAGCCGCCGTGTGCCCGTGAAGGTCATTGCCGCCGCGGATATCGCAATTCCTGCCGGTGAATCCTTCTATGAGACCGGCATCACGCTGCCGGGAAACATCGCCCTTGATGTTCATTTTTACGAGGGATCAACGATCTATTACCCGTTCAATCCGAACATGAGCAACGGCCTGGGTGCGGATTATTGGTTCAGCGGCTCGCGAATTTATTTCAATTCGTCCGATACGATGCGCGCCCGGTTCATGCTCTACCTTGACGCAGGAGACCCGCCGACGAACGGCAGTAACCGGGTGCTAAGGGAATTCACGGAAGGGGGGCAGGACGTTGTGCAGTTCTTGCGCCCCGGTTCCGCCAACCCGCCATCATGGGCGGATATCATCATCGATACGCGCTGGCCTTGCGTGCAAATCATTGCGGAAGGCTATTTCAGTGTTGCGGTAGGAAGCCCGCTCCAAACGGTCATCAACTTTGACGCTTCCGGCATGTTCCCTATGGTCAAATACATGACCAAGCACGGGGCGGGGTCTGAAACGAACGTTGGGAGTTGGACCGAATCGATCAAGCTTCCGACCGTTCGGCAACGCGTCTATTCGACCAACAGCAATTTTGAGTGTGGTGATAGTTCCCATTGCCGGCTCACACAGACAAGCGCCACGTTTGTCACCAATCGCGGGCAGCCCGGCGACTATTACAACGATGCAGACGATCCAGGCACGTGGCGCACGGAAGGCGCCGATCACGTGCTCGGCATCCGCTACTACATTCTCGGCATCCCAGCTTAGGAACTCCTGACATGACGATACCCTATGTAACGGGCACGGTTTCCGTGACCGCCGGCAGTGCCGTTGTCACCGGCTCCGGAACCGCCTGGCAAACGGCACTGATTGCCGGCGGGTTCTTCGGCCTTGACAGCAGCAACGGCAACCCGGTCCCGATCCTCTCGGTCGACAGCAACACGCAGCTGACGCTGGCCAAGCCCTGGCGCGGCACCACGGCGGCCGGGCAGGGCTACTGGATTGTCCGCGACACGGCCTACCTGCAGCAGCAGACCGTCAACGCCCAGGCGCTCTCGACCTATATCCAGCGGCTCGACAATGCGGCGCTGGCTGCGCTAGCCGGGCTCGACCCCGCGGCGGACAAGTTCGCCTACTTCACCGGTGCAAACTCGGGCGCGCTGGCGGACATCAAGGCAAAGGGGCGCGACCTGCTTTCGTCGACGACCGTGCTCGACGCCCTTCTGAAGCTTGGTCCTGTATGGGGCGGCTCCGTTCGATCCCCTGCGAACAGTGATGTCGGATTGGTCGATGGCGACCTCAACACGATCACCGTTGCCGGCGTTTACACACTCTCGGGGAACTGGGCCAACACCTATGCCGGAGCTGCCTCGGTAGCCACGACAGGCACGCTCGTGGTTCTCCAGCGAAGCGCCAACGCCGTGTTTCAATATTTCTACCGAGACAACAACCAGGTCTTCAGAAGGAACACCGTCAACGGCGGCACAAGCTGGACGGACTGGACGATTGTCGAGCTACCCGTTGTCGGGACCGTATCAAACTCCGCGGGCTTTCCTGCTGGCGCCGTCATTGAACGGGGCAGCAATGCCAATGGGGAGTACGTCAAATTTGCCGACGGCACCATGATTTGCACGTCACCGGAACTTCCCGTCGCAATGACCCAGGCTGCTGGCAACGTTTTTTATTCCAATGCCGTGAGTGCGCCGATGCCGGTGCTTTTCACCGGAATTCAGCCGGTAGGGTTCGGTCACGTGACGACGACAATTAACGCCTGGGTGAACCCCAGAACTGCTTTCGGTTCGTGGGTGGGGTCGGCCTACGCCTATGCCTCTCGCACCAGCGACACGATCCGATTTGGTGCCCTTGGAAGGTGGTTTTAATGCAAATCAAGTTCTCTCCCCAACGCCGCGATGACCTCCTGACGGTCACCAGGGCAGGCGACGTTTTCACGATCAACGGTGTGCCATTCGACTTCTCGACCTTGCCGGACGGCGCCACGATCCCCGCCGGCGAGGTTCCTTGTGAATGGCTTGTCGGCCCCGTCGAACGGATCGCCGGCGAGCTTCACCTGACGCTCATCCTGCCGCACGGACCGGGCCCTTCTCAGGCCGTTGCATTTCCTCCGCCACTCATCGACCCGCCCGACGGGGTGATTGCATTGCCGGCCGATCCGCAGCCGTCGATCCCTGATCCTGCTGAAGAGGAGCCCGCCGATGTGGACGGTTGACCTATCGAAGGTTGTCACGGCCGAGCAGAAGGCGGTAGAGGCGCGCGCGGCACTGCAGGCGCAATACTCGGCCGCCATCCAGGCGCATCTCGATACCAAAGCGCGCGAGCGGCAATATGATGGCATCCAGACCGCCATCACCTATCGCGGCGATCCGAACCCGCAGTTCTCGGCCGAAGGCGAGGCGCTTTTCGCCTGGCGATCGGCGGTGTGGACCTATTCCACGGCCGAGCTGGTGAAGGTGCTCGCCGGCGAGCGAGCGCAGCCCAGCGCCGAAGAGTTCATGGCCGAGCTGCCGGCCTTTCAGTGGCCGCCGCAGTTGTAGCGGTTGGGTCTCTCGCCCATTCGGCGACGGCAATCGCTGAACTGAGCAATATGGCTGGCACGGCTAGCGCGGCGAGGAACCTGATCACGCTCTTCCGATGAGCTCGCTTGGGGTCCCACTCGTAAGACATTGTGCTTGCCCTTTATGATCCGACCGACGGCCCCGGCTCAACCATATGGGCACGGTTTCCGTTGCTGGTCGAGTGAATTCCCGCATTCCCGCTAAGACGGGCTTAAATCCCAAACCCAAAGGAAAAATCAGATGGATAGAACCGTGCCCCCCGGCGCGGCGATCCTGCTCGACTTCATCCGTGAAACGGAAGTCGGGCGGAGCGACCGCGCGTCCTATGACGTGATCTACGGCCATAACCAGGCCAAGCTGCCGCAGCCGCTGACGACCATGACCTATGGTGAGATCGTCGATGCGCAGGCGAAGTGGTCCAAGCGGTTCGGCTCCAGCGCGGCCGGCGGCTATCAGTTCATGCGGGCTACGCTGATCGATCTTGCGAAGCAGGTCACGTCGATCAGCGGAAAAGATGTCTTCACGCCCGATCTGCAGGACCGGCTCGCCTACAAGCTGCTCGTGCGGCGCCGCTACCCGGAGTACATCGTTGGTAAGATCAGCCTCGTCCAGTTCGCAGAAAACCTGGCGAAGGAATGGGCCTCCTTTCCGGTGCTGGTTTCGTGCAAGGGGGCGCATCGGGTTTTGAAACGCGGGCAGTCTTATTATGCCGGCGACGGGCTCAACAAGGCGCTGGTGAGGCCGGAGAAGGTCGAGGCGGTGCTGAACGAGGTGCTTGACGTAGCGCGCCGGCCGCACGAACCGGTAGAGGAGCCGGAAGCTCGTCCCGTGCCTTCGCCCGGTCCGAAGCCGAAAGCGAAGCCGGTGCGCAAGTCCGGCCGGTTCTGGACATGGCTGCTGACGGCCGGCGGCACGATCGTGACTGGGCTGAAAGAACTGAACCTCGTCGTGCTCGACTGGCGGGTGCAGATCGCCATCCTCGTCGTCATCGTCGGTTTCGCTGTCTACGCGATCACCTCCATGCCGGCGGTGCGCGGCGCCCTGGGGCTGAAGTGATGGTCGGCTGGCCGAAGATCCTCGGCGGCGTGCTCGTGCTCGCCGCCATCACCTGGGTCATCGTCGAGATCCGCGAGGACGGTGCCCGATCCGCCAAAACGAGATTGAGAGACAGAACAATGATCGGCCAGCCGCGCTCATTCGAAGCGCAATGATTACGGCTCTTGCCTTGCTGCTGGCGGGCTGTGGAACTTCGGGGCCGGGGAGTGCGACGGCCCTTAGAAGCATCGTCGGGACTGACCTGATCGGCGCGCGCGGCGCGACGCCGGCGGATCAGCTGAAGATCGACCGGACCGTCGTCGGCATCTGCGCCGCGGCGGTCTGGACGGAAGGGGAATGCGCTAGACACGGGGAAGGGCGCTGAATGTCGCAGAAATATTCGTCTCTGATCGAGCTGCTCAATGCCTGGTTTGGCGGCGCGGCAACGACCATGATCGGCGCTTTGGTCGGGCGGCTGATGTGGCACACGAATGAAGTCCGGAAAATGCGCCGGAAGTTCTTCGGCAAGGAGCTGCTCTGGGAAATGCCGATCGCCGTCGGCATGGCCTTCATCGGCGAGGCGCTGGCGTCATGGCTGGCGCTGGATCAACCGATGGCGACGGGCCTAATCGCCGCGCTCGCCTATCTCGGCCCGCGAGGATCCGAAGTACTGTTCATCCGGTGGTTTGCGACAAAGGTTGAAAATCGCTAGACGCGTTTGCTGATCGGGCTGATCTCGCTTCGTAGCCGTGCTCCTTTCCGATAGTTGCTAGTGCTGCAAGACCGTGGCCTCAGTTTCACGGCTTGCAGCAGAGTATCGTCCAGGGGGTCAGCACGCGATCAAAAGGTTGGGCGCCTTCCTCGACGTCGCTTATGGTTTACTCGCCATCTCCAAGGTGCCCACGAGCGGTGCCATCGCGCAAAGAGACGCCGGCAAGAAGCCGGCGCCAATCATTATCGAAATTAGGCCTCGCAGAGATTGCAGTTGTAATTAATAGGCCTTGCCCAGTTTGTAGAGAAAGTTGTCATCGTTGAATGGTACGCCCTTGCCGAACTTATACTCGTTAAGCGCATCTCGCGCTGCCGGCGTCATGGCGTCCCAGCTGATTGCAGGCTGCGTCCCGCCAATTGTCCGAGTACCCGACAGTGAAGGGTTGAGTGGAAATGGGTTCCGTTGATAGGCGACCTTCGGATGTGTTCCTCTCATGTAGGGATCTGTGTCCCGGATGTAATGGTCATGGCTCGAGTAGCTAACCGCGATAACGTGTGACTGGCTTTTACAAGCATCGGTCCAGACGACAATATTTTGCCAGCCAGATCGGTGTCCCATGTTGCCGGGCCCATCGACGTTCTGCTCCTTGGGTAAGTACCAAGCGTACATGATGCCGCACCGGTCCCCGAAGAACGTCGCTCTGACGTAGACCTGTCCAATGCTGCGAGCGCAATGGCCGTTCATCGCTCCCGACGGCTCCAGACCACCGCTGACGTTCCCATGAGCATCCACGGCGGGGAAAGGGACACAGCCGTTGAAGACCTTGAGAAAAGGCTGGAAGCTCTTGAGGAATTCGGAGACGTTCTCCTGAAATCCTACCACCTTATCGTGATCAATGACGTCAGCCGCGCGCGCCGGTATCGATAGTCCGCAAACAAAAACGAACATCAACGCGGTTAGCAGCCTTCGCCCATTGAGTGAAGAGACGGGTATCATTTTGTTTCCTTTGCTGCTTTGAACCATTTCGGTCCGCAACATGAATGTCTCAACAGCATGCAAGCCCCGGGGGGCTAAATTTGCAATATCGTGCTTGGTTGCAGGGGTGAGAGCTGAAGGAAGGACATTGCTCGCTGTTGAGCTACTTAGATGGAGATATGACCACACGGTTCAAGGAACAATCTGTGTCGTGGAGCCGATTACGGCCAATGTCGTTAGGCAAATACAAGAAAGTCTGCGTCACCGACGCTGACCCAGGCGACAAGGACGCTACAACGTCGTCGGGTGAACCTCGATGCAGCAAGCTGCATCGAGGGGAGCAGGAAAGAGCGGAATTTTTATTCCGGCGTTTCAAAGATTTCGAGCCGTTGGCCATCGACAGCGGCCACAGTGTAGGTTCGCGTCGACCACGCGGCGCCGCCGCAAGTCGATCCAAAAATGGAATATGTAAAACTGGTGCCAGGATGTAACCCCCCGAGGTCCATATGGGTCCCGTCAGCGGGGGTGAACTGCCGCGTTCCCGTCGGCAAGTAAAAGCGAAAACAACGGGTCACGTTCGTTCGGTTATAAGCCTTTACCATCGAGCAATGTGTACCATTATCATTGCATGGCTGATTTTGCGCAAAGGCAGGTGAGGAGATAGAGGCGGCGCCGAGCGCGACTAAACCTGCGCCCGCACCAGGCTGGGACAGTGAAGCGGCTATCGATGCCAACAGCCCGAACCCCGCCGCGAGCTGGGAAAACTTCTTCATATTAGACACTCCCTTTCCTCATACTGTGACGTAGAGAAGAGTCCCTTTGCAGGGATGTTCGGCAGAAGCCGATGTTAAAAGGCGTGGCAAGCGCCATTTTCAGCGCCCTAACCCCGGACTCTGCAGGATCATTGGTCCTCCATTGAGGTGGACGTTGGTGAGCATTCGGATCAGTTTGAGATGCGCCGGTAGAACGGTTGATCGCTCGGGGTATCGAATGAGCCGAAGACCGGTGACTCAAGCCAGCGCCTCCGAAATCCAGCAGCCGAGTGAGCCTCCATCGTAGATGTCGGCGACTTCACCACCCTTGAACATGGCAAGCACTGGGAAGTCGTCTACGCCATACTGCGTCGCGAAATCTCGGTTTTCCCCGATGTTGAGCTTGACGACCTTGACCTTGCCAGCAAGATCGGTGGCGACTTGTTCGAGGATGGGTTCAATCAGCTCGAACGGCGGGCACCATTTTCCCCAGAAGTGGACGATGACTGCTTCGGCCGACTTCAGAACTTCTTCCGGGAAAGCGGAAACATCGCCATTCACAATAGCCGTGGGGCGCTCGGGAATGGTGGTGTTCATCTTCGGTGTTTGAACCGTCTTGGATATCCAGGAGCGGAGTTTCGTCTCAATATTAGGTGGTGCGACTCCGAGGAAAATGTCGTTGACTTCACCACCCTTGAATATGGCAAACGTTGGGAAGCCGTATACGCCATACTGCTTCGCGAGCTCGGGGTTTTCAGTGTAGCTGACCTTGACCATCTTGACCTTGCCAGCGAGCTCGGTGGCGATTTCTTCGAGGAAAGGTGCAATTATTGCGCAGGGCCCGCACCCTTCGAACGAGAAGATGGCGATGACCGGTTCGGCCGGCTTCAGAACTTCTTCCGAGAAATTGGAAGTATCGACTTTAACAATAGCCGAGGGGTGCTCGTTGCGAGCGGTATCCATCGTGGTTCCTTTGTGTTCGAACCATTTTCGAAATCCAGGAGGGGAAGTGAGCCGCCTCCGACGTAGATGACTTCCCCACCCTTGAACATGGAAAGCGTTGGGATCGATGCGTTCTCCATACTGCCCCGCCAGCTAGGGCTTTCGTCGGTGTTGAGCTCGACTTGACCCCGCCGACAAGCTCGGTCGCCGCTTTGTTTCAGGATGGGTACAATAAGTCAACGTTCACAGCGACGTTCGTATTTCCACCGCTGCCACCGCTGCGTCGAACAGGTCGCCCCGCTGCCGCAGGCACCTTCGGGCGGGGAGGGCACGGCCTGCAGGCGGCCACGGAACGCAAACCCCCGTCTGGCGGCGCACAGCAATAGTCGTCAAAGTTGTGGCGACGACTCACTCGTAACTGGCGAGCGTTTTTGGTGACGTGTGGTCATTTACCCCGAGCGCTCTTCTGACGTGTGCGGACGAATCGACCTTTTCGAGTTCTCGTGAGGCGCTATGCGCCAATTGGCTAGGTGGAGAGCTCGCATTGCCGTCATCAATCTGAGCGGGTAGGAAGCGCCAACTGCCGACGCCCAGCGGCAGACAATGAGTGTCCTGTCTGGGGCCGGGAGCAAAATGTCGGCAACTAATTCATTATACCGCAAAGCAGACGGAAGGCAGCAGCAGATGCCGTGACACATCCGCGATGGAATACAGTCGTTCCTTGCACAGGCTACCTGAACGAGGGTTGCGCCCTGTCAAGAACCACTTCACGTTGCAATACTGGCGTTGTAAGTCGGTCAGGGCGCATCAATGGGAGCGTTTCGTGTCCAAGGAAAGGTGTGTTCACGCTCAGCGTACGACATCCGACATCGTGTCGGCTTTGGCGGGTTTACAACACGGCGTTGTATGACTAAACGACTGAAACAAATGTACAACCCTTTCCTTGGCGCCGTCCTCTAGATTGGCATGAAGGTTGCGGCGGTGCGATGAGAGGGCTGCCGGACAGAGTGAAGAGATGGCTCGGCAAAATTGAAGGACGGGGGCGACTGGTTGCGATTGAACACGTTGTGCGCTGGCGGCCATGCGTCTGCGGCAAGGGCTTGGCCGCTCAAACGATGGGCGTTGCAGATGCCCATTGAGACGACGGTGGGTTTCGTCCTGTTCGTGATGGCATTCTTCGTCAGCGCGATGACTGCGAAAGGACACGAGACCAGCCTTGTCGGCATTTACCAGGGTTCGGAGCTAACCGCCACCGCCGATCATCTGGGACAAGGCGGATACGAGCTGTCGGATGGCACCCTGGTGTCTTTTGACAAGTGGTACCATAGCAATTGGACCGACATGCGATTTGAAATGTTGACGCAGCTGTCGGACGATTTCGGTATCCTGTGGGGCGCGAGCACCGGTCAGCGTGCCGAAAAGGTCCGAATCGAGCCGAGTGTGAAACTCGGCTTTATTTTGCAAAAGCGACCGACAGCATCCACGACGCTTTCTCTCACCGTCAGTTCAATTTTGGGCGGGAACCTGACGGAACGACCTTGCACAGCTGACTATGGTGCCATCAGCGGTGAGCAGAGTGTGAATTGCCGGCTGGCCGCGTCGCAATTGCGGCCCTCGGACACGTTGAAATACATGATAAACCTCGAGCCAAGCCGATTGAAAATCGATCTTCGGTTCACGGGTGAATTCTAGCGATGGTGAAAGGCAAGGCGGTACATTTCGTTGATGAAGAACAATCAGACAGGAGATTTTTTATGCACAAAACGCAATGGTTCCCGGTAGGTTTTGTTGCCGGTCTTGTAGCGTTGGCGGCACCCGGTTTCGCGGGTGATCTTGGTGCCGCTGTCAGCGGCAAAGGAACGACCGGTTCTCCAGCCGCGGAAAGCAGTAGCTCGGGCTGTCCACAAAATGCCGACGGCACATTTTGCTGGATGAGCCCGGATATTGGTCAAGCATGGGCATCAGGTTTTATCGGTTCCGGCGTATCGATAAATGTCTCAGATGACTTCAGGGGACAGCCAATTGATGCAGATCTCGGTCGCGGTACGCAGAGGCAGCGACATGGGGATTGGGTCGCTGAAATTGCCGGCATGGTCGCCCCTGGCGCAAACATATTCAAGTATGATTATCTCGAGGAGTCTTCGATCGTGCTGCAGGACGGCCTGAATGTCATCAATGCGAGCTACGGCATGTGGGAGCCACTGAGCCAGCATCCGCGCGAGCAGGCGATCGTCGGTGCCGCCTGGGCGGGGACTGCCATCGTCACAAAGAGTGCCGACAACCACAGCCGCGAGGTAGGTCAGCCGCACGTAGGGGATTTCGATGAGCTAACCATCGGGCTGATCGGGGCGCCATCGGCAATCTTTGTGGGTGCGCTGGAGCACAATGGCACTCTCGAGAACAAGGCACGGCTGGAACCATACTCGAATTATGCCGGCTCAAACCCTGAGGTGCAGAACCACTTCCTGACCGTGGGTGTCGAGCGTGAACAGATCGGCCAACGCGGCACGTCTTTCGCGGCACCTGTGGTTGCAGGCTATGCCGCCATCCTTGGCAGCAAGTTCACATCCGCAACACCGATACAGATTACTAATCAGCTGCTGGATACAGCCAGGACCGACACGCTCGTCAACTACAACCCGGCGGCTTACGGCCGCGGCGAGGCCAGCCTTTCGAGGGCGCTGGCACCCGTTTCGATCCACTAGACTGCCTCTCTACCCCATGCGTCCGAACGTGGGTGGGTCGCGGCGCCCAGGCGGTGGATTGCCGTCTGTGCCGTCGCGGCTCCGGCCGGGGAACACGTTGCGATAGCTGGCGAACGCTCATCTGAACCCCCTGAACATCGGTCTCTGGTTCAGAGGTCGTTCTAGCTACAAGCTCCTGATCATCGACGAGCTGGGCTTTGTGCCGCTGTCAAAGACCGGCGCGGAATTACTGTCCGACTGATCTCGCAACGCTACGAGCGGGGTGCCACCCTGATCACCAGTAATCTGCCTTTCGACGAATGGACGGAAACTCTGGGATCCTCGGCGCGCTTCACCGGATCCCACTGGGATGGGCAACGAATTTCAACAGCAATGACTTGGGCGCTGGCTAGCACCAGGCCTCGAGGTGGCCTCGAGGTCGGAGGCGAGCGCCCTGAGAGTATTCTCGCCCGTGCCTTCCGCGGCAAGGTGCTTCAGTGTCGCTGCATCATCGTCTGTGAGCAGTGCGGCGAGCTGGTCGCGGCACGCGAATGGAATGATGCGTCGAGTGCGTCGAGTTCTTCGGCACAGCCGGCGATCGATGTCGACGCCACGATCGTCATCGCGGCAGCCCGTCTTGTCATAGAGATCATCGTGCGCCGACGTCATGTCATGTTTCTGCCTCGGAATTCCTTCCGCAGCGCGCAAATCGCCTCGACCGAAGAGACTTTTCCACCCTCGACCAGTTTGCTGCCCGGGTGCGGCGATCTTTTAGGCGGTGCACGGCTCGGCCCCGGAAATGCGGGAAAGGTGTCGCCAATCCCACCGCAATGCCTCCGGCTGCCTTATGCTTGGCCATGTCGGCGGAGGCGAGAAGGCGACAGCTATCCGCAGTTGACATGCCTGTTCCTCCATGCCGGCGTCGAGCGGATGACTGCCGGCGCCTATACGACGTAGTCCGTCGCCTCGTCAAATCAACGACACAGATTGTTCCTTCTGGGTCAATTTCCAGATCTAACTATCTGAAAGAAAGCCATTAGCATCATTTTAGTCGCTCCTGCGGCCTGGCACGACTTTTGCACGATCACCCCCTGGAGACGCATTCATGACAACGGTTTGAAGCACGTAAGGAAGAGGACGATGAAATGAGCGGCGGAAGAATTGCTACGGTTTTTGCCATATGCACGTCGTTATTACTCGGAAATCTGGCTCTGCCGCGGGACCTCTCCTACACTCCGGTGCCATCCGGCTTTGACTTCCCGGCAGATGAGCGCGTCTTGCTGGACGCCGTCAGTAGGGGCGATGAGGAACAATTGCGCACGCATGCGTGGACGGTATTTGCAGGATTGACGCAAAAAACTCGGCAGAACGATCCGAACAGTGAAGCAGTCTGGGAAACCTGGTACACGGGCGATGAGGTTTTCTCTGCAGAAACGGGCGTACAAAAAGGTCTCAGATCTCTGAAGAGAGATCTCGTCGCGCCACGTCAATTCTCCCCGCATGGCGGTGCACATTTGAAAGCGGCAGGAGAGTCCCAACTATCATCCACCCTGTTCAATCAAGAGCTGAAGGATCATACCCGGTCGGAGAAGTTGCACCTTCATAGAACGATGAAAGCCATCAACGACGGCTGGCCAGCGCAAACCCCGGTCGAAAACCGGAAGGTGAAGGATTATCCACGCGGCGCAATGTCGCTCAAATTGGTGTGGATGCCAGTGGCGAAGAACGGCATGACCGCGATCCCTACTTGGGACGAAATGCCAGTGACGGACGTTGCCGGGGCTTTCCCCCCGTCATCCTGGAAACGTCGGGTTGCCGTGGATCCGAGCCGAAGTTCCGTTCCCGAGGGCGAACTAACCGATCTGCCGGGATTTCCCGGATCAAGGGTTGTCCCGCTCACCGCGTTTCATCACTTCAAACTCGACGCTGAACAAGCAGCGAGGTTCGGCCGCGACGAAGGCGACTATGCTGTCTTGGTGGCCATGCACTACACAACCAAGGAGATCCCAAATTGGTTTTGGGCTACGTTTTGGTGGCATGACAGGCCGAACGACGGGCCCTATGCAGCGGACCGGCTCGATGACACCAAGATCAGGGGACCCTGGCGAAATTACCTGATGGATATCGCCTATGACATGGATCTTCCCAAAGAGACAAACGGCACGCCCAACGCCGTCTTCAACCCTTGGCTCGAGGCCCACTTTGAAAACGGCGTCAATTCGAACTGTATGACCTGCCACCAACGTGCCATCTGGACTGAACCGGACGCCACTTTCCTTCCCATCACAAGGGGGGCTGCGCCTGCAAATGATCCCATCTTTCGAAACAGCACAAAGGTAGATTTTCTCTGGTCACTGCCGCTTGAAGGGAACAATTGATTGCGCGGACAACCAAGGTGAGACTCAGCGTCAATCAGGATGAGACTCGGCGGCGGGGGTGTGAACAAGGGAGGGCGTAGCCCGACCGGAGTTACACCCGGCTGTTGTGCGCGTCAACGTCACCTTCGAACGCGGTCTGCTCAGGGCAATCGACGAGGCGGCGAAGGATCGCTCTCTGACCCGCTCGGCCTTTCTGGCCAATGCCGCGCGCCGCGAGATCGAAGGCGCGCACTAACACAATCTATTTCAAATAGATGGCGCGATTTTAATCCCCGACCAGCTACGGCAGACCGCCGCAGTTATTAGAAAACCCGCACGAGACGATACGGGACGCGGAGAGAAAACCCGAGAACAAATAGGGGAACGAGCGTTAGAAAAAAACCGAAACGTTTTCAAAACGTTAATTGGGCTCTCCGGGACCACTACTGTTTCGCTGGGGCGACGATGTCCAACCACTTCCAGCCCTCGTACTTGTCACCGCGCTGCTTGATGTGAGAGTAGCGTTTCAGCGAATTCCAGGAGCGGTGGCCGGAGACGGTGGCGACGTGGGGAATATTCCAGCCAAGCTCAAACAGTCGCGAAACGCCTTCGTGACGCAGATCGTGGAAATGCAGATCCTCGATCCCAAGAAGGCTGCACGCTCTGGTAAAGGACGCGCTGACGCTCCTCGCCTCGTAGGGGAAGATTTCTTTTACCTTGGTGCGTGGCATAGCAGCGATTATGCGAATTGCTTCCGGCGGTAGATCGCACCACACGTCGTTACCGATCTTCTCGCCTGGATTCTTCATGTCCCTGACGAGCACGCGCTTGTTTTCGTCCTCATAGTCGGACCAGGTGATGCGGGAAATCTCCTCCTGACGGCGGGTCGAGAAAATCGCGAAGGCGATCAGCCGGCGCATGGGAATGTGTGCGGCGTAGCGGGTCTCGCGATCGCTGTAATGCTCCATCAGCTTCCCAAGCTCCTCGAGCGTGGGGCGACGGTCGCGCTGCGTTGATTTCGCTATCAGGCCTAGACGCTTCAGCACAACCTGGGCGTCCTCCATCGCCGAATAGTCCAGATCGATCTTCCACGCCGGCCGAGCGATTGCGAAAATGCTGGACAGGTGCGAAATGTAGTTGCCGACCGTCTGGGGCTGTCGCCCGTGAGAGAGCTCCGTGGCGAACTTGACGATGTCGGCGCTCTCAATTTCCTTGCATGCCATGTTGGCGATTTCGAACTCGTCCTTGATCTTGGCGAGCACCTGCGCCTTGGTCCGGCCGATCTTTTTCCTGCTCTCTTTGATATAGCGATCGATGGCGTGGGCGAGGGTGGAATTCTCTTTCAGGCGGTCGATGGCGCCCGGTTCCCTTAGCTCGGTTTCCCTCTTCTTTATCCAAGCGGTTGCCACTGCCTTGCGCTCGAACGTCTGTGATTCCGAATGGACGACCACCTTATCTCGCTTTAAGCGGATCTGCGCTGTATAAGATTTCTTCCCGTTCTTGCTTTTTCGCTCGGTTATCGTGCCCATCTGAGTGCTACACAGCCTTCTCTAAGTGCTACAATGTAGCACTAGCACGAGGGAAATGAGCAAGAAAGCGTAAAAATGAGAGCAAATGTGACGTGAAGATTAGAACGCAAGTTGCTGAAAGAGCGAAGAGAACCGCGTATTTCAATGGTCCCGTTTTTGCCGTGGCGCCTATGATCGATTGGACTGATCGTCATTATCGCTTCTTCGCGCGCGTGCTTTCGCGCCATGCCCTGCTTTATACGGAGATGATCGTCGCGGATGCGGTCCTGCGCGGCGACCGGGCAAAGCTGCTCGGCCACGACGCATCGGAACATCCGGTCGCGCTGCAGCTCGGCGGCAACGACCCGGTGAAGATGGCGGAGGCTGCAAGGATAGGCGAAGCCTACGGCTACGACGAAATCAACATGAATGTAGGCTGCCCTTCAGACCGGGTGCAGTCCGGCACCTTCGGCGCCTGTCTGATGCAGGAGCCCGCATTGGTCGCCGACTGCATCGCGGCGATGAAGGCGGCGGTCGAGATTCCGGTTACGGTCAAATGCCGTATCGGCGTCGACGATCAGGATCCGGAAGTGGCGCTTCGCGATCTCGTCAAGTGCGCCAAGGATGCGGGAACGGATGGCGTTTGGGTGCATGCCCGCAAGGCTTGGCTGCAGGGGCTGAGCCCGAGAGAGAACCGCGAGATTCCTCCGCTTGATTACGGGCTCGTCCACCGGCTGAAGGCGGAAAATGAGAGTCTTTTCATTGGCATCAATGGGGGGCTTCAAGGGTTGGATCAGGCGCTGTCGCATCTCGATCCGCGGTCGTTGCCTGCAGGGGAAGCCATGAAGGCTGCGACCGAGATCAAGAGCGGCGCTCCTCTCGATGGCGTGATGCTCGGCCGGGCGGCCTATCACGACAGTGGCCTTCTGACGGCCGCCGATGGATACTTCCGGCACCCGCTGACGGGTGCCGCGGCCGTGCCGACGGATCCCGACGGGTTCTCCGATCGTGACCACAACCTGTCGCTGGAATTCTGGTCGGGTGTTCGCGACGTCATGGAAGACTATGCGGCTGCGCATATCGAGAACGGCGGTCGGCTGATCCACGTCACCCGCCATATGGTCGGGCTCTTTCAGGGCTGGCCCGGCGCCCGGCGTTATCGCCAGATTCTCTCGACCAGGGCCACTCGCAAGGACGCGGGTCCGGAGGTGATCCATACCGCCTTCGATGCAGTATTCCAAGCATTCACGGCGAGGCAGGCGGCGGAGTAGGGATTTCGGTTCGGGGCGGCCCTCCAATACAAAACGGCGCCTCTTGCGAAGCGCCGTTCTTTCAAGCTCTGTCGAAGGCTTAGAGAGCCTGGAGGTTGACGGCCTTCGGGCCCTTGCCCATGCGATCCGGCTCCGTGTCGAAGCTGACCTCCTGGCCATCGTTCAACGTGGTGAGACCTGCGGCCTGGACAGCGGTGATGTGGACGAAAACGTCCTTCGAACCGCCTTCCGGCGTGATGAAACCAAAACCCTTGTCCTGGTTGAAAAACTTGACGATGCCTTTGGTGGCCATGGAAGAAGTCCTTTTCCTTCAGTCTGTCTTTGCCGCAACCCTGCGCTTCATTATCACGCATCGGTTGCTTTATGTAGTGTGTCCGCGCCCCCGGAAGGAAGCGAACATATCGTCTTCAGCGAATCCGCTGAAAGGCGTCGAGTGGTCACGATATCGGGGAAAAGACGTCTACGATGCCGCTTGCGGCTGTCCCGGCGGCAAGCCAGGCTCAAAGCGAAAGTCCAGTCTCCGGGATTGAAAACGCCCGAACAGAAACAAAAGTGGCAGTATTCGGCGAAAAAGGCAAGGGGAAGTTCTTGCGATCTTGCACCTGTTCAGATGCGTCTCGCCATTGGGTTCTGCGCCCCTGGCGGCGTCGCTGCACGGACTGAATGTCGTGGATTGCCTCGTTTAGACCATATTTTCGTCGGGGCATTGGGCTGAGCGTGGGCGTTCCCTTCGACACTTCACGGGCTTGCTGCTGCAGCGGCGAACCGGTAGGTCTATGCGGGAGACGAATATGCAAATTGACGATGAGCAGGTGGCCGGCGTGATCGATCCCTATGCCCTTCTTGGAATTGAGCGCGACGCTGACGAACGGGCGATCCGAACGGCCTATCGCCGTGCGGTGAAAACCGCGCATCCCGACCGTGGGGGGGACGCCGACCAATTCGGCAAGCTTCAGGCAGCCTACGAACTCCTGAAGGATCCGGTCCGCCGCAAAGTCTACGACGACACCGGCTATGATCCGCAGCTTGCCGACCCGAAGGACCTGAAGGGCCTGATGATGCTTGAGACGCTCGTGAATGATTTCATCCTCGACGAGCGTGAACCGGGCAGCTTCGACCCGGTTGCGGCGATGCGGCGCAAGCTCTCCGACGACATCGTCAAAAATCGCTTCCACATCCTGGAGTTGGAGCGCCACCGTTCCCGAGTTCGCAAACATCTCGACCGCCTCGGCAGGCGCCCCGAGACGGATGTGCTCGGCTCGATGCTGCGCGCCCGCAGCCAATCGATCGTGGAGGCGATCAGGAACACTGAAGCCCAGATCGAAGTGATCGAGCAAGCCTACACCATGCTCGAGGGTTACTCCTACGAGTTGGAGGCGGTGGAGGCGAAGGCGCACGCGGCGGAATAACGATCCCGCCGTGCCGTGCCGGCCAGGATGTGCCGACACGGTATGCTTCGTGATTATGAATTCAAGGCAATCCAATGCATTTACTGCTTAGTCACCCGACTTGCCGTCATCGCGATGATGGTCGTCCTGGTTACCTTTGAGGCCGCGGTCCTGATTGCCCTTGCCGTCGTCCTGGTCACCTTTCCCATCGTCCTGGTCACCTTTCCCGTCGTCTTGGTTACCTTTACCGTGGTCCTGGTTGCCCTTGCCGTGGTCCTGATTACCCTTGCCATTGTCTTGGCCACCACCGCCGCCGGGATCGCCGCCACCACCGCCGCCGGGATCGCCGCCACCGCCGCCGCCGGGATCGCCGCCACCACCGCCGCCGCCACCGCCGCCACCGCCGCCGCCGCCACCGCCACCGCCGCCGCCGCTACCGCCACCGCCGGTACCATTGTCGCCGTTCAGATTGCGCGGGCCGCTGTCGGAGTTTGTCGTGGAAAAGCCACCTCCAATGGAAGCCGTGGAGAGCGGCGGGCACTGATTGATTTGTTCGGCCGTCAGGATTTCGGCTCTGTTCTGAGCCATGCAGCAGGCCTCATAATTCGCATCCGTCAGAGGACTGCACTGCTCAGCCACCAGCATTGGCCCCACGACGTTCTGGGCGCGCGCCGGAACCGTTGCCGCTGTCATAAAACCGGCCGTCATCAGAGCGAGGCCGGTCGTCGAAAGAAATATATCCAGGGTCTTCATGATTTCCTCCCTAAATTAGTGGAGACTAAATTAGTATTTGGAGGAAAAGTTCCCTAAAAACCTACTGGTTTCAGCGGCTATGTCGGGCTAATCAATTCGAGGTATCCCTAAAAAACAGGGGTTAGACTCACGCTTTTGCGAGCCGCACACCTGGGCACTCGGATCAGTGCATCGCCCCTGCGTCGGCCATCTCCAAGATCGGAGGCGGTTATTATTCAGCGCCCCGGCCGCCCCGTCTTACCCTTCGTCCGCCCCTTGCGCCGCTTCTCTTCCGCCGGGTCCTCATAGGAGCCGACGCCCGGCTTGGCACGGGTGAGAGTGGGCTTTTCAGGAGCTTGACCTTGAACCGGCTTTTCGGTGCGGCCGACCGTCATCTCGTCGAGCGTGTTTTTCCTGAACAGGCCTTGTTCCGCACCGGCGTCTCGGGCGCCTTCTACGCGC
Source organism: Sinorhizobium medicae (assembly GCF_007827695.1). Classification (GTDB taxonomy): domain Bacteria; phylum Pseudomonadota; class Alphaproteobacteria; order Rhizobiales; family Rhizobiaceae; genus Sinorhizobium; species Sinorhizobium medicae. Next base: position 15,366 of record NZ_VITA01000024.1, on the reverse strand, counting down.
CCGCGGGGAGAAGGGACAGCCACGTCGCGGCCCATTTCGTCAAGTTGGGGTTTGCGGAAGAGGGGGCGCTCGGTGTCGGTCCCCGGGCCCATGCTGTCGAGCGAGGGTTTGGTGAAGTAGGTGGTTGCCTCCTCCCCAACACTCCCCACAGGGGGGAGGGAGTCCGTCCTGGTCGCTGCGCCCTTGCTGCCTCGCTTGCCCCCTTCCTGCGATCTCGCCTCTTCGCGCGCCATCGGGTCGTCGAGCACGGCCAATTCCGCAGCTTTGAGACGCTTGATCTCGTCGCGTAGGCGTGCGGCCTTCTCGAAATCGAGATCGGCTGCGGCGTCGCGCATTTGCTTTTCGAGGGCGTTGAGATGCGCCTGCAGATTGTTGCCGACGAGGTGGCCGCCATCGGCGAAGCCCTTGCCGGCGACCCCGGAGATGTCCGCGCGAACGTGGTCGCGTTCGTAGACCGAGTCGAGGATGTCGGAGATCTTCGCCTTGACCGATTCCGGAGTGATCCCATGCTCGGCATTGTAGGCCATCTGTTTCTCGCGGCGACGGCCGGTCTCTTCCATCGCCCGTTTCATCGAACCCGTGATCGTGTCGGCGTAGAGGATGACCTTGCCATCGACGTTGCGGGCGGCGCGGCCGATTGTCTGGATGAGCGAAGTTTCGGAGCGCAGGAAGCCCTCTTTGTCGGCGTCGAGAATTGCGACGAAGCCGCATTCGGGAATGTCGAGGCCTTCGCGCAGGAGGTTGATGCCGACCAACACGTCGAAGGCGCCGAGACGCAAGTCGCGGATGATCTCGATGCGCTCCAGCGTATCGATGTCGGAATGCATGTAGCGCACCCGCACGCCCTGTTCGTGCAGATATTCGGTCAGGTCCTCGGCCATGCGCTTGGTGAGCACGGTGACGAGAGTGCGATAGCCCGCGGCGGCCGTCTCGCGAATCTCGCCGAGCACGTCATCCACCTGCGTCTTGGCGGAGCGCACCTCCACCGGCGGATCGATGAGGCCGGTCGGGCGGATCACCTGCTCGGCGAAGACGCCACCTGACTGCTCCATCTCCCAGGCGCCCGGCGTTGCAGATACGGCGATCGTGTCAGGACGCATCGCGTCCCATTCCTCGAAACGCAGCGGCCGGTTGTCCATGCAGGAGGGCAGGCGGAAGCCGTATTCGGCAAGCGTCGCCTTGCGGCGGAAGTCGCCGCGATACATGCCGCCGATCTGCGGAATGGTGACATGGCTCTCGTCGATGAAGATGAGCGCATCGTCCGGAATATACTCGAACAGCGTCGGCGGCGGCTCGCCCGGCCTTCGGCCGGTGAGATAGCGCGAATAGTTCTCGATGCCCTGACACGAGCCGGTGGCTTCGAGCATTTCGATGTCGTATCGGGTGCGCTGCTCCAGCCGCTGCGCCTCGAGAAGGCGCCCGGCACGTTCCAGTTCGACGAGACGGTGGCTCAGTTCCTCCTTGATCGCCTTTATCGCCGCGTTCAGCGTCGGACGCGGCGTCACATAATGCGAGTTGGCGTAGATCTTCACCGACTTGAGGTCGCCGGTCTTCTGGCCCGTGAGCGGGTCGAACTCGGTGATGGAGTCGATTTCATCCCCGAACATGGAGATGCGCCAGGCGGCATCCTCCAGGTGGGCGGGGAAGATTTCGATCGTGTCGCCGCGAACGCGGAAGGAGCCGCGCTGAAAATCCATTTCGCGGCGCTTGTATTGCTGTGCCACGAGGTCGGCGAGCAACTGCCGCTGATCCAACCGGTCGCCGACGCTCATCTGAAAAGTCATTGCCGTATAGGTCTCGACCGAACCGATACCGTAGATGCAGGAGACCGAGGCAACAATGATGACGTCGTCGCGCTCGAGCAGCGAACGCGTCGCCGAGTGGCGCATCCGGTCGATCTGCTCGTTGATCGAGGATTCCTTCTCGATATAGGTATCGGATCGTGGAACGTAGGCCTCCGGCTGATAATAGTCGTAGTAGGAGACGAAATATTCGACCGCATTATCCGGGAAGAAGTTCTTGAACTCGGAATAGAGCTGGGCTGCGAGCGTCTTGTTCGGCGCAAGGATGACTGCCGGCCGTTGCGTGGCTTCGATGACCTTTGCCATCGTGAACGTCTTACCCGAACCGGTGACGCCGAGCAGTACCTGATTGCGCTCACCCGAAGCGAGGCCGCCGACCAGGTCTGCGATCGCGGTGGGCTGGTCTCCGGCGGGCTCGTAATCCGATTGCATCCGGATGGCGATGCCACCTTCAGACTTGTCGGGCCGGGCTGGGCGGTGCGGCGTCCAGAGCTTGCCGTCCTTGAAAAGCGGATTGCCACTTTCGATCAGCTTCGCAAGCGCCTCCACGGTGGCCGTGACGCCGGAGCCCGAGGTAAGCTTGTCCGCATCCTCCAGCGACACATCGAGGCCGGCCACCGGATTGAGCCCGGCAGCCGCGCGCGTTTTCGGATCGGTCGTTCCGCCCATCGATGTGCCGCGGGCGGATTTCGACGCGGAGATCTCCACCTTCTTCCGATGCCTGCCGGCCTTGGAGGCAACTTCGCGCCGGCTTTCGAAAGTGCTCGCTTCCGCCTCCGACTCGAGCTGCTTCACCCAGTCGGAGACGTTGCCGGAGAGCGGCGTGCCGGAAAGCGGCGCCTGCGGTGCTTCTTCGAAACCGTCGGGTGCGGGGGATTTCTTCGGTGCGTTTTTTGGTGATCGGGCCATGCCGGGAATATGGACAGAGTCAGGTCGAAAGTGAAGGGGGAACGAGTACAAAAGGGAAACGTGACGGCCGGTTTTTCGGCAGGTCGAAGACGTGGTAGTGGCCATCGAAGCTCTTGCGGCCGATATTTCCCGTGGTCATTCTCAGCTATTGATTCGCGCTCTCCCGAGGTTTCCGATGCCATTTGCCGTCAACCCCGCCTATGTCTGGCCCATCGTCCTGCTGCTGCTCTCCAATGTCTTCATGACCTTCGCCTGGTATGGCCACCTCAAGTTCACTTCGTCGCCGCTCTATATCGTCATCGTCGCAAGCTGGGGGATCGCCTTCTTCGAATATTGGTTGGCAGTGCCGGCGAACCGGATCGGGCACGCGGTTTATTCGGCGGCGCAGCTGAAGACGATGCAGGAGGTGATCACGCTCACGATTTTCGTCCTCTTCTCGATTTTCTGGCTGAAGGAGCCGATCGGCTGGCATCAGCTCATCGGATTCGCGCTGATCGCACTCGGGGCGTCCTTCATTTTCAAGGGATGAGACATCTCCGTGAAGGGGCAATTCCGCACTTAGTATCTTAATCGAGGAGGTCGAAGGCGCGATACATCCATGTGAGCTGGTAGAGAACGGCGCCCACCAGAAAGATTGCATGGAAACGGCGGTTCGGTGTCGCCGCGGCAATGACGCAGAGGGCGATATAGGCCGCGTTGCGCAGCGGATATTCCACACCGAACGAATGGAAATAGGCCTTGCCCTTCAGGGCGGTGTCGATGAGGTCTACAGCAAATGCGAGGGCGAGAAAGCCAAAGAACCAGGCTCGCCTGGACATGAAATAATGTTCGTAGCCGCTATAGTCGTCGAGGGTCGTCGGGAAGAGGAATACGCAGAGCAGAAAGAAGACGCAGCAATAAAGAATGACGAACAGGTAGACGCTTACGTCGATCACCGCCAGCGAATGCAGGTGATATTCCCACCACCAAAAATGGACGAGGAAGACGAACATGAACAGCACCCAGCCGAGATGGATCCAGTAGACCTTCGTCTTGCCCGGATGCTGTACGAAAAGCGCGATGCCGCTGAGGAGCCGCGCGAGCGACAGGCTGATCACCATGCCCATGACGACGCGAATATGAGAAAAGATCGCTGGATCGGGCTGTACGTGCTCCATGCACTCGGCCCCTATTCCTCGGCAGGAACCGGCGTCGGCTTGCCGGACGAGTCGAGCGCGACCATCACGAAGATCGCATCCGTGACCTTGTCCATGACCTGCGAGAGGTAACGCTGTGCCCAAGCCTCGACCTTCAGCGTCATCGACGTCCGGCCGACCTTGATGATATCGGTATAGATGCAGAGCGTGTCGCCGATCTTCACCGGCAACGCAAAGGCCATTTCCTTCACGGCCGCAGTCACCACGCGCCCCCTGGCGCGTTCGGCGGCCCGTATGCCGCAGGAAAGGTCCATCTGCGCCATGACCCAGCCGCCGAAGATGTCGCCGGCGGCATTGGCGTCCCCGGGCATTGCGAGCGTGCGCAAGGTCAGTTCGCCGTTCGGCTTGTTCGCTGCGGTCATTCGGCCCTGTCTCCCTGTTGCGACAAAAGCTTTAGCGCACCGCTCCGGCGCGAGCAAAGGGCACTCGGAACAATTCCACGCTGAAACGTGAAGGCAGGGCGCGTGGTGGTTTCTTCGTTAATTCGAGCATCCTCAAATCTAGTGATCGTTTGTTAGGAGCTTTGCAAATAGCTACTTATAATCTGCACGCCTCGGAATGGAGGCAGGGGATGAGAAGAATTCGGATTTCGGCGCGTCTTTACGCGCTGGTGGCGTTTGCGCTGCTGACGATGGCGGCGGCGCTGACCTTCGGACTGGTTCAGGCGCAGGACAGGCTGGTCGCCGAGCGGAAGGCCATGCTCGCGGCGATGAACGAGAACGCAATCACAGTGTTCAATGCCTATCACGGCCAGGAAAAGGCCGGAAGGGTGTCGCGCAAAGAAGCACAGAGCCGCGCCCTGGAGGCGGTCAGGGCTATGCGCTATCAGGAAAGCGGCTATTTCTGGGTGAACGATATGCATCCGACAATGGTGATGCATCCCATTAAACCTGAACTCGATGGCGCCGACCTGACGCAGAACAAGGATCCAAACGGCAAGTTCCTGTTCGTTGAGTTCGTGAAGACGGTTGAAGCACATGGAAAGGGCTTCGTCGACTATTACTGGCCGAAGCCCGGCGCGGACGAGCCTGTGCTTAAGTATTCGCATGTGGCCGGTTTCGAGCCCTGGGGATGGGTGGTCGGTACCGGTGTTTACGCCGACGATCTCGCCGCCATGTTCCGCGAGCGCGCATGGCAGATGGCCGGCATTCTGGCCGCGGCCGCGCTTGCGATCCTCATGGCGGCATTGGCTATCGTGCGCAGCGTGGTCCGGCCCATCGAAAAGCTGAAGATCTCGATGCGGGCGATCGCGGACGAGAACCTTTCCCTGGATGTTCCGGAAACCGATCGCGCCGACGAGATCGGGCAGATGGCGAAGGTGCTGGTCGTGTTGCGCGACTCGGTCAAGGAGCGATTAGAGCTTCGTTCGCGCGAGGCGGAACAGCAGGACCGTCTGGATTCCGAACGGCGCGGCAATGAAGAGCTCCAGCGAAAGACTGCCGCGATCCAGGCCGAGGCGATGGAGACACTCGGGGCGGCTCTGGAGCGGCTGGCAAGCGGCGACCTGACCGCCGAGGTCGCGCGGATCGCGCCGGAATACACCAAGCTCAAGGACGACTTCAACACGGCCGCCGCGGCGCTTCGCGACGTCATTGGCGCGATCTCCCAATCGACCGAAATCGTCCATGGCAGCGCCGCCGATATCTCGGAAGCGGCCAACAACCTGTCGCGCCGTACGGAGCAGCAGGCGGCGGCTCTTGAGGAAACGGCAGCCGCACTTGATGAGATAACCTCCACCGTACGCCATGCGTCGGACCGCGCCCATGAAGCGCGCGACATGGTAGACGAGACGAAGGCGAGTGCCGCGAAATCCGGCGGCATCGTCCGCAATGCGATCGATGCCATGGGGCGGATCGAAGCGTCGTCCAGCCGGATCAGCCAGATCATCGGGGTGATCGACGAGATCGCCTTCCAGACGAACCTGCTCGCGCTCAATGCAGGCGTCGAGGCGGCGCGGGCAGGGGAAGCCGGACGCGGCTTCGCGGTCGTTGCCCAGGAGGTTCGCGAGCTCGCACAACGCTCGGCCGGCGCGGCAAAGGAAATCAAGGACCTGATAGCCACTTCGGTCAAGGAGGTCGGTGCCGGCGTCGAACTCGTCCGCTCGACGGGCGACGCGCTGATGGAGATCGAGTCCCTGGTCAACCGCGTCAATGAACAGGTGGCTTCCATCGCAACCGCGGCTCGGGAACAGGCAACCGGACTGCAGGAGGTAAACACAGCCGTCAACAGCATGGATCAGATGACGCAGCAGAATGCGGCCATGGTCGAGGAGACGACCGCGGCAAGCCAGACGCTGGCGCAGGAAAGCCGCGAGTTGAAGGCGCTGCTCGGACAGTTCCGGCTGCAGGAGGGCGCGCAGCCGGCATATGGCAGAGCAGCCTAACGCCCCATCAGCATTGTATCGTTGAGGAGCCCGGCGTCGAAAGACGCGCGGGCTCCTCGCCCGATCGATAAGGCGGGGGGTATGCCTGCTCCTATCGGTGGTATGTGAAGAATGCGCATCTCGCGGGAGTTGACGCATGGCCGAAAACAGGCGAGATGAGCCGACGGGAGGATGGGCTTTCGCACACCGCTCAGGCCAACGAGATGCCGTTCAAAGGAGAGTGCCGTGTTGCCTTTAAAGCGTTTGATCATGAAGTCGGCCGCCCTTTTCGTGCTCGCCGCGGGGTTCCTTTCGGCCTGCACCGTTGTCGTCGACGAGCGCCCCGGCCCCGGGCCGATCGGCCCGCCGGGCCCGCAAATGTGCACGATGGAGTTTGCGCCGGTCTGCGGCGAACGCGGCAATCGCACGCGGACCTTCCCCAATGCCTGCCAGGCACGCGCAGATGGCTTCCGCATCGTCCATCGGGGCGAATGCCGGCCGGCCTCTCGTCCGCCGGAGGAGCAGGTCTGCACGCGTGAGTTTTCTCCGGTTTGCGGCCAGCGCGGCCCGAGAAGGCAGACCTTCCCGAATTCGTGCATTGCGCGTGCCGAAGGTTTCCGCGTCGTCGCCCCCGGCGAATGCCGCCGGGAGGATGACCGCCCGCAGCAGCCGCAGTTCTGCACGCGGGAATTCGCACCGGTCTGCGGCCAGCGTGGCAGGGGTACGAGAACGTTCCCGAATGCCTGCGAGGCAGGAGCGGATGGTTTCCGCGTGATCCATCCGGGCGAATGCCGATAGATCACGATGTTGTCGGGTCGGATCGACCTTAAGAACATGAACGTGATCGATTCCTGAAATTCGGAAAGGCTCTCAAAGCCGAGGTCCGCATTCGCGAGGATGCGGGCCTTGTCTTTTGCATTCCCGATTTGGGCGATGCCGGAAAGGCTTCATTTACCACGTTTGCTTAAATTGCTTCGCGAAGCCGACTTTGTCGACCGCGCGCCCGCTTGGCGACATCTCGCACGGTCACTCTCGGCTTTGGGCAGGCGGCGGAGCGACAAGGCGGGAGCTTTGTCATGGATGAAGGCGGCAATCAGTATGGCGTATGTTTCTCTTCTCCATCGTCCCCTGGCGGCGCTGCTATTGTCCATTCCGCTCGTTGCCTGCACCACGGACGTGCTTGCACCCCCGGCTAGAATCGACGGGGGCGCCCGTGTCGGCGCAATCAGCCCGGCCCCGGTTGCGATGCCGGAGCAGAAGGTTGCTGCCTATCCCGCTGAAGGACCCGTCGCGATAGCCAGTCAGACCTCTGTTACGCCGGCGGCCAGCAGCGCAGTTCCGCCCGAAGGTGTGAACATGGACGCCATGCTTGGCGTCGAACCTGTCGTTGGGCTGGCGCAGGAGCAGTCGCGTGAAATCGCGGAAGGGAATACAACGCAGCCGGTCGTGGCCGGAATCGGCGAGGGCGATGTCCGCCAGCTTGCCGGAACGCCGGAGCCGGCAGCACCGGCGGTCGAGACGAACCCCGGCTTCGATCCCGACCTGCCGCCTCTGACACCGGCAAAGAATTCGGCCGTGGAAGCCAAAAGTGGGCGCGCTCTCGCGCCGCAACGGTCGGCGCCTGCCGAGGAATCACAGCAGGTCGCTTTCATACCCCGCGCCCGCAGCCCGCTTTCCGCGCCGTCACATGCCGGCGCAATGCCGGGTCCGGAGGTCGCCTGCCGGCAACGGTTGAAACAGCTCGGCGTCATATTCCGTGACGTACCGCAAATCTACAACGGACCGTCCTGCGGTATCGATTACCCGATCGAACTCAGCGGCCTTTCCGGCGATATCGCCGTCAAGCCCGCGGTGAAGCTCAACTGCCAGGTGACCGAAGCATTCGCCAAATGGGTGAAGTACGAGCTCGCGCCATCGTCGCGCTACCGTTACTGGTCGGGAGTGAAGACGATCAAGCCGCTCGGCGGCTATTCCTGCCGGACGATGAACTCCCGGCGCGGTAATCCCATGTCGGAACATTCGCGCGGAAATGCGATCGATGTCGGCAAATTCGTGCTGAAGAACGGCAAGGAAATCGATGTCCGCCGGAAAGGTCTCTTCGCCTTTCGCGAGAGGGGCCTGTTGAAGGCCGTACGCTCCGATAGCTGCAAGTATTTCAATACGGTCCTTGGTCCTGGAAGCGATCCTTTCCACAAGGATCATTTCCACTTCGATTTAAGGACGCGCAAAACCGGTTACCGGCATTGCGACTAGGCGGGCCGAGGTGAGGACCGGCAGGCCAGATTAGGTGTTAGCCGTTAGTGGAGCGGTGCGCTAGGATTTCGTTTCGTGGCCGGACAATGGCCGGATAGACGAAACTTAGCAGCAAAAACGACATTCATTATATTTTATCGTATACTTATAATGGAGACCGATCATGGCTGCAGATGCAGCGGCACGACCAAGCGTCAAAGGCTTCTATGAAGCGCGCTCGGGAAGCATCCAATACGTCGTTGCAGATCCGGTGACGAGGCGCTGTGCGATCATCGACCCGGTGCTCGATTTCGACGAGAAGTCGGGATCGATCGAGACCCGGCAGGCGGAGCTCATCCTCGATCATGTCAAAAGGAACGAGCTGACGGTCGAGTGGATCCTCGACACTCATCCCCATGCGGACCATTTTTCTGCTGCCGCATATTTGAAGGAAATGACGCGGGCGCCGACCGGTATCGGCTGCGAGGTGGTCCGCGTCCAGAACCTCTGGAAAGGGATCTACAACTGGCCGGAGCTTGCAACGGATGGCTCGCAATGGGATCATCTTTTTGCGGACGGAGAGCAGTTTTCCCTCGGTTCGCTCGAAGGTCGCGTGATCTACTCACCGGGCCACACGCTTGCTTCGATAACCTATGTCATCGGCGATGCGGCGTTCGTGCACGATACGATCTTCATGCCGGACAGCGGCACCGCGCGTGCCGATTTCCCCGGAGGAGACGCCCGGCAATTGTGGCGCTCCATAAATACCATTCTCGCATTGCCGGATGAAACCCGGATCTTCACCGGTCATGACTATCGGCCGAACGGGCGAGAGCCGCGGTGGGAAAGCACGGTGTACGAGGAGAAGAGCCGCAATTCCCATGTTGTCGGCATGACCGAAGAGGCTTTCGTCGCGTTGCGCGAGGCGCGTGACAGGACGCTGCCGATGCCCAAGCTGATCCTTCACGCGCTGCAGGTCAACATTTGCGGCGGCCGCCTGCCGGAACCGGAGGCCAACGGCGCCCGTTACCTGAAGTTTCCACTGAACGCGCTCAAGGGAGCGGCGTGGGGCTGAGGTCCTGTCATGGGAACGATTACCAAATTCCGGAACATTCGCCCTTGCATGAGAGAGCGGGCCGACGAGGCCGCGGCACTGCTCAAGGCGGTTGCAAACGAGAACCGGCTGATGATCCTGTGCACCCTTATCGAAGGCGAACACTCGGTCGGGCAGTTGGAAGAGATGCTCGGTATCCGACAACCGTCCTTGTCGCAACAATTGACGGTGCTGCGAGAGGCCGGCATCGTGGCGACGCGACGCGACGCGAAACAGATATTCTATCGGCTCGCCGAGGACAAAGCCGTGAGGCTGGTCACGGCGCTATATGAGATTTTCTGCCGCCAGGGGGGCGGCCGATGAGCGGTCCCCCCGACCTCCGCTGGGCCTTTTCCGGCACCGGAAAAGGCCGCCGAGGCAGCTCCGTTGACAAAGTGTCAACCTAAATTTGGATCGGACGGGCTGCAAATCCGTGTGAATCGGCCCATATAGAGCAGCACCCTGCCGACTTTGTACCTTTTCCCGGATATGTTTCATGGCGCCAATCGTTTCCGTCTCCAATCTTTCGAAAACCTATGCCTCGGGTTTCGAGGCTCTGAAGGGCGTCAGCCTCGATATCGAAGAGGGTGAGATTCTCGCGCTTCTTGGTCCGAACGGCGCTGGCAAGACGACGCTCATCTCCATTGTCTGCGGTATCGTCAATGCGACGGGCGGCAAAGTTACCGTCGGCGGTCACGACGTGGTGCGCGATTTTCGCCAGACGCGGGCGATGATCGGCCTGGTGCCGCAGGAACTGACAACCGATGCCTTCGAGACGGTATGGAACACGGTTACCTTCTCACGCGGGCTTCATGGCAAGAAGCCGGACCCTGAGCATATCGAAAAGGTGCTGAAGGACCTGTCGCTCTGGAGCAAGAAGGACAGCACGCTGCGCGAGCTTTCGGGCGGCATGAAGCGGCGCGTGCTGATTGCCAAGGCGCTCTCCCACGAGCCGCGCGTCCTGTTCCTCGACGAGCCGACGGCGGGCGTCGACGTCAGTCTGCGAAAGAGCATGTGGGAGGTGGTCGAACGGCTGCGCGCCTCGGGCGTGACCATCATTCTCACGACGCATTATATCGAAGAAGCCGAGGAGATCGCCGACCGGATCGCCGTGATCAACAGCGGCGAAATACTACTGGTAGAGGATAAGAAGGCGCTGATGACGAAACTCGGACGCAAGCAGTTGCGCGTAGATCTTACTCAGCCGCTTGAGACTGTGCCCGATTCGCTCGCTTCCTACGATTTGCGGCTCGAAGGCGATGGCGAGCGTCTGATCTATGAATACGACACGAGCGCGGAACGGACGGGAATCACGGCGCTGCTCGCAGCAATGGCCGAGGCGGGCTTGAGGCTCAAAGACATTTCCACGAGACAGAGTTCGCTCGAGGATATCTTCGTTGAAATCGTGGAGGCGGGGCGATGAACATCGAGGCAGTCAAATCGATCTATTTCTTCGAAATGGCGCGCACGCGACGCACGCTCCTTCAAAGCGTGGTGTCGCCGGTCATCTCCACCTCGCTTTACTTCATCGTCTTTGGTGCTGCCATCGGCACGCGCATCCAGGAGATAGACGGAATTTCTTACGGCGCCTTCATCACGCCCGGTCTCATGATGCTGACCTTGTTGACCCAATGCATCGGCAACGGTTCCTTCGGCATCTATTTCCCGAAATTCACGGGCACCATCTATGAGGTGCTTTCGTCACCGATATCCATGCTGGAAATCGTGCTCGGTTATGTCGGGGCGGCGGCCACGAAGGGATTGATGATCGGTACGATCATCCTCATCACCGCCTCGCTGTTCGTGGATCTCAGCATCGCCCATCCCTTCGTGATGCTCTTCTTCTTTGTTCTGACCGCGGTGACCTTCAGCCTGTTTGGCTTCCTCATCGGCATATGGGCGAAGGACTTCGAGCAGTTGAATCTCATCCCGATGCTGGTGATTCCGCCGCTCGTCTTTCTCGGCGGCAGCTTCTACTCGATCGATATGCTGCCGCCATTCTGGCGGGCAGTAAGCCACTTCAATCCGGTTCTCTATCTGATCAGTGGATTTCGCTGGAGCTTCTTCGAGATTTCCGACGTCAATCCGCTCGCCAGCGCGGCGATCATCCTCGTCTTTCTCGCTCTGTGTATGTCCGCTCTGACGTGGATTTTTCGCACCGGATACAAGCTGCGCAGTTGACTACGCGCTAATCCCTGAGCCGCAGTTCGTCGCTGCGCATCTGCAGGAAATCGAGCGTCGACAGAAAACTCATGCCGAGCAGGCTGCTGTCAAGCCGCCCTTCGGCCGCGACCATGCCGCGAATATTCGTCCGCCGGATCGGCCCTATGGCGATCTCCGGCAGGGTGACCGGGGCGGCGAGCGCCGGTCCGTTCGCGGTCATGACAGTTATCGTGTAGCCGAGACCTGCGACGTCGATACCGACCTTCGCAGCGTCTTCATGGGTAAGCACGATGCTGCTCGCGCCGGTGTCTACAAGCATGCTGACGTCGTGCCCGTTGATCGTCGCATCTGCGGCGAAGTGGCCGTCGATCCGCTTGTGAAGCACCACCTCCTGCTGGCCCTCGCTGTCGGTGATGACCATCGCGCGGCCAGGCATAAGGCCGGCCAGCACCCGTTCGCCAACGGACCGAAGGTCAAACCGGTAGACGTAAATCCCAACCAGAACCACCGCGATCAGGATCCAGATCGCAATCTGGGTCAATCCCTCGCCGAGCGTGCGGCGGCTTCTGACAATGCCGGCCGCAAAAAGCGTGGCAAGGGCGCCGAGAGCCACGAGCTGCCCGAAATCGTCATTGTTCATGCCGAACGTCCGGCCGGAATCGTGATTGAGGATCAGGAGCACGAGGCCGATGCCGAGAATTGCCAGGAGGAGAATCAGCCGGTTCATGCGCCGTTTCGTTCCCGCGCGATACGAGTCCGACGCGTTTCCCGCCGCGGTTTACGCTCGACGGTTTCCAGTCGCGCCGGCAGGGCCTGCATGATGCCGTGCCGTTCGGCGTCGGAATACAGTGTCCAGGAGCCGATTTCGTCGCGCGTGCGGCCGCAGCCGAAACAGTAACCGGTCCTGTCGTCGATCGTGCAGACTAGAATGCAGGGAGATTCCATGGTCCGGATAATGCTCTGCTCTGTTTCGTTGAATATATCGGCCTTTCAGATCGCCAGTGCAAGAGCGCCCAGAACGGCGACTTCCGTCAGTTGCTGGGTGGCGCCGATGGTGTCGCCGGTATGGCCGCCGAGCTTGCGTGATGCGATCCGGGTAAAGCTGAGGACGGCAAGCACGAAGGCACCGAACGAAAGCAGGACGGCGACGGTCGGGATGCCGGACAGAAAGAACAGCACAAGGGCGAGGATGACCCCGGAGCCGAGTGCCACTGACGTCGCTGGCGCCTCGGGAGCCCCCGCAGCCGCGGCCACACCGTCGCGGCGGGCAGGCGGGAGGCGGGACCAGTGCCAGACCATCGCGGCGCGGCTGAGCGCGGCGGTAGCAAGCAGCGCAACTCCGCCGCCTGTCGGCGTCAGCAGCGGCAGAAAGGCGGCAAGAGCCGAGACGCGAATTCCGAAGGAAAGAATAAGGGCGACCGCGCCATAGGTGCCGATCCGGCTGTCTTTCATGATCTCCAGCGCGCTTTCGCGGTCGCGCCCGCCGCCGAAACCATCGGCCGTGTCCGCAAGGCCGTCCTCGTGCAAGGCGCCCGTGACCGTCGCCTGGGCGGCGACGATCAAGAAGGCGGTGAAGAGCGAGCTCGCGTGAATAGCGCCCAGAAGGACCGCCGTCACGGCGGCGGGGAGGGCGATCAGAATGCCCGCAAGCGGGAAGGCGCGCACGGCGCGGCCGAGTCCGCCGTCATGGCCGCGGAAATGCCGATCCGGCACGGGGATGCGGCTCAAGAAGGCGACCGACCGTGCGACGTCGTCCCAGAACTCTCGAATTTCCGTCATCTCGTCTCCCGCATCCCGAATCGCCGGGCATTCCCGAGATCATGCGAGACGACGGCAAATGGCGCAAATGCCGTTGCCGCACGCGCCCTCACGCTCTATGACGAGCCCGGAACGAGTTCACATCGCAAGGATTGTCCATGAGCGCCAGCGGCCTGCCGTTTGATGATTTTCGCGCGTTACTGCGCAACCTGCCTGGCCCCGATACGGCGGCACTCGTTGCCGCACGCGAGCGGGACGGGCAATTGACGAAGCCGCCCGGCGCACTGGGGCGCCTGGAGGAAATCGCATTCTGGCTTGCCGCCTGGACGGGCCGCCCGCCGGCCGTCAACAGGCCGCTCGTGGCGATTTTCGCCGGCAACCACGGCGTGACCCGTCAGGGAGTGACGCCGTTTCCGGCTTCGGTCACCGCGCAGATGGTCGAGAACTTCGCCGCCGGTGGGGCTGCCATCAACCAGATCTGCGTAGCGCATGATCTCGGCCTCAAAGTCTTCGATCTGGCCCTTGATTACCCGACCGGCGATATCACCGAAGAACCCGCTCTGTCCGAGCGTGATTGCGCCGCTACCATGGCCTTCGGCATGGAGGCCATCGCCGGCGGCACGGACCTGCTTTGCATCGGCGAGATGGGAATTGGCAATACAACGATCGCAGCAGCCATCAATCTCGGCCTTTACGGCGGCACTGCCGAGGAATGGGTGGGGCCGGGAACCGGCTCGGAAGGAGAGGTTCTCAAGCGCAAGATTGCGGCGGTGAAAAAGGCCGTGGCACTGCACCGCGACCACTTGTCCGATCCGCTGGAAGTCATGCGCCGGCTTGGCGGCCGCGAAATCGCGGCCATGGCGGGCGCCATTCTCGCGGCGCGCATGCAAAAGGTACCCGTCATCATCGACGGTTATGTCGCAACCGCAGCCGCGGCGATCCTCAAGGCCGCCAATCCGGCCGCGCTCGACCATTGCCTCATCGGGCACGTTTCAAGTGAGCCCGGCCACATGCGCGCGATCGAGAAGCTCGGCAAGACCCCGCTCCTGGCCCTCGGGATGCGGCTTGGCGAAGGCACAGGTGCGGCCCTTGCAGCGGGTATCGTCAAAGCGGCGGCGGCGTGCCACAGCGGCATGGCGACCTTTGCGCAGGCTGGCGTCAGTAACAAGGTGTAGCATAGGGAGTAGGCCCGAGACGCGTTACCCGTTTGCTGTCGATTGCCCGGCCTGCATGCTATCCTCATGGTGCCGCCTTGGATTCGCCTTAATCGGAACGTCGAAGCTGTTCGCTTTCTCAACTCGCGAGACGAAATGGACGCCAAGAACACCAACCCCCGCAAAGGCGCTGCCGGGCCGGTTACCAAGCATACCGGATTTCGGCACCTGTTTGCTGCGGCCAGCTACTCCTTCGGCGGTGCCAGGCGTCTGATCGGAGAGGCGGCATTCCGCCACGAACTCATCGCCTTTGCCGTCGCGATGGCCGCGTTCGCGACCGTCGGCGCGAACCTGTTCCAATATGTCGCCATGGCGATCCTGTTTCTGCTGATGATGGCCTTCGAAGCGATTAATACCGCGATTGAGGAGATCGTCGATCGCGTCTCGCCGGAGATCTCCGAGATGGGCAGGAACGCCAAGGATCTCGGCTCCTTCGCCTGCCTCTGCCTCATTCTCGCCAATGCGGGCTATGCCGTTTACGTGATATTTCTCGCCCGGTTGCTAGGCTGATCAGGAAGGGTTTTCCAGCCCAACGCTTTGGACTGGCTGGCAACTGTGTTTGTCAGGTGGTTCGTCGGAAGGTTGTTTTGTCCCTGATGATGGCGTTTGCGATGGCGAGCAATTTGCGGGCAAGCGC
>NZ_VITA01000023.1 GCF_007827695.1 Sinorhizobium medicae | reverse complement strand
GCTTCACCCAATACACCTTGGTACAGAGGGGCGGCGCTGCTCGAATATCTGGAAACGGTAGAGCTCGAGCCCATGGACCAGGCCAAGCCTTTCCGTTTCCCGGTTCAGATGGTGATGCGTCCAAATGCTGATTTCCGCGGCTATGCGGGTCAGATCTCCTGCGGCAGAATTTCCGTCGGCGATCCGGTCGTCGTCGCAAAAACCGGACAGCGTACCTCGGTCAAGGCGATCGTGACCTATGACGGGGACCTTGCGACGGCAGGCGAGGGCGAGGCCGTAACGCTCGTCCTTTCCGACGAGGTGGATGCTTCGCGCGGCAATATGCTCGTCGCCCCCGGCGCCCGGCCGTTTGTGGCGGATCAGTTCCAGGCGCATGTGATCTGGTTCGATGCGAGCCCGATGATGCCCGGACGAAGCTATATATTGAGAACGGAGACGGACAGCGTCAGTGCGACGGTCACCGCGCTCAAGCATCAGGTCAACATCAACAGCTTCGTGCGCGAGGCCGCGAAATCGCTGCAGATGAATGAAGTCGGCGTCTGCAACATCTCGACGCAAACGCCGATCGCTTTCGACGCCTATACGGACAATCGAGCCACAGGCAATTTCATCATCGTCGACCGGGTCACGAATGCGACCGTCGGCGCGGGGCTGATCGACTTTCCACTCCGGCGTGCCGATAACGTCCACTGGCATGCGCTCGAGGTGAACAAGGTCGCGCGCAGCGCCATGAAGAACCAGCTTCCTGCCGTTCTCTGGTTCACCGGGCTTTCGGGCTCCGGTAAATCGACCATTGCGAACGAGCTGGACAGGATTCTCCACGCTCAGGGCAAGCATACCTATCTGCTCGACGGCGACAATGTGCGTCACGGCCTCAACCGGGACCTCGGCTTCACCGAAGAGGACCGGGTGGAGAACATCCGCCGCGTGGCGGAGGTGGCGAAGCTCATGGCGGATGCCGGTCTCATCGTTCTCGTCTCCTTCATCTCACCGTTCCGGGACGAGCGGCGAATGGCGCGGGAATTGATGGATGATGGCGAGTTCATCGAGATCTTCGTGGACACTCCGATCGAAGAGTGTGCGCGCCGGGATCCGAAGGGGCTCTATGAGAAAGCTCTCGCAGGCAAGATCGCAAACTTCACCGGCGTATCCTCGCCTTATGAGACCCCGGAAAACCCGGAACTTCATATCCGCACCGTCGGCTATGAACCGACCGACCTGGCGCTCGCGATTGAGGAATTCCTCGACCGCAGGATGGAGGGCAAATGACGCCGCTTTGCCAAATATTCGAGCACATAGCGCTTGAAGCGGGTGCGGCCATTCTCGAGGTCTACGACGCCGGTCCCGAGGTCTGCTACAAGGATGATCAATCGCCCGTCACCGAAGCCGACGAGCGAGCCGAAGCGATCATCCTTGAGCGGCTTGCCGTGGCGTTTCCGGGGATCCCCGTCGTCGCCGAGGAGTCTGTCTGCTCGGGCCGCGTCCCTGATATAAGCGGTGGCTCGTTCTTTCTCGTCGATCCGCTCGACGGTACGAAGGAGTTCATCAACCGCCGAAGCGACTTTACCGTCAACATTGCCCTCATCAAGGGCAATGTTCCGGTTGCCGGGATCGTCTACGCACCGGCGCAGCGTTGCGCTTATGTCGCCGATGGGGGCAGGGCGGAGAAGCTTCTGCTCGACAAGCTCTGGGCGCTCGAACACCGCCAGCCGATCCGCGTGCGGATGCGGGGTGCGGAACTGACGGCGGTTGCCAGCCGCTCGCACAACAGTTCCGAAACCGAGGCTTTTCTCACCGGGCACGGCGTCATGAACTATGCGTCCGTCGGCTCGTCGCTCAAATTTTGCCTGCTGGCGGAGGGCAAGGCGGACGTCTATCCGCGTTTCGGCCGCACGATGGAGTGGGATACGGCGGCCGGGGACGCGGTGCTGAGGGCCGCGGGCGGATCGGTGGTACGTTTGGACGGCTCGCGCCTGCTCTACGGCAAGACGATGCAGGACGAGGACAGCGACTTCGCAAATCCGCACTTCATCGCCTGGGCGGATATGTCCCCGGTCCATTTAACGGCTGCCGAGGGCGTTGGGGCGGCTCATGCGCTGACGTGAACAGCACGTTGTCCGCCGGGAGCTCTTGTAAGAGGCAGATTAGAAGCATGAACGGGCAGGAATCGATATGCACTAGCAGGCCCGTGTTCCACCGGTACAGGGATCTCAGCCGAGCGCGATTGAATGTGGAGCTGCAGGTCCACACGAGTTGGACCGACGGGCAGGCGACTGCGCTCGAAATCCTGCAAACGGCCAAGGAACGCGGTCTCGCGGCGTTGGCGTTCACTGAGCACGTGCGCGAAGACACGACATGGTTCCCCCGGTTCAGGGAGGAAGTCCTTTCTGCCGCGCGTGGTTTTGACGATATCAGCGTCTATGTCGGTTGCGAGACGAAAGCCATGGACGAGGACGGCAGGCTGGATGTGTCCCAAGATGTCCTGGATCGGTGCGACATCGTTCTCGGCGTCGTTCACAGGTTCCCGGATGGCCGCGGCGGATATCTGGACTTCAAGCAGCTTTCTTATGAGGAAACGGCGGATCTCGAATTCCGCCTGTCGATGGGCATGGTCAAAAACGCGCCCATCGACGTCCTGGCGCATCCGGGCGGAATGAGCCTGAGACGGCACGGTCGTTTTCCGGAAGCCCGTTTCCGCGACATGATGACGGCGACCCTCGAACGGCAGATCGCGATCGAGATCAACTCCTCCTACCTCGTCGACATGCCGGCGTTCCTCGCGCTGTGCGAAGAAGTAAACCCGTTCGTTTCGATCGGTTCCGATGCGCATCGGCTGAGCGAATTGGGTCATTGCAGAGATCAGCTACTCGAACTGGGAGCAGGGCAGTCATGAAGGTCTTTATAACCGGGGCGGGTGCCTTGCTCGGGCAAGGCATCATTCGCGCCCTGCGGCGCTCGACTTTGAATGCGAGGATCATTGTGGGGGACCCGAGCCCGCTCTCGGCAGGGCTGTACTGGGGGGATGCCGCCTATCTCGTGCCGATGGCCAAGGACCCTTCATATCTGGACCGGCTTGGGGAACTCCTGCGTGCCGAACGGCCCGAAGTCCTCATTCCGGGGACCGACGTCGAACTTCCGATCCTCGCCGCGAACAGGGATGCGATCGAGAGAACCTACGCAACCAAGGTGATCATCAGCTCGCCGCGGGTGGTGTCGATCGCGAACGACAAGTGGCTCACCTCCGAGTTCTTTCGCGAGCGCGGCCTGGGATATGTTCCCTCCTGTCTGCCGGGCGACGAAGACGCTCTGATTGAGGAGTGCGGATTTCCGCTCATCGTCAAGCCGAGAGTGGGGGCGCGTTCGATCGGTTTCAGCGTCGTTCGCAACCGCGAGCAACTGATGCGTGCAATCGAGGAGCAGCCCGGCATCGTCATTCAGAAATATGTCGGTGCCGAAACCACCGAGTACACTGCCGGCACGCTGACATTCGACGGGAAATGCCGCGCGACGATCGTCATGCGCAGGGACCTTCGCGACGGTAATACCTACAGGGCATTCGCCGAGCCTTTCCCGGCGCTGAACAAGGCTATGGCAGAAGCTGCCGATGCCCTCGGCGCCTATGGCCCGGCGAACTTCCAGTTTCGTCTGGACGACGGCGTTCCCCGCATCTTCGAGATCAATGCTCGGTTCTCCGGGACGACGGCGGTCAGGATCCATGCGGGCTTCAACGAGGTGGAGATGTGCATCCGCCATCTCCTGTTCGAGGAGCCCGTCGAGCAGCCGCAGATCACCCCGGTGACGATATTGCGGCACTGGTCCGAAACCGTGGTGAAGCCCGGTGAACTGGTGACGGCTTCTTCGAAACTCGACGAAACGGTGTGAAGACAATGCGGCTGGTAGTGACCGGCGCGACCGGCTTCGTCGGTGCCAGGGTGATAGATCGCGCTCTGTCGCGTGGTTACGAGGTCACCGCGCTTGCACGTGATCCGGAGCGGATCGCAACTCGGAAGGGCTCGGGGCTCCGTGTCGAGCAATGGACGGTTGGCGATCCTTTGCCGCCGCTCGGTCGATCCGACGCCGTTCTTCATCTTGCCGCCCACATTCCCGCGGATCTCAGCGATCCGCGTGAGGCCTCCCGGTGTTTCGAGGTCAACACCAACGGTGCACTGGAAGTTGCCATGCAAGCGGCGCTGCAAGGGGTGAGCCGATTCGTGCAGTTCGGGTCGGCGCAGGTCTATGCTCCCGGAACGGGCCCAGCTTCTGAAACGAGCCCCGCCTTTCCCGTGCACCGGGCGAGCTACTATCTGGCGAGCAAGCTCGCGGCGGAGATTTGTCTGCTCGCCTTCGGCAAAGCCAGCGCCATGCCGGTAACGGTGCTCCGCCTTGCTTCGGTTTACGGTCCGGGAATGCACGACGCCGGGATGGTGCCCACCTTCGTGCGAACGCTTGGAAGGGGAGGTTCCCTGATCATTCAGGACGGCGGGCGATACACCGTCGATCTCGTCTATGTCGACGATGTCGTGTCGCTGGCGCTCGAGGCTGCGGAGAGAGCCGAAGGCGGCGTCTTCAACGCGGGAAGCGGACGGGCCTGCACGTCGCTGGAAGCCGCCCGTATCGTCGCCGATGCCGTTGGCGCCGAACAGCACCTCATAGCCGTCGAGGGCGGCAGTATCGATGCGGCGCCGCCCGGCTTCAGGGCCCTCGATGTTTCCAAGGCCATAGACGGGCTGAACTATGCGCCGCTTTCCTTCCGAGAAGGAATTGAAGCATGGAGAACGATGACGGGCCTGACCGATTTTCAGGATGGAGCGTGAACGGGTAGAACGCGAAGCGCCTTGCCGCGCGCCCATCGGACGCGCGACGTCGACGCGCTCGTTCATCGATCAGGCGAAAAGGAAATCGCTGCTCGAAAAGTTTGCGGCACTAAGGGTGCCGTTGGGATCGTCCACCAGAATGGAGAATGCCGTGCCGGCGGCGTCATAGCCTTTTACCAGCACGTCGCCGCCGGTGGCATCATAGGCGTAGACGGTGCCCGCGGCGCCTGAACTGGAGTATTGCTTGATCCCGAGCTTCTCGATGACGAGAAAATCGACTCCATCCTGGAAGTCCATCACGGTATCCTGGCCGCTGAGCGCTACGGCCCCTTTGAAGACAAAACGATCGGATTCCGTTCCGCCCCAGAGAATGTCGCTTCCTGCCTCGCCGACGAGGACGTCCTGTCCGGCGTCGCCGCGCAAGGTGTCGTTCCCGTCGCCGCCAAAAATCCGGTCGTAGTTGTTGCCGCCGCTCAAAGTATCGTTGCCGGCTTCTCCGTACAGCATGTCATCGCCGTCTTCTCCGAAGACCCGATCGTCCCCGGCTCCAACAACAACCTTGTCATTGCCGCTACCGCCGTGCGCCTCGTCGATGCCCCCCTCGGAATCCAGCACGTCGTTGCCTTCGCCGCCGTCCAGATAGTTGTTCCCGTCGCCGCCGTCGACGATGTCGTTGCCGATGCCGCCATAAACCCAGTCGTTTCCGGACTGGCCCTTGAGAGCGTCGTTGCCATCTTCGCCATAGATCTTGTCGTGGCCGGCGCCCCCGCTGACCGCCTGCTGCGTGACCTGTCCCGTGGCGGGGTTTACCCGGTTGTTGAAGCCATCGTCTCCGGAGCCGGCATAAATGATATCGTCGCCGTCGCCTGCGTCGATGTATTCTTCGCCCGCGCCGCCGAAGATCTTGTCATGTCCCCTGCCGCCCAGGATCTGATCATGGCCATCGCCGCCATCGAGAACGTCGCTGCCGTCGCCCCCGTCGAAGATGTCGTTTCCTAATCCACCCTTCAACGTATCGTGCCCAAGGCCGCCGTTGAAGCGGTCGTTGCCCGCCCCACCTTCTGCATAGTCGTCGCCGAGGCCGCCGACGATGAAGTCGTTACCATCGCCGCCAAAAATCTTGTCGTTGCCATCGCCGCCGTCGAGATGATCGTCGCCGGCATAGCCCCAGAGCTCATCGTTGCCCAGAGCGCCGTTGATCGTATCCGACAGATTGGTTCCCTTTAGAATCATTTCGATCTCCTCTAGCTATGGGCCGGAGGGCGGGTAAATTGAGAATAGGGCGCAAAGTGATCCTCAGCCTATAGTCGCCTGCCGCCACCAGAAATACATTCATTTCAAGAAAAATTGAGAATACTGCTTATGTTAGAAGCCATAAATTACACGCAACTGCATTTAAATCAGACGCACTGACCCAAGATTGCATTAGTCTACCGGAAAACACCATATGCGCAACGCACCCGAATGGATTAGTTGCAGTAGTTCTTCCGTTTAAGCCGTTAGAAATTTTGAATATTTCGCACTCACAGCGGCAAGCGCGTACTCATTCTCGATGCGCTCTCGGGCGGTGCGCGCATAGCGGGCGTATTCTGCTTCGGGCAGATCGAGGAAGGCGCGCATTGCCTCGGCGAGAGCCTGCGGATTGCGCGGCGGTACGGCGATGCCGGCCCTTCCGGCGACGACCGCCGCGTCACCAACATCCGTCGTGACGATCGGCTTGCCGTAGCTCATGGCCTCCGCGATGACATTCGGGAAGCCTTCGGTCCGCGACGAAAGCACCAACAGGTCGATGCTTCGATAGAATGCAGGCATATCGCTGACCTCCCCCCGCAGATCGACGGCGTGGGCCGGGAGGCCCGCCTTCGCGATCAGTTCCATGACCTCCGTGTTGTCGCAGACCAGCCCGTTGCCGGCTGCGGAAAAGACTGCCTGCGGATGGGTTTTCAGCACCTGGGCGGCGGCTTTGAAGAACGTCCCGTGATCTTTCTGCGGGTGAAAGCGGCCCACGATGCCGATGCGCCGGGCCGCCCGCGGTTCGGGCGCCGCAAGCTCCGGGAGTTCGAAGCCGTTGGGTATGACGACCGCATTTTGATTTGCATAGCCGTAGGCGCGATGCAGATCGAGCGCGCGGGCGCTGTTGTAGATAATACCCGTCGGTCGGCGCGACAGCAGTTTCGCGGCCGCGATCGCAACGCGCGAACTGCGCGTGAGGGAAGCGGGATCGTCCAGCGACTGGCGAACGTTCCAGAAAACCGGCGCCCCGTGCCGGGCCAGCCCCGCCGCCAGGCTCCCGGCGACCATCGCGTGGTACATCCAGCAGAGGATAACATCGGGCCGCTCTTTCCGGATCAGCGTCGCAAGCCGAAGAATTGCGCCCGGAAGCGCTGTCAGCGATGCCGCTGCCAGCGAAACATAGGAAACTCTCGGATTGTCCGCGAGGCGGCGGTTCCGGTCCGAAACGCCGATCAGCGAAACCACGATGATGCGCTCGTCCGTCGATCCGTGCAGCAGCCGCGCCAGCATCGTTTCGGCGCCGGCACTCGCGGTAAAGTTGGTGATGACATGCATTATCATCGGATTGCCTGTGTTTGCCGCTTTGCGGCCCATGAAGTCACGTCAATCGGTCAGATGCATGCCGTCAAACAGCATTCTGTTGATCATGTGAACGTCGAACCTGGTTTCCGCGAGTTCCCGCGACCGCCTTCCCATCTCCTCCGCCAGGTCCGGGTTCTTTGCGACAGTGGTCATCGCTTCCGCGAGGGCGGCGACGTCACGCGCCTTGACCACCAAGCCGTTTTTCCCCGGCTGCACGGTGTCGCGGCAGCCCGGCAGATCCGTCGTGATCACGGGCCGTCCTGTCGCCAGCGCCTCGAGAATGCTCCGCGGAATTCCTTCGCGATAGTAAGAGGGCAGAACGAAGGCGTTGCATGCCGCAAGATATGGCCGCACATCGACAGTGGTGCCAAGATAGTCGAGTATCCCTTCGCGCCCCCATGCGTCGATTTCCTCTCGGGAAATTGCCGTCGGATTGCTGTCGAAATGGCCAAGCAGCTGAAATCTGGCATTCGGGAAAGAGCGACGGACAATACGCGCGGCTTCTACATATTCGACGACGCCCTTGTCGCGCAGCAGCCGGGCGACCATCAGGAAAGTCGGTCCGCCGCGAGGCGGCGTCGAGAACGCGAAATGGTCGAGATCGACTCCCGATCCGGAGATCATCGTCGGCGAGAGATGGCCACTCAGCATCCGATAACGACGAATGTCGTTCTCATCCGCGTCGTTGTAGACGAAGACGACGCGGGCGTCCCGCAGCGCTGTACGATATAGCCGGACACAGAGGTGGCGTATGGCCTTCGCCTTGAGCGAAGCGCCGGCAGCCTCTGAGAATATGTGGCCGAGGCCCGTGACGAGAAAGCAGCGTTCTCTAATACCCAGCGTCCTCGCCGCAATGCCGGCATAGATGATCGGTTTCATCGTGTAGGGAAGGACAATGTCCGGCTTCAGCCGGGAGAAGTGTCGCCGCAACGCCCAAAAGGTCCGCAGGTCCTCCAGCGGGTTGAGGCCGGTGCGCGCCATCGGGATCCGGATAAAGCGCACGCCGATCTGCGCAAGCTCCTGCTCGACCCGGGCGTCATGTTCAGGAGCGAAGGCGATGACGTCGTGCCCGGCAGCGACCAGCCGCTTCAGCAATTCGAGCCGGAAGATCACCAGAGAGGCTGTCAAGCTGGCGACGACGGCTATCACGCGCTTCTGCTGCGGAAAACGTGCCGCGCTGCCGCGTCCTGCCGAACCTTCGGCAATGTGCTCGGCTTCGGCGCGCGGAACCTTTTCAACAAGTGTCAATTACCCGTCTCCCCGTTTTTCGGTTCCACCGCCCCGAGCGGTGGGCTTTAGACTACCAACTGCTTGCCTGCATGCACCGCGTGAGGAGCATGGCTTCCGATCGGCGGGCGTGTTGCAGGAGGCCGCGCCTTCAGATGGGCCGACCCTAACCACCGTCGTTCAGCTGCCGGGCGATCGGAGCTCCGCACCGTAGCTGGCTTCTGATTTTCCCGCCTTGGCCTTGACACGGTTCTTCGGGCGTAGCGAAGCGCGATTTCGGACAGCCATCTTGAGATCGGCCTCGTGCTCGTACCGCGGCAGCAATTCGCGCATGACCGATACGACGGCGGCCTCGTTGCCTCGTTCCGAATGGCGCTGAAGCCGCGCAAACGCATCCCGCAGCGTCGGTAGAGGTATGGCCTCGGGCACCGCTCCGAGAACGCCGGGCACCGGCGAGCTTATGCGCTTGTCGGTTTCGTCGAACAGCTCCTCGAAGAGCTTCTCACCGGGTCGGCAGCCGATGATCTTGATCTCGATCTCCTGGTCCGGCGTGAAGCCGGCAAGCCGGATCATCCGGCGGGCGATATCGATGATCTTGATCGGCTCGCCCATATCCAGCACGAAGATTTCGCCCTGACCGAGCTGCTTCTCGAAGCCGTAGGCGGAAGCCTGAAGGGTGAGTTCCACGGCCTCGCGGATCGTCATGAAGAAGCGTGTCATATTCGCGTCGGTCACCGTGAGCGGGCCGCCACGGGCCAATTGGCGTTTGAAGAGCGGGATCAGCGAGCCGCTGGAACCCAACACATTGCCGAAGCGGACCGTCATAAATCGCGGACCGAGACCGGTTTCGAGGCCGTGCAGGTCCAGCGCCTGGCAGTAGAGTTCAGCAAGGCGCTTCGTCGCGCCCATGACGCTCGTCGAGTTGACGACCTTGTCCGTCGATACCTGGACCATTGCGAGGGTGCCGTATTTCTTCGCGGCGTTTGCGACGTTCATGGTGCCGACGACGTTGGTGAGCACGCCCTCGCATGGATTGAGCTGCACCATGGGCACATGTTTCAGCGCTGCCGCATGAAAGACGAGTTCGGGCCGGTGCCGCTCGAAAATCTCCGCCACCCGTTGGCTGCGACGAACGCTGCAAAGATAGCTGGACCGCGGGACCTCCGGGAAGCTTTCGGTGAGGGTCATATCGATCGCGTAGAGATTGTATTCCGTATTGTCGATAAGGACGATCTCCGCCGGATCGCACGCGGCGACCTGCGTCGTCAGCTCGCTGCCGATCGAGCCGCCAGCTCCGGTGATGAGCACGCGGCGGCCGCGAACGAGCCGATCGATTGCCTCCCGGTCGAGCGCCGCCTGTGGGCGTTCCAGAAGGTCGGTCAATTCGATGGAGCGCAGCTCGTAGGGGTTATCGCCTTTGGCGCGCTTCAGCTCCGTCATCTGGGACAGGCGCGAGACTGCAATTCCCAGGCGCTCGGCGGATCTCAGCAGAGCGTCGGATGCCTCCTCGCCAAAAGCCGCAGGGGCTTCGGTGAAGACGATGTGGCGTGGCTGTTTGTTGAGCTGCTGCAATTCCGCAACCACCTGTTCGAAGTCCTGAATCCGGCCCGCGATCGGAACGCCACGCAGGCTCATGCCGATCTGATCCTCGCTTCTGTCGAGGCACGCGACGGGCACATAGGTGGCATTGGGATCGCGTGCGAGCGCCCTAAGATAGAGGTCTGCCGCGTCGCTCGCGCCGACGAGCAGCAGCGGAATTCGGTCATCGCCTTGGGCGTCCTTGTTGCGGCCGGACTTGAAAACCGGGCGCCTCAGCGAAAGCTCCTCGGCCCGGAAGCTCAGCCGCGCAGCCGCCAGGAAGGCAATGAGCAGGAGCGACTGCATAGGGACGACCGTGCGCGGGATGTCGGTGAGTCTGGTCGAAAAGAACAGCAGGGTGACGAGCAGCAGTGAGGTCAGCAAAACCG
The DNA here is from genome assembly GCF_007827695.1 of Sinorhizobium medicae. Lineage (GTDB taxonomy): Bacteria > Pseudomonadota > Alphaproteobacteria > Rhizobiales > Rhizobiaceae > Sinorhizobium > Sinorhizobium medicae. The sequence continues at coordinate 62,028 of NZ_VITA01000023.1, read as the reverse complement.
CCCGAAGAATGATGAAAAGGTCCGAGATCGAGCCATACTTCCAGTTCCGGCTGTAAAGGCCCGAGAGGGGGAAGACGAATGCGCATATGGCGAGATACTGCGCTCCGGACCAGAGTAGCACCGAGGCGGTCTCCGGCCGTGCGGAGAGTTCTCCGGGGCCGTAGCGCAGCAACAATGCCATGGTCAGTGCGACGCCGACCGAGGCCAGGTCGGTGAGATAGAGGGCAGGGTATTTCTGAACGCTCCTGACGGCTCCCCTAATCCGTCTGAAGCCGATGTCAAGCGCAGCTCCGCAGAACGCCCACAGCATTCCGGCCGATGCTCTGTTGCGCCACTCTCTTCCCCTTATCGCCGGTAACATCAGGAAATGATTACGAACTGCCTTCGCGGCGGCGTGTATACGCTGCATGACGGCCCCTTCCTAAAACCTTTGAGCCTATCGCTCCGCCGAACGACGAACGCACGACCCCCAAAGTTCTATGGTGGCTAAGAACAGTGCGTCTGTAGTGTGTCTCTTCGGCCAGTTCGAAAGGCTGGATAAATGAATTCAACAAAAATAGGCGTTCGCGATCATGCTAACCGCAACGCAAAATTTCTTGGCATTTTCGAATACAGTAATAAAAAAGCACGTCTTTAAGAGGTTGTAAACAGTTTTCCAGTAATGCCCCAATTATAGTTTTCTACTATTCTTATGTGCTTTAATGGCGATGGCGGCCATATGGCGATCTTCGGTTGGAAATGTCTGCGAAGACGCGAAAGGTCAGGCGGGGACCTCGCCTATGCGGCCGTCCCGCCGAGCTTGGCATGAATTGGCGGTCGTCGTTCCGGCGCCCATTCCCAGGATGTCGCTTCGATACATTCCGCATCTCCGCAAAGCACGATGAAGCCGCGCTCGGTAATGGCTTGAATCTGACCTGTCAAACCGATGAACCGTCTGGAATTCTCAACGGGGACCGCGGCATCGATCCGAATTTTCTGCCCGTTGTAGAATGTGAAGGCACCCGGATAAGGGGCTCCGACCGCGCGGATCAGGCGCAATATAGAGGCGGCGGACTGACGCCAATCGATCAAGCCATCTTCCGCGGTGCGTTTTGCGCAATAGCTCGCCTCCGCCTGGTTCTGTTCAGCGCGGGCGGCATTTCCGGCTTCGACCTGTGCCGCGGCCTCCACGATCATCTGAGCCAGGTTTTCAGTGTGCTTGGTATAAAGGCTGCGGGCGGTTTCGTCGGGATCGACCGGAAATTGCCGCTGCAAGAGGATAGGTCCTGAATCGACGCCGTCGTCCAGCCAGAAGAGGGTCGAGCCGGTTTTCTCTTCGCCGCGGAGTATAGTCCAGGGAATGACCCCGCGGCCGCGCAGACGCGGCAATGCCGCCGGATGGAAGCCGGCGGTGCCCACACGCGCGATCTCGCGAAATGGACGCCGGCAGACTTGCGACCAGCCTATGACGAGCGTGAGATCCGGGGCGACTGCTGTAACGGCCTCCAGCGTCTCCAGAGCATTGATATCCGTCGTATGGTGGACCGCGCTTCCGGCTGCCAGTGCGAGGTTCCCGAGGTCCACAAAGTCAGAATGACGTCCCGCCGCTTCGGGCGGAAGCGTTATCACAAGCGCCGGAGGGCGCCCCGCCTTTATGAGTGCCTCCAAGGCGATTTTGGAGCTTTCGACGGCGCCTACAAAGACGATACGCATGATCACACCAACAAAGCTGAAAATGAAATGAACGTCTGCCGCCGAGTTGGACGGCAAGAATTGTGAGGTCAATATCGGCCCATCGAACACAATTACGGCGACGAAGTCTAGGGCATGGCCTCGGAAATCGATCAGGATAGAGACACGCCGCAGTGCCACGGCGACGTTCATGCTGCTTAGAGTGGCACGGCGCTGTGCAATGCTGTAGTCTTCGTCCGGTTGAAGGTGGAAAATATCGTTCCGCCAGCTCACGTTGCAAATTGCTGCGCCATGGAAATTATGATAGGTCTTGCTTTTAGCGGACGAGCTCTTGCGGTTGCGCAGTGTTTTCCGCGGTCATTTTATAAGATTGTAATAAAGCGCATAAGACGACGCCACTTGGCGGCAGATTTTTAAGAGGGCGACACCAGCCCTGGAGCGAGACGAATTTTCAAGTCTCAAAAATGTTCCTTTTTTTTGAGTGGACACGGATCGTTACGCCATGACCGTAAGTGCCAAAGAATTTTATTCATTGAGTTCCAACACGATTGATCTGGTATCGGAATCAGCCTTTTTCGCCAGACTGAAGATGCGCAATGGGACCTTCAAGCTGACCCAGCCATCTCGGTTCCGGGAGTTGGAGGTCGCATTTCGGCCGTTCATCGCGGAGCGGGCTGCCTCACTCGGCCAGATCCTGGATGTGGGTGTGTCCACCGGTTTGACGACAGTGGAGCTGGCCAAGTTCCTCGAAGGCTGTGGCGCCAAGGTTCGCATTACGGCGACCGACCTCTTCGTCGAGGCTCACATCGTCGAATTTGCTCCCGGGGTTACGGTATTCTGCGATCCGGAGGGATGGCCGCTGCAGTATGATCTGCGGGGATTGACCGTTCGTCCATGGATCAGAAGGCTGGACTATGTGACGTTGGCGTTCGCACCGCTCCTGCTGTCTCGTGTCCTGTTGCAACCGCGCCTGCGTGCCCGGATACGGGCGGGCAAGAGCAGACAGGTGCAAATGATCACCCGATCGTTGCCCGACAACGGCAAGATAAAATTCGTCGAGAACGACATTATGAGCCGGTCGCACCACCTGGTCGGGCGGTTCGACCTGGTGAGAGCGGCGAATATATTGAATACGAATTACTTTTCGCTGGACCAGATCCGGACTGCAATCGAGAACATCCATTCATACCTAAGCGGCCCCGGTGCACTGGTCGTGGTGACCCGTACGAACCGCGCACTGGAAAATGCCGGAACTCTGTTCGAGCTCCGTGAGGATGGTTCTTTCGCCGCGTTGGAGCGCGTCGGCGGCGGCTCCGAGATCGAAAAACTTCTTCTGGACTTCCGGGCATCGTGAGGCGGAGCTTCAAGCCGCGGAGCGGAACTTCACGGCTTCGACACGAAATGTCGCCACGTCTTTGCGGTCGGCCAAAAGTGCCAAAGCATATTAGCAAATGGAAGGCTTTCTGATGCCCTCGCAACCAGTTCGCATCGCTTATATTGCAGGTTACGGACGCAGCGGCTCGACGATACTCGACATTGCCTTGGGGCAGCATGCTTCCGTGATGGGGGCGGGGGAGGTAACGTCGCTGACACGCCACGTATGGCGCCACAACGAATATTGTGCTTGCGGCAATGCCATTCGTGACTGCTCGTTCTGGAGCTCGGTTTTCCAGGATTGGTCCACCAGCGGTGGTGCCGGACTCATGGAAGAATATAGCGGCCTTCAGGAACGGTTCGAAGGCCTTTCCATGCTCATGCGACTGTTGAGCGGCATCGGCCTCGGCAAGCAATTTTCGCTCTACACCCTTCATACGAAGCGCCTGCTCGAAGCGATGCACACGCACTCTGGACGGCAGACAATCGTCGATTCCTCGAAACTGCCGGGGAGAGCGATGGCGATGGCGCAGATCCCTGGAATAGACATGCGGGTCATTCATCTGGTGCGCGACGGGCGCGGCGTCGCGTGGTCTTTGCTGAAGGGCTATGAGCGCGACGCGAAATCGGGGTTGCAGAAGGAAATCAGGCCGAAATCCGTGTTCAGGACGGCGGTGCGATGGAGCATGGTCAATCTTGCGGTCGAATATCTCTCGCGGAAATTAGGTCCCGAAAAGGTCATGCGCGTCAGATACGAGGATTTTGCGTCGGACCCTGTTGCCGTCATGCAGAAAATCGGGACGTTTCTCGAACTTGACCTTGGCCCGGTTGGGGCCTCCCTGCAGAAGGGCGAGGTCATGGCCACGGGACATCAGGTGGCAGGGAACCGATTGCGCATGAATGCGTCGATTGCACTCAACAAGGACGAGGCCTGGCGGACGCGGATGCCGGCGCGGCAGCAGATTTCTTTTCAGCGGCTGGGCGGCTGGATGCTCAGACGCTACGGCTATCTCTGATCGATGGCGCGTGATACCTCTACGAAGGCTGTGGGCATGTCTGCCGCGGCAAAGGGCGGTTCTGGTGTGCCTTTGCGACGGTTCAGCATTCGAGAATCCTGTTCAGGCCGTTTCTTTCGGCAGACAATCAGTTTCAGCTTTGACTCGGCGGCACGAGAGAATGACGGCAATCAATAAGTCGCAGGACGTAAGGGAACTTGGTTTCACGATAGCTCACTGCCTGATATTGGGAGGGGTGCTCTGCGGATCATGGCTCGCCTTTCCAGCGAAAACCGTGGCTCAGACCACGTTGGCCGAGCCTCTTCCACCTAAGCTTCCGGATGGCAGACAACGCGCCTTCCCCACGGCCGAAGGCTTCGGTGCCGGCTCTCTCGGCGGGCGAGGGGGCAAAGTGCTCTATGTCGTCAACACCGATGAGTCAGGCCCGGGTTCCCTGCGCGCGTGCATCGAAGCCTCAGGACCGCGCGTCTGTGTCTTCCGAACGGGCGGCACCATCGTTCTGCGCGAGAGGTCCTTGGTCGTTCGAAATCCATTTCTGACGATAGCCGGAGAGACCGCGCCAGGTGGTGGCATCGCGATCCGCAACGGCGACAAGCAAATTCGCCCTTCAATCGAGATCGTGACAAACGACGTGATCATCAGGCACATTCGCCTTCGCCCCGGCCCACATGCCGTTAGGGCCTGTTGTTCGGGCGGGCTCGGAATGTATTCCGCGGCCGCCAAGGACATCATGCTTGATCATATCTCCGCCAGTTGGGGTTCTGACGAGACTGTCGATTCGGAAGATGCGAGCAAATTTACCTGGCAGTGGGGAATTGCGAGCGAACCGCTGCTGCGGGGCGGACCGGGAAAAAAGAACCGTGCACGCAACATGCTGTTTACGAAGGGTGGAAACATCTCCGTCCACCACTCGCTCTTTGCTTTCGGCCAGTTCAGGAATCCTTTGATAAAGATGAAGATTCCCGGAGCAGTAGCCGACGTCGTGAACAATGTTTTTTTCTCGCCAAAGTGGCAGTACGTCCTCAGTTTCGGCGATGAATGGGGCCATATTCGTGCCAACGTGGTCGGCAACTACAAGATCGCTGGAGAGAACCTTCGAAACGACCATATGGTCCATCTCTTCGATGAGCGCGGCGGCGGCCACGCGATCTATGTGAAGGACAACTACGACGAACCCTATCGCACGCAGCCCGGGCAGGATGACAGCTTGGTTCTGACCGAAAGGCAAAGAGGGTCTGTTTCGCCACAGGCGTTCAACGCAGAGGCAGTCCGAGCTTCCGGGCCTGAAATCGCTTACGACGACGTTCTGGCACACGCCGGTGCCACAAAGCCGCAACGGGACGCGATCGATCGCCGTATCGTCGAGGACGTCAAGAACCGCCGTGGGCGTTTGCTCGCGAACGATCCCAACGACGTTGGCGGTTGGCCGGAGCTCGATGCCGGTATTCCATATCAGGACAGCGACATGGACGGCATTTCAGATGACTGGGAGGTTGCCAACGGCACCGACCCGAAAAATGCCGACGACGCGAAATCCGACCAGGATGGTGACGGTTGGACCAATCTCGAGGGTTTCCTCCACTTCATGGCCGGCGATACCGCTGACGCTGCCAGCCACGAGTGACGGAGATTGTTTAAGCGACGTTCGACGGGCGGGTGATCGAAGGTCTCGCCGAGGGAGCGGTCAAAGTGTTTACCTCCGCGTCCGGCCGTTCTTGCAGTGCCCCTTTGCCGCGATCGCGATGCCAGCGTCCAGCCGGAATGCGCTTGGACGTTATGACGAAGCCACCATAGTGGTGGCGCCGATGGATCTCGGGGTTGACCTGATTGATCACGGTGCCGATCAAATGCGCATGGTTCATCCTGAGTTGGGCAGCTGCTTCCAATAGCTGCTCTTCCGTCGTTTTCCCCCAATTGGCAAGGAGGACCACGCCGTCGACAAAGGGCGCCAGCCAAGTTGCATCGCCCGACGCGAGCACCGGGGGAGCGTGCAGCACGATGAAGTCATACCCGCTTTGCTTCAGGTCCATAATGAGTTCACAGAGCCTGTCAGAGTCCAGCGATCTGAACGGCTCCGTCATGACATGCGTCGCGTCGATGAAGCCAAAGCCGGGCAAGTTCGGGATGGACTGCACGATCTCCGTCAAAGCGGCGCGATTTCGGAGATAGCGTTCGATCAGTTCCGGCGAACGTTCCATGTTCTTCAGATAAGATATGTTGTGACGGTTGAAATCCAGGTTCACGAAGGCCGTGGGACGACCATCTGCCGCCGCGGCCGTTGCAATCCCCCAAGCCGTTGAAGCGTTGGCGACGTCGTGGAGGCAGGATGTCGTCATGACGACTCGGCGTAACTGCCTCGCATCCGAATAGCGGCAGGCCATGTAAACCGCCCGCTCTGCTTCCGCGGACGTAACGTTGCTCCAATCCGGAATACATGAGGAGCGCCTGGCGCCTGGCGCCATCAGATGCTTCGGGACTTTCGGCACATAGCCGAGATTGGGTATCCGCACGAGCTGGGTGGTGCGCTGTCCGCTTCGGACACGGGTATCGGTGGTTTCCAGCAGGAGCGCCAATACGCTGGCGAGCAGCGTGGAACCGGCGAAGGCCGCTGGAATGATGAGGCCCGGTTTGGGGAAAGAGGGTGAATTGGGAAGCTCCGCTGTCGATACGATCCGTGCGCTGGGCTTCAGGGACTCGGCCTCGAGATCGGAGAGAATACGCTGGACCTCGTCTTCGATCATGCTGCGGATGCCGGCTATCTGGGAATCCGCATCGATCATCTGAGGATGATTTTTGCCGTACTTGGCAGCAAGCTCGGCCCTGCTCTGCAGCAGACGGGCCTCTTCGTTGCGCAAGGTTATCAGGAGCGGCTGTGTCATGCTCTGCCGAAGGAAAGCCACCGCACCACCGGTATTGAGTGCGCGTTGCTTGTCCGCGACCCGCTCGTCCTGCTTGAATTCGAGCGACGCCTCGACGTACAGGCTGGCGATCGTATTCGCGATCTGCTGTGCGAGTTTCGGGTTCTGATTGGTTACGATAAGCCTCACCGCCAGGCTCTCGCCGGTCCTGCTCACCTCGAACTGAGACAGCAGCGCGGAGATTGCGTGATCCCGTTGCGTCTTTATATCAGGTATGACGCGCGCGGATGTAGAGGCCCGGCGGACGCCGATGAGGTCCTGGACATATCGCAGGAGACCTTGGTCGCTCGATTTGTCGCCGCCCGGTGCGTAAGGGTTGAAGGTTGGATCATTGACGAGCTCCAACCGGTCCACGATGCGGCCGGCGAATTTTCGCGACTGCAAGACGTCCATCTCGGTTTCCGCAGCCGATCGGTCGCGATCGATGGACGTCAAAGCCGCATCGGTTGCAAACGGACGGACATCCTTTCGCTCCAGCACCACTTCGGAGCTGGCCGTGTAGGATTTAGGGATCGAGAAAGATGCAATTGCGGACAGCAATGTGCAGACGAAAATAATCGAAGCGAGAAACCAGAACCGTCGCTTGACTATGGCCCAGAGATCGAAAAGTCCGACCGTGGCCCCGCCCTGCTGAGCGGCGAAATCGACAGTTTCTCGGTGGTGAGCGCGGGCAGATAGGCTGCCATCGGGAACGAATGTCGTCATGGAAACCTGCAAAATATCAAAAAATTTTCTGTATTCTGTTACATTAGTAAAATGTGTAGTAAGGCGCAATAAATTTAGCTTGGTGCCGCGATAAAATACTGCGGCCGCAGAAATATGTGAACTCTATCGGGCCATGGGCAAGCAGTGGCACAGATGGTTGCTCGAGACGCCCGATTAAAACAAAGGACGTTGTTAAATCTACAATACTCCGGATTTCCCAGCGCGGCCAGCTAAAATCGCGCCGTGGATGTTCTCAAGTGCTGAAAACGCCACCTTTTTCGGCGGGATTTCTAGTGCGGCCGGTCGCGCCGGAGATTGCGCACGCCCGTGTTGCCGCCGTGTTTCACGACGATACGCCAGTTGGAGGTTCAACCACGCCCAGGTGCGGTGCCCCGCAATTGTGTAAGCCCCAGTCCAAAACACAAAAGAACCGGCATGGTCCAGTATCTCGCATACATATGCGGATTGAAGAGAGCGATCACGAGGAAGACCAGGATTGTTGTAATCACCGCCGCTAAGGCACGTTTGTCTCCGCGGACCCTTAGGATCGCGAGGCTCAGCAGCACGCCGACACCGGAAAACAGCAGCCAACCGATAAGGGCGAGCAATCCGCCCTCAACCCAGAGAAGAAGGTAGAGGTTGTGAACCGGAGCGCTTTGAACACTTCTTTCACGGAACTGATCAGCGCCAAGCCCAATGATCTTGATCTGCTCTTCTGAAATTATATGGAGCGCTTCCTCCATCAGTGCTGCTCTCGAAAGGAAGGTTCCCGCTTCGGAGATGTCACCGGAGGAGAGCGCGCCCAGAACGCGCGTCTGAAAGGTCTTGGGCAGCATCTCCTTGCTGCCGAACAGTGCGGCGCCGCCAACGACGATGCTCAAGCCGAGCGCCAGGCGTAACAGCAGCCGAGGCGTCGAGACGAGGGCAATGAAGACTGAGAGGCAAAGCGCCGTCGAAAATAGCCCGCTGTTGGAACTGGTCAGGACGACCGTGACGATGATTATCGCCAGGGCGGGCATGGCAAGATAGGATTTTGCGCGTCCCGTCGACCAGAAGAACAGCAGGATCGGGAGTGTCAGGGCATTCATCGCCGCTGCGAGGTTCGGGTTGCGCAGCACTGTGGCGAGCCGCTTCCCGCCGGTGACAATGCCCTTTCCTTCTCCAGGCACATATCCGACCGTATAAAACGTGATGATACCGTGAATATCGATGAGAATGACGCTGACCAGGAATATGCCCGCGAGCCGATAGGCTTCTCTCTGATCGTCACGGATGAGAATGACCATCAAAATCATGTATGCGAAGAGATATTGCCCCATGACGATCAGCCCGCGCTGAGGGCTGCCGTTAAAGAGGCTGCCGAGCATGATGCCGAGGAAGAGCAGGATGAATGCAACGAGCCAGACGGACGTTGCACCTTCGAGAGGCCTGCTCCTGATGCGGCCGGTGATCAAGAGAAGGAAAAGGCTCAGGCAAAAGAAGAAATCGCTGAACGTGAAGAAGAGCTCGGAAAATCGCAGAGTTGCGTAAGGGGCCAGAAAAACAGCGGTATAAACGACGGCACGTTCGATCGCCGCCAGGTGAAGGTTCGTTCTGCTGGGTTGGCCACCAAAATGTAGCTGGTGTGCCGTTCTCATTCCGGTCTCTGACACGATCGCCTCACGCCGATTATCAATTGCCCCGGTCACGGGCCTGCACTTGCAGAGCGCCGCATTCCGGTTCCACCGATCAGCTTTTCGTAGACCGATGTAATTGCGTGCACGTGGCGCTCGAAACTGAAACGGGAGCGGACCTCGCTACGCGCCGTTTCCACGAGGTGGTCGCGAAGTTCGGAATTGTTGAACAGTGCCAGGCAAGCCTTGGCGAATTCATCCGGGTCGTCTGCGGGAACGAGCATTCCGGTTCTGCCATCTTCGACCACCTCCGGATTCCCACCGGAGTCGGCCGCGATAACCGGTGTGCGGAGCAACATCGCTTCGACGAGTGTTCTTCCGAGAGGTTCATTCACAGCCGTTACCAGCAGGGCATCCAGTCCGGCGATCCAGGCTTCGCCCGGATAACGGAAGCCCATGAAGTGAATGCAATCGCCTACCCCGAGTGCCTCGGCGCGGGATCTCGCCGCTTCGTCCAGCCCATTGAGCGCATCGCCGAAAAACAGGCCAGCAACTTTGGTCTCAGGCGATAGCCGCTTCAAGGCGGCTATCGCTTCAACGAAGAGGATCGGCCGTTTGCGCGCAACCAGCGTTCCGACATAGCCGAGGAGCTTGGTATCGGGCGAACATCCGATCGCGGCCAGCACGTTGTTGCGAGCTTCCACTCGATCGAACCCGTCCATTTTCATGACATCAAAGGGGCTGTGAACGACGCTGCATTTGCCCGCGGCCGAGAAAAATCCCGGCCGGGGCGAGGCGAATTTCGACACGGCAACCAGCCGGTTGGGCAGCCAGGGGGCGACATGGCGCAGACCGAACGACGTTGCGTCGCCCCGATGGTGCCAAAGGTGCTTCGACCCGGCAATTCGCGCAGCAAGACCCCAGATAAGATGCGTGCGGCCATCATTCGTGTGTACGATCGAGGCATTTCTTGCACGCAGAAACTTTACCAGCCCCGGAACCGTGCGCACGACATTGACCACTGCGGCGCCGTTGCGCGGAGCCGCCCGCTGGAGGCGGTTCAGAACGGGAGCCTCGACGAAGCCGATGCCTTCCCGGCGGAACAATTCCGCGACCGGTCCATCGGTATGGTGCAGCACGACCAATGGCACAAAGCGATCCCGGGGGAGATTTCGTATCAGACCAAGCGAGGACATGTGGCTTCCGCCAACGAGGTCCCCGATGAAGGGAAAGCACACGACCGCCTGATGGCCGCCAACGCTTACGCCGGGCGCTTCTGATTGGCGAAGATCAACTGCTGCAGACGATACCATACCGTGGTTCCCAAAAAACTGCTGAGCGCTCGACAGCCGCGGCCGCGCCGGACGTCATTTCTCGAGGCTTCTGTTTCTCAGCCAGCTTGTCAGATCGCGTCCGACAAGAGCGCCGAGTTTTTCCGTTTCAAGTGCGAAGTAATCGGTCATCCGCTCGCGCAGGTCACGGCTGAGCGGTGCGTATTGAAGCTCCCCGGCGATCAGCGAGCGCAGTTTCTTGAAGCCGGTATTCTGCCGGAATGGAGCAGCGACGGGCTTCAAGGGGCGCAGGAGCCGGCGCAGCGTCGGATTGACGACCGGTTCTGATTTGTCCTTCACCTTCTTTGCAAGCGGCTTTAGCGGGACATCGGCTTCAAGCTTGAGGAAGCCGCGGACGCGGGCGACCTGGGCGCCGGCATCGACCTTCAGGTCCTCGTACAGGAGCACCAGAAGCTGCTCCAAAGGGAAGCGGTCGAGATACGCCTGCAGCTGCTGGAAATAGAGGCCGCCATTCAGGAAGCGCCCGCCTGCCCCTTGTCGTGGATCGAGATACTGGGCGATGTCCCGCCCGACTTCGGCGCGGCGATAAAGCATGCAGTAGTCGGAATAGGCCCGGTCGACTGGGTTGCGAAGCTGCGCTATCAGGTGGGCCTGGGGCAGCTTTTCCTTTATTCTTTGTGCCGCCTCCGGCACGTCCATGTAGGAATTGGATTTCTCGCCGCGCAGCCGTCGGTGCTCCTGCGCTGCGAAGTGCTCCAGATACCATTCGTCGCCGCGGTCGTAGTAACGGCTGAAATAGTGCAGTTCGGGATCGGGCATGAATATGCCGGGATCCTGCTGCAGAGATTGCTGAAGCCACGTCGTTGCGCTTTTCGTCGCGCCGATGATCAAAAAATCGATGTCCCGCATTTGCATCTTTGGCCCTTTCGTCTACCGCCACGCAAGGCGATTACACCGAAAACAACAGGTGCGCCGCCGCCTTCCAATGGGCGTGGATCCTGGGGTCAAACACTGCTTCCGAAAATGCTGCGCGAAAGGATGTGCCGTTACGTCTCGGCTATACGAGTAAATGTATCGGTTGATGTTTCCTGGCGAAGCAGCAGAATTTGCGCGAAAAAATCCGGAAAAGCGACCTCAGGTTAAGTGATAATCTGGCAATTTGAAATGAATGAAATCTATCGAGGGAATTTCACAGAAAAACGTCGTGGAGGCAAGATGCTTCTTTGCATTTGGCGATCAAGGCCCTGGCGCCGGGGTGCGACGGTAGCTCAGCATCATCGTTGACAACCAGATCGAAGCCATGACGATATGAGCGACATTCGCTCCCATGGCGCCCATGGTCGGAATGAGAGCGAATGCAGTCGCATGAAAACCGATCGCGGCGATCGTGACGCTGCGCAATATCTCGTTCTCACGTCCCATTGCCAGAAGCGCCGACCGGATGACGGCGCCGCACAGGGTCATCGTGACGGCGATCGACTGCACGATCACGAGTGGGCCGGCGGCCGCGAACTCCGGGCCGGCGGCCCAGGAGAGGAGAGGGCCGATAAGGAGATAGAGGCCGCCGATCAGAAAGAGGCCGCAGGCGAGGAGAAGCGCCTGCATCTGTGCGACTGCCCGATGAAAGGCGCCGAGCGCCTTGGCGGCCCATGCCCGGGCAAGTTCCGGATAAAGGACGGCCTGTACCTGCACCCCGGCCTGCTGCGCGATGCGGCCGATGCGTTTAGCGATGTGATAGAGTCCGGCGGAAGTCGGATCGGCGAGATAGCCGACGAGCAGCGTGTCGAGCTCGTTGGCGCTCGAACGGATGGTGAGCGACAGGTTCGCCGAGATCGCAAACTTCCAAAGCCCCGGAAACCGGGCGGTAATGCCGCGAAGCGGGGCGCTCAGCAGGCCCGAGAGGATACCTTGCCGGCGCAGTTCGGCCAGCGCGAAAAGCACGAGAACGAGGGTGCCGATGATCTGCGCCGACATCCAGATGAGCGTGAATTCGAACAGGCCGGCGCCCGTGGCGACGCCGATGGCGCAAAGAGCCACCCTAAGGACGCTTGTGGCGACCTGGCCGTAGGCGATCGCCATGAAGCGCCCGTAAAGGCGCAAAACGGCCGTCGGCATGCCGGATACCTGGAATGGCAGCACCGTGCAGTAGAGTATGGCAAGGCTCGCTCCGTCCTCCGAGATCCCGAGCCAGGGTGAGGCCAACAGGATGAACAGGACGGCGATCAGCCATCCGGCGAGCGCCGCAGAAACATCGAGCAGCAGCCCGAATTTGAGCAAGGACTGCATTTCTTTGAAGTCATCGGCGTTATCCGAGAGCGAGTGCGCGCCGTATTTGATCAGCGGTTGCCAGGACTGGAAGCTTACGATCCTCTCGACCGCGCGCGTATAGGAGAAACACAGCGCGAGAATGCCATAGCCCGCCGGGCCGAGGGCCCTCGCCGTGAGGGCAAAGCCGATGAGGCCGATCACCGAGCTCAGAATGTTTCCGGTGAGCAGATGCGCAATGCTCTGCAGGCGCTCGAGCAGCGTTCTCTCTCGACTGAGAATTTGTCGCAAGCCGCCGATTTTCTTGAAAAGCTTTTTTCGGAACGCCACTGGAACCGCCTGTGATTTAAAAGACAATGTAATAAGCAAAGGTCATGTGCCAAGCCCACTGTCGCAAACCGCTCCCGGCGGTCGTCCACAAGGACTTCTCGTTGGCTAAATGGATATGTCAGAGGAAGAGCTGGCGAAATCATGCCGACCACTTTGCGAGGCCGCCTTGTGCACGGTGAGCCGATCTTTCCCGCCAACGCTCCTCTAAAAACGCAATAAGTTTATACAACAGTTTGAAATATTAAGCGATTTTCACCATAATACGGGGAGGCTCAAGGATCAAATTCAACAAGAAGGCCGCGATTAGTTAAAAACCTTTGACGTGATAGCGCGTGGAAGAATATAGTCGCCCAATATTTTTTGGTAGCGTTTTCTTTATTCCTTTTTGGAGGCTGTGAGATGGGGATTTCACCGGCCGTTTTCGGAACGATTTTGCCCCGCTTAATGAATGGGGCGTTCCTGCTGCTGATGGTTCTATGGGTGCTCGCCTGTGCGATGATAGGAGCAATGCCGGCTCGAGCCAGTGATTACCGGCTTAACACTGGAGATGTTCTGACCTTCGACTTCCTTGATGATACAGAGTTGCCGGTCACCGCGACCGTTTCGGGCGAAGGCGAAGCGCAATTTCCGCTCATTGGCGCCGTGGGCGTCGTCGGGCTCACGGTGCCGGAGGCGCTGGAGAGGCTTCGCGGCGAGTACCGCAAGCGCGAAATTCTCGTCGATCCGAAGATCTCTCTCGATATATCCACCTTCCGGCCGATCTTCGTTCTCGGAGAAGTCAAGACGCCGGGCTCGTTTCCCTTCTACAGCGGGTTGACGGTCGAGCAGGCCGTCGGTCTGGCGGGAGGCATGCAGGTGGTTGCGGCAAACGCCTCAGACAGGATCATCGCACGGGCGCGTTTGCGCGGGGACATCGAGGGTGCTCGCGCCGAGATCGTGCACGAAGCCATCTATGCCGCGAGGCTCGTGGCGCAATTGAAGTCCTCTGACAAAATCGACCTCGCCGACGTCCCCGAGGTCGCGCGCGACTATGTGACCAGCGTGCCGCTCGATGGTGTCGTCGAGCTCGAAGAAAAGATCCTGAAAGCCGACCTTGCGGCCAACAAGTCGCAGGCGCAGATCCTGACCGAAGGTATCGCTCAGGCCGAGGGTGGAATAGATATTCTGAACCAACTGGTTCTGCAGCAAAAGGACGTGGTGCAGAACAGCAAGGAGGATGTGGACCGTACCGCTACCTTGCGCAAGCGCGGCCTGAATACAGAGAGCGACCTGTCGCGCGCCGAGAACAATGCCTCGGCCGAACAGGCGCAGCTTCTCGAGACTTTCGCCACCCTTGCACGGTCGCGTCAGGAAATGAGTGAATTGAAGCTGCAACTGGCGAAGCTTGCGGCCGACCGGGAGAAGGATATCCTGACCCAACTCCAGGCGCGTGAGATCGCGATCAAAAAGCTGATTTCCCAACAGCACTCCGCCGAAGAACAAATTCTCCTCATGACCGCTGTGGCCGAAGACGAGTCGAAGAAGAAGCAGATTTCCTATACCTACGAGATCCGTCGAAACCCGGTTGGCGGCACGCCGGCCAGCATAAAGGCGTCGCCCTTGACTGAACTCGTTCCTGGCGACGTGCTGACGGTGGCTATTGCCGGAATGTAAGACCTTATTTCAGAACTTTTTGAAGACACGCTCTACGCCATCGTGCGCCAAGGGAATATTGAGTTGAAAACCTTTAGAGAACCTGCGGCTGTCAGCTTGGGCCTGCCTGCCTCCTTGGGATATTATCGTCTCAAGCGTCTCCTCGATTGTCTGCTTGCCGGAACCGTTTTCGTCCTGTGCCTGCCGCTGATGGCGGCAACCGCGGTCGTGGTTTGGGCAACGCTCGGCTTGCCGCTGTTTTTCTCCCAGGCGCGGGCCGGTGTGGAAATGCGCGTCTTCACCGTTGCCAAGTTCCGAACAATGACGGATGCGCGCGCCCCCGACGGTACGCTTCTGCCGGACGATATGCGGCAGACCGCGTCTACCGCGCTGTTGCGGCGGCTGCGCTTCGATGAGTTGCCGCAACTTATTGCGGTCCTTTGCGGCCATATGTCGATGGTGGGCCCGCGCCCTCTTCCCTTGGCGACGGTCGCAGGCTTCGGCGAGCTCGGCCGCATGCGCTGCCGCGTCGCTCCGGGCATGACCGGCTGGGCGCAGGTGAACGGCAACACGCGGCTTTCGGACGACGAGAAGATCGCTCTCGACCTCTGGTACGTTGCTCATGCCAATCTCTGGCTCGATGCGCGAATTCTTCTGCTGACCGTCAAGACGCTGGTAACAGGCGAAAGCGTCCACGCAGGACACCTGCAGGAGGCCAGGGAATTTCTTTCGCGTCGCCTTGGCGCAGAGCCGCCAAAGGCGTGATGCGGTGGATGGGCATGCGCCGAAGGCGCCAGGATTTTCGATGAGGAGGTTTCATGGGTAGCGGACAGGTTTCTTTCGGGCGTACTCTTGTCGTCGCACCGCATCCCGATGACGAGGTGCTGGGCGCAGGCGGTACGATCGCAAGGCTCGCGGCCGAGGGCGAAGAGGTCTTCGTCGCCGTCGTGACGGAGGGAAAGCCCCCGGCCTTCGACCCGGAGGCAACGGCCCGGATCCAGGCCGAAGCAAGGAAAGCGCATGGCGTCCTGGGCGTGAAGGAGACCATATGGCTCCGGCTGCCGGCGGCACAGCTTTCAGAAACGTCGCATGCGACCGTCAATGCCGCCTTGCTCGAGCTTGTCAGCCGGCTGTCGCCGCAAACCGTGTTGCTGCCCTTCGTCGGCGACATGCACATGGACCATCAGTTGACATTCATTTCCGCGCTGGTCGCCTGCCGGCCGCATCAGGCAGAGTTTCCGAAGCTCGTTCTCGCCTACGAGACGCTGTCGGAAACCAACTGGAACGCACCCTATCTGTCTCCGCCCTTCGTGCCGAACGTCTTCGTCGACATCAGCGATCATCTCGAGGCCAAGCTCAACGCGATGGAAATGTTTGCTTCACAGGTCCGCCAGCCGCCGCATGAGCGCTCGATCGCAACGCTCAAAGCGCTGGCGACGTTGCGCGGTGCAACCGTGATGCGGAAAGCAGCGGAAGCCTTCGTGCTGATCCGTCACGTCGTTTAGCCGATACGGCAACACACGGGGATTACTCAGCTTGTTGCGATAGAACCAATCCGAATTGGAGGGACATATGGGACGCTGGCCGGTTTACGATGAGGAGCAAATCGAGGATGTCGTGTCGATCCTTAGATCGGGCGAAGTGAATGCCTGGACGGGCCCGCACGTACGCAACTTCGAGGCTGCCTATGAGCGCTTTCTCGGCGTCAAACATGCGGTGGCGCTCGCCAACGGAACGGTTGCGCTGGACCTCGCGCTGTTTGCCCTTGGGCTCGCGTCCGGTGACGAGGTCATCGTAACGCCGCGCAGTTTCATTGCCTCGGCCTCCACGGTGCCGATGGCGGGCGGCGTCGCTATTTTCGCCGATGTCGATCCGGACAGTCAGAACATCACTGCTGAAAGCATCAGGGCGAAGCTGACACCGAAGACCAGGGGCGTCATCGTCGTGCATTTGGCCGGCTGGCCCTGCGACATGCCTGCCATCATGGCACTTGCCCGCGAGAAGGGTCTTTGGGTTATAGAGGATTGCGCTCAGGCGCACGGGGCCGAAATCGATGGCCGTCCGGTCGGCAGTTTCGGCGACATCGCGGCCTTTTCCTTTTGTCAGGACAAGATCATCACCACCGGAGGCGAGGGTGGGCTCGTGGCGATGAACGATGAGGAACTCTGGAAAAAGGCCTGGAGCCGCAAGGATCACGGCAAGTCATATGACGCCGTTTACAACAGAGAGCACCCGCCCGGTTTCCGCTGGCTGCACGAGTCAATCGGAACCAATTGGCGCATGACGTCGATCCAGGCCGTCATGGGATCGCGTCAATTGCAGCGCCTTGCGGAGTGGCGCAGCATAAGGGCGCACAATGCCGCTATTCTCGCCAGAGCGGCGGAGGAGATCGAAGCCTTGCGCACGCCCCTGCCGCCTCGGGGGACCCAGCATGCCTGGTACCGGTTCTATACCTTCCTCCGACCGGAACGCTTGCGGCCCGACTGGACCCGCGACCGGATCATCGCCGAGATGAATGGTGCCGGCGTGGCATGCTTCAGTGGCAGTTGCTCGGAAATCTACCTGGAAAAGGCCTTCACGGACGCCGGCATGGCACCGCCGCAGAGATTGCCGAATGCGCGGGAACTCGGAGAGACGAGCCTGGCCTTTCTGGTCGACCCCGCGCACGATACGGCGGCAATGGAGAAGGCCGCGCATGTCCTGCGGGAGGTGCTTGCCAGGGCGAGCATTGCCATGCCATCCCGCAAGCGTGGCTAGACTTAGACTCGATCACGTTCATGTCTTTAGGGCGGGTCGGTCTAAAGACATGGACGGTACGATTCGAATAAGTTGAGACGCGGAATGCGCGCGGAAAACCGCATACATGCACGATTCAGACTGCGGGTCACCGCAGTCTGAACGAGGCGGACAGCGAAGGGTTCTGTCGGCCGACCGGAATCGCGGAAACTGGAATGCCCCGGAGCAATCCGGGTGGAACGGTTCGGACGTGCGTGCTGTGGCGTATCAGACGTTCAGTCCGGTATGGCCGACGAGACGTTTGGCGGCCGCCGTGAGATCGACTGCGCACAGGCGTTCGACTTCTGCGACCTGTGCCTCGTCCAGATAGTCCCGGAATCCGCCGGCCTTGCCGCGGCGCATGCGAAGACTTTCCACGTCGCTTCGATCGTAGTCATGTGCCGGAATGCCTTCTACCCGTTCCCTGTCCTGCATGGCCTCGAACCGGCCGGCCGCCACCGCTGACCGCAGTGCCGTTCGATCGATCGGGCAGCCCAGGAAGCCGAGCACCGCTTCGGTTCGTGCTTCCGTATCGGCGGATAGGCCCTCATAGCTCAGGACGAAGTGCGGACGGCTGGATAAACCGGCTGCCCAGCGATTGAGATAATCGATCATAGCGGGCATGCCCTGATCCTGGTCCTTTATGAACTCGGTAATGCTTCCTGCGAAACGGTGCTTGTGCCGGGTCGCATGGAAATAAGCCGAGACGATAACATCGCGCGGGTCCCTTACCATCATGATCACCGGGCGCCGGAGGAACAGACTAGCCCTGTAGTCCAGATGGCTGACAAGGATAGTCGGGATGGTTTTTTTCGTCTCGCGGAAGCGGTAGCCTGGCATTCCCCGCACCGGGTCGAGATCGAAATTCGGCACGATCGAGAACATGTTGTGAAGATCTATCCCTTCGGGCACGCCGGAAACCGCCCCGAGATAATGGGAAAGAACGTACCGGAACCATGTGCGGCCCGATTTCGGATAGGAGATCAGGAAGCAATCGGATTTGGCGGCGTAAGTCGTGAGCCGTACTCGCTTCTCCACTCGACGCCATATCCGCCTGAGAATGCTAGCCATTGTCGTTCCCTCGAAATTGAGATCACCGGCGCGCAAATGACGCGCGGTCAAATTTAGTTTTGAAGCTTTACCGGTGCGATAAAGACTTTCAGAATGAAATCTACTCGCCGTTTCTCAACGGGATTTTTGATGCAAATAGAAAACTCTTTCCGTCGGCAGCGGTCGCGCGTTTAATGCGCTATTGATTCTTGAAAACAATTAAATAAACTTGTCGTGCGGATCGTTCCGCGGCTGGCAATTTCATGCATTCGTTTTAGCAAATTGAATATGAAATGAAAAACACGCACTCTGTCAATGACGTGCTTGCTTAGGGCGTTATGCGCACCCGTAAACATTCCTATCAGTAGTGGTAGAAATTGTGATGGTTGGCATCACGAATGGCGGAATGGAGGCACCAGATGACGTCCCTTGGGCGAAGAGAAATCGTTGCTGCAAAGGCAGCCATCATGCCTGTCGGTGCCACGCGCGGGCCCGCAGGGGAGGGATATTTCGAAATGAGTGAAAATTCGAACTCCCCGGCTGTCGTGGCTGGAAACATGTCCGGGGCCCGTGTGACGATTATCCTGCCGAGCCTTGGGGCCGGCGGCACCGAACATGTGGTAAAGCTGGTCGCCAACCATTGGGCCCAGCTCGGTTGCAAGGTGACGCTGATCACGCTCGAACTGCCTCATGCCAGACCTTACTACGAATTCGATCCGAGGATCGCGATCGAACGTCTCGGTTTGCCGCCGCAGCAAGGCGGGAAGATTCGGGCGGGCCTGCTCGTGCTCAGGAGAATCTACCGCCTGCGCTCTGCAATTCGCCACTCGCAGCCCGATTTCGTCTTGAGCTTCCTGACCCGGACCAATGTACTGACGCTTCTTGCAACGATCGGACTGCCGGTGCCTGTGGTTGTTTCCGAGCGCAATAATCCGGCGCTGCAGCCTTTCGGTGTGTTCTGGAAATGGATTCAGCGCCGTTTGTATCCGCGCGCATTCGGGCTCGTGACTATGACGAGGGGCGCTCTCGACTATTTTCCGCAGAAGATGCGTAGCCGAGGGTGGGTTATCGCCAATGCCGTCGATCTCCCCGGCGAATGGCAGAAGAGACGCGGCAACAATATCCTGACCGCCGTCGGCCGGCTGACGCGACAGAAAGGCTTCGATCTCCTGATCGAGGCCTTTGCGAGGATTGCCTGGAGGCACCCCGAATGGAAGCTCGTCATCTGGGGCGAGGGCGACGACAGGAAATCGCTCGAGGCCCTGCGGGATGCGTTGGATATGACCGACAGGGTGGAGATGCCGGGCGTGACGCAAAGGCCCGGACTGTGGGTTGAGACGGCTGACGTGTTCGTATTGTCGTCGCGCTACGAGGGATGGGGCATCGTTCTGCTCGAGGCCATGGCTGCAGGGCTTCCCGTGGTCTCCTTTGCATGCGAGTGGGGCCCCTCGGACATGGTGGAGCATGGGGAGGATGGACTTCTCGTTCCCAGCAATGACGTGGATGCTCTTGCCGAGGCGCTCTCCAGGGTCCTTGCCGACGGCGAGCTCAGAAGCCGTCTGGCTGCAAATGCAGAGGCGAGCGCCAAGAGATACTTGCCGGATCGCATACTTTCGCAATGGGACGCAGTCGCCTTATCGGCCTTGAAGCACACGGCTCGCGACCATGCCGCAGCGGCTTCGGTCGTCGGAGCCGGCTCGGCTTGAGCTCGGAAAAGCCCCGGAGTGCTGCACCGGAATAGCGTTCACGCCCCCGGCGGCATTGCAGGGTGACGCGTAGGTGTTGATATGCCACTATCGCCGCCGAGTGGACTGGCGATGAGAGGGGCTATCGCATGGGTACAGGTCTGGGGCGTGTCGTAGCAGGCTTTTTTCTCCTGCTGATCTTTGCTTGTGCGACGCCCACGATGGCTCAAGAGCCGGCGACGACGCCACCGGTCAAGGTTCAGCAACTCATGCAGTTGCTGGACGACCCCGAGGTTCGTGGATGGATCGAGACGAAAAAGACCGCTCCGGAGCAAGCCGTCAAGCCATCCCAAGGTTTCGCTGCAAACTGGATCGCCGCCATCAGGGGGCACCTTTCCGGGCTTGTGGCCGCGGCGCCGCGGGTGATGCCCGAATGGCGGGCGGCGCGGGAACGCGTGTCGGGCGACATGCAGCGCCAGGGAAGCTTGCCGGTCATCTGGGCGTTTGCGGTGGTCCTGCTGATCGGTTACGGCGCCGAGTTCCTTCTTCGCTATCTCCTGCGGCGTAGCGCCAGCCGCAACAATGCGCAAGGGACCGGAGGATTCGCGGCTTTCGTTCGCATCGCACCCCTTGTCGCTTTCGCAGTCGCTGCCGTCGCCGCTTTTGTGTTCGCCGATTGGCCGCGTAGCCTTGAGGCGGCGGTCGCGCCGCTCCTGATCGCCTGGATCGTCGCCCGCCTGCTGATTGCCATCGCTTGGGCCGTGTTGTCGCCGGCGATCGGAGGTGCCGCGGCCGCGGACGCAGCAAGGTCGCATGTGTCGCTTGCTCCGCACGTCGCCCGTTACTGGCTCAGAAGGTCCGTGCTGTTCATCTGCACCATCGCGATCCTATGGGCTATCCTCGATATGATGCGGGCGCTTGCCTTCCCCGCAGACGTCCGCGAACTCACCTCCGCGGTCCTGGGGCTTATTGTTCTTGGACTGGCTGTCGATACGGCATGGCGGCGGCCGGTTTCCGAAATGGCCCCCGCGCGCAGCGTTCTGCGCAACGCCTCGATCGTCGGTTTCCTGATCTTGCTCTGGTTTTTCTGGATCGCGGGCATGGAGGTGTTGTTCTGGCTTGGCGTCTATGTCCTCGGTCTGCCGCCATTGCTGCGCTTCGTCAGCGCCGCGACACGGACGATGCTGGATGCCGCCGCCGCGGAGGACTTCCGTGTGCTGCGCAATGTCTTGATCGAACGGGGGGCGAGGCTCGTCATCATAGCTCTCGCCGCCGTGTGGCTAGCCATGACCTTCCGCATAAGCGGCGCGCAGATGATGCAGGACGACGCCTTCAATCGCATTTTCCGCGGCGTGCTGGCGGGTATAGTGATACTGCTCGCGGCCGATCTCATCTGGCAGTTGGCCAAGGAATCCATCAACGTGCGCATCGCGCGCGCCAGCCTGACGGTGGAGGACCCGGGCGAGCTCGCACGCAACACGCGCCTGCGCACGCTGCTGCCGATTTTGCGCAATTTCCTCGCGGCCTTCATCGCAGTCGTTGCCGGTATGATGGTGCTGTCGGGTCTCGGCGTCGAGGTCGGTCCACTGATCGCCGGCGCTGGCGTTTTCGGGGTTGCCATCGGCTTCGGTTCCCAAACGCTCGTCAAGGACGTCATCAGCGGCATCTTCTACATGATGGACGATGCCTTTCGTGTAGGCGAATATATCCAGAGCGGCAGCTACAAAGGGACAGTGGAATCCTTCAGTATCCGTTCGGTCAAATTGCGGCATCACCGGGGGCCGGTGTTTACCGTGCCCTTTGGCTCGCTCGGCGCGGTGCAGAACATGAGTCGCGACTGGGTCATCGACAAGTTCCTGATCAATGTTTCCTACGATGCGGACGTTGCCAAGGTGAAGAAGGTGGTGAAAGGGGTCGGGGCCACATTGCTCGAGGACCCCGAGCTGGCGCCGATGATCATCGAAACAGTAAAGATGAAGGGTGTCGAGCAATTCGGCGATTACGGCATATCCCTGAGCTTCGCCATGAAGACCAAGCCGGGACACCAGACGCAAGTCCGCCGTCGTGCGCAGGCGATGATCAAGGACGCCTTCAAGAACAATGGCATCCAGTTCGCCTCGCCGACTGTTCAGGTCGCCGGCGACGACGCGCAATCCGGGCCTGCGGCGGCGGCCGCGACGCGTGATGCGATCGCCAAAAAGAATGCGGCCCTGGCTCAGGGTGGGGAGGAAGCGGCGGAATAGCGGCCGCGGTGATCGTTGTAATCCTCTACGCCTGCGAAGCCGGATGTGGCAGGCTTCTGTTGACATCGGGACGGGCTGCGGGATAGCTCGGCCGAATGAAGATCGCCTTTCACGCGCCGCTGAAATCGCCTGATCATCCTGTCCCTTCCGGCGACAGGCAGATGGCGCGCATGCTGATCGAAGCGCTCCGGCTGGCCGGGCACGATGTCGCCGTCGTCTCTCAGTTGCGCAGCTTCTTGCGTGAAGCCTCGCACTCGGCATTTTCAGCCTTGCGCGACGAATCCCAACGGGAAATCGACCGGATTAGGCGGCTTTGGCGGTCGGAAGGTCCGCCCGACGTGTGGTTTTGCTACCACCCTTACTATAAGGCTCCGGATCTCATCGGTCCTTCACTCTCGACGGAGTTCTCGATTCCCTACGTGACCGCTGAAAGTTCCTATTCGTATCGGCGCAACATCGGCGCCTGGAAGCTTGCACAGGATGAGGTTGCCGCGGGTGCACGGCGGGCCGCGGTCAACGTCTGTTTCACCCAGCGCGATCGGCACGGCCTCGATGAGGCGATACCCGGAGCGCGCACGGCGCTGCTCGCCCCTTTCATCGATGTGTCGCCGTTTCGGGACCTGCGAAGGACGAAACAAGGCGAGACCCGTCTGCTTGCGGTTGCGATGATGCGAGCCGGCGACAAGATGGATAGCTTCCGCATGCTTGCCCGCTCCCTCGCTCTCGTCGCGGACCTGCCTTGGAAGCTGACGGTCATAGGCGACGGTCCCGCCCGCGCCGAGGTGTTGGAGACCTTCGCGGCCTTTCCCTCAGAGCGGCTGGAGTGGCTGGGCGAAAAAGCGCCGCAGGCGGTTCCCGCGCTTCTTGCCGCCGGCGATCTTTATATTTGGCCGGGCTGCGGAGAGGCCTACGGATTGGCCTATCTGGAGGCGCAGGCTGCAGGCCTCCCGGTCGTTGCGCAACGCACGGCCGGTGTGCCTGAGGTCGTCAGAGACGGCGAAACGGGATGTCTGACGACGCCCGGCAACATCGAGCCCTTCGCCGCGGCGGTTCGGCAATTGCTGGTGGACGAAGCCTCGCGCAAGCAGATGGCCGAGCGCGCGCGGCAATTCGTTTTCGAGCAGCGCTCGCTTCCCGCCGCCGCCGCGCGTCTCTCTGGCATATTCGCCGAGTTTGTGGAGTGTGCGAAATGAAGATGGGATCCGCCTGGCAAAGGTGCGTGGACAGGCTCGACGCGCTGCAGGATGGAGGCGAATGTATCGACTTCTGGCTGCGGGACGACGATGCCGTGGAACCGTCTCCCGCCCTTGACCGGTTGCTTGATCTCACCGGCCGCTTCTCGGTACCTGTGACCCTGGCCGTCATACCGGCAAGTACCGACGAGCGCCTTTCGCGATCTCTCTCCAGTCGCATGCATATCGATGTCGCCGTCCACGGATGGTCGCATCGAAACCATGCCCCGGCCATTGAAAAACGGCAGGAGCTGGGTGCTCACAGACCGCGGGAGACCGTTGCTGCCGACCTGCGCGCCGGATGGGCCCGTCTGTCCGCGCTTTATCCGGCCGCTTTGGCGCCCCTGCTTGTTCCGCCCTGGAACCGGATCGATCCTGGGCTGGTCTCCGAATTGCAAGATATCGGTTTCGAAGCGCTTTCAGTTTTCGGACCGGAGGATGGCGAGAAGTGCGCCGCGTTCCGGGATACCGGGCTACAGCTCATAAATACCCATGTGGACGTGATGGACTGGCACGGCACCCGCGGCTGTCGTCCGCATGGCGATATCCTCCGCGACATCGATCGCCGGCTGGATGAGGTCGAAAACAGCGGCAGGTCGGTGGGTATTCTCACCCATCATCTCGTTCACGACGAGAGCGTGTGGGAGTTCCTTTCAAAGCTTTTCGAGATCACCACCTCGCACCCGGCCTGCCGCTGGCGCAGGATCACCGAGCTTATAGATCGATGACCTGGCGGTCGCAGGCAGCGAAGGCGCCGGGGAAGAAAGCCTGAACTTCCTGCTCCATGGCAGCGAGTGCCGCGTCGGTGCGCGACGGGTCATGGTGGAACATGGCGAGGCGGGCGACGCCGGCAGCCTTCGCGAGCAATGATCCGTGCATTCCCGTCGAGTGTCCGTAGCCGCGAAAGGCAGACATTTCGCTCTCCAGATAGGTGCAGTCATAGATCATGAGATCGGCTCCGGCGATGAAATCGAGGAGTACGGGGTCAAGGATGCCGGGTTCGTGTTCGGTGTCGTAGATGAGTGCGACCGCACGTCCACCCCATTCGACACGGTAACCGATGCATCCGCCGGGATGCACGAGGCTCATGGTGCGGATGGAAACGTCCTTTCGCAGGGACAACGTTTCACCCGGGCGGAAATCGACGGTGTCGAGGCTCGCCTGGCAGATGCCCGTACCAACGGGGAACCATGGCGGTCTCATGAACTCGTTGATCATCTCCGCCGTGGTCATCTTGCCATGGAGGTGGCCAGACCAGAAGCGGACGGCCGAACTGCAGCGATAGATCGGCTTGAAATAAGGCAGGCCGATGATGTGATCGTAATGGGTGTGGGTGAAGAAGACGTCGAAGGCGGACACGCCTTCGGACATGAGCGACAGCCCGGCTTCGCGCAAGCCTGATCCCGCATCGAAGATCATCACCTCTTTGCCGCAGCGGATTTCGATGCAGGGCGTGTTTCCTCCGTAGTGAAGGAATTGCTCGCCGGATACCGGCAAGCTGCCTCTAACGCCCCAGAATTTCACTCGAAAAGTATCGTCCTGCATTCCGTTCCGGCTTTATCCTGCCCTACCGTAGCACATTGCCCGGGCCTGGTGATTAGACAAGCACAAATCATAAGGGTCCTGCAATGCCATTGGCTGCGTCACGCACGCTTTGCCTGGTTCAAAGAGAAAACTATTCTTTGTCATGAAGGTGCTTTATCCATCAGACGGGGTGAATTATCTGGTGAATTTCGAGTTTTGAAACGACGACAAACGTCAGATTCGGGAGTTTGGCTACATGGTGCAGCCGGCCGACAGGGAATTTTACGCGAACCTTCCGCTTTTCGAGGCGTTCGAAGGTGTCGCAGACGAGGCCAATTACCGGCCCCTGCCCGAAGGCTGGTGGCTTGCCGTTGCCGACATCGTGGATTCGACGGGAGCCATCGCGGAAGGGCGATACAAGAGCGTGAACATGGCCGGCGCGAGCGTCATCTCCGCGCTCATGAATGCGCTTGACGAGAAAAATCTCGCCTTCGTTTTCGGTGGCGACGGTGCGCTCGCCGTCGTGCCCGGCGGGCTGGCGGCAAAGGCAAAACACGCGCTCGCTGCGGCGAAAACATGGGTTGCGGAAGAGCTTGGACTGGAGCTTCGCGCTGCGATCGTCCCGGTCTCGGACGTGCGCGCCAATGGCTTCGACATGCGCGTTGCGCGCTTCAAGGCGAGCGAGGTGGTCTCCTATGCCATGTTCTCCGGCGGCGGCGCCAGCTGGGCGGAAGCTGAAATGAAGGCAGGCCGCTATCAGATTGCGGCCGCCCCGACCGGCACACGGCCCGACCTGACCGGATTGTCCTGCCGCTGGAACCCGATCGTCTCACATCACGGGGCGATCGTATCCATCATCGCAGTGCCGGGAGAGCGCGGCATCGGACCTGAATTCCAGGATTTGATCGGCGACATCGTGGAACTGGCCGAAGGGGAGGAGAGGGGTGGGCACCCCGTACCGGAAAACGGTCCCGAGCCCCATCTGTCGGTGCGCGGCATCACGGTGGAATCGCGCGCCGTCGCGCCGAGAGGCCGCCGCTCAATGGCCTGGTTCTTCGTCGCCGCGCAGAGCCTTGCTCTCTTTCTCTGCTTCAGGCTCGGCATCAATTTCGGCCCCTTCGACGTCAAGCGATATGCGCGCGACCTTGCCAGCAATTCGGACTTCCGCAAGTTTGATGACGCTCTGAAGATGACGATCGACGTCAGTCTCGATCGGCTACGCAGAATCGAGGAGCGGCTGAAGCAAGGGGTCGCGGCGGGCATATGCCGCTACGGACTGCACCGGCAGGATGCGGCACTGATGACGTGTATCGTTCCGACGCCGATGAGCCGCGACCACATGCACTTCATCGACGGGGCGGCCGGCGGGTACGCGGTGGCCGCCCGGAACCTGAAGGCCACCCTTGCCGGCAACGTTTCACAGGCGGGAAGCCTACCTTCGATGATCAAGCCTTGACGATGTGCCCGGCGGCAAGGCCCCGACGTGCAAAGACATTGCGCGTATCTACGATCAGCGGCGACCAGCCGGCAAGCCCGGTATAATCGACGGCGTCATGATCGGTCGCAATCAGAACAGCGTCGAAGCTGCGTACCGTCGCTTCGTCGAAGACGACCGAACGTCGGCCCTTCAAGGCCATATATTCGCGCGTGGCGGGAATCTCTTCCACATGCGGGTCATAGAAGGCGGCCTTCCCGCCGCGCTCCTCGATGAGTTCTATCAGCTTAAGGGAGGGGCTTTCGCGAATGTCCGGCACGTTTTTCTTGTAGGCGAGCCCGACGACGAGGACGCTCGAGCGGCTGAGCGCCTTGCCCTCTCGCTTGTCGAGCGCCTCTGCCAGCCTGGCGACGACATGGCGAGGCATTGCCGAATTGATTTCACCCGCGAGTTCTATGAAGCGCGTAGGCAGCTCGTATTCCCTGGACTTCCAGGTCAGATAAAAGGGGTCGATGGGAATGCAATGGCCGCCAAGCCCGGGCCCCGGATAGAAGGGCATATAGCCGAACGGCTTCGTCTTCGCCGCTTCGATGACCTCCCAGATGTCGATACCCATCGCGTCGTAGACGATCTTGAGTTCGTTGACGAGCGCGATATTGACGGCCCGGAAGATGTTCTCGGTCAGCTTCACGGCCTCCGCCGTGGCGTTTGACGAGACCGGAACCACTGTCGTGACCACGGCGGCGTAGAATCGTTCCATCAGCGCTGCGGCCAGCGGTCCGTCTCCCGCCACGACCTTTGGGATGCTGGTCGTCTTGAACGAGCGGTTACCCGGGTCTTCCCGCTCGGGCGAGAAGCCGATGAAAAAATCCGTGCCTGATCTGAGCCCCGTTTCCTCCAGGATCGAGCGAACGATGCCGTCGGTGGTACCGGGATAGGTGGTGGACTCCAGCACGACGAGTTGACCCGGCCGCAGGCTCGCCGCGATCGAGCGCGAGGTGTTTTCGACGAAGGAGAGGTCGGGGTCGCGGTGCCTGGTAAGCGGCGTCGGCACGCAGATGATGATCACATCGCAAAGGCCGAGGTCAGAAAAATCGGTGGTGGAGCGGAATCGTCCAGCTTCGGATTCGCGGGCAAGCGCCTCGTCCTCGACCGCCTCGATATACGAACGGCCGGCATCCAGCGCGACGATCTTGCCAGGATCGACGTCGAAACCGGTGACCTGGAAGCCGGAGCGTGCAGTTGCGACGGCGAGCGGCAGGCCGACATAGCCGAGCCCGATTACGCCGACGCGGGCGGTGCGGCGAGAGATCGATTCGAGCAGCCTGTCATGGTGCGGGGATGTCGAGATTGGCTTCCAGTTCTGTTGCCGGTGGTGCGGTTCCGGCGGTCCGGCCGCGGGGACCATTACCGTTTGTTGGCGGGAAAGACATCGCAAGTCAAGCGCCGCTCGTTTGCCGGCGGAGCCCGCGCGCTTCCTTCCCCGCGTCGTCTTGTCCGCTCGGGCGACCACACGGTCGTGAGGGACCCCGGCAGTTTTGAGGGTGCAATGCCAAGGGCGGTTGCGTGTACGATCCGGCGACGATCAAAAATCGCTCGTGGTCACTGGAAATTGTACTCGGCCGTGAATATCTGCAGGAGCGCAGCGGTGACCCGATCGCTGTATGACGACCGCGGGAGGCGGCGGGAGCTTTCTTTCACCGACGGGTGCCGGATTCGGTTTTTTGCCGCGAGCGAGCGATCGCTGCTTTGCGGCCTGCGCCGATGGCAACCGTTGCCGCGACATGAGGATTATGGCATGAGCCCGAACAACGACAACGTTTCCGAAATCCTCCTGGACAAGGTCGCTGACTGGCTCATGCGAACTTCGCTCAGTGACGAGACACTGGAAACCATTGTGCGTGGTTTCTGCGAGCGACTGGCGGCGGCTGGCCTGCCGCTCATGCGTGTCCATCTGTCCTTTTCCATGCTCCATCCGCTTTATGACGCCCTTGGCTTTACGTGGTGGCGGGGTCGAGGTGTCGAGGTGAGCGGCCTTCGTCACGAGGAATTGGCGCTCAACCCCGAGCGGTTCCTCCACAGCCCGTATTATTATCTGCTCAGCAACAATCTCGACCATGTCAGGCGCCGAATCGATCCGGCCCTACCGTCGGAGTTCCCCATTTTCGACGAGCTGAAGGAGCAGGGAGCGACCGATTACATTGCCTTCATGCAACCGCTCGGGGCCGAATCCGAACATGGCATGGTCGGCTCGTGGACGACGGACCGCCAGGGCGGTTTCAGCGACGACGTCATCGCGGCCCTGCTGAGGCTTCAGAACCATCTGGCGATCGCCGCCAAGGTCGCCGTGCTCGGCAAACTCGCCGACAACATGCTGACCACCTATCTTGGCGCCAATGCGGGGCGCCGCGTGATGAGTGGCCAGGTCCGGCGAGGCGATGGAGAAACGGTACGCGCGGTTCTGGTCATGGCGGATATGCGTCAGTCGACGATGCTCGCGGAAAAAGAGGGAAGGCAGGCTTATATCGAGTCGTTGAACGGCTTCTTCGACGCGATCGCCACCCCCTTCAATCGCAACGGCGGACAGATTCTGAGCTTCGTCGGAGACGGTTTCATCGGCGTCTATCCCTGTGGGCGGCACAAGGAGCCCTCCGAGATGGCCAGCCGGGAAGCCTTCACCGCCGTGGGGGCGGCAACCGCTCGCATGGCGGCGCTCAACGCGGAGCGCAAGACGCAAGGCCGTGATGCGATCGGCTACGGCATTGCGCTTCATGTCGGTAATGTCATGTTCGGCAATGTGGGCCTGCGCGACCGGCTGACATTCTCGGTTTTCGGCTCTGCCGTCAACGAAGTGCAGCGCCTGCAGAGCCTGACGAAGAAATACGACCACAGCGTCGTCGCGAGCGAAGCCTTCGTGAACTATTGCGGCGGGGAATGGCAAACGCTGGGGCAGGAAAAATTAAGGGGCGTTCGCCAGAAGTTCACGGTTCTCTATCCGCGGGATACCGCTCTCGCCGCAATCGCACAGGAGCGGGCATACGATGCAACCGAGGATGGACTTTCCGAGGCGGAACATGTCATGTTGCTCTACCGCAACAAGAAGCGGCTGCCTGCGCCGCGTGGTCTGATCGACAAGATGCTTCAATGAGGGGATCGATGTTTCGTATAGCTCTGCTTGCGGCGGCACTTGCCGTGCCGGGTTTCACCTACGCTCAATCCGCGGACGAGACGCCAGCCTATGAACAGAAGTTGTTCGACGGTTTCGAGGGCAGGGATTTTGCGCCTGAAGGCGGGCTCTACTACCGCGATAATTTTGAGCAAAGCGCGGGCTCTTATGAGTTCCAGAGCGCCGTCAAGCGCACTGGTGAGGGGGGCTTGAAGCTTAGCATCGCGCCCAAATGCCCCACCGATCACGACGGCTGCAGCGAGCGGGCGGAGATCTGGGAAAAGACGGAGCTGCGCGTCCCCTACGACAAGGGTGTCTGGTACGGTTTCTCGGTGAAGTTCGCCGATCCGGTTCCGAGCGACGATCACCGCTACCTCATCGCGCAATGGAAGCGTGAAATCGATCCCGGCGCCGATGGCGACTTCAGCCCCTTCCTGGCGTTGCGCATGGACTTGGGTAAGCTCTTCGCAACGATCGAAACCAACTATCTGCCGCCGGTTTCGACCGGTCAGGCGAACGTAGCAGCACGCTGCGGCTCGGGCGAGGTGCCGGTCTGGGTCCGCCCCGAGCTCAACCAGATGCGTATGCTGGTGGCGACCGACGGCAACTGGGAGCCGGAAGACGGCAGCCTCTTCAACGCATGCACGAACGGGGTCACCATCACCAATCATGGCAATCCCTTGCCGGATCCGGAGTCCGGCTGGATCGATTTCGTCGTCTTTACCAAGCCTGGCCCCGACGGATCGGGCCATATAGAGCTCTTTGCCAACGGCCAGCCGATCATCACCGTCAAGGGCCATATCGGCCACGCGGACAAGGGCCTCGGCGAAAACCAGTACTTCAAGTTCGGACCCTATCGTGCGGCTCACACGACCGACTGGACCCTTTATTACGACGACTTCCGGCGCTCGCTTCGTTGCGAGGACGTCCTGACGAACGGCAACTGCCCGTTCTCTTGATACGTGCCGCCCAACCAGGCAGCAGTTTCGAGTGAAATGTACATTCGGCCTGCGCGTTGCGGTGAGTTCGACCGGACACAATGCATTTCAGGCCGCCATCTGGCGCTTCGCGAACCTTTCCGGCGGCGTGCTGGACAGCCCGTTTAACCTACGCTACTGTTTTTGAGTGGTAAAAGGTTACAGCTTCATGCGTCCGGCGGGGCGAGCAGATGTCGCTGTAAGCCGCTGCATGTTTCTTTTGATCGACTGCGATCAAGGGGCAGGGAAATATGGGGCAATCAGGGGCTAATGTGACCTCGCGCTTTTAAGACGCGCGGCGCTGTGGGAAGTGGCTGCATGATTTTATTCTGGGGGCGGCCCCAATTGGGATCGTGCAGGAGGGGTATCGAGGGAAGCGTGCTGCGATGACGTCAGGAGCGGACCTGCTGCGAGTTGAGGGTCTGCGGATCACATTCTCAGTGCTGGGCGGCGGGGTCGAAGCCGTCCGCGGAGCGAGTTTCAGAATTCTGCCCGGACGGGTGACCGCGCTCGTCGGTGAATCCGGGTCCGGCAAGTCGGCGATCAGCCAGGCGATCATGGGCATCCTGCCGAGCGTAGCAAGCGTCACGGGCCGGGTGGTGTTCAACGATCCGACCGGGAACAAGCCCGTCGACCTTCTTTCGCTGGACAGCGGCGGGCGCGAAATCCAAGATATCCGCGGCGCGCGCATCAGCAAGATCTTTCAGGAGCCGATGACATCTCTGTCGCCGCTCCACACGATCGGTAACCAGATATCCGAAGTGCTGAAGATTCATACGGATATCGACAAGGCTGGCCGCCGGGAGCGGACGGAGCAACTGCTCGGCTATGTCGGCTTTTCCGACCCGAAGCGGGCATATGACATGTACCCGTTCGAACTCTCAGGCGGCATGCGTCAGCGCGCGATGATTGCCATGGCGCTGATCTGCAGTCCGGCGCTGCTCATCGCGGATGAACCGACGACTGCGCTCGATGTTACGGTTCAGGCGCAGATATTACAGCTCCTGCGCGGGCTTCAAAGCAAGCTCAACATGGCCATGCTTTTGATCACCCACGATCTTGGTGTCGTAGCCAACATGGCCGACGAGGTGGTCGTTATCTATCATGGCGAGATCGTCGAAGCAGGGCCCGTGGATGCAATCTTCCGCAATCCCCAGCATCCTTATCTCAAGGGTTTAATGGCGGCCGTGCCGCACTTCGACATGAAACCCGGCGAACGGCTCAAAGCTCTGCGCGAGGTGCCGGTCCAGGCCGGCGCGATTATCGGCGATCGCGATGTCAGGAAAGCGGGAGGGCCAAATGTGCTCGTTTCC
The DNA here is from genome assembly GCF_007827695.1 of Sinorhizobium medicae. Lineage (GTDB taxonomy): Bacteria > Pseudomonadota > Alphaproteobacteria > Rhizobiales > Rhizobiaceae > Sinorhizobium > Sinorhizobium medicae. The sequence continues at coordinate 29,812 of NZ_VITA01000023.1, read as the reverse complement.
GTCCGCAACCTGTCGAAGACGTTCTCCACGCGCAGTTCAGGCTGGTTCGGCAGCGGCTCCGCTTTTCGGCACCGTGCAGTGGACAATGTCAGCTTCGACATTCGCCGCGGTGAATGCCTTGGGCTTGTCGGTGAAAGCGGATGTGGCAAGACCACTATAAGCAAGATCCTGATGCGAGCCGTAACGCCGGATAAGGGAACGATCACGTTCGACGATGGTGAGGGCGCGCTCGACGTCCTGAAGCTCGATGGCGCGGAACTCAAGGCGCTGCGCGCGAAGATCCAGATGGTCTTCCAAGACCCTGTTTCTTCGCTTTCGCCGCGCATGACGGTCAAGAACATCCTCAGCGAGCCGCTGGAAATTCATGGCCGCGGAACGCCGAAATCGCGCGTCGAAACCGTTCGCTCGCTCCTGCAGGCGGTAGGCCTCGACCAACGCTTCATCAATCGTTATCCCCACAGCTTCTCCGGCGGCCAAAGGCAGCGAATCGGCATCGCCCGGGCACTGGCGCTCGTGCCGCAGCTGTTGATCTGCGACGAACCCGTTTCCGCGCTCGATGTTTCGGTACAGGCCCAGATCCTCAATCTTCTCAAGGATCTGCAAAAAGAACTCGGCCTTACGATGCTGTTCATCTCGCACAATCTCGCGGTCGTCGACTACATGGCCGACCGGATCGCCGTCATGTATGCGGGCCGGATCGTGGAGCTGGCACCGCGTGAAGTCCTGATGAGCGACCCGATCCACCCCTATACCAAATCGCTCCTCGCTGCCGTTCCCTATCCTGATCTCGATCGGAAGCTCGATTTTGATTTGCTTCAGGTGAGCGGCGGGTCGGACCAGCAGCGCTGGGGCGTGCAGTTCGCCGATGGTGGCGATGACGAGGCTCTTGTTCCCGCCGATCTCGGCGGCGGCCATTTTGTCCTTGCCCGCAAATCGGTGGATGCCAGGGAGTTACGCCCATGATCACCCGCAGAACCGCGCTCGGCCTTCTCGCAACGGCGGCCTTTCCTAAAACCTTGCTTGCGGCTGCAGGCGGGGCCGACCCGCTCGCTGCCCTCGTTCAGGAGGGCAAACTTCCCCCGGTCGGCGAAAGGCTGCCGAAGACGCCGCGGGTGATCAATGTCGCGGGGATGGGCCGCAAAGCCGGGCGGCACGGCGGCACCATCCGCAGCCTGATCGGCAGTGCGAAGGACATTCGCCTGATGACGATCTATGGCTATGCACGCCTGGTCGGGTACGACGAGGAACTGAACCTACAGCCTGACGTTCTCGAAAGCTACGAAACGGTCGAGGACCGGATTTTCACCTTCCACCTGCGCGAGGGCCATAGGTGGTCCGATGGCACGCCGCTGACCGCCGAGGACTTCCGTTACTGCTTCGAAGACGTTCTGCTCAACGAGGACCTTTCCCCGGCAGGCCTGCCGACCTCGATGGTGATGGATGGTCAAGCGCCCAAGTTCGAAATCGTCGACGAACGGACGGTCCGCTATTCCTGGCCGATGCCAAATCCGGTCTTCCTGCAGGAACTCGCCGCGCCGCAGCCGCTGATCGTGGCGATGCCTTCGGCCTATCTCAAGCAGTTCCACAAAAAATATCAGGAAGAGGACAAGCTGAAGACCTTACTGAAAGAACAGCGGGTCAAGAGGTGGAGCCAGCTCCACATGCGCATGGCACGGTCCTACCGGCCGGAGAACCCGGACCTGCCCACCCTCGACCCCTGGCGCAACACGACGCCGTTGCCTGCCGAACAGTTCGTCTTCGAGCGCAATCCCTATTACCACCGGGTGGACGAAAACGGCCTGCAGCTGCCTTACATCGACCGGTTCGTTCTCAGCGTGAGCTCGTCCGCGCTTATCCCGGCAAAGACCGGCACGGGCGAGAGCGACCTGCAGGCAAATGGGATCGATTTCGTCGACTATACCTATCTTAAGGATGCGGAGAAGCGGTATCCGGTCGAGGTGAAGCTCTGGAAGAAGACCTCGGGATCGCGCCTGGCATTGCTGCCGAACCTCAACTGTGCCGACCCGGTGTGGCGGGCGTTGCTAAGAGACGGGCGCGTCCGTCGGGCTCTGTCGCTCGCAATCGACCGGCGCGAGATCAACATGGCCGCCTTCTACGGGCTGACGAAGGAGAGCGCCGATACTGTGCTGCCGGAAAGCCCTCTCTTCCGTCCCGAATTCGCAAGTGCCTGGATCGCACATGACCCGGAGCAGGCGAACACCCTGCTCGACGCCGCAGGGCTGGCCAAACGCGGCAGCGACGGGATCCGTATTCTTCCCGACGGCCGAAAGGCGCAGATCGTCGTCGAGACGGCCGGCGAGAGCACACTCGATACGGACGTGCTGCAGCTGATCACCGACTATTGGCGTGAAGTCGGCATTTCGCTCTTCATCCGTACCTCTCAGCGCGATACCTTCCGCAGCCGTGCGGTTGGGGGCGAGATCATCATGTCGATATGGTTCGGTATCGACAACGGCGTGCCGACGGCCGACATGAGTCCTCACCAGCTCGCGCCGACAGCGGACGACCAGCTGCAATGGCCCGTCTGGGGCTTGAACTATATCTCGCACGGCGAAATGGGAGAAACGCCAGACCTTCCGGCCGTGGTCGAACTTCTGGAGCTGCTCAAGCGCTGGAGGCATTCGGCCGACGATGCCGAGCGGGCGGACATCTGGAGAAAGATGCTGTCCATCTATACGGACCAGGTGTTCTCGATCGGGCTGGTCAACAGTTCCCTGCAGCCTATCCTCGTGACCAAGAAGCTGCGCAATTTCCCGGAAGAGGGCCTTTGGGGTTTCGACCCGACAAGCTATTTCGGCGCCTACAAGCCCGACACCTTCTGGCTGGAACAGGACGACTGAGATGCTGCGATACATATTATGGCGCATTGCGGTCATGGTCCCGACGCTCCTCATTATTTCCGCGCTTGTCTTCGCCATCATCGAGCTGCCGCCGGGCGATTATTTCGAGAGCTACATCGCCGAGATCAGGGCGCAGGGCGAAGGCGTCAACATGGAGCAGATTGAGGCGCTGCGGAAGCAATATGGCTTCGACCAGCCGCCGCTCCTGCGTTACGTCCACTGGGTGGCGGGAATGCTCCAGGGCGATTTCGGTTACTCCTTCGAGTACGAACTGCCTGTGAGTGACGTCGTCGGCGACCGCCTGTGGCTCACGGTCCTCGTCTCCTTCGTCACCATCATCTTCACCTGGGTCATCGCCTTCCCGATCGGCCTCTATGCCGCCACGCACCAATATAGCTGGGGCGATTACGGCCTGTCGCTCGTCGGGCTCATCGGCATCGCGATCCCGAATTTCATGCTGGCCCTGGTCCTCATGTATTTCGCCAACATCTGGTTTGGGACTTCGATCGGCCACCTGATGGACCAAAAATATCTTTCCGAACCGATGAGCTGGGCGAAGGCGAAGTCGATCCTGGAGCATATCTGGATTCCGGTCATCATCGTCGGCGCGGCCGGTACCGCCGGCATGATCCGGCGCTTGCGTGCCAATCTTCTTGATGAGCTTCAGAAGCAATATGTCGTTACCGCCCGCGCCAAGGGGCTTTCACCGACGCGGACCCTGCTGAAATATCCGCTGCGCATGGCGCTCAACTTCTTCATTTCCGATATCGGCTCGATCCTGCCGGCAATCATCTCGGGTGCGGAGATCACGGCGATCGTGCTGTCGCTCGAAACGACCGGACCAATGCTGATCAAGGCGCTGCAGAGCCAGGACATGTATCTTGCCGGGTCGTTCCTGATGTTCCTCGCTTTCCTAACAGTGATCGGCGTGTTGGTTTCCGATCTGGCGCTTGCCGTCCTCGATCCCCGAATCCGTCTCCAAGGCAGGAGCACAAAGTGACGTCACCGATCCCGGCGCCCGGCGAGCCCCTTCCGCATTACGTTTCGACTGCGCCCTTCGATCCCTATTCCGTCGAGGTGATGACCGAAGAGCAGGTGCGGGTAAATCAGGCATCGCAGTTGCGCCTTATGTGGTGGAAATTCAAGCGCCACAAGATTGCGCTCGCTTCCGGCATCTTCCTGGCAGCGCTTTATGGAATGATCCTGATCTGCGAGTTCCTGGCGCCCTACGATCTGCACACACGCAATGTCGATTTCATCTATGCGCCGCCGCAGAGCGTCCACTTCTTTCACGAGGGCGAATTCGTCGGCCCCTTCGTCTACGGACGGACGATGAAGCTGGACATGGATACGCTGAAGCGCAACTACACCGACGATATGTCGGATGTCGAGCCGATCCGGTTCTTCTGCCGCGGTGACGACTATCGATTCTGGGGATTGTTCGAAAGCAATCTGCATCTGGTCTGCCCGGCCGAAGGAGGGCAGCTTTTCCTTCTGGGTACGGACCGGCTTGGCCGCGACGTGCTGTCCCGCATTATCTACGGCGCGCGGATCTCGTTGACGATCGGGCTTCTCGGCATCACCGTCAGCTTCGTTCTCGGTATTGTGATCGGCGGGCTTGCCGGATATCACGGGGGCGTCTTCGACCTCCTGGTTCAAAGATTGATCGAGGTCCTCCAGTCGATCCCCAGCATCCCGCTCTGGCTTTCGCTGGCGGCCATCATGCCGGCGACCTGGAGCCCGCTCCTCATTTATCTGGGCATAACCGTCATTCTCGGCCTTCTCGACTGGACCGGCCTTGCACGCGCCGTGCGCTCGAAGCTGCTGTCGCTCAGGGAAGAGGATTACGTCCTTGCCGCGCAATTGATGGGCGCGAAAAGCGGCCGCATCATCGGGCGCCATCTCGTTCCGGGCTTCATGTCCCATCTCATCGCAACTGCAACGATCTCGATACCCGGAATGATCCTCGGCGAAACGGCACTGAGTTTCCTCGGACTCGGCCTGCGCCCTCCGATAACCAGCTGGGGCATTCTGCTCACGGAAGCAAAGAGCGTCAGCGTCATCGCCTTTTATCCGTGGCTGCTTTTCCCCACCATCCCGGTCATTCTTGTGATATTGGCGTTCAACTTCCTGGGAGACGGGTTGCGTGACGCCGCCGATCCCTACAAATAACGCCGGTATCGCTGTTGGCCGCAAGCGATCGCTGCAATAGACTTCGACGTTTCTATCTTTGAGCGAAAGGCTTTTCGTATGACACGGCGCTTCGAGGATGCCCGCATCCTCATGTACAGCCACGATACCTTCGGACTCGGCCATCTCAGACGTTGCCGCGCAATCGCCCATGCCCTGGTGGAAGACTATAGCGGACTGCAGGTCCTCATAATCTCCGGTGCGACCATCGCCGGCGCCTTCGATTACCGCGCGCGCGTCGACTTCGTGAAGATCCCTAGCGTCATAAAGCTCAGAAATGGCGAATATACCTCGCTCGACCGCCATATCGAGTTGCACGAAACGCTGAAGATGCGGCAGTCGATCATCCGCTCGACCGCGGAGACCTTTCGGCCGGATATTTTCATCGTAGATAAGGAGCCGATGGGGCTGCGCGGCGAGGTCGAGGACACACTGGCCTATCTGAAGACCCACGGCACCAGGCTCGTTCTGGGCCTGCGTGAAATCATGGATGCGCCGCACCTCCTCGAAGAGGAATGGAAACGGCGCGATACGATGCGGAAAATCGAGAAGTTCTACGATTCGGTCTGGGTCTACGGCCCGCCGGACTTTTACGACCCGCTGGTCGGGCTCGAAGTGCCCTCAGCGGTGCGCGACCGCATGAACTTTGTCGGCTTCCTGCAGAGAAGCGTCCCCCAGGACGCCGTGCCCGGCCATAAACCGGAAGGCGACTACATTCTGGTCACGACCGGCGGTGGCGGCGACGGAGCGGACCTCATCCACGACGTGATCCACGCCTATCAGGAAGATCCCGAACTCAAGCATAACGCCCTCGTCGTCCTCGGCCCCTATATGCCGGCAAAGCAGCGCAACAAGCTAATCAAGAAGGGAAGCAAGATCCCTTTCATCAAGATCATCGAGTTCGACAACCGTATGGAGGAGTTGATCGCCGGCGCCAGGGGTGTCGTATCGATGGGCGGCTACAACACCTATTGCGAGATACTGTCCTTCGACAAGCCGGCTCTGATCGTGCCGCGCCTGCAGCCTCGCGAAGAACAGTTGATCCGCGCCCAGCGCGCCTCCGCGCTCGGGCTCATCGACATGCTGCTTCCTCAGGAAGCGGAAGAACCTTTACGTTTTGCCGCGGCGCTCAAGGCACTGCCGCAGCGTCCGCCGCCATCGCTCCGCGCCAAGGGTTTGAGGCTGGAAGGCCTCGTGCACATATCCGACATCGTCGGCGAATGGCTCGACCATCGGTCGAAAGAGCATTTGGCCGTCGTGAAAAGATCGAACTGAAGACACGTGTCCCCGAAACCGAAGATCGCCGTCGTGCTGAAGGGTTATCCGCGCCTTTCGGAAACGTTCATCGCACAGGAATTGCTGGGCCTTGAAAGAGCGGGGCATGAACTCGTTCTCATCGCCCTGCGCCGCCCGACCGATGGGAAGCGCCACCCCGTCCATGATGAAATTCGAGCGCCCGTCCATTACCTTCCGGAATATCTGCACGAGGAGCCGTGGCGCGTCCTTCGCGCCCTAGCGAGGGCCGTGGCGAAACGCTCCTTCTGGCGGATGCTCCGCCCGTTCTTCAGGGATCTCGCGCGCGACAGATCGCGCAACCGTTTCCGTCGCCTCGGCCAGGCTCTGGTGCTCGCCGCCGAATGGCCGGACGATGCCAGCTGGTTGCATGCTCATTTCATACATACGCCGGCATCGGTGACAAGCTATGCCAGCATGATCTCCGGCATACCCTGGACTTGTTCCGCGCATGCCAAGGACATCTGGACTTCGCAGGATTGGGAGCTTTCCGACAAGCTCGGCCGCGCGCGCTGGACGGTGACCTGCACGCGAAGCGGCTATGAGCACCTGCGGGACCTGTCGAGCGACAAGACCCGGGTCCATCTGAGTTATCACGGCCTCGATCTCGATCGGTTCCCGTCCTTCGACGGTGAGCATTCCCGGCGCGATGGCAGTGTTCCGGACGACCCGGTGCGCATCGTGAGCGTCGGACGCGCCGTCTCGAAAAAGGGATATGACATTCTCTTGAAGGCGCTGTCGCTGCTGCCTGCGGACCTCAGCTGGCGCTTCGATCATATCGGTGCGGGCGAGCTCACCGGCAAGCTCCAGGTGCTTGCCGGTGAACTCGGCCTCGAAGATCGCATAGGATGGCACGGCGCATTGGATCAAAAGGAGGTTCTGAGCCGCTACCGAGAGGCCGACATCTTCGCGCTCGCCTCTCGGGTCGCGGCGAATGGTGACCGAGACGGCCTGCCGAATGTTCTCGTAGAGGCATCGAGTCAGCGCCTTGCCTGTATCTCGACCGCGGTCTCCGGAATACCCGAACTTATCGATGACGGTCATAATGGTATGCTGGTGCCGCCGGAAAGTCCGACGGCACTTGCCGCGGCAATGGAGCGACTGATCCGCGATCCGGATCTTCGCCGGCGACTTGGTGACGCCGCGGAACGGCGCGTGCGTGCCGATTTCGACCACCATTCGAGCGTCGGTCAGTTGATCGGGCTCTTCGAAAGCGAATGGAGAAGAAGCCCTTGAGCAGCCCCCGCGTCCTTTTCTATGTCCAGCACCTTCTCGGTATAGGGCATCTGGCGCGCGCCAGCCGTATAGCCGAAGCCCTCATCGGGCGGGATTTCGACGTTACGATGGTGACCGGCGGTACGCCGGTACCGGGCTTCCCAGGGGATGGCGTGAAGGTCATCGCTCTGCCGCCGGTGACGGCAGGCGACAGGGGCTTTTCGGGGCTCGTCGACGGCGAGGGCCGGGCGGTCACGGCGGCTTTCCAGGAACATCGCCGGGATCTGCTGCTCGAGACCTACCGCCGTGTCGTGCCTGAAGTCGTCATCATAGAGGCCTTCCCCTTCGGGCGCCGGCAGATGCGGTTCGAGCTGCTGCCGCTGCTCGCCGAGATTGCCTCGAGTGACCGGCCGCCGCTCGTCGCGACGTCGCTGCGCGACATTCTGCAGGAGAGGCTCAAACCAGGGAGAGCCGAGGAAACCGTCGAAATCGTTAAGAACCATTTCGACCTCGTACTCGTGCATGGCGATCCCGGATTCGCGCGCATCGAGGAGACGTTTCCCCTTGCGGGCGAAATCAGCGGCAAGGTGGTATACACCGGCCTCGTAGCGCCGCCGCGGCCGACTGGAGTGCCCGAGAGATTTGACGTCGTTGTTTCGGCGGGTGGAGGAGCCGTCGGCAGCGCGCTGATTGGCGCGGCACTTGCGGCTGCCAAGCTTTTGCCGAATGCACTTCGCTGGTGCCTTGTGACCGGCCCGAACCTGCCGCAGGCGGATTTCGACGCATTCGCGGCTGCGGCACCGCCGGGGGTAAGCCTCTTTAGGTTCCGGCGGGATTTCGGGAGCCTGCTTGCCGGTGCCCGCCTTTCCATCTCTCAAGCGGGCTACAACACAGTGTGCGACATTTTGCGTGCCGGGTGCGCTTGCCTGCTCGTTCCCTTTACCGCGGGCGGTGAAACCGAACAGCGTATGCGGGCCGCACGGCTCGAAGAGCTGGACCTTGCCGGCGTTCTGCCGGAGGAGGGCATCACGCCCGAGCTGCTGGCCGCGAAGGTCGGCGCGATGCTTGCCCGCCCGAAACCGGCCATCCCGCCGCTGGACCTCGACGGAGCCGCCGGAACGGTGAGGACCATCGAAGAGCGGCTTCCGGGCAGGCGGTCTTCAAAGGTTTAGAGCACTTCTCCCCGCCATCAAATGGCGAGACGATCTCGGTAGCGGGAAGCGCCGTTCGCGCCCTGGTCAGACAGCCCCGATCAGCATGAAGCGCCTGTATTTTTTCATCGGCAGCGTCCCTGCGAATTGGACATGGGCAAGGCGCGCCTGCGCCTGAAATTCTTCGAGCGAGTTGACGCAGCTGATATGGGTTGGCTCGCTGAAATAGTCGTTCGATTGCAGGAGGACGCGCGTGCCGGGCGGCAGAAGGTCCAGCCAGCTCCGCAGGTCGGCGATGTGCTCGCAGCTCGTGTTGATCAGCAGGTCGGCATTCAGAGCGCGATAGTCGAGCGCGTGCATATCTGCCGTCATTGCAACGAATCTGTCGCCGAAGGCTGCATTGAGCGTCTGCGCGACAGGCTCGACTGCGGGGTCGATGTCGCAGCTCACGGCAGTCTCGATGTCGAAGCGCGGATCTTCAAGCATCATCGCCGGCAGAATGCCATACCAGCCGCCGAGCACGACGACCCGGCGACAGGACGCGCCGATGGTCGCGAAAAGCGTATCGCGGGCCCACATCTTGCAGCCGACCTGCTTGTGATTGAAGGCATTGGCAATTTTTGCTTCCGGATGCTTTGCGATGACCCTCCCAATGCCGGCAACAAGCCGGCTGCCGGAATAGGCGGCCAGCCCCCGGGCAAGGTCATAGGCGTTTTCGCGCCAATCTTCGGGACGGTGGGGGGAGGAGTGGCTGGCATGCATCATGCGGCTGTTGTAAGCTCACGGTCAGTTGAGCGCAAGGCGCAGGTGCCGTGGGTGAGGCAGCGGCATCAAGCTTGCTGCCGCGCCCGGATTGCTGGTCTCGGTCTTTCAGGATAGATATGCTGGAATTCGAAGTTCTGCAGCAATTCTTGTCCGCCTGTTGGGACGCGGTACTGTAGTCTGGTCTTTGGGCATGGGGTACCGTTTCGCTTTCATGCCGGCCGTTTACGGTTTCGTGGAGGTGTCGCAAGCCTATTGAAGATCAGGCGGACCAGTACCAAGTGCGGCGGGAGTCCGCCGGCGACATAACCGTGCGATCCCATATTTCAGATAGGTCTCTTTACCGGCACATGGAACCTTTTCTTTCCCGCTACATCTGGACACACACCCGCAAGCAGCAGCTCTGGATCCTGCTGGTCGTGGCGTTGTCGATGGTTCCCTATTTCCTGTCCTTCGATCTGCCGAAGCAGATCGTCAACGGACCGATTCAGGGCGCAGGCTTCGACGGTCCCGAGGCGACGCAACCCTTCCTGGCGATTTCCTTCGATCTGCCGTTCTTCGGAGAGGTCAATCTCTTTTCGGGTTTCGATCTCGGCAGGGAAGGGATGCTGCTGGCCCTCAGCCTGGTGTTCCTGCTGCTCGTCATCATCAACGGGTTGTTTAAGTTTTATATCAACACCTATAAGGGCCGGCTCGGCGAACGGCTTCTGCGGCGCATTCGCTTTGAACTTGTCGACCGCGTCCTTCGCTTTCCGCCCGGCTATCTCAAGCGCGTGAAGCCGGCCGAAATCTCGACCATGATCAAGGACGAGGTGGAGCCGATGGGCGGCTTTACCGGCGACGCCTTCGTACAGCCGGCGCTGCTCGGCGGGCAGGCTCTGACGGCGCTGATCTTCATCCTCCTCCAAAGCTTCTGGCTAGGCATCATCGCCGCCGTCATCGTCGCCGTTCAGGCGATCATCATCCCGCGCATGCGCCGGCGGCTTCTGGTCCTGGGCCGCGAGCGCCAGCTCACGGCCCGCGAGCTTTCGGGCCGGGTCAGCGAGATCGTCGACGGCATAGGCACGATCCGCGCCCACGACACGTCGAATTATGAACGCGCCGATATTGCCGCGCGCCTCGGCCGCATATTCCAGATCCGCTACGACCTCTATCAATGGAAGTTTCTGGTCAAATTTCTGAACAATTTCCTGGCGCAGGTGACGCCGTTCCTCTTCTATTCGATCGGCGGCTATTTCGCGCTGCAGGGCCGGCTCGACATCGGCCAGCTCGTCGCGGTCATCGGAGCCTACAAGGACCTGCCGGGTCCGCTCAAGGAATTGATCGATTGGGACCAGGCCCGCCAGGACGTACAGGTCAAATATGCACAAGTCGTCGAGCAGTTCAGCGTCGAACCGCTGATCGATCCCAAAGTGCAGGCGATCTCCGTCAATCCCGCAGCGCCGCTCACCGGTGCGCTGGCGGCCGTCAATCTTTCGGTTGCCGACGATGGCGGCTCGAAAGTGGTGGAGCATATATCCCTGCAGATCCAACCGGGGGAAGCGGTCGCGATCACCGGCGGCACGTCCGGGGGCGGCGAGGCGCTTGCTGAGGCTTTCGGCCGGCTGACCTGGCCCGCAACCGGCCGGATCGTTATCGGCGACGCCGATATTCACGATTTGCCTGAAGCGGTCGTCGGCCGGCGAATCTCCTACGCTTCCTCCGACGTCTTTGCCTTCCAGGGCAGCCTCGGCGACAACCTGCTCTATGGGCTGAAGCACGCCCCGCTGACGGAGGTGGCCTATGAGGGCGACAGGGAGGTCCACCGAAAATGGGAGCTTGTGGAGGCAAAACTAGCAGGCAATCCGCATTACGACCTGAACAGCGACTGGATTGACTACCAGGCGGCGGGTGCGACCGGGCCAGACGACCTTTTCACCAAGATCAGGGCCGTGCTGGACGTTGTCCAGCTGAGTAACGACGTCCTTGCCCTGGCTGTCCGTTCGACGATCGATCCGAGCGAGCACGAAGCCTTCGCCGGCGAAATCGTGGCGATGCGCAGTGCGCTCCGGCAGCGGCTCGAGGCTGAGAAGCTCAGTGACCTCGTCGTGTTCTTCGAACCCGGTTCCTACAATGTCGAGGCGACCGTGGGGGAGAACCTGCTCTTTGGCACGGTCACTGACAGCAACCGCTGGGAGATGGCACTTGAAGAACATCCCTTCTTCAAGACCGTGCTGAAGCGGGCCGGCCTGCACGAGACCTTCTACGGGATGGGGCTCGAAATCGCTGAAAACGTCGTGGAACTGTTCCGTGACTTGCCGCCCGACCATCCTTTCTTCCAACAGCTCACCTTCATGACTGCGGAGGAAATTCCCGCCTACGAGGCGCTTCTACAGAAGGTGAGGGGGAAACCCCTCGAGGAAGTGTCGGAAGACGATGCCATCAGGATCATCCGCCTTTGCTTCGGCTATATCGAGCCGCGGCATCGTTTCGGTCTGCTGACGGAAGATCTCATGCAGAAGATCGTCGAAGCGCGGCGCGAGTTCAGCGACGGCCTACCGGCCGATCTCGTCGGAATAATCGAGCACTATCAGCCGGACCGCTACATGGCGTCGTCCAGCATCCTGGACAACGTGCTCTTCGGCCGCATCGGACACAAGCACACCGACGGGTCCGAGCGGATACGCGCGATCGTGCGCGACCTTTTCGAGTCGCTCGGGCTTCACAACAAGGTGCTCGTCTTCGGGCTGGATTTCGACGTCGGTGCCGGTGGCAAGCGCCTGACGTCCGGCCAGCGCCAGAAGCTAAATCTCGCACGCGCCCTGATCCGCGTTTCGGACTTCTACATCTTCAATCAGCCGCTCCTGGCGCTCGACCAGCGCACGCAGGACCAGATCACCCGGAAGGCCTTTGCGTTCCTGAGAGATGGCGAGCGCAAGCCTGCGATTTTATGGGTTCTGGCCAACCAGGACCTGACGGAACTCTTCGACCGCGTCGCGCATTTCGAAAACGGACGGTTGGTGCGCGACGAACCGGTGGAAACGCGCTCAACAGACAGCGACTACAAGGAACTGGCATCTTGATGTAATATTGCTGTCAGAAGGCAGGCATATTTTCCCGCCGGCATGGGTTAGAGCCTGTTTGCACCAACCGCGACGCATTCGGAGACACGGACTGTTATGCTCCTAAAAGATGAAGTGGAAATGCTGCGCCGGATAACGCTGTTTTCCGGACTACCGCCTGCGAAGCTCAAGCTTCTGGCATTCACCTCCGACCGGGTGATGTACAGCGCGGGAGAAGATCTGTTCAACCAGGGGGATATCGGCGACGCGGCTTATGTGATCCTGTCGGGCAATGCGGATGTGCTCGTGTCGACGCCGAACGGACAGCTGAAAGTGGCCGAAGTGGAGCAGAATTCGATCGTCGGGGAAATCGCCATTCTGTGCAACACGCCGCGCACGGCAACTGTCAAAACGACCACCGCGCTCGAAGCGCTGCGCATCCGGAAGGACGATTTTTTGAAGCTGCTGGCTGATTTCCCGGAAATGGCAGTCGAGATCATGCGGGTTCTGGCCGACCGACTCAGCCAGACGACATCCGAATTGACGGAAGCCCGCAGCCGCGTGCAAAGGGCCGAGGCCTGAACGTTTCAATCCTCTCTCATCCCCCACTCACCGAACCGGACACCGCTGCCGTCTGGAATTGCTCGCAAGCTCATTCCCTCCAGCGGGAACGGTGCTCTCGTTCTTTTTTGTCGCCTTTCGTCACGCGAGCCGGTTTCCACTTCGTCCGGAAATGCTTTAGAGAAGCGCGATGCGAGCGATAACTTATTTCAAGAGAACAGTATATTTCCCCGAAAAACCGGAAAAGGCGCGTTTCTTTCGCCGGCTGCAGGCCGGTCAGTGGGAACCATGCACCTTCCGCAACATCGCGCGCTTCGTCGATGAGAGGACGACCTATATCGATGTCGGCGGCTGGATCGGAGTGACGCCCTTTTGGGCGGCACAGACCGCCAACAATGTCATTGTCGTCGAACCGGACCCGGTTTGTTTCGGCATTCTCACCGAGATGAAAAATGGAAACACCGGAGAGGTCGCACTCGTCAACGCGGCGCTTTCGCAGGACGAATGCCTCGTTCTGCATTCCGTGGGCGGAGGCTTCGGAAGCTCGGAAACATCGGCGCTCATAGCTGACGATACCGGCATGTCGATCGAGGCAAAAACGATCACAATCCCCGAGCTTCAGGCGATGGCGAGGACCGATCGGCTCTGCTTCAAGATCGACATAGAAGGTTACGAGTATAAGGTGCTCGACCAGTTACGCGCGATAGACCGCAGGAAGACCGCGGGCGTGCTGCTCGCCGTGCATCCCCAGATCCTGGCTGCTTCACTCTCAGGACCTGCGGTTCTGCGCTTGATCAGGACTGCGGCCGCGACCTTACGCCTCATAAGAAGCTTGCGTGGCTTTCGATTGGAGAACCCGTCGGCGCTTTGGACTGCGATCCGCAAATCCGTCTCCAAAGGCGAACTGAGGGGCTTTGACCTGCTCTTCGTCGCGCGTTGAGAAGACGCATCGGTTAAAAGCGCCTCCGCAAAAGCAGCCGGCAGCCTGGCATGAGGGCTTTACCGTCTGTCGCGAAATGGTCGATCGGGTATGCAGCGCCCGACCCTGGCTAATCTGGAGCCGGTCAACCGACCGCTTGGACATCGGTTTGTGCGAAGTCATTCCCTTATAGAACAGGGTAAGCCGGCTCTTCGCGCCAGCGCATACGAGAGACAGTCAGCAAAATTCGAGGCAGCAGGGTTCCGGCCTTTGCCGAAGACAAGCCAGGCCTGTGTGGCGATGTCCACCCAGTTCGGAGTCGATCGGCACAATGTCGATCCGGCTTTATACAGCCAAAGATCGAGGTCGTTGACCGACCGCTCATCGCGACGCGTGACCAGCACCATTCTGGCCTCAAACAGGCAGGTGGCCGGCAGCAGGCGGATTTTTGCCCGCGACAGGCAAACCATCCCTGATGAGGTGGAACGGCCCGCTCCGACAGCATCAAAGTGCTAACGTGGTCGTTGTTGCAAACGCCACAAGGAGGGACCGTTCCGTGAAAGAAGTTACCACTATCGGGCTGGACTTGGCCAAATAGTTTTTTCAGGTATATGGCGCTGACGCCGAAGGCACGCCGCTATTCAATCGAAAGCTGCGCCGCGGAGAGGTTCTGCGATTCTTCGCAAAACTTCCGCCATGCCGCGTCGGAATGGAAGCTTGCGGTAGCGCGCATCATTGGGCTCGTGAGATAGAGGCTTTTGGTCACGACGTTCGCCTGATACCCGCGCAATATGTGAAGCCATTCGTCAAACGCGGAAAGACCGATGCGGCCGATGCTGAGGCAATCAGCGAAGCTGTGACGCGCAAAACCATGCGCTTCGTGCCGATCAAATCGGCTGAGCAACAGGCATCTGTCATGGTTTTCCGTACTCGTGCTCTGCTCGTGCGCCAGAGGACCCAAGCGATCAATGCCTTGCGCGCTCATATGGGCGAGTTGGGCATCATCGCTACAGTCGGGATCGCTAACGTGAAGCCGCTGGCAGCAATCGTCCGAGATGAAGTGACGAACGCTTGCCGCCCGCTGCCCGCTTCGCTCTTGAGGAGATTGTCGATCAGATCGATCTTTGGCCGCGCGGATCGAAAAGCTTGAGCGCGAGATCGTGTCCATTGCGAAGCAAGACGAGGATATGCGCCGCCTCGCCACTATCCCTGGCGTCGGTGCGATCACCGCAATGGCGATAAAGGCCTTCATTCCGGATCCGGCTGGCTTCAAGTCTGCCCGTCACTTTGCAGCCTGGATTGGGCTGACACCAAAATCGCATTCGACTGGCGGGAAGCAACGTCTCGGCCGCATCTCAAAAATGGGCAACTCGCAATTACGATCACTTTTAGTAGTCGGAGCTGCATCGATCCTTCGTCATGTTCGAAGCGACGACAGAACACGATCTTGGTCGCGGGAGCTGATGGCACGACGGCCGTATAAGGTCGTTTCCGTTGCACTCGCCAACAAGACGGCGCGGATGATCTGGGCTCTCTTGGTCAGAGGAGGAACATATCGGGGTCCTACAAGATTGGCGACGGAGAGCGTTCTCGAATGAGACGCAAAACCGCGCTCAACAGCTGACCGGCAGAGGCCGGCAGGTCGAGGTGCATAAAAGTCGATGAACTAACGGGACAACACCCCGAAGTAGGCCAGGCCGAAACCCGCGACGTGCATTACAGCACGCACCCCTGATAAAGCCACTTGCTTCGCGAACCTCATCGAGGCCAGCGGTCATGGGCCGCGCGAAAAGGCCGGACATATGACCGCACCGTTCCGGTATGGTGAAATCGAAGAAAATGCATCTTGCACCGCGGGCCGTTCCACATATGCCGGTTGGTTTTTCAGGCTCCGAACAAAAAGGATTCGACAGATACGATCAGCTAATATACCGCTGCTTAATCGATTAATCATCCGATGTGGCGGAAACCAGGCCTTGGCACGTTCCGGACCCAAATTGACGAGGATAGCCAATACACTCGGCGTCTCCGCGGCGACGGTCTCCAACGCGCTTTCCGGCAAAGGACGGGTTTCGGCGGAACTTACTGATAGAATCCGGTCGATCGCTGCCGAACTCGGCTACGTGCCGAGCCAGGCGGGGAGGGCGCTGAGGACGGGCAGGAGCGGCGTCATCGGGCTGGTTCTGCCGGATATCAGCAATCCTCTCTTTCCCCAGATCGCGCAGGCGATCGAGTTTGCGGCTTCTTCGGCAGGCTATGGTGTTCTGATTGCCGATTCGCGCGGTGACATCGCCATCCAGACGAGGGCGATCGAACGGCTGATAGAACGCGGCGTCGACGGTATGGTCATCGTGCCAAGGCGCGGCACCCGCATCGCCGATGTCGGCTGCCCGGTTGCGGTCGTGGACACCCCGTCCACGCCTGGCAATACGGTGGCCGCGGACCATTGGGACGGCGGAAGGCAGATAGCCGATCACCTCGTGCGCCTCGGCCACAGACATTTGCTGATCATCGGCAACAATCCAGCCTCGAACGTGCAGAACGACCGTGTCGGCGGGCTTCGCTCCGCCCTGCGGGAAGACGTGTGCGCGGAGACCCTATGGATCGAGCGGCTGGAAGAGGTGAATGGCAAGGGCTGTTCGCTCGGCCTTGCTGCGAAGGTAGCGGAGGGGGTAACCGCCTTTGCCGCGGTTTCGGACCTGCATGCCCTGCGCGCGCTCACGGAACTGCAGCGTGCCGGCATCCATGTTCCGGAGCAGGCAAGCGTCACCGGCTTCGACGACCTCATCTGGTCGCCGGTGGTGACGCCCGCTTTGACCACGGTCCGTATGGACATGGCGCGCATTGCCGCGATCGCGGTCGAGGCTCTGGTTCAGGCGATCGGCGCCGAGGAGCCGGAACACTCGTCCGTCGGAGCGCCGGTTAGCGCGCCAGTATCGAAAGTGCCCATGCAGCTCGTCGTCCGGCAATCCACCGCGACGCCGCCCACCACCGCGACGCCACCATTTGTCACTCAAGGAGAACAGCCATGAAGAACATTATGCTCGCCTCGAGCGCGCTCCTCTTGATCGGCACCACAGCCGCATCCGCTCAGGAAAAAACCCTCACCATCTCCGTCTATGGCTTTGCCCAGGACGCGTTCAAGGAGCTGGTCTATGATCCCTTCGAAGCCAAGTGCGGCTGCAATCTCGTGGTCGAAACCGGCAATAGCGTCGAACGGCTTGCTAAGATGGAGGCCAACAAGGCTAATCCGGTCGTCGATATGGCGGTCGTTTCCATGGCCGATGCGCTTTCCGCTACCCGGTCCGGTCTGATCGAGAAGATCGACACCTCGAAGCTCAGCAATTTCGATAAGCTTTACGACATCGCCAAGGATCCGAACGGCGACGGGATGAGCGTCGGCTATACCTTCTACGCCACTTCGATCGTCTACCGCTCCGACAAGGTGGAAATCACCTCCTGGGCCGATCTGCTCGGCGACAAGCTCGCCGGTCATGTGGCTCTCCCGAATGTTACGACCAATCAGGGTCCGCCGACGCTTTACATGATCGGCGAAGCGCTTGGCCAAAACACGCCGGACCTCAAGGCCGCAATCGCCGCTGTCGGCGAGAAGAAAGACGATATCGTCACCTTCTACGTGAAATCCTCGCAACTCGTTCAGCTGATGCAGCAGGAGGAAATCTGGGCGGCACCGATTGGACGCTTCTCCTGGGAGGGCTTTACCAAGATGGACCTGCCGATCAAGTGGGCGACCCCGAAGGAAGGCCAGACCGGCGGCATGAACGTCATGGTTCTGGCCAAGGATTCGAAGAACCAGGATCTGGCGTTGCAGTTCATGGACTTCTGGCTCTCGACTGAGATCCAGACGGCGCTCGCCGAAAAGCTGGTCGACAGCCCGGCCAACAAGGAGGTGAAGGTTTCGCCTGAAATCGCCGAGAATCTTACCTATGGCGAAGAAACGGTCAGGAACCTGAAGCTCATCCCATCTGCGGTGGCGCTCGACAATCGAGAAGCGTGGCTCTCCGAGTGGAACGCCAAGGTCGGGCAGTAAGAAGAGCTGCTTTCTTCGCGCGCGACGCCTGACCAAGGCGGCGTCGCGTTGCGCATCCAACGGCGGCAGTGCCGCGGAAAGGTCTAGAAATGTTCCACAGCCGGGCCGAGGCGCTGGCGCTTGCCTTGCCGGCGGCCGTATTCGCCGCCGTCGTCTTTCTGGCGCCGGTTGTCATCCTGCTTGCCGAGGGCTTTCGCAACGCCGAAGGCTGGTCCGTTGCCGCCTATACCGGCTTTCTGTCCGATCCGCTCAACCGGACGGTATTCCTGCGTACACTGAGGCTCGGCGCAACGGTGACCGTGGTCGCAGCCGTTATCGGCTATGCCGCCGCCTTCGCCATCGTCAACCTGCCGCCCACAGCCAAGGGGCGGATGATCGGCCTTGTCGTGCTGCCGCTGATGATATCGCCGGTTGCCCGCACCTATGCCTGGATCGTCATCCTGGGGCGGACCGGAATCGTCAATCAGGCCTTGACGAGCGTCGGACTGACGGACGAACCCATACGCTTCCTGTTCACGGAGACGGCAGTCTTCGTCGGGCTTCTGCAGCTTTTCCTGCCGCTGATGATCCTGGCGCTGATCAGCGCACTCGAAAACATGCCGAAGGATGCCATTCCCGCTGCACGGGTGCTCGGCGCCAATTGGTTCCAGGTCTTCTGGAAGGTCATTCTGCCGCTGACGAAGGAAGGTCTGGTCATCGGCGGCACGCTCGTCTTCACCGGCTCCCTGACTGCCTACATCACCCCGGCGATTCTTGGAGGCTCCAAGGTGCTGATGCTGGAGACGCTGCTTTTTCAACGGGTGACCGTTGCCAACGATTTCGTATCCGCAAGCGTCATCGCCTTCATCCTGATCGTCATGAGCTTCGCAGCCAACCTTCTCTTGAAGCGGCTCGCGACCGCGAGGAGCAAACGATGAATTCCCGTCTCTTCCCGGTAGTGGTGCTTTTTCTCGTCACCGCTTTCCTGATCGGCCCCTTCTTCATCATCGTCGCTGCATCCGTGTCGGGAGGCGAGACCCTGGCCTTCCCACCGCAGGGCCTGTCACTGAAATGGGTCGCGAAGGTCTTCCAGGTCGAGAGTTTCCGCGAGAGCTTCGCGATGTCGATGCTGCTCGCCATCGGCGGAACAGGCGCCGCTCTTGTCCTCGGCATCCCGGCATCCTATGCGCTTTCGCGTTATCGGCTGCCTTTCGGTGAAACGATCCGCACGGTTGTCGCCTTGCCGATTATCGTGCCCGGCATCATCGTCGGCCTGGCGCTGCTGCGCTATCTCGTCGTGCCGTTCAGGTTCAACATCACGCTGGCGCTTTTCCTCGCTCATACGGCGCTCGTATTGCCTTATGCGGTGCGTGTCGTATCCGCGAGCCTCAACAATCTGCGCTCCGATATCGAGGAGGCCGCCGTGCTGCTCGGCTCGTCGCGTGCCGGCGCCTTCTTCCGGGTGGTGATGCCGAACATCCGCAGCGGCATTCTCGCCGCCTTCATTCTCGGCTTCGTCACCAGCTTCAACCAGGTGCCTGTTTCGCTTTTCCTTTCCGGGCCCGGCGTCCGCACGCTGCCGATCGACATGCTCTCCTATATGGAGATCACCTATGACCCGTCGGTCGCAGCGCTGTCGGCGCTGCTCGCCTTCATGTCCATCGGCATCGTATTTATCGCCGAGCGTTTCCTAGGATTTTCGCGCTATGTCTAATACCGCCTTCCTCAGCCTCGAAAAACTGACGCTCGCCTATGGCGATACCGTCGCGGTGAAGGATCTCGACCTGTCGATACGGCAAGGTGAGCTGGTTGCATTCCTCGGACCTTCGGGCTGCGGCAAGACCACCACGATGCGTTCCATCGCCGGCCTGCTGAGGCCGCAGTCTGGCCGCATAAGCCTCGATGGCGCCGACATTACCCGCGTCGCCGCGAACAAGCGGTCCGTCGGGCTGGTCTTCCAGTCCTATGCGCTGTTTCCGCATCTTACCGTCTTCGAGAATGTGGCCTTCGGTCTGCGGCTGAAGGGCCTTTCCGGAACGGAGCTCGAATCGCGCGTCGATGCCGGGCTGAAATCCGTAGGGCTGACGAGCTTCGCTGCCCGCAAACCGGCCGAGCTTTCCGGCGGCCAGCAGCAGCGTGTGGCCCTTGCCCGCTCGATGGTGATGGAGCCGAAGGTGCTTCTGCTCGACGAGCCGCTCTCTAATCTCGACGCGCGCCTGAGGCTCGAAATGCGGGCGGAACTGCAACGGGTTCAGAAGGAAACTGGGGTCACGATGATCTTCGTCACCCATGATCAGGGTGAAGCGCTGTCGCTTGCCGACCGCATCGTCGTGATGCTGAACGGTGCGATCGAGCAGATCGGTACCCCCGAGGACATCTATAACCGCCCGGCCTCGGCCTTCGTGGCCGATTTCGTCGGCTTCGAGAACATCTTCGCAATCGAGAACGGCAGATTGCGTGCCGGAAACGGCCCGATCGAGCTTGCCATGCCCTTGCCGCATGATGCGGCGGGGCTTGCCTGGCGTCCGCGCATGGTGACCCTGGGGTCCGGGCCGTTCCAGGGTACCGTGCGTGGAGCCGCTTTCTCCGGCAGCACCCGGGAATATCTGCTCGACACGCCGCTCGGTGCTCTCAAGGCGGAAGTCGATGCGGCCGCGCCGGCGCATTCTGCCGGCACGACGCTCGCCTTCGATCTGCCGGTCGAGAAGGCCGCGAAGCTGGAAAGGTTTAATTGATCCGCCATGGGCATCTGGATCGACACGGATATGGGTTTCGACGACATAGCCGCGATGCTCGTCGTTCTTCACGCCGATGAGACGATCGACGGGGTGTCGCTCGTTTTTGGCAATGTTCCGCTCCAGCAGGTGAAGTGCAATGCGGCTGGCGCGGCGCAGGCCTTCGGCTGGAGCTTTCCGATCCATCAGGGACGAGCGCTTCCCGTTCTCGGCGAGCTTGAAACGGCCGAGCGCATCCTTGGGCAGACAGGCTTGCCGACGGCGGGACTGGGCCTTCCAGAAGCACCGCCCTTGCCGGAAAGCGACGCCTTTCTTGCGCTCTGCCGCTGGTTGGAGGGGGGCGATGGCCCGCGCCATATCCTCGCGCTGGGTCCGCTTACCAATATCGCTGCGCTGACTCTCGCGCGCCCTGAGCTGGCCGCGCGCATCACCGACCTCACCTGGATGGGCGGCGGCGTTTCCAGCGGCAACCATACGGCATCCGCCGAATTCAACGCCTTCGCCGATCCGGAGGCGCTTGCGATCGTGCTTGCCCATGGCCTGCCACTGAGGATGGTGGACCTCGACCTCTGCCGGAAAGTCGTAGCCTATCCTGATGATGTGGAGTCGATACGCACGGCCGGTGGCACAAACGCCACGCTGCTTGCCGATCTTTTTGCCGGCTATATTTCGATCGGCACGAGCCGTGGACGGGCGGGCATGGCGATCTACGACCCCTGTTCAGCCGTCGCACTGGTAGACGAAAATGCCATATCCTTTCAACCCGCACGTATCGATGTCGAGCTTGCCGGTTCGCTCACGCGCGGCAGGACCGTGGTCGAGACCCGGGCGAGCCACACAAGCTTCAACGCTCGATACGCGGTGGAGGTCGACGCCGGGCGCGCCCGCCGATGCCTGCTCGGGGCGCTTTCGAAGGAAGCCGCCAAATGAATGCCATGCAAGAACGAAACGATCTGAACGACGCCGGCTTGCGCGCGCGCGCTGTTGCCGCGGCACGCGGTGATGCGGGTTTCGACGTGCTCGTGGCCGGCGGCACGGTGGTGGATGTCGTGACAGGCGAATGCCGCGCCGCAGATATCGGCATCGTCGGCGCAATGATCGCGAGCGTCCATGCACCCGGCTCACGCAGGGACGCGGGCACGGTCATCGAAGCCGCCGGAGCTTACCTTTCGCCAGGTCTCATCGATACGCATATGCATGTGGAAAGCTCGATGGTGACTCCGGCGGTCTACGCTTCCGCCGTGGTGCCGCGCGGCGTAACGACTGTCGTCTGGGACCCGCATGAGTTCGGCAATGTCAGCGGGCTTGACGGCGTGCAATGGGCGGTGGATGCGACGCGCGGCCTGCCGCTGCGTGCCGCCGTCCTGGCACCCTCCTGTGTCCCTTCGGCGCCGCGTCTGGAGCTAGCCGGTGCGGATTTCGACGCCGCCGCCATCGCCGAAATGCTGTCCTGGCCGGAGATCGGCGGCATCGCCGAGGTCATGAACATGCGCGGCATCATCGACGGCGATCCACGCATGAGTGCGATCGTCGAGGCGGGATTGAAATCCGGAAAACCGGTAAACGGCCATGCGCGCGGCCTGGTGGACGCCGATCTGCAGGCCTTTGTAACCGCCGGCGTCAGCTCCGATCACGAACTCGTCTCGGGCGAGGATCTGATTGCGAAGCTTCGCGCCGGCTTGAGCATTGAGCTGCGCGGCTCGCATGATCATCTTCTGCCCGATTTCGTGAGAGTGCTCGATGCTCTCGGGCATCTGCCGCAGACGGTCACGCTCTGCACGGATGACGTATTTCCGGACGATCTTCACCGCGATGGTGGCCTTGACGATGTTGTCCGGCGCCTCGTGCGCTACGGGCTCAAGGCCGAGTGGGCGCTGCAGGCGGCCACCCTCAACGCCGCCCGGCGGCTGGGCAGGGCCGATCTCGGCATGATCGCGCCGGGCCGCCGCGCCGACATCGTCCTCTTCGAGGATCTCAGGGATTTCCGCGCCCTGCATGTACTCGCAAACGGCAGACTTGTGGCGAGCGGCGGCACCATGCTGCAGGCGGCAGCCGTGGCCGATGTCTCGCCCTTATGCGGCACGATGAAGATCGAGCGGCTGAAAGAGGACGACTTCCGCATTCCTGCCTGTGGCGGTACGGCTCGCGTCGCCACGGTAAATCGGCCGCGCTTCACGCAATGGGGCGAGGTGACGGCGGTGGTTTCCAACGGTTATGTGGTACCGCCGGAAGGCACGACGCTGATCGCCGTCGCCCACCGGCATGGTCGGGCCGACAGCCGTCCACGCGTGGGGCTGCTTGAAGGCTGGGGCGCCTGGCGCGGCGCCTTCGCGACCACCGTCTCGCATGACAGCCACAATCTCACGGTCTTCGGCGGCAATCCGCGCGACATGATGGTCGCTGCCAATGCGGTGATCGAAGCAGGCGGTGGAATGGCGGTGGTTTCCGAGGGCAGGGTCGAGGCGCTGCTGCCGCTGCCGCTCTGCGGCCTCGTCTCTGATGCACCGCTCGCCGACGTCGCGGCGGGCTTCGCCGCCATTCGCGAGGCCGCCGGCCGGATCGTCGAGTGGCAGCCTCCCTATCTCGTGTTCAAGGCCTGTTTCGGAGCGACGCTTGCCTGCAATGCCGGACCGCACCAGACGGATCGTGGAATTGCCGACGTTCTAACGGGCAGGCTGCTGGAAAGCCCCGTCCTGGAGACGTTCTAACCCAAGAAAACAGCGGCGGCTGGTATAGGGGGTTGGCTCTTCGCGTATGTCCTCCAGCCACCATCCGTCGCTGCGCAGCCGGCGCGGCAGGGAAAGTGGCGACAGATCGGTCGTGCGGTGTATTTTTCTCATCGAGAAGGAGTGACGCGCAAAATTGCAGATCCTGTGCAGTCCACGAGGAGAGATTCAGGAGAAGGAAGGGAATTTTAACGGCAGGCGCATTTTCAGGCTGGTGCGAGTTCCCGTGCAAGTGGAGTGGAGTATTTGCTCGGGCGGCGCGTGTCGCAGCCCATGGCATACGCCAGGCCGGCCGAGCAAGCAGGCCGTTTGCTCTCAAAAAAAGTTACCTCTGGTTGATCGCGACTTGCTACCTTGCCGTGTCTTCGAAGACCGCA
The DNA here is from genome assembly GCF_007827695.1 of Sinorhizobium medicae. GTDB lineage: Bacteria > Pseudomonadota > Alphaproteobacteria > Rhizobiales > Rhizobiaceae > Sinorhizobium > Sinorhizobium medicae. Next base: position 5,951 of record NZ_VITA01000023.1, on the reverse strand, counting down.
TAGCTTTTGGCTTTGGCCAGAAACTGTGTTGGGGTTCACATGCGCCTTGTTCCGCTGCTGCTTGCATTGCTTACTACCACCCCCGCCGTTACGAGCGCCATGCTCGAAATAGCGCGCGAACAATAGCTTCGCCTTTGCGATGCTTTTTGCAGGCGGGATCAAAGCGGAAAACCGCACACACCTTTCACCATCCCGCTCTGGCTGACGCTCGTCAGGCTTTCAGTTCCTGCTCCACGAGCGCGGTCCAAAAGGCGGCGCCGGGGCCGATCGCCTCGTCGTTGAAATCGTAGGCGCTGTTGTGATGAAGCGCGCCATCCACGGCAGGGCCGTTGCCGAGCCAGACATAGCAGCCCGGCGCTTCCAGCGCGAAGAAGGCGAAGTCGTCGCCAGCAGTCGAGGGCGGAAAACTTGTCAGTGTTTTCTCGCCGAAAACCGACCGGGCGGCCGAAAGTGCCCGCGCCGTCGCATCCGGGTCGTTGACAACGGGAGGAATGCGCCGCTCGAAGCGATAATCGGCTTCGATGCCGTACATCGCCGCGGTTCCCTGCGCCAACCGGCCGATCTCTTCCTCCAATTGGTCGCGCACATGCGGTGTGTAAGCGCGCGCCGTACCGCCGATCTCGACCGTATCCGGAATGACGTTCAGGGCTTTCGGATCGCCGGCTTGCAGCGAGCAGGCGCTGACGACGGCCGGCTGCAGCGGATCGACGACGCGGCCGACAATCGTCTGCACGGAAGCGAGAAACGTGCCCGCCGCCGTGATCGGATCGCGGCCGAGATGCGGCTTGGCGCCGTGCGTTCCAATGCCGCGAAAGGCCAGGCGCCAGCTGTCCGAGGAAGCAAGCTGCGGTCCGGGAACGACGGCCATCGTGTCGACCGCAAGGCCCGGCATGTTATGCAGCCCGTAAACGGCATCGCAGGGGAATAGTTCGAAGAGGCCGTCTTCGACCATGCGCCTCGCCCCGCCGCGGCCTTCTTCGGCGGGCTGGAAGATGAAATGGACGGTGCCGGAAAAATTGCGCGTGGCCGCGAGGTGGCGTACCGCGCCGAGCAGCATTGCGGTATGGCCGTCATGGCCGCAGGCGTGCATTTTTGCGGCCACCGTCGACTTATAGGGCCGATCGGCAAGCTCCGGCATCGCAAGTGCGTCCATGTCCGCGCGAAGCCCGATCGTGCGCGTGCCGTTGCCGACCTGCAGCGTGCCGACGACGCCGGTCGTGCCGAGACCGCGATGGACCCGGAGACCCGCCTCTTCAAGAAGCTTGGCCACCAGGTCGCTCGTCCGCACCTCCTCGAAGCCGAGTTCCGGATGTGCGTGCACATCACGGCGAAGCGCGGTGAGAAAGGTGAGGTCGTCGATGATCCCGAGGGGCACGCGCATTGGCAGGTATTCCTTGAACCTTTGAAAGGGCGTGAATTCCCCAGCTTGCCAGCGGGATTTCGTCCTTTCGGTTTGATCGAAGCGGCAAACGGTATAGATCAAAAATACCGGGATCAGAACTCTTTACGCGCGCCGAATGGACACCAGGCATGACGGAAACGAACAGAATGGAGCCGCACGAGTTCTGGCAGGAACTCTTTCCACCCGCGACCTTTTCCGGACATGGCCGCTTCAGGACCTCTTTCCCGGCCAACCTTGCCGATGGGCGCCAGATACTCCTGCCGATCCGGCCGCTTTCCGACGGCAAACACGCCTTGGCCTCGCTGATCGTCAATCAGGCGAGTTTCGAAGTGCAGGATGCGCTCGCCGAGGAACTGGCGGCTCGGCTTTCCGCTTTCGAGCCGGAAATCGTCGCAGGACTTCCGACGCTCGGATTGACGCTTGCCGCAGCCGTTGCCCGCAAGCTCGGTCACAAGCGTTATGTACCTCTCGGAACGTCGCGAAAATTCTGGTACGTCGAAGACCTTTCGGTGCCGCTGTCGTCGATCACAACGCCGGGCCAGAAAAAGCGGCTCTATGCGGACCCGCGCATGCTGCCGCTCTTGAGAAACCGCCGGGTCGTCCTGATCGATGACGTGATATCGAGCGGCGCCTCTATCGTCGCTGGCCTGTCACTCATGGCGTCGTGCGGGGTCGAGCCGGTCGCCATAGGTGCCGCCATGCTGCAATCGGAGCGGTGGCGCCAGCCGCTCTTCGACCTGTCCGCGCAATGGCCCGCCCGGACTGTCGGCGTCTTCGCAACCCCGATGCTTGTCCGGGCGGAAGATGGCACATGGACGGCGGCGGAATGACGCGTGGCGAGCAAACTGTGTGCTGCTTCAGCCCGCATTCCACGCCTGAACTCATGGTGAGCTAGGCACGCGGCCGGACCTGATAGAACAGCCTCGGCGTCGCTTCGGACTTGCCGAAGGCATAGACATCATAGGAAGCGTTCGGGCTGTCTCCCATGCCGATGGAGCCCTGTGGCATGCCCGGGACCGCAAGCCCTGCAATCGCAGGCCGCTCGTCCATAAGCTTCCCGATGGCTTCGGGCGGCACATGGCCTTCTATGACGTAGCCCTCGATGACTGCAGTATGACAGGCCTCCAGATCCGCCGGAACGGCGAAGCGGCGCTTGATCGCCGCCATGTCTGCTTCGTTGTGCACGTCGACTGCGTAGGCCGCTCGCCTCATCGCCTCGGCCCAGCTCTCGCAGCAGCCGCACAACGGGTCCTTGTAGATCCGCATGTGGCCCTTGCCTGCGATTGCGCAGCGCGTGCCGGTCGTCAACGCAACAAAGCCCATCAGAGCGGTCAGGGATTCTCTGCGGGAAAGGGGCATGGCGCACTCCCAGTAGGGCCGCAAACCGTGTTTGATCGTCCAGCATAATGCGGATTGAGCGGGCGTTAAACCGCGAATCCGAGCGACTGAAGCTTTTAAAGTCCCTTTCTTATGCACTGGAAAACTTGAAAGTCTTTCGTTCCCGCCGTCGAAATCGACGGCTAGCGAACATGCGCGTGAAGACGCACAATCCATATGCTTGCGATGGCGATCCATCCGGCGAGGCCCATGGCCTGGATCAAGCCGCCTGAAAAATGATAGGCGCGCGATCAAAATGCAATGCCGGGCTCTTGGAGGAGCATAACACCCGGCTCTGTCGTTCGGCTGCGTCGAGATGACGTCTGCCAAGGGAGGAAAAATGTTTGAACGACTTTTCAAGCTCAAGGAGCACGGCACGACCGTCCGAACGGAAGTAATCGCCGGTGTCACGACGTTCCTTACAATGTCCTACATCATCTTCGTCAACCCGGACATCCTGTCGACCACGGGCATGGACCGCAACGCGATCTTTGTCGCAACCTGTCTTGCGGCCGCTCTCGGATCCGCCGTCATGGCGCTGGTTGCCAACTGGCCGATCGGCATGGCGCCGGGCATGGGCCTCAACGCCTTTTTCGCATTCACGGTCGTCGCGGCCCTGGGCTTCACCTGGCAGCAGGCGCTCGGCGCCGTGTTCATCTCCGGTATTATCTTCCTGCTTCTGACTGTTACCGGTGTCCGAAGCTGGCTGATTGCGGGCATACCGCACTCGCTGCGAAGCGCGATCGCAACGGGTATCGGCCTGTTCCTGGGTATAATCGCGTTGAAGAACGCCGGCATCGTCGTCGACAACCCGGCGACTCTGGTCGGCCTCGGCGATCTGAAGCAGACCGGGCCGCTGCTCGCAATTCTCGGCTTCTTCGTCATCGCCGTTCTCGACGCACTCAATGTTCGCGGGTCGATCCTCATCGGCATACTGGTGGTAACGGTACTCTCGATGTTTCTCGGCGTATCGGAGTTCCAGGGCGTGGTGTCCGTACCGCCGAGCATTGCGCCGACCTTCCTGCAGCTCGACATAGTCGGCGCTTTACATGGCGGCCTCGTCCACGTCATCCTCGTCTTCGTGCTCGTCGAGGTCTTCGACGCGACCGGCACGCTGATCGGTGTCGCCAAGAGGGCAAAACTGGTGGAAGAGGGTAAGCCCAGCCGTCTCGGGCGCGCCCTGCTCGCCGATAGCTCGGCAATCGTCGCCGGTTCACTGATGGGCACCAGCAGCACGACCGCCTATGTCGAAAGCGCTTCGGGCGTGCAGGCGGGCGGACGCACCGGTCTCACGGCGCTGACCATCTCGGTGCTCTTCCTTGCAGCACTCTTCATTTCGCCGCTCGCGGCCGCCGTTCCGACTTATGCAACCGCGCCCGCACTGCTTTACGTTGCCGGCCTGATGATGCGCGAACTGACGGAAATCGAGTGGGACGATCTGACGGAGGCGGCACCGGCTGCGCTCACGGCCATCGCCATGCCCTTTACCTATTCGATCGCCAACGGTCTCGCATTCGGCTTCGTAAGCTATGTCGTCCTGAAGGTCTGCACCGGCAAGTGGAACGTCATTCATCCGGCGACCCAGCTAGTCGCTGCCCTCTTCGTCGTCCGCTTCGCGTTTTTCGCCGAGTGACATAGCTGCAGGGGTCGGAGAGGGTGGCGACCGGCGGGGCCCCTTCCGACCCCGCTACGGATTTTGACGAGCCGACAAACCTCTGGCGTTCTTACCGGGCTTAAATACATGCTCCTCGACCTCGCGGCGTGCGACCGAGTTGGACTTGAGTAACCCATCACGCTAGGTTACCTGCGCTTATGGTCACGCAGCTTTGGATAGTGGCCGGATAGCGCGTGAGACAGAGCCGCGTGCTGCATCGGTGCGCTATGACAAGCGAAGCGGCCGCATCGTTGTGGCGTTGACCAATGGCTGCACGTTCGCCTTCCCGCCACGTCTGGCACAGGGACTGGAAGAGGCGAGCAGCGACCAGCTCGCCGCAGTCGAGATCCTTGGGCATGGCTATGGCCTGCATTGGGGGGATTGGACGTCGATCTCTCGATTCCGGGTCTTCTATCCGGCATATTCGGCACCAAAGCTTAGATGGCGCGGCGGGCAGGGCAGGCGACATCGCCGGCGAAGGCAGCAGCCGCGTGTGCCAATGGTGCCAAGGGCGGCCGGCCGCGCAAATCGGCCCGTGGCTAGTTAGAGCCGGATGGAAGGGAATACGGTTTCCGCCCGCATTCCGTCTAAGCTTCGTGGAGGAACCGCCCGGATGTTCATCATATTCGCAGGTTTGCCCGGCACGGGGAAAAGCACCATTGCGCAGACTTGCGCTGGCCGGCTCGGAGCGACCTATCTGCGGATAGACTCCATTGAACAGGCCATTCGATCCTCCGGCATTTTGGGCCCGCAATTGGATGTCGGGCCGGCAGGCTACATGGCCGCCTATCGTGTCGCCGCTGACAATCTTCAGTTGGGACATACTGTGATTGCGGACTCGGTCAATCCGCTCCGCATTACACGCGAGGCCTTCCGAGGGATCGCGGAGAAGGCGCAGGCCGGCTTCCTGGAGGTAGAGGTGGTTTGCTCCGACAAAAGCATGCACCAGCAACGGGTGGAAAGCCGGCATTCCACCGTCAATGGTCTGGTGTTGCCCACCTGGGAAGAGGTGGAAACACGACACTACGAGTCCTGGGAAGGCCCGCGCCTGGAGCTCGACTCGGCTCGTTTTTCGGTCGCCCAATGTGTGGAAAGGATAGTCGAGGCTGCGAGGCTGCGCCCGCCGCGATAATGCACGGCGCGCATCCGACCAGCCTTGGTTCCATTCGTTTAGAAAGGCCTGTTGAGATTCATCTTGAGTTTATGAAGGCTGCTGTGCGGTGGATGATAGCGTTGGAGCTCTGGTTTGTCGGCGCGTATGGCGATGCGCTAGAATTCCCTTGAGTGCCGGCTGCGCGGCCTGGGAAACGGATCGCAGGGCCGCGGTCGTTCTTCTTCCCTCATTTTCTGTGCTCGTCACAGAAATCCAGCAGCGCCGCGTCTGCGGCGCGGGAAGAGTTCTTTCAGCCCAAGGACTTGGTCTGGCTGGCAACTGTGTTTGTCAGGTGGTTCGTCGGAAGGTTGTTTTGTCCCTGATGATGGCGCTTTGCGATGGCGAGCAATTTGCGGGCAAGCGCA
>NZ_VITA01000022.1 GCF_007827695.1 Sinorhizobium medicae | reverse complement strand
AATCCCATCCGCAATCTCCCAGGTCATCTAAACCCGGGGAGAGTGACATTCTTACATTGCAGAAACAGGACACTTTAACTTTGCGGCTACATGGAGTGATCGCATAAGATAGATTATGGAACTAGAGCGCCTGAGCATCAATGCCTTTTATGCGCGTAAGTCAGGATACTGGAAAAGTCATTCGATGTTGGACTTCACATCGTTCTGCACCATCGGCAAGTCGACGTCGAACTCCAGACGCATCATGTCGTAAGCCGGCTCGACGTGATCAGGCGTCTCGCCGCTTACGGTCTCATAATCCAGCGGCACATGCATGTGCGTGAGTACCGCACGCTTCGGCTGCAGCCGGTTGATCCATCCGAGCGATTGCACCAGGGATAAATGGCTAGGGTGAAACTTGTACTGCAGCGTGTCTATGACGAGCAGATCAAGTCCGGTCAGCTTACCGGCCGTTTCCGGCGGAAAGTCGCTGACGTCGCTGCAATACGCAAAATCGCCGATGCGGAAGCCGAGCGAATGGACGTTGCCGTGAAACTGCATCAGGGGCTCGAACGGGATCGGGCCACCTGCGCCATGAATGGTCAAGGGCGGCAGGTCGTCGGGAATCACATAGGGCTCCACGATCGGCGGATAACCGCTCCCGGGAGGCGACTCCAGACAGTAGCGGAAGCCGTCGCGGATACGGGCCATGGTGAAGGCATCGGCCCAGATCGGCACGCGCCTGCGATTCTCTATGACGAACCCGCGGAGATCGTCTATTCCGTGCAGATGATCCGCATGGGCATGCGTATAAAGCACGGCGTCGATGTGACGAACATTGGCAGCGATCATCTGGGCACGGAAATCGGGGCCTGTATCGATCACGACCGTCGTCTTGCCGCCGTCCGGCCCAATTTGCTCTATGAGCAGTGCCGCGCGCATGCGGCGGTTGCGGGGGTTCGACGGATCGCAGGCGCCCCAATCTCCCGTGATGCGCGGCACGCCCGGTGATGAGCCGCAACCCAGAACGGTAAAGGCTCGCCGAAACGTCATCTTTTAAAGCCTCGGCATCTTCGAGAAGATCCTGAAGGCGTTTTCCGTCGTGATTTCGGCGATCTCATCCGTGGACACGCCGATCGTTTGCGCCAGCACCTCGGCCGTATGGGTTACGTAAGCCGGTTCGTTGCGCTTGCCGCGGAACGGCTTCGGCGCCAGATAGGGTGCGTCCGTCTCTACGATCATCCGATCGCGAGGGACAGTCCTGGCGATGTCCCTCAGGTCTTCCGATTTCGGGAATGTCAGGATCCCCGAAAAAGACACGTAGCCGCCAAGTTCGACGCCGATCCGGGCAAGCTCAGGGCCTGAAGAGAAACAATGAAGAAGAAATGGGAAGGCGCCCTTCCCCGACTCCTCTGTCAGAATCGCGGCCATGTCGTCATCGGCCGAGCGGCTGTGAATGACGAGCGGCAGGTCCGTTATCCGCGCTGCCGCGATATGCCGTCTCAGGCCCTCTGCCTGAGCTTCGCGAGGTGCGTTGTCATAAAAATAATCGAGCCCGGCTTCGCCGATTGCGACGACCTTGGGATGTGCGGAAAGCCGGACGAGATCGTCGGCGGTTACGTCCAGCTCTTCATCGGCATTATGCGGATGCGTGCCGACCGAACAGAAGACGTTCGGATATTTATCAGTGATCGACAGGATGGTATCGAACCGTTTCACCCGGGTGGAAATCGTCACCATCTGCGCCACGCCCGCCTCGCGTGCGCGCTCGATGATCGCGTCGCGCTCGGCCTCGAAATCGGGGAAATCCAGATGGCAATGGGTATCGATCAGCATGCTTTCGCCTTCGTTCAGGCTTCCGGCGCCACATAGCGCGGAAAGACCGGCTTGGGTGCTTCGAGCGGGGTCCCGGAGACAAGGCGCCCGCCTTCACCGAGATGCGCGAAATCGCGGCGGTCGGCTGGTACGGCGACGAGATCCAGCAGTTTTCCCGCCGAATCGGGCATGAATGGCTGCAGCAGGATCGCAACCTGACGAACGACCTCCGCGGTGACATAGAGGACAGTCGCCATGCGATTCGGGTCGGTCTTCTTCAGCGCCCACGGCTCCTGGCCCGCGAAGTAGCGGTCGGTTTCAGAAACGATTGCGATGGTTGCCGCGAGCGCGCGATGAATGAGCTGCCTGCCCATTTCCTCGCGGGCGGTCTCGATCAGCGAATCTGCCGCCGCGAGCATAGCCTTGTCGTCGTCGGTCAGCGGACCGCAGACAGGAATCTGGCCATCGCAATTCTTGACGATCATCGATAGGGAGCGGCTGGCGAGATTGCCGATGCCGTTGGCGAGATCGGAGTTGATACGCGTCGCGATCCCCTCCTCGCTGTAGCTGCCGTCCTGGCCGAACGAGACTTCGCGAAGGAAGAAGTAGCGGATCTGATCGAGACCGAAGTGCTCGACCAGATTGAACGGGTCGACCACGTTGCCGAGCGATTTCGACATCTTCTCGCCTTTGTTGAGCAGGAAGCCGTGAGCGAAGACGCGCTTGGGGAGCGGCAGCCCGGCCGACATCAGGAAAGCAGGCCAATAAACAGCGTGGAACCGGATGATATCCTTGCCGATAACGTGGATATTCGCTGGCCAGAACTTCGCGCGTGGCCCCGTGGGGTCGGTCAGATAGCCGGTGGCGGTGACGTAGTTGGTCAGCGCGTCGACCCACACATACATGACGTGAGCCGGGTCGTTCGGAACTTTTATCCCCCAGTCGAATGTGGTGCGCGAGACGGAGAGGTCCTTCAGGCCCGATTTGACGAAGGAGATGACCTCGTTGCGCCGTTCGGCCGGACCGATGAAGTCCGGATTTTCCTCATAATGCTTCAGGAGCCTGTCCTGATAGGCGGAAAGCCGGAAGAAATAGCTTTCTTCCTCCACCCATTCGACCGGCGTTCCCTGCGGGCCGTAGCGTAGGCCGTCCTCGCGCAGCTCCGTTTCGTTCTCCTGGTAATAGGCCTCGTCGCGAACGGAATACCAGCCGGCATAGGAGTCCTTGTAGAGGTCGCCCGCCTCGCCCATGCGGGTCCAGATCGCCTGCGAGGCCTCGTGGTGGCGCTTTTCGGTCGTGCGGATGAAATCGTCGTTGGACGCGTTGAGCAGCCGCGCCATGTTCTGGAATTCGGCCGAATTGCGGGCGGCAAGCTCCTGCGGCGAGATTCCTTCTTTCTTCGCCGTCTGCTGCATCTTCTGGCCATGCTCATCGGTCCCGGTCAGGAAGAAGACCTCGCGGCCGTCGAGCCGCTGGAAGCGTGCCATGGCATCCGTCGCGATCAGCTCATAGGCATGGCCGATATGCGGCTTGCCGTTCGGATAGGAAATCGCGGTGGTGATGTAGAACGGGGACGTATCTCTCATAGCGGGCTTCGATATCCTCGGATCGGAACTATGGGTGCTATTAGCGCATAGCCTTCAGGTAGGAAACTGCCACGGCAAGAAAAAGCCTCCTCCCGGCAGCACGACCTTCCCGGCAAGCAGGTCGTTGAAACCAGGGATAAACGGCATGAAACGACATCGATCTTCCTGCGGCCATCGAGCGAAAATGGAAGTTCGCGCCGGGCTTATAGAGCCTCTTTGAGATCGTCGAGCAAGGAAAGGATCGTCTGCTTGCGATCGAGATTGTAGGCGCTGCTCAGCGCCAGGCGTTCTCCCACGCTGCTTGAAAGTCTCGCGAACCGCTCGGCCCTGCCCACATCGCCGGCGATTGCCGCCTCGCGCGCCAGTTGCATGATGCGTCCCGCCAATAGCGACGAGAAGAAATCGAAGATCGTCTCGCTGTCTCTGCCCGAAAGCACGTCAGCGAGCTTATGCATGCTTTTGCGGGAACCCGGCCCCTGCCCGGCCAGAATGTCCTCGAACGCCTCGGCGATATCAAGCCCGCCGTAATTCACCAGCTTCAACGCCTCCGAGACGCTACCGCTTGCCGCCGCGAGGACGCGACCGGCATTCGGGCCGGCGAGATCGACCCCAAGATGCGTCAGCGCCTGCCGCAGATCCGCCGTCTCCAGCGGCTTCAGCCGCAACGGCAGGCAACGCGACCGCACCGTGGGGAGAAGCCTTCCGGGCGCATGGGTGAGCACCAGGAACAGCGAGCGGCGCGGCGGCTCCTCCAGCATCTTCAATATGGCGTTGGCCGCATTTCGATTGAGGTCGTCGGCCGGATCGACGATGACGATGCGCCAGTTTCCTGTGCCGGATGTCTGCCCGAAGAATTTGCCGGCGCGGCGCACTTCGTCCACGGTGATCGCACCCTTCGCCCTGCCCGTCTTCTCGTCGACCGGCCGGGCAAGATGCAGGAGATTGTGCGATGCGGCTGAAGCAAGCTGCCGCGTGATGATCGATTCCGGATCCGGATCGGCGAGCCTGCTGGGGGCCTCCGCGGGCTCCGGATGACTGAGGATATGGTTGGCGAAGCGAAAGGCGAGCGTTGCCTTGCCGATCCCCTCAGGTCCTTCGATCAGGATGGCATGGTGACCTTTGCCGGATTTATAACTCTGCGCGAGGAAGGCTTCGGCTTCCTGATGGCCGAAGAGCCTGCTGTTCATCGCCGGAGCAAGGGCGCCCTCCAGCATAGCCGAATGTTCCACGCTCATGACGTTGCTTCCGCATTCGACGGTTGCGCTATTCCCTGGAGAGGCAGGAGCGCCTTGACAAGGTTCAATACGTCGGCGGCGATCGCGGCCGGCGGCCGGTTAGCATCGACGACGCGGCAGCGTTTGGAATCAGTCGCAGCGATATCGAGAAATGCTTCGCGTCGCTTTTCGTGCGTCTCCAACTGCTCTTTTTCAAATCGGTCGGGACTGTTGTTTGCGGCGCGACGGCGGGCACGCTCCAGGCCGATAGCGGCGGGAAGATCGAATATGATCGTGCAGTCGGGTATGACACCGTTTACGGCGACGCGCTCCAGGGTCTCGACGAAACTCGGTTCCAGATTGCCCGTCACACCCTGATAGACGCGCGACGAATCCATGAACCGGTCGCAAAGGACGATCGTCCCGTCCTCGAGCGCCGGACGGATCACCTCCTCGACATGATCGCTTCGCGCAGCCGCAAAGAGTATTGCTTCCATGCGCACGCCAAAGGACTCGGCTGCCCCGGAAAGAAGCACATGGCGAACGGCTTCGGCCCCGGCGGAGCCGCCCGGCTCACGGGTCGTGAGCACGCGGTAGCCGCGCGCGCTGAGCGCTTCGGCAAGCAGGCGCATCTGGGTCGACTTGCCGGCCCCTTCCCCACCCTCGAATGTTATGAACAAACCCTTGGCCAGCGACACTTCAATTCCCGGATCGGCGTGCATATCGGACCCTGTTTAGCCGATCGGCCCGGCGGAAGGAACCGTCGGGACGTTCATTTGTCACAGCCAGAAGAACAGCAGTTCCTGAAGTGCATCGAGTGCCCGGCTGGTAAGCGTTCCGGGGTCGACCGCCCTCGCCGTCTCGACCGGAACCTCCCGCAGCAGCTTGTCGCCGTTCCAGAGCTTGACGACCCCAACCTGCTGGCCGGCAGCGACAGGCGCGTTGAGCGGCCATTTATATACGATGCGCGCCGTCAGCCGTTCAGAATTTTTTACCGGCAGGAGAACGTCGACAGGGCCGCCCGCCACGAGTGCCACCCGGGAATCCGCGCCGCCGTAGACGCTGGCCTCGCCGATGGTTTCACCATCTGAAAAGATACGTCGTTTCTCGAATGCAGTCATCGCCCAATCGAGGACCCTGCGGCTCTCTTCAATTCTTTCCTTTTCGCTCTCAAGACCGCTCATTGCCAGATAGACGCGGCGCTCGCCGCGTTGCATTGAGGCGGCCACCGAGAAGCCGAACCCTTCGGCAAAGCCGGTTGCGAGGCCATCGACCCCGATTTTCGCGGCGATCAGGGGGTTCTTGTTGCGCTGAAGGATCTTGTTCCACTCGAACTCCGGCTGCGAATAGAGTGGGTAGTAATTCGGGTGCGCCTCATAAAGGTGCCGCGCAAGGGCGACGAGCTCGCGCATGGTGATCGTATTTCCCGGGTGCGGCAGTCCGGTGGCATTCTTGAAAGTGGCGACGGGCAGTCCGATTTCGCGCGCCCGCTTGGTCATGCGCTCGGCAAAAGCGGGCTCGCTGCCGGCCATTCCTTCGGCCAGAATGATGCATGCGTCGTTCGCAAGCTGCACCGTTGCGCCCTGAATGAGATCCGCGACGCGAATTCTGGATTTGATTGCCGCGAACATCGTTGAGGTGCCGGAGGGAGCACCGCCCGTACGCCATGCGTGTTCAGAGACGAGGAAATTCGTGTCGGGCGTCAGTTCGCCTTTGTCCAGCGCCTCGAAAACCACCTTCATCGCCATGAGCTTGGCAAGCGAGGCCGGCGGGACGGGCGCGTCCTCATCGCGTGAAAAGAGCACAGTGCCCGTTTCGGCATCGACGAGATATATCTGCTTCGCTTTGGTGTCGAAGGCGGGCGTCTGTGCGACCGCTTGACCCGAAACGATGGCCGCAAGGAAACCTACGGCCGCAAGCCACTTCATGCGCATGAGAAACTCCGGTTCTCCATGGGCATAGCAGCGCGAAAAGCCCTCTTCAACCGGCGTCAGCGCGCGGTGGCGTTTTGGTGCCGGCGCTTCGCATAGGCAAGAATGGATTCGGGTGTCAGCGGATTGCGCTCGACCATGATCGCCTCGAATGGCGAAGGCTCGTCGCTGACGCGGACTTCGACATAGGCCGCGGCATAGGTCAGGCTGCCGTCCGGCAGCGGGACCAACTGAGGACGCGCCCTGGGCACGGGACCGATCTCCGGCAGGATTGCAAACTCGTCGAATGCACCTGAAACTGCAGTGGCTTTTGCCGGTTCGGCAAGCGCGTTCATCGGCGCACCGGGCTCGAGCGCGGATCTATTCGGAACGGGTACCGCGCCGACATCGGGAATCAGCTCCCGTAGCGGCTTGTTGGAGGCGACCATCACGCCTGTTGCGATCTGTCCTTCCGGCATCACGCTCGGACCGCGTTCGCCCTTCCTGACGTAGGAAGCCATGAGGTAAGGCATGTCGTTGCCTTCGAGTGGCGCGCGGCCGATATACTGCACGCGAACCTTGGCGCTGCCCTTACGCTTGATATCGAGCAGGTCGGCGGTCTTCGAAGAGACGTCGATGATCCGGCCGTATTCATAGGGGCCGCGATCGTTGACACGCACGACGACCGACGTGCCGTTTTCCGTATTGGTCACGCGCGCATAGCTCGGCAGCGGAAATGTCGGGTGGGCGGCCGAAAGGTGATTTGTGTCATAGACCTCCCCGTTCGCCGTCAGCCGGCCGTGGAAGGCCGAACCGTACCAGGAGGCCATACCGCTTTTGTTATAGCCGAAATCCTCTTTCGGCTTATACCACCTGCCCTTGACCTGGTAAGGTTTGCCGACCTGATAGCGTCCGCCACCCTTGGGAATGTTATTCCCGGTGGCTACTCTGGGGCTGGCTTTGACGCCGTAGACCGACTCGGCGAAATATTCCTTGCTCCGCGGCTTGGTTTTCTTGACGCTCGACGTCGATCCGCAGGACGCAAGCACCGCGCAAAGCAACGGAACCGCTGCGAGACGGAGCCCCCTCACAAGATATGCCGCACCATTATCGGATGTCATCTGTCCCACAAGATCATTTGCAATGCCGCAACCGAAAATCCACTCCTGCAGCGCTCACGCGTCCGGCGGGCGCGCAGAGATCAGCGCAAGCGTGCAGTAGGTCCCCACGAAAATTCGTCGTCCCGAAACGGAACAGTCGAATAAAAATGACAACAACAAGGCGAAAATGCGAACTGGAAGGCGAAAGGCTGCTGAAAAACTCCCGTCATGGTTTACGGATCGTAAATCAGTCGGCCGAGCAGGCCGCTGAATCCCCGGCAGCAGTGGGCAGTCCGTCTGAAAAGTGATTTTCAACGGCCGTAGGTGATGATCTCCCGTGTTGCATGGCTGCATTCGCTGCCCACCCCGTCATCTGTGAACCGCAAGCAAATGCTGCTGAGCACGTTGACGCTGTGATCAAAGCTGCTAAAAGGCCAGCCGTTGGGAGGACTGTTGGTAAACCCGGTTGCAATCGCCGGATTGCCGAGAATTCGGAAGCGAATTCACGGAGTTTCCCAGGCACTTGGAAGAGTGGCCGAGCGGTTTAAGGCACCGGTCTTGAAATTCTGTTTCCAGCATCCCTCCCCTGCCCTTTCCGTGTTCCAAAGTCCCTGTAAATCAAGGCTTGTGGAGCACGGAATCCCGCTCCATCCGGAGCGGTTTCAGCCTGTGCTACGCAATTGAGTTGCAAAAAGCGTAGCAGTCCGTTCCTGCGATGTTCTTCTGGTGTTATTCGTCTGCTTCGCCGCGCTTGGTCTCGCGCCGTTTAAGCTCAGCCTCCACAGCCTGGCGGATAAATTCCGCCGAAATATCGGACCTTAGTCTGGCTCGTTGACAGCAAAGGTCTTAGGCCGCGAGCCGACCGAAACCTTCAATGAATACCGGAGTTTTCACCCGAGCGGCAACCTCGTCAGCCGCTCGGGTGAGTGACTGCCTCAGAGCTGCAAATGTCGCCCCTTCAACGCAGCCCTGAGGCGCCACCACGGTAGCGCATTGGGAATTTGATTGATGCAAGAGAGAGACGACTGCGAATTTCCGGACCAGAGTGCCTCACCCGACGAGAATACTGATTCGGTAAATCCAAAGAAAACGATAGCGGCGCGGCGAAAGTCGGTTGGCGTCATTGAAGCCGATCCCGCGCGCCTGAAGGCGCTGGAGTATCTCGGCAGAAGGTGGTTGTCACATCGCTAGCATTGCCGGCATCAACGCCGCAGCTGCGCGCCGTCGCGCTGGCTGGCCTCGATCCTCTGAAGGATCTCGCGCATAACGCGGGTGTCGATGGAAAGGCTGTTGAGCGTGTTCTCGACGGCCTTCATCGAAGTCGCCGCTTCGGCCGCTTGCTTCTCCACTGGACAGCACACTCTTTTTGGCCCCACGTGACGGCGGGGCCATTTTTTTGGCCCGGCTTCGCCTCCACACCAAAATTTGGCGATCTATCGAACGTTTTATTTTCCGCAAGATATTCACCCTAGATTGTTGAGAATGGTACGCATGTGAGATTTGCATTCTGGTGAGTCGGACGCACAAATAGGGGGAGTATGCAGATGAGTACGAGGTGGCTGGGGACGACGGTTTCTGGTGATAAAGCGGTTTTCGTGGATGCTACTGTTCCAGATGATGACGGCCCCATCGTCGTAAATGCTGACTTCACCGTGAAGCTGCAGAAGGGCGACAGACCTACGGCATACGCTGCTTTCGCCCAGGAAGTTGCAGATTATGCCCAAGAGAAAGGCATAGCGCGCTCGGCGGTCAAAGGGAGCGCCGTCAGCCAACAAGGCAAACCCACGCTGGCTCATTTTGAGGCGGCCGAACTCCGTGGCGTGGTCATAGGCGCGCTCGCGTCGGTGTGTAGCACCGAGACGATTACAAAGGCTGCAATATCGCGTCACTACGGCGATCGGAAGGCAGACGAATACATTAAAGACGACGGTTTTTGGGCCGAGAATTTTGACGGTCAGGACCTTCGTGCGGGAAGCCGCGAAGCCGCCTTCTGCATCTTGGCGAAGTGTTCCAAATGACGAATTTGCAATCGACGCTGGTTGTAGGCGAAGAAATATCTCACGGACACTTCGGTCGGGTGCATATTGGACATGACGGCATCCGTGATCCGTTAGCGGTAAAGGTCCTTTTCGCGATTGAGGGCGAGACCCCTCACCAATGGTCAGCGCGCAAAACTGGATTGCTTCAAGAAGGCGCAAGCCTTGAAAGGGCCCGTCACCGCAATATCGTGGCGGTGCATTATCTATGCGCATCTGCGACGGATGACGCGATCCATCTTGTAATGGAATATTGCTCCGGCGGTTCGTTTGACGCCCTCTATAAGGAAGGCCCTATTCGCCCCGACCTGGTCTTGAAGGCTGCCCGCGAAATATGTCATGGGCTGGCGGCCCTCCACGACCGAGGCATGCTCCACCGCGACATAAAACCCGGCAATATTCTGCTCGACGCAAACGGCGTCGCGAAGATCGGGGATTTCGGGTTCGTTACCGACGAGATCATTGAGGGATACGCGATTGGCGGTGGTTATCGCGATCACTTAGCGCCTGAGTTCTACAGCGACAGAATTTCTAGCGTGCGCACAGATCTGTGGGCGCTGGGGGTCACACTTTACAGACTGCTTCACGGACATCCCTGGTACGCGTCTGGGCCCGCGCCAAGGTCCGTCGTCCAAAACGGCGGGTACGCTGATACCCTCGAATGGTTGCCACACATCGGGAAAAAATGGCGCCGAGTTATTCGCAACCTGCTGAAAGATGCCCCGAACGATCGACCTACTGATGCGAGGGCGCTGAACCGGCTCCTCGCTGACGTCGAGCCATTGGACTGGCACTGCGAGATATCAGAGGATCGCACGCAGTGGAGCCGAGTCGTCAAATCTCGTGAAATTGTCGTTACGTTGGAGAAGCACAACGGGCGCTCGTTCTCTTGGAACGTCGTTAGCTATCCAGTGACTACGGGAAAATCGAAAACTTTGTACGCCAGCGGCAAGATGGGATACAGGCAGGCAGAGCGAGAACTGAGGGAATATTTCGGCTAAAGGCGGTCCGAAAATTCAGGAAGCACGTAGCGACCATCAGCCGAGTATACAACGCCGGCTCCTATTCCCAAGGAAAGTCGCGCGCTTGCTCGCCGATCTGTGCTGCAAGCTGCGCAAAACTTTGGTGGGTCGAAATCGCGGTCGCCTTTGTTAGGATGAGGTCGATCGCACCCCACGCAGGTCCTGCGCTTAAACGCCCGAACAGCCATAATGAGTCCCCCCGCGCTATGGCGAACGTACAATGAACATTTGAACAGTCAATTAAGATTTTTTAGGGGCGGTTCCGTTTACCTGCGCAACTGCCCACCTTCCACCCGCTGCAAAATCTCCTTGATCACCTTTAGATCGCCCGCCTGCTGGCTGAGAAGCCCCTGCAGGTCTTTGATGACGCTCGCCGTCGATGTCGTGGATTGCTCGGTCGACGCCAGGCGGTAGGCGAGATTGTCGATCTTCCGGACCTCGCCCTCGATCGAGCGGAATCGTTCTTCGCTTCTCGCCTCCATGGCGCTGCGCCACTTCTGAAGCTCCTCGATGTCCCTGCCCTTGTTGACCCAAATCGTGACGCCGCCGATGCACATGCCGAACAACGTCACGAGCTGGATGATCGTGTTCAAGTTCCACTCGAGCTTTTGCGCACGCTTCGGGAGTTCCATAGCCTCATCCTCCAGTCCCATTTTGCCCCTCGTATGCAGATGTGATGATCACCGCAGCGTCATGAGCGCTGCACTCTTCCTTCGTCCAGACTCGGGCACCGCATAGGCCCGCGACCGTCTCGTCGATCTTGTCCTGATCAGCCGGCGTAGCGCCTCGAGCGCCAACCAGGGACGTGCCAACAACGGCTCTAGCCGCCTGGTTGAGCCTGTCTTTCGACGCAGAGACCTGTTGCGTTGACGTACAGCCGGCCGCGCTCAATGCACAGGCGGCGGTTAAAGCGAGCGCGATCAGCTTCATCCCGCAGTTCTCCGATTGCTTTGTTGGTTGCAGAATCCAATTCGGCGCGTTCGAGTTTCCGGCCCTCTTCCCGCGCTCCGGGATGATCCAGAGCGCGTTGACCGTCTGCATGCCGACAAAGACGATAATGCCGCCGGCAGCAGCCCCAGCGGCCAGAGAGAGGCGGCTGAACATCACGCCATCCCCTCGACCTGTTTTGCGACGGCCTTTCGATCGGCGTTCTTGCGCCAGTAGAGGAAGCCGGCAATGCCGCCGAGGGCGACAAGGATCAACAAGAGGTTCTGCCACGGTATGTCGCCGATCGCGGTGAGCAGCGAAGCGCCGCCGCCGATGACAGACGGGGTGATGACCTCTTTCGACTTCCACCACGGCGCATCGAGGCTGGGCGGCGTGACAGGAACCGGGACCGGCTTCTCCTCGGTTACTGGCGCGACCTTGACCTCCGGCCGTGCAGCTTCGCCCGGGGTGAGCGCCACAAGCGCCGTATGCATCGCAGCGCGGGTTTTCGGGCCTACGTCGCCGTCGACCTGGAGGCGCTGGTCAGCCTGGAACTGAAGGACGTTATCGGCACGGTAGCCGAGGAGAACGAGCGAGATACGCGCCAGCCGGTTGAAGCGATCCGCCAAGCCGTTCTTGCCGCCGTTGATCTTCTTCGTGATGGTCTCGGCGTCGCCCTGGTCGGCCCAGCGGTTCAGATCGCGTGTGTCCCAGTAGAACAGAGGCACCAGGCCTTCCCATGGATCGGCATTGACCGCGTCCGGATCCTTAACGAAGTCCGGGCAATCGAGGCCAGCGGCGCGGCACCAGTTGCGGAACTGGCGATAATTATCCTTGCCGGTCAGCTGCATGCCGGTGCGGCCGCGGTAGAGATGGCCGTCGCCATCCTTCTCCGGCGTGTTTCCAAGATCGGTGCGGGTTTCGTAGCGCTGTTGCGCCGGCGTTGGGCCCCAGATCTCGCGATCGTAGCGGAAGTCTCCGCTTTCATGCATGAGCTGGGCGAAATACTGGGAGAGACGGTGCGGCCGATCCATGCCGAAACGCTCCCCGTACCTGTCCAGTGCCACAAGCACGGACGCGAGGTTGCTCTCGTTCACCCTGCCCTTTGCGGCAGCGCGAACGTGCTGAGCGGTGATGGCGCTCATCGGTATCTCCTGATTGGAATGTTTGAGAGTTGACTTAGCCCGAATGGGCGAATGGAGGCTGCCAGCGCATTGTGGTAACGCCGCGCAGCCGTCCCGCCGTCTCGTAGCGGACGGGGCGGTTAGAGGCCTGGCGCCTGCCTCCAGCGACGGGCCTCGCCCGAGGAACGCCTGACGCAGGCGACCGGAAAGCCGCCCTCATCTATGTTATGTAGTGGAACCTATCCCTAGCGAGCCCGTTCAAACCGTGTAGCTCGACGAAAAAGCGAGCGGTCGCAATGGATGTGAAAAAGGCAGGAATGGCCCGGTTGTTTTTGGCAGCCCCTGATCTGCGTGCTTGCGCGTGGATGATGAACAGCCACGCATTTCTGAAGATGTGCGAGGCGTATGAGCATGCGTGCCTGCGACGGGACGTCCTTCGATGCTCAGCCGAGAAAGATGACGAGGCCTTGTTTAGATCCGAGGCAGAGTGCAAGAGCCTGGAAGCTGCTGCAATCGCTTTCATTCGCAAGCAGCGGCAATTCTCCGGGCTTCGTTGAAAATGTCCTCAGGGAAGCAGCGCGACGACAAGCGACGCGACAAAAGTGACGGCGGCGAAAGTTGCTATCCATTCTATGACCTTGACGCGTTCGGCAATGCGCATCGCCTGTCTCCTTTGCTGCGTCCCTAACAGCAAACGCTCGGCAATGCCGGAATGTTGCGTCACGGCCACTCGAACACCGGCAGCTCGGCCACGAACTCCTTAACACCGGGCTGCGGCCGCTCGCCAGCGATGACCTTCAGCAGCTCAGCCGTGGAATAGGTCCATACCGCCGAACGCCAGGCGAAGAGGGCCTCGCCCTCGGCCGCGAACTGCGGGTTCGGATCGCCGCGATAGGTGATGGCGGTCTGGATGCCGTCATATTGCCGCTCGCGCGCCTTGGCATCGAGATGCGCCTGGATAGCGGCGGAATACTGCGCCTGCAGTGCCGCGCGCGCTTCCGCCGCCTTCTGCTCGGCCGTGACAACTTTCGACAGGTCAACCGTCCACATCGGCGGGCTCCTCTTCAGCAGGATCAGGGATCGACGGCTGCGGATCGGCCGGCAATGCAATCACCCCGTCGGGCGGGTCGACGAGTGGCGGAGGAAATGCAACGGCCTGAGAAGGGCCTGGGCCGTGCGGCAGGATGAGCGTCAGGTGAAGCTCGCCGGCGATCCGTTCAACGGGGCCGACAAGCCATTCACAAGGAACCTCGCCGGCCGGGATCGTGGCGCCGTCCGGCAAGGTCGAGAAGTCGAATGGCACACCGTTGATCGTGAAAACGTCGCCTGCCTTGGTGACCGTCAGGAGGTCATCGCGGCGTTGGGGAGAGAATTTGATTTGCATTAAAACCACCTTCCAAGGGCACCAAATCGGATCGTGTCGCTGGTGCGAGCGGCATAGGCGTAGGCCGCCCCCACCCACGAACCGAAAGCAGTTCTGGGGTTCACCCAGGCGTTAATTGTCGTCGTCACGTGACCGAACCCTACCGGCTGAATTCCGGTGAAAAGGACCGGCATCGGCGCACTCACGGCATTGGAATAAAAAACGTTGCCAGCAGCCTGGGTCATCGCGACGGGAAGTTCCGGTGACGTGCAAATCATGGTGCCGTCGGCAAATTTGACGTACTCCCCATTGGCATTGCTGCCCCGTTCAATGACGGCGCCGGCAGGAAAGCCCGCGGAGTTTGATACGGTCCCCACAACCGGTAGCTCAACAATCGTCCAGTCCGTCCAGCTTGTGCCGCCGTTGACGGTGTTCCTTCTGAAGACCTGGTTGTTGTCTCGGTAGAAATATTGAAACACGGCATTGGCGCTTCGCTGGAGAACCACGAGCGTGCCTGTCGTGGCTACCGAGGCGGCTCCGGCATAGGTGTTGGCCCAGTTCCCCGAGAGTGTGTAAACGCCGGCAACGGTGATCGTGTTGAGGTCGCCATCGACCAATCCGACATCACTGTTCGCAGGGGATCGAACGGATCCACCCCATACAGGACCAAGCTTCAGGAGTGCGTCGAGCACACCCGTCGACGAAAGCAGGTCCCGCCCCTTTGCCTTGATGTCCGCCAGCGCGCCCGAGTTTGCACCGGTGAAGTAGGCGAACTTGTCCGCCGCGGGGTCGAGCCCGGCCAACGCCGCGAGCGCCGCATTGTCGAGCCGCTGAATATAGGTCGAGAGCGCCTGGGCGTTTACGGTCTGCTGCTGCAGGTAGGCCGTGTCGCGAATGATCCAGTAGCCCTGCCCGGCCGCCGTGGTGCCGCGCCATGGCTTGGCCAGCGTCAGTTGCGTGTTGCTGTCGACGGAGAGGATCGGGACCGGGTTGCCGTTGCTGCTGTCGAGGCCGAACAGGCCGCCGGCGATCAGTGCCGTGGCCCAGGCGGTCCCGGAGCCGGTGACAACGGCGCTGCCGGCGGCCACGGAAACCGTGCCGGTTACATAGGGTATCGTCATGTCAGGAGTTCCTAAGCTGGGATGCCGAGAATGTAGTAGCGGATGCCGAGCACGTTATCGGCGCCGTCCGTGCGCCACGTGCCGGGGTCGTCTGCATCGTTGTAGTAATCGCCGGGCTGGCCGCGATTGGTGACAAACGTTGCACTTGTCTGTGTGAGCCGGCAATGCGAGCTATCACCGCACTCAAAATTGCTGTTGCTCGAATAGACGCGTTGGCGCACCGATGGGAGCTTGATAGCTTCTTGCCAGCTCCCAAAATTCTGCTCTGAGCCGCCACCGTGCTTGGTCATATATTTGACCATCGGAAACATTCCGGCCGCGTCGAAATTGATCATCGTTTCGAGCGGGCTTCCTACCGCTACATTGAAATAACCTTCCGCGATGATCTGAACGCACGGCCACCGGGTATCTATGACGATATCGGCCCATGACGGTGGGTTGGCTGAGCCTGGACGCAAGAACTGCACGACGTCCTGACCGCCCTCGGTGAACTCCCGAAGCACGCGGTTGCTGCCGCTTGTCGGACTATCTCCCGCATCGAGGTAGAGCATAAATCGGGCACGCATTGCTCCGGACGCGTTGAAATAGATACGTGAACCGCTGAACCAATAGTCAGCCCCTACGCCGTCCCCCAAGTTGGGCGTCCAAGGATAGTAGATTGTTGATCCCGTGTAGAAATGAACGTCGAGAGCGATGGTGTTGGGCAACGTGATGCCGGTTTCATAGAACGACTCTCCCGCAGGGATCGCGATGTCCGCAGCCGCTATAACCTTGACTGGAACGCGTCGGCTGTCGAAGGCGACTTGCCACTCGGTCGCCGTTTCTGCGTTGTAGCCCGGCTTAGCGATCACCATTTTGTCCGAGCGGATGATAATGTTCTTTGCGCCGTTCGGTGCCAATGCGGGAGCCTCGAATGAAGGATCCTCATTGCCGGGGAGGTTCCAGACTATCAGCCGTTTGTCTCTCGACTGAAAACGGTTGTAGGCGTCGTCGAGTGTGGACGTGGTGATGTGAGCAAACGTACCGTAGGGAAACGATCCATACTGACTGACAACGCCGCTGAAGTTCTTCACCCAAGGCTCTTGAGCCCAGTTGCCCATGAAGAAATAGCCACCCTGATCATTGTAGTATTTGCCCGAATAGCGGCGCTGGATGCGTTGTTGATTGAACCGCCCCGTGTTCGTCCGCGTGGCTTTCACGTCGAATAGGGGCATATTGTATTTCATCTTCGGGAACGCGGAGTTCCTGAAGAACCACCATGCTTCCCCTCCGCCTTGACCAAGCGCCTTTTGGTAGTTGCTCGAATTCGACCCGGCGGGAAAATACTGGTACGTGCTCCCGCTGAAGCCCGAATTGATAACCTCGATGTGCGCAATCGAAGCGTTCAGAGCGTATTTTGAGTTGTAGAGAAACTTCGAGCGCTGACTGTCGGGCGTGGTGCGCGGGTCGTCAGCATCATTTTTCATGATTTTGACGCACCCTGCACCCGTACTGTCACGGCCAATCATTGTCCGCGTCATCAGCTAAGGATCTCGATCGTGCCGCTGTCGAGATCGATCTTCATTTTGCCATTACGAGATCGCAGCCGGCCGGCGTCGGCCGTGCCGATGTCGGCAATGGCGAGCCTCATAGCGCCATCCTTGAAGACTAGCGGACTCCGTGCCGGCACCGCACTGGTGGCTGCTGGGACAAAAGGCGCACTGATGAGCGCCAGTAGAAAAGACCTGCGTTTCATGATTGGACCCTCTTTTTAGCTAAAGATTTCGATCGTGCCGTTATTGAGGTCGATCTTCATTTTGCCGTTCAACGACTGAAGAAGACCTGCGTTGACCGTCCCGATATTGGCGATCGCCAGCTTCAGTTCGCCGTTCTCGAAGACCATCGGGTAATGGCGGCTGTTGCCCGAGGTGACGGCGAACAGATCGGCCTGCACCGCCACGCGCGATTTCTGCACACCGCCCTCGGTGTAGATTTCGACGAAGAAGCCGGAGACCTTGAAGCTCTGGCTGGTCCCAGCCCGCAGCAACACCGAGAAACGGGCATCAACACCGGTCGGCGCCGCGACCGCTTCGAACTTCACAAGGCCCTGCGCGAACCGCCCGTTGAAATCGGCACTGACGCCGGAGATGCTGGTCGCGAGCGCGCTGTCGCCATTGGCACGCGCCGTCTCCTCCTGGATGATGCGCGCCAGATTGCCGTCGACCTCGGCGTCGAGCGAAGTAATCGAGCTGGCGAGGGCGCTATCGGCGCTCGCCCGCACGGTCTCCTCATTAATCAGTCGGGCGTTCGTGGTGCCGAGACTCGCCTGCAGGTATGTCAGCAGTTGCGCCGTCGCCTCGTTCTCCGAAACGCGTACCCGGCGCTCCTCGATGATCTGCGCCAGCGCGTCGCCTATGGTGGCAACGATCTGCTGGCGCTCGATTTGACCGACGGCACCTTCGAGCGAGAACGCATCCAGCAGCTCGACCAGGCGCGGCCGGAAGAACTCGTCCATCTCCTGCTGCAGTTCCTTGAAGCGGTTCGCAACGTCCTGGCCTGCTTGCGCCAGTTCTTCGACAAAGACGTCTGTGAGCAGGACGTTGGGCGTGGTGACGTTCAGCCAGTTTGACCACAGCGTTTCGCGTTCCGAACGCGGGATATAGCGACCCCGCACCCCGTAGGTGACGTTCGCGACCAAGCCTTGGGAGATCAGCAACGAACCTTCGCTGGGCTGATCAGTGCGGCCCGAGTAGACGGTTTCGAGAGAGGTCGCGTTGCGAACCTCGAATTCAACGCCGATGACATCGATGACACGCTCTTCCGATCCATCCCACGACAGCCGGATGGCCGGCCGACGCGAAACGCCATTGTTGTCCTTCACGGCGTCGGGTTCAGCAAACCAATCGACGATCGGCTGCGGTGCAACTCGGATCGGGCCAACCGCGCCGTCAACGGGAGGGTGAAAGTCGGCGGCGCTGTCCCAGTCATAGTCCGCCGGGTCGACTTCGGTGATGTCAATCATCACGTCGAGGTTGGCGCGGTCGACGACACCGTCGATCCGCATCAGCTTGTCGACATACCCGTTGCGGTCCGAGTTCCACACGAAGATGGCGCCGGGAACCGCATAGGCCCAGAAGCGCGGCGGCAGGACAAGCGTATGACGACGGAAGCGGCGCGCCTCCTCGAGCGCCGATTTCATCAGGCGCTGGACCTGCTCCGGATACGGCACGAAGTCGAGCGGCACATCGGCCATTAGTCGCCGGTTGCCGTCGAGCGCCTCCAGGTCGGAGCGATAGAGAGGCGGGGCGGTGACAACGGCCCAATTGTCTTTCGGCGACGGATAGGTGGCGGAGATACCATTGATGGTGTCCGCGAGGCCCACGAACGGCGTAAATTCCTGCTCTTCCGTGGACAGGATATCGCCGTCATTGAATCCGATCGACGCCAGGTCGGGAGCGCCGAGATGCATGCGGTAGACGCCGCCGACTTCGGATATGCGCCCTTGGCAAGCCGACAGCAGCGCCTCGATCGCTGCCGACAACGGAGCGTCAATCTGGATTTCGCCGGCGGAGCGATAGGTCGGCTCAAGCCCGCTCGCGCCCATGATGGTTTGGCGGCACTTGTTGATCTGCGCTATCCAATCGGCGGCCGGCAGCCGCGCGGCGGCGAGGTTCTGCAAGCCATAGAACCACTTGCCATTGTATTTCAGGCCGCGAAGCAGGTTGTAGGCCTGCACTGCCGGCAGATAGTCGCCATCGCCGCCCCAGGTCGCCGGATTGTCGTAACGCTGCGTGCCCGACCCGCCGACGCTCGAATCCTTGGAAGGATCGTAGAGCTTCAGGCCGTCGACAACGAACCGGAACGACGGGAAGCCGTTGAACATATTGTCGATGCAGCGGGAATGAACGACGACATAGGCAACGCCGCGGCCGATGCGTGTTGCGTCCCATGGACGTTCAGACGTGGCAGCCCTCGTGACAAGAGCTTCGTCGGCAACCGTCTGCGTGCCATCGTAGAACTTGATGTAGAGGTTCGGGCCGCGCTTGACGTATTCAGGAACCGAGTAGCCGAAGATGTCGTCCGCGCCTGAGGGTGCATAGGTGACCTTCTCGCCGTCGACCCATACCTCGAGGAGGCCTTTCACCGGCAGATCGGAAAGAGCGATTACCTGCGTCAGCCAGCTGTTGGGCGTGTCGCCGGATTTACCCCACGCATTTGCCCAGACCAGCGAGCCGGCCGTCGCGTACTTGCCGAGAATGAAGGAGCGCGGCAAATCACCTCCGCCCTGCAGCTCGCCATTCAGAGCGAAGTTCTGCTCTTTCGGCTTGCCGGCCAAGGCTTGTGCGGCGAGACTTAGACCAACGCCGACGGCCGTTTTCAGTGCGAACGCGCCGAGCGTCCCGAGCGATCCAATCCAGGCGCTGACCGCCGTGACGGCCGCACCGATCGCAGTAAAGAGCGGCATGCTAGATTTCCTTGCTGAAAACCGTCTCGCACGGCGTGTAGCCGCTGCGGCGGTAGAGACGTGTCATCGCGGGGTGGCGCAGCGCGTGCTGCGCTGAGAGTTTGATCCGTGCGCAGTCAGCGGCTTTCGCCCAGGCCTCGAAGGCAGAGAGCAAGTCGCACCAGGTGGAGCCACGTCGACCGGGCTCAATCCAGACCAGTTGCTCCTCGGCGTAGCGAAAGCCGACAAAGCTCTCGGCATGGCTGGCAATCAACACGCCGGCAGCAGGATCGCCGACCACGAGGCAGACCGACTTCTCGCCGAGGATCGCCGCCTTGACGAACTGCTCGAAGCGCGCCGCATCGAACCGAAAGTCGAAACCGCCCGCAGCATGAAAATTCTTGAGCAAGGTCAGGATGCGCGGCACATCCGACGCAATAGCCTGGCGGACATCGCTCATCAGAAAATGCCGAGAAACTTCTTGCGCTTCTTCTGCGTCGGTACGCTGCCCTGTTTCGACCCCCAGAATATCTTCCAGCTCGTCGTCGTTGCGGCATCCCGATAGAAGTTGTCGTTCGTGGCTCGCAGGATCTGCGTCTCGTGGCTCCTCGTCTCGGTGTTGGCCCGGAACATCTCCTGCGTGTGGCTGGCGCACGTCATGGTGACCGCGCCGTCCTCATTCTCCGACGGCGTGCGGATATCGATCTTGTCGACGAAGCCGACGAAGCGACACTCCGCTGGTGCCACCATCTTCCGCGTGTCCGGATTGAAGAGGCCGCGGTAGATCTCCACCCGCGCCTGCCGGCAGTCGTATTCCCTAACCAGCTGCTGCACGTGATCGTGGATCTGCGATAGGCGGATGTTGACCGTCTGCGCCGATAGATTCGAGACGAGCGGGATGTCGTCGATCGCGACCAGCGTCCCGGCGCCGAACCAGTTGCGCGTGACCGTGGCCCCCGTGTCCGGATCGATAACCGAGGCGGAGACGTTGCCCACGTCCGACCACATGCCGTCCGGCACAGGCACGCCCGTGGAGCGATTACGAGCTACGATCCAGAGGAAGTCTCGCGCCACAAGAACGCGCGCCTCCAGCGCCGCCTGGTTGGCGGCTGAGATATTGCGGGGCATGGTGAATACCTATCGGGCTTCGATCGCGGAAAAGCTCACCGAGCCGCGCCCGGTGGCCACGTCGGCGTCTGTGTTGATGCTGCCGGGAACGACGGTCATGTAGCAGTGCGGGCGAACCACGCTAACGGCCGTGCCGGTGACAGTGCCGGGCCAGAGATGCGGACGCACCTCGAAGATCGGCGTCAGACCGGCCCCGTCGGCGGTGACATCCTCCTGCACGCGGTACAGGTCTCGGCTGCCGATCCGGATCATATCGCCGGTCTTGAAGCGAAAGCCCGGTGCAAGCGCTGAGACCCGCACCGATTTGTTGTTCGCTCCGATCGTGTGAAGGTTCGCATTCGATCCAGTAAACGAGCCGGCCGGCCAGCTTCCCTTTGGGTAGGAGGTCGGATAGCAGCGAGACAGCGAATAGCCGAGGAACTGCTGAATTCCTCCGTCGAGCGAATCCAGAATTGCCCGCCACCGGTCGAGCTCGTTGGGGCGCATCGTCCCCGACTGATAATCGGCTTGCCAGAGCGGCGAGCCCAGGTCCTTGACGATCGTGCGGCCGGACGCCTGTCGCGATTGCTCCTGTCGAAACAGAAGCTCGAACCGAGGGGACCAGCCGGGGAAGCTGGCAAGGATGTCACGCGGAAATGTAATGGCCATCAGACACCCTTCACCCCACGGCTCCGCGCATTGCGAATTGCGGCTACCGTCTTGGATTCGAACTCGGCTCGATCGCGTGCCATCACCTGTTCGAGGCGTGCGACGGCCGCGGCATCGGCCCCCCTCGCGTCAATCTGCGGAGCGTAAGTGACGTTCACGCCTTCACTGCCAACCTTCGCGCCCTTTGGCAAAACGATCTCGCCCTTCTCCAGGATCGCCGGGACCTCGCTTGGGCCGAGGCCAACGCCCATCGAGCCATTGTGGAAGCGGGGAGCTCCGCGGAAAGTGGACGCGGGAACAGCACGGCGATGACCGTAACCGTCGCGCCCAGCCTTGCCGCCGTCATGGAGGATGCCGGGGATGATCGCACCGCCGAGGAGACCACCGGAGCGCGGGGTTCCGGTGCTGCTACCGAACAAACCGTCAAATGCCGAATTCAGTAGCCGATCGGCCAACCGACTTAGAGCATTGGCGAGTGCTTCCGCCTTGTTCTCGCCGTTGAGAAGATCGAAGGCGAGGCCTTGCAGCACGTCTCGACTGACGTCAGCCAGTTCCTCCATTGCCTCTTGGCTCGCCCTGATGGCGTCCCGCTCGGCGTACATGATTTCGACTAGGCTCTCGATCTGGGCCTTCTGATCCGGCGTGGCCGCCGCACCGGCGCGGCGCAGCGCATTCGCCTTCTCGCGCTCGAGGTTCGTCGCTCCGATCAAGCCTTGTTCGAACTCAAGCTGCGCGATGAGATCGACAACAGCCTTCTTTTCCCGCTCGGCCTCGCGAATGGCAGCGGAACGGCCGCTGCCTCGGGATCGGCGGATTTCTCCCGGGAGTCCGTCAAGCTCAATCAGCGGCCGTCTTTCCGGAACTGGTCCATCCATGGGAAGATCCGGATCAGGGGATGATCCTTGTAGGGCTCCTTCCGGATTACCGATCAGGTTCGCTCCACGCCATGTACGCGGGTCGTTCATCCGAGCCTGAGCTTGTGCAAGTGCCTCGTTGACCTGCTGGACACTGCTGGATGTTCTGAGCGCCGCCGCTGACACCTGGTCGAACATTTCTTTGAAGTCCGACAGCGTGGGAACGCCTTTGCTTTGGATTGCCGCCGCAAGCGCATCCTGAACGGCGTTGACGTCAGCGACCTTCACACTTCCGTCGTTCGCGGCGCTTGCAAACTCATTGAACGCACGTTGCAGGGAAAGGATAGTGTCGGTTTCTTCGCCAGACGCTCGGAGCTGAGCTAAGAGGTCAGCGATTGCGATATTCGCGTCTTCTATCTGCGACCGGGTGTCCGCCAAGGTGCGGTCATTTACGATCTGAGCCCCTTCGTTCAGCTCCGCCGCCTTCCGAGCTCTTTCCAGTTCATCTGCATATTCTCGCAGTGCCGGAACGGCATCGCCCCATTCCTCTGCAAGTTTTTGGATAAGCTGAGCCTGCTGCTGGAGGGCCTTTTCGGATTTATCGCTTTCCGAGAGGAGGCTGGCGAAGTATTGGACCGCCGTTCCGCCTAAACCTATAAAGGCCAATGCCACGAGGTTGACTGGGCTAAGAATGGATGCCGCAGCACCACCGATCGCAGAAAGAGTACCCCTCAATCCCACTGCTCCCAGGTTCATCTGCGAAATCTGCTGAACGCCAACAAGCCAGGGCGATTGTCCACCAGCGAGCTGTACGCTGATATCCTGCAGCTGAGCCGCCATGTTTGACGTGTGCTGAGAGGAAGCGCGCATCGCGTTCTGGAACCGCTTCGCCCCTTGCTCCGCTGTCGTGAATGCGCGGTTGCTGTTCGCCGCGATCTTGTCGAATGCTCCAGCGGACGAACCGCCCATGGCAGCGAACGCCGCTTCAATAGCCTTGGTATTCGCTTGCGTTTGCCCCACAAGCGACTTTAACTGGCGCTGAATTTGACGGGTATCGGCGCTGATGCTTAACACGAGCTGTTCGTCGTCAGTTGCCATGGAGGGGTCCTATGGAAGGTTGGTTGAAGGCGCTGATCGCAGCGGCTTGCGTCGTCGTTGTTGCTGGCGGTGGCTATTTTGGGTGGAAAGAGTACCGTACCGCGCAAGTGCAAGCTGCTGCTCAAGCGCAGGCCGACAAGGTAGCCGCCGAGCGTCTGCGGCTGGAAAGGATCACTCCTGAGGCTTGTATTCGGATGGCCCAGGAAACCCTCCCAGAGAAAATCGGAGATCCTCCAAAGACCTCCGTTCATCTCAAGGCACTAAATGAATGCGATGATCTGGGAAGGCTAGATTCCGGTTGGCGGCATCAGCTCGATCGCTCCGGAATATTCTAGCCTCTAGCCTCCAGCCACTCCCAGAGATCGTCCTTCTCGCTCTCGGTCAGCTTCCTGTTGCCTTCCGGATCGTTGCACAAGGCATCCAGCGCGGCGAGGTACTCGAACACCGATAGGCTCATCACCTCTTGCGGCGACAGGCTCATCGCTATGCCGTTTCCGATGATGGCGGCAAAGCGGATTTTCCCGTTCGGGAGCGGGTCTTCTGCTTTACCGCCGCGGATTTTTTTCCGACTTCTTCCTCCGGAGCGCCGACGACACCGGCACCAAGGACCTGCTGAGCGATCGCGAGGTTTTCGACAGGCGGCCGACCCTCGACTTCATTCTCGACGAGCTTGAGGGCGTCGCCCTGAGGCATGCCGCCGCCGATCAGCCCCCACTTGATGACCTCGGAGATATCCTGAAGCCGCCAGCGGCCGGACACGAGCCGGTCGAGCACCACGTAAGGCCCGGCATCGCAGGCCTCCTGGATCTTCATCAGTTCGCGCCAGGCGAGCTTGAAGATGGTTCGCTGCCCATTGAAGGGCAGCTCACAGGATCCGTCTCTGCTCATTACGGAGCCGCCGGGGTGACCACACGGGTCATTTTGCCGTCGCTCTGCAGGGACACGTTGCCGGTAACGCGACGGCCGTCTTGAGCGCCGGCTTCGAAGCTCTCGACGTGCGCCTTGCCGGTCCAGGTGATGGTCTTGGTGGGGAACTCCCATTCAACCTTCACCGGTACGGATTCGACGTCCTCGGCCGCATCCAGCCAAGTCTCGACGCTCTCCTCGGACAGCACGCCCTCGCCACCGATGGACATCGAGAGGGACACGGCATCGCGGCCTACCCAGTTCACTGCGTCGGGATCTAGGCAATCGGGAAGGTTGACCTCTTCGAGACCCTTGTTGATGGTCACGTTGCGCTGGTTGAAGCCGCAGGGGGCGGTGTAAACGATTGGGACAGCATCATTGCCGAGCATCACTCGGACCTTGCCCCCGCGGATTGTAGTCGGCTCGGCCATGGGTTTCTCCTATTGGCTGTTAGGCTGTTCCGCGAAGGCTTCGAAGCTCAACACGGCATGGGATGAACCGTCAGGATCGCGGATGAACCGCGTCTGGCGGTGGCGGAAATAGACGAGAGCATTGGCCGGCAGCGTCAGCTCGGGGTCGAGCAACGCTCTTCGAACCGTATCGCTGATCTGCTTGGCCTCGGGGAAACCGACGGCGCGTGACCAAACGTCAACGTCGAGCGCGATCTCGAACCCGGTGACGCAATCGACGTCATCGCTGGTCTCATCACCTTCACCTACGGTCACGTAGGGAAAAGCTGCATCCGGCGGCACGCTGTCATAGACGCGTTGACCGATCAGCGCCGTGACGGCAGCCGTCGCCTTGAGGCGCGAGACGATCGCGACCTGAAGCTCGTACGATGGAGAAGCCATTACTTGCTCTTGACCTTCTTGACGGCCTTGCGAACGGCCGCCGCCATCTTGCGGCGGATTTTTGGCCGCTCCTGGCGGTATGTCGGGAAGATGTGCGGGTGCTTCGTTGCGCCCGGGTGTTTCACCTGCTTCGTGTAGGTCACACGGCCGTCGGCACCGCGAATGACCAAATACTCTCCGGTCTTCGGCTCGATGACGTGCTGCCGGGTTCCGAATTCAATGAACCGCCAGCGCCAGTCAGCGAAGACGCCGGTCGCATTTGGGTCCTTGGTCTCGTTTTTGAGGCCTCGCCCGAGCGCGCGTTCCTTTGGTCGGTTCGCCAGCTTGTCGCCTTCTATGCTTCCCCGGTACCGGCCCGAGCCTGGTGCACGGTTCCGGATCTTGCCGGCGAGCGATTTCGCAGCGTCGAGCTGCTCTTTCGCCAACTCCTTTTCGGCCTCCGGAACCACATCGCGCAGCAGCCGCATGAGCTTCTCCCGGCCGAGGATCTTGCTTTTGACTTTCATCAGGGAGCCACGCCGCTGCGCACCTGGATGTAAACCCAGTAGCGATCTGAAACCGCATCAACGATGTTGATGGCGTAGACCGTGCCGGTTCGGAGGTCGCGCATTTGCCAGTCTGAGCCAATCTGGCGCGATTGTGCGTCCGAGCGCACGTAGACGCCGAGAATGTTCTGCCCTTCAAGGCGAGCCGCTATGACGGTTTCCGAGCCTCCGCGATGGCGGAACTCCGCCCACCGCTTGAACTTTTCCTGAAACACGCCTCGCTTGTTCCCGGCGCCATCGTCGACCGTCTCACGCTCGTCGAACGCGACACGGTGCTGGAGGCGGCCGGCTGTCGGCTTACTCGCTGCCACCGGTCGCCCTCCCGGCGGGCTCGATCTCCTCCGCCTTGCCGGCGGCGATGGCCTTTTCGGCGCAATCGCGCTTCACCGTCAGTTCCATTCCGGCCTTGTAGCCGATCGTGCACTGTCTGGTGGGCTTGTAGTCATAGTCAGCGGTGAAGCGTACGCGGGCCATGGTGACCTCCTTCATGCAAGTGCGGGATCGCGGAGCCGATAGAGCAGCGCGACGACGGGGCTTTTCGGGTCGCCGGTACCGAGCCCCACGAGCATGGCGCCGGTGTCGGCCTCGTCGAGCAGGCTTTGAATGACGATGAGGATGGCAGCCGAGACTTGGCCGGGGACGGTTGATTCGGTCCAACCGTGATCCGGCTTCTTGAGGTAATCGATCACCGCGGCCTCGGCCTGCTTGATCTTCAAATTGATGTCCGGGATGCGCTCGTCGTTCTCGACCAGATCGAGGCGCAGGGCGAGGTTCACTTGCTCCAGTGTGACGAGGGCCACGTCAGGCCTCCTTTGGCGTTGGAACGCCGACGCGCACTGGCTGGGCTGCCGGCGCCTCCTTAACGGTTCCGTTCTTGCCGTCGCGGCCGCGTTTGACCGACAGGCGCCAGTCGTCGCCGGCGTCGGGCTTTGCGCTGGTGTCCTTCTGAGCAATCCAGAAGCTGCCGCCCCAGGTGACGCCGTCACCAGCCTTGTATTCGCTGCCATCACGATAGACGCCGCGGTCGATCACTACCGGCATGGTGAAGGCGAATTCCTTGACGCGTTCGCCCTGTGTGAATTTCAGGGTGATCGTCTTTTCGCCGTCATAGGCGACGTCAAGGTCATCGAAGCCGAGACCATCGTTACCAGGATCTCCATCCTCGCCCACGACTGGGCCGATGCTCTTCGTAGAACCGTCCGACATGGTGAGGACGAGGGAGCCGGTGCGATCGATGAGCGCGCCCGCCACGCTGACCGGTGCCGGCCGGCCCTCGGCTTCTGCCAGACGCTTCTCCAGCTCGGCGATCCGAGCCGCCATAGGGTCAAGTTGCGCCTTGACGATCGCGGCCAGTTCGAGGCCAAAAGCCTTAGCGTCAATCATGCCGCGATGCCTTTCTGAAATGATAGCGCCACCTCGGCGACGAACGCGCGCTGCTCCACTTCCTGTCGCTTCGCTTCTTCGTCGGGCGAAGGGGTGGGGACGGGGTCAGGCGCCGGTGCCGGCGTCGGATTGTTGGCCTGTTGGATCAGCAGCTTGTCGCGTGCAGCGATGGCCTCGATCGAGTGATCCTGCTGCTGCAGGTAGATCGTAGCGCCGCCGTTGACGCCCTTGAGGTCGAGCCGCTTCCGGCGCTCGTCGAGTGTCATGACGCTCTTGGCCCTCTCCAGAACCTCCATCTGCGTCACGCTGTCCATGCGGAGCAGATTATCGGTGTCCAGTTCGGTGCCGATGCCCTCTCTCATCTCCAAGCCTTCATCAAGGCAAAGCTCGATCGCCTCGATCAGCACCTGCAGGCACTGCGAGTAATATTCGATGTTCAGGCTTTGGATGTTGTTGAGAGCGGGAGCGGGAGCTACGCCGATCTTGTAAGGTGGGACATGATAGGTGGAGCAGATGACCTCGGCAGACCACTTCAGCTGCTCGATGAGCTGCGAGTCCGTCGCCTTCGCCCTCATGGCCTCATACTTCAGGCCATCGCCGAGCACCGCGACCTTACCGGAGTTCTTGCCCGAGAAATTGGTGTCCCAATATTCCTTGAGGCGGGCCGCAGTTTCGTCAGTGATGGCACCTGGTGCCGTAAGCGCGCCGCCAGGCCTTGCGCCGTTCTGGAAGAACAAGGTGCTGTCGTTTTGAACCGCCAGACCCTGCATCGCGGCAAGGCCGCCGGCGAAGATCGGAGAGAGGCCTACCAGCGGATGGAAGAAGCAATTGAACCGGTCGTGGATGATTTCGGAAGCCGGGACGGTAACGCCTTGTGGCAGCCCGACGAGATTGTCGGCATTGAGCTGGTAGAACACATCTCCGCTATCGGAAACCAGCGGGGTCACAAGGTTCGGGTCGAGCACGTACAGCTTGGCGACCACGCCGCGGGCGTCGCGCTGCTTCAGCACATAGGTGTTGCCGCGCTGCAGCTTGGACAGAACCCAGCTCTCCATGAACTGGATTCTGTTCTGGTAATGGTTCGGCTTGCGCAGGACGGGCGAATAAGCCGGATTGCTCGTCTCGCTCCAGATCCCGTCACGGTCCTTCGCCACCAGCTTAATGGGCAGCTTGGCAATGTCGGAAGCGATCAGTGTCCGGCAGGCGAAGTCGGCATGATTGGACAGAACGGAGTCATAGCGGACTTCGACGTTCTGCTGCCATGCACCTGGATAGCTTTCGAGGATAGGCCACCATCCGCGGCCGCTCTGCGCGACAGGCGACAGCGCCTTCTCAACCGACTTTACGCGGGAGATATTGAACCCGAAAAGGCGCATCAGTTGGCGTCCTTTGCCTCTGCGATCTTCGATCGGAGTGTTTCTGCATCCCAGCCGTTGAAAGGCCGCTTGCCAGAAACTTCCTGATATTCCTTGCGGAGAGCCGGAAGATCGTGACCACCGGCATCCGGTTGCGCAGTCTTCGCCTTATTGACCGCGATCAGTACGCGGGCATTGCGGTCCGACGCTTCGAACACCTCGCCGGGAAGGAGGCGGCGCGTTCCATAAGTCAGATGGCGGCAAGCAATCAGCTTCATCATTCATCTCCACAGGAATGAGGAGGCGGAGTTAGAAAACCCCGCCTCCGTCTCGATTAGGGAGTGACCACTGGTGTGCCGTAGTCGGCATCGCCGATGTAGGCGACCGCAGATGCACGCCGTTTGGCGAAGTTCAGCGGGCGCACGACCTTGATTGCGACCGAGTCCGTCTGGAACATCGACACGACGCTGGTGTTCGCCGTCGGTGTGTCGCTGGCACCGTTCGGAGCGTCATCCATCTGGATGGCCGCCTCGGTGGAAAGAGACACCTCAACGCCGCGATCGCCGATCTTGTAGATGTCGGACGGCTTCAGCAGGATGAAGTCGCCAGCAGCCACGTTGCCACCGGCAACCAGCGTATCGCCGAGGAGCGCGCCGCCGTTCGCCGACAGGCCGGGGAATGCGAAGTTGCCCATAACGTTCTGCATCAGCCCAAGCGCCTTCGACAGCGACTGCGTGGTGACGAACTGAAGGCCGTCGGCATTGTTCGCCGCGATGAAGCCTGCATAGAGCGCCTTCACGTCCGCAATGACGCCTTCGATATCCGGGCCGGCGCTGGTGCCGGCCACAATGCCGTTCAAGATGCCAGCCGGGGATACGTTCGCAACCGCCGCACCCGCTCCGAGGAACGTCTGGTCGACGCGCTGGGCCGACGCCTCGACCAGAGCATCGCGAACGAGCTTTTCAGCCGATGGCGAGGAGTCCCGGAGAAGCTCCTTCGAAACCACGGCCAAAGCGGCGACCTTGAGCGGGGTCAGGTTCACGTCCATGAAGTCAGCTTTGCTGACGGGAATGGACTTGGACTGGCCAACCCAGTAGCCGGTAGCAGCGCCGTCCTGGCCGGCGATATTGACGTTTGCAGGCACCTCGCGCAGCGGCAGCTTGTCGAACACGGTGCGGCTATACAGGTATTCGATGAAGTCGCCCGTGTAGCGATCGATGTGAACGAGCTCTGCACCCCACTCGCCCGGCTCCGTACCGCCACCAGCGACAGCAGCCTTGATGGTTTCGACGAGCTGCGGATTGCTCCGGCCCCAACGCTTGTGGGCTACGCCGACGGCCGACATGTCGTCGATGCGTGCCAGGGTCTTGGCGATCACCATGCGGGTGTAGTTCTGACCCTCGAAGGCCTCGTCCTTTTCACCCTTGATGACAACCGGGGCCCCCGTGCGCGCGGCGGCGCCGGCGGCAGCGGTCTTGATCTGGCCGGTTACGAGCGGGCGGGCGGTCAAGGCCTGAGCCTTTTCGAGAGCGCGGAGACGCTTCAGGTCGCCGTCGATCGCGTCGAGCTCCTGCTCGAGGGAGTCGAACTCCTCCTGCTCGGCCTGATCGGTCGAACGGCCTTCGTCCATGGACTTCTGCATGACTTCGGCCATGCGTGCGGCCTTCGCCTGCCGAGAGGCTTCCAGCGCCGCGATCTGTTCAGCAATGGTCTTCATAGCTGGGTTTTCCTTGATCTTGAGATTGACTGAGTGCTTGGTTTTTCCCGCAGCGCCGGGAGCGACAGGCCGATCACCCGCCTTCGGCTCCTTGCCAGACGCGGCGAGCAGAGGGCGGTCGATCGACTTGATGGTGGAGATCACCGCATCGGCATTGGCCGGTACGGAGACGAGAGAGAGTTCGAGCACTTCGGTTTTGAGGTAGCGGACGCCGCCGCCATCCATCCATGCGTGCTCGAGCGAGCGAAATCCAATTGAGACGGCACGAACGAGGCCGGCTTTCAGTTCGCCCCAAGCGGTTTCGATCCGGTCACGCAGTGGGCCGGCCTCCTCAATGTTCGGGAGCCGCGCCTCGAAAGTGACACCGTCCTTGGTCGGGCTGTCGAAGGTGACCGTGCCGACTGGCTTGGTGTGGTCGTGCTGATGCAGCAGTGGCATCGGGTTCTTGAACTGGATGCCTAGGGGTTCAACGATGTCATCAACCCGGTCAGGATTGGGTGTCGTGGCGATGCCACGGATAACGCGCTGCTCTTCCTCGACCGCTTTCACGGTCAGGACCGAATACATCCTGTTCATGTCGTGGTTTCCTTATCTGCCGACGACCAGCATCTGATATTGCGGCTTCCGCTTCGGCTCCGGGTTCCGGCTCATCACGGTGACCGCGTTGAAAAGCGCCATGGCGACGTCGATCTTCGCATCGCCTGCGTTCTGCTTGGTGGCTCTGATGGCCGTTGCTGTCGGTTCAATCTTCAGGTTGCCGACGCACCACTGCATGAGGCCTGAGCCGGAGTGAAGCAGCGTGCCGTTCGCGAGCTTCCGCTCCGAAGTCTTGATGGCGTTCATCAGCTGGAAGCCCTGGGGCACGCCGATCAGCATTCCCTCTTCCTGCGTGATGCCTATCTCATCCAGGGCCTCGACCATTTCACCCAGCCCAGCCGGGTCCACGGCGACACAGGCGAGCAATTCCGCATCCTTGACCTGGGCAATAATCGAGACGATCTCGGAGATGTCCTCCAACTCGTCGTCGACGGTTGTCAGTTCGCGAGCTGCCGCAAAGTCTTGAAGCTTGCTCGCAATCGACTTGCGCCGCTGCAGCACGCCCCTATGGCACCAGGCATGACACCAGACGAGCCAATCCCTCGTCTTCTTGTGGCGGCCGACCAGCACCAGGCCGAACAAGTCATCGAGGCCGCCGCCGTCTAGACCTGGCACAATCACGTCGCAGTTCTCGATGAGGTACTCGACGGTGATCTTTCCATCAGCTCGGCCGTCCCAGAGATCCGCTCCGGGCCACCGGTTGGACCGGAGGTTCATGCCGATCTCAACGTTCAGATGCTTGGCAAGGAAGGTGGCGAGCGTCGTGCGATCGCCCGAGAGTTCCTTCGTCATCTCGTCTTGCAGCCATTCCTGGCTGACCGACCGCCCGAGATTGGGATTCGTGACGTAGAAGTTCGACGAGTCCTCGTAGGCCTTCGCCTTGATCATCTCCGGCGGAAACTCATAGATGATCGGCAGGAATTTGCGGTTCTCGATCTGCCCGTCGCGCACCGCGCGAGCATAGTCGAGCTTCGCCTTGAACACGCCGGCCGGCGGCTCGTCACTCTGGGTGGACAGGGTGATGACGAAACCTTCCGGCCGAGAAACGAGGCCGCCTGTCGCTTCTCGCAGCATCGCGTCCGCGTTCGGTCGCTTGCCGAACACCCACAGCTCGTCGATCAGGATCCGGCCGGCCTTCTTGCCTGACACCGTGTCCGTATCCGCCGCGACGACCTTGAGCGCGGCATCCGTGCCCAGGTGCTTGATCGTCCGCAGATGGTCCTGCACGACGAGCAGACCGCCCTCGTCGGCGTTTGCATCAAGCTCCGGGTCTGCTCTGACCATAGCCGCAGCCGGCTTATAGCTGTTCTGCGCTACCTCGATCGTCGGCGCGAGGATCAGCAGCTCCTCGTTGTGCCGCCAGTTGATGATCAGCGCCGTCAGCATAATGGCGGCGGCAATCGTGGATTTCGTGTTCTTCTTGCTGATCAGCAGAAAGAACTCGGTGATCAGCTGCTTTCCGGTCTCTGCGTCGTAGGCGCCGAAGATGGCCGACACGAAATCGAACACCCACTGGTCGCTCACCTCGCCAAAGGTCGGCTGGCCTGGCAGATCGGTCACCTTCAGCGCCTTGAAGACGCTAAGCGCGTATTCGGCCTCGCTTGGGAAAAGCGGCCGGAACGGGATCAACGACCGCTGCGAGACAATCCGCTTCTCCCAGTCAAGGCAAGCGGTAGTCCAATGCAAGGTCATTTGTTGTCGACCACCAGCTTAGGACCGGGACGGGGAGCGAACTTCCCGCCACCGGAGGCAGCCGCCGCGGCCGCATCCTTCCGAGCAGCCTTCTTGCCGACCGGCGCCGCGGCTTCAGACAGGGTTTTCAGCGTGGCGCTGATATCCTTCAGCGTCTTGGCCCGCTCTCCCAATGAGATCGCCCGAAGCAAGGACTGGCGCCTGCGAGAATCGCTTTCCTCGGCGCAGATCATGTCCTCGAGCTCTCCGTGCAGCGAGGTCACCGCGTCCAGTTCGTCCATCATGCGGCCGGCGAGGGCCTTTCCCTTTTCCGACAGATCAGCGGGAGCCTCCGCTGGCTTCGTCAGTCGCTGCACCGGCTCGCGCCGGTCGAGGTGCTTCGGCTGCGCTGCCCGGGTCCATTTTTCGGCCTTGGCGCGCTTGTTGATGGCGGTGTGAGAAACGCTGTACCACCGGGCGATGTCGCGGACGCTCATCTCGCCGGCGCGGTAGTCTTTTTCGATGCCGGCCCAGTCAATGGGCTTGTTCTCTTTGGCCATGGTTTCCACTCAGGTTTCCGGCTGGAAACTCCCAGACGAGAAAAAAATCTCTCCATGCGGGGGGCGCGTGTCCAGAAGGAGATTGCCCTTCCGATCGTGACCACCCCCCCCCCCCTTGGCTGATGGGGCCTACCAGAGGAGCCGCGCTCGGCGCTCTTCGGCTTGCTTGTGCTTCGTGTGGCAGATGACGCAGAGGGTTTGCAGTCCATCATCACTGCAGAAGAACTTGGCCCTATCCTCGTTGTGAGGCTCGATATGGTCGACGTGGGCCTCACCCTTGCCGGGGACGAGGAGACCACACCGCTTGCAGGTGTACTGGTCCCTGACGAGGATGCGCTGCCGGGCTCGCTGCCACCATTCGGACTTGAGCCACTGACGTGACTGGCGATCCTCGCGCCACTCCTGTCTTGCTCTGGCCTTCTCATCACCGGGCATCCTGCCAACGAGGGGCTTGATGGTGGCGACGAGTGGCTTGATAGTCCGGAGTTTAGCCACGCTGGGCTATCTCCGCTTTTCTGGGCTGCAGCCGAGCGTTTATCTCAGCCATAGCAGCTACCAGGAGGTTCTCTTCAATCGAGCCGAAAAGTGCAGCGCCCTTGAGAGCCTCGATCTCAGTAACGAGACGGATCAGTTCCGCGAGTGACGCCGAAGCGACATCGGAGCGCTTCATTTCGTAGCGGGTCATCTGTCCATCACCTTGCCAATTCGCGAGAGGGCCCAAACAACGGCCGCAATAATGAGGAGGGAACAGAGCAGCGCGGCTTCTAAGTTACCCATCCTCATCTCCTCACGCGACAGCCCCGCGATGCGCTAGCTCGCTACTCTGTGGGCTCTTTGCCGTCGCCCCAGTCCTTCAGGGGGAAGGAATAGTTGATGAATTCTTTTACCCTACCTTGGGCTTTGAATGCTGCTTGGGCGGCGAGATTGTTAACGTGCGTATTGGAATTGATCGAAAAGACATTCCCTTGCTTTTTGGCTTTGTCGACAAGGGCAGTGTGAAGGGCGGTGTGGATACCTTTCCGTCGATGCTCCGGCGACACGTAGGCGAGCACGATTTGCCAGTCCGATTCGCCGAAGTAGGTGAGCAAGCCGATCGCATTGCCTTCCTTATCGATGGCTGCCATGCAGGGGGTTTCGGGCATCGGCCAACCGAGCCTCCGACCGTGAAACCCTCTCTCTTCGATCTCAACCATTGCGAGCGCCACCAACCGCTGCGCTGGTGAATACCCGCAGTTCTCATAGAACCGGATGCGGTACGGGCCCTCAGCGGTGCGCTGGTCGCTCTTTTGGGAAGGGGTGTCCATTAATGCTCCTGAAACGAAAACCCGCCACCTGATGGTGAGGGGATGATACGGGACTAGTTACATGGGGGGCGGCCGGCTGAGCGCGACCCTCTAATCGCCTATACAATGCGCCACTGGCGCTGGCCACTTTGGCTGAGGCTTTTGTCCAATCATTACCGTTATTTCATGTGGCTCATCCTCATCGCTCTCGTGGCGAGCATCCTGGCAGTCGATCGAACATCGATAGAGGGGCACCCGAATACGCAGGCGCTGGTTCCTACCAAATACCCGTGAGATTGGTTGCGGCGACAGGATTCGAATCTGCGACCTCCAGCTTATGAGGCTGGCGAGCTACCGGGCTGCTCTACGCCGACAGAAGAATTTTGGATGCAGTTCTCCAACGCGTCGGCAAAGCGCCAACTGAGCGGGACCGGCAGAAGCAGAGCGCAAGGCTGTGGATCGCGAACGGGCATCCCAAAGGAGATGGGAAATAACTATACTGCTTCGCGATATTCATCAAGATGCTCATCGTTTTCCAAGCCATCGATCATCTGGATAATCCCCAAAACCCTTTCCTTGAGACGATCATCCAAGCTGTTGATGCAGGCGTCGGCGTGATACCGCAGTGAGACGGTCCGGCTGCGGCCTCGAGGGAGGAGGCGCCCGAGTTCGGTGTTCAGATGCTTACGCCGGATATGGCGGGCCCCTTCCAATGCCGTTGCACGCTTGAACTTGTACGCCTGGTGCCGGTCGAAGGCGGCGATCATCAGTGTCTGGATGTCCGCCTCCGAAAACTCGATAGGCCCTCTATCACGGCCGATGCAGACGATGCTGCTGACGCCGTCGACCTCTCGAACAGGATCGAAGCCGACACCCGGGTCGCGGCGGATGAACGCGTATCCTACCAGCAGCGGGAAGCGGCGCTCGACGAGCTTGCGGCTACGGTGCTTCCGAATTTCCTTCCAGAAGGCCGGCATGAACACATCGATGTTCGCTTCGCGCAAATTGCGCTCGATGATGCTCTCGCCGCGGCGGAGCTCCGCCAGGCCGTCAATCGCCTTCGCCATGCGCTGATAGCCAGGGGAAACGCGAACCGCATACCAGCGGTGGTTCGCATCGTCCTTGTCACCGAACAGGATCGATCGGTGATAGGCATGCGACGTCGGGTTCTTGCCGAAGTGGATGACTTCGCGAGCTGGGGCGATGTCGAATGGACCGGGTACACACTGCAATGCGGTCGAGCGGGCAGCTTCCCAAGTCTGGAAGATTTCGTCGCCCCAGGCCTTCTTGCCACCCTTGCCGTTCGACACTGCGATGATGAAGCCGTGCCGCACGCCGCGACCGAACGTATCGACGTCGGTGAATTCGAAATTTCCATCTCTCGGCATTACGCTGCTTTCTCCATTTCGCGCCAGCCGGCGCCGTCATCGGGTTTCAGGAGATGTTCGGGAACCGAGCATCCGACCTGGCCCGGAGCGGGCCCCCACTGGCCCGTAAACCATCCACCTTTGCTCCGGCCGTAGGTCAGGCGCTTCAGCCAGACGGCCTCATCGACCCGCTTAGGCGGTTCTGGGGCAAAGCCTTCGAACCTCCGCTCGTTGATGAATGTCGTGGCGTGCATCGTTGGATGATCGGCCTTAGAGGCAAGGAAGGCTCGGTATGCCGGCACGGCTTGATGGCAGGCGGCCCTTTCGGCTTCGGTCAGCTTTTTCCAGCCTGCTAAAGCTTTGGATTTCGACATGTTAGGGCTTCGAGGATAGTCGCTCCAGAAGGCTTCGAAGTCCGCTGGATATTTCTTCTGAAGGGTCTTCCTCGGCTGCTCGTCCGAACTGGTTTCGGACAAAGAATCTTTCTCCTCTGTATCTGCCTCTGTCTCTGTCTCTGGTCTAGCATCTGCTAGAGCACCGCTATCAGTCGCTTGCAACGCGCTATCATCCGCTTGCACGTTTTCAAGAAAACCGCAGTCAATCAAAGGTTTAAGTTTTGGAAGCCGGTCAAGGTACGCCACCCTTTTCAGGTAAGCGGGGTTGTTCGGCACCATCCCGTTATTGCGTGACGCGATCAGCATGCAAACGACTGCTAGCAGCTTGCTAGCATCGTCTAGCGTCACCCAATCTTCGCTAGACAGCAGAGCGAAGTGGAGCTTGATCCACGGCGGGTTGCGGTCCTTGTAGTGTTGGAATTGCTCCCAATTCCTAACCTTGAACATACCGGCCATCAGAAGGACCTCGCTGCGTTTCTGACCGCCGAGCAGGCAATATCGACGAAGAGGTCGATCGTCCGGACAGCTCCGTTGCGCTGCTTCGCGATGATGAATTCGAGCTTGTTTTCGCACTCAATGAGGCGGTCGACGCGGGCGATCTCAGCATCCGCATCATTGCCCTTGGCCTTCTCGAGGTAATAGGCCTCACGGAAGAGGAACACGACGGTGTCGGCATCCTGCTCAAGCGAACCGGAGTCCCGCAGGTCGGACAGCATTGGGCGCTTGTCCTCGCGGCTTTCCACTCCTCGGCTCAACTGGGATAGAGCGATCATCGCGAGATCGTTCTCGCGCGCGATCTGGCGCAGTCCTGCCGAAATTTCAGAGACCTCGCTGTTCCGGTTCCCCGAATATCGCGACGAGGCCGCGATCAGCTGCAGATAGTCGACGATGAGCAGATCAATCTTCTTGCCAGACTGATCCGCCACGTCCTGCATGCGGCCAACCTTGACGCGAAGGTCTGAAACCGAGAGGCCGGATTGCTCCTCTATCCAAAGCGGTAGGCTGTTGAGCTTCTGCTTCGCCTCGCAGATGCTTTCGAAGTCCTTCTCCGCCACCTTTCCAGTGATCAAGTCGCTGTATGGGACCTTGACGTTCCAGTCATAGGCGATGTCCGTCAGCGCTCGCATGGCAAGGCGGTTAGAACCCATTTCCAGCGAGATGAACCCTACGCCGGCGCCGGACTGCGCAGCCTTGATGCCAATTCCCAGGCCGACCGCTGTCTTGCCCATCGACGGCCGTGCGCCAAGAACGACCATCTCGCCGCGGTGGATGCCGCCGGTGGCGTTGTTCACGTCCGTGAGCCCCCAGGTGATCCCGGTGAGACCGCCGCCATGTTCAATTGCGGCTTGCACCTCCTCCAGTGCCGCGTCGGCAGCCTCAGAGAGGGAAAACCGGGTTTTCCCCCTGGCACCTACGCTGAGTCCGGTAGCAACATCGTCGAGCGACCGAGTAGCAGCACGGATCAATTCGGAAGGATCGACGCCCGGGTCGATGGACGCCAAGCGGACGCGCTCTGCTTCCACGCCTACTGATATCCTCGCCCATTGCTGGATCAGGTTCGGAACGCTGACCTTATTCAGGCCTCCGGCGCCATACACCGTGTTAGCGGCCAGAGCGGCCAGGTACGAGTGGAGGGGCGTCTTCAGTCCGTCGGACCAGGCCTTGACCTCATCCGGCGGGAACATCTTGGCTACCAGATCCACACGAGAAGAATTGTAGCGCTCGGCCGCGATCTCGATCACTTCGAAGATCCGACGATGGATCGGCTCGATGAAATGGTCGGCGCGCACGAGGCCCCGAACAGCAGCATGTTGCCCTGAGACGAGTAGCGCCCCCAGAACCTCCTGCTCGAGCTCGATCACAAACCCGCAGGTTTCAAGGTTGATGGTGATAAACGGCAGCTTCATGCGGCGGGCCCACCCGGGCTGTCGTCATGAACGAAGCGGGTAACGAAGCGACCCCACGCCTTTCCGGCGGCGATGCCATCCTCGAAGCGCATGGTCTCGTTGGCCTTTGTGGCAAGCCTGACATAGGTCTTCCAGGCGTCCTCTGCGGTGACATCCCGCTTCTCGAAGAATTTGATGACGGTCATGCCGGCACCTCCTCACGCGCATACGCGTGCGAGGGGTTCTGTTCTGCCTGAAGCTTTTCGAGCAAGTCGATTATAGGGTCGAGGGCCTTCTTTGCGCTGCCGAGCAGCCAAGACATCTCGCCGGCCTTTTTGTCATCGACATCGCCGTCCGCAAGTACCCCTGCGAACAGGCTCATAATTTGGGTGGCATCATATACGGCGTCGATGTGGTGTGAGGCGACTTTGACCGTCATTTCGCAGCTCCGATCGCAGCGTAGCGCTCCATGCACTTGGCCTCAGCCTCGTCCCGCACTGCCTCGGCTGCGTGGACCGCGAACGGAATAAGCTCGTCGGCACAGTCGGCCTCGTACCTCAAGATCGTCCAGGCACGCCATTCGACCTCGCTTGATGGCCAAGGTGTCGCTTCCCGCGCGACACTGACGAGAGCGTGCTCGTACATGCCCAAGAATTGGCATAGGTCCTCAACCAAATCGCCGGCAGCGTTGTAGGTGTTGCTTCGCTCATTCGAGAAGCGCGGCTGGCAAGCGAATGCTGCGGTGACTTCTCCGATCGTGTGCAACACATTTCGGAAATCGTGCAGTTGCTTCATGCTCATGCTGCGCAATTTCGTCATGTCGACTTCGCAGGACATGAGATCGCGATGGGCTAGATCAGCGTTAGCCGATGTGATAGCGTGTACCTCGTTCATTTCCTTATCCTTCTCGGGATTGGTAGAACCATGGCTCGGAGAGGTTGCCGCCTCTGCCGGGCCTTTTGCTTCATTGGTCATGCTCGTCCCTCCGTTTCACGGAGTTCGACGGGCGCTTCGCGCTTGAGGAATGCCAGGCCAGAAGGGGTGATCTTCACCTGATTGCCCGTTTCGATCCTGCCGTCGGGGTACTGGA
The DNA here is from genome assembly GCF_007827695.1 of Sinorhizobium medicae. Classification (GTDB taxonomy): domain Bacteria; phylum Pseudomonadota; class Alphaproteobacteria; order Rhizobiales; family Rhizobiaceae; genus Sinorhizobium; species Sinorhizobium medicae. The sequence continues at coordinate 50,864 of NZ_VITA01000022.1, read as the reverse complement.
TCAACGTTGGAACGTTGACCATGAGGCCCCGCGAGACCAACTCTGGGGCGGCGTGAAGGCGATAGTCCTCTCCGGCTGCGTCTTTCCCGCTCCAATCGACCCTGACTACCCTGATAGAGCTTCTTCCTTCATAAGGAACCCGACGGTCGATCATGCCGCTGTTCCGATCTTGGCGCGCAGGCCGAGCTTTGCAGCGAGCGGTGCAACCGGAACGACAATGCGCCCCCCCACCTTGATCGTTTCGAAGTCGCCGCGGTGTGCCGCTTCGTACGCGCTGTTGCGAGCAAGGCCAAAAAACAGCTTTCCTGCATCAGGCACCGAGATGGTGGGCAGGCTGAGTGCTTCCTCAAGTGTCATGTTTAAGCTCCAGTTTGGTTAGTAAAGTGTGTACGTTTGGTACTTTATCACGACTTAACCTCCTTGCAACCTTTTTGTGAGTTATGTACACACGAAAACAAGGAGACACGTTATGGCCCGTCCAAAGCTTGGTGAAACCGAAACGGAACGAATGCAGCTGAAAATCACCACCGCAGAAATCGCCGCTATTGATGATTGGCGTTTTGCAAACCGTGTGCCCTCACGTTCTGAGGCAGTCAGAAGACTTTGCCGTATCGCATTGATTCAACAAGAGCTTGCACCGTCGCTCCACGAAAACATGAAGGGGTTGATCGACGCAGTTATTTTACTCGGGGATGAAACGCTTCAAGATAGGCCGAGGACGCCGGAGGAGCTCGACGAACTACGCGCGATTGCATCGGACGTCTTCAAGTATTGCTACAGCCTCTACGACAAACTCGTCGAGCAGACCGTTCGCCTCGATGGTCTGTCAAACGGTGATACGAACTTGAGTGAAGCGCTAGACTGGGAGGGACGCGCCGCCGACTACCTCAAAGGGAAGTCGCTATTCGAAGGGTTGCGCAAGTCTCCTGAGGCAATGGACGTGATTGCTCAAGCAGCAGAAAAGGCACGAAGCGCGAAGAAGGACGAAAATCGATGAAGGGGCATATTCGGGAACGCTCACCCGGCCACTGGGCCATCGTCCTGGACGTGGGAGAAATTGACCCTAAGACGGGCAAGAAGAAGCGGAAATGGCACTCCTTCACTGGCACGAAGCGACAGGCGCAATCGGAGTGCGCAAGGCTGATCGCTGAGATCAAGAGCGGCGGTTACGTCGAACCGACGAAGCAGACGGTCTCGGAGTTTCTGACCGAGTGGCTGACCTTCATCAAACCTACGGTTACGCCGAAGACGCACGAGCGATACGCCGAGATCTGTGAAAAGAATCTTGGGCCGCTAATCGGCGACGTCACGCTTGCGAAGCTCAAGACAGACAAGATTGACGCCGCGTTCGCCAAAGCGCTGACAGAAGGTCATCGGAGAGGCGGTGGCCTTTCGCCGCGAACGGTGCATCACATGCGCCGAGTGCTGATCAAAGCTCTCAATCAAGCTGTGACCTGGGATAGGCTTGTGAAGAACCCAGCGGCCGCAACGACACCGCCAAAGATCGAGCGGACGAAGATGCTGGCATACGACCCCGATCAGACGGCGATCCTCTTAGAGGCCTTCCGCCCTACCCGAATGTTTATCCCGATGATGTTGGCGGTCATGTGCGGCCTGAGGCGGGGTGAAATACTGGCGCTGCGCTGGCGTCACGTCGACCTGAGCGCCAATAGGCGGATGCTATCCATCAGAGAGAGCGCGGAGCAGACGAAAGAAGGCGTGCGATACAAAGAGCCGAAGGCTGGCAAGTCTCGCACCGTGGCCTTGTCGTCGATGATGCTCGCCGAGCTCAAAGCACACCGTGCACGACAGGCTGAGGAACAATTGAAGATCGGCATCCGGCCGGATGATGATTCGTTCGTAGTGGCGCAGATTGATGGCCGACCCCTGAAGCCGGTATCGCTTACCCACGAATGGACGAGGCTCTTAGCGAAGACGTCCCTGCCCCGCATCCGGTTCCATGACCTCCGGCACACTCATGCATCGCAGATGCTGGCGGCCGGCGTTCACCCGAAGGTGGCGAGCGAGCGTCTGGGACACTCGACTATCGGCATTACGCTCGATCTGTACTCCCATGTCATGCCAGGAATGCAAGCCGATGCTGCCGAACAAGTTGACGCAGCGCTGCAAGCCGCTATAAGCGCAAATCAGAAATCGAAATAGTTGCAAAGTGCGTAGCAAACGGCGATTTCGGGCTTTGATGTCAAAGGCTATGCTCCAATGATATCAAATAGATGGAAGAGTGGCCGAGCGGTTTAAGGCACCGGTCTTGAAAACCGGCGTGCGTGAAAGCGTACCGTGGGTTCGAATCCCACCTCTTCCGCCATTTGCCTTTGGTCCATTCTGGACACATAGGTTACGGTTTATTCCTGAGACATAGGTGACAATCTCGTTCCGAACGGATTGTCGATGGTTTGCAAAGTCCTCTGCTCCAGGTCGATATATCCCAGATCATAATGCATGAAGCTGACGAGCCAAATACACCGTCGTCAACTTGGCGGCGGCGGATGCTCGCACTGCTGCGAGCAGCGTCCGACGGCATTTCCGGTCCATCGCCGCGTTGATCTGTACGAGCCGCACGGCAGCGTGGCCATGACGTGTCAAATGACGTCATCCTCGCCTCGGGGCAAAGATCATGGCACATGGCTGCTCGGTCGGTACGCTCTGCAACGAACTGGCGAAGCTCGATTCATTGGCGAAGAATGACGCGGTGAGCCTGTTCACCCTGTTCCGCGATTGGCTCGCCCGGCAGTTTGCGGGCTTGGACGCGAAACGGATGCGGAGGCGCTGGCTCTCCACGTCCTGATGCGCAGCCAAGGCGTTGCAACCGCTCGTGAACGCCTTCCGCGACGAGGACTTCATCCGAAGTCGCCGACATGGAAGCGTGGCTGCAGGCTCAATGCCCGGTCGAACCACCACCTCAATCCCGCCAACCCGCCTGATGGAGCAATCATGTTCGTCATTACCCTTCGCTTCGCCGACAAGACCAAAGCCCCGCAGTTCATGGACGGGCACAATGCCTGGATCAAGCGCGGTTTCGACGACGGTGTGTTTCTACTGGTCGGAAGCCTCCAGCCGAATGCGGGCGGTGCAATCCTTGCGCACAATGCGTCGCCAGAGGAGATCGAGGTACGTGTGCAGGAGGACCCCTTCGTCGCCGAGGGCGTGGTCGACGCGGAAATCCTCGTCAGTTCGCCGGGCCGTACCGATGAACGGTTCGATTTTCTGAAAGCTTGAGAGATGAGCGCGACGATCGTAGGCCGTCGTGGTTGGCGAAATGCAGCGCCGGCGCGGACCAGCGGCAGCGCGTCGGGAAGGAATACCCCTGGTGCGCGCGACCGAAAAGACTTATAAAATCGGCCGTAGTGGGGTCGTAGCTCAGTTGGGAGAGCGCCGCAATCGCACTGCGGAGGTCGAGGGTTCGACTCCCTTCGACTCCACCACCCTCTTCCTGTCCGACCCGGAGACAAAGGTAACAGTTCGTACCTAAATCAAGACATGCGCGACAACCGGTTCGCACGAGTCGAAGGCGGCAACGCCTGCCGCTGACTCTGCCCACGCTTGCCATAAAGCACGATTTGAGAGAGAGTTTTTGTCTGACCCTTTCGAGGTCTGGTGCCTCCGCGAGTGGAGAAGAAATATGCCTGTTAAGTCTTTGCTGACAGCAGTATTTTTCGTCTTATTCGCACTTTCCGGATGCGCAAGCACCGGTTCGACGAACACAACCTACACCCAGTGGTACGGGCCCTATCCAGAGCCGCAATTCGATGTCCTTACGCCGGGCGGGCCACGTCTTGCCTACTGACGAGTTCGATGTGCGACCGGTACGGCGGATGCCGCGACGGGCCATGCGACTGGCACGACTGTATCGACCCCTCGCCTGAAGCCTCGGGCGATCGTCCTCGGCATGCTGCAGCTTCGAGCGGAGCAGTATTCCACAGCAGGCAAAATTCACGGAATCTTAGGCACTTGCGGAACACATATGGAACAGATAGGCTCTGTTCTTGATTTGTTTCGCGATTCTGGAGTGACGCGCCATGCTGACCCGCAAGCAACAGGAATTGCTTTTGTTCATTCACGAACGAATGAAGGAGTCCGGGGTGCCTCCTTCCTTCGACGAGATGAAGGATGCCCTGGATCTTGCTTCAAAATCCGGGATCCATCGTTTGATCACCGCTTTGGAGGAGCGCGGCTTCATTCGCCGGCTACCGAATCGCGCCAGGGCTCTTGAGGTTATCAAGCTGCCGGAGGCCTATGCCGGCAACCCGCAAGTCCGGCGCGGTTTTTCGCCAAGCGTCATCGAGGGCAGTCTCGGAAAACCAGCCGCACCGGCTCCAGCCCCGAAACCGGCGCCACCGGCCGAGAACGCATCGGTTGTCGTTCCGGTCATGGGCCGCATTGCCGCGGGCGTGCCCATTTCGGCGATCCAGAACAACATGCATGATATTTCGGTGCCGATCGAAATGATCGGCAGTGGCGAACATTACGCGCTGGAAATCAAAGGCGACTCGATGATCGAAGCCGGTATCCTCGACGGCGATACTGTGATCATTCGCAACGCGAGCACCGCCAGTATCGGAGATATCGTCGTCGCCCTGATCGACGACGAGGAAGCCACCCTGAAGAGGTTCCGCCGCAAGGGCGCCTCTATCGCGCTCGAGGCCGCCAATCCTGCCTATGAAACCCGCATTTTCGGTCCGGACCGGGTCAAGATCCAGGGTAAGCTTGTTGGCCTCATCCGGCGTTACCACTAGGACCGTTCAAGGTATTCACAATAAAAAGGTTCGCATAGCGAATGAACCCTCTTGCGGATTCCGATCAATCATTCTAAATCCGCGCCACGATTTGAAAAGATCAGATCGTAGAGGCCTCGTGGCGGAGTGGTGACGCAGAGGACTGCAAATCCTTGTACCCCGGTTCAATTCCGGGCGAGGCCTCCAAAGCCACAATGTGTCAAGCGTTTGCCAAAGGACGCTCTCAATCCCCTGAAGAAACAGCCGACCGTGCTACTCTTTGGACGCACCCGACTCTGGGATGCGGAAGGTTGCAGTGATCACGGAGCCGGCAGGGACGGTGCCCGCGGGCCGTTTATCACGTCGGCCGCGGGCGTGATGCTGCTTGTCAGACGAACGCCAGATCCGCATTCGCGAAGACGAAGTTGTGCGCGCTGAGATCGGCGGTTTGGACGCCGATCAGCGTGACCTGGTCTACCGTGCCATTCAGGTTCAGAACAGCGTTACCGCTGGCATCGTCACTGATGTTGGGCAGCAAGTCGGCAAGATCAGCGTAGCCATAGCCGGCGATATGGATGACGTCCTTGCCGAGTTCGAAATCAAAGATCTCATCGCGGCCACTGTGCCGTGCAAAAAGGAACTGGTCGGCACCCGTCTCCACCGCGAAGGCTGCGGTAAGTCGGCCGTCGCCCCAGAGCTGATCGTTGCCGACGCCGCCGACCAAGAGGTCGTCTCCCCCCGCTGTGTCGACGCCGACTTCCGCATCGCCGTAAAGTATGTCGTCGCCCCTGCCGCCGTCGAGAAGGTCGTCGCCGCCACTGCCGCCGCGTGAGAAAAGGACATCGCCGACGATGAAGTCGTTGCCGGCGCCGCCATAGAGCTGGTCGTTGCCGCCAATCCCGGACTCCACGACACCCTGATCCAGGCCATCGCCGTAAAGGTGGTCGCTGCCCTCCCCGCCTTGGAGCCTATCGTTTCCGCCGGTGAAGAAGTCGCCCAACGAGAAGGCGTCACCAGAGAGTACGTCGTCTCCGGCGCCGCCGTCGAGCATGTCGTCGCCACCGCGCCCGCTAAGGCAATTGTATCCGTCGCCGTAGAGCGTGTCGTTGCCCTTGCCTCCGTCGAGGCGGTCATTCCCTCCCGCTACGGCTAGGGAGTCACTCACATCGATCGAAAAGGCATCACCGTAGAGCGTGTCGTTACCTATGCCGCCATAGAGCTCGTCGTCGCCGCCGCGCCCCTCATCGGCGATCGCCCACGCGTCCCCGAAAATGGTGTCGCTGCCTGCGCGGCCGTCGAGGCGGTCGCGGCCGCCCTGCCCCGAAGACAGGGATCCGCCGATCTCGAGGACATCGAGTGTATTGCCGGTTGTGAACGGGTCTCCGAAGATTACGTCCGGATCGTTCGTACCGAAGATTTGGTTATCGAGCCCGAGCCAAGGGACGATGCCACCGATCAGATGCGCCATTTTTTCTCTCCAATGCTGAAATTGGCCGATGCTCCTCCTGGAAACGGAGACGGCCGCTGAGAGCGGGTAATCTTGCCGAACGTGATGCGGCTGTAAATTCACCAGTTCGGGTTACTAAAAGTTGTAATGACTGCGACGCGACAGGCAAAAATCGGAACCTGGCAAGAAGAAGGACCGGAGCGCCATGTGGCATCCGGCTTGGCGGTCATGGTAAGGGTTGCGTCCGCCGGCATCGTCGGCGTTACTGATGGCGCGACGTGATGGACATTCCCTGGGGTTACATTCAGCGACACTTCGATTGGCTTGGTCACGTGGTCGAGGGTTTTTGCATCGCAGCAGTCGTCGCTCTGCTGTTCATGGCGGTCGCGCCCAGAAAGTTGGCGCTTATCATTGGTCTCGCATTTGCCGCCGGGCACTTCCACGGCCGCGAGAAACGTGATTTCGAGGTTGCCGCAAAGCTGCCGCCGCCGCATCTTGAAGGCTATGAAATTTGGAAATGGAGCTGGGATCAGGCGACAGACTTCTGGCCGACCGCCTTGATTCTCGCCGGCGTCATCTTCGCTCTCCTGCCAAAGAGGAGCCGGTCGAGAAAATCGAACCACTCCGACGATTGAGACCTTCTCGTCGCTGTGACGCTTCCAAAGCCGTTTCAGGGTTTGTCGGACGAATTCGGCTTGCTGCGCCACCGCGCCCACCATACGGCCAGTTTGCGGCGCCTCCTGCGCATCGAAGGAATATCATGCGAAAGGACCAGCAGGCCGAGCGGAACCATCCAGAAGCCGAGGACGGGTAGAAAGCCGACCAGACCCCCACAAACGAGCAGCACGCCGATGAGCACACGCAGTACCGGCGAGTTGGGCAGTCTCATTCGCCACTTGCCCAGAACGATCTCGCGCGTCCTGGAATCGATGCCAAAATGCTTCTTCTTGCCTTCGGTCGCCATCATTCTGCTTTCGTATTGATGACCCACAGTTGGTGCCTTCTCCACAGGGGGGCAACCGGCTGCCGTCATTTTTTTTTAAAAACCGCTTGGCAAATCGGAAAAGCATTTGTATTAGCAGCCTCACTTCTGCGGCGCAGATGATCCCTGGTAGCTCAGCGGTAGAGCACTCGACTGTTAATCGATAGGTCGCCGGTTCGAATCCGGCCCGGGGAGCCAGTTTCCAAAGCCCTGCACCTCACGGTGCGGGGCTTTTTCTTTGGTGTTCGCCCAGATCCATCCGCCGCCGCCGATCAGCCGATGAGGGTGAGCAGGTTCAGGGTTGAATTTAGGTTCCATTCGAGCCTTTGAGCACGCCTCGGCAATTCCATAGCTTCATCCTTGATCTTCCCGTCGATGCTCCTCGTATGCAATGCGATTTCGCTTGGTTGATTACTGCTGCGCCGCGTCGTGGCTGGCGCATTCGCTCTCGGTCCAGGCGCAGGCGCCGCACAGCCCTGCGACTGTTCGTCGATCTTGTCCTGCATTGAGCCGGGATGGAGTCTTCGGGCGCCGATCAGCGACGTGCCACCACCGCCCCTGGCCGCTTGACCACAATCGACGTTCCCTAAGGGGCGATAGTCAGCCAGTGACCCGCGTGCCATACTCCACGCGCCGGGGCGCGTTGCACGCCCATAAACTGGCGGGGGAGACAGGCCATGAACGGTTTGCTTAAGCTACTGTCACTCGTGATTGGTGCAGTTTTCGCTGGAGGGCTTGGAGGCACGGCGGTCGCGCAGGAGCCACAGCATTTCAGTCCGAAGGGAAAGATGCCTTCGCAATACACGATCGAGGCGCAGCAACAGCAGCGCCAGCTTCTGCCCTTCGCTGACAAGCGGGACTTTGAGGAAGCCAAGCGCGGCTTCATCGCTGCCCCGCCTTTCCGTCAGATCATGAATGATAAAGGCGATGTGGCCTGGAACATGGACAACTGGGACTTCCTGCTTAAGGGGATGGAGTTCGACAGCATCCACCCATCCCTGCAGCGTCAGGCTCTGCTCAACATGGAGTACGGCCTGTTCGAGGTTGTTCCGGGCATCTATCAGATTCGCGGCTTCGATCTCGCGAACATATCCTTCATCAAGGGCGATACAGGTTGGATCGTGATCGATCCACTGACGGTCAAGGAAACGGCACGTGCCGCGCTTAAATTCATCAATGAGAAGCTTGGCGAGCGGCCCGTCGTCGCCGTCATCATTTCTCATTCCCACGGCGACCACTTCGGCGGTATTCGCGGCGTCGTCGATGATGCCGCGCTCGCCGCAGAAAAGGTTCAGATTATTGCTCCCAAGGGTTTCTTGAATGAGGCGATCGCGGAAAACCTCTACGCCGGTAATGTGATGACCCGTCGCAAGTCCTACACCTACGGCGACCTCGTGCCACCCAGCCCCTATGGACATGTCGACGCTTCGATCGGCAAGGCGGTGGCCAGCGGCGACGTGGGGATTCTACCGCCGACCATCAGCATTGATCAGCCCATTCAGGAACTCACCATCGACGGCGTGAGGATGGTCTTCCAGAACACGCCGGGCACCGAAGCGCCAGCGGAAATGAATACCTGGTTTCCGGATTTCAAAGCATTCTGGGCGGCCGAGAACATCGTGGGCAGCCTCCACAATATTTTGACGCTGCGAGGGGCACCTGTACGCGACGCTCTCGCATGGTCACAGTACATCAACCTCGCGCTATACCAGTTTGGCAACCAAGCGGACGTGATGTTCGCCTCCCATAGCTGGCCGCGTTGGGGCAAAGAGCGGATCACCGAAGTGATGCGCGGTCAACGCGACATGTACGCGAACTTGAACAACCAGGTCCTGCACCTGGCGAACAAAGGCGTCACCATCAACCAGATCCATAATGTTTACGAGCCGCCGAAGAGTCTGCAGCAACAATGGCATTCACGGGGCTACCACGGCTCCTATCTGCACAACAGCCGAGCTGTCATTCAGCGATACCTCGGGTTCTGGGATTTGAATCCAGCGACATTGGTGCCGCTATCGCCGGAGGAGTCTGCGCCTCTTTATGTGGAAATGATGGGCGGCGGATCCAAGGTGATGGCGAAAGGCCGTGATCTTTATGCTGAGGGCAAATACCGCCTTGCAACCGAGATTCTGAACAAGCTCGTCTATGCTGAACCGGACAACCAGGAGGCAAAAGACTTGCTCGCCGATACTTATGAGCAGATGGGCTACCAATTCGAAAGCCCCAGTCTCCGTCACAGTTTCCTGGCTGGCGCGAAGGAGCTACGTGACGGCGTCGTCGCCGTAAAGGCTGCAAAGGCGGGCAGTCCTGACTTCGTGCGCGGCACGAGCACCGAACTATTCCTCAACTACCTTGGTATCCAGATGGAAAGCGGTAAGGCGGAGGGCATGACTTTCAAGATCAATCTTTCGACGCCAGATAACGGCGAGAAATTTGTCCTCGAAATGAGCAATGCCACGCTGACAACTATCGCCGGGTATCAGGCCGAAGACGCCGACCTGACCGTCACGATTGACCGCCGCGAACTGGAGGATGTCATGATCGGCACTGCGACACTTTCCGATAAAGTATCGTCCGGTAAAGCCAAAATGGAGGGCAATCCGCAGGTGCTCGCACAACTTGGCTCGACGATGGTCATGTTTGACAACTGGTTCGAGGTTCTGCCGGGCACGAAGAAGCGCGAGGCCCTGCCAAAGCCTGAACTGTTTCAGGACGACGCCACCCGCTACGAAGGCCCGTAGGCATTGAGAATTTCGATCGGAGAAAAATATCTCTGCGACATTCAGGTCCCTTCCCCGTGTCTAGCGCACCCCCTTTCGTCCAGACCGCCGCGGCGCAGATGCCGAAGACGGTCCGGTAGATCGTCCGCTGATCCGCCGGCGGCGTAGCGCGCGCCGACCAGTGCCCACCACGCGGCGGAGACCGTCAGCACTTGCCGGCGCCAAAGTGCCACATCCCGTTAGGGCGAAGGTCAACGCGAGAGCGGACATCGTCCGCAGTGCGCCAGCTTCATTGTTCTGCCTTTCTATGGATTGACGAACGTCGTCGCCGCCCTGCCGGTGGATCAAGGCAACAATGACGACGACGATGGCGAGAACTGCAGCAGCCGCGATGAGGGGACGAGCACCACCCAGCCTCTCGAACCCGGCGAACGAAGCACCAGAGCCCGACGAGCACAGCCGCGACCCTTGCAGCGGCAAGCGCCCACTGAACAGGACCGTTCCCGGCGAACAGTGCGCCAGCGGCCGACAGGAGACCGCCGAGCGGGCCCCCATGCCTCTGGCTTCTTCACAGCACCCTTACTAGTGCCTTTATCGCGGCTGTCCGCCCTGGCCGGTTGTCGACCCTCTCGACGGTCCTGCCGCTGGCGTCAGTCGAAACGCGCCAAGATCGGCCACAACGGCGGACTTAAGTTCGACTGCCAGGAAATGGAGGGGAGCAGGCGAACGCTTCCAACCCAGGTGGCGAAATTTCGCTGGAACGCATCGAGAAGATGCTGCTAGTTTGCGCCGAACACGTCGACCGTCGTGACCCGATCGTGCAACCGCTGCTGGACCGCTTCTCGGCCTTATTCTCGTAGGTTTTCATGCGCCTTGCATGGTTTTTCCTGGTACTCGCGATTGTGACCGAAGTCGTCGGCCTGACGGTAATGAAGGCTGCGTCCGGTTCCGGCACCTATTGGGGGCATATCATTATGTATGCCTCGATCGCGCTCTCCTACGTCTTCCTGGCACGAGCAGTTAAGGTTATTCCGGTCGGTGTCGCCTATGCCGTGTGGGAAGGGTCCGGTGTTGCTGTGATAACGCTCGTTTCTGTTTTCGCTTTCGGCCGCGCCCTCTCCGGCCGTGAGATGCTCGGCCTCGCGATGGCCGTCGCCGGAATCCTCCTCGTCAATGCGGGTAAGGGCAAGGGTGAGGAAACAGACGCATGAGCGCGTCGGGTCTCTCTTTTGCCTTCGCGGTGGCGGCGGGCGTTCTCGACGTGGCCGCGAATCTCGCCTCGACCAAATCGCACGGCTTCGCCCGTCGCGGATGGGGTGCCCTTTCGATCGTTCTGGTGCTTGCGGCCTTCGCGTTGCTGGCAGAAGCGATCGAGGAAATGGATCTCGCCGTGGCCTATGCCGTTCTCGGCGCAACAGGTATCTTCGGTACGGCTATCTGCGGCCGTCTTTTCTTCGGCCAGAGGCTCAAACCAACCGGCTGGATAGGCTTGTCGTTGATTTTCGGCGCGGTGCTGGTGCTTCACACGGCCTGACGCGGTTTTCCGTCGGAGCCCGTGGGTTTTCTCTTCGAGGCCGAAGCGACGGTCGCCCCCCGCGGCACCAGCCGGTCGAGAAGCGCGAAATAGATGCCATATGGCAATATTCGCAGCAATTTTACCAGATAGGTGAACCGTCTTGGGAAGGTGATCTCGAAACGCGAGGATTTAAGGCCAGCGCAAATCCGAGCTGCCGCCTCTTCGGTGCTCACCAGAGCGGGTCTCGGGAACCCACCTTTCGCCGAGCCTGGCGTGCCCACAAATCCGGGACAGATGACTTGCAGGCGGATCCCGATTCGGTCGAGGTCGAATTTGAGGCTCTCCGCCATGTTGATGAGTGCGGCCTTGCTCGCGCCGTAGGCCGCACTCGTAGGCACGCCGCCGTAGCCGGCCACAGACGACATCACCGCGATCTGGCCATGCCCCTTGGCCTTCATATGTTCGATGAGAGGTACGAGACAGTTCACGACGCCGTTGAGATTGACGGCGAAGCTCCTGTCGAAGGCCTCGCGGCGCAGGTCGTCGCCACGGACCGGCAGGACAACCCCGGCGTTGAGGATTGCGAGCGCCACCTGCCCGTGCTCGTATTCGATCGCGGTCAGCAACCTCTCCATGTCCTGCGGATCGGTGACGTCTCCATCGAGAACAATGATACGCCCCGTTCCCGCGGCCTCGTGCTGAAGGTCGACCAGCTTGTCGTGACTTCGCGCGGTGACGACCACGGAATACCCTTCTTCGACCAATCGAAGCGCCAAGGCGCGACCGATCCCGGAGCTTGCTCCGGTGATCCATGCTAATCCATTTTCGGGGCGGGCGGTGAATATAGCTGTCATCTTTTCCTCGCGCGTCGACGGCGGTTGTCATCGGGGCTGCCGCCTCAGCGGCCGCCTCCACACCTCTCCGGACGGCAAACGCCTGCCCCGCAATCTCCGCTTCCCGCCCGTCGATTGACGGCAGAGACGTTTTTTGCCCGGGACAGGAAAGCTGCGAAACGCTATTCCTTGCCTGCAGAACAGACTGAGCCGAAAACACGCCAATATTTCGGCGATCCTGCTCAAGAAACCAAATGTTTATCGGCTTGCGATCGACCGAGGTAAATGCTTGGCTAAAGCCGGCATCCGTTCCGTCAGTGCGAGGGTCTCAATATGCCAGTTCTTCCGTCCGTGCTCGAAGCAATCGGCAATACGCCGCTGATCCGGCTCAAGGCCGTGTCCGAAGCGACCGGCTGCAACATCCTCGGCAAAGCGGAGTTTCTCAACCCTGGGCAGTCGGTAAAGGATAGGGCGGCGCTCTGGATCATCCGCCAGGCTGAAAAGGCCGGCCAATTGCGACCGGGCGGTGTGATCGTCGAAGGCACCGCGGGCAATACCGGCATTGGCCTTGCCGTTGTCGCCAGCGCGCTCGGATACCGCACCGTCATCGTTATCCCCGAGACACAGAGCCAGGAGAAGAAGGACGCACTGCGCCTGCTTGGCGCCGAGCTGGTCGAAGTTCCGGCGGTACCGTACAGGAATCCGAATAATTACGTGAAGATCTCCGGCCGTCTGGCCGCCCGACTTGCCGAAACCGAGCCGAATGGCGCGATCTGGGCAAACCAGTTCGACAATGTCGCCAATCGGCAGGCCCATATCGACACGACCGCGCCCGAGATATGGCGCGACACCGATGGAAAGGTCGACGGGTTCATTTGCGCCGTCGGCTCCGGCGGCACTCTTGCCGGTGTGGCGGAAGGCTTGCGCGCCCGCAAGGCGGGGATCAAGATCGGCATCGCCGATCCGGAAGGCGCGGCACTCTACAATTTCTATGCCCATGGCGAGCTCAAGTCGAGTGGAAGCTCGATCACCGAAGGAATCGGTCAGGGGCGAATCACCGCCAATCTCGAAGGTTTCACGCCGGACTTCGCCTACCAGATTCCAGACGCCGAGGCGGTTCCCTACGTCTTCGAGCTCATTGAAAAAGAAGGCATCTGCATCGGCGGATCGACCGGCATCAACGTCGCCGGAGCCGTGCGGCTTGCTCGTGAGCTCGGTCCGGGACACACGATCGTGACGATCCTCTGTGACTATGGTAACCGCTATCAGTCGAAGCTCTTCAATCCGGACTTCCTGGCCTCCAAGGGTCTGCCTGTCCCGGCCTGGCTGAAGACGGCTTCGAACATTGCAGTGCCATACGAACCCGCTGGATAGGATTGCCATGACCAGATCTGTCACCGCCCTCTTCCGAGAAGATTTCTATCTTTCGACCTGCGAAGCAAGCGTGACGGCAATCCTGGAAGACGGCGGCATCGAGCTCGATCAGACCTGCTTCTATGCGACCTCCGGCGGGCAACCGGGTGACAAGGGCTTTCTCGAGCGCGAAGACGGGAGCCGCATAGACATCATCGATACGCGGCATGGTGCGACCAAGGACATCATCTTGCACATTCCCGCAGAAGGAGCGCGCATGCCTGATGTCGGCGAAAAGCTGGTGCTGCACATAGACTGGCCGCGCCGCTACCGGCTGATGCGCATGCATACGGCTTGCCATCTTCTTTCAGTCGTCTGCCCTTTCCCGATCACCGGCGCAGCAGTCGGAGAAGAAGAAAGCCGGGTCGACTTCGACATGAGCGAATTGATCGACAAGGACCAGGTCACGGCAGCGCTGATGAAGCTCGTCCATGAGAACCATCCGGTCTATGTGCAGTGGATCACCGACGAGGAGCTGGCCGCCAATCCGGCCATAGTCAAGTCTAAGAATGTCCGCCCGCCAATGGGGCTTGGCCGCGTCAGTCTCGTCTGCATCGGCGAGAATTCATCGGTAGACAGCCAGCCGTGCGGCGGAACGCATGTTTCGGAGACACAGGAAGTGGGCGCGATCCACATCGCGAAAATCGAAAAGAAAGGTAAAGAAAACCGGCGTTTCCGAATACGATTCGCGGCGCCCGAGGATCGGGCCTTCGCCTGAGCGCTTTTTATGACCATGCCAGTGGAGTAGAACGATGAACGTTGAAAACGCTAACAGGAGCGACTTTGTCGTTTCTGCAGACTGGCTTGAGCAGCGCCTCTCCGATCCGGCAGTGAGAATCGTCGACGCCTCCTGGTACCTGCCGGCGCAGAACCGCGATCCGAAAGCCGAGTATGCGGCCGCGCATATTCCCGGGGCGGTCTTCTTCGATCAAGACGCGATTGCGGATCAGACGAGCGTGCTGCCGCACACCCTGCCCTCTCCCGAAGCATTCGCCAAGGCTGTGGGTGCAATGGGAATCGGCGAGAACGACGTCATCGTCGTTTATGACGGTCCGGGTATTTTCACAGCGCCGAGGGTCTGGTGGATGCTCCGCGTCATGGGTGCCAGGAATGTCTTCGTTCTCGATGGCGGCATGGACGGCTGGAAAGCGGAGGGACGGCCGGTCACGGCACAGTTACCCAATCCCGAGCCGCGTGTGTTCAAGGCTTCGATCGACCGCCGTGCGGTTACCTCGTTCGAGCGCATGAAGGACGTCGTCGAAAACCGGCTCGCCCAGATTGCCGATGCGCGGAGCGCCGGACGCTTCTCCGGTGAGGAACCGGAACCCAGGGCAGGCATGCGGTCCGGCCATATGCCGGGTGCAAGGAGCCTGCCCTCAGGCGTGTTCTCGGAGGGGGGCAAGTTCAAGGATCTGGATCAACTCAGCCGGACTTTTGCAGATGCCGGCATCGATCTGTCAAAACCGGTCGTCACGACCTGCGGCTCCGGCGTAACCGCCGCCATCATTACGCTTGCGCTTCAGTCCTTGGGACATAAGGACAACACGCTTTATGATGGCTCCTGGTCGGAATGGGGCAGCCGTCCCGACACTCCGGTTGCAACCGGTAAAGAGTGAGAGCCATGCAAAGGTCGAAGCCTCCCGCGATCACGGCACACGTGACGGAACTCGAAATGACGTCGCCGCCAAAGCAAAGCCTTCCCATGCCTATCAATATCCATACGGCGATCCTGCGCGTATCGGACATCCCGCTTGCCTATTACCGTTTTCTCTATCTGCGCGTGGGCAAGCGCTGGCATTGGGCGGAGCGTCTGCGCATGAGCGACGACGATCTTGCGGCTATTCTTCACGACAAGCGAACCACGGTCATGGTGCTCTATGTCGACGGGGCGCCGGCCGGGTTCTTCGAATTCCATCAGGGAGACGACGACGTCATCGACCTCATGCATTTCGGACTGATGGAGCACGCGCTCGGCCTTGGGCTGGGCAAATGGTTCTTGCTGCAGACATTGTTCGCAGTCTGGGCATTGAACCCGCACAAGGTCACGGTCACGACGAACAATCTCGATCATCCTCGGGCGTTGCAGCTTTACCAGCAGTTCGGCTTCTCGCCGGTCGCGACGCATGAAGCGGTGGTCGTGCCGCTGAGCGACGAGGAACTTCTCGCCTTCGCGAAAGCGCTCTGAACCGCATCACGATTTTAGTCTCGCCGCGGGCGGCAAGCCCGGCAAGTATCGGGTGTCACCCCGTGAGGCCAGCGCGCATTCTTCTCCTGAATTCAGTCAGCCGGGAGAAGCGCCATGAATCTGCATTATATCGCAATGTCTGTACAAGAGGCGGAACGGCTAAGGCAAGGCGGCCGCGACGCCTACGGTGCTCCGCCCGAGCGCCGCATTTCGGACGGAGACGGCGTTCCGTGCCGGCACTGCCTACGCAACGTCGATGAAGGCAAGCCCTACCTCACTTTGGCTTACCGGCCGTTTTCGTCGGTTCAGGCCTATTCCGAAACGGGCCCGATCTTCATGCATGCGGAATATTGTACGGTTCACGACGGACGAACGCTGCCGCCGATACTCGCATCCAGCAAGAGCTATCTTCTACGCGGCTACGGGAGTGATGAGCGCATCGTCTACGGCACCGGCGGTGCCGTCGACGCCGAGCAAATCGAACAGCGCGCCGAGGAATTGCTGGCACGGCCGGATGTGGCCTTCCTGCATGTCCGCTCGGCAAAATACAATTGCTATCAGTGCCGCATCGAAGCACGTTGAGCGCGAGCCCGGCGCAAGACAGCGCCAGGCCGATTGGCGCAAACAGGGATCAGGCGACGTTGAGGACGACCTCGGGCGCATGGGCGTCGTAGCCGAGCGCTTCGGCCACAGCAACATTCGTCACGCGGCCGCGGTGGACGTTCAGGCCGGCACGCAGATGCCGGTCTTCGGCAATGGCCTTGAGGCCGCGATCGGCGAGTTGCAGACCGTAATGGAGCGTCGCATTGTTGAGGGCGTGAGCCGACGTGATCGGCACGGCACCCGGCATGTTCGCGACGCAATAATGCACAATGCCGTCGACCTCATAGGTCGGCTCGGAGTGCGTCGTCGCATGCGACGTCTCGAAACAACCGCCCTGATCGATCGCGACATCGACAATGACAGCGCCTTTTTTCATCGCGGACAGCATTTCGCGCGTGACGAGCTTCGGCGCAGCCGCGCCCGGAATGAGCACGGCCCCGATCACCAGGTCGGCGGAGAACACCTCCTCCTCAAGCGCGTCGATCGTCGAGTAGCGTGTATGGACGCGGCCGTTGAAGATGTCATCGAGCTGGCGCAGCCGCGGCAGGGATCGATCGAGGATCGAGACGTCGGCTCCGAGGCCGGCAGCCATCTTGGCGGCATGCAGGCCGACAACGCCGCCGCCGATGATCGCGACCTTGGCTGGCAGAACGCCGGGCACTCCGCCGAGCAGGATTCCGCGGCCGCCATTTGCCTTTTGCAGGGAGGTGGCCCCTGCCTGAATTGCAAGCCGTCCCGCGACCTCGGACATGGGAGCAAGCAGCGGCAACCCGCCGCGCTCATCCGTTACGGTTTCATAGGCGATGGCGGTGACGCCGGACTTGAGGAGCCCCTGCGTCTGTTCGGGATCCGGTGCGAGATGAAGATAGGTATAGAGGATCTGGCCTTCGCGAAGCTGCGCCCATTCGGAGGGCTGCGGCTCCTTGACCTTGACGACCATGTCCGCCTTCTCGAAGACGTCCCTGGCTGCCGGCACGATCCTTGCGCCTGCCGCGCGATAGGAGTCGTCATCCGCCCCGATTCCCGCCCCAGCTTTGCTTTCCACGATGACCTCGTGGCCATGGGCGACGTATTCCCGTACTGATCCGGGCGTCAGGCCGACACGGTATTCATGGTTTTTGATTTCCTTCGGGCAACCGACACGCATCTTTGCGTTCCTCTCCTATCTGGGCTTTCCGCCGCGTTGATGAGGCGTTCAGCAAAACAGATGGCGTCTGGAATGTCCTTGCAAAGAAGCGCTTATCGATGCATTGGTTTCGGTGTTTCTTGCGTGAAGCTCCGTCTAATCGAAGGAAGATGCGAATGAGTGGCTTGGATGCTATCGATCGTTCGATTCTGCGCATTCTGCAGCAGGATGGCCGCATCTCGAATGCCGACCTTGCCTCGAGGGTCGGCCTTTCTCCGTCCGCCTGTTCGCGGCGGGTCGACATACTCGAAAAGTCCGGGACCATTGCCGGCTACCATGCGCGCATCGCCCACAAGGCGCTCGATTACAAGATCATGGTCATCGTGCACATCTCGCTATCGGGGCAGTTTGCCAAGACGCTAACCGAATTCGAAGCCGCCGTGAAACTGTGCCCGAACGTGCTCGTATGTTATCTGATGTCCGGAGAATATGATTATATTCTGCGTGTGGCGGCGAAGGACCTGGAGGACTACGAACGCATTCACCGCGACTGGCTCTCGGCGCTGCCGCATGTGGTGAAGATCAACTCGAGTTTTTCGCTCCGCGAAATCATCGATAGGCCGAATGTCGGCATCTGAGTCGGCTGAGTTGCCATGCTCTGCGACAAAGGCGCCTGCAAGAATCAGCCGCTTTGCGCCGCCGGTCCATTCCGCCATAGTCAAAGCGCGTTTTCGAGGGGAGATCAAACGATGACCGTTCAACAATCCGTAACGCGCCGGACCGTGCTCGGCGGCCTTGCCGCCTCTTCGGCTCTTGTCGTACTTCATCCCTTCTCGAGCCGCGCGGCTGCCAATCAGGCACATCTGCGGATCATGGAAACCACCGACCTGCACGTCCACGTCTTTCCCTACGACTACTATGCCGACAAGCCGAACGACACGCTCGGGCTCGCGCGCACGGCCTCGATCGTCGATGCCATACGCGCCGAGGCTACGAATGCGATTCTCGTCGACAATGGCGACTTCCTTCAGGGCAACCCGATGGGCGACTACATCGCTTACAAGCGCGGGATGAAAGACGGTGACATGCATCCTGTCATCGCAGCGATGAACGTGCTCGGCTACGATTGCGGTACGCTGGGCAACCACGAGTTCAATTACGGCCTGGACTTCATGTTCAACGTGCTCAACGGCGCAAACTTCCCGGTTGTCTGCGCCAATCTGACCAAAGGCGACCTGGCGGCCGCGCCGCGCCAGGACGAGCTTTTTCTCAAGCCCTACGTGATCCTCGATCGGAAACTGAAAGATGGCGCCGGCCGGGAACACCCGATCCGCGTCGGACTCATCGGCTTCGTCCCGCCGCAGATCATGACCTGGGATGCTGAGAATCTCGGGGGGAAGGCGAATGCGCGCGACATCGTCAAGGCCGCGGAAGCCTGGGTGCCGCAGATGCGTGAGGAAGGCGCCGAAATAGTCATCGCCCTTTCCCACTCCGGCATCGGGCAACAAGCCTATGCCGACAATCTCGAAAACGCGTCCATTCCCCTGGCGGCGGTCGATGGCATCGACGCTATCGTCACCGGGCATAGCCATCTCGATTTCCCGGGGCCGAAATTCGACGGCTTGCCTGGCGTCGACAACGGCAAGGGGCTGATTTCCGGAAAGCCGGGCGTCATGGGCGGGTTCTGGGGTTCGCATCTCGGTCTCATCGATCTGCTGCTTGAACGCGATTCTGGTCAATGGCGCGTGATCGGTTCCGCGAGCGAAGCCCGGCCGATCTTCCGCCGGGAGGACAAGCAGGTGATCGCCGGAGTGGGCGACAAGCCGGAGGTTCTATCGGCCGCGCAGAAGGACCATGAGGCGACGCTCGCCTATGTCCGCACCCCCGTGGGCAAGACCTCGGCTCCGCTCTACTCCTATTTCGCGCTCGTCGCCGACGATCCATCAGTTCAGATCGTGAGCCAGGCTCAGATCTGGTATATCCGCGACATGCTCAAGGACACCGAACACCGGGACCTTCCGGTCCTCTCCGCGGCGGCGCCGTTCAAGGCCGGCGGGCGCGGTGGAGCCGAATATTATACGGACGTACCGGCGGGCGACATTGCCATCAAGAACGTCGCTGACCTGTATCTCTATCCGAATACCGTGCAGGCAGTGGTCATCAACGGCGACGACGTGAGGAACTGGCTCGAAATGTCCGCCGGCATCTTTAACCGGATCGCCCCCGGCTCGGTTGACGCAAGCCTGATCAACGGCGACTTCCCATCCTACAATTTCGACGTGATCGATGGTGTCACCTATCGGATCGACCTCTCGCAGCCTGCAAAATACGACAGGGACGGCAAGCTGGCGAACCCAGGGGGCAATCGCATCCGTGACCTGGAATTCGATGGCAAGCCGATCGATCCCGCGCAGAAATTCATCGTTGCGAGCAACAATTATCGGGCCGGCGGTGGCGGTAATTTTCCAGGCATCGCCAGCGACAAGGTCGTCTTCGTCGCACCTGACACCAATCGCGACGTCATCGTGCGCTACATCATGGATCAGGGCACGATCAATCCCTCGGCGGATGCGAACTGGAGCTTTGCGCCACAAAAGGACACGAGCGTACTGTTCGAGAGCGGGCCAAAGGCGCGGCAGTTTCTGGCTGAGCTAAAGACTGTGAAGATCGAGGATGCGGGCGATGGAAGCGACGGCTTTGCCCGGTTGAGAATCAAGCTCTGATCGCGACGACCCTGGATCACTTCCCCGGACGTGCGTAGCCTCAGGAGCTATCACGAAAGATGAAGAAACGGCCGTACGCTTCTGTTTTCAATGAGCGATTGCAGCTGATTGGAATCAAACAGAACGGGATTGAGCGTCGTCTGAAAAGAGAGCCGCGCGCTGCTCGTCGATGATTTGACGCCCCTTGCGAAGCGACGAGTCGATGGCGTCCTGCTCGGAGGCGAAAAGATCGGCCCGGATGAAGTTGCGCACCTTCATTGCGCCGTCCGGCGTCGACTTTTCGATGCTGCCGGCAAGCCGGTACTGCGACCCTTCGCGCTTAGGAGTCGCCCGGATCACGCAGTCCGCATAGTTCTCGGCTTTGCCTTCCACAGGCTGCGTCTGCGTTTCAGAACCGCTGGAGCGGCCAAATAATTTCGAAAAGAAGGATGCCATGCCTCACAGTTAGCCGTGCCCGCCGGCGCTGTCAAAGCGAAAATCGGCTTACAGTGGCAAGAGGTCAAATGAGGAAATTGGCGAGCATTTCGTTGTCGGTAATGTCCTGGTAGCGCAGCCCCGCCGCATCGAAACGCTGTTTGAGGATGGGGAAATTCTCCGCATGCTTCGTCTCGATGCCAATAAGCACGGAGCCGAAGTTTCGCGCCGACTTCTTCAGATATTCGAAACGGGCAATGTCGTCCTCTTCTCCGAGCAGGCTGAGGAAATCGCGAAGCGCACCCGGGCGCTGCGCCATGCGCAGAATGAAGTACTTCTTGAGCCCTGCGTGTCGCATGGCGCGCTCCTTCACGTCCGGAAGACGCTCGAAGTCGAAATTGCCCCCGGAAACGACCGCCACGACAATTTTGCCCTCCAAGCCTCCGCGTCCGAGCGTTTCCAGGGCGGTGATTGCAAGAGCGCCCGCTGGCTCGAGCACCACGCCCTCGACATTCAGCATTTCGGTGATCGTCAGGCAGATTGCATTTTCCGGCAGCAGCATCACCTGTTCCGGCGAAAATTCACGCAGCGCGGCAAAGTTCAGATCCCCGATCCGTGCAACGGCGGCACCATCGACGAAGTTGTCCACCTGATCGAGAGTGACGACGCTGCCGAATTCCAGGCTGCGCCTCAAACTCGGCGCGCCCTCCGGCTCGCAAAACAGAAAGCAATCGGCCGCGAGGCGGTCGCCAAGAAAGCCGGTAACGCCCGCGGCCAATCCACCGCCGCCGACGGGAAGGACGACGAGGTCGGCGGTAAGATCCACCGGCATCTGCTCGGCTATTTCCGCTGCGACCGTGGCCTGGCCTTCGATGATATCGCCGTGGTCAAACGGTGGCACCATGACGCCGCCGATCGCCTCCACGTGCTCGCGCGCCGCGTGGTAGCATTGATCGAAGATGTCACCGACGAGGCGGATCGTGATGAACTCGCCACCGAAAATGCGCGTCTTGTCGATCTTCTGCTGGGGCGTCGTCACGGGCATGAAGACCACGCCTGCAACGCCGAAGTGCCGGCAGACGAAAGCAAAGCCCTGCGCGTGATTGCCAGCGGAAGCGCAGACGAACGTCTTCCCTGCCGCTCCGGAGCCGAGTGATTTCCGGAAGAAATTGAATGCGCCTCGGATCTTGTAGGACCGCACCGGCGAAAGATCCTCGCGCTTCAGGAAGACGGTTGCACCATAGCGTGCGCTCAGATGCTCATTGAGTTGAAGCGGCGTCGGCGGAAAGATCTCGCGCATCGCCGCTGCCGCTTTTTCAACATCCTGCTTCATCACGTGTGGTCACCCGTTGAGTTTGCCGTTGGCAGTCGCTATTGCACATTGCCTCGCCGGAAACCATCGATTTGACACGAATCGGTTGGCAACGGCACTATCGCCGCCGCTCCGGGCGATCGCCGGCCATCGACAACCGCTTGCAGGATATCAAGAGCTTTGAACGCGAATCTGATCCGGCACGCTGTCCATCTCGCTGCGATTCTGGGGCTTTATCTCTCCGGCGCGATGCTTATTCCGGCCTTCGTCGATCTTTATTACGGCCATCCGGACTGGCAGGTTTTTGCCGTGACGGCTTTCATGACCGGCGCGATTTCGTCAACGACTTTCATGGCGACACGCTCAGGTCCACCGCCATTCTCGAAGAAGTTCGGCTTCCTGGTGGTCAATGTCCTGTGGCTCGTTTTCTCGATCGTCGGCGCCATTCCACTTTGGCTATCCTCGGTCAATCTCGATTTTGCCCAGGCCTTCTTCGAGTCCGTATCGGCGGTGACGACGACCGGGTCGACCGTCATCGTCGGCCTCGATGACGCCCCGCCGGGTCTTCTTCTTTGGCGCTCGCTTCTCAGTTGGCTGGGCGGGATCGGTATCGTCGTTCTCGGCCTCTTCATCATCCCCTACTTGCGCGTCGGCGGCATGTCCTTTTTCAAGATGGAATCATCCGACACGGGCGACAAACCCTTTGCCCGGCTGGCAAGCTTCGGCCGCGCCTTTCTCGTCATCTATGTATCGATCACCCTGCTTTGCGCGATCAGTTATGGCGTGCTCGGAATGAGCCGGTTCGACGCGGTCAACCATGCCATGACGACTGTCGCCACGGGCGGCTTCTCGACGCACGACGCTTCGTTCGGCTATTTCGCGAGCATCCCGCTGTTCTGGGCCAGCACCTTCTTCATGGCGCTTTGCAGCCTCCCCTTCTCCATCCTGATCGTGCTCTTCGTTCGCGGGCGCCTGGATGCGCTTCGCGACCCTCAAATCATCGTTTTTCTGGGCTACCTCACGGCGTTCTCGGTTGCGGTCGCGACCTATCACAGGCTTGCAAACGGCGTCGAATTCCATCTGGCGCTGACGCATGCCTTCTTCAATGTGACATCGCTTCTTTCGACCACCGGTTATGCCAGCGAGGACTATAGCCTGTGGGGGCCCTTCGTGGTCATGGTCGCCTTCATCTGCACCTTTATCGGCGGGTGCTCCGGCTCCACTGCCGGCGGCATGAAGGCATATCGATTCGTCGTGCTCTTCAACGCCATTCGGTCGGCCCTGAACAAACTCGTATACCCGAACGCGATCTATGCGGTCCGCTACGGTAAAAATACGGTCGACGCGGACGTGCAACGGGCGATTCTTCTGTTTTTCATTACCTATATTCTGCTCTGGGTTTTCGGCAGCCTGGTCATGGGTGCTCTCGGCTATGACTTCATCACGGCCGTATCGTCCGTAATCACATGCCTCTCCAACGTAGGTCCCGGCCTTGGGAGTCTCGTCGGCCCCGCGGGGAATTTCGCGACCTTCGAAGACGCCGAGCTTTATCTGCTGTCTCTGCTGATGCTGCTCGGCCGTCTTGAAGTCTTGACTGTGCTCGTCGTGCTCACACCGGTCTTCTGGCGGCAGTAACGGCCGCTTCGCTGCGCTTGCTTGACTTGGTGTGCCAAATGCCGAAAGCTTACAAAAATCGGGCATTCTGGGAAGCACGATGCCGAGACACCTGCTCCTGCTGGCGACAATCGCCAGCGCCACCATTATCTTCGCCGCTACGCAGACAAAGGCGGGACCACTCGCCGATGCCGCGGCCAGGGCCGAACAGCAGGCGAACTCGGGCGACGTCGCGGGGGCGCACGAAACATTGCGCAAGGCCGTGGGCGACTTTTCCCAGACTCTCCCCTTCGCTATCGGAAAGGCCGTGTTCGTCGAGGCAGCGCCGGCGGGCTTCGCGATGTACGATCCCAAGCCCGACCCGGTCTTCAAAGGTGGCGAAACCCTCGTAACCTATGTCGAACCGGTGGGACTTACATGGAAGGAGGCGAGCGATAAGGGAAAGCTTGAGACGCGCTTCACGGTGGATTTCGACATTCTCAACCCGAAGGGAGAGGTGCTCGCCAGCCAGAAGGCGTTCGGCGACTTCACCTTCAAGGGCTATCAGCGCAATCAGGAAATCTATGCGACGTTGAGGATCGACGTCGCGGGGGCTCCATCCGGAGACTATGTGCTGCGCTACCGCTTCAACGATATCAACAGCGGCAGGAGCGCAAGCGTCGATCAACCATTCAAAATCAGCGGCCCTTGAGAGAGTGCGGGCTTCGGTGTACCGGTGGCCTCAATCGACCTGGACCCGGATGATATTCCAGTTGTTTTTGGTGCGGACGACGGGAATCGAACCCGTACAGCCTAAGGCCGAGGGATTTTAAGTCCCTTGCGTCTACCAGTTTCGCCACGTCCGCAATCAGTGATTTCAGTATCTTAGCGCCTTCCTTTTGGGAAGACCTGAGCGATGCTTTTTTCGTATTGCGAGAACACGGCTTCCGCTGAGCCACGCGCCGGCGACGGGTGAACGTGGCCCGGCTTCTCTGACGAATCAACCGGGATTCAACAGTCGGGGCGCCTATTCCTTGGCGACTGGAATTGCCTCGGCAGGCTGAGGAGCATAAGCCGTGGCTACCCGGTTCGGGCTCTCCATGAAGGCACTGCCGACGATCAGATAAACGACAATCGTCAGCAGAGATAACAGCATTACACTTACGGGCAGACCGGTAGCTGCCCTTTGCTCAGCCCATTCAAAATCGTGTTTATCGCGCATCGACCAGGCTCCTTCCGGACTGTGGATCATTGTCAGATGAGTGCGCCTCGGGCTGTCCGGAAGGTTCGGCTCGGGCAGTCCCGCGGCATTCACTCACCCGAGCGGCGGACGAGGGTGCCGCTCGGAGTGACAACTCGAAATTTTGCCGAAGGATCCGCCAGGCCGTTCGCCTAGGACTATTGCGATCACGAAGTCGGACTAAGGTCCGATAGGACTTTGCCTGCCGCTGGCAGAACGGTCCCCTCGGAAACCAAGGCCTTCGGGATGCGTTTGGTCCCGATGTGTAGGAGCAGGACGATGAGCGTGCGATTATAGCAACCGCCATTGGCGCTTTACTCAGGGTCATGACCGGTACGGCCTACGCCGATCCGTGGAAGGATGAGAGCGGGCACGGTCGCTGGAGAGGAGGCTTCCACTTTGGAGAGACTCGCTCCGAGCGCAGAGCCTTCAAGGAAGAATATCGTCGCGGTCGCTGCAAAATCGAGCTCAAGTGGGGCGACGACGAATACAAGGAAGAGATCAAGCGCAAGCGCGACGGTCGGCCGACTTACTATAGATACTAGGTTTCATAATAAAGGCCGGCGCCGCCAGACCTACGGAATCTATTGTTTGTCTACTTGGAACTTAATTCTGTCGTGACGGTTTTCTTCGAGCAAGATTGATCAAGGAGTTTCCTAAATGGCTGATAGAGGACCAACAGTAGTCAATACGGGGGGCAGTGGCGGCGGTTGGGCCGTCGCGGTAATCCTGGTTCTACTGATTGTCGGCGCCTTGTTCCTGTTTGGCGGCGATCTGTTCGATGGAACCGGAGGTGGCGGTGGAGATACCAACGTCGATGTGAACGTGCCTGTCGAGGCGCCGCAGGCGCCCGCAGGCGGAGAGGGAACGGCAGCACCGTCGGGGGGCGCACAGCAATAAACATCGAAGCGAGCCGCCGTTCGGCGGCTCGCCCGAAACTTCAGCCAAGGATGGTTTTATCCCCTTCCCGCCTCACCAGCTCAAGCTGGATCGTCGGCAGGTGCCGAAAGCGTAGCACCGGGCAGATAGAGAGAAATCGGTCTGATTTCATACACTGCGGTTGGATTGACGCGCCGCAGCTCACGCGCAGTCTCGACGGCGGCTTCAATGCTTGGGCAATCCACGACGTAGAGCCCGAGCAACTGTTCCTTTGTTTCGGCAAAGGGACCGTCGATGACCATGCCGGCGCCCTCTCCGCGCAACGTCACAGCGCTCTTTGTCGAGCCGAGCCGTGCGGCGGGGCCCAAACGCTTCGCGCGGACGAGGCGGTCATTAACTTGCAGCAACTCGTCCATCAACTCTGCGTCAGCTTCCCTGGTCCAGGATTCGACGATCTCTTCCTCGTGATAAGCCAATATCGCGTAGAACATGCATTTCCTCCAAACGCTGATACGATTCCCAGGCAGGCAAAGTATAAATGCCTGACATGGGAACACGGATACCTGTATCCCGAGCAACTGATACTCGTGAATCGCGGGGATTAGATCGCTTTTGAAGCACGCGGGCAAGGCCGGCGCCAACGGCGAGACAGTCAGCGTCCAGGTGGAATTCGGCCGGTGTGGTGGACCGGATTGTCAGCTCCTGCTCCCTCGACCGGTTTCTCTTTCTTTTCGGATTTGCCGCTCCTGGCGGGGGGCACATCGGCATCCTCCGTGCCGGACGCCGCCGCCTGCTCCGGAAGCGGCTGCGGGTCCATGTCCATGCTCTTCGGCGTCGGTTTCCATGTGGGGGATGGCATGGGCTGATTGGTCAGATCATCATCTTTGGGGTTGCTCATGACTCGGTCCTTTCTGGCTTTCGCCAGTTCAACCCCGGACATTTCTGAAGGTTCCTCATTTGACGAATGGCATTCGCCCAGGAAATTCATCAACCCCTGATTCGTCAGGGGTTCAATCGCGGCGTGTCAATGGCAAGATAATGCAGGGCTTGACAGAGTGTTTCGATCGATGACGGAGGGTGGGGGCGTGCGTTCACTGCAAGCGTTCGGCGGCATAGCCTTGCTGCCGGAGGACCTCGACGCGCTGCAGCGCGTATTCGATAGCCTGTGCCGCGAACAGCGATGGCCTCGCGAGAGCGCGCAGGCTCAGCGGTTCGGGAGGATGCTGATCCGGGAATATCAGGCTGGCACAAAGGACGAGACGCACCTCTTTCGAGCTGGTCAAGCCTTCATAAGCCAGACTCATCAGCAAAAGAGACAGGCATGACAAACGATGAGCGGGAGCTCGTCAAAGGCGATGCGTCACGCCGTGAACCGGCCTAATGATAGTAGAAACAATCGCAGTCGGCTTTCGTGGCGTCCTCGCCTCTCCACACCCTGACTGCCAATCTTGACGACTCGCCGGTCTCGTCTAACCGTAATCCAAGCAGCGAAACCGCCGCCGCCTTTGGATTGGGCGCGTCTATCTCGATGACCGAGCCAACCTGGTGAACGCCCAGGCGAGCAGTCCAGGTGAAGATCTGAACATTGTAATGCATGGAAATTCTCCGTCGCTTCAGTCGCCGAGTAGCGGGCCATGGCGATGACAACTGGCCCGGGCAATCTTCCTTCAGCGCAAGTATTCAGCCGTCCTCTACGGTTGCTTCGGGCCGGTCGCCGCCGTCGGCATGTTCGAAATGCCAGTTTCCCTTCTCATCCTGAAAGCTGATTTCCTCGTCGTCGCCGCCGACCTGCTGTTCGGCCGCTGCAGCCTTGGCGGCCGCCAGGGCCATCTCGCGACTGGGAAAGGGCTCTGAATATGCATTGGCTGCTTTGTAGGCCCAGCCGCCATCGTGTGGAACGATGGAATAAGTGATCCGCACCATCCTTCACTCCCATGGATATTCAAGGACAGTCCACTGCCCCGAAGGGCCACGCCGCGCGGCCCCTGCGTTCCTCCTAAGACTGCCGTTCAAACCGCTGCAACGACCTTGCGGGTCTCAAAAGCCGCACGGCACTGTTGGGCATTTCTGATCCGGATGGTGCGATGTTAACACAAAATCGCCGTTTGGGGACACATTTACGAGCGTCTGCAGGCGGGATTGCGCCTCGCGGTCACGACGGAAGGGCGGGACACGACCCCTCGCCCCAAGAGGAACGCACGGCCCAAGGGGAGCCGCGCGCAAACGTCGAAAGGCGGATCATCCGACCGCGAGTTTTGCGGCAATCTTGGCGACATGGGCACCCTGAAAGCGCGCCGCTTCCAGCTCCACGGCAGACGGTTGGCGCGAGCCATCGCCGCCGGTAATCGTCGAAGCGCCATAGGGCGATCCGCCCTTGACTTCCTCGACGCCCATTTGGCCCTGGAAAGCATAGGGAAGGCCGACGACCACCATGCCGTGATGCATCATAGTGGGAATGAGGCCCAGAATTGTCGATTCCTGGCCGCCGTGCTGTGTCGCCGACGAGGTGAAGGCGGAGCCCACCTTACCGACGAGCTTTCCACCGGCCCAAAGGCTGCCGGTCTGGTCGATGAAGTTGCGCATCTGCGAAGCAACGGTACCGTAACGCGTGCCCGCGCCGAATATGATCGCGTCGTAATCCGCCAGTTCCTCGACCGTTGCAACCGGTGCGGACTGGTCGAGCTTAAAATGGGAGGCTTTCGCCACGTCCTCGGGCACGAGTTCGGGAACGCGCTTGACGGTCACTTCGGCACCCGCCGATTTCGCACCTTCCGCGACCGCGTGCGCCATCGTCTCGATATGGCCATAGGCCGAATAGTAAAGAACCAGTACTCTAGCCAAAGCGATACTCCTTCATGTCCGGCAAATCCGCTTGATCGCCGCGGACGGGAGGATCTATC
Source organism: Sinorhizobium medicae (assembly GCF_007827695.1). Classification (GTDB taxonomy): domain Bacteria; phylum Pseudomonadota; class Alphaproteobacteria; order Rhizobiales; family Rhizobiaceae; genus Sinorhizobium; species Sinorhizobium medicae. The sequence goes on along the minus strand of NZ_VITA01000022.1, from coordinate 22,245 downwards.
AAAACGCGAGCAGCCGCCAGCGCAGGGATGGTCGACAGACTGTTCAGCTTTCTTCAACAATGACGAGGTCGCGTTCGCGGCCCGAATACGACCGGAGCAATCCATGACCAGCCCCACGATCGTCACCGCCGCCATGCTCGCCATCGGCGACGAGCTTCTCTCCGGCCGGACCAAGGACAAGAACATCGGCCATCTTGCCGATATGCTGACGCTGGTTGGCATAGATTTGCGCGAGGTGCGTATCGTCGCCGACGACGAGGAAGCGATCGTGGATGCGGTCAATGCGCTGCGCAGCCGCTACAACCATGTATTTACATCGGGCGGCATAGGTCCAACCCATGACGATATCACCGCCGATGCGATTTCCAGGGCCTTCGGCGTCGAGTGCATTCACGATCCAAAGGCAATGGACCTGCTTGGGGCGATGTACGAGCGACGCGGCATGGACTTCACCGATGCGCGCAAGCGGATGGCCCGCATGCCCGCAGGCGCGACTCATATTCCCAATCCGGTGTCGACTGCGCCCGGCTTCGCCGTCGAGAACGTCTACGTCATGGCCGGTGTGCCCCAGGTGTTCCAAGCGATGCTCGACGCGCTGCTGCCGAGCCTGGAGACCGGCACGCCGATCCAGTCCCGTACCGTTCGCTCTCCCTATGGCGAGGGCGATATCGGAGCTCCGCTCACCGAGGTGCAGAAGAAAAATCCCGAGACGAGCATTGGCTCCTATCCGAAATTCGACGGTAAGAATTTCTCGACCGACATTGTGATCCGCGGTCGGGACGCCGCGATCATTGCGGCAGCCGAAGCGGATGTGATCTCGATGATCGAGGCGATCGGCCGCTTGCGTGAGGAAAAGCAGCCCTGAAGTCGGCCGATCTTGGCCGTTAAAGGGGCCCGTTCGCCGAAAACGCTGGATCGCGGCACTCAGGCGGGACTGGCCCTTGCACTCTCGGCTTCATTGCCGTTATTGCATCAGACACGAAAGCGTCGGCCGTGTGGCCGCCGACCTGCAGCAACGCTTGCCACGGACAGTGGAAAGAAGCCGGAGCCCGCCATGTCTCTTCCCGAGAAAGCCTTTCCCGTATCCTGGGATCAATTCCATCGCGACGCCCGCGCTCTGGCCTGGCGGCTAGCGGATAACGGACAGGAATGGCGCGCGATGGTTTGCATCACGCGCGGCGGCCTTGTTCCGGCCGCGATCGTAAGCCGGGAACTTAACATCCGGATGATCGAAACGGTCTGCATCGCCTCCTATCACGACTACGATACGCAAGGTCAGATGAAGGTGCTGAAGAGCATCTCACCGGAGATCGCCAAGAGCGGCGGCGAAGGCGTTCTCATCGTCGACGATTTGACAGACACCGGCAAAACCGCCGCCGAGGTTCGCGCGATGCTGCCAAAGGCGCATTTCGCCGCCGTCTACGCAAAGCCGAAAGGGCGTCCGCTGGTCGATACTTTCGTTACCGAGGTCAGCCAGGATACTTGGATCTACTTCCCTTGGGATCTGGGCTTCACCTACCAGGAGCCTATCGCCAAGGGCACACGCGGTTAGAACACGTTCGGGGAAAGATCGGAGCATTTTCTCAAAGCGGCGGCATGCTTTCGATGAGCATTTCGGCCGTCGCCGTACGGCCAGCTGCGACACCTGCTTCGCCGTGGCGCCAGACTGCCGCCGCCGCTGCCTCGAATGAAGGCATGCCCTGTGCCAGGTGCGCTCCGATGATCCCGGCAAGCACGTCGCCGGAGCCTGCCGTCGCAAGCCAGGGGGGCGCATTGACATTGACGGCCGCCCGGCCGGAAGGCGCGGCAATGACGGTATCCGGGCCCTTGTAGACGATCACGGAATGACTGAGTTTTGCTGCCGCCTGTGCCTTCTCGATCTTTGACAAAGCCGTATCCGCAGCAATGCCGGGGAAAATACGCCCAAACTCACCGTCGTGCGGCGTCATCACCACTTCGCCGCCCTCCTCCGCGATCCTGTCGAAGAGTTGCTCTTCCGCCTCTTTGAACGAAGTGATGCCGTCGGCATCGAGGACCAGCGCCCGGTCGCAAAGCATGAGCACGAAGTCCCGTGCCGTCTTGCCAACCCCGAAACCGGGGCCAAGAACGAAAGTGCTCAGCCGCTTGTCCTTGAGCCAGGCGCTAAGGTCGGCTGTGCCGTCGATCTCCTTGAGCATGACGGCCGTGAGATGCGACGCGTTCGTAGCGAGCGCTTCCACTGGAGAGGCAAGCGTCACGAGCCCGGCACCAGCGCGCAGGCCGGCTGCCGCCGACAATCGCGCGGCCCCGGTCGAGGCCGATCCGCCGCAAAATACTGCGAGATGACCGCGCTTGTATTTATGGGCCTCCGGATCGAGCGCGCCGAGGTGCTCTTCCCAGAGCGTGGGGGTGTTGATGTGCAAATCACCGGCCCTGCCGACAACGAACCTCCCCGGGATGCCGATATCGAAGACTTCGATTGTGCCGCAACGGGCGCGACCCGGCATCAGCAGATGGCCGGGCTTTGGAGCCATGAACGTTACGGTGTGGGCCGCAACGAAGCTTGCGCCACGGATCTCACCCGTCCGCCCGTCTATGCCGGATGGCAGGTCGACGGCGACTACCGGTACTCCACTGGCGTTCACCCGGCCGATGACGTTTCTCGCCTGCTTGGGCACCTCACGCGCAAGCCCTGCCCCGAAAAGCGCATCGATAACGACGTCGCCCGGTTGCGGCTCGTAACCGTCGAGCGGTCCAGGCGCGAGCGCGCACCGTTCGCGCGCCCTTGCGGCATCGCCCTTCAACTTCGCCGGCTCGCCAAGCGCGAACACCGTGACGCATGCGCCGCTTTCCGCCAGCGCGGCTGCGGCGACATAGCCATCGCCACCGTTGTTGCCGGGGCCGCAAAGCGTCACGAACCGCAGGGCTCCCGGGTAAAGTCGCAAGGCGGCGGCCGACACGGCCGTTCCGGCTGAACGCATGAGCGAGAAGCTGTCGATTCCCGAATGGGCGGCATCCTTGTCGACCGATGTCATTTCGGCCGGAGTCACAAAGATATTTGAAAGTGTCTGGGACATGGAAGCGATCTAAACGCGACGGAAGGAGAGAAAACAAGAGTAGCGTCGATAGGAAACGAGAATGATTAAAGGTTATGCATTTGCACACTATAGGTGCTTAAATTACGTGCTCCGAGCATGAAACGGCGGCGCTTCTTGGATCGGATGCGGGCTCAAGCCTGCGAACTTCATAAAAAATAGGCAGATTGCTGCTGCAAAAGCCCATTGTGCCCTCGGCACCCATGGCGTGACCGCTGGAAATTTCGCAATCTGCGCGTCATGCCCCTACAAAAGTGGCACGCTACGTGCATAGTGGGAAACCAAGCGGGCAGAACCTGCTTTAAGGGAGAAGCGGAGAGACATTTTCTCATGAAAAAGATCGAAGCGATCATTAAGCCTTTCAAGCTCGACGAAGTGAAGGAAGCCCTTCAGGAGGTCGGCTTGCAGGGGATTACCGTCACGGAAGCCAAGGGCTTCGGGCGGCAGAAAGGTCATACGGAGCTTTACCGGGGTGCAGAATACGTCGTGGACTTCCTGCCGAAGGTGAAGGTCGAGGTTGTGCTGGCCGATGAGAATGCGGAGGCCGTGATCGAAGCCATCCGTAACGCCGCACAAACCGGCCGGATCGGCGACGGCAAGATATTCGTATCCAACGTGGAAGAGGTCATCCGCATCCGCACCGGTGAAACCGGAATCGACGCCATCTGATCACGTCGCCAAGCGACGTTACCACATCCGGGGCCATCCGGCCCCGTTTCCAATCCTCGTCATCACAGGGAATTGCAACAAATGACGACTGCGAGTGAAGTTCTGAAGCAGATCAAGGAAAACGACGTCAAGTTCGTGGACCTGCGCTTTACCGACCCCAAAGGCAAGCTGCAGCACGTGACGATGGACGTCGTCTGCGTCGACGAAGACATGTTCGCCGATGGCGTGATGTTCGATGGTTCCTCGATCGGCGGCTGGAAGGCTATCAACGAGTCCGACATGGTGCTGATGCCTGATCCGGAAACAGCCCATATGGACCCGTTCTTCGCGCAGTCCACCATGGTCATCTTCTGCGATATCCTCGATCCGGTTTCGGGCGAAGCCTATAACCGCGATCCGCGCGGCACGGCCAAGAAGGCAGAGGCCTATCTCAAGGCGTCGGGTATCGGCGACACGGTTTTCGTGGGCCCGGAAGCAGAGTTCTTCGTTTTCGACGACGTCAAGTACAAGGCTGATCCGTACAATACCGGCTTCAAGCTCGACAGCTCCGAACTGCCCTCCAATGACGACACGGACTACGAGACCGGCAACCTCGGCCACCGCCCCCGCGTCAAGGGCGGCTATTTCCCCGTTCCGCCGGTCGACAGCAGCCAGGACATGCGCTCGGAAATGCTGACCGTGCTCACCGAAATGGGCGTCACGGTGGAAAAGCACCACCACGAAGTGGCTGCGGCGCAGCATGAGCTCGGCATAAAATTCGATGCCCTCGTCCGCAACGCCGACAAGATGCAGATCTACAAATATGTCGTACACCAGGTAGCCAACGCCTATGGCAAGACTGCCACCTTCATGCCCAAGCCGATCTTCGGCGACAACGGCTCGGGCATGCACGTTCATCTCTCGATTTGGAAGGATGGCAAGCCGACCTTTGCCGGCGACGAGTATGCCGGCCTTTCTGAAACCTGCCTCTATTTCATCGGCGGCATCATCAAGCATGCCAAGGCTCTGAACGCCTTCACAAATCCGTCGACGAACTCCTACAAGCGTCTGGTCCCGGGCTATGAGGCACCGGTTCTGCTGGCCTATTCGGCACGCAATCGCTCGGCCTCTTGCCGCATTCCATTCGGCAGCAACCCGAAGTCGAAGCGTGTCGAAGTCCGTTTTCCGGATCCGACGGCGAACCCCTACCTCGCCTTTGCCGCCATGCTGATGGCCGGCCTCGACGGCATCAAGAACAAGCTCAACCCCGGCAAGGCTATGGACAAGGACCTCTATGACCTGCCCCCGAAGGAGCTGAAGAAGATTCCGACCGTGTGCGGCAGCCTGCGCGAAGCGCTTGAAAGTCTCGACAAGGACCGCAAGTTCCTGACCGCCGGCGGCGTGTTCGACGACGATCAGATCGACTCCTTCATCGAGCTGAAGATGCAGGAAGTCATGCGCTTCGAAATGACGCCGCACCCCGTCGAGTACGACATGTATTATTCCGTCTGATACGGAACGGGCAGGCCTGCCGAAGGTTCTGCCCATGCAAGGTGAACGACGGAGGCGGGTTTCATCCGAGGCCCGCCTTTTTCAGTCAATGCCGATGGAAGCTCGCTGACGGGGGGCGCTTCCCTCTTGATGTTCCATATGCGACAACCCAGATAACTGTCTGAAAGGATGTGTTGCGTCATGAAACAAAGAAACGCCAAATTTGAGATCGGACAGGTGGTTCGCCATCGGATGTTCCCGTTCCGCGGCGTCATCTTCGACGTCGACCCGGAATATGCGAACACCGATGAATGGTGGAATGCGATTCCGCAGGAGATCAGGCCCGAAAAGGACCAGCCCTTCTATCATCTGTTCGCAGAAAACGAAGAAAGCGAGTACGTCGCCTATGTATCGGAACAGAATCTCGTTTCCGACGAGAGCGACAGGCCGGTCCGCCACCCCCAGGTAGACGCCCTGTTCGAACGGGCCGATGCCGGGCACTATAAGCCCAAGGCGGTCTATCAGCATTAGGGCGATTGCAGGCAAGCGCAGCGGTTTTTCGCGCGGTCTGAGCCCGGCGCAAGCCGGGCTTTTTCATGCTTGGGCCTGCCGCTTTGCCGGATGGCAATCGTGATCATGCCTAACGCTGGTGCGAGGGCGAACGGAAACGCGTGCAGGCTTTCCCGCCCTAGCGGCGAACGCGAACCTGCAGATAGGGCGCTTCCCCGCCGCTTGATTGGATGAACTCGCCCTCGACCTTGAAAGTCTTTTCGAGAAGGCCGGTGCCGCTTAGGGCCGTGGGCGAACCTTCAAAAACAAGCCTTCCCGCGGAAAGAAGGGCGATCCTGTCTGCAATTGCCATGGCATGATTGAGGTCGTGGATTGCGATGATCACGGTGACGCCGCGTTTACGGCTGAGCCGGGAAATCAGCTCCAGTATTTCGACTTGATGGCCGATGTCGAGAAACGACGTCGGTTCATCGAGAATGAGGATGCCGCTTTCCTGGGCAAGCGCGGCAGCAATCCAGGCACGCTGGCGTTCACCACCCGACAACGCCTTCAGTCCGCGATCGGCAAGGGTCTCGAGCCCGGTGCTTTCGAGCGCCCACTCGACGGCCTCGCGATCTTCGCTGCGGAAGCTTTGGAACAGTCCGACATGGGCAAAGCGTCCCTGCCGGACCAGTTCTTCCACGCTCATGTCGTCGGGCGCGTAAGGTGCTTGCGGCAGAAACGAGAGGCGCTTGGCCAGGTTCCGCCTTTTCCACGCCCTCATCTCCCTCCCGTCAAGGACGACTTCTCCTTCGTCCGGGCTCGTCAGTCCCGCGAGCGCGTGCAGTGCCGTGCTTTTGCCGGACCCGTTCGGCCCGATCAGCGCCACGATCTCGCCCTGCGAGAAGCCAAGCGAAAAGGCATCGAGCGCGCGGTGCGCACCGTATCTGACGCCGACATTTGTTGCTTTCAGGATCATCGGCTTGCCTCAGGAACGACGGCGCAGAAGGATGAGGAGCGCTGGGGCACCTGCCAGAGCGGTGATCACCCCGATTGGGATCTCCTCCGCCTGGCCGAGCAGACGTCCGGCCAGGTCGGCTCCGGTGACGAGAGATGCGCCGAGGACCACGGTGAGCGGCATGACCATGCCGAAGCGCCGGCCGGCGAGAAAATGCGCCAGGTGCGGCACGACGAGGCCGACGAAGATCAGCGGCCCGACCGTTCCGACGGCGCTTGCGGCGAGGCCGCAGGCTGTAAGGAGAACCAGGCTGAAATGCAGCCGGTAGGACAGGCCGAAGGACCGCGCTACGTCCTCTTCGAAGCGGAGCATATCGAGCGAACGGTGCAGCAGCGGTAGAGCGATCACCGCCGCGACCGTGAACGGCAGCAGGAAAATCACATGCTCCCAGCTGCGTGCGTAAAGGCTGCCCGACAGCCATTGCATGACGATCTCGAAGCGGGCGCTGCCCCATCCGGCGATCATCCCCATGGCCAGCGCGTGCAATGTCGCTCCGATGGCAATGCCGGAAAGCGTCAGCCTCAATAGGCTCAAGCGATTGCGTATCGCGATCCAGAAAACCAGAAACCCGGTCGCCATACCGCCGACACTGGCCACGAGTGGCAGCCAGCGTAGCGGCAGACTGTACAGCGTGTGGGCGTCGGCGCTCGCCCCATAGACCGTGAAAAGCAGGAAAATCGCCACCGTCAGTGTCGCGCCCTGTGATATGCCCAGGATCGTTGGATCCGCGAGTGGGTTGCGCGTGATCGCCTGCAGCAGGAGCCCGGCAACCGCGAAATGAGCTCCGGCGAGCATGCCGGTCACGATGCGCGGTATCCGGATGGTGCCGATGATGAGATCCGCATCGTCCGACCCGCCACCGACGAGGACCGCCAGTATATCCTTGGCCGGCAGATCGACGACACCGAGAAAAACGGAAGCAATGAGCAACAACGCCGAGATCGTCAGCGGCAGGATCAGAACCCCTTTCCTTCGGGCCGATCTTGGCGTGGCCAGGCTCATCACACCGTTCCCCTGCCGGGCAAAGACTGGCGGCGCTGCACGAGATAAAGAAAGACCGGCCCGCCGATCAGCGCGGTGAAGATGCTGACCGGGATCTCCCTCGGCGCCGCGACGGAACGTGCGAGCGCGTCGGCTGTCAGCAGCAGAGCGCCGCCGGTCGACGCATTCAGCAGTATCGCCGTAGCTGCATCCACGGGCCGCAGGAGACGAACGAGGTGCGGCACGGTAAGCCCGATAAAGGCAATCGGCCCGGCAATGGGAGTGACCCCGGCGACCAGCCCCGCCGCACAAAGGAGCAGCGCGAGCTTCCACCGTGCAGCGTTCAGCCCCATGCCGGCGGCCGCCTCGTCGCCGAGCGAGAGCAGTCCGATGACGCGGTGGCACGCAAGTGCGGCACCTATTCCGATGGCGACCCACGGCAGCATATAGCTTACCTGAGGCCACGAGCGTCCCTGAAAGCCCCCCGACAGCCAGAACAGCATGGAAGGCGACTGCGGCGCGCCGCGAATGAGGATGTAGGCCGTCAGCGCATTGAGGAACAGCGAGACCGTGATGCCGCTGAGTGCGAGATGAAGCGCTGGTCCACGCCCGCTCCGCGCTGCCCAGATCGTCAGCGCAACCGCTAGCAGCCCACCGGACATTCCTATGAAGGGATAGAATACCGAGGAGACCGCCGGGAAGGCCACGAATGTGAAGACAATCAGCAGTACCGCGCCCGCAGAAACGCCCGTGAGGTCCGGTGCAGCGAGCGGATTGCGGGTGATGATCTGCAAAAGCAGGCCGGCGACCGCCAGCGCGGCACCGGCGAGGAAAGCCGCGATGCTGCGAGGCATCCGGAGCGTCCATACGATAATTCCGTCGACACCCTGGTTGGGTGCGAGAACCGCACGAATGGCCGCCTCCAAACTCATGGGCTTAGCACCGACGAGCAGAGCCGCAAAGCCGATCAGCGCAGCCGTCGAAACTGCCAGAAGGATTGCAGCGATACAACGGCCACGCGGCGTCATTGCTTTTCCCGATTTTGCCGCTACTCGACCGAGGCCGGTATGAGTTTTCGCGCTTCGGCCTTGACATCAACCGCAGGAAAAGTCTCCGGGTAAAGCAGATGTGCCGCTTCACGCAGGACGATCTCCCGGGCAATCGGTCCGTGAGTCTCGACCCAGTGATCGCCGACATAGTGAACACGCCCGTTCTTCACCGCGGAAAGCTGCTGCCAGATCGGATTGTTTTCATGCGGCCGGTCCGGGCCGTAGTCATAGACGAAGATGATTTCCGGGTCCTTTTCCAGCATGGTCTCAAGGCTCATCTCCATCCCCCAGTTGTCGGGCAGATAGGGCGTCGGGTTTTGTCCGGCGATATTGTCCCCGCCCAGCGCCACCAGGATCGCCGCCGTCATGTTCTCGGAGCGAAACACCCAGGGCGTATCGCCACCCCACATGACGACGAAGCGTGGATGCCGGTCCTTCGGGGCCTTGGCGGAGAATTCCTCCATCGCTGCCTTGAAGCGCGCGTTCAGTTCCTGTCCGCGCTTTGCCTGGCCCAGGATTGCCGCGAGCTGGCTTATGGTCCTGTCGCTGTCGGCATAGAGTTCCAGATTGTAGGCGAGATAGGGTGCCACATTTGCAATCTGGTCGGCATTGCCTTCGGTGTAGCGTCGGATCGCTATCGTCACGTCTGGCTTTGCCTCGGCGAGCAGCTCGAGATTGGGAGTGGCTCGTTGGCCGATTTCCTTTACGTCCTTGAGGTAGTCGGCGAGGAAGTCGGGATTCCGGCCCTGGACCATGTAGGTGCTGGCGACCGGCTTTATGCCGAGGGCGAGTGCGACGTCTGCCGCGAAATAGGAAACGGAGGCGATCCTTTTGGGCGGAGCCGGAACCGCGACCGCGACGCCGCGATCGTCGATGACGCTCAACGTCTTGATCTCGTCTGCATGGGCCGAACTTGCCGTAATCGCGAGCGCCGCTATGCCGGCTGCGCAAATGCGCCACGTCCACCGGAGAGAATTTCGGTTATGGCCGGAAAACATGGGAAGCCTCCTGATGGTATCCGTGGATCCTGGCGCGACTGCGCCGACAGCAGATGATGGGCGCGTCGGGACAAAAGTGGCTGCTATGCGTGCTCGGACGCAGGCGCTCTGCGTGAGAAAGCCGCAAGCCACCCTCCTCGCAAAGCGCGTCTTCGCTGCGTCCATCGACTTTCCTTGCCCGCATCCGCCAGTCCCTGCGTCGTTATGTGGATTGAATTGCATACATGATAAATATATTCAAGTTTATTTTTTAGTACACTCAAGAAATTCCGGAGCGCTCCCGAGAATAGTTGGAGCCGAAAACAGAAAATCGCTCGAATGGCCAATGACCATCGAGTTCTCGTTCATAAACCGGAGAACGATGTGAGTTATATAGATCCAAAGCTTCGTAATTCTCGAAGCCTCATTTAGAATCATTCGAAACAAGGACTCATGTGGACGCTATATTCCCCGAAATGAATTTGACTTATGAAGTCGATAGACATTTCCATTGCAAGCGAAAGGTTTTCACGCCAGCATGAATAAAACTCAAACCAGGAACATGCGTCTTCCCCCGCTTGGTGCATTGCCGGCTTTCGCCGCTGCTGCGAAGGCTGGAAGTCTGACTTCGGCGGCAGCCGAGATGCATGTGACTCCGGGAGCTGTAAGCCGCCAGGTCAAGTCGCTCGAACATGCGTTGGGCGTGATGCTGTTTCGCCGCCGGCACAATGCTATAGAATTGACTGAGGCCGGGCGTCACTTCCTGGTCCACGTCAACAGTGCTCTTTCAACGCTCGAAACAGGGGCCCGGGCGATATTGCCTGATCGCTCTCGACTGGTGATCCAGGCACCGATTACGCTGGCGCGACGCTGGCTTATTCCGCGTCTGGGTTCCTATCTACAGGAAAATCCGGCCGTCGACATTTCCATTCACTCGCTGGCGCTTGGTTCCGGAGAAACGGCCGATGTGACGGTGACCTATCGGCGTGGTACGCAGATCGAAACATTCGCGCGAGGATCGCTGGTCGACAGGACCATTGCTGTTTCCTCGCCGCAACTGTTCTCCAGCCTCAGCGCAGGTCGCGAGCCGGGGCAGGTTCTTGATCTGCCTCTGCTTCTGGACACGGCAGACGGCTGGTCCTGGCATCGCTGGTGCGAATGCGCCGGCTTTGCATTCGAGCCGCGCGGCGGGACCCTAGTTTTCGATACGGATGAGGCCGCTATCGACGCTTGCATCTCTGGCCTGGGCGTCGGCCAGGCCAATCCCTCATTCGTCGAGCGGGAGCTTCGCAGCGGGCAGCTTCTCGCTCTGTCTCCAACGTTGGCGCCGATCGTCGGCGCTTATGAGATCGCAAAAGCACAGAGCGCTCGCCTGCCGCAAGGCTTTTTCGAATGGTTGTCGCGGTGGGATTTGCCGACACTTGCATGACCGTGATCCGGCGCCCGTACAAAAAAAGGGCGCCCGGATCGATGACTCGGACGCCCTTTTCATTGAGGGAGTTGACGGTTACTGCTGCTTGGCAGCTTTCTGCGCCTCTTCCAGCTTTTTGCGGGCGTCTTCGGCCTTCTTCTGCATCTCTTCCTGCAGCAGGCGCTGGCGCTCTTCGAGCTGGGACTGTTCGATCGGTTCGCCGTCGAAAACGCCAGTGAAGCCTTCGAGCGTCATCTTGATCGGGTTTGGAGCGCGCTGAAAGTTGACGGAGGTGAAGACGACCTCATTGCCCTTCTTCAACTGCGCGATAAGCGCGTCGGAGAGTGGCGCCTCGGCAACGCACTTGTCGGGCATGCAGATCGCGTAGTCGAGCTTGACGCCCTTACCACCGTCGATCTGCAATTGGATGCCTGGCGGAATCATGCGCGCCGACGGCACCGAAACCTGCATGACCTTGCGGTTTACCTTGCCCGAGACGGAAATGAGTCCGACTGCCGTAACAAGCTGTCCGTTATTGGCGGTGAGCAGGTTCTGGACGATGCAGACATCGTTATCTTCCTGCTTGGTGCAGACCTTGAACCAACCCTGCGGCGGCTTGCCTCCCGCCTGCTGCGCGGAAGCGACGCTCGGCGCGCCGGCGGCTGCGAACGAAAGCGCCAGCGCTGCCAATCCCGCGCGTGTGGTGAAGTTCGACTTGAAGATCATTGTGATTCCGTCTCCTGAAATCCGGTCACGGAACTTAAGTTCCGCAGAGTGAGTATCGTCAGCCGCCGTTGTCCTGTTGGCCAAATGAGGCATTTGAATGGCCCCGATTCCGGAAACATCTGTTACATTGGCTTGGCCGGTTTATCCAGTGTTTGTTGCAACTTTTTGCAACCATTTGCTTTGAACGGCCCTTTCGTATCGTTGCGCGATGTGGCAGGAGCCTGCTTTGTTCTTTTCCCGGCCCGCCGCGGTTGGAAATGCGCGCCCGCATTGATAACTTGCCCGGAATCGGCCTGCAGAATCCTACGGGAGGTGAAGTTGCGCGCAGTTCTTTCCGGCCTGGTGATGCTCGTGGCAGCCAGCATATTTGCCAACGGTGCTTTGGCCGCGCCCGTGCATGCGATCGCCATGTATGGCGAACCAGCCTTGCCAGCCGACTTCAAGCACTTCCCTTACGTCAACCCGGAGGTGAAGAAAGGCGGGAGGATTGCCTATGGCGTCGTCGGCACGTTCGACAACCTCAACCCCTTCATCCTGAAGAGCATGCGCACGACTGCGCGCGGCATGTGGGATCCCGGTTTCGGCAATCTGGTCCACGAGTCCCTGATGCAGCGCTCGCAGGACGAGCCCTTCACCATGTATGGCCTGCTCGCCGAGACCGTCGAATGGGACGATGACCGTACTTTCATCCAGTTCAACCTCAATCCCAAGGCGCGCTGGGCCGACGGTCAGCCGGTAACCGCAGAAGACGTGATCTTCACCTTCGAATTGATGCGCGACAAAGGTCGCGCACCCTTCAGCAACCGCCTCTCCAAGGTGGCGAAGATGGAAAAGGTCGGGGAGCGAAGCGTGCGCTTCACTTTCACCGAGGATGCCGACCGAGAGGTTCCGCTTTTGCTTGGGCTTTCACCCGTGCTGCCGAAACATGCGGTCGACGTCGAGGCGTTCGATCGAACGAGCCTCAAACCGCCGCTCGGCTCCGGCCCTTACCGCGTCGCGGAAGTCAGGCCCGGAGAACGAATCGTCTATCGCCGCAATCCCGATTATTGGGCCAAGGATCTGCCGTCCAAGGTCGGTCTCGACAATTTCGACGAGATCTCGGTTGAGTACTTTCTTCAGGAGAACACGCTTTTCGAAGCCTTCAAGAAGGGCGTCGTAGACATCTATCCGGAAGGAAGCGCCACCAAATGGGCTCGCGCCTATGATTTCCCCGCGGTCCGCAGCGGCGACGTGATCAAGGAAACATTCAAGCCGAAGACGCCCTCCGGAATGCTCGGCTTTGTCTTCAACACGCGCAGGCCTGTATTCGACAACATCAAGCTCAGACAGGGCCTGGCTCTCGTCTTCGACTTCGAGTGGGTCAACAAGAACCTCTTCGACGGTGCCTATACCCGCACGCAAAGCTACTGGCAGAATTCGTCGCTTTCCTTCCTGGGCGTAGCAGCCGACAATCGTGAACTTGACCTCATGGGAGATGTCAGGGAGCGCATCAATCCGGCGATCCTCGACGGCAGCTATAGGCTCCCCGTTACGGACGGCTCGGGTCGCGATCGCAACGTGCTTCGGGAGGCAGTGACGCTGCTGCGTGAAGCGGGCTACTCGATCAAGGACGGCAAGATGGTCGATGGCAACGGCACGCCGCTTGCTTTCGAGATCATGAGCCAGAATGCCGGACAGGAGAAGATCGCCCTCGCCTACCAGCGCTTTCTGGCCCCGCTCGGCATTGTTGCAAGGGTTCGGACGGTCGATGATTCGCAATATCAGTTGCGCAGCCAGTCCTTCGATTACGACGTCATCATAAAGTCGTTTCCGTCGTCGCTCTCCCCGGGTCTCGAACAGATCAACCGCTGGAGCTCGCGAACACGGGACAGGCAAGGTAGCGACAATTTCGCCGGGGTCGCCGACAAGGACGTCGACAAACTGATCAACAACATACTCCAGGCACGAAACCCCGATGATTTCACCGCCGCCGTTCGCGCGCACGACCGGCTGCTGGTCAACAATTCCTATGTGGTTCCGCTTTACCACCTCGATGCGCAATGGATCGCCCGGTGGAAGCGTATCGGCCGGCCAACGGCTGAGCCGCTCTATGGCTATCAGTTGCCGAGCTGGTGGGACGAGCGGGTCCAGTAAGCCGGCGCCCTTTTGTTAACGCGTTGAAAGACGCGCCTGCGCGGCTTATCTGGCAGTTTTGGCAATATGAAAGGCCGCCACCATGGAAACCGTCAATATCGATATCGTCTCGGACGTCGTCTGCCCGTGGTGCTATCTCGGCAAGAATCGCCTGGCACAGGCGATCGCCAATGTCTCCGGCGAGATCAACGTTGCAGTCCAGTGGCGTCCTTACCAGCTCAATCCCGACCTGCCGCCGGAGGGCGTCGACCATAAACAGCACCTGGCGGCAAAGCTCGGCGGTCAGGCCGCCGTCGACGACGCGCACCGGATGCTCGAAAATCTCGGCATGGAAGACGGCGTCGCGTTCAATTTCGATGCGGTCAAAGTCAGCCCGAATACGCTCGATGCACATCGGCTGATCCGTTGGGCAGCGACCAGCGGCGAAGCGGCGCAGGCTGAGCTGGTAAACCTGCTTTTCAAGGCATATTTCGAAGAAGGCCGCAATGTCGGCGAGCACACCGTCCTTCTCGACATTGCCGAGCAGGGTGGCCTCGAAAGGCCGGTGATCGCCGCTCTCCTTGCTTCAGACGCGGATAAGCAAGCGGTGAAGCAGGAAATCGATATGGCGCGGGAAATCGGCGTAACCGGCGTCCCCTGCTTCATCATCGAGCAGCAATACGCGGTCATGGGTGCGCAGTCGGTCGAGGTGCTGTCCAGCGCTTTGCGCGAGATCGCACAGATGAAAGCCGAGCACCCCGCGCACTGAAGCCCGCATAGCGGCGTACCGCCGCGTTCGGCTGCACTCCGCTATGCGGCTTTTGCGAGCGCTGCGAGCTGCGTCATGACCATTGCGGCACCGGAGAGCCGTTTTTCCGGTGTGGCAAGATCGCGCTGGAAGAAGATGCTCTGGTCCGGGCGGATTTTGGCGATCGTCCCCTGCTTGGCGATGTAACCGACGAGAGCGGCCGCGTTGGGGAACTCCTTGTTGCGGAACTGCACCACGACGCCCTTAGGCCCGGCATCGAGTTTTTCGACATTCGCGGTGCGGCAGAGCGACTTGACGTAGACGATCTTGAGGAGGTGCTGCACCTCCGTTGGAAGCGGCCCGAAACGGTCGATCAGTTCCGCACCGAAGCCGTCGATCTCCTTGAGATCCGTCAGCTCGCCCAGACGCCGATAGAGCGCGAGCCGCAGGTTGAGGTCGGGCACATAGTCTTCGGGGATCATCACCGGTGTGCCGACCGATATCTGCGGCGACCAGCCGGTATCGCGGATCTCCTCCTCGCCCTTGAGTTCGGCCACCGCTTCCTCCAGCATCTGCTGGTAGAGCTCAAAACCGACCTCCTTGATATGACCCGACTGTTCCTCGCCCAGCAGGTTGCCGGCGCCGCGGATATCGAGATCGTGGCTGGCGAGCTGGAACCCGGCTCCGAGCGTATCAAGCGACTGCAGGACCTTGAGGCGCCGCTCCGCAGGTCCGGTCAGGGTCTTGTTTACCGGAAGCGTAAAGAGCGAGAAGGCGCGGACCTTGGAGCGCCCTACGCGGCCGCGCAGCTGATAGAGCTGGGCCAGACCGAACATGTCCGCACGATGCACGATCAGGGTATTGGCGGTCGGTACGTCGAGACCGGACTCGACGATCGTGGTCGAGAGCAGGACATCGTAGCGACCTTCGTAGAAGGCGTTCATGATGTCTTCGAGTTCGGTTGCTGGCATTTGCCCATGCGCCACGGCCACCTTCAGTTCCGGCACGTCGGACTTCAGGAAATCGTGAATCTCCGGAAGATCGCTTACACGTGGACAGACATAGAAGCTCTGGCCCCCGCGATAGTGCTCACGCATCAGCGTCTCTCGGATCACCAGCGCGTCGAAGGGCGAAATGAAGGTCCGCACCGCCATGCGATCGACGGGCGGCGTGGTGATCAGCGACAATTCACGCACGCCGGTAAGGGCAAGCTGCAGTGTCCGCGGAATGGGCGTCGCCGAGAGCGTGAGAACATGCACATCGGTCTTCAGCTCTTTCAGGCGTTCCTTGTGCTTCACGCCGAAGTGCTGCTCCTCGTCGATGATCAGCAGGCCGAGATTGGCGAATTTGATCGACGAGCCGAGCAATGCATGCGTGCCGACCACGATGTCCGTCTTGCCTTCCGCAACTTCCTTCTTGGTGAGCGCCAGCTCCTTCGAGCCGACGAGCCGGGAGGCTTGCTGAATCCGTATCGGCAGACCGCGGAAACGTTCGGAGAAGGTCCTGAAGTGCTGCCGCGCAAGCAGTGTCGTGGGTACGACCACAGCCACCTGCACGCCGTTCATCGCCGCGATGAAAGCGGCACGCAGCGCCACCTCCGTCTTCCCGAAGCCGACATCTCCGCATACGAGGCGATCCATCGGCCTGCCGCTGCCGAGATCGTCGCGAACGGCATCGATCGAGTTCAGCTGGTCCTCGGTCTCGTCATAGGGGAAGCGTGCTGCGAATTCGTCGTAGACGCCATCCTGCGCCGCCAGGACCGGCGCATGGCGCGTGTGTCTTTCGGCCGCAATGCGAATGAGCCCCCCGGCCATGTCCAGCAGGCGCTTCTTGAGCTTGGCCTTGCGCGCCTGCCAGGCGACCCCGCCAAGCTTGTCCAGAACCGCGTCGGTTCCTTCCGAACCGTAGCGGGACAGAAGCTCGATGTTTTCCACCGGCAAAAAGAGCTTGGCGTCGTCCGCATAGACGAGTTCGAGGCAGTCATGCGGCGCACCGGCGGCTTCGATTGTCTGCAGGCCGACAAAGCGCCCGATCCCGTGCTCGGCGTGAACGACGTAGCTGCCCTCATCCAGGCCGGTCACTTCGGCAATGAAATCAGAGCCCCGCTTGCGGCGCTTGGAGCGGCGAACCAGACGGTCTCCGAGAATGTCCTGCTCGCCTATGACGACAAGGTCGCCGCTTTCAAAACCCGCTTCGAGGCTAAGAACGGTGGATGCCGCTTCACCCGGCCTCAGCGAATTGAGGTCCGAAAGCGCCTGGACCGGGCGGATATTGGCCAGGCCATGCTCGCCTAGAACCTGAAGCAGCCGGTCGAGCGAACCTTCCGTCCAACCGGATACGAGGACCCTGGCGCCTTTGGCGCGCTTTTCGGCGATATGCTTCACTGCCTGATCGAAGACGTTGGTGCGCGTGCCGTCACTTTCGGCCTCGCTCGCGGACTTGGCCCAACGCACACCCTGGCGCGCTTCGATATGCACAACGTGTCGGGCTTCGCCCTCGTGTTCGGAGAAAGGTGACAGGCGGACGGCATTGCGCTCCGTCAGCGCATCCCCGAACGCTTTCGCGGCGAGATAGAGCATGTCCGGCGGCACTGGCTTGTAAGGCGTGCCCTGCGTGGCCTGGGACTTGCCCGGTGAAGCGGAGGCAAGACGCGCGTCGTAATAGTCGAGAATGAGCTTCGAGCGCTCCGCGGCGGCCTCTCGCGCCAGATGATCGGTGACGATGCGAAAACCGTTCAGATAGTCGAAGACGGTTTCGAGCCGATCATAAAAGAGGGGCAGCCAATGCTCCATGCCCGCATAACGCCGGCCCTCCGACACCGCCTGATAGAGCGCATCATCGCGCGTCGCCGCTCCGAAGAGCGAAAGATACTGCTTTCGGAAGTGGCTTATCGTTTCCGGCGTCAGCGACACCTCGCTCATCGGATTGAGGTCCAGGGATCGAACCTGCCCGATCGTGCGCTGGCTTGCCGGGTCGAATGCGCGGATCGCCTCGAGCGTGTCGCCGAAGAAGTCAAGGCGCAGAGGCTCGCCGCTGCCGGGTACATAGACGTCGAGGATGCCTCCTCGCACGGCAAATTCGCCCATCTCGCGCACCGTCGGCACCCGCTCGAAACCGTTTCGCTCGAGCCGGGCCGCAAGGTCGTCCATGCGGATCTGATTGCCGGGACGAGCAGTGAAGGCGAGGCTTTCGATCACATCCTGCGGCGAGATCCTTTGCAGGACCGCATTGACGGTGACGAGCACGATCGCCGGATGCGGTTTCCGTCGATGGGCAATCAGCGCGCTCAGGGCCGCCAGGCGCCGGGCCGACGTATCGGCGCTCGGGGAGACGCGGTCGTAGGGAAGACAGTCCCAACCGGGCAGCGTCAGAACCGGGATGTCGGGAGCGACGAAGCCGAGCACCTGTTCGAGGTCTGAGACCTTCTGTCCGTCAGACAGAATATAGGCGACGGGTGCGCCGCCACGCGCCAGCTCCGCAAGTACGAGCGCCTCGGCACCCGTTGGCACCGGGCCGATTGTCATTTCCCGCGTCGCCGCAAGAACCTTCCTAGGGTCGAGGCCAGGTATCATCGTCATGTCTGCTTCGTGTCTTGGCGAACCGGGTCGAAATCAGGGCGATAGGCAGCAATCCGGAGAAAAAGCTCGGTCGCATAACGCTCGGGCAGCGGTTTTTCTCCAGTGATCCAGCGGACGAGGTCGTTGTCCTCCTCGCCCATGATCGCTTCGAGCTCGTCGAGCTCCGCTTCGGACAAGGTCGCGAGCTCCGCCTCCGCGAACTGGCCGAGGATCAGGTCCATTTCCCTGATGCCACGGTGCCATGCGCGGAAAAGAATCCTGCGCCGACGCGGGTCGAGATCGGCGCTCGTGCGCGAAATGCCGGTCATGGGATGTCCTTCTGCCGTCCGCCGCCTCGGCGATCGAGATCATTGGGCTCTATAAACGCTGGAAAGCCGGTTGTCAGCCTTGCCAAAGGCGGAATTATCGTCGCAATTTCATTGCCATGCGCCCTGCCCTGCTCGACCCGCTGTTTTCGCCTCTCGATACTTTGCCCGGCATCGGACCAAAGACCGGCGAGCTTTACGCCCGTCTGCTCGGGCGCGAGACGATCGAAGACTGCCGCGTCGTGGATCTTCTGTTCCATGCGCCCCATTCACTGATCGACCGCCGCCGCCAGCCCGGCATCGCCTATGCTCCAGCCGGTTCGATCGTCACCATTACCGGGCGCGTCGACCGGCACCAGCCCGCCCCCAGCGGCAGGTCGAACGTGCCATATCGCGTCTTTCTTCACGACGATACCGGCGAACTCGCGCTGACCTTCTTCCGCGTGAAGGGCAACTGGCTCGAAAAGGCCCTGCCGGTCGACGAGACGGTCATCGTCAGCGGCAAGGTCGACTGGTTCAACGGGCGGGCCTCCATGGTACACCCGGATTACATGGTCCGCGCGGCCGAATCGCAGAATATGACGCTCGTCGAACCGGTTTACGGGCTGACGGCGGGCCTGACTTCCAGGCCGCTTCGCAAGTCCATCGAGGCGGCGGTGGCGCGCGTCCCGGACCTGCCGGAGTGGCTGGACGGGGCCCTACTTCGCCAGCAGGGTTTCCAAAGCGTCAAGGAGAGTCTTCAGCGCCTGCACGAACCACGGGATGACGCAGACATCGACGCGCAGGCTCCCGCGCGCCGCAGGCTAGCCTACGACGAATTCCTGGCGGGGCAGCTTTCGCTCTCGCTCGTTCGCCAGCGACTGCGCAAAGTGTCCGGCACGCCTGTTCATCCAACGGGCCGATTGAGCAGTCCAGTCATCGCCGCCCTGCCCTTCTCGCTGACGAGCAGCCAGTCGACCGCCGTCGACGAGATCCTTCAAGACATGTCCGGAACAGACCGCATGCTGCGATTGCTGCAGGGTGATGTAGGTTCGGGCAAGACGGCCGTCGCCTTGATGGCGATTCTGGCGGCTCTGGAGGCCGGCGGCCAGGCGGTGCTGATGGCGCCGACGGAAATTCTCGCGCGCCAGCACCACGCCACCCTTTCGAAGTTGGCGGCACCGGCGGGTATCACCATCGACGTCCTGACCGGCAGGACGAAGGGCAAGGAGCGTGACGCGGTACTGGAGCGCATCGCTTCCGGCGAAACGCAGTTGGTGATCGGCACGCACGCACTTTTTCAGGATGCAGTGAGCTATCGCCACCTCGTCCTCGCCGTGGTCGATGAGCAGCATCGTTTTGGCGTGCACCAGAGATTGCGTCTGACGGCCAAGGGTGTCTCGCCGCACATGCTCGTCATGACCGCGACACCTATTCCGAGAACACTTGTGCTTGCGGCCTTCGGCGACATGGACGTTTCGAAGCTGACGGAGAAGCCGGCCGGGCGCAAGCCGATCCAGACCGTCACGATACCGAACGAACGGACCGACGAGATCGTGGAGAGGCTCGATGCGGCGCTGAGCCAAGGCAAGAAGGCCTATTGGATCTGCCCTCTCGTCGAGGAGTCCGAGGAAACCGACGCAATGTCTGCCGATGAGCGCTACCAGAGCCTTGCTCGACGGTTCGGCAAGGATGTCGGCCTGGTGCACGGGCGCATGACGGGGCCTGAAAAGGATGCCGTCATGCTCGCCTTCAAGACCGGCGACATCCGGTTGCTCGTGGCAACGACCGTCGTCGAGGTCGGGGTCGACGTGCCGGACGCCACGATCATGGTGATCGAACACGCCGAACGCTTCGGCCTTGCGCAACTGCATCAGCTTCGGGGGCGCGTTGGTCGCGGCGACGAAGCCTCGACCTGCATCCTGCTTTACAAAAGCCCGCTCAGCGAAGCCGGGCGGGCTCGGCTCTCGGTCCTGCGCGAGACGGAAGACGGCTTTCTGATCGCCGAGGAAGATCTCAGGCTGCGTGGCGAAGGCGAGCTCCTCGGAACGCGCCAATCCGGCACCCCCGGCTTCCTGATCGCCAGTCTCGAGGCGCATGGCGACCTCCTGGAGATGGCGCGAAAGGATGCCGCCTATGTGATCGATCGGGATCCGGAACTGACATCGGAACGCGGTGCGGCGCTCAGGATGCTTCTGTATCTCTTCCGTCGCGACGAGGCGATCCGGTTCCTCCGCGCCGGCTGATCATCCGGCGCGCCCCTCAAACGCTCTCCTGCTGTTTGATCGCAAGCTGCGGCGCGTTGGCCAGAGGGCTGTAATCGGGGGCGACGAGGCCTCCGGAAATCAGCAGCTTTGCTGCATCTTCTGCGCTCATCTGCAAGGGAATGATCTTGTCGCGCGGCACGAAGAGCAGGAAGCCGGCAGTGGGGATCGGTGTCGGAGGCAGGAAGACCGTCACCATGTCCATGCCGCGCTCGTCGAATCTTGCTGCGATCTCGCCCTTGACGTCCGTGGCGATGAAAACGAGCGACCAGAGTCCGGGGCTGGGATATTCTATCAACCCTGCCTTCTTGAAGGACGACGATTGGTCCTGCAGCACGGTCTGGAAGATCTGCTTCAGCGACTTGTAGATGGAGCGGACGAGCGGCGTTCTATTAAGAAGCGACTCGCCGAAATTGATGATCGAACGGCCCACAAGGTTGGCGGTCAGAAAGCCGACCAGAGTGATGACGATCACCGCAACGAGCAGCCCGAATCCAGGGATCGCGATCGGCAGATAGTTGTCCGGGTTATAAAACTTCGGCAAATACGGCTTCACCCAGCCGTCGGCCCACTCGATGAACGATCGGACGAGCCATACCGTGATCGCCAGAGGCGCGCAGATTATGAGGCCCGTGAAGAAGTAATTGCGCAGTCGTGCCGCGATGATGCCGCTTTTGGAACTGTCCGTCATGCCGTTGCCATCGATCCGTCATTCCGCTCCAAAGGCGGGATGATATGTGACGGTGCCGGAAACCAATGCTCCCGACAAGGGTAGAGCCATGAAATATTGCGGCGCACAACCCTCATACACCAGCGCAGGTTCATTTCGGAACCCGAATCTCCCATAGAAAGCCGGATCCCCCGCAAGCACGCAGCCTGAGGCTCCCGCCTTGCGAAGCATATCGAGCCCGCGGCGCACAAGTGCACTGCCTGTGCCGTGTCCTTGCCGGTCCGGCCGCACCGCTACCGGACCAAGCCCATACCAGCCGACCGCAAAGGGGGCGATCGTCACCGGCGAGAAAGCGATGTGGCCGATTATCTCGCCCTCTTCCTCGGCGACGAGGGACAGAGTCAGCGCGTCCTCGGAGCGCAACCGATCGATGATCCGAGCCTCCGTCTGGCTGCTATAGGGCTGACCGGCGAAAGCCGCCTCGGTAATCTGCCGGATCGCCTCGTCGTCGCCTTCGGTGTCCGGACGAATGATCATTCGACCGTCACCGATTTGGCGAGGTTGCGCGGCTGGTCGACGTCGGTCCCCATGATGACGGCGGTGTGGTAGGCGAGAAGCTGGACCGGCAGCGAGAAGATCATCGGTGCGATGATCTCGTCGACGAACGGCAGCACGATCGTGTGCATCGTGTCGAGTTTCGAGGCGGCTGCTCCTCTCTCGTCGGT
>NZ_VITA01000021.1 GCF_007827695.1 Sinorhizobium medicae | reverse complement strand
TGCGATACCTTCATCGTCTTCCGTTCCTTTCCCAGCCAGGAAAATGCACCGGAAAACTCTAACCAAAACTGGTCCAGTTTGAAGGGTTCAGATCACCCTCAGGCGTCGAGGCGACCAGGGAGCCAACCCCGGACGTGAGATAATAAACATGGTCTATGGGGGCGCCGGCCTTAGCAATAAGAGCGCCCCTAGCCACTTTGACATAGGCGAGGTCAGGAGCAATCTGGTTATGGTCGGGCTCCGGAAGCAAGTCCAACAACTGGTTGTCAACCGCAGCTTGGACTGGAATTGCCATTGCCTTCCCCTCAATGGGAGCCGGGGGCCGCGGCTCAGTCGGCATCTTTCTGCCAAAAATTGCGGATCATGTTACATAACTCTAGCATGCCGGCTGCCCATCGACTATGTGCAAGCAGCAGCATTCTGAAAGGCCAGTCGTCTCCAATCCGACGGTGAACGTACGTTTCCGGACGCTTTGTCCTCGGGGCGAAGTATTGACTCGCCATGTAGACAAAGACGCGTAGACTTTCCCCGAGGCGGTCGCCAGTCCCGGGAGGAGAGCTAATGAGACCCCAAAGAGTATCCACCCTTGATCCACTAGGGCCTGACGAGCTCGAGTTGATCGAAGGCATTTTCCTTAACGAACTGCAATTGCGGGCCTTACCACTGAAGTCCGAGGAGGCTGCAATACTCGCAGCGAGGCTGATTGGTGCCTATCAGTCTGGAGTACGCGACGCTGCAGGCCTCGCCGCGGCGGCGGAACGTATGTGATGCAGCACCTCCCGATCACCTTGAAGCGCACTTGCGTACTCCCACGCGTCGCAGGTCACCTGCTAAAATTCGTGCAACTAAGGCAGGCTGCGTGGGCTATTTCCGCGATCGGAACGCCGTCATAAGCGTATCTCCGAGATAGCGCGGCAGCGCCATGCACGCCAACATCCATAGTGTGGTTATGCACCGACGTTGTTAATGACGAGTCGAGTCACATGAACAGGCGTACCGCGTAGGAGTGCGGAGCAAGGTAGGTTTGGACATGCCCTTATCCTCCTTGTAATGGTCTTTACCATCCGCAACCACACGGAGATTGCCCTGTGCCCAGAGCAGAGTCTCATGTAGCCCGAGTTGAAATGCAGTGCTGCGACCATGCGGATGCTGAGGGGCTGAGATGAGATATCCGCTCCAGCTGCAATTTTGCTGCACATGGACGAGTTCGACGTTCTCCGCGTCAGAACGCATTGAAGACGACGAACACAAGTCCAGAGCCTTCCGCACCGAATACCTGGCTGCAGATGGCGAAGCGGTTATCAGGTGCTCCACCTGCTTTCAAAGCATAGTCGATGCCAATGATGGCGGTGCCCGACCACGAAAAGGCGGTCGCCAGCTCTCGCAATAGAATGACGATGCCGTCGAATGCGCCGCTCAGGTTACGGAGTGCAAGGCACGCGGGTGAGTGCGTCAGAAAGCGTGATTGCGGTTCGTTTGCCCCCGCGTGTGAGGCGAACGCAGAAGATCCACTCGAAGCGCTCGAAGGGGGAAGATATGTCTTGCGGTCCCGCGATTCATGCTGCTGCTCGAGCTCACGCATCTGCGCCATGAGCCGGTCTTCCAGCCTGCAGGTGTGATCATACCGATGCGAATCGGATTGGCGACAGGCCGACAGCTTCTTCAGGCGATAGTCCGAAACGTGGAAGGCTTCCATGGGTGAGTCGCAAGGTTACGCGGGTCTGGCGACCCGAATCGCAGTAAAGGCTCCGAATGTGCGATATGGCCGGGGAGGCGGAACGGATTAGACTGAGCGGTCATGGCAGATCCCGCTGAACCGGAGGTACGCAATATTTTCGAGATCTGCATCGATTCCGTCGGAGATGCCGAAGGCGCCCAAGCGAAGTTGAGCGCCATCCCGACGATGAGACTGATCTAGCGTCGAGCATTGCATTGGCCGCGCGATCCTTCGGCCTTTCCGAAGGGCTTCTCTGAACCCAGTACTGGAATTTGTCAGGCAATGTACGCAGCCGTTGCTGAGACATGCGAAGATACAATTCTGCGTTGATTGTTGAACATCGGCGATACATCTGGAGAGCACAGCTTGGGAGTCGTTTTTTAACTCAAATGGAGTCTTTCTATGTCGTCTAATTCCTTGAGCCGACGCGGTTTTATGGCGGCTGCCGCGATTGTCAGCGCGGCATCCATGTTGAAGCCCCCCATGTCGTTTGCTGCCAGTAGTGCGGCGGACGAGATCCGACCCTTTAAAGTCAATATTCCCGACAGCGCGATACAGGAACTCAGACAGCGGCTTGCCGTGGCTCGCTGGCCCGCAAGGGAGAACGTTGCAGATGATTCCCAAGGAGTCCAGCTCGATCGTCTGCGTAGTCTCGTCGACTATTGGGCAGATGGCTACGACTGGCGAAAAGTCGAAGCACAACTCAACGCGCTGCCAATGTTTATTACAGAAATAGAGGGCCTCGACATTCACTTTATTCACGTCCGCTCAAAACACGAAGACGCCCTGCCGCTGATTATGACGCATGGTTGGCCCGGCTCAGTGCTGGAGATGCTCAAAGTCATTGATCCGTTGACAAATCCCACCGCGCATGGTGGCACAGAGGAGGACGCATTCCATCTGGTAGTTCCGTCGATTCCTGGCTTTGGCTTCTCGGGAAAGCCGAACGTCCGCGGCTGGGGTTCGGACCATATCGGTCGCGCCTGGGGCACGCTCATGAACCGATTGGGATATGAAAGGTTCGTCTCTCAGGGCGGTGATTGCGGATCGGTCATCTCTCAGCGCATGGCGCACCAGAACGTTCCTGGTCTTATTGGTATTCACCTCAACATGCCCGCAATCGTTCCCAAAGAGATCGTGCCAATTCTGGCCGCCGGAGCTCCCGCACCCGCTGATCTCACCGATGAGGAGCGTGCATGTTTCGACAAGCTCGCGATTTTCTATCGTGGCAGCGCCGCGTACGCACAAATGATGGTCACAAGACCTCAGACAATTGGCTATTCGCTCGTAGATTCGCCGATCGGAATGGCCGCTTGGATGTATGACAAGTTCGCTGAGTGGACGTATAGCAACAAGCAGCCCGAAAAGGTCCTTACACGCGACGAAATGCTTGATGACATTTCGCTGTATTGGTTTACTGAGACGGGTGCCTCGTCTGCCAAGATTTACTGGGAAGACCACACCAACAACTTCAATGCGCTTGAAAAGATACCTTCTGTTCCCGTCGCAGTTAGTGTCTTTCCGGGAGAAATCTATCAAGCTCCAAAATCTTGGACTGAGCGGGCTTTTGGCAACCTCATCTATTTCAATAAGGTTCCGAACGGCGGCCACTTTGCCGCATGGGAGCAGCCTACAATCTTCACGGAGGAAGTTCGGGCGGCGTTCCGGACCATGCGCTAACATACTTACCCAGTGGTCGCCGTTTATTGCGGCGGCCATAGCGCATTGCCAATCCCCCAGCATTAACCCTGACCGTGCTTTACTCAGCAGCCAATTACCAAGATGTGTCGTGCAAACGAAACTCGTATGTGGGCTTGGCATAGCAGTTCCCGCAAGGGCAGAATGATCTGGCCGCCCATAGATCCTTTGGGAAGAAGGGTGGAAGGATCCCGGGTTCTCCGTGAGAGCTGGCATGAGGGGAGCTCAGTCGCGGCGTGAGATCTTCAGCGTGTGTCTCTAGCGCGGCAGATCGATATTATTTCGCACTGATCTTGTAAGTGATGCGGAAGAAGAGCACGCGGATGGCCGCTGACAGCTTCCGGCCTAAAACGGAGCTTTTGGTAAACGCTGTGCCGGTAACACTTGGGGGCAATCATTGCGATTGAACCTGAGCCGTTCAACGTTACGGCAACCGGCCGATGCTGCGACATCGAACTTACAGGGGCAGGGCGCGTGGTGGCGTCCGATCAACCGTTCGGCGGTGGTAATAGGCCATTCGGCATGACCGCGACCTTTAGAACGCCGGACAGCCCAAAAAAAGAGGCCCCCACTACCGTCTAGGGTGACACGCCGCGGATACTGAGCCTCCGGCAATCGGATGCCGGAGGCGGAGGGTTAGTTGGAAGCGGTCTTGGCGGTCTTTTCGGTCAGACCCGCCACAATATTCGGATGAGAGACCATCGCTACATGCGAGCGGCCCTTCACAACGACGGTGTCTTTCGACTTCGCGCGTTCTGCCATCCATTTCAGCGCCTTGGGCGGAATATTTTTGTGCGTCGCCGTACACAAACTACGACGGATCGTTTTCGGCAGGCTCCCCGGCAGGTTCCTTAGGGGCAGCCTCCGCGACTGGCCGTTGACTTGCGGCCATTTGCTTGGCTTCCTTAAGGGGCAGGTCGCCCGCGAATTGTTTGCGGAACTTCATCTGCTCGATATAGAGATCATGACCGCCGTCAGGCAAGGCTACTGGGTCGGCGGGCGTGGGACCGGAGGTGCTTCCGGGAAATTTCTCGCTGAGTTTAATGGCACTTTCGCCAGCTTCCGGAGCAAAAGCCGCCACGTATACCAAAGCTTTCACGTTGTCATGTCCAACTGCCGCGCCGGAAATAACGTGGCCGCCATATGAATGTCCAACTAGAGCGACCGGTCTCTTGATGCCGGAGAGGGTAGAGGAGACGTACGCCGCGTCACTTTTGAGAGCCTGTGTCGAAGTTCTCCGGTCATTTCGTTAGTGTGGCGACGCCGCTCATTCACGACTTCCTCGACCGCAAGGTCGCCGGGGGGTACTGAATATAATACCGCGCAGCCCTCTAGCTGCGCAGTATTTATATCGTCATGACAGTACGGCGCGAGGTTCGAGAAATGCCTCGAGTCCGAACACACCGAATTCTCTCCCGATACCGGATTGCTTGAAGCCGCCAAAGGGTGCCAGCGGGTCATGCGGCGCATCGTTGATGAACACGCGGCCTGCTTCGATCTGGTTCGCGACGCGTTTCGCCCGCTCGACATCAGAGGAAAAGACGTGCGCCTGCAAGCCGTAATCGGTATCGTTTGCGATTGCGATGGCGTCTTCCTCATCCCTATAGGGGATCAGTGAGAGAACCGGTCCAAAGATCTCTTCGCGGGCGATGCGCATGTCGTTGCGAACGCCGGTAAAGATGGTCGGTTTAACGAACCAGCCGCGGTGAAGCCCTTCCGGCCGACCTTCGCCGCCTGCAAGCAGTCTGGCACCTTCTTCCTGTCCTAATCGGATATAGCTTTGTACGCGATCCCACTGCTTTTGGCTTACCATTGGACCTACTTGGACCTGGTCGTCTGCAGGGTATCCTGCCCTGAACTCCCTGACCGTGTGGCTGAGACGTTCCTCGATCTCGTTGAGTCTGCTTTCAGGAGCGAGGATGCGAGTTCCGGCGATGCATGCCTGCCCGCTGTTTCGGAACCCTGCTGCCAGCACCTGCGGGATGACGACCTCAAGATCGGCGTCGTCCAGAATGACAGTCGGACATTTGCCGCCGAGTTCCATGGTGACACGCTTCATGGTGGCTGCGGCGGTTTGGACGATCCGGCGCCCGGTCGCTGTGGAACCTGTGAAGGTGATTTTCGAAACGTCGCGGTGGGTCGTCAGAGCCGCGCCAACGACGTTTCCGTATCCGGTAACAATATTGAATATGCCATCGGGCAGGCCCGCAGCATGAAGGCACTCGGTGATCACCTGGGTCTGAAGAGCGCTCTTTTCCGATGGTTTGATCACCATCGTTGCGCCGGCAGCAATGGCGGCAGATAGCTTGCCGCAGATAAAACTATAATTGCTGTTCCAGGGCGTGATCGCGACGGCAACCCCTGAGGGCCGCATCTCCACGTCGGCGCTTCCCATCCGACGTCGAAATTCATAGTCTTTCAGCGTTCTTGCCATCTCCAGAAAGACCATGCCTGCCCTTGGTGCAGAAAAGCCGATGAAATTGGATGGCGCGCCATATTCTTCGCGCATGGCGCAGGCGAGATCGTCGGTTCGCGCCAATACCGCAGCATGCAAGCGGTTCAGCATGTCGATCCGCTCTTCCTTCGCCGTATTCGAGAAGGTCGAAAATGCCCTTTTGGCGGCGGCGACCGCACGGTCTGCGTCCTGCGCGTCCGCGAGCCGCACGCTACCAATTTGATCTTCGGTCGCCGGATTGAACAGTGGCGCCCATTCGTCCCCATGAGGCTCGATGAACTTGCCGTCGATGTAGGTTCGATCGATGATGTGCACGTTTCTTCTCCTGTGAAAGCTCGAGATGACTTCACAGCAAAAATGGCATGCGCTAGGTGTTGCGGGTAGTTGGACAAAATTGGACGCGCTGATGAACTGGATCGCGCAATGAGGGCAAGCCTCGTCGAGCTAGAAGCCGTTGCCGCAGTTGCGCGTCACGGCGGGTTCCGGCCAGCAGCGCGAGAGCTTGGTATGTCGTCATCGGCCTTGAGCCATGCGATCGCCGCGCTTGAGGAGCGCCTTGCCGTCAGGCTGTTCAACCGCACCACGCGTAGCGTGGCCTTGTCTGCGGCTGGCGAGCAATTCCTGTCTGAGATTGCGCCGGCGCTGCAGACGCTCGAGAAAGCCATCGAGAATGTGGGCGAACATTCAGAGCGTCCTTCCGGGAGACTTCGTCTGAATATGGCGCCGGGCGCAGCGCGCATTCTGCTGCAGCCGCTTATTCTCGAGTATAGCCGCCGATACCCAGAGGTCGATATAGAGGTCGTTACCGAGAATGCGCTTGTCGATGTAATCGGTAAGGGATTCGATGCCGGCATCCGCCTGACGGATTCGATCTCACCCGACATGGTTGCCGTGCCGATCATCCCCAAAATGCGTTCTGTCGTCGTTGGATCCCCACGCTATTTCGACGGTCGTCAAAAGCCAGTCGTGCCGGGTGATCTTTCGCAACACATCTGTATCCAGATGCGCATGACGAGCGGGAGGTTTTATCGCTGGGAGTTTGAAAAGCGAGGCGAAACACAGTCGATTGCTGTCACCGGTCACCTAACGTTCGACGGGTCTGACCTTATCCTGGAGGCAGCTCTTGCCGGCTTCGGCCTCGCCTTTCTGGGTGAGCACGCGCTTGCGCCACATATTGCTTCAGGCAATCTCATTCCCGTTTTGGAAGACTGGTCTCCCCATTACGCGGGGCTCAGCCTTTACTTCGCCCAACGCCGCCACATGCCAGCCAAACTGCGCGTTCTCATCGAGCTGATCCGCCAGAGCGCGACTAGGTACAACTGGTAGAACGGTGCCTGTCTTGAAGCTTAGAGTCCGAGGTCTAGGTTCGAAACGTAACCTGCATGCTTGCCGGCGCTCCCATATCTTCGCCAAAGCCTCGCCTGTTGGGAACCGGTGGGTCACAAGATTTCGAGTTTGCGTCGGCAGGCTACAGCGATATGCTTGACGGCGAATATCTGGGAGGAACGTCATGATACGCAGGCTTGCTTTGGTCCTGACCGCCTTGTTTTTGTCGCCGCTCGCGGCGGGCGCCCAAGAACCCACCATGAGCTTCTTCGTCACCAGTGCCAACCCGGGAAAGGGCGGTGATCTGGGAGGGCTCACTGGGGCTGACGCCTATTGCAATACTCTGGCAACGGCGTCCGGCTCCACGGGCAAAACCTGGAGAGCGTATCTTTCCACCGATAGCGAGAACGCCAAAGACCGGATTGGCGCCGGCCCCTGGCACAACGCCAAGGGTAAAAAGATCGCCGACGATGTCGCCTCGCTTCACAGTGATGGCAATAACATAACGAAGCAAACCGCTCTCAACGAGAAAGGTGAAATCATTCCCGGCCGCGGCGACAATCCTAACCGGCACGACATACTGACTGGCTCTAAGGTCGATGGAAGTGCTGCGCCGGAAACATGCGGAAACTGGACCATGGGAGGTGCGGAGGGTGCTGCTATGGTGGGCCACAGCGATCGCACCGGATTGGACGATTCCGCCGCAGCCAAATCCTGGAACTCTTCGCATTCGACGCGAGGCGGCTGCTCAATCGAGGCGTTCAAGACTACAGGCGGAGACGGTCTCTTCTACTGCTTCGCAGCCGATTGAGTGGCCTGCGTGACGCTCTCGGGTTGATGTCGCGGAGGCTAAATGCCGAGCCACGGTCGACACTATCTTAACGGTGATCCGGCGAAGGTGACCGGCGGCAAGAGAAAGCAGTAAGCTGGCCATGCTACAACGGGCCCGGCGTCTCCTGCCGTCGAATGCCGGAAGGTCCAGCCAAGATGCTAACGATGGTCTCACACGAAAAAGCCGACGTTGGCCGAGCGGGTCGAAGCGGCCGCCGGTACAAAAAGACGCTCTGGGCAGAGGGCCTGACTGCATACCTGCCGCAGAACTTGAGCGTTGTACGAAATGCGAATGCCGCAAGACAATGGTGAAAGAACGATCAATCGTCCAGCAAGAGCGTGCGCAGTGGATCGCCTCCGTCGATGAACAGTTGTCCTTCCGGCGTCAACGCCGCCGCAACACGGCGTTTCGCCCGTCGCCCCGCTTCGGGGTGGCGTCCGTCCAGAGCACCGACGCGCACGGCGACTGCGATATCGTACGGCATCTCACCCGCTCCCAGCTCGAATTCCTCAGCGGTAACCTGGCGCAAGCTCAGCCTTCCGGATTCAATCTCCGCCTGCGATGCGGATCGTGCCTGCTCGATCACTTTGGCGGATCGGTCAATGGCGAGAACGTGCCCGCCGCCAATCCGCCCCGCGATCTCACGGGCCATTGCACCAGGCCCGCAGCCGATCTCCAGCACGCGCATGCCCGGCCGCAGCGGCAGCGCATCCACGATGGCGAGAAGCCGCTTCGACAGGTCCTTGGCCATTCAAATCTCCTTCGCCCGGCTTGCCGGACATTGAATCCGCGCGCGTGCGGCTCACAGATGGTAACGCATGACCAGCGCGGTGGTAACGGTCGCGATGCCGGGAACGGAAGCGACTTGCGGCGCATATCCTCGACACTCTCGATTGAATCGGCATCGATGCTGACGAGCAGATCGATTTCGGCAGCCAGGGAATCGATCCGCATGACGAATAGGATTGCTTTCACCCGCAGCGCGAATTGGTTGCACGTTTTGCCGCTCTCGGAGCGGGCACGAAGAGGTGCGGATTGGGCGATGGCGCGGGGAGACCCCTGGACGAACGTATAGCCGGCCAGCGCCCCGCTTCCTTCCTGACGAGCCAACCGGTGCTGGGTGGCGTTGCGCGGCAACCTGATGTGCCGCGCCAGCGAGCCGATCGGGGCGCCGGCGTTCCTGCGCAACAGCGATATCAGCTCTAGATCTTTCTCGTCCAAGTCTTAGCTCTGGCGATTTGCATGCGAATTCGGCGAATTGCTGGCGGAAGCCCCGCGGCATCATAGGTCAAAATGGCTTCCTCAAGAAGACGAGTGAAGCGATGACATAGACAAAAGCACCAATCACCGCAGAGGACACGATTCAGGCATGGGCGGCCGCTATCACCGCACGCGACGTTAAAGCCGTCATGACCTGTTGCGCGGACCCGTTGCTCGTCTTCGACGTGGTAAGGCCCAGGCAGCGTGAGGGTCACATGATTTGTCGCCGGGCGCGGGAGGAGGCTTTACCGTAGCTGGCGGAACCGGAAAATACCTACAGCTTGTTTGTTACCGGCCGGGGCCCTGAATCCGTTCAATATAACGGTGCGCGGAGCGCGCAACCATATCATGACCGCCTTGTCGAACATTCTGGTGGGAAAAAGCCCCATAGATCCTTTCAAAACGCCACGGCGCCAACCGATCGGCGACACTCCTTACTTCCGCGGCGCTTAGCGGCAGCATGTTTGGATAACTCCACATGAACGACACATGATCGGCTCCGGGAGTGACCTGGACGATATCTCCGGCGAGCAGAACACCGTGCCCATCCTCACCCGTCCAATGAAGCACTGTGCCGCCGCCGAAATGACCGCCGCCATGAACAAGCGTGACAGAGGAGGAGAGGACGAGAGCATCCTCTTCCCATAAGCGGATGTGATCGGAAGGGCGGCAGATCCAATCCTTGTCCGCAGCGTGAAGATAGATCGGTGCGTCGAACGCGACGGCCCAGTCCTGCATCGTCGTGTAGTAGTGAGGGTGTGAGATGGCGATAGCGGTCAAGCCCCCAAGCGCATGGATGATTGCGTTCGTTGCTTCGTCAAGGAGAGCTATGCAATCCCAGAGCACGTTCCCGGCCGGCGTACGCAGAAGCAGGGCACGCTCGTTGATGGCGAAGGCGGGAACAGTCTGGATTGCGATTAGGTCCGGCTCAAGTTGGAGCCACGTGTTGCGGTGATCCAGAGCAAGATCCTCCATCGTGGTCCAAGCCTGCCCCGAGGCTGGCACATATTGTCGTTCGTCAGCGCAGATCCGGCATGTTTTTGGCAAGTGCTCTCCTTCATCGAAAGAGGTGCCGCAGGCGGAGCAAAGAAAAATCGTCACGAGAACCTCCTTAATGTCCTGACCGAATTCCCTCAAAAAGGTAGAAAAACGATGTTTGCGGTGGAAAGGGAGTCATTGCTTGCGTATAGCAGCTGTCGCACTGCATGCGTTGATCTTCGGCTATTCAGGACGACGACCGGCGGTTGAGACTTCCCCAATGCTTGTCAGTGATGCCGCCTTCAGGCCACCCGTCGAACTCCGGTTTGAAATTTTCTATCTTGAGTTCGACGCTGACGAAACAACGCAGTCGTAAATGATGGGACATAAGATCGAGATAGTAGTCCTGGCCGCCGACGCGAGGTAGTGCTGGCTGGCAACGAAGGTGAAGGTTTGCGACCTGGCGCGCCAAGATCTGCCGGCCGATGCTCTAGTAGAGCAAGATGAGTTCTCGATTGGCAGTGACAGCCGCCTTCAGGCGAGCCGTCCGGATCTTGTCTTAAGCTCGGGAAGAACGATTGGGCGTAGTTTCACGAGTTGATCTTTATCAGGGTGAGCCGTCACTCGATTGCGTGCGCCACTGATCAGCTGGTATCGCGTGGAGCATGGGTCGTTTAGCTGGCCGCTTCGGAAGGAGCGACCCGCGCCAGAAGCAGACGTGCGCCGGGCTCTCGTTCCGGCGCAGACCTTTCGTTCCACGACTGCGTGTCGTTTACCGCCGAGAGAAAGCCGGGCAGGCAGGTGCCTGCGCCGGTACGACGGGATCAAGGTCCTCGATAACCTCGCCGTCCGTGCGAACGCTTCGCGCTGCGATTGCCCTCCTTGTCTCGCTCTTGGACGGCGACAGCCCCGCGACGCTGCAGGCCTCACTGCGGCGGCGGAGCGGATGTGAGGCCGGCACAAGACATTCCGGTCAGTAATGGTAGATGCCTGCAACGGGTCGAGAGAACCGTTCTTCAAGGGCACGCGTTATCGCGAGGATGTTCGCGTTTCGTGCTAGAAGCATCGCGTAACATATCGCCTGGAAGGAATTGACACTGGGCTGTGTCGGCCAAAAAACTGGCTCACGTGCGTGGCGGCATCGTACTTGGTTCCTGATCTGCACAGGGTCGGCTATATTCTCGGTATGGTGGAACCGCTATATACTTTCGGCGACTTCGTGCTGGATCCCCGCAGCGGGCTACTGCGGCGGAAGGGAGAGTCGGTGGAAATCGGCTCCCGCGGTCTCGCGCTTCTCCAAGCATTGCTGGAAGCCAGGGGCGGGATCGTATCCAAGGCCGAACTGATCGAACGAGGTTGGCCGAACACGATTGTCGAGGACAGCAACCTTACCGTACAGATCGCAAGTTTGCGAAAGGCGCTTGGACCGTCTCCCGACGGGCGTGAGTGGATCACGACAATACCTCGGGCTGGCTATCGCCTAGTCACGGCTTATGCGGGAGCTTCCAGTCTGACGTCAACCAGGCCCGCACTGGCGGTTCTGCCATTTATCAATCTTGATGGCGGTTCTGACCAGGGTTATTTCGCGGACGGCGTTGTCAATGAGATCATCACCGCGCTCAGCCGCTTCAGAAGCTTCGCCGTGGTCGCGCGCAACGCATCCTTTTTCAACAATTTGCGATTTCCTGACGTACGATTGGTCGCCAAGGAACTCGGTGTCGGCTATATGCTCCAAGGCAACATAAGGCGTCCGGGCAGCCGATTGAGAATCTCGGTACAGCTCGTTGACGGCAGTGGCACACATCTCTGGGCGCATAGCTTCGATGAGGAACTTGATGATGTGTCCGTTTTCCAGGACCGAATAGCCGAGAGCGTCGTGTCACTGGTTGAGCCGCATATTCAAGCGGCCGAGATCGAACGCTCACGTCGAGACCGGCCGGGGAGCACTGCCTCTTACGATATCTATCTGCAAGCGCTGGCAAAAATCTCAACGGAGTCTGAACTTGACAATGCGGAGGCTTACGCCCTCCTCATGAGAGGCATTGAGGCCGAGCCCGACAATGCTCTTCTGCTCGCCCATGCCGCGTGGGCGCTCGAGCATCGGCACACGATGGGTTGGCCATCGCTTGGTGAGGACGATGTAGGAGAGTGTGTGGCGCTGGCGCGGCGCGGGCTCGAACATGCTGCGGGAGATGCGATGGTGATGGCGCATTGCGGCGTCGCCCTGCTGCAAACCGCAAAGGACTACGATTGGGCCTTGGCGGTCCTGCAATCTGCGGCGGAGGCTAATCCAAACAACCTGATGGTCGTAGTCCGGGCCGGCCTTGCGCACCTGCATTGCGGGAGCCTTGACGAGGCCCTGACCCACTTTCAAAGGGCAAGCCGGTTGAGCCCGGGGGACCGCGGCGCTCACTTCTCGCTCTGCGGTATTGCAGACGTGCACTTGATCCACGGCAACTATGCCGAGGCGATTACCTGGGCCGCTCGCGCGCTCGCGAGCAATCCGAATTTCGATCCGAACCTCTGGGTGCTGATCGCAGCGAATGCCCATCTTGGCCGAATGGAAGAGGCGGATCGGTATCTGCGTGAGCTAAGGCGACGTGTTCCGGAGGTCACAATCGCCCGCATCAAGGCCGGACAACCTCGCAAGGACCCGACGAGGACCGCCGCCTTGCTCGAAGGGTTACGCAAGGTCGGCCTGAAGGAAGGCTGATCCCCGGGCCATTTCGGCCGCATCACCAGAGTGGTCGGCTAACTATCCGGTTTGGAGCTGGACGAAACATAGAGAAACGCTACTGTCACCGGCGATTTCGGAACTTTTAGGGAAGCGATTCAAGACAGGAAGAGACCTGTTGAACGAGCCTGTTGCTACAGCGCATATGCGATGGAGGTCAGGCCAGATGGTTACAGCATTGACGGTTCTTTCCCTGGATCAGGGCAACATTCATAGATCTGCGGTTTACCATCGCGAGCGGCTCGTTGAACAACAGCAAGAGGCCAGCGGCGAGTGTGCGATGGGCCGAAGGGGATGCCAGACTAACGCTTCCATCTTCTTGGGATTCATCAAAGCACTTCTCGTTTTTCGATCTTCACCGAGTGAACCCGCGACGGGGACGGTCGAAGGCGGCGGGACATTGATGTGATATGCGCGATGCATCACGCCCGACTTCCACCACTCGGGCGTGATGCATCGCGACGGCCGGCTGTTCCCAGGACAGCATGCAATGAAGCCGATCAGCACGCGGCAGCTCTATCGCATCGTCGCCAGGGCGGTCCAGGCCGCCGACAAGCGCATCGGCCGCTCACGCTAGGCCACAGCTTCGCCACCCACCTATTGGAAGTCGGCACCGACATCCGGATCATTCGGGTCCTGCTCGGGCACGCCAAGCTGAACAACACCGCCTTCTACACTAAGGCCGCGATCCGCACGGTGCGAACGGTGACGAGCCCTCTCGACAAACTCGGCCTGTTCAAGCCGGGAGAGATATCGCCCATTGGTTGGAGCTCGCCGACATCTTCCGACTAACCGGGTCTGCCTACCGATCGGACCATGCAGGTCATCTGAGCCTGCAGCAACTCAAGGTCGGCAATTGAGCAGTGTCGCACCGCAGCCCTCAGTGGCCAAGTCGAGGCTTGCGAGGATTGCGGCCTGTGGCGCCGACCGTCAGCAGGTGACGAGGCTCGCAACCGACGAGTTCATCCACCGCTTCCTCATCAATGTTCTGCCGCGTGCCTTCCACCGCATTCGGCACTGAGGCCTGCTCGCCGGCTCCGCCCGCAAGGCCAGCCCCGCGCTCGCTCGCGAACTGCTCAACGTCGCCGCGCCACCTGATGACGATACCCCGGATGAACCCGACGGCTCCGGCCGCAATGCCCATGCTGCGGCGGCGCATGATGATCATCGAGATGTTCGAACGGTGGAGGCAGCTGCGTGGATCGCCAAACAAAACCCTGCCGAACCGGGAGACTGTCTCATGACCCGGCACGGTATGATTCGGCCTTCAGTCACAGGCGTTCAACCTCCGGCGAGTGGCCCACACGCGTCCACGCCCATGCTCGAACGTAAAAGGTGCGGGTCCAACCGCGCGACGAACCAGCAACACCGCGCGAGGGGAAAACAAAGTCACATAGCCGGATCCATCCCGGCGCTTCTTGAAGACGGTCGCGCCATTGACAAGACAGGCGGAAATCCGAAACCCGATAGCTATCTTGCCGTCTGCGGGTTCCTTGCTTGGTCGCTTTCGTACGCCTGCCGGCGCCCGAACGCTTCAAGGAAGGGGACTGTCGTCTATAGCCGCATTGCCCGGATAACTGACGTCTTGCAACGACCTGATTGCCGGCGTTCGCGCTCGACGTGCCGGCACTGCCTCGACTTCCATAGCGGTATGCGGACGGAGAAGCCGCGCAACGCCGCCAAAGCAGAGGTCGCCCGATGCGGTCTTTCACATGTTCGGGCGTGCGCGCTCAAAGGCTGAAGAGTAGATTGATCCGGAACAATGCGTTCCGTTCTACTTCGACTAAACGTTCAGCAATCATCTTCCGTTTGCATTTGCCGGCAGGGAGAACGCCAGCCAAAGGAGAACACCATGGAAAACTGGACCGCAAATCTGATGACGCGAACCGGCGTCAAGATACACGTCAGGCCCGTTCGGACTGCAGATAAGCCGATTCTTGCCGAATTCTTTACCCATGTCACCAAAGAGGACCTGAGTTTCCGATATCTTGCTGGCCTGAACGAGGTTGGCAAGGAGCGTATCGCGGCCCTCACCGACGTCGATCACGTCCGGACGGAGAATTACTTGGCTTTCGGCGAAAGCGGCGATCTGCTGATCGCCACCGCCATGCTAGCCTGTGATCCCGCGTTCGAGCGTGGCGAGGTGGCGATCAGCATTCGGTCGGACTACAAGAATCGCGGCGTTGGCTGGGAGCTCCTGGGTTTTCTCTCGAAGGTCGCCCAGGCGAAGGGCGTCAAGGTGCTCGAGTCCATCGAACGGCGCGAGAACCGTGCGGCGATTGAAGTCGAGCAGCAGATGGGATTTACCACCGTGACCGATCCCGACGACCCCACGATCCTCCTCGTCCGGAAGGAACTCAGAAAGGCGTGAGACGCCGCCGCGCTTGAGCAATTTGTTCGGCCGGAGCATCGCCGTTCCGTAGAGGTGCTGGCACGTCCAATCTGGACCACGATTGCGCGAATGACTGCGGCAAGTTCGACGCTACCACGGAGGCTGGAGCCTCTTCCGCTTCCAGACTAGGCGTTGGAACTTGAGTCCTGTCAGTGTTCTGTTGTCGCATTGCACAATGATCATCGACCGCGCTCTGGCCTCGGCTGGCTGACGCATCCAAAGCTCGCCCAGTCCGCCAACCCGCCGCTGCCGCCGCAGAACTATTCAGCCGCCAGGCGCTTGAGCATTTTCCGTTCGACGGTCTTGACAAACTTCTCGACCGTGGCGACGCAGTGGCCGCAGGTCATGTCTTCGACGTTGAAGTGATACATTGAGAATTTCCTCTCACTTGAGCGAATGTGGAGATTCTAACGATGGCTAGGCCAAGGGTGTGCTCTACAATTTTTGGCTGTGCACCGCTTGATGAGTGTGGCGAGACCAGAAAAGCCGAGGCAAAGATTGGCGCAATGCGGCTGACAGCCGGTAGCTCTATGCCCAGACGCGGCCGTTAGACAGGTCCACAGCCTGTCGCGACTCCCTGCTCGAAAAGCGGCAGGGCGGGTTTGCGGTGGACTTGACCGAGCTGAGATCGAACACTCCAGCATCCATTTCCAGCCACAAACTGGACAGTATCATTCGGTGCAATTCGTGCGTTGACGGTGAGAAATCACTTGTAGACAGTGAACGAGGCGCGCGTCGGTTGCTCGTGGTTCCTGGCGAATTTTGAATTGCCGCACCGCCTTGGCGAAGGCGCGGCTTGGAAGTAATCGGGGCTTGCGATGCACGCGCTTATTCAGTCTTCGTGCCCATGTCGCCACGCCTGCTAGCGGATTTGCGATCGAGGCTGCAGGAGTTGTGCAGAAACTGGGAACGGAGCAAATGACCACAAGCGTTTTGGAAGCAAGTGGCGGCGTGAAGCAAGTCATCTGCATCAATTGGGGCACAAAATATGGAGCCCCGTTTATTACGCGCAACATCACGCCGCCTTTTACCTTCACCTGCTTTAACACAATCGCGCAGTCAGCAGATTCGCAAGGCCGCAAAGGGCGGAGCGAACGGAAGCAATCTCGCGTCACGGTAACACAGCTTTGTTTGCCGCTGTGGGCCAAAGTGGTCCTGCGTCCGGTGCTCACGGTACAGTCGTCGCCCAAACGACGCCTCTCGCAGTGACAGGCCGGGATCGAACTAACTGAGGACGCGAGGTGAAGCCCTGACCGTCTCCGGTCAGGGCTCTTTAATCAATCTTTCGTCCTGCAGTATGAAGCAAGGACACGGAAATAAGGTCCGCCGCAAAGCCTACTACAAGCACTGGCTATGCTAGAGGCTGTGTCGATGCAGGGTCAATGTTATACGAAGGTATTAGCTTTTCCAGTAACACTTTAGGGGTTTTTGTCTTCCAATTTTACCGCCCATCGCACATCGGCGGAGTGCCTTCTCCCCAGGCCGCGATGCTACGCGATCCCGAGACCGCCCATGTGATTTCGCCGGTAGTCGCAGCTGCCGTCTGCATGTTTCCGGCGTTGCGCTGAAATAAATGAGTATGGCTTACACGACGCGCTTCCTCAGTGAGCTGCCTTCGTTACGGCGGGCTGCGCGAGCGTGCGGATCACCTCGGCGAGGAGCCGGCCGCGCCCCCGCTCAGGCCTGTCGAGATGAACGTAGTGCGTCGCCTCGGGGACCGTGACTGTGCGTACGCTTGCAGTCTCACTTAAATCCTGCGCCAGCGTAGTCACGGCAGGCCGGCTTCGTGCCCCGCGTGCGCCCAGGAAGCGCGGCAGATGCACACGATCTTGAGCTTGCTGCCGGCATGGGCGTGGCCTTCGCGCCCGAAGGGCGCGTTCGATGCGGGTGGACGGTGTGGGATGGTGCCCCTGACGGGAATGCCGGACGACCTCACCGCGGATCTCGCAATCGTATGGAAGCCACGCGGCGCTCGCCGGGCGCTGGTCGCGTTCCTGCAGACGGTCAGATCCATGCGGCGGAGTTAGCCTCGCGTTGTCCTGGCAAATTCCGCGAGGAACGGCCGAGGTGATCGGGCGCTCTTAAAACCCCCATAGTGCAGCGGCAAAGCTCCGACTGGGGACAGAAGCAGGCACTCGGCGAAGTAAGCTCACAAGGTATTGGCGCAAAGCCCGTTTGACAATCGAAGCGCCCGCGTTGAGTGGCATCACGCGGGCGCGGGAGAGTGCCGGGAAGGCGCCACTGCGAAGGTCGGTCCGTCTGGCGGTTGAATGATTCTACGCGACCTTGAACTCGGACGTCTCGCCCGAAAATGTGCAGGTCGCAGTCCAATCCATCGCGAAGATTTCGTCTTTGGGCGTTGCGGTAATATGGTACTTGTCGCCCTTCTTCGGGCGCTTCTTGGAATCGAACTTGCCGCAGGCGAATACCGTCTCGCTGCCGCTTCCGGTTCCATTTTCAAGCAAATGATCTTCTCCGCCAGCGTGTATAACAGAGACTTGCTCCCAATCAGACATGGTTCCTACCTCCATCTGGTGTCGACTGTGATGTGAAATGTGGTAAAACTTCTCTGGCGGATGACGCTCCGCAGGGAAGAACAGACTGGCGCGGCGAAAGCTATTTTCCGCCGCGCGCCTCCACCCAGGACTTGTCAGTCGGTGGCGGCAATGGGCCGGAGGGCTTGCCGGTCTGGCCCCAGGCGGACATCTTGGGAAAACTTGGGCCGATAAGTGCCTTATAAGATTCGACAAAGCTCAGACCGCCGGCGCCCGGAGTTGCCGAGAGGCAGGCATATACATACACGCCGCCGGAATATCCCTCGGGCAAGATGGTCAGGTTTTTGTTGAGGTCACGTGCCGTCAGGTAGAAGTCGTCCCCCTTGCTGCCGATCACGGGCTGGCCTTCGTCACCGAATGCTGCGCCGTGCGCCACAATGAACAGTTTCTCCGTCGGGCGAAGATCGGGGATGTCCCGGTCAAAAACTTTGTACCATTCGCCGAAGACATGGTGGTTGCCTTTGGCTGCGTCTCGAGCAATGTCTTCGACCATTCGATCGTCAGTGCAGGCTGCGATGATCATCGGAATCCTCCATCGAGTTGGTGTTGGTGGTCATTGGCATTCAGATCAGGTGAAGAAGCGCAGATAGAAGGGTTCGTCGCTTGGCGGCCCAAAGGAGCCGAAGACCTCCGTGATGTTGGTCCGGGTTTGCTTGTTCGAAAGGTCCAGCGTCGTCGAAAGCAGGGTCGAAGCGATCCTGAAACTCCCCGAACTGGGGCCATCCGTTACATTCAGGCACGTCAGGTATAAGTGAATCTGAGACGTGCGGGTTTGATCAAGGATGAGACAGTTGAATGCTGTCGGTTCACCGAACTTGCTTAGATAGGAGCCGATGGGTTGCGCCAGGGCTGAAGCGTGACTTCCCCCGACGATATTGGCGCAAATTGAAGCAAGGGCGCCCGGCAAATCTCCGATGGGCATCGTACGGTCCAGCGCTTGCGATGTTGTCGCGCTTTCCACCTGGTTTGGAACCATCTGCACGGCATTCTGCCAAGTGCTAGGCTCCAGGTTGCGCGACCGGTCGTCCGACAGCCTCTGGATCAAGGCAGAGCAAATCCCCTCTGCTTCGAGGGGGTTGTTGGTTTGGGGGCCGACCACTAAGAATAGACCCGCAACTGTTTTCGCAAATGGGTTCATGTCGGTTCCTTCCGCGAGCGGCAGCGGGCACGCGGCACCCGCCGTGCGACAGAGCATCGGTAGAGGTCGCCGGTTTGCTCTATCGCCCGGGGTCGAGCGGACACGTTTTGCACCGAGCCGCACCGTTTGTGTCTGGTGAGCTGCGTTTTTCGCGGTCGAGATCTGAAGCTCAGACCTGTGGTTTGATGTCGCTTTGAGGCGTGGAGCCGCCGTTGAAGAAGTTTTTGGCCTTCTTGAACTGCTCGGTGGAATTCTTGTTCACCAGCTCCTGGAAGTTTTTGTAATCGGCGCCGCCTTTCCTGATGCGCCGGGTCTGGATGAGGTTTGTGACCTCCGTATAGTCCATGTCGATATTGACGTATTGCGTCGACGAGCAGGAAGACTTTAACTCGAGGAAGTACTCCTTGAACTCGATCTGCCGCAGGACGATTGCGCCGTAATCGTAATATCCGCCGGCCCCGTTATCGAGAAGGTAGCTCTGATAGGTGCAGGTCAGCGCTTTGTACTGCTGCGCCTTGCTGCTGGCACTGAAGGTCAGGTTGCCCATTTCGGTCAGGAAGGACTGGAAGTCCGTCAGCAAAGATGCCCCGTCGGTGACGATCGCTTTGGCAATCAACGACAGGAACGTGCCGGAGACGGATGTACCGGCAAACTTGTTCGAGTAGCTTTTCTGCTTCTGCCCTCCGATTGAGAGATCGGGAATGTTACCGACGACGTTCGTCCAGGTGTTTATGTCGAGTTTTTTCGAGTCGATATCGGGATAGTGCGTATGCATGTAGTCGTGGATGAGACCGCCCATCGCTAGAAGATTGTCCTGATTTTCGTTCATGATCCCGCCCCATTTCGGATCATCGGTTTTCTGGCCAATGAGGTGGAATTGGACTGTGCCCTGGTCGTTGGCAATTTGGTCGTCGCTTGGGGCCTCAGTATCGGTCTGGGCCAGCATCAGGGGTTTGGCATAAAAGAAGGTACGTGCTGCATCGTAGCTCTTGTTCGAATAGCTCTGTTCATGTTCCTGGACATTCACTGCGGATACGCTCGACATGCTTGCCTCCTACTGTGAGATTTGAACGTTGCTCCGAGAGACGTGGGCTTCCCCCTTAAAACTAATGGGTGCAATGATCCCCATCTATGCTCTCATTAGCTGTATAGCAGGTTGTTTCGGCCTGGACCTTTGTCTCAGACAGGCTTTTCTCTGCGGAATGCAATTTTGCGGTAACTGAGCGGCGGCAGGCCATGAATGGCCTTGAACGCCGTCGAAAAGTTGTTGCTGTTCTCATAACCCAGCGTTTCCGCGATTTTGGCGACGCTTTCCTCCCCACTGCGCAGGCGCTGGGCTGCCTCGGCCATCCGGAAATGGCGCAGCCAGGTGATGGGCCCGCAGCCGAAGGACGCTTCAAAGCGATTGACGAGCGTGGTCCTGTTGGTCCCAACCAACCGGGCCAGCTCGCTCAGCGCGGTCTGCTGATTGATGCGCTGCGCCAACAGATCGCACGACTTTTGCACGAGCGGATCAGCTGAGAAGAATAGCCCGGCAGACCGCCGCTCGATCTCAGCGACGCAGCTGGCGAGCCGCCTGAGAACTTCCTGCTGGATCAGCGGCCACAGCAGGTAGTCCGAATATCCGCTGGCGAAAATCGCGTCACGGTGCAGGCTGCTTTCAGAAACGAGTGCCAGTTGCAGCAGTTCGGAAGAGAGTTCTGTGGGCTTGTGCTCGTCTCGCTGGCGCTGTCGGCAGTCGACGATAAGAATCTGTGCCGCGCGTCCCAATCGCAACCGTTGGTGATCGACAACTTCGACGTGCCGCAGGGAGCTTGCTAATCGCGACAGAGTGATAGCCACTTCTGAATCCGAGCCAAGATATGCAGCCAGGAAGGAAGCATGCACCTCGAATACACCCTGAGATTCTGGCCCACCGACGGCTTGCCTGAGGCCAATCCGGGGCTGGGAGGGTCGTGAGCTTAGTTTAGATCGACGGAGTTCAGCGCACGGATTGGCACATGTTTGCAATCAACGCGTCTTAATGGAAGAAAAAAACAACCTTTGGGTGAACAAACAAATACTCATGCTCCTTTCCGGATCGTGGATGGTAGGCGGACGTCGCACCAGTAACCGGTTCAGAGGGGCCGGGGGCCATGATTCAGGGAAGGGGGTACGGCGCAATGTTCGGCGTCGGTCCTCACCGGATGGGATACCTAGGACCGGAAAGTGCGGTCGTGCATGGGCGATGCAGTTGCGCTGGACGCGGAGGCTCTCGATACCCTCCGCGCCACGATCTATATCGGCCTTTGTCCGCTGGGGTGCGCCGAGCGGGGTTAGCAGTTCAGCGTAGAACCGCCGTTCGCCGAGCTTCCACTTCTCCCGAAATGGTGGGCGTAAGCCTGTATACCCGCAAGTGCCGCCTCAGAGATCTGAATTTCCCGCCGTCCAAGACAGATGATGAAGTCCCCTATAACAAATCTCTTGATCGGAGCTGTGGGGCGCTTTTGCAGCAGAATGAGCGGCTGTCAACTAAACTCCCGAGCGTAGCTCGATGGTGGGCTATTGTGCCAGACGGGACAATGGCAGGACTATGTTCACTGATAAGCCGGTCTTACGCCAGTCATAGCTGAGGATACCACCGAATTGGCGGGTCACAGTCGCGTCCACCAACGTGCTGCCGAAGCCCTTGGATACAGGGGGGGAGGTTATTTCTCCTCCCCCGTCTTCACTCCAAGTGATGCTCAGGTCGTCGCCATTGACTTGCCAGACAATATCCACCCGGCCATTGTCGCCGCGCAGCGCCCCGTATTTAGCCGCATTGGTTGTCAGTTCATGAAAGACCAGCGCGAGTCCGTTGACCGATTGCTCGCCGCAAAGAATTGCAGGGCCTTCAAGAGAGAACCGGCTCCTGCCGAAAATTGCCGCAGGCTTGTGCGGCTCGATGACGATGCTTATCAGGTCCGCAAGATTGGAGGCCGCCCCTTGGACGTCGCTAAACGATGGCTTCACCAAGGAATGCGCAGCGGCGAGCGCATGCAACCGGCCAGACAATAGCGAGACCAAATCATCCTTACTATTTGTGCTGCGGGCGCTGATGCGGACCATGCCGTCTACGATGGTGAAGAGATTTTTGAGCCGATGGCTCATCTCTCTGGTGAGCAATTCCTGCTGTTCAAGCGCCTGCAGGAGTTCCTGTTCGGATCGGGCCATCTTCAGTGCTACGCCGATGAAATCGGCAAGCTCCTGCAGAGTGGCTCCGTGACCGCAGTGGAAATACCCGATCCTGTCGGCGACGACCCAAAGGGTCCCGAGTGGTTCCGTCCGCCCA
Organism: Sinorhizobium medicae; assembly: GCF_007827695.1. Taxonomy (GTDB): domain Bacteria; phylum Pseudomonadota; class Alphaproteobacteria; order Rhizobiales; family Rhizobiaceae; genus Sinorhizobium; species Sinorhizobium medicae. The sequence goes on along the minus strand of NZ_VITA01000021.1, from coordinate 68,242 downwards.
ATATATAGCGGCACAAGCAAAACCTCTGGCAGCGACAAGCCCGATGGTATCCAGTCATAGACGCGTTCTGGATGGATCGCCAGCGTCGGTGCGCCGCGGTCGAGCGTGATACCACAGGGGGAGTAATCGCGGGGAGTAGTCGCCCCGTTGAACGGCGAGAGAATTCCCCTCAGATTATGCCAGCGGAACACCGGGAACGGTTCTGTCTGTTCGAGCAGGCTGACACCTGCGGAAATCGCGCCTGTCAGTTCCATGGCGAGTTCGACGAACTTTGGGAGCACCTCTCCAGGGCCATCGTGCATGCGTCCGGCGAGCTGAAGAAGTGCGGCCTTCTCCTGCGCGGCATCGCTGGGTGGCACTGGCCGCTGACTCAGGTCGACCGTGTAGACCGCCGCAACGTCGGGCTTGGACACCTTCGCCGCTTCCATCTTCTCGGTTCCCTTTCCGTGAGCGCAGACCCGCGAGATTGATAAGTATCCTATTTACACGATGTAAGCAAAACAGCCGACTTAGGCCAGTCCTCAGGATGCACCTGTTTGCGACGGTTATCTGCGCTCGCTGCCAGTACTGCCATTTGGACACGTGTGGCATCGTGCAGGAGCTCGCAGTGGGTGCAATCGCTGTATACGTGTGATGTCATGTTGCTCGCGGATCAATGTTCCTTGAATGCCATTGTCAGAATTCTGTCCTCGCTCATCTCCTCGCGCGAGAGGATGCCCGCCAGCCGGCCCTTCGACAGAATCGCGACGCGGTCGCAGAGGGCGAGGATCTCCGGGACCTCTGACGAAGCGATCAGCACGGTCAGCCCTCGCTCGGCCTCCCGCACCACGATTTCGTAGAGATCGGACTTGGCGCCTACATCGACCCCGTGGGTCGGCTCGTCCAGAAGCAGAATGCGCGGGTCGGCCATCAGCGCGCGAGCGAAGATGACCTTCTGCTGGTTGCCGCCCGAGAGCGTCGAGATTGGTTGAGTATCGCGCGCCATGCGGATGCCGAGGCGATGGCGGTAAACCTCCATACGCGTCACATCGCCTTTACGGTCGGAAAACAGCGTCCCGGAGAAACGGCGCAGGCTGCTGATCGCCGCATTCTCGCGCACGGAGTGTTGCGGCAGAATACCGGCAGTCTTGCGGCCTTCCGGCACCAGCGCGATGCCATTTCTGACTGCCGCGCTCGGATCACGGTGGCGGACCGGGGTGCCGAAGAGTGCCATCTCGCCCGATGCGAGCGGCCGCGCACCATGGATCACTTCAAGAAGTTCGGTGCGGCCAGCGCCTACCAGTCCGAACAGACCCATGATCTCGCCTTCGCGCACGTCAAAGCTGATATTCTCCAGATGGTCGCTGTCGCAGACCTGCCGCAATGACAGTGCCAGGGTGGTTTCGCGGAGCTGGCGTTGGCGGTATTCGTAAATCGCCGGCTTGCCGGTCATGTCGGTGATCAGCTGCTGGCGCGTGGTCTCGGCGGGGCGCCGTTCGCTGACGATCGCGCCGTTTCTCAGCACGACGAGACGGTCGCAGAGCGACAGCACTTCCTCCAGCCGATGGGTGATGAAGATGATGGCGGTTCCGGCCGCGCGGGCGGCGCGCACATAGGCGAAGAAGCCCTCAACCTCATGCGGCGTAAGCGATGAGGTTGGTTCGTCAAGGATGAGCAAGCGCGGATTTCGACCAGCCGCCTTGGCGATCTCGATGAGCTGCTGTTCACCGGCGCGCAGTGTCCCCGCCTCGCGGCGAGGATCAATGCCGCTCGCGCCGACGCGGCTGAGCAGCGCTCCGGCCTCGGAACGCATCCTGCCGAAATCGACGAAACCTCGCTTTGTGGTCGGCATGCGGCCGAGGTGAAGGTTCTCAGCTATACTGAGCGCGCCGATCACTGAGAGTTCCTGGTGCACGAAACTGATGCCCGCCTCAATGCCATCGGAGACAGTACCGATCTGTGTCGGCTGCCCGTCCATCTCGATCGTGCCGGAATCGGGATGGAGCCCGCCGGACAGAATATGCATCAAGCTCGACTTGCCGGCGCCGTTTTCGCCGAGCAGCCCGACGACTTCGCCCGCATGGAGATCGAGATCGACAGAATGCAACACCGTGTTGCCGGCAAAGCTCTTGGCGATGCCCCGAGCCCGCAGGAGCGGCCCGCAGGACGAGCTGCCGGCAACGGATTTGCTGCCGGCAGCTGTGGTCGCGCCTTTACTGTACATCTTCGGGCGTCAGGAGCTTGCCGGCAACGGGGATGATCTTTGACCGCGGCTCGGTGCCGGCGACAAGGTAGTTGTAAAGCATCACGCTGGAATCGAGCGCCTGCTGGTAGGGCGCCTGATCGAGAAGGCCGACCATTTCGCCAGTCTTGAGATACTGCATGTTGTCTGGCGTATGGTCGAAGCCAACGACGCCGACCTTGCCGGATAGGCCAAGGTCCTTGACCGCCTTGGCCGCGCCGAACGGACCGCCGGCGGTGACGTAGACCATAGAGAGGTCGGGGTTGGCGGTCATCATGTCCTGCACCAGCGAGTAGGCAGACTCGGCCTTGTCCTTGTTCTCGAACGGGCCGACGATCTCGATATCCGGATGGTTGGCCTTCAGAAAATCGAGCGCGCCGTTCATGCGCTGAGTATGCTGGGTAGCACCGAAATAGCCGGTGATCACGCCGAGCTTGCCGTTGCCGTTCATCTTCCTGGCGATGTACTCGCCGATCTGCTTTCCGGCTGACGTGGCGTTCTGGCCGATGAAGGCGAGACGCTTCGACGGCGCCGCGCCTTCGGCGATGATGTTGAACACGGGAACGCCCTCGTCGGTCGCTTCGTTGATGATGCGGGCCGTGCCGTCGAAGATCGGAACGACGACGATGCCGCTATAGTTCTTGGCCAGCGCTCCCTCGATCCCGGCGACAACGGCTTCGGCAGAAAGCTCGTCGCCGAGGTCGACGAAATCGACCGTTGCGTTGAACTTGGAGAGATAGTCGTTGGCCGCCTTAGCGCCCTCGGTTACCGGAGTCCAGAACGGGTTGTTCTGGAATGACAGGAACGCGATCTTGATCGGGCCCTTGGTGTTTTCTACTGCGACAACAGTGCCGCCTTCCGGCGCCTGTGCTGCGGCCGGCATCGCAAAAGCGATCGTGGCTGCTGCCGCGAAAGCCAGTGATCTGAAGGTCTTCAATATCATGTCTCTTCTCCTCAACCTTGAAAATCAGTCGTCGTCGCCGCGGCGCTGGAGCCCATCCAAGCCCACCGCGAAGATGATCACGAGCCCCTTGGTCACCACCTGCCAATAGGCGGAGATGCCGAGCAACACGAATGCGTTGTTGAGCAGCGCCATCAGCAGCGCGCCGATGATGACACCGATGATCGAACCGCGGCCCCCGCTGAGCGCGGTTCCTCCTAGGATTACGGCGGCGATAACGTCTAGCTCGTAACCCATGCCGAGATTGGGATCGGCACTGGCGAGATTGCCAGCAAGAATCAGTCCGCCGAGCCCCGCGAGCAGGCCGCATAGCGCAAAGACAAAAAGCCTAATATAGTGGATGTTGACGCCAGCCAGGCGTGACGCCTTGGGATTGTCGCCGATCGCGTAAATCTCGCGGCCGGTCACAGTTCTGACGGCGAAGATGTGAACGATAATCGCCAGCACGATCATCAGCAGGAACGAGACCGGTATATTGTGGATGCGGCCCGCACCAACGAATTCGGCGAAGCCGCCGAATGGCACCGGAATGCCGCCTGTCATCAATAACGCGATGCCGCGAGCGATTGACAGCGTGCCGAGCGTGGCGATGAACGGATTGATGCGGAAGCGGGTATATAGCAAGCCGTTGACCACGCCGCAGGCAAGACCCGTCGCAAGGCCACCGACCAGCCCGATCGTCTCGCTGCCGGTATCGCGCATCAGAACCGCCCCGACCACGGCGGAAAGGCCGATGACAGAACCAACCGAGAGGTCGATGCCGCGGGCGATGATGACCAGCGCCTGGCCCAGCGCCACGATCGCGACGACTGAGGCCTGCCGGCCGACATTGAGCAGGTTGCGCGGCTCAAGGAAGTAATCGCTGGCAAATGACAAATAAATGGCCACCGCCGCCAGCATCGCAAGCACCGAGGCTTCGCGATGTTTTCCAAGGTCACGGATGAAGGAAAGGCTCTGGTTCATTCCGCTCACCGTCGATTGAACACGGGCTGGCGCTTTTCCTTGAAGGCCGCACGGCCCTCGGCGGCATCGGCGGTCGCAAAGCAGATTGTCTGCAGGTCACGCTCGTATTCGATCGCCTTATCGAGCGGCATGGAAACCGCGGCTTTAAGATTCGCCTTTGCGGTTTCGGCTGCGATCGGCGCGCGGGCGGCGATTGCATCCGCAATGGCCCGGGCACGGGCGAGTAGTTCGGTCTGCGGCACGACCTCGCTGATGAGGCCCCAGGCCAGCGCCTTCTCCGCCGTGATCGGATCGCCGGTCATCAGCATCAGTGCCGCATTGGAGGCACCGATCGAATGCATCAAATGCGCCGCCATGCCGCCGCCGCCGATCCAGCCGAGCTTGATCTCGGGAGCGGCGAACTGGGCATTGTCGGAGGAGATGCGGATGTCGCATGACATGGCGGTTTCCAAGCCGCCGCCGAGGGCATATCCGTTGACCGCGCAAATCGTGGGCTTCAGCAGCGCGCGAAACGCGTCGCAATAGTCTGGCCGGTTGCGGAACTGCCAGGGGGTCTTGTAGGTGTCGAGCTCCTTGATATCAGAGCCGGCGCAGAAGGACCGCTCGCCGGCACCCGTGAGAATGACGCAGCGGATCGAGTCGCTATCATTGCATTCGTCGACCGCGGCGACGATTGCGTCGGCCATTTCGGGCGTGACTGCGTTCAGCTTCTGCGGTCGATTGAGCGTGATGGTGGCGATGGCGCCGTCCACATTGAACAGGATGTCTTGCGTCATGGTGATCCTACCTTTCGCCGCCCTTGCTGCCGCGATGATCTGCATAAAGTGTCTGGAGTCGGTTGATCACGCCCCTGGCCGGCGCCTTCTCGAGGAATGACTCGCGCAGCAGGGCGGAAGCCCTGCTTTGGAACGCGATGTAGCCGTTGTGGCGCGGACGCACATAGGCCTGCTCCAGCGTGGCGACGGTGTTCGAATAGAACCTGCCCCAGCGGGCATTCACGCCTGCATCATGCCAGGCTTCCCGCCGGGACGGCTGACCTTCATGGCACGGTATGAAGCCGATCTGCGCGTCGGCGCTCATCAGCCAAAGCAGGTGCCGCTTCAGTGCCGGCGTCACCTCGCAGCGGCGGGATATGCCGATTCCGGTGCCGCCGAGAGTGGAGCCGGGACGGTCGCCAGGTTCTAGCCGCGGCGCATTGTGGAAGGTGATCGGCCGGCCGCTTACCGGCGCGGCATAGTTCACGTAGCCGTAGACCAGCGGCACGAGGGCGACGTCGTCGTGGGCCGCCATGTGCTCGAGGATACTGATCGGGTTCTTTTGGCGAACCACATGCGGGCTGCGAGCCGCAAGCTCGTTCATTAGGTCGTAGACTTCGGTGCCGACTTGCTCCGAGACCAGAATGTCTGGATCCCGCTCGGCCGGCGGCTCGCCGAGCGCCGTGGCTATCGACAGGAAGGAGAGTGCGGCATGCGGTCCGGCCAGCGACAGCGCCACCTTGCCGGTTTTCTGCGACAGCAACAGCACCTCGTCCCAGAGAATGGGGGCGGGGCCGACGAGCAGGTCGGCGCGCGCAGCCATCACCTGGGTCGCCGCATCGAGCGGAAGGGCCCAGTGTTGGCCAGTGAAGTGGTAACTGCGCAAGGAGGGGCCGATGCTCTCGGCTCTCAGCAGGTTGATCGTCGCCTCCTCGAAGATGCTCTCCAGCGGCTGCAGGCAATCGCCATCCACCGCCTCGCCGACATGGGGATGATCGAGCACGACCAGGTCGTAACGGGCGCAGAGATCGGCGATCGGATAGGACTCGAAGCCTTCAAGCGGCTGCTTGTCCCAGTCGATTGCCAGGCCGCTTTCGGCCAAATCCAATCGGCGAGCCGCGGCGGCCAGCGCGTTATAGCCGCGCGGATGGTCCCAAGTCAGCGCTTTTAAGCGTTGCATAGTCACGCCTCTCCGGCCTTGACCGCACCGGCCTTTTCCAAGGCGCCGATGCGGGCTTCGTCGTAGCCGATATCCTTCAGGACCTCGCGTGTGTGCTCGCCGGTCAGTGGCGCGCCGCGCGCGATCACGGAGGGCGTCTTAGAGAACTTGATCGGGAAGCCCGGTGTCTTAACTCGGCCCTCGGTCGGGTGGTCATATTCGACGAAGGTGCCGTTATGCTTGATCTGCGCGTCCTCGACCAGATCGGCGTAGCCATAGACCGGTCCGCACCAGATGTCGGCGGCGCGCATCAGTTCCAGCCATTCAGCCGAGGTCCTCGTCACCAGCTTCTCGCGGGTCTTGGCAAAGATTTCGTCTCGCTTCGACCATGTATCGACTTCGTCCATCATGGTGAGGAAACTCTCCTCTCCGATCACCTCGCCCAGCGTCTTGAGCTTGGGGAAGGCGACGATGATGTAGCCGTCGCTGGTGGCAAACGCGCCGTAGGGGGCGCGGATATAGACGTGCGCATGGGGTTCGGCCGAACGCTGCTGCGGCTTATTTCCAATGGTGAAGACGGAGAGTTCCTGCATCTGTAGTGTGGTGATCGCATCCAGCATGTTGACCTGCACCAGTTGCCCTTCGCCGGTGCGCTCACGGTGGAACAGGGCGGCAAGCGCACCTTCGAATGCTGTATAGGCGGTGACTGCATCGACGAGGTACTGGCCGGCGGCAGTCGGGGGCTCGCCGAGGCGCCCGGCCGACAGCATGGCGCCGGACATGCCCTGCAGGACAAGGTCCTGGCCGGGACGGTCAATATAGGGGCCATCTTCGCCGTAGCCTGACATTGATACGTAGACGAGGCGAGGGTTGATCTTCGATAGGGTCTCGTAGTCGACGCCGAGGCGCTTGGCGACACCAGGGCGATAGTTCTGCAGGAAGACGTCGGCGGTCTTGACGAGGTCGAGCAGAACCTGCTTGCCATCAGCCGATTTGAGGTCGACGGCGAGCGAGCGCTTGTTGCGGTTTAGCGAGAGAAAGGAGACGTTGACCTTATTTCCGCCGGCGCCGCCGGCTGAGACATGGCGCTGCCATTCACCTGTCACCGGTTCGACCTTGATCACGTCTGCTCCCAGGTCGCCAAGGCGTTGCGCCGCAAACGGGCCAGCCATGGCGATCGAGCAGTCGAGAACGCGAACTCCGTTTAGAATACCCATTTATTTTCAGGTCCTTGTGATAATTGACGCAGTCAATGCATGACCCAGCCGCCATCGACATTCAGTGTCTGGCCGGTGATGAAGCCTGCGGCATCGGAAATCAGGAATGTCAGGGCATTGGCGATGTCGCAGGCATCGCCGCGGCGCTTGATGGCCTGGTGGTCCAGCACGAAGCGCGTGTAGCTTTCCGGATCCGAATGGATCTTCTCGGCATCCGTCGGGAAGGCGCCGGGTGATACCGCATTGACGGTGACCCCATAGGCGCCGAATTCCCGCGCCCAGGCGCGCGTGAGCCCGACCAAGGCGCCTTTTGACTGCACATAGGGCGCCAAATGGGACCAGCCGCCGTAAACCGTTACACTGGCGATATTAACGATGCGGCCCCAGCCCTGTGCACGCATGTGCGAAAGGGCTGCCTGGACGCAGACGATGCCGGCATCGACATTAACGCACTGGACCGCCTGGAACTCCTCGATCGTGTAGTCCTCGAAGTTCTTTGACGGATAGATCGCAGCATTGTTGATGACGATGTCAAAACCTCCGACCTCGGCAGAGACACGATCAAGTTCGACGCGAAGGCCCTTGAGATCTGAGAGGTCGAGCGCGCGCACAGTGAGCCCCTGCAGGTTTTCGCGCGCCGCGGCGGCGATAAGGCTCTCGACCTTCTCCGGATTGTTGTCGATGGCCACGACTTTTGCGCCGGCCCTCAGGAAGCTCAGTGTCGTGGCGGTACCGAGGCCACCGGCCGCACCCGTGTAAAGAATGACCTTGCCTGCGATGCATATCGCCGGATGAATTCCCTTGCCTGTCGAAATCTGCATGTTCATCACCGTCCTCTGATCGGAATGTGATTGCCGGTCGGCTGCGGGAATTCCTCATCAGGCTGGGCGCAGAGCGCACGGATGCGCCTCTCGCTCGCGGCAATCGCGGCATCATCAGTCAGGATGCGAAAGAGGCTGTCGTAGCGGCGCTCGTCCCCGTGCTCGAGCCAAATCAGTTCGTCGCGCTCGCGGGCGGCGGTATGGCCGAGCACGTGGTTTGTCGAAGGTTCTATGCCGAGCGCGTATTGGCCAGCCTGCAGGTTCTGCCATTCATACATGCAGGGGAACTGATCCTTGCGGGTGACGATCTCCAAACCAATGCCGAGTTCGTCGTTGACAAGTGCGACCGGCACTTCTCCCGACCCATGCGCCACGAGTTCGTGCTGCCAGACCTGCTCGTGAAAGTTCAACTGCGGCGCCGGCATGGTGCGATAGCCGACGTCCTGCTTCCGGTAGTTGTCACCGGCATGCGCGGCCCAAACCACTTCCTTCACCGGTGCGAGATAACGCGCGTTTTCCGCGAGCACGGGATGGCCGATATTGATGTGGTAGCAATACATGTGCGGCGTCTTGTAGAAACCGCGATTGATCACCCGGTCCGTCAACCGGATATCGTTGGTGCCGGCCTTTATCTCGATGCGGCGCAGTAGTTCCAGATGCTCGCCGAACACAGTGCCCTGGGTGACGACGCCTTCGCACCAGAGAACGCAGTCGTCGCCGCGCCATTCCTCGCCATAGCCGGAGAGCTTGCCGGGAATGGTACCGATGCGCCCATGCAGGGAATGGCTGATGGTCTTGCGCGGGCCGTAGACATAGGTGTCGCCCGGCTCGTCGTTCATGAACAGGATGTGGTCGAGACCGCAGGTTACCATCAGGCCGGAGAAGGAGCGCAGCCAGGCAAGCCCGCCTTCACCCTCGTATTCGGCAAGGCCGGGATGCTTAAAGCCGGCGGGCGAATTCCAGCCGATCGCCATACCACGATATTCGCAGTCGGCGATGTCGAGGGCGCGGTCGACCAGCACAGTAAAACGCAGGCCGGTGCCACTGCGAAATTCCAGCATCCGGATGCCGCGCTCGACACCATCGCCCAACGTCATCAGCCGTACGCCGGCAAATTGCGAAAAGGCTCCCGCGTGGGCAGCGATGTCGCGGCGCGACAACGCTTTTCCATAGAGTTCTACCATACTCTTTTCTCTCTTATGTGCCGGGTTTGGCGATGCCGGATGTCATGCCGATGGCGGTGGGTGGCAGATACTGGCCCGACCACCCTATGGGCGGATCAAAGACCCAATGCGCGCAGCTTGCCGTCGAGGAACTTCTTCGCCCGCAGCACGTCGCCCTCGTCCAAATGTTCAATGATCATAGGAATGTTCGGATGTTTCTTCGCGAGGCGTCTCAAGTACAGATCGTAGTTCAGCGAACCTAGGCCGGGGGCCGGAAGCTCGATCTCGCCGACGCCACGGAAGGTATGGCTCTCCAGCGCATCTTCGTCGCCAATATCGGCGTGCTTTTCCGTCTTGTCGTCGCCAGATCGCTTGACGTCCTTGGCATGGGCGATCTTGATCTTGTCCGACAGCGTGTCGAAGACCTGATTCAGGATATCGTCCATGCGGTCGATGTTGTGGGTCTCGAAGTAGTTGGTCGGGTCCATCAACAGGCCGAGACCGGGATGATCAACCTGCGCGAACATCTTTACCGTCTCTTCGACCGAGCCAACGACGTTGTTCACGTAGGTCTCCAGGAGGAAGACGGCGCCGTGGTCATAAGCATGCTGCGACAGGTCTGCGATGACCTTACGACATTCTTCGAAACCTTCCTCCGTCTTGTTCTTGGGGTGATGTACCCAGTCGGACTCGGTGTTGTAGGTACCGGTTTCGGAGATCACGTAGGGCGTGCCGAGATATTGCGCGTGGCTGATGATTTCCTTGAGGTAGCCAACGCGGCGCTCACGCTCGGCCTTGTCCGGATGGATAATATTTGTGTAGCCAGAAATGCAGGAAATAGGCAGGTTATTGTCACGGAAGGCCTCGCGGATGCGGACGCACTTTTCCTTGGTGATCTGCCCGGCCGACAGCTCCATGTCCTTGAAATGCATGTCGAGCTGCACGGTATTGAAGTCGAGCGCGCGGATCTTCCTTGCGGTCTCCTCCAGACCGTAGGGGAAGTAGCCCGAGAAAATACCAGTTTGCATCATAATCAAATTCCTCCCATGAAATTCAGATTGCGATTTCGGAAAGCCTTACCGTGCGCGCCTCCGCGATGGAGCGGTAACCTGCTTCCACCAGCGCAACGGTCTTCACGTTGTCGGCGACTGAGAGAGCCGGGGGCTCGCCCGAGTTCACCGCGTATTGCAGCTGTTCCATCACGCCGATGAAGGCGTGGGGGAACCACATCGTCTGCCATTCTGGCGTCACCCACTTGCCGCCTGTAGTCTTCTTCGATGCATAGGTGAGGGTCGAGGGCGAGCCGTCCGGCCAGCCAATCGATCCTTGGGCAACGCCATCGGTGCCCTCGACGCGCCACTTGATGTAGAAGTCGCTGTCAAAGCCATCTTCGCGCGGCCCTGCCCAGACGTCTTCCATAGACACGGCAAGAACGCCGTTCGGGAAGGTCAGCGTCGAGACGGTTATGCCGTCCTTGTGGTCAAAGGTCGTGCGTGGGTCCGTGCGGGTGACGGTGGTGATGGTTTCGGGATCGCCGAACAGGAAGCGCAGAACGTCGAGATGGTGCACGCTCATGTTGGACAGCGTCAGCCGGTCATACCCCTCGAGGAAGCTCTGCCAGTGCGGAATGGCTCGCATCTCGATGGTCGCCATTACGATGGTTCCCAGTTCGCGGCGATCGAGGATCTGCTTCAGCACCCGCATCGATTGGTCGTAGCGCATGTTCTGGTTGACCGAGAGGATCTTGCCGGCCGCGGCCGCCTCGTCGCGCAAGGCCTTTGCCTCCTCAAGAGTCAGCGCCAGTGGCTTCTGCGCCAGGATCGCCTTGACATGCGGCGCGCGAAGCGCCTGGCGGATCAGGGCCGGCTGTTGGTCCGGCGGAAACGCGATGTCGATGATCTCGCACTGGGTGTCGGAAATTAGGGCGGATGGCGTTGCGTGGACGGTCGGAATGTCCCAGCGCAGGGCCACTTCCCTTGCCTTGGCCTCGGTACGCGATGCGATCGCGGCAACCAGAAAACCGGCCTCTCTGTAAGCCGCAAGGTGGCACTCAGCCATGATCATGCCGGCGCCGATGCAGCCGATCCGGTAGTTATTTACCCTTACCGGCGGGTCGGGCGTGAAGCCATTGGCCGTGTGCATGCTGTCCTCCCAGATCTGTCATCCATCTCGATCTTGGGCTCGAAGGGCCCCTGGATCGATCCTCCGGCTTCCCGTCAGACGAGCTCCTCACTGCCGGTTCGGCCGGATACTGTTCCGACAGCCAATCAAAGTCAACATCAAATGCAATCATTTTTTTCGTCAAAATAGCGCAGAATTATACCAAGACAAAAAAACTGGGGGAGATTCAGGCGGATCAAGACATTTGACGAGGCTATCTCTTGCAAAATCGCAAAACACCGGTACATCAAAAGCAATCATTTGGTGGAGTTTTCGTGCGATCAACATTGGCTGACATTGCCCGAGAGGCTGGAGTATCTAGCGCCACGGTGGATCGGGTGTTGAACAATCGCAGCGGCGTGAAGGCGCGAACCCGCGATATCGTCATCGAAACAGCCCGGCGGCTAGGCTATTTCGGCGCGTTACAGGAAGGCGGTGGGTGCGTGCAGTTGGACTTCGTGCTGCCCGCTGGTACCAACACATTCATCGCTAATCTTCAACAACAGATAGAGATGCAGGCGAGCGGACGTGACGATCTGGATGTCCGCGTGCATTCTGTTGAAGGCTTCAATCCGTACACGTTGGCGACGAAGCTTAACGAACTGCATGGCAGGACCATGGGGGCGGGGGTGATCGCGCTCGACCACCCGGCGGTTCGCGAGGCCATGCGGTCACTCGCTGCACTTGGCGTGCCGATCATCACGCTTGTCTCCGATATCCTACATGTCCCAAGGCTTGGGTATATCGGCATCGACAACCGTGCGGCGGGCCGGCTAGCCGGCTACCTTTTGGGACGACTGCTGGGGCCGGGAGGCAGGCGCAAAATCGCCCTCTTTGCCGGTTCGCTGTCCTATCGGGGCCACGAGGAGCGGGAGATGGGCTTTCGTCATGTCGTTTCCGAGGAATTCCCTCATCTGGAGGTGGTAGAGCTGCGCGAGATCCGCGATGATCGAGCGCGCGCGCTCACCGAAACGCGCTCGCTTCTTCAGCGTCATCCCGACCTGGCTGGCATTTATAATATCGGCGCGGGCAATTCAGGTATCGGCGAGGCACTAATGGAATCTGGCGGCGCCCGCAACGTCATCTTTGTCGGACACGAATTGACTGAAAACAGCAAACAACTTCTGCTCAATGGTACACTGGACGCAGTCATCGACCAGAACCCGCGTGTGGAGGCGCGCGAGGCTCTGTCAATGTTGGCGCGTTCCGTGCGAGGTGAGCCACTTGAATATCATCCGCCGAGGTTGCAAGTTATATTCCGCGAGAACATTCCCGAAAATTGACGTTCCTTTTCACATGTGGAACGGCCCGGCTAGTGAGAGCATTTATTGCGGAAGTTCCCGTCCGACGGTGCAGTCATATGTCCGGCCTGTCTAACGCGGTCGATGACCGCTTGCCAAGATGAGATCCGCGATGCCGATCGCCTTATTCCTTTGTCGCGCTCGAGCCGCATAGACGATCTGATCAGTATCGAGATTTCGCCCATTGGGATCATCGCGCACTTAGCGCCTTGCCACTTGATCCGGCGGCAGAGCGCCGGAACCTCTTCTGTTCCTATGCTCTTAGGACATCGCCGGCATTTCATAGGTACCGCCCTTGACGAGAGTGCGCAGGTTCTCCGCGCGATTTTGTTGCCAGCGCAACGGCGGCAACCTTGTAAGGTCTTCGCGCCATCAGAGACGCCAGCCAGGCTGGCAGCTTTGCCCCCACGGCACGCTAGCTTCAGGATTGATGTCGCGCCGACGATGAGCAATGTTCTTAACCGCTTGTTGCCTTGCTTTGATAACCTGCCAAGGCGGGCAACAGCATCAGCCTTTACGGCCGCCGCGATTGTCGCATCGCGTTTCTTAATGCGGACAGTGAGCATCTCGATCTGATCAGCCATCTCAATCAAGGCCGCACGAGCCGCGTTTGGGTCAATGATCCTCGTAGTCGCGAAGGATGAGGATCATCTTGGCGACCTGGCCATTCCTGCTGCTGCGATGATGCCCATCTATGCTATGTACGCACGCAGAGCGTTCGCTGTCCGGCTGCGCTGGCGTACGAACAGCTGGCACGTCTTCAAAACGATGCAGGTAGCCTGCTCGTCATACGTCTTGGCCCAATCCATCGTCGGTCGCGTGACCGCCTCTCAGATTGCTTCCGCGCCTGTCTTGTTGCGCTTGACGTGAGGCCTTCACATAGCCAGCCGGCATCATTCGCACCTCCAAGCTGATTGAGTTCGCCCGAGAGTGGCCTCTGGCATAGGCCTCGGGGCCGACAAGGCAAGGCTCCAGCTTGCGAAAGAATTCCAGCACCTGCGATCGCGGTAAACCGCGGCGCGCTACAACACTTTCGTGCTCGGCAATGGCATGCACTTGAAAGGTCGCCTTGGTCAGGTTGGGGAGGATTGTAGTATTCTTCTCCATGGAGTGGCCAAGCGGCAGCATGCGTGCTCTGAGGAGCTCAGTGCCTGCTCTGCCATTGATTGTCTTCAGGCGGATGGATTTGTCGCTTTGCACGTAAAAGTGAGAATGCGGCTGTTTCAGCCGGATGTGGCAATTTAACTGCAGCTGCGAAGACGCCACCGAACGGCATGTACGGGTCAGGATCTCCCCAATAGCGCTGCTAAATCGTGCTTGATTCTGGCCCATCATTTTCGCCCGCAGCATTTTGAGCATCTCTAGAGAGCTCGACGATGGCTACTCTGGCAAGCAGAGCCGGTCGCAGATGCAGCGGCAGGATGGGACTTGCTGGAGTAGGCAGGTCCGTTCCGTAGCGAGGACACTATCGAGATCTGGAATGATGTGCCGAGAACCCTGGATCGCAACTGTTCCGTGGTGACGGGGAAGGGGGCTCGGCACGCTTCGCATTTGGAGCAGAGCTGCGCACCCTGCTGATCGCGACATGCGGCGCTTACGCTAGATGACAGTGATTTGTCAGGTCGTCTTGCTGGTGGCCTTGGTGCGCCGGAACAATTCCAGTTTCTCAGCGAGTTCTGTATCCGATACTGGTTTGCCGATCGTTGCAAGCGCCGTCTCCGGATGCTCAGCGGCAATCGCTTCCTGGCCGGTCACGAAGATGCTTGGAATGCCGCGATCGCGAAGCCACTTTGCGGCAACCGGACCAGTACGGCCATCGGCCAGATCGATATCTACCAGCACTCCGTCGACGTCGATCGCATCAAAGTTGCCAACGAGTTTGGCGAAGCTGTTAGCGGAGCCTGCAAAGACGTGCCCCAGATCCTCGATGATCGCCTCAATGTGGAAGACTATCAGGGGATTGTCTTCAAGATAGAATATCCGCAACGGTGGGGCGGAAGAATTCATGTGACCAATCTCCTATGCCTCCGGCTGCCTCGACGACAGGTGCGAAAGCGGGCCCGATACGCTGCAACGCAATCCCTGTGGATGAAACAGTATGAGCGGCGGCGTGCTAAACAGACTGGACAACGCCGAGCGGATGTACCGCGTTCCATATCCGCTCCTCGACGGTTCAGATACTGGCGGCCCTCCACTCTCGACCCATTCGAGGCTCAGCAGATCGGCTTCGTGCGAAGTGGACCATTGCAAGCTGACCCGTCCTTCTGGTGTCGAGAGCGCGCCATATTTAAGCGCGTTGGTTGCCAGCTCGTGAAGGCAAAGCGCAAGCGTGGTCGCGGCATCCTGACGTAGCAGGACCGTTGGACCTGTGAAGACAAGGCGATCAGTGTCTTTTACCCGGTAAGGACTGAAGGTCAGTTCAACAACGCTGGAGAGTTCTACCGCTTCACCGTCCGCCTGAAAGACGGCCGAGTGTACGTTGGCAAGCGCCGCGAGCCGGCCGGCGAAGTCGTCCGCGAACTCATCGAGCGAAACAGCTCGCCGCCGGGTCATCTGAAAGATGGAGGAGATGCTGGCCAGAATGTTCTTTACGCGGTGATTGAGTTCGCGTCGAAGTTCTATTTCACGCTCGATGCGATCGCGTATGTCCCGTTGGCGCAGACGTGCCAGCAGAATGGACTGGATGCCGCTAAGCAGTTCCAGCGTCGTGACAGGGCGCTGATAATAGAGTTGGCGCGAACGCGGCCAGGCTACCGACAGCTCGGCGCGGATGCGGGCCTGAGGCACGGCGCGGTCGAGCAGAATGACAAGGGGCATCTCGGACCATTCGGGCTGATCGATCAAATGCCGGCGGATAACTTCCAGCACCTGCGGATTGAGCGCCTCGTGGGTCGCGACAAGAACACCTGGGCCCTGTTCCAACAGCGCCGTCAGCTCTTGCACTCCCTCCGCGCGCCGGACGGGCAAGCCATTATGGGTCAGGAGCGTTTCCAGATGTTCGGCGTCACGCCGATAAGGTGCCATCGTCAACACCCAGTCGAGAGGGCTGTCGGTCGCGTCCACGAGAGATTACGCCTCCGGGAGCGGATTATACGGGATCACCGTGACGCCTGAGCTTTGAATGAACAATTCGCGTACGTCGAGATCGTGCGGGCCATGCCGCTTCTTCACGACCGTGATACTGCGCCGGAGCCTGCCCTCGTGTTCCGCAATTCGCAGTAGAAGCACGGTGTCACCCAGAAAGCTCACATCGACGTCGATGCCAACGCCCTGGCCAAGCAGGCCGTGCTGAGCGACGATGAGCATAGTGAGCACCCCGGCCCGGGCGAGATATTTGAGAAGCGACTGTATGTCGCGAACTGCCTTCTCACGGTGTGGCAGTGAATTCAAATAACCGGTGAAGCTGTCGATTACGACGACCTTCACCTTCGCACTCTTCACCGCCTGCTGGACAATCTGGCCGAACTCTCCCGGCGAGATCTCGTTGGGATTGAAGTCACGGATGATCAGCTGACCATCCTCATGGAACTGACGCAGAGCCATTCCTAGCCCTTCCGAGCGTCGGAAGAATGTCTCGATGCGCTCCTCGAAAAGGAACAACCCGACACTTTCGCCGCGCTTGAGGGCTGCGGTCGCATAGAGCGAAGCCATCGTCGACTTGCCTGTGCCTGCCTGGCCTATGACGAGCGTCGTCGTTCCGGATTCCTGACCGCCGCCGAACATTTCGTCGAGAGTATCGACACCCGACTTGATCAGCTGTGGCTTAACGGTTCTCGCCGCCGCACCCGGTACGATTCGAGGGAACACGACGACGCCTTCACCCTCGCGGATCGCCATGTCGTGATAACCGTCGGCAACAGGAACGCCACGCATCTTGCTCACCTCGATGCGGCGGCGGACACCCCCATATTCTTCGAGCGACTTGTCCAGGCGAATGACGCCGTGGGCGAGACCATCGACTTCTTCGCCAGTTCGATCCGTCTCATATGTTTGCGTGTCGAGCAGCAGTGCGACGATGTTGCGCTGGGCGAGAAATGCTTTAAAGGCGATCAGTTCGCGCCGGAAGCGGGGCGAGTCTCCAGTAATCAGCCGGATTTCCAATAGCGAGTCATAAACCAATCGGCTCGGCTTATGCTCTTCGATTGCGCTTTCGATCGTCTTTCTCGTCTCGTCGAGACGGAGTTCAGTCGTTTGAAAGATGGTCTGGTCGGCGGCCCGGTTTATCGAATCGGAAGCGGAAAGTTCCTCCACGCGGATCCCATCGAGGGTCCAGCCGTGTGACAGCGCGATCGCCTCCAACTCGGCCTTGGTCTGAGACAGGCTGACATAGATGCAGCGCTCGCCCAGCTCGACACCGGCGCGGAGGAATTGAAGCGCCGCGGTCGTCTTGCCCGACCCCGGTGCGCCTTGGATAATGTAGAGATTTGATGCTGGCAAGCCGCCGCGGATGATTTCGTCTAGCCCGGAGACACCAGAGCTCACCACTGTCTGCTTTTTTCGCTCTGCCACGTTCACCTCTCGATGATGTTCAACATTGAAGACGAGAATCGAAGTTAGGGCGCCCAAGAATGATTTCGAGTTCTTGAACAGAGCAGAACGAAGGCGAGGCGCTAAAATTCGCGGCTCGCCTTGCTAACCCGCCTACCGCCATTCGACGAAAAAGCATAGCAGCAGCGGCCCCAGTTCGTGACACCGAGAGCCGTTTCGTAGAAGGCAAGCAAGCGATTCACGGCGATCCGCTGAAATGCCAGGGATCGATATGGGTCGGAATGTTGATCAACCACGCTGCACTGGCAACGACGGCCGCGATCAGTCAGGCGAGAAAGGTCGATGCCCTGGAACAGGGCTCGCCTGAGTTCGCTTTGATGCGCAGGAGCGGTTCGCACGCGTCCTGCACAGCAATCTTGACGCCGTCTACAACGCCATCGGACTGCAGTGGAGCAACGGCCAAACGGAAGGCCCATCAGCCGTCTGAACATAGTCAAACGTGCAATGTATGGAAGAGCTGGACCGGAGCTGCTCAGGGCACATCAATAGTGCCTATCGTGGTGATGCCCCTCACCATAAAATAGTAAGGAGCCGTTCGCATGGAAAAGATTACCACAACCGGCCTGAGAGTGAGATGGCATCCTGTGGCGAGGCCGAATTGCGCTTTGCTACGAGTCGGACATAATATCCATAGGGGACATCCCTCAGCGGTGGCCCCCGAAAAAAACCATTACATGTTTCAGGTCCCCAGCAGCTGCGTTTACTATCTTGGTCTCGTTCGCCCCAACGAGGCGGAGAACGATGAGAAAGTTCCGGGCAACCTGGCGCGGTTCACACCGCGCGAACCCCACCGACTTGAATTTTGTACTACACTTCTTGCCCCACGCCTGCTAAAATTACTTCCCCTCCCTAGTGTCGTTTTTTGAATCATAAATAAACCAGTGCTCGCTAGCCAGATTCACAAGTCGTGAGAAGGATTTAGCCGATGTCAAACACACAAATTGCGGTGCTCGGAGACAAAAAATACGACCTGCGCTGGCGAAAGATTGGTCGAAATGCATCGCTACATGGGGGCGTTGTTCGAAAACTGCTCATGGCGGGCGCCCTTTTGGCAGGCACAAATACCCCGTCTTGGTCGCAAAGTATGACAGACCCGGTCAATCGGTACAGCAAGGAATCCATGCAGCAGGCCTTGCAGACCAGGGAGCAGTACGATGTCCATGGCCTGAGCTTCGACACCGGCCAGTCAACATTACAACCAAGTGCGAAGCCGCTTCTCGACGATATAGCGACCGCGCTCAAGAACTTCCCTGATTGGGGCTTGAGAATTGTCGGCCACACCGACGCAAGCGGCAGTGCCGAAAGCAACGAACGTCTTTCACTTGAGCGTGCCGACACGATCAAGGCGGCGCTGGTCGAACGAGGGATCGATGGCGGCAAGTTATTGGCGGCGGGCGCTGGGCAAAACCGGCCGATCGCCAGCAATGAGACGGATGAAGGAAGAGCTCTCAACCGGCGGGTTGAGCTCATGAGGTTCACCGACTCGGCCGAAGCCAAGAAGCTGCTCAAGGCCATGTCCGATTATCTAGCAGCCCAGAAGGCGATATCGTTCGAGTACGATGCCAATCTACAGGTTGTCACCAACAGTGATCAAAAACTCGGGCTGGCGAGTTCAGGGACTGTGAGCCTTAGCCGGCCGGACAAGGTGCACACGACCCGTTCCGGCGGCTTTGTCGATGTTGAGTCCCTTTTCGATGGTAAGACGCTCACTCTTCTCGGAAAGAACGTCAATAAGTACACACAAGTCGAAATCCCCGGCACGGTCGATCATCTTGTAGACGAGTTGAAGGACAAGTATGGATTGCCCTTGCCTGCCGCCGACTTGTTGTTGACCAATGCATATGACGAGCTGGTCCAGGGTGTTTACGATTCGAAAGACCTGGGGAGCGGCGTCATCAATGGTGCCGAGTGTGATTCGCTCGCCTTCCGCAAGGACGATGTGGATTTCCAGATCTGGGTCGCCCAAGGAGCACAACCTCACCCCTGCCGCTTGGTCATTACTTCCAGATTGGTCAAGGGTGGACCGGAATACAGCGTCCAGATCAGGAATTGGAAGTCTGGGGATGGGGTTATGCCGGGTGATTTTAGCTTCAAGAACTCGACGAATGCCGAAAAGATCGATGTGAACGATCTGAAGGGTAGCCTAGGCGAATTGCCGGAGAATTTTGTGGGAGGACAGGGGAAATGACCTTTTGTAAACGCACGATAATCATCTCTCTCACCTGGGCGGCAGGACTTTGCATCGGCGATCTTGCGCGGGACCAGTCAATTGTTTCGATCCCCAGCTTCGTCTCTTCTGCCGTTGCCAAGGTTGGTCGTCCGCTGACCCCAGTTAGTGTGGCCGGTGTCGCTCGACGAACGACCCGGCGCTGTGCTGCGGGTGTCTACAATTGCTAGTGTCACGCTTTCGACCCCCCGCTCAGAACGCGTCTCGCTGCTCCGTCTTGCGGCCGAGCATGCGCTCCAGTTCGCGCACGCGGCCTTCCAGCTTCATCACTTGCGAATTGCCGACGATCGGCTCGTCTGAATCCACGGCAGCAGCGCCTCCCGTGCTCAAGAACCTGCGCCATCGATAAAGGAGATTGGGCGTAACACCGTGACGGCGAGCGGTCGAGGACACCGTCTCGCCAGCTTCGAAACTCCGCTCGATGATCTGCAGCTTTTCTCGGTCCACCGCCGGCGGACACTTCCCGTGATCACCTCGATGCGTCGATAGTCGCTGGATAGAGATTTTTTTGCTCCAAACGACGGCTGGAGTTGCCCCCAAAAGACCGGACATGCTCAGGTTTGAGATTGCGAGCTGATGAACTCGCGCGGCGATTGATATCCTAAGGCGCTGTGCGGGTGAAGATTATTGTAATGCTCGAACCAGAACGGCAGTTGCGCCATGACGGTTTCGGCATCCGGGGTGGGGTTCACCGCGACGTAATCGCGCTTGAAGGTTTTGACGAAGGCCTCGGCCATGCCGTTGGATGGCATGGACACGCCGATAGCCGTAGGTGGGCATGTCGGCGATGATGGCCTTGATATTCTCCACCAGTTCCCGATCCGGGAGTGGTGGGCGTCCTCTGGCTCTGGAAAGGGAGCCTGTGGCACGCGCAGCGATATTCGAGCGGGCGACACCTAGAGTTTCGCAGACGGTCTTCATTCCAAAATCCCCCTCGGAAGAGAGAGCGAGCGCAACAGATGTTTTTTTGGGCCACCGGCGATTTCGAGGGCTTCCTTCAGGATTTCGCTCTCCATCGTCTTCTTGCCCAACAGGCGTTGCAACTCCTTCACCTGGGCCTGGAGCGCCCGGTATTCGGAAGCCGGAACGACCTCCTCTTCGGCGGCCGTCGCCGTCAGTGCCCCTTGGGACGCCAGCTTGCGCCAGGCGAACAACTGGTTCGGCTGGATGCCGTGCCGACGCGCGACGATGCTCACCGTCGCGTCCGCCTCATAGGTCTCGTGGATGATCGCCAGCTTCTCTGCCGTGCTCCAGCGCCGCCGACGTTCCGGCCCGGAGAGGACTTCCATCTTAAAATTGCTGCTAGTCATATTACCAACATTACTCCTACCCACTTAGCTAAGTGGGGGAGCATGTCCGGGCCTTTCGGGGGCTAATTCAGCTCCAAACGACGGCAATTTGCTTAGTGGAACGGTATGATCGGTGGCTTAATAGGGTCGGTGAGCGCGGCGGCCGTTATCATTGTAGCGATCGTGCTCTACGCCATCGGCGAAACCGAAAAAGCCGAAGCTTTGCCGAGTTTGAGTATGAACGACCGGAGTCCTGCTGTGCAACATTCTCCCACGAGCTGTCGCCGACCGGCTGAATTCGCAAACAGAGAAGGTGAGTGCAGACCGGCACGACGAGGCTTCAGTCCTTTTTGCAGGCATGGCCGGCTTCACGGCAGCAGCCGGCGAGACCAGCTGATCTCGTGAGATTCTTGAACGAGGTTTTCACGGCATCCGATCGTCTTGTGGAGCGCCATGGGTTAGAGAAGATTAAGACGCCCCCGGGAGCAACTATATGGTGGTCAGCGGGGTGCCCGTTGCAAGGCAGGATCACGCCGCAGCACTTCTGCGGCTGGGTATCGACATGCTCGAGAAAGCCAAGCAAATTTACGATCCAACCGGATGGGCCCGACAGCGCTGCTTCGGACTGCATCGGTAGGATTGTGGCGGCGGCGAGTGTCGCCAGGCGCTCGACGCTCCTGCGCACGCTCGCATCGACTTCAACGGCAGCCTTTATGCGCGGCGGACTTGCCAATTGACGCCTTTCTGGAGCCAATCCGAAAAGCATGACCAGCCCCTGATCATGACCTCGGCATGACCAAACATCAGGGGCTGGCTATCGTCCTTTGGTGAAGCGGGCTGTCCGACGTAGCTATTGTTGGATTTGAACGGCCGCTGGGTCGACGAGCATAGTCTGTCCGCGACCGACGCCGTTTCAGCCAGCAAACCGAACATAGCGGCCGCGCCCTTACAGCGGTTCGAGAAGACCAAAATCTGAAATAGTTGCCCCAAGGTACAATATCGCAGCAACTCGCCGTGAGGTAGAGTGACGCTTTCCATGAGTGTCGTCCGCAACCCGCGGCGGACACTCTGGTCGGATGCCGCCCCCGATCGAAGGCGTCCGGATTTTCAAGTTACTCCAGTTGTTTCGATTGATTTCAATTTGAATACGCGACCGGCGGCGCTTGTTAAATTCCGCGTGCGCCTGGGTGAATCACCGTTCAACCGGAGATCTCAACGGAGGACTCGTAATGAATCGCAGGATCATGCGCGGCGTTGGAGCGTTTGCTGCTTCAACCGTTCTTTGGTGTACCGCATCCAGCCTTAATGCCCAGGAGGCGCAACCGAAGCCCAACATTCTCTTTATCGTATCCGACGACACCGGTTATGGAGATCTCGGGCCCTATGGCGGCGGCGAAGGTCGTGGCATGCCGACCCCGAATATCGACAGGCTGGCGGACGAAGGCATGACCTTTTTTTCCTTCTACGCTCAGCCGAGTTGCACGCCGGGCCGCGCCGCGATGCAGACCGGACGCATTCCAAACCGCAGCGGCATGACGACGGTTGCCTTCCAGGGCCAAGGCGGTGGGTTGCCGGCAGCCGAATGGACGCTGGCGTCGGTTTTGAAGCGAGGCGGCTATCAGACCTATTTCACCGGCAAGTGGCACCTTGGCGAGGCAGATTATGCACTGCCGATCGCGCAGGGCTATGACGAAATGAAACATGTTGGCCTCTATCACCTCAACGCCTACACCTATGCCGATCCGACCTGGTTCCCCGACATGGATCCTGAACTTAGGGCCATGTTCCAGAAGGTGACCAAGGGCTCGCTTTCCGGCAAAGCCGGTGGCGAGGTCAAGGAAGACTTTAAGATCAACGGCCAATACGTCGATACGCCCGTGATCGACGGCAAGGAAGGCGTTGTCGGCATCCCGTTCTTCGATGGGTACGTCGAGAAAGCGGCAATAGAATTCCTGGATTCCGCGGCCAAGAAGCCGGACCAACCATTCTTCATCAACGTAAACTTCATGAAAGTGCACCAGCCCAACCTTCCGGCCCCCGAATTTCAGCACAAGTCGCTTTCTAAGTCCAAATACGCCGACTCCGTCGTGGAACTCGACACGCGCATCGGTAGGATCCTGGATAAGCTGCGTGAAACCGGCATGGACAAGAACACCCTCGTCTTCTACACGACAGACAACGGGGCTTGGCAGGACGTCTATCCGGATGCAGGGTACACGCCCTTTCGCGGCACCAAGGGCACTTTGCGCGAGGGCGGCAATCGCGTTCCCGCCATTGCCAAGTGGCCTGGAAAGATCAAAGCGCGTTCGAAAAACCATGACATCGTTGGCGGCCTCGATCTGATGGCGACATTCGCCGCAGTCGGCGCGGTGCCGCTGCCGGACAAGGACCGCGAAGACAAGCCCATCGTCTTCGACAGCTACGACATGTCGCCGATCCTGCTCGGCACGGGAAAGTCGGCCCGCGAATCGTGGTTCTACTTTACCGAGAACGAGCTCTCACCGGGTGCCATTCGAGTCAACAACTACAAGTTCGCGTTCAACATCCGCGGCGATGACGGGGCCTCGACTGGTGGGCTGGCCGTGGACACGAATCTCGGCTGGAAGGGCGCGGAGAAGTATGTCGCCACGGTGCCCCAGGTGTTTGATTTGTGGCAAGACCCGCAGGAACGCTACGACATTTTCATGAACAACTTCACGGAGCGGACCTGGATGGGCGTGGTGATGGGCGAGGAGCTGAAGAAGATCATGGCCACATACGTGCAGTATCCACCGCGGAAGCCGCAGAGCCTGACCTACAACGGTCCCATTACGCTTTCGGATTACGAACGCTTCCAGTGGGTCCGGGACTCGCTGGCGAAGGAGGGCGTCAGTATATCTCTCCCGACCGGCAACTGACCTTCATGCGGCGGCCACGGATCACACCGGAGGCCGCCGCCAGCTTGACCATCAAACCTCCGCACCCCAACTCTCTGGAGAACGCCCAATGTTCGCCATTCGTAATTCCCTTAAATTGGTCCGTGACGCGGCGCTGGCAGTTGCAGCGGGCCTTATCTTTGCCGTTTCAGCGCTTGCCCAAACCGACCCGCTTCCTTCGTGGAATGACACTGCCCCAAAAGCGGCTATCGTCTCTTTCGTCGAAAAGGTCACCAAGGAGGGTTCGCCCGACTTCGTTCCGGAATCGGAGCGCATCGCCGTCTTCGACAACGACGGTACGTTGTGGGTAGAGCATCCGATGTACGTTCAGCTCGCCTTCGCGCTCGACCGTGTGAAGGCCGAGGCACCGTCTCATCCGGAGTGGAAGGACACGCAGCCCTTCAAGGCGGTACTCGAAAGTGACATGAAGGCGCTCGCAGCAGCCGGCGAAAAGGGGCTCGTGGAGCTCATCATGGCGACCCACGCCGGGATGACTAGTGACGAGTTCCAGAAGATCGTTTCCGAATGGATCGCCACTGCGCGCGACCCGAAGTTTAAGAAACCCTACACCGAGCTCGTCTACCAGCCGATGCTTGAACTGCTCGCCTATCTGCGCGCCAATGGCTTCAAGACCTTCATCGTTTCCGGCGGTGGCATCGAGTTTGTGCGGCCCTGGGCCGAAAAGGTCTACGGCATTCCACCCGAACAGGTCGTCGGCTCGTCGATCAAGACGCAGTTCGAGATGCGTGACGGAACGCCCACCCTATTCCGCCTGCCGCAAGTCGACTTCATCGATGACAAGGCAGGCAAACCTGTGGGGATCAATGCGCATATTGGCCGCCGACCGATCGCCGCATTCGGCAATTCCGACGGTGATCTGGAAATGCTGCAATGGACGACAATGACGGGTGGGACGGCCCGTTTCGGTATGCTCATCCACCACACGGATGCAGAGCGCGAATACGCCTACGACCGAGCCACCGAATTCGGCCGCCTTGACAAGGCGCTGGATGCGGCGGCGCTGAACAAATGGACCGTGGTCGACATGAAGGCGGACTGGAAGCAGATCTTTCCGGAGAAGTAAGACTGCGTATCCGACACGCTCAGCGCTTTCACGAGGGGAGCATTGGTGAAAGTAGGTTCAACGAGACCGAGATGGCTTTTGGCTAAGTCTCTCGCCGAAGACTTTGCTCGCGCCTTCTCGCTTGACGTCCGGAGTCTGTCCGGACCGTGGCTGGGCAGAGTTCGGTCGCATTTGTGCCTCAGACGAAAGCCGGTTCTTTGGACGGTCTCTGCACTCTGTTGGCTAAATGCGCTCGCCGTGTCTGCGGCTGCGGCAGAAAACTCCGAAGTATCGGCGTCTGATCCGCTCATTGCCGTCCATGACGGTTTCGTGGACGAAAAAACCTGCGCGGCATGTCACGCCGATCAGGCAGCGGCCTTCGCCAAGTCGCATCACGCCAAGGCGATGGGTGTCGCCGACGACAGGTCGGTGCTGGGCAACTTCAACAACATCCAGTTCGATCGCGATGGCGTTGCCGCATTGTTTTTCCGCCGGGACGGCCGCTTCTTTGTCCGCACCGAAGGGCCGGACGGTAAGCAGGCGGACTACGAAGTCAAATATACGTTCGCCTATGAGCCTCTGCAGCAGTATCTAGTCGATCTCGGCGGCGGCAGGTTGCAGGCGCTCGACATCGCCTGGGACACCCAAAAACAGGAATGGTTCTGGCTGGGCGAAGGCAGTGCGGCAAGGCCGGGCTCAACGTTCCACTGGACGGGGCCCTTCTACCGCTGGAACCGCACCTGCATCGACTGCCATTCCACCGATCCGAGGACCAATTTCGAGCCGCAGACGAATGAATATAATTCGTCTTATGTGGCCACCAGCATTGGCTGCCAGTCCTGCCATGGGGGCGGTGCGAAGCATGTCGAATGGGCGAGAGCCAAAGCGGCAAATGCTTCAACGGCGGCGGCAGATCCCGGCCTCGCAAAGGTCGACTCGAACACCTGCTTCGCCTGTCATGCCCGCCGCACTAGGCTGGTCGATCGGTATCAACCGGGGGGACACTTTCTCGATCAGTTTTCCCCTGCATTGCTTCGCAGCGACCTCTATTTTCCGGACGGGCAGATCCTGGACGAGGTTTTCGAATACGGTTCCTTCCAGCAAAGCAAGATGGCAATGGCAGGCGTCACCTGTTTCGACTGCCACCGGCCGCACGAGGGTACCGTCAAGGCTGAGGGCAATGCGTTATGCACGCAGTGCCACGCTGAGACTGCCCCGCAACGTTTTGCAGGCAACGACCCGAGCGGCGCGTTCGACACCCCGGCACACACGCATCACCCTCAAGGTTCCCCCGGCGGTTCGTGCGCCAATTGTCACATGCCGGAACGGACCTACATGAAGGTCGATCCCCGGCGCGACCATTCTTTCGTTGTCCCCCGGCCTGACCTTTCCGCGCTCTACGGCACGCCGAATGCCTGCACCTCGTGCCATGCGGGCCAAACGAACGCTTGGGCGTCCGAGCACCTGGACGGGTGGTATGGCAAGGCTTGGCGTGAACGCCCGACGATTGCGCACGCATTCGCGCGAGCCGCGCAGAACGATGTTGCCGCGATTGAGAAGCTGCGCAGGTTTCTGACCGATCCGGAACAGCCGGGCATCGTCAGGGGCAGCGCGATCGGTGAAATGACAAGGCTCGATGGACCAGCCACCGCAGCGGATGTCAGAGTGGCCGCGGGCGATCCCGATCCGCTCGTCAGGATAGGGGCGGCGGAGGCGGCTGCCAACTTGTCAGCCGACTTGCGATTGGACGCGATCGGCGGCCTGCTTACGGACGAGACCCGGGCCGTCCGAGTGGCCGCCGCCAGGGTTCTTGGCGCCACGCCGTCACTGGACGTTCTCGGCGATCAACGCCGCGCCTTCGACGCCGCGGTCGACGATCTGCGTACCTATATGGAGGCCAACGCGGACGTCGCCGAGGCGCAGAGCAGCTACGGATCCCTCCTTTTCGGCCAAGGGCGAACGGACGAGGCGGAAAAGGCTTTCCGCCAAGCGATCGTTCTTGATCCGACGCTTTCTGGTGCGCACATCAATCTTGCCGAGTTCTATCGCGCCAGCGGTGACAATGAGCGATCCGAGCAGACTTACGCCGAAGCGGTCGCCGCAAATCCGGAGCGGGCAGATCTTCGCTACGGACACGGCTTGTCTCTCGTTCGCCTCAAGGCCATGCCGGACGCAATTGAAGAACTAACGGCGGCCCTGCGCTTGGATCCTGCCAACTCCCGTTACAGGACGACCGCAGCGATCGCGCTTGATTCCGTGGGCCGAACGGATGATGCGTTCGCTCTGTTCGGCCCCACCACCGCCGGTGGTGCAACTGTTGACGCCACTCTGCTCGGCACTGCCATTCAGCTCGGACTTAAACTTGGTCGCTATGCCGACACGCTTAGGTTTGCGGAGGCGCTCGCTCGTCTGCAGCCGAACGATCCACAGATCGAAGAACTTGTCAGGCAATTACAGGATGCTGTTCAACATGGCAGATAAGCGTGAGTTTGCACTGTGGCTGCGGGAATGAAATTTTCGGGCTGACGAGCAATGCCTTGGTCAAGGACGTCTGCCTAGGGAGAAGGAAATACCGTGAACATTGTAGCCGGCTTGGGCGATCATCTTCCATTTTTGTATTCCTTGCGCGCCGATGGCGCGGTGGAACGAAAGGCAAGCAGCGGGAAAGTGCATTGCTAACAGACCAGCGATGCGGGAAGCTGCATCCGATTTCTCGCGGCAATTACCGCGCAGTCCAAACGCCGGCCTAATGACGAGGAGCAGGCAATGACAACCTTCATCAGACTTGGGCTTTTCGTCGCTGTCGCGGCGATGATCTCTACGGGTGTTCAGGCGGCCGACGTCTCGCCACTGATGACGTCGCTTTCTCAGCCGGCCGCATCCAAGCTTGGCTGGACGTTCTCGGTGGCTCTGTATTTCTGGATGGCCGCGCGTCCGGCGATACGGCGCAGTTCGGGTTGCCGACTGCACACATGGAGGCTGATTTCAGCGGCATCGGCAACTTCATCTACACGAAGCTGTCCGCGCATGGTGAGACCCCCTTCGGTGTGCTGGCAACGGACATCGACGTGAAGTCCGAGAGCTTTTCGGGCTTGTTCGGCATGGCATATGCGGTTCTGGACAGCCCGCAAGGACACCTGGACCTGGTTGGCGGGTCAAGGTGTGGTCGGTCGAAACCACGCTTTCGTTCAGCGGCGGTCTCCAGGGCGGGATCGAGAGAGGACAGCGCCATTTGGGTGGGCGGAATAGTCGGCTTGCACGGGAGATATCCCTTAACGCCTGAGATCTACCTGACAGGAGGGGAGATCTGGTCGGCGGCGGCGGAGCCGACATCGACTGGGATGTCGCACTTGCATCGGTTACGAGTTCAACGAGCGAATATCGGCGATCGCTTTCTATCATGCGCTCGGGATCGACTACAGCGACGACGTTTTCATTCTCGATGCCGCCCAGCAAGGACCCATTCTCGGGGTCGCTATAAAGTTTGAACGTCGAGCGGCCGTCGGTCTTCTGCGCTTCGATAGGAGGCAACCGGATGTGCATAGTCTTCACGCATGGATATAGGGGGCTCGTTCACGCCTCGATCCTGCTGTTTGTCCAGTTCGTTTTCGGGCTAGCCGCTCCCTTGGCGGCTCAGGAGGTGGCGACACAAGCGCCGCCGGCCAAGGTCCAGCAACTCATCGAGTTGTTGGACGACCCGGACGTTCGGCAATGGCTTGCGGCCAAACAGACGACTGCGACGGCAGCCGTGATCCCCCCGGCGGGATATGCATCTCGTTTGGTCACAGGAATTCGGCGACATCTCATCGGCATGGGCCAGGCCATACCACGACTGGTCCCCGAATGGATCGCAGCGAGAGAGCGCATAGCACATGAACTTCAGAACGGAGCGACGACGGCGATCGTGTGGGGCCTCTCATTGGTGCTCATCGCAGGAAACGCCGCCGAGTTTCTCGTGCGTTATGCTCTGAGGCGGAGTGCGCGCCGAAGCGCAGCCGAGCCTGGGCCGGGACTGGCCGCTCTTATCCGCATTGCGCCGCTCGTCGTCTTCGCGATCGCAGCGGTCGCCGCTTTTGCGCACACCGGTTGGCCGAGCCGCCTGGAGGCGGCGGTTGCGCCGCTGCTCGTCGCATGGATCGGCGCTCGTTTGCTAAGCGCCGTCGCTTCGGCGGTGACGGAACCGCGATACACGGGCAGTGGCGCGGCAGAGGGCCGGGCGGGCGCGCCAGGGCCGGAAGTGATGCTATTCTGGTACAAACGTTCCGTGCCCTTCATTTATGCTATGGCTTTCACCTGGGCCGTCGTCGATATGATGCAGGCTCTAGCTCTCCCCGCCGATGTCCGAGATCTGACGGCCGCCGTGCTTGGCCTTGTCGTGCTTGGCATGGCGATCGACGCGGTGGTGCGCCGGCCATTGGTTGAAATGACAGCCGGACGGCGTGTATTACGCGATGCGCTCATCATCGGTTTGCTCGCGCTGTTGTGGCTCCTTTGGGCCGCTGGGATGAAGGTGCTCTTCTGGGTCGGCGTCTTCGCACTCATTCTGCCGCCGCTATTGCGTTTCACGACTGTCGCGACCCGGTCGATGCTGGACACCGAAGCGGCCGACTACATTCCTATAATGCGCAACGTCTTGATTGACCGCGGTATACGGCTCTTGATAGTTGCGCTGGCGGCCGCCTGGCTCGCCATGGTTTTCAAGCTCCACGGCAGCCCGGTGATTCAAGGTGATGTCGCCAAGCACATTTTTCGCGGCGTTCTCGCCGGGGTGATCATCCTGCTGGTGGCAGATTTCGTCTGGCAATTGATGAAGGAGTTCATCAATCTTCAACTGAAACGGGCCACAATGGAAAGTGGGGACTCTGCACAAATCGCCCGCAACATGCGGGTGCGCACACTGCTGCCGATCCTGCGCAATTTTCTCGCAGTCTTTATCGCGATCGTCGCCGGCATGATGATTCTCTCCAGCCTCGGAGTCCATATCGGCCCGCTGATCGCGGGCGCAGGCGTTTTCGGCGTGGCAATTGGGTTCGGCTCACAGAGCTTGGTCAAGGACATCATAAGCGGCATCTTCTACATGATGGACGATGCTTTCCGCGTCGGCGAATACATCCAGAGCGGCAGCTATATGGGGACGGTCGAATCCTTCAGCATTCGCTCTGTCAGGCTGCGTCATCACCGCGGACCGGTGTTCACCGTACCCTTCGGTTCGCTCGGCGCGGTGCAGAACATGAGTCGCGACTGGGTGATCGACAAGTTCACTATCAACGTCGCCTACGACTCCGATGTCGCCAAAGTGAAGAAGGTAGTGAAGGGCGTAGGGGCCGCATTGCTAGAAGACCCCGAACTCGGGCCGCTGATCATCGAAACGGTGAAGATGAAGGGCGTCGAGCAGTTCGGTGACTATGGCATTACGCTGGGCTTCGCCATGACCACTAAGCCTGGTCATCAGACCCAGGTTCGGCGCCGTGCGCAGGCCCTGATTAAAGATGCGTTCAAGACACATGGCATTCACTTCGCTTCGCCGACAGTCCAGGTCGCCGGCGACGAGGCGCAATCGTCAATGGCGGCTGCAGCCATGACGCGCGATACCATCGCCAAGAAGAACGCTGCCTTGGCTGCCCAACAGGGAGGTGAGGCGGCGGCCGAGTAGCCTGGACTAGGCAGCATCGTGGAGGCGATAAACGCTTGTGTATAGGTCTTGTCGAGCAAACGCTCGTTTGCACCCTGTGGTCATCCACATGGGGTTGGCCGGAACTGCCCGACGTCCTTAGCGCAAAGCAGGCTTTACGTGCATTTGATTTATCTTACAACTTGACAGCCCAGATAGTCGCTCCATCTCCCGACTGACGGATGATAGCTTCAAATTCCCCGTATCTATGTAAGGTGAGAAGGTCTGACTCGTCGAACCGGGGAATCCTCGTTATCAAAGTGTGGCTGGGCACAGGAGTCGCAGATTGCGCCCGGGGGCGTCACAGAGGACTATTGTTCCGTCTGATGTTGCAAACGCGCCCAATAGACTGAGGCGTGGATCTTTCACCAACGATCCTGCTCTTGCCCGTAATACTGGATACTACAGCGGCTATCTTCAACTTAGGCGAGAGCCACTATGGAACGCCTGGCATTGACCCGGATGACGATGGCGGTGTAAACCTTCGCCGAAGGAAATCTTTGGAGTGATCAGAATGTGGCGGAACATTCCGCCGGCCCGGTTGTTTGGGGTGCTATCCTCTTCATGACGGTGCTCTCCCAAGAACGGGTCGGCAATTGCAGCGCTCCAATTCAATCTGTCGGAGCGCTGCTTTTTCCAGCTTTTTCATAAATCGGCACCACGATCGGAGCCGGCGAAAGCCGCGATTTTGCCAAGAGCGAAACCCCAGTGCCCGTTCGGCGGCGTAATTCGCCAGGCATGCCGGCCGTAACCGAGGGAGCTGACAACCGTGCCAACGTGATGGGGATCGCTCCGGCAGGCCACCAAGTCACGTCCCGCCTCTCAAATACGTTTAAGTTCAATTCCTAACGCCGCAGTAATCAATAGGAAAATGCCGATTCTCGCTCAGGCCGAGTGTCAAGCTATGGGCAAAGAAGTGCTGAGCATGGCGGCGATGGCGGAGGCGAATCAGCATTGCCACGCAAGAGGGGCCAGGTTGAAAAACAGAAAATTAGCGATTCGATGGCGGTGAAATGCCAGCTGCGTCTGCCCGCGAGCATATGGCGGGGGACGCAGTTTATGCCAACTGTACTGTGGGCAATGTGGCACTATGCCCAAGGCTGCAGCCCTCGTCGCGCAGGTATGGTGACCTGCTCCACCTCCGGCATGTCTCTTATGGCTGACAGGCAATCGGGCACGGTCGACTCTCCACTCAGTCGAGCGAAGTGTATTCGCCTCAAACTATCACTGGTGCTGTCGCCCTTGACAGGAGCCGCCAGATCCACCCCCGGGAGAGCCTGAATCCTATTCAACAGGCGCTCGCGGTCGTCAACACTCACGCCAATACGGATCGTGAAAATGATATCAGTCATTGGTCCCAATGCAGGCAATCAATCGTTTCAAGTTTAAACGACCATACCCGAAATCGGGGGTAAAGTCTTGTCCGCCCATTGCCGGCACCTTGTCTGCACTCGCCAAAAGGGCGTCTCGGATCGCTGCCGGATCTCTGTCGCCTCCGTTTGCGATGAAAAGCGCCGCAGCGGCTGCAACATGCGGAGCCGCCATCGATGTGCCGGGCCAGGCGTCATAGTCTGTCTCGCGGATCGCGGCCTTTCCTTGCCACCAATGACCATCGGGGCCCTTTTCCGCTCTCCAGGCTGTTTGACCCGGGTAGGTCGGGAGCGTTGACCAGATCGCATCGCCCGGCGCCGCAATCGCTACGTGGTTGCCCCTGTTGGAAAAACTCGTAATGCGGTCCTGGAGGTTTGTCGCCCCCACAGCTGTGACGCCTGGCATTGCGGCAGGGTAGGATATCGGGCTGCCTTCGCGCCGCTCATTCCCCATTGCCGCAATAATGCTCGTTCCACCGGCCAGCAAAGCCTCGAAAGCCGCACTTTCGGTCGGATCCGGCGCCCCGCCGCCACCGATAGAAAGATTAATGACATCGATGCCCGCATCCACGCAGTCGAGCAGCGCACGGAGATACATCACCGGATCAACGAAATACGCAAACTCCGCTGTTCCGTCCGGATGCGTTAGCAGGTCGGGGCGATCGTCGAATATCTTCCAGGCATGGATTCTCGCTTGCGAAATGCCGTTAATGCCAACATCGTTGTTGATCGTCGCGCCAATCGTACCTGCCACATGAGTACCGTGTCCTATCAGATCTTGATCTGAACTGGCCCCCGGGAGGTCCGGGTGCTCATATATGTATCCGGCGATCTGGTCTTTGAGGTCAGGGTGACCAGCATCGATTCCCGTATCGAGGACCGCGACCTTGATCTCGCTCGCGTCATTGAAACCGTTCAGGTCGCGCGCTTCTTGCCAGTTAATTTTTCGAAGATTCCACATTGTGTAAGCCGGTGGCGGCGCCGTGGCAGTTCGCTCCCTGCCGACGGCTGATGGTTTGGACGATTTCCGGGACATTTTCGCTGTCAGATAGCGCCGCGGAACCCGTGAAACGGACGCGACGCTTGGATCTCCAGCAAGCGCGAGCTGAAGCTCTCGCAGGTCGGCGTCGCTCGCCAATTCGACAAGGCTGGCAGCGCCGCCCGGCGTTCGTTCGTCCACCGCAGCACTCAAATTAAGGGCGGACGCAGACCATCCCTCCGCGCCGTTTCCCGGAGCGCCAAGAAGTTCCGGCTTGACTCGGGCGTTGCGGGCGGACCTGACGAGCATTCGGCTGGCATAGTGCGGTGCCTCCTCCGAGAGAGGTGTAATGCGTTTCACCAATCCGGCCCGTTCATAGAAGGCCAACGCCTGGAGACCACTGCTCAACGGAGAACGCGCTGCGGTAAACGTCGCCTCGAAGCTTGCTTGGCGTTGCTGGGGCCGCATCCGCACGAACAACATTGCCTCGTGGTAAAGGGGAAACCCCGAATTCCTAAACAAAGGCCCCATAGGGACACATCCTCCGCCTCGTCTTACCTCCGAGGATACTGGCAACTGAAACCGCCGACAATTATGGGTTTATGCGGTGTCGGTCACATCCTTGCTGTGTCACTCTAGAGAGTAGCGTCAGCGCGTTGAATTCTCATTTCATGAGAGGGCCAGCCGCGTTTGCGTAATTTGCCGTTTTACTGGTTATGAGCACAGGGATGCGAGCCAAGGGCCCTTCTCATCGTTGAACGTGGGCGCGAGAATGACATCCTGCGGTCCGCAGTCTATTCAAGGATCGCCCAGGTACAAACTTGATCATCGAAGCAGAAAGGCGGGAACGCGACGCCGCCTGGTGGTTATGCTCCAGCCGGGCGAGTTACCAACGCGCAATCTCCGACGACAAGCCCTGCGAGGAGACGAACCTGGCTGCAGAGAAACAACGAACCTTCGCGCTGCCCTTCTCCAGCACAGAAACTCTGGGGCGGCCCTGAGCAATGGGAGGCCCTCCCAAGCACGTATCGAAAACTGGAAACTGCCACCGGAGTCTGGATTTACTGCAGCTCCGAGCGCGACGTGAACAGCATCACTCAGTTGGGTCCAAAATTGAGAACGTCGCGGATACCCATTGTAGCGACAGCGAGATCAAGCGGTCATAATGTCTGCAATTTCTGAGGTGTCGCCCCTTCAACCTGCAAGCGCCTGAATTTCATTGGCGGAAATCTATTGCCGGGGCGGCTGTCGAAGGAAGCTTCTCGTCAAGATGATTCCGGGTCGATGTGACCCGGATTTTTGGCGGCGGCCCTACCGTCGTGCTCCAATTCGCCTGCAGTTGCCTCCGAGGCAACGCCGATTATGGCGTAGCGAAGTGTCTCCGCGTGCTCCCGTCCCTCATCGGCCCGCCTTCTGTATGCGGCGGCGGCGGCGGCGAAACCGCTATGATCTGCATCGTCTGCCATTTTTTCGCTGAGAGTCACCCTCTCCTCGATTATACGAAGGGCAACTCTCAGCGCCTCGTCGACGGCGCCCTCCGACTCCGCAACCAAAGCCTCGGACGTATAGGCATGCCCGACTTGACACCGAAACCGCAGCGGCGGCCAACTCTTGATCTGCGAAAGCACGCCGCCGCAGGCGGGGCACGAGATCGGAACCGGGTCCGCGATGTTTAGCATTTTCTCGGAACCGATCTGCCGGCCGAGCGCGATATCGACCTCGAGCTTGATGTCGGTCGGGACGGGAATTGGCGGACCGGCCTCTTCGTGGGTGAGCTCGATGAGGAGTGCGGCGAGACCGTCGAGGGGCGCGCGATGATCGACGTCGCTTGCCCTCAGGGCCCCCATCGGCATGTCCGGTGCAACTGCGTCGCTAGGGTTCTGGACGACGGTCAGTCCACCGCACCGCTTGACATCGGCAAGGCCGGCGGCCCCGTCATTCAACATCCCCGTGAGTACGACCGCGATGGCGCGCGGTCCGTAGTTCAAACCGACCGATCGAAAGAGAGGGTCGACCGCCGGTCGGGCCAGGTTCTCGCGGGGTCCTCGGCCAAGCCTGATGATACCGTCGATGACGAGGAGATGGTGGTCCGCGGGCGCAACATAGACGTGTCCAGGTTCGACGTGCTCCCCGTCGACAGCGGTGGTGACTGGAATTTCGGCATGCGCATCGAATATATCTGCGAGTAGGTCATTGCCGCCTGCGCCGACATGTATGACGACGAATACAGCGGCGGCGAAGTCGCCCGGAAGTTTGCCAAGCAGGTGCTTCAAAGCTGCCACCGCGCCGAGCGAACCTCCTATGGCTATGACGTCTCGCATCGCGTGCTCCATCGGTCAAAAACGCCCGGCGAAAGGATAAGTTCGACCGCGCGTAAATCTTAGTCGGGGAGAAGATTTTCCCAGCCGACACTATCCGCGCCAATATTACAGCTGATATATGAGGATCGTGCAGAAAGCGTAAAATGGTGGCCGAGTCCCGGCTTTGAAGTGGTCTTGATAATTCCGGCAGACGCCGCAGTCGGGCAGGCGGTGCGTTCTGCGATGTTCCGGGGAACTTGGCCATGGTTCAAAAAGCTGATCCTCCGATTGTCGCGATTGGGGCTTCCGCCGGGGGCGTCCAGGCACTTCAGACCTTTTTTGATCTTATGCCGATTGACACTGGCGCGACTTTCGTCGTCATTGTCCATCTCGATCCGCACGCCAGAAGCGAGCTTGCGAACATTTTGGCGGCACGGACGCGCATGCCGGTTACGCAGGTCGAGGACCAGGCGCGTCTTGAAAGCAACCACGTTTACGTCATCGCGCCAAACCGTCGGCTTAAGATTGCCGACGGTACGATAGCCGCGCTCCCCTTCGAAGAGCCGCATGCCCTCCGCGCGCCCATTGATTTTTTCTTTCGATCGCTTGCCGAGGAGCATCGGAGCGAATTTGCGATTATTCTCACTGGTGCCGGGGCGGACGGTGCGATTGGGGTCAAGGCTATCAAGGAGGCGGACGGAATCGTGCTCGTCCAGGATCCCGATGAGGCAGAATATGCCTCCATGCCGCGCAACGCCATCGCCACTGAGGTTGCAGACTTCGTGCTGCCTATCCGAGAGCTTCCTCATCGGGTGGCTGAGTTGCTCGCCCGCCGTGATCAGCTTCCGTCCCACCAGTTCCGCGTAAACGATGATGAGATGATCGGGCGAATTGTGGCCCATGTGCGCGGCCGAACCGGACACGATTTCTCCCAATACAAGCGGGCTACGATTTTGCGGCGTATCGGACGGCGAGCGCAGGTTGCCAGGAGGGAGACCTTTGCGGACTACTACAACTACCTGCGCGAGAATCCAGAGGAAGCTCAGGCGCTGTTCAGCGACTTTTTGATTTCGGTTACAACGTTCTTTCGCGATCCTTCGGCTTTCGAGGTACTGGCCGAAAGAGTCATCCCACACCTGTTTGACGGAAAAGAAGTTGCCGACAAGATCAGGGTTTGGGTTCCGGGCTGCGCTACCGGTGAGGAGGCCTACACAATTGGCATCCTTCTGCTCGAGGAGGCGGCACGCCGCGACCTCTCGCCGGAAATCCAGGTCTTCGGCTCGGACCTCGACGAACAGGCACTTCGCATCGCGCGCGAGGGACGATACCCGTCGACGGTCGAAGGCGATCTCTCGGAGGAACGACTTCGCCGTTTCTTCCAGCGTGAGGGAGATCATTATCGAGTGCGCCGCGATTTGCGAGACGCGGTTCTGTTTGCCAGCCACAGTCTACTTAGAGACCCGCCCTTCTCCCATCTCGACATGATTTCCTGCCGAAACCTGCTGATCTACCTCGATCGGCAGCTGCAGCAGCAGGTGTGCAACACGTTTCATTACGCGCTCAACGCAGGTGGTTTCCTCTTCCTCGGATCGTCGGAAAGTGCTGACTGCCCCGGACTCTTCCGCCCTGTGGATCGCGAGGCGCGTATCTACAGGGCACTAGCGGGCGCCGGTGCTCGACCCATGGTGCTGCCGGCGCTGCTTGGGCCACATAAGCCGGAAATGAAATCGACCATTATTCGGACGCCGCCGGCAGGGCACGGCAGCGACGCAGCGGTACACCGCCAGATGCTCGAGAAAATCGCGCCTCCAAGCATGCTGGTTGATGAAAGCCACCACGCAATTCATCTTTCGGAAAATGCCGGACGGTTTCTCAAGCCGTCGGGAGGCCCTGTTAGTACCGCCGCCACGGATCTCGTGCGTGAGGAATTTCGCTTCGATCTAAGAGCAGCGCTGCACCGGGCCTTTGGGCGGAATGAACCCACGTTGAGCATGCCCATTCTTGCTGACCTCGATGGGCAGCCGCACCGGGTCTACCTGCAAGTGAAGCCTGTGGTCCGGGGGACGGAGCGTACGAGGCATGCTCTTGTGCTCTTTATCGAAGGTGAAGCCATCGACAAGACCCAGGAGGTCGTGCTCGATACGCTTGACGGGCGCCCGACGATTGACGAGGCGATCCGCCGATTGCAGGAGGAATTGCAGCTCGCGCAAAACCGGCTTCGCCTGACGAGCGAGGAGTCGGACACTGCTACTGAGGAGTTGCGGGCTGCCAACGAAGAGCTGCAGTCGATGAACGAGGAATACCGTTCGACGGCCGAGGAACTGGAAACGAGCAAGGAAGAGCTACAATCCATCAACGAGGAGCTGCAAACTGTCAACAATGAGCTCAAGCTGAAGCTGGAAAGCATATCGCGCGCTAACAGCGACCTACAGAACTTGATGGCCGCGACCGACATCGCGACGCTTTTCCTTGACCCCTCCCTGCGTATCAAGCGGTTTACCCCGCGTTTGACGGAAATATTTAACGTCACTTCGAACGACGAAGGCCGGCCGATCACTGATTTCACGCATCGCCTCCAATATAAGAGACTTTCTGATGACGCGCGGGCGGTGCTGGAGACACTCAAGCCAGTCGAACACGAGGTGAAGGGCCGCAACGACGGCTGGTATCTGGTGCGGATGCGCCCCTACCGAACAATCGAAGACAAGATAGACGGCGTTGTGGTCACGTTCGTCGACATCAGCGAGCGGCGCCATGCCGAAGAGGCGGCGAAGGAGAGCGGGCAACGCCTTGAGCAGGAAATGCGGCTTGTCGAGCTTTCGCGCTCACCGATATTCGTGTGGGACTTTGACGATGGCGTAATGCAGTGGAATCGCGGCAGCGAGGAACTCTA
Source organism: Sinorhizobium medicae (assembly GCF_007827695.1). Lineage (GTDB taxonomy): Bacteria > Pseudomonadota > Alphaproteobacteria > Rhizobiales > Rhizobiaceae > Sinorhizobium > Sinorhizobium medicae. The sequence goes on along the minus strand of NZ_VITA01000021.1, from coordinate 30,266 downwards.
TGGTTATTCGCGTGAGGAGGCGCTCGGAAGACGCAAGGAAGAACTGCTCAAGACCGGCGTTCCCGGCTCGTCCTTTGACAAGCTCAGGCGAACACTCAGCCAAAAGGGCCGTTGGAGCGGCGAACTGAACCATACCACGAAGGACGGTCGCGTGCTGACGGTAGAGAGCCAAATAGAGCTCGTGCCGTTTGGCGAGCGCCGCCTTGTGCTGGAAAGCACCCGCGACATTACCGACCGCAAGCGCTGGGAGCGGCGCGGGCAGCTCTTGCTGAACGAGCTAAGCCATCGCGTGAAGAACACGCTCGCTGTCGTCCAGTCGCTGGCGCGACAGACTCTCCGCACAACCCGATCGAGCGAGGACTTCGTCGAGCGCTTTGAAGGGCGCCTCGCAGCGCTTGCGAGCGCCCACAAGCTGCTTGTCGACTCTGAATGGAGCGGCGCTGAGCTCAACGAACTCGCGCGACGGCAACTCGATGCCTACGCCGCCAGCGATCGGCGCCGGCTGCAGATCGAGGGCGAGCCAGTGACGTTGCCGCCGGACCTCGCTACGCCGTTCGGTCTCGTGCTCCACGAGCTCGCGACCAATGCCGCGAAATACGGCGCATTTTCTACAGGAAACGGACAGATCAAGCTCAGTTGGAAACTCGGGAACAACGGCCGAAGCCTCGGGGTTATCTGGCAAGAACGCGGTGGCCCGCCGGTCGAGCCGCCGAGCGAGCAGGGTTTCGGCGGCGTTCTGATCGAGAAGAGTTTGCCAGGATCTACGGTTCATCGCGATTTCCAACCGGATGGCGTCGTCTGCACGATCGACATCGAGCTTCCGGAGATCCGGCCAGATGGTGGGGAAAAGTGACGATGGCAGGTTTCTTGAGGGCCTCAGAGTCTTGGTCGTCGAGGATGAGGTTTGGATCGCTCTCGATTTGGAAGCAGCATTTGTCGATGTTGGAGCTCAGGTGGTGGGACCGTGCGGGACCCTTGAGACCGCATTGGTGGCAGCGAAGAATGAAGCGCTTGCGCTCGCGGTGCTCGACATTCGCTTGGGAACGGCAACCACCGAGAGAGTCATCGATCTCCTCAACGAGCGGGGCATTCCATTCTTCTTCTATAGTGGCCAAACCCTACCCGACGAGATGCGAAAGAAAAGCAACGGCGCCGTCGTCATGGTAAAGCCCGCCATGCAGCAGGATATTGTTGGGAAGGCCGTGGAAGTGCTTATGGCCTCGAGCATGCCGATTTCCCCCTCGTAAGTTTCCATGACGGCAACTTGCTCCGGCGGAGAGTATCTTCGGAAAGTAGCTGGTAGCGCAGCCTGTGTATTAGCATGTCGCCGCATGCATCGATTGGAACGACCTCGTGAGCTGCTGCACGTGGCAATATGGAAGCCCACAATAGGCGCAGAAACCGCCGGCAACCTTGGTCCTTCGACCAGGACGCGGTAACCGATTACTGCTCAGTGCGTCCCAGCATGCGGGCATTCTTCTGCTCGAAGCTCATCCCCTCTCGCGAGCCAAGCGCAGTACCATGATCAACTCGTCGTTCTCGGTGCCGTGGCCCAGGAAGCCGTTTGGGATGCGGCCAACCTCTACGAAACCGTGGCGTTGATAGAACCGTATCGCGGCCGAATTGTCCGCACTCACCGCAAGCTCCACCTGCAGAACTCCGCGGTCTCGTGCATGCTCCGTAACGTCATGCAAAAGCTTTGCCGCGATCCCGGTCCTTCGATTGTCTTTCCGCACATAGACGCTGACAAGCCTCGTGCGATGCGCCATCTTCCTCGCACGCTCAAACCTGAGCCCCATCATGCCAACGGGCTGCCCACTCAGGAACGCGACAAACACTGGCTGATCCAGATGCTGGCGCCATTCGCGGTCGGAGAGATGGACCCAATCACCAAATACGCTCGCAAACGAAAAGGGTTCGTGTGAAAGCGCCTCCAGACGTATGCGGCGAAAAACGTCGATGTCATCGACTGATAACCGCCTGATTATCGACCCTTCTTCAATCGACACATCGACCTCCACCAGTTCCCAGGCTGCGCTGAAAACACCGTGTGCTGCCACCCTCTGATCAAATGGTACGACGACGCCCAGCATCGAAGCTGCTCAGCATCCTTCCTCGATCACGAACCAGACAATTGCCACTCGGTTGACCCTGAAGTGATGACCCCGTTGGCGATTTGCTCCGACAAGTTTGCCCAGATGGGATCCCCGGTGAACCTTGCGAGATCACCGCTCGACTTCACCAAAGGCATTTCGGCGTATTCTGAAAGGGGTCGCGGGGCCTCGCCGAAAAACCCGATGTCCTGGAATGGATAGCCGTCAGCAGGCTTCAAGACACGGTGGCCCCAAAGCCCGGGTCGGTCGTCCCCACGCAGGTCGGACAAGAGATCGAAATTACCCGATCGCTCAAGGCCAATCGCTGTAAGATAGCGCATGAGGGGGTAGTAAATGGTCTGGCGACATCCCCCGAGCGCTCTCACGCCCGGCAAGATGGAAAGCACCAGGAACACAGTATACAGACTGGGCACGATCGCTCGCTGGCGGAGCGCCGCAGCGATCCTGTCCGGCCGGAAGCTCACGGCGAAACTGGACGGGGTACGGGCCCTGAGGGTATTGCCCTGGAGGCGGAGCGGAACAATCCTGCCTTTCTCCAAGCGCCAGAAGAGATCGGTCGTTCTGCGTACCCAACCCTGCCACGACCCAATGTTCAGGCGATCCATGGCGTCCAGGATGCTCTCAGCAACCTTGCCGCCTCCGATAAAACGAGCCGACATCCAGGATCCAGCGTCGTCGAAATGGTCGGCGACCAGGTCTGCGATGTCGAAATCGTCGAGCTGGAGCAGCTTGATCGGGGAGGGGAGGTTGCCGCGCCAGAGAGTTTGATTGGCCGCCCTGATTGCGTCGGCCGCGGAGGAAAATTCATCGGAAGGCAGTTCGGAGAGGAGATAGGCGGCAGAGTCATTCGGTGCTGGATCACCTTTGGCATTCGAGAAAGCGAAACGATAGGGTCCATTCGAGCCGCAGATGCTGAATGAATCCATCTGGCCTCGAGGCAGGCCGAAGACGTTCAGCGGCTCGCCCTCAAGCCAGAGCCATCCGGGACCCTTCTTTGCCTTTTCCGCGAAACTGACGGTCGAGGCGTGATAGGTGATGTACCATTCGCGGCTATTGGCGTTCAGGCCCAACAGGCTGAACAGGTGCGTGTAGAACGCATCCGGTTCGATAAGCAGCAGGCAGTGCGGGCCGGTCTGCAGCACCGGCGACGCCATCAACTGCAGGCTGGCGCTTTGAGCTTCGTCATGGTCGTAACCGGACCTGCGTGCCGCTCGTTTGACGCAGCGGCAGAGCAGCTCCATTGCATGACGACGCGCGCTACTCTCGGAATGGAAGTTCTTGACGTCGTGGGCAACCGACGCATAGTCCCGAAGGGGGCGCTCCCAATAAGAGGTGAGATGCGGCATCAAGGCAGACAACGCGCGGCGCACGTCGGCTGTGCTGCAATGCTCGCCGGCCTTTCGGATGGCCGTCATTTCATGATGCCGAGCTTCGGCGCGAGCGGCACCATTGTGTTCGCGCTGCGCCACGTCAGATCAGGAGCCAACGCCTCTACCTCAGTATCGACGATCGTGGCTGGCAGGCGTTCGTGGCAATAGCCTGGTGGAATTGCCGGCTTCACCATCAGCGAAATCAGTTCCAACACGGAAGACCGGGAGTTAGATGAGACGATGGTGTAGAAGTTCCCGCTGTTCCAGGTCAGTACCGAGTAACGGAAAAACGCTCTCAGAGCGGCTACCGTGGTCGCCAGATCGACTTGAAGGTCCGTCATCGTGTTGAGGACTTCATCTTTTTTCTTGGATATGTGACCTGTCGAGAAGAACCGGGACTTGAAAACCTCGTCCTTCTGCCGCTCGCGTTCCTCATAGATGTCGCGATCTTCATGCGCGAGCTTCTGCACCTGCACGAGGAGACCGCCAGGCCGTATGCGAGGGACGACGAACTCGAGCTGCTTTAAACGATCACGGTCGTACATCTGAAACGTCGTATCCTCTAATAGCACGTCGAATCCGCCCCGAAACGGGAGGAGATCGTCATCGGTCGCGTATCGTTCGTCATCCAATTCGAAGAACGGGCCGTGAAAGAAGTGAGCGTGCTCGCTTGCCCGTTTCGCAAAGAATGATGTGCGGTTGGCAGCCGTTGGACTGCAGCAGAGCGCCTCGATGCGACCATTGCCAAGCGTGGCAAGCGTGCGCGCAAGGCAACCGGTGCCCGTCCCAAGTGTGTATATTGTTGTTGGGGAAGCGCTGCGTGCCCAGGCCCTCGATGCAAAGGATAGTATCGCAGCACCCAGGCGGCATTCCTCTTCGAGCCTGTAGGGGATGCTCGCGAAATAATGGCTGTCGAAGGGTCCCCATAGACGCCGGTGCGTATCGGAGAAAACTGAGACCTCAAGATCGAAGTCGAGCAGACTCATGTCGAGCTGCGGCTGGGCAAGGTCCGGCGCTCCACCCTGTCCGCTTGCGGTCGTTTCGAAGAACGCGGCCAAGCATGTAAGCCTGGGAGCGTTTCGCCAATGTTCAATCGTTAGTCGATCCACCATAGCCACCTCCCGAATAACGCCGGCGGGCGCTTCACCTCAGGTTCATTGAGCGTGTTTCGGCTGCGTCGGCATCTTCCGTGCGTGAGTTTGTGGGTGCCATGTGTGGACCCTTGGGAGGGCGCAGCCAATCTACCGAATTCGGTAGATTGATGTTGTTGAGAAGGCCCGATGGAGACATACAGACCTGGAATCTGCGATCGAGCGCTCAGATCTTGATCAACTCGAGGAAGCTCGCCCGGGCAACGGCCTGATGACTTGTAGCAGCTCCCAGCTTCATCCTTGCCGAACGCAGGTACAATTTCACGGCGTTCTCCGAGATGCCGAGGTCCGCTGCTATCTGCTTAGAAATCCGACCTGTTGCAAGCAACTGGAAGCACTGACTTTCGCGCCTGGAGAGGTTCCGATAACGGTCGGTCCCTCGCAGACCGCTGGCAGAAAGCACGGTCTCATGAAGATAGTGGGAAAGGATCTGAAGTTCGTGAATACTCGAAGCGCGTAGCCGTGACCAATGGCGCCCGGGTAGGTTCGACGTCACGGAGAGGAGACATCGTTCGCCTTTAGGACCCCGGATTGGGATCGTCAGGCCATGAGGGCCGATATCGTACAAACGAGCTTCCTTAAACAAGCGGTGGGCCTGTTCTGATCGCCGATCGAGAGAGGACCAGTCCACCGGGAGGAACCCCCACCGAATCACGTCGATCACCGGGTCTATTTCGAAAAAGCACTTGCCGACGTATTTTTCCGTCCACCGTTCCGGATACGTCGTGCAACAATAGGGGTACGAGCCCGATCTGCCACCGCTGCAAACCACAAGAATTGTCATGTGCGACACGCCGTAGTGCTCGCAAAGTTCGCCCAATGCGGACTGAAGGTCCGCGCGATGCTTCGCTGCCTGAAGCGTCCTTAACGACGCTGACAGTCTACGGTGGTTGACCATCGGGAGTAATGCCTGCTTGCCATTTCGCACTGTGTTTCAAATCAGAAATTCGTATCATAATGGCGGCTGTCGGCTTGCGATACTGTAGGAAGTACGAGGGCCAACCCGGCAAGTAGGCGGGCCGCGCGGAAGCTCGATGGATGCTGTTTTGTTCGCACCTGGCCAACAGGCCGGCGAGGCGCTCGCACATCGCCGGCAAGGAATTCGGCATCGATCTTCTGATCGAAGATCCTCAAGAAGTTGCACTACCCGGCGCTGGCTCGCAGCTCCACGGCAGCGGAGCGGCCGTCAGGCAGCATATAAATCGTGTCGAGGTGGGCAGTCCGCCCTTGCCGCCGCTAAAGCCCACTAAAGGATCGATTCGCCCATGGCAGTTGACCACCACGGCGCCCGCGTGAATCCGATCGGAAATGCCCGTTGCGGCGCCGGGCAACCCGAGCCAAATCCGCATCAAACGAGGATCTCCGGGGATTTGCCGCCCAGCTCCAGCTAGAAACGCTTGATGACCTTGGAAGTGGTAATGATCTGGCGCCGGATGGCCCTTTGCAGAAGAAGGCGGTTGATCGGCTGTATCCTTCGGGTCCGTATTGGTGGCAGTCTCCCCGAACCCATTTGGCCTGGAGAAGAATGCCAGGTTCAATGCGTGCGCACACCGCTTGCGCACGCTTCGTTTCATTCGGACTGGCTGAACTACGACATGATTAAGCCGCATCGACATTGATGGTCGGGTCGGTGCTGTAGCTTGCATGCTCAGACGCAAGAAAGGCGACAAGTGAACCGACTTCAGCGGGCGTCCCGGCACGGTCCGGGGGAAAGCCGTCGACCCACTCACCCCTGAGTTCGCCTGGACCGTACTCACCGTTGTAGTGCCACATCTTGATACCGGGGCAAATTGCATTCACCGTAATGGCCAGGCGAGCGAGCTCTTTTGGCAAGGCTCTGCGTTAGGCCGACAACACCGAATTTCGAGACCGCGCAATGCACAGTGTAGATGAAGCCCTGGCGGGCCTGGCGCGCTTTGGTGCCGCTGGTCGGAAATCGGCGGACGGCCTCCGGGCAGAAGAGCCACCTTCGTGATCACGTCGAGGTTGACGTAGCGCAAGCCGAGCTGCAGTGAACTTTTCGGTGACAAGCACATCGATGATGCCCAGCTTCATAGCGCCGGCAATGGCCTGGGTTTTGGATTCTCCGCCCGCCAGTGCGATAACCCGGTGCGCATTGTCCCGGATCGGAAGAGTTTGGCAAACGACAAAATTGTCGACAATAGCCGCTATTCTCTAAGCGCAAACCTTGTGACCGACTGCGGCTTTGATCCGCGGATAGGCGTAAGTGTTGACCTTGGAGGTCGTATATCCTGCTCCGATTAGCGCTTCCGCCATTTTGACTGCGGCAGTCACACCATCGATCACCGGCACGCCTGTCGCCTCCTTGAGACGGTCGCATAGCGACGACATTCCCGCACAGCCGAGCACAATCGCTTCGGCGCCATCTTCTGCCTTGGCCAGCTCGATTTCCTGCAGCAGGAGCCGCTCGGCCTTTTGCGGATCTTCCTCGAGGGCAAGGACCGGAAGATCGATGGCACGTACTTTTCGGCAGTGACGCTCCGCACCGTAATCACTTATCAGATCTTCGATGATCGGAACCGAGCGGGGGAGGGTGGTTATGACCGAGAAGCGGCGGCTGATCGTCATGGCTACCTGGACCGCGGCCTGGCAGATGCCGATCACGGGCCCCTTGGCGACTTCGCGCGCTGCGTGCAGTCCGGGATCATCGAAACAGGCAATGACATAGGCGTCGACGCCCTGCGCCTCGCCTTGGCGGATTTCCGCCAGCATTCCCGGCACCGCCATTGCCTCGTCGGCGCCACCCTCGATACTAACCGGCGTATCCGTCGGATTGGAGGCAGAGACGCGGGTGTGAGCGTGCTTGACCAGCAAGGCACTTTCCAGCGCCTGCGTCGTCATGGAAGCTGTCGAATTGGGATTGATCAGATGAATATGCATGGGGAAATTCGGTGCCTGTCGTTGGAGCCTATTTCTTCGGCTTTATGAAATCGGCGATCGGCGGGGCCTTCAAAACGAATTGGCGGTCTGACGTGATGTAATTGTCAGCGTGGAGCCGGGCGATGGGCTGGTATTGTTCCGGGTTCACATAATGACCTGCGGCATCGAGGCAATCGCGCCGTACATGCATGTGGACCACCTCGCCCAAAACCAGCGTGCGGCGTGGATAGTCGATCAGGCGCTCGACTCGGCATTCGAAGACGCACGGTGCCTCCTCGGCATAGGCAACATCTATCTTGCGGCACGGGGTCGCTTTCATTCCCGCCATTTCCAGCTCGTCGACCTCGCTCTCGAAGCCGAGCCCGCAGACCAGCATCTGCTGAGACAAAGCCATATCGACCATGCTGATGGCGAATTCACCGGAGCGGCGAATATTGACCATCGTATCCTTCGGCTCTCCGGTCAGACGCGGCTGGATACCCAGCACGACGATGGCCGGATCGTGTGAGAATACGTTGAAAAAGCTCATCGGCGCAGCATTGCTATGCCCGCTCCCGGAGCGGGTCGTCACCAACGCGATCGGGCGCGGACCGATGAAATTCGTCAGCAGCCTGTAGCGGCTTTGCGGTTCGAGCTCTTCAAAATCGAATTCCATCAGGGTTCCAAAAAATATCGACTGTATGATCTACAATAAGCTTTCATATTGTAGACAATATTGCAAGCTATTTGAATCCGCGAGTTGACTTTTTCACGCGCTTCGCGATTGTCTGCTTCAGCAAGGAGATCAGAGTATGAGCGAACAAGCGGCGATGTCGGTCGAGCAGATCGTCGAGAAGGTATGGCTTTCCATTGCCCAGCGGCGATTGCGTCCAGGCGTGCAGCTCAAAGAAGAACAACTGGCCTCGATTTTTTACGTCAGCCGCGCACGTATTCGTCAGGCGCTGACCGTTCTCGCACGCGACGGTCTGGTTACGATCATCCCCAATCGTGGTGCTTTTGTCTGCAAGCCCTCCGTGGAAGAGGCCCGCGATGTGTTTTCCGTTCGCCAGGCGGTGGAACGGTGCATTGTGGAACGCCTATGCACGTCGATGTCGAAAGAGAGCGTGAAGCGGCTTCGCGACCACGTCAAGAAGGAGCGGATCGCCAATGCGGAAGACAGCACCACGGACATCATCAAACTTTCCGGCGGCTTCCATCTTCTCCTGGCGGAACTGACCGGGTCGGATTTCCTGTTTACGACCATGCGCGACCTCATCGCTCGCAGTTCTTTGATTACCGCCGTTTACCGAAACACCACGCGCTTCAATTGCGGCCCGGACGAACATGCCGATATCGTCAAGGCAATTTCGGAGAAGGAGGCCAAAAAAGCCGTTCATCTCATGGCGCATCATCTGGAGCATGTGGAAGCCGAGCTGGACTTGAGCGAGATCAGGGACTTTTCGCATGATCTGCGCGCAGCCTTGGGATGAAATGGCGGAGAGCTGGTAAGCGGCTTTCCGCCACTCCTCATCATTTCGCTAACCCGTCCTCAACCAGATGACAGGTCACACGGGTACCGTTGGGCAAGACCCGCACCTCAGGCACTTCCTTGGAGCAGCGCCCGATGGCCACCGGGCAACGCGGGTGGAAGGCACAGCCGGACGGCGGCTTCAGCGGGCTCGGCACTTCGCCGCTGGCGGGCTCCCGGTTGCGGTTCGGCGCCGCGATGTTCGGAATCGTCTGCAGCAGGAGCTGCGTGTAGGGATGACGCGGCTCGGCAAACAGCTGCTCCGTGTCGCCCTCCTCCACGATGCGGCCCAGATACATCACCGCGATGCGGTCCGACATCTGGCGAACGACGCTCATATCATGGCTGATGAAGAGATAGGTCAGCCCCAGTTCGTCCTGCAAACGGCGCATCAGGTTAAGCACCTGTGCCTGCACCGACACGTCGAGCGCCGAGGTCGGCTCGTCGCAGACCAGGAATTCCGGCTCGCTTGCCAGCGCGCGCGCGATCGAGATGCGCTGGCGCTGACCACCGGAAAATTCGTGCGGGAACTTCTCACCGTCGGATGGCGATAGCCCGACCGTGTGCAGAAGCTCTTCCACACGCTCGGTGACTTCGGCGGCGGTCTTGCGCAGCTTCATTTCGCGCAGCGGTTCGGCAACGATATTCTTCACCCGCCATCGCGGGTTGAGCGAGGCGTAGGGGTCCTGAAAGATCATCTGCGCCGAAAGGGCCGCGCCGCTCTTTCCGGGCGCGAAGCGCATTGCGCCGCTGGTCGGACGGTGCAGGCCGGTGACAAGGCGGGCAACGGTGGATTTTCCGCAGCCGCTCTCGCCGACGATGCTGAGGCAGCCCCCGGCGGGCACGGTGAAGCTGATATCGTTCACGGCTTGCAGATACTGCCGGGGCTTGCGCTCCACCACACGGTTGAGCCAGGGAGCGGACACATCGAATGTCTTGACCAGGTGGTCAACGGTCAATGCCGGCGTCTTTTGCAGCGGTTTCGTCATGCGGTGCCTCCTGCGTTCAGCCAGCATGCGCTTGCACTATGGCCTGCAAAAACAAGCTCCGGCTGCTCGCGCCGGCAGCGCGGACCTGCCATGCTGCAGCGCGGATTGAAGGCGCAGCCGTCGGGTATGGCGTCCAGGCGCGGCATGGAGCCGTCGATCTGGTTGAGCCTCTCGACCCGCGCACCCAGCGACGGAATCGAAGCCATAAGACCTTGCGTATAGGGATGGCGCGGCTGGTGCAGCACCTGCTCGACGGGCCCGATCTCGACTAGCCGTCCGGCATACAGGACCGCAATGCGGTCGGCAGCTTCCGCGATCACGCCCATATCGTGCGTGACGAGCATGACGGCGGTCTGCTTCTCCTTGCACAATTTGCGAAGGAGCGAAATGATCTGCGCCTGGATCGACACGTCGAGCGCCGTGGTAGGTTCGTCGGCGATGACGAGTTTCGGCGACGCCGCAAGCGCAAGTGCGATCACGACACGCTGGCGCATGCCGCCCGAGAACTGATGCGGATACTGGTTGACCCGGTCCTCAGGCGAAGGAATGCCGACATCGCGCAGCAGTTGCACGGCGCGGGCACGGGCTTCGGCCTTACCAAGACCGAGATGCCGGCGAATGGTTTCGACGAGCTGAGCGCCGACCGTGAACAGCGGATTGAGCGAGGTGAGGGGGTCCTGAAAGATCGCGCCGATCTCGCGGCCGCGGATCTTTTCCATGGCGCGGTCGTCGAGCGTATCGATGCGGCTCTCACCGAGCCAGACCTCGCCGCCGGCAATATGGCCCGGCGCTTCGAGCAGACCCTGAATGGCAAGCCCCGTCATGGATTTCCCTGCGCCGGATTCGCCCACGACACCGAGTATTTCGCCCGGCCGAATCGACAGGCTGATACCCGACAGCGCCGTTACGGTGCCGTGGCGGCCGGGAAAATCCACACGCAGATTGCGGACTTCGACGACTGGTTCCTGCATGTCACCCATTGACGTTCCCCTCTATCGGATAGCTGGGCGGGAAGATTTCGGCGACCGGAGGATTGTTCCAGCTCCGCTCGGGATATCGGGCGACCAGCCCGTCATATTGTATCTGCGCCCGAATGCGCGCCTCCTGCATGTCGAAGCCGGCCAACCGGCGATCAAGCATGGAGACGCGGCCGTCGACGAAGACCGCATGGGTGATCTTTCCCGAACCGCCGGTGACGATCGTGGTGATCGGGTCGATTGACGGAGCCATGAAGACGTCGTCGAGTCGGAAGATCGCAATATCGGCGCGCGCTCCCGGTGACAGATGGCCGAGATCGGAACGGCCCAGCGCCTTAGCGCCGCCGATCGTCGCCGCATCGAACAGGTCGGCTGAACGCAGGCGGTCCGGTGCGCCGTCGGCGATGCGGCCCGTGATGAGGCCCGCCAGCAGGTTCATCAGCATGTCGGGCGGGGTCGTGTCGGTGCCCATGGCAATATTGATCCCGCGTTTCACGCAGGAGGAGAAGGAGTTTAGGATCGAACCGCCACGGCCCGAGACGAGCGGACAATGGACGATGGAAACGCCGTTCGCCGCGTAATGGCCGAGGTCTTCGTCCGTGGCATTGGTGGCATGCGGCGCGATCAGGCGGTCGCTCAGCAGGCCGTGGTTTGAAAGCCAGACCGGTGCTGTCGAGCCGTGCAGCATGCGCACAGTGTCGACTTCCATCGCACCCTGCGCCATATGCAGCCGGAATTTGCAGCCTAGATCGCGAGCGGCGGCATCGGTGCGCTGTAAGAGCCCGATCGTCGAGGTCTCCACTCGGTCCGGCGCCAGCATGCCGCGCACCAGGTCGCCATGGCGGCCATTCTGGCGTTCAATGTAGGCAATGGCGTCTTTCAGACCCTGAATACCGCGCTCCTCGTCGAAGACCGGCACGATCTTGCCAGGCGCTTCCAGCACCATTCCGCCCGAACGATAGGCGGGGCTCAGATAGACACGCAAGCCAAGTTCCCCCGCGGCCTCCGCAGCGGCGTCGAATTCGGCGACCGTTTCACCCCATTCTCGATAAAACAACGAGGCGATGGGAGCGGCCGTGGTAATGCCGTTCAACAACAGCTGGGCGAAGGCGAACCGCTTCTGAAAAGCAAGCTCCTCCTGCGTGTACATTTCATAAGGACCGGCCTCGACATAGGAGCGCGGCCAGACGCGGCCCTTGGCCCAGCCGGGATGATTGTCGATGCCGAGGATGGTCGTATCGAGATCGGACAGCGCGTCGAGATCGATCAGGCCGGGGCTGATCAAGGCGTCGCCGAAGTCGATCCGGCGCGCCGTTTCACCGGCGAAACGGTGCCCGACGAACAGAATCTCGCCGTTCTCGAAAACCACCTCGCCATTGCGGAGAAGCCGGTGTCTGCCGTCCTTATGCCCGACGACCCAGCTTGCGGTGATCAGTGTGCGGCCTTCCGGCCGGCGCCCGAGCGGAAGGGTATCGAACGCTCCGCTCATTACGGCATCTCCACGACGGCGACACCCTGACGGGCCGTGACGCGACCCCCTTTGACGACCAGCGGACGCGGGGCGACATCGACCACGGCATGCGCCAGCGTCTCGCCGGTCAACAGGGTGAAGTCCGCATCGCGGCCGACTTCAAGGCCGTAATTTTCAAGCCGCATGATATCCGCACCGCCTTGCGAGACGATGTGCAGCAAATGCTCCAGATCGTGATCCGAGCGCACGCCGTTCTTCATGCCGATAACCTTGGCGCGGTCCAGCATGTCCGGCTGGCCCCATGGTCCCCAGGTGTCACGGATACCGTCACAGCCGCCGCCGACGCGCACGGCCGCTTCCTTCAGGCGCTTGATCGAGGGCACCGTGGCCGAAGGCGCGCCGGTGGTGAGGATCGCGACGTCGAGAATAGCGAGCTGCTCGATCAGCTGGCCGACGCGCAGATAGTCGTTCATGCCGAGCGCAAAGGCGTGGCTGATTGCCACCTTGCCTTCCATGCCGTTGGCGCGGATCCGCTCGAAGATGAGTTCCATGGTGAAGGCGCCGAGATCGCCCGTCTCATGCAGGTGAATGTCGATCGGAACGCCATGCTTGGTGGCGAGTGCAAACAGAATGTCGAGCTGGCCCTTCGGATCGCGGTCTATCCCGCACGGATCGATGCCGCCCAGCACTTCGCAGCCCTGACGCAGCGCCTCGTCGAGCAACTCCTTCGTGCCGGGCATGACCATCAGGCCTGATTGGGGAAACGCGACGATTTCGATGTCGATGATGCCCCTGAGCTTCTCGCGCGTTTCCCAGACGCCCTCGACCAGCGACAGGCGATGAACCGGATCGATATCGACATGGCTTCGGATATGCGTTGCGCCATGCGCGGCCAGACCGATCGCATGACGCATCGACTGGCGGTGCGGATCGATGCCGATCTCCAGACGATGCTCGCGTTCGAAATCGATACGCTCACGCAGGACTGCGGCGCGGTTGTTGACATGCCACGGCATGCCCCAGGTCGTCTTGTCGAGATGGGTATGCGCATCGATCAGCCCGGGGGCGGCGATGGCGTTGCCGCCATCTTCCACGGCCATGCCTGGTTCCGCTTCAAAACGCCCGAAACCGGCGATCTTTCCGTCCCTAATCAGGATATCGCAGCTTTCGCCTGCCATGGGCCTGACGTTGCGGAGCAAAAGGTCGTTCATGGGACTTACCTCAGTTTCGGATTGAGAGCATCGCGCAGCCAGTCGCCGAGCATGTTGACGGCCACGACCAGCATGCAGAGCTGCAGGACGGGGAAGAGGACGATCCACCAGGAACCCGAGAACAGGAACTGGTTGCCGATGCGGATCAGCGTTCCCAGAGACGGCTGGCTCGGTGGCATGCCGATGCCAAGGAACGAAAGCGTGGCTTCCGTGAGGATCGCCATGCCGAAGTTGAGGGTGGCCGCTACCATGATCGGCGTCAACGTATTGGGCAGGATGTGACTGGCCATGATGCGCCGGGCAGGCACGCCGATCAGCCGCGCTGCCGAAACGTAGTCCTTGCCGGTTTCGACAATGGCCTGCGCGCGCACCGTTCGGGCATATTGCACCCATGCCGATAGCGCGATGGCCAGGATGAGCACCGCCGACGCGCCAACCTCACGCAGGCTGACGGGCAGCATCTGACGCACGACGGTCGAGACGAGAATGGCGACGAGAATGGTCGGAATGGAGAGAGTGATGTCGCCGATGCGCATCAGCAGATTGTCGATGAAGCCGCCGAAGAAGCCGGAGATCAGCCCCGCGCTCATGCCGATCAGGAGGGAGAGCGCGACCGAGGCTATACCGATGATGATAGAGATGCGCGTCCCATAGAGAATGGCAGACAGCATGTCTCGCCCTTGCGTGTCGGTGCCGAGAAGAAAAGGCCATTCGCCGCCTTCTTCCCATAGGGGCGGCAGTTCCGCCTTCCACATGTCGAGCGCTGCCCCGTCATAGGGATTCTGCGGCGCGATCAGCGGGGCGAAGAGGGCGGTCAGGATCAGGATCCCCAGGAGCGCGGCGCTGAACATCGCGGTCTTGCTGTGCGTGAACGACCACCACAGATCGCTTTTGCGGATGCGCTGGAGAAGCGAGGGACGCGTGATCGGCGGAGTTCGGGAAGTCTGGGTGCTCATCGGTCTTGGTTCCACACTCGGTTCGACGGGCGTTTCAGCGGGCTGTACGCAGGCGGGGATCAATGACCGCATAGGCGATGTCCACCAGCGTGTTGAGCACGACGAAAATGAAGGAAATGATGCAGAGATAAGCCGCCATCACGGGGATATCGAGGAAGGTGACGGCCTGGATGAACAGCATGCCCATGCCCGGCCACTGGAACACGGTTTCAGTAATGAGCGCGAAGGCGATCAGCGAACCGACATTCATGGCGGTCATGGTCACCACCGGCATCAGACAGTTGCGCAGCGCATGGACGAAATAGATGCGCCAGCGCGGAATGCCGCGGGCCCGGGCAAACTTGACGTAATCCGAGCGCAGAACTTCCAGCATTTCAGCGCGGACCAGACGCATGACCAGCGTGACCTGATAGAGCGAAAGCGCGATGGACGGCAGCAGGATCGCCGCGCGGCCTGAAGGCGTCAGGAGGCCCGTCGACCACCAGCCAAGCTGCACGACGTCGCCGCGCCCGAAAGCCGGAAACCAGGCGAGCGTAACCGAGAAGACGAGGATCAGCAGAATGCCTACCACGAAGCTCGGCAGCGACACGCCGACGATCGAGAGAAACTGCAGACCCTCCGTGTACCATTTGCCGCGCTTGATCGCCGTCAGCACGCCGAGGGGAAGGCCGAGCAGCAGCGAGATAAGCGTGGCGACCAGTACCAGCTCCAGCGTCGCCGGAAATCGTTCGGCGATCAGGCTCAGCACGTCTTGACCGTTGCGGTAGGAGATGCCGAAACTGCCCTGTGCAGCATTGACCACGAAACGGGTATATTGCGTCATCAGGCTGTCATTGAGACCCAGCCGTTCGCGCAGATTGTCGCGGTCGGCCTGCGTCATCTGCTCGTTGGCCATCATCTCGACGGGATCGCCCGCAAGCCGGAAAATCAGAAAGGCAAGTAAGGCGACGGCCAACATCACCATGACGGCGTTTGCCAGGCGCTTTATGATAAAAACCAGCATTGGAATTCCTCGGTCACGGGACGCTCCGGGGAATCCTCCTCCCGGAGCGTCGTGATTGATTTACTCGGAAAACTGCGTCAGCCAGTGACGCGGCTTGTTGTCCGCCAACTGCACGATCTTGTCGATCTTGTTCGACATGACCCAGGCCATCGGCTGCTGGTGCAGGGGCAGCATCACGATCTCTTCCTTCACCATCTGCAGCGCTTTGGTCTGCAGCGCCAGACGCTTGGCGCGATCCATTTCGGTCGATGCCTGGACGATCAGCTCGTCGATCTCCGGATAGCTCCAGCCGCCCCAGTTGAAGACGCCGGCATTGGCCGTCTTGGTCTGCATCATCTGGAGAAGGATCGAATAGCTGTCGAGCATCGGTTCAGTGGCCCAGCCGATCAGATAAACGTCGGACTTGCCGCTGGTACGCTTCGGCGCCTGTGCGGCGGTGGGCGCAATGTCGAGCTGCGGCTTGAAGCCGGCGCGGCTCAGCATATTCACCAGCCCCTGGCACAGCTCCTCCTCGTTCACATAGGCATCGGTCGTGCAGACCAGCGTGAACGGATATTCCGCAGCGCCTGCCTCGGTCAGGAGCTTTTTCGACAGGGCCGGATCGTAGGGGAGCGTGGTGTCCAACTCGGGCGCGTATCCCGGAATCTCCGGCGCGACCACCGCTCCTGCGGTGCGCGACTTGCCGCGCATGACGCGCTTCTGGATCAGTTCCCGGTCGAGCCCATGGGCGAAAGCCTGGCGCACACGCAGATCGTTGAACTTGTTCTCCGAGCCGTTGGCGAGTTTGGGCTTGCGGTTGAAGCCGACCATTACGGTACGCAGATCGGTGCGTTCCATGACCTTCAGCTCAGGCTGCGCCAACAGACGCGGCAGGTCCTGCGACGGCGCGTTTTCGGTGAAATTGATTTCGCCGGAAAGGAGCGCGGCCACGCGCGTCGCCGCCGAGGTGATGGGCGTGAACTCGATGCGGTCGATGTTCGACTTGGAGGTCTTGTCCCACCAGTCCGGGTTTTTCACGAGGATCGTCTTCGAATCCGGCATCCGGCTTTCCAGCTTGAACGGGCCGGTGCCGTTGGTGTGATAGGTGGCGTAGCCTTCGATCTTCGCGCCGACATCGGTCGGCTTTTCCGAATTGTTGGTCTTCAGCCAACCGGCATCGAAAACATGGATATTGGTGAGGTCGTTGAGAAGCAGCGGATAGGGCCCGCTCAGCTCGACGTCGATGGTATAGTCGTCCACCTTCTTGGAGGACTTGTAAGCCGGCAGGTTGCCGCGCAGCGGAGAATCCGGATCACTGACGCGCTTCAGCGATGCGAGCACGTCGTCGGCAGTGAATTCTGCTCCATCGTGAAATTTTACGCCCTTGCGCAGGTGAAAGCGCCAGACGGTATCGGAGACCGTTTCCCAGGATTCGGCGAGGGCCGGTTCGATCTTGAGATTGGCGTCGTAACGCACCAGGCCTTCGTAGATATGATTGAGGAAGGACAGCGTATAGCTGTCGCCATAGGAATAGGGGTCAAGCGAGTAGATATCGCGCGCAGCGCCCCATTTAAGCGTTTCGGCGTGGCCGGACACGGTCAGGCCAACCAGTATCGTGGCCGCGAGGCCCAGTTTCTTCAACATCATTTGCTCCGCTTCTGGAAATTTGCCTCCTTATCGGAGGTCTGTTGTCATCGCCGCATCCGTCGCCGGCACGGTCTTTTCAAAGAACTGCGCCGGATAGGCGCGTGTCGGATCGAGTGTGGATTACCTCCCTGTAACGCGACCTGCCTCCAGGTCATGGGAACAGTATGGCGATCAGCGAAAAGTTGTCAACGTGATTGTCGACAATATTTGTTCAATCTTCTCCGTCGTTATGTCGACAAAAGTGCCCGGCAGATGCGGGAACCTCTAATCGGCGGTCCATATCGGATAGCTCGGAGAGAAGATTTTTCCGACAGGCGGATGCTGCCAGCTCCGATCAGGATATCTGGCGATCAGGCCGTCATACTGTGCCTGCGCCTGTTCGCGCGCCGCAATCATGTCAATGCCGGCAACCTTGCCGTTCAGCATCGAAAGCCGCCCGTCGACAAAGACGGCCTGCGTCACCTTGCCGGAACCGCCGACGACCAGCGTGGTGATGGGATCGACGCTCGGGGTCATATGGATATCGTCGAGGCGGAAGACGGCAATATCCGCCTTCGCGCCGGCGGCGAGCCGCCCGAGATCGCTGGCCCCCAGTGCTTTCGCGCCGCCGATCGTGGCGGCATCGAACAGATCCTTCGAGAATATGGCATCCGAGGCCTTTTCGCTGATACGGCATGCCATCAACCCGACCAGCAGGTTCATCAGCATGTCGGGCGGTGCCGTATCTGTAGCCATGCCTATATTGATGCCGAGATTATGGCAGGCGGCGAAGGAATTGAGAATGCTGCCCATGCGCGCCGACACGAGCGGCGAATGCGCAATCGAGACACCATAATGCGCGTATAGCTGCAGATCCTGCGCCGAGGCGTGGGTCCCGTGCGGGGCGATCAGCCTTTCGTCCATCAGCCCGTGATCCGCCAGCCATTGCGGCCCGGAAACGCCATGCAGCTTGAGCATGATGTCGCGTTCCAGATTGCCCTGCGCCATGTGAAGCCTGACGCGACAGTCGAGATCGCGCGCCGCCGCCACGGTGCGCTGCAACAAGGGCAATGTGCAGGTTTCGATCCGGTCCGGTGCCAGCATTCCATTGACGAGGCCGTTATGACGGCCATGGTTGCGCTCGATGAAATCGACCGCTTCCTCAAGGCCCTGCACGCCCCGCGCCTCATCGAACATGGGCGCGATGCGCCCCGGCTCCTCAAGGATAAGACCGCCGGAACGATAGGCGGGGCTCAGAAAGACCCTGAGCCCCAGATCGCCCGCCGCATCGGCCGCGGCCTCGAATTCAGCGACCGTTTCGGCCCATTGGCGATAGTAGAGCGATGCGATGGGCGCGGCGGTAGTGATGCCGTTCAGCAGCAGCAGGCCGAAAGCGAAACGCTTCTGGAACGCCAGCTCCTCGGCGGAATACATTTCGTAGGGCCCGCGCTCTACGTAGGAGCGCGGCCAGATGCGCCCTTTCGCCCAACCCGGCTGGTTGTCATGGACGAGCAGGTAGGTGTCCAGATCCGACAGGGCATCGAGGTCGATCAGGCCGGGGCTGAGCAGCGCGCGACCGAAATCGATACGGCGCGCCACTTCTCCCCCGAAACGCGGTCCCGCATAAAGCACCTTGTTGCCCTCGACCACGATTTCCCCATCAGGGATTAGAGAGTGGCCGCCATCGCGCCAGGCAAGCACGCATTGGGAGGTCATCAGGGTCCGTCCCTCAGGCCGCTGACCGAGAACGAGCTGGCTCGAAAGATCAGATTTCATGGCGTTGCGATCCGGCTGTAAAAAGAGCGTCTCACCGGGGGTGAAACGCTCTGATTGCGGGATGGTAAGGTGTAATGCCTTATTCGGCCATTTGCGTGTGCCAGTGGCGCGGCTTGTTGTCGGCGCGGAAATCCACGCTCTTGACCGTGTCCAGCATGCCCCAGGCAATCGGCTGCTGGTGGAGCGGGATCAGGATCGCCTTGTCCTTGGCGATTTTCAGGGCCTGTTCTTCGAGTGCGAGCCGCTTTGCGGTGTCAGGTTCCTGTGCCGCCTTCTTCACCAGCTCGTCGAGCTCCGGGTAGGACCAGCCGCCATAGTTGGAAACGCCCGTCGAACCGCTGCGCGTGGAGAGGACTTGAGAGAGCAGCGAATAGGCATCGAGCGTCGGTTCGTTTGCCCAGCTCAGGTTGAAAATGTCGGCCTTGCCATTGGTGCGCTTAGGCTGCTGCACGGCGCGCGGTCCCATGTCGATTGTGGGCTGAAAGCCGGCACGCTTCAGCATGTTCGCGATGCCCGAGCAGAAGTCTTCCTCGTTGATGCTCTCGTCGTTCATGCAAAGATAGGTGAAGGCAAGACCCTCCTGGCCGGCTTCCGCGAGCAGCTTCTGGGCAAGCTCGGTGTCGACGGGCTGATAGGTATCAAGCGATTTCGCATAGCCGGCGATTTCCGGTGCAATGAGCGAGCCGGAGGGCCGCGCCAGACCGCGCATGATCTTCTTGTTGATGAGATCGCGATCAATGCTTGCGTCAACGGCCTGACGAACGCGAACGTCGAGGAACGGGTTCGCACGCCCATCTTCAAGCTTCGCCTTGCCGTTGAAGCCGATGAACACGGTGCGCAGCTCCGTGCGCTTGCTTACTTTGATACCAGGCGAGGATTCCAGGCGAGGAAGGTCCTGAATGGGTGCGGAATCGACCAGATCGATTTCGTTGGAAAGAAGCGCTGCGACACGCGTCGCCGCCGATGCGATCGGAACATACTCGATCCGGTCCAGATTGTGCTTCTTCTGATCCCACCACAGGTCGTTGACGATGAGAACGGTCTTGCTGTCCGGAACGCGGCTCTCAAGCTTGAACGGGCCCGTACCGTTCGTGTTGTGCGTCGCGTAGTTCTCGGTATTGGACGCGATATCGGTCGGTTTTTCTGCCTTGTTATCCGTCAGCCATTTCGCGTTGAACATGAAGATATTGGTCATGTCGTTCAGGAACAGCGCAGTCGGCGCCGAAACCTCGATGTCGACCGTGAAATCGTCCACCTTCTTTACGCCGACATAGAGCGGGATGTTGCCGCGCAGAGGCGAGGCCGGGTCCGACACGCGGTTCATGGAGGCGACAACGTCGTCTGCGGTGAAGTCTGCGCCGTTGTGGAACTTCACGCCTTTGCGCAGCGTGAAACGCCAGTGCTTGTCGTCGATCAGCTTCCACTCGGTGGCGAGCGCCGGCTCGATCTCGAAGTTCGGTCCATACCGGATCAGACCTTCATAGATGTGGTTCAGGAACGCAAGGTTGGATGTCGAGGGAACGGAATCCGGATCGAGCGAATAGATGTCTGCGCGGCTGCCCCAGCGAAGCGTGGCGGCACTTGCGGAGGTGGACAGCGCCGGCGCGGTAATCGCCGCTACCGTCAGCGCCGAAATGAGAAACCTGTTTAAACGCGACATGCTCTTCCCCTTATGAATGACGATAGGTTCGTTGATCCGATTTTTTGGGCAGTATCATAATCCGTTGTGATATTGTCAACGATATTGTCAGCAATTATGATTCATAAGAGACCCGATGCGCTCCGTAAATCGGGCATCGATTCACCGCCGATGTGAGGGGAAGTAAGAAATGGATGGGCTCCTGCTGCTTCACGGGACGATCGTGACCGTCGACGACAAACGGCGGATCATCGAGGACGGAGCGCTGGCGGTCGAG
This sequence comes from Sinorhizobium medicae, assembly GCF_007827695.1. Taxonomy (GTDB): domain Bacteria; phylum Pseudomonadota; class Alphaproteobacteria; order Rhizobiales; family Rhizobiaceae; genus Sinorhizobium; species Sinorhizobium medicae. Next base: position 9,319 of record NZ_VITA01000021.1, on the reverse strand, counting down.
AACGACAAAATCGTCGACATCGGCACATCGCAAGCGTTGGCTCCGCGCCATGCCGGAAAGAAGGTGATCGACTGCCGGGGAAAGATTATCATTCCCGGATTGATTGATGCTCATGGACATGCCGGTCACGCTCTGATCCGCAGCATTGGTGCCGACACCAATGCGCTCTGGATGCGTATCGTCACCCCGACCTATTATCACTATGTCACCCGCGATTACTGGTATGCGGACGGCCTGGTTTCCGGCCTGGAACGGCTTCGAGCGGGTGTGACCACCTCGGCCAGCATCGTCACGTCGATGCCGCGCAGCGACGACCCGGTTTTTGCGATTAATCACGCACGCGCCTATTCGGAACTGGGCCTGCGCGAGATCATCTGCGTCGGCCCTGCGGGCCTGCCCTGGCCGCAATCGGTCACACGCTGGGAAAGCGGCAAGCCGGAGCGGCGCAGCGTTTCCTTCGAGGCAATGATGGAGGGCGCGGAAGCCGTCATCGAAAGCCTGAACGGAACGTCCGAAGGGCGCATCAAGGTCTTTTTGACGCCATTCACCATCGTGCCTTCCGTGGAACCGTCGAACGCCTCGACACCGGATTTCGCCGTCAATCTGACGGAAGACGACCGGATGCAGGCGCGCCGCATCCGCGAAACCGCACGCAAGTGGGGCGTGCGCATTCATTCCGATGCTTTCGCCGGACAGATACGCATGGCCTGGCAGGACAGGGAGAATGCGCTGCTCGGTCCGGATGTGCACCTGCAGCATTGCTGGGGAATTTCCCACGAAGAGATCGACATCCTGGCCGAAACCGGCACCCATGTCACCCATGCGCCGCCGGGACGCAGCACCCCGGTCATGCAGATGATGGCCCGGGGTGTGTCGGTCGCAATCACGTCGGACGGCGCGGCTCCGAGTCGCCATTTCGATATGTTCCAGATCGCGCGTACCGCGCAGGCCACCCAGCACATCCTGCATAATCATGACCGCTACATCCTGCCGCCGGGCAAAATCTTCGAGATGATCACCATCGACGCGGCCCGCGCCATCGGCATGGGTCACGAGATCGGTTCGCTCGAGGTGGGCAAGAAGGCGGACATCGCCGTCATAGACATGCGCAAGCCGCATCTGACGCCCAACTGGATGCCCGTGCACCGGCTGATCCATCAGGTGCTCGGAAGCGACGTCGACACGGTGATCGTCGACGGCAGGATCATCATGGAGGAAGGCAAGGTCCTGACGGCCGACATGTACGAGGCGCTTGCATTCGGGGAGGCCGAAGCGAAGGCCCTTGTGGAACGGGCCGGTTTGCAGGCCCACATGCACGATCCCGGCTGGGGGCAATTACATCGGACCTTTGAAAGACCTGTTCCGCTCCCGACACCGCCGGATTGTTGAACCCGGCCGGGAGCAGCACGAGAGACCTTTTGCTCAATGGCTTCGAGGCGCGCCGAGCCGCAGGCCATGCTTCTTCCTGGCAACGTGCTCTTGCAGCCGCATCTGGCCTCGGGCACTGTCGAGATCGGGCACGGCTTCATCCCTCGAGACAGCCTCGGATAAAGGCTGGCCAGCCCGCATTCGCATAAGAGGACCCATGAGCACTCGACTTTTTGACCTGACGGGCAAGCGCGCCCTCATCACCGGCTCCTCGCAAGGGATTGGTTATGCCTTGGCAAAGGGGCTTGCTGCGGCCGGCGCCGCGGTCATCCTGAACGGCCGCGACGAGGCAAGGTTGAGGGCGGCAGCCGAGAGTCTTGGGGCAGGGCATACACTCGCCTTCGACGCGACGGATCACGCGGCCGTGCGCAAGGCTATCGACGCCTTCGAGGCGGAGACCGGTGCGATCGACATCCTCGTCAATAATGCCGGCATGCAGCACCGTACGCCGCTGGAGGACTTCCCCGCCGATGCTTTCGAGCAAATCCTGAAGACAAACATATCGACCGTCTTCAATGTCGGCCAGGCCGTGGCCCGCCATATGATCAGGCGCGGCGCCGGCAAGATCATCAATATCGCAAGTGTCCAGACGGCACTCGCCCGCCCCGGTATTGCGCCCTATACCGCAACCAAGGGTGCGGTGGGCAATCTCACCAAGGGTATGGCGGCGGATTGGGCCAAACACGGCCTGCAATGCAACGCGATCGCGCCCGGCTATTTCGACACGCCGCTGAACGCCGCTCTTGTCGCCGACCCGGCCTTTTCCGCCTGGCTCGAAAGCCGCACTCCGGCTGGCCGCTGGGGCAGGGTCGAGGAATTGGTCGGCGCCTGCATCTTCCTCTCGTCGGACGCCTCCTCATTTGTAAATGGACACGTGCTCTATGTGGACGGCGGCATCACCGCGTCGCTCTGAGGCCGGTTTGCCGTCCGATTTCCTGCGGGGCAGCGATCAGGTCGGATCGCCGCCGCGGGTCGGCCTATAGCCCTTCCGATGCTTCCGGCGCGCGAGATCGAGAAAATGCGCCACGGCCTCCGTTCGGTTCCGAACACGTCGGTCCTCTCGCCGCCACGCCTGCCGATCCGTCCCCAGCTTCGCACAACTGCAATCTCACCGAACAAGGTCGGCCGGATCGCAAGCATATAGTATCGCGCCATGTTGCGGCTGGCGTCGATACGCTGACAATAGAGGTGAAAAGACGTTGGGCTCATGCGATGAATCATCGCCGGAGATGCCCGTCCCGTCCAATGAGAGTTTTGAATCCATAACCGTCTATCGATTCAGATTCGTGATGTGTCGCAGCCGGCGTCCTGGAGCGGGATGAGGAGAAGTGTGCGCGGTTTCCCCCCCGCATCCCGCTCTATCGAAAACTAAGGAGTTGCGCGGCAAGGGTGACCTGCCGTTACCAAAGAATGCGCCCTGGCAGGTCAGCAAATCAGGCTATCGCTTGAAACTGCGTCTGACCTTCATGCAAGAAGCAGGCTTTAGAGAAAAGGCCAATATCCACTTTGTTGGGCAAGCGTATGTCGTGCATATCCGGCAAAGGCTGTGTCTCAGGATCGTATGAACGGTCGATCTGGGAGAACCCTCATTCCGAGCATGAAACGCAATCCCTCCTTATGCGGCGCTCGAACATGGTTCGATGATCTCAATGCCCCGTATGAACGATACTTCCCCAATAGGAGGGAGAGGCGCGGGCCGAGCCTGTTACAACTTGTAGCTTGAGAATGGAGGCCTGTGCAAGGCGGGACAGCCGATCATGCCATCAGTTGTATAGAGATAGCGCTGCAACTTTGAGATGATCGGATCAGATAAGGCTTATTATGGAACTTCTCTATTCGGCGTCTTGAGGTCAAGCGCTATTGCAAAACGAACTCCAACTTTTCCCAAACGAACCGATAGCATCCGCAACGAGAACCCCAATTCTTCCGCAACTCGCGAAATCGGGAGTTTCAACGCTTTGGCCCCTTTTTTACGGTGGAGTGTTTTTAGGCGGCACTGGCTCAGGCTTGGCTCTAAAACCCGACTGGAAACACCTGGCGGAAGACGTTCGGAACGGGTTTCACCCAGAGCTGATTGCAACAATTCGCCTGCCGCCGGCACGAGCGCGAAGCCGGATTATAAAGCGCATGGGAACCGTTCATTTAGGAAGTCCCCTAGCCATTTCTCAACCCATGAATTGTAGACGTCTCGTACGAAGCACTCAGAGAGACGCGAAATGCAATTCGACGCAAATTCCACCACCTATGTCATCGGTCGTTGTGACGGCCTGGCCTTCGAACTTCGCGCATTAATAAAATGGCTGGAGCAGGCCGCTGCTGAGAGGAATGCCGAGGCCCGTGTCGTCTTCCTTGGCGGGGTTGTACGTGGAAATGAGACAAAGTGATCATGGACGAAGTGTATCACGTACTCGACGCCCTCCCTGGATCAGCGATCATTATGAGCTATCGCGAACAAGGGCTCTTGGACTTTCTCGAGGGAGATTTGAACCGAGCTCCGACGATGCGGTGGATGGCTCACGGAGGCAGGGCCATAGTGGAGTCGTTTGGCGTCGACCCGCTTGATCGCCGGCGGGATCTCGATCGCCTCGTCAGCGCGGACCGGCGGCGTATGGGTGATCGGCAGCACGCGCACGACCGGCGTGCCGTCCTCAAGCGTGGTGACCAACGCCAGCACCAGGCAGGGCCGATCCTTGTCGCCCTCTTCGCGGCCTTCGAGGTGTTGCCAGTGCCAGAGATACGAATACCGGAAGACGTGGCCGACCTTGATTTCAGTCGGCAGCATGCTTGTCCGTCAGTAGTTCGGCATTGAGATGATCGAAGCCCGGCTTCATTTCGGATTTTTCGACCGCGGCAAGATCGTTGTCGCTCAGATCCGCCGTCGCCTCGACGGGACGGTCGCGGCGCGACAGCCGCAGATAGTCCTCATAGGCAAGGAGCACGGTACGCGGGCGACCATTCTTGGTGATGATCACCGGCTCGCGCACAGCGGCATCCTGGTAGGCCCCGAAATTCTTGGAAACCGCCGCGGCGGTCACGGTCGACGTCATTTCAACACTCCTTTTTCCGGAATATACGGATTTTCCGTAACTTCCGCAAGAGCACCGAAGGCTACGCACCATGGTCGATAATCCTAGAGCGGCGGGCTCAGACAGCCAAGCGGTCCACCGCCGTGCCGAACATCTAAACGCGCTCGACGCCATCCTGCCCTTCGACCGGCGCGATCAACTCGCCGCCTTGCTGACCGACGACGACGTCGCCACACTCAAGCACCTGGCGCAGGAGGGCATGGGCGAGAATACGCTGCGCGCGCTGGCCTCCGACCTCGGCTAACTCGAGGCCTGGTGCCAGCTGGCGACGGGCGCCCCCCTCCCCTGGCCGGCGCCGGAAGCGCTGCTGTTAAAATTCGTCGCCCATCGACAACTGATTCGGCCGCCGAAGGCTGATGGGATTGACCATTGAACACCTGCCGAATGATCCTCGGACGTAACACCTTATCTTACCGAGATATGTTTGCAGATCATTACCTTGCCTCCCAGATCTCACCGTAATATGTATTCAGATCAAATCGAGCAAATTGATCTGTAAAGGATTCATATGAAAGCCGAGGCAGAAGCTCTGGACATGATCGGCGACCATTTTCGGCGCGCACGGCTGGCGGCGGGCCTGACGCAGGAACAGGTCGCCGATCTCGCCGGCATATCCCGTCCCCGCTATCGCGATGTCGAAACCGGAGCCGCAGCGGCACGCGCCACGACTCTGATCAATATTGCCAGGGCGCTTGGCCTGGAGATGATGCTGGTTCCTCAGGCGATGGTTCCGGCCATCCAGGCGCTACTCAGCCCGCAGGGCGACGACGACCGGCCGGCTTTCAGCCCACAAGCGGAGGGTGATGATGAATAATGCCCGCCCCGCCGAAACCGTCATGTCTCTCGATGTTCTCCTCAATGAGGTGAAGGTCGGCACGATCGTCAGGACACCGGGCGACTTCAACGCCTTCAGCTTCGATCCTGCCTACCGCGCGAGCGGAGGGCATCCTGTGTTGAGCTTGTCCTTCCGCGCGGCGACGGGAGGATTGCGCAAGGATCCACGCCCGGTGGCGGGAGCTTTGCCGGCCTTCTTCGCCAACCTCCTGCCCGAGGACAAACTGCGCGAGGCGATGGAAAAGCATCACGCCCGGACCGTCCGGCCCGGCAATGATTTCGATCTGCTGGCCGCGTTGGGCGCCGACCTGCCAGGCGCTGTGCGGGTTGTCCCGAGTAACGGGGATATCGTCGCCGCAACGGCTGCAGTTGAGGGTGAGCCGAAAGCGCGCTTCTCGCTCGCTGGCGTGCAGATGAAGCTTTCGGTGATGAAGAACACCGGCAAGGGGGGCGGATTGACAGTGCCGCTCGGGGACAGCGACGGTCAGTACATCGCCAAATTTCCTTCGACCGCCTTTCCAGGCGTGTCGGAGAACGAGTTCGCCAATCTCGCGCTGGCGGAAGCGATCGGCATGGACGTGCCCGAACGCGAGCTGGTCGGCAAAGACCAGTTCGAAGGCATTCCCGAAGAGTTCGAGACCCTGGCCGAGGGGCTGGTCCTTCTTATCAGGCGGTTCGATCGCGCCGACGGCGCGCGACGAATCCATATCGAGGATTTCGCTCAGGTCTTCGGCATCTATCCGGCACGAAAATACGAAGGCGCGGCCTATCATGACATAGCCGCGGCGCTGAATGTGGCGATCTCGCCGGTAGCGGCGCTGGAGTTCGTCCGCCGCCTGACCCTGTCGGTGGTCATGGGCAATGGCGACATGCACCTGAAAAACTGGTCACTGATCTATCCCGGTGACGGTAATTCGCCCGCCATGGCGCCGATCTACGACGTGCTTTCGACGGTCCCCTATATTCCGGCTGACAATCTGGCTTTGTCACTTGGCGGCGAGCGCGCGTTCAAGGCACTGACGCTGCCACGGTGGAAGGCTTTCGCCAATCGGGCGCGGCTTCCAGAACCCGCCGTCCTCAAAACTGTCCGCGAGACGGTCAAGCAAATCGATGCGCATTGGTGGAAACTGCCGGAACGTGATGCTGTCCCTTCGATCGTTCTGGAGCGGATCGACGCCCATGTGAGGGCCATGATGCCTGTCCTCTCGGATTGAGCGCCGTTCTGGGTGCGCCTGGCAGAGAAATGGCCCCAGGGCTGGACCCAGGGCAACCGCCCTTGCTCCAGCTCGTTGATGATTTTCGCGGTGATCTCGTCATAGAGATTGGTGCGGGCGCCGCCGTCGCGTGCGGCGCGGTTCTGTCTGTCCATCGGGATTGCCTCCGCGACGGGCGCCGGAAGCCTCTCTCCCGACCTCAACCGTCACGGCAAGCCCCGTCCGCACTCTCACTCTAGGAGCCGCGGCGCGTCGCTGGGATAGGCCACGCTCCCGAGAAGACACCGCGATCGACATCGGGACTGTCCGATTTGCACGCCATGGCCGGCGACCATTCGCGGCGGCCAATTTCTGCTGGCCCTTATCGGCATATATCGGCTCCAATTGCATCATCGCACCACGATCAGGAGCCTCAGATGCCATCCGTTAGCGAAAGGCCCGTCAAACGTTCGATCCGGAGGAACGAGCTGCGAGAAATCGTTCCTCTGGCGGACAGCACCATTTACGAGATGGAGCAGCGCGGAGAATTTCCACGCCGCTTTGGCCTTTCACCCAGATGCGTCGTCTGGGATCTTGCCGAGCTCGAGGCGTGGCTCGAAAGCCCGCGCACGCGGCCAATCCCGCGCGCCAAACACCCCGACGTCACCCAGCGGAAGTTCCGGCCGGTCAAAGGGCAGGGTCGGGCTCAAGCATAGGCATGGTCGGGGGGAGCAGGGTGACTGGCCGCTTGCGGCCTTCCACCCACGCGTCAACGACGTCCGACCATTCCTGGAGCATATGGCGGCGCTGAACCTCGTTTCCGCCTTGTTGTAGACGCCGCGCGAAGATCGCCAGTCCTCGTGGCAAGGCATTTCTCGATCCAGTCGCTGTTAAGCCGAGTTCATTCAGCAACGTTGAGCCGTCGTAAGTCGTGGACTGTAAACGGCTCCAGTGGCAGCCGCTCCTTCTGCGCCAGATTGACCACCGCGTAGACTGCGTCGCGCCCGGCCCCGTCGAAACCGACTTCTTCCTCAAGGGCAAGACCAGGGAGGAGATCGCCGCCCGCGCAGCAGGCGCGCCCGCTGGTCGCCTGGGGCGGCAGGAGGATATTGCCGATGCCATTGAGCTACTGGTGTCCCGAAAGGCGCAATGGATCAGTGGCCAGACACTTCGCGCCAATGGAGGTATGGCATGAGCGCCTTGGGCGATGACCACCCGGTGGCGCTGGTGACGGGCTCCGCTTTGGGCATCGGACGGGCGATCGTCGAAGCCCTTCGCGACGCTGGCTACGTTGTCTATGCCAGCATGCGTGGGGTGGAGGGCCGGAACGCAGAGGCCGCCCAGTCGCTGAAGGCGCAAGGCGAGAACCGCGTGCATCGCATCGAGATGGATGTCCTTTCGGAGGAAAGCTGCCAGGCGGCGGTGGAGCAGCTCTGTCACGCGAGCGGCAGGCTCGATGTGGTGGTGAACAATGCCGGGATGCTGATGAACGGCATGGCGGAAAGCTTCACTCCGCGCCAGTTCCTGTCGATCCTCGATACCAATGCGGTTTCCTGGCTGCGCGTGAATCGCGCCGTTCTGCGTGCGCAGGGCCGAGGAACGATTGTCTATGTCGGCAGCACAACGACCTACGTCCCCGAACCCTTCATCGGTCTGTATCAGGCCAGCAAGGCTGCAGGGGACGCGCTTGCAAGAGCCATGGCGCTTGAGATCCGGCCATTCGGGATAGAAAGCCTGTTTCTTGTCCCGGGCGCTTTTCCCGAAGGAACCGATCATTTCGCCGACGCCCAAAGCGGCGATGATCCGGAGCGAACCATCTCCTATGGCGCTCTGACGGATCGTCTGCCTGCCCTGACGGGGCGGATCGAGACCATAGACCGGGAGGAAGGTCTGGAGCTTGCGGTCCGTTCGGTCGGCGAGCAGCTCGCGCAGGCGCTGGAAAAGCCGGTCGGCGAACGGCCCTCCCATGTGTTTATCGATTGGGCAAGCGAAGGGCGCCGATGCCATCGCCGAGGTCGTCGGGCAAGTCCAATCGCGCTTCATCGAGAGGCTGGGATTCGGCGACCTTCTACCGGCGTTTAAAACGATATCGAGATAACGAGATCGGTATTGCGGCTCACGCCGCCTGACTTGTACCCGAAGGTGCAATACAGGCGGCGTGCACCGTTGAGTATTGCTAAACTTCAAAACCCATCCGATACGCGCGACAGACAATCGCAACCTTCTGATCGGCCCGTTTACCAAGGCAGGGATCGCCCTTTCCAGTCAAGATAGATCGGTCTGCTCGGTCATAGCGCTGGCGGCCGGCCCGGCGAGCGCTTGATGCGACGGCTCGGCATGCCTTCTGCGCGCCATCTATCGACCGTTCGACCTGGATCGAACTGTCGTCTCAATAGAGCGTAGTTCAATTGCGGTGGTGACGATAAATCGCACTGCTTTGGCGGTGCACATCGGCACCACTACAACGAACCTCGCGCATTTGCTCCTGGCGTTGCAGCAAGCAGGCATCATCCGCGCTCTTACGCCGCGGCGCTTTGAGGTACTCGAGGAGACACGGCTCGCCGCGTCCTTGCCGCCAAACCCTCAGTCGGCTGGGCAGACCTCGAGCCCTACCATCTGATTACCGCTCATCGTTCAAGCGGAAACAGAACCTTGCTTGCGCGGCGGCAATCAAGGTGAGATTCGCATTGCCTCGCCGAAACTGTTCCCGAATATTCAACCGTTGCCTCACATAATTTGCTCCCTACCGAGGGGTATGAACAGGGGCGACTATGGGAC
>NZ_VITA01000020.1 GCF_007827695.1 Sinorhizobium medicae | reverse complement strand
CTTAGCGCCCGCTTTGGCATCGAGCCAATGCGGGCGCTTTCGCAGGTGCCTGGGAGGCAGAAACGTATCGGGGAACGGCACATCAGGCCGCTTGTTGAGAGGAGGCCCGCGCCCCCTCCTCTCAAACTCTCCTCCCCACCCGGTTGAATTTCCCCAACAATAACGGGGGGTAAATCCTACTCTGGAAACGTTCAAGATTTCAGCGTGAAGAGAGGGAAGACGCGGAAAAGCATGCTAACAAATTGAAACGTAAGCGCTATTTCAGATGCCGGCTGAATCGGCGCAGCAGCGCGGAAATGTGTCAACTTGCATCAATTCGGTATCTCAGGCTACAAATCGTAACGAGCGGAACCGTAACCGATTCCGACTCACACATTCTAACAGCTTTTTGGAGATCACACCCGGCCCAGAAAAGAAAAACCGCTCCCGAAGAATCCGGAAGCGGTCTGCAGTTCGGTAATAATAAGCCAAAACCATTCTCGCAGACCTCCCCTCCGATGTCAATAATCAAAACACCTTTTCGGTGAACGGCGGAGCTTTGTCTGGCCTCTGACAGGAGACGGACGATGGGGGAACCCACACAACACAAGCGGCCGACAGGTCGCAGAATGACGAAGGAGCGAGCCGAATTCCGGCGACTGGCGCAGTCAACGGAAATCGGAACGGTGACGCGCGGCCAGCTGGCGGTACTTGCAAGAAACCTGATGACAATCGGGATGGTTACGACCGCAGAATATGCGTTGCTGGAAGCCATCATAACGACCGCCAAGGCAGACGCCTTCGACAAAGGAGGGCGGCCGATCGTCTACAAGTCGAACCGACAGCTCGGCTATGACATCAACAAGTCGCCGGGACGCGTAAGCCGAATTCTCTCCCGATTGTACGACCTCGGCCTTGTCACCATGCAGGACAGTGCGAATTTCAAGCGCTACCCGATCCGGGACGGCGAAGGAGATATTGCCGACGCCTGCGGCATTGATCTGCGTGTCCTGATCGCTCGGCACCATGAACTTGATCAGCTGGTGCGCCAGAAGCGGGAAGAGATTCGAGTTCGCGACAACGCGGCGCGTCGCTTCCGGGACGCTCTGCGTGCCGCGAGATATGCTCTCGCGTCCTCAACCGAGCGAGGGGAAGCCATTCTCGGGCGGATCGGGTCCCGTGTTGAGAAGATCGCGGCCTTCATAGGATCGGCCAAGCACGCACCGGCCCATGTCCTCCGGAAGGCAACAATGCTTTTGGAGTGGCTTGCCGACCGATTGCGCAACGTGAATCGGTCCCCGCAAGCGCCCGACATAGATGCAAATCTGACATGCGCGGATGTCGAAAACGACATGCACATACAGATTACAACCCCAAGACCTTTTGAAGCTCGTAATGATGAACGGCGTTCGCCTAACGGCGAACAAATCAGTTCGTTAAGGGCTGGCTCCGCCAGCAAGAGGGCTTTTGAGGAAAGCCTGGGGAGCCGTTCGCGCCAAAGCAATAGGCAACTGCAAGTGCGGCCTTCACTTGTGGCGCTGAAAGATGTGTGGCGGGCTACGCCAAGCCTTGCCGAATATGGCTACGAGCCCCCGCGTAGCTGGGCGGACCTGGACCGGATCGCTCCCAAACTTTGCCGCATCGCCGGCGTGTCCGAGGATGCGCGCCTGCGGGCCGTGGAACGAATGGGCCAGCAGGCGGCTGCGGTTGCGATCGCTCTGACCTTTGAGAAATACACGCGCGCCGAAATCAGCTCGCCTGGCGGGTATTTGCGGGCCATGACAGACCGAGCCGCGATCGGAGAGCTTCATCTGAACCGCTCGGTATTTGGGTTGGCAGCCCGCAATTCTATGGAGGCGCGCGCTTGATGAATATTCGCTTGGTGGGAGCCGCGCTGGCTGCGCTTCTGTTCACTGCCTCCGCTGCGTCGGCCGATTTTTCAGGCCAGGCGCGCGTGATTGATGGAGACACCTTCAGCATTCGTCAGCAGAGGATCCGCATTGCGGCTATTGATGCTTGTGAGCGCGATCAAACCGGCTTCAGGAATGGCGCGATATGGAGGTGCGGCATCGAGGCACGACGGTTCCTCGCCAGCTTGATCGATGGCAAGCATGTCCGCTGCATTGAAGTCGATCGAGACCAGTACAAACGCCTTGTCGGCCAGTGCTTCGTCGATGGCTCGGATATTGGCCTTGAAATGGTGAAGGCGGGGCCAAGCCAGCCTCCTGTTGCGTTATCTGCCAAGATCCCACCCGATCGATCTGGACCAGTATCGCCGCGCCGAGGCAAGAGCTCGACAGCGAGGCCAAGGCTTGTGGGGCGCTCAGGTTGAATCGCCCTCCTCCTATCGCCGCAGCCATTCCGGCAACTGAACGACTGGCAGCGCTCAAATGGGCAACAGATGGCGAGATCTCATGTTTTGGCGAAACCATCGGTTACCCCAGCCTCTTGTTTCAGGCTGCTGGTTCGGCTGCATTCAGCACAATCCCGCCCTTGACCTGTGCCGATGTCCCATTTGTCGAGGTGACGTATTGCTGCAAGCGCTCAGGCCCCACACCTCCAAAGTGGTTGCTCTTGATGCCCGTTCGCACGGCGACGCGGTTGGCGCAAAGCCGTTCGTCTCCAAATTTCCCCCGCCTTCGGCTTCCTCGCGAAACAAAATTTGTCCCCGGCCAGCCTCCTTCGCTGCGCTCCGGCCTACGGTGCGCACCGCTTTTCGCCGTGCCTAATGAACGATCATCGCAACCACCATAGAGGAGTGATTAACATGAGCATGACCAACTTCATTCAGTTCGACAAAGACGACATCGACAACGCCAAGGGAACCGGCCTCATCTCCACCATCGACCGGGACCTGGACATCAAGGTTACACCTTTCGACTCCACCAACGAAAAGGCTCCGACGCATCGCGTCTATGCCAAATCACCTCGCGGCCACGACATCGAAGTTGGCGGCATCTGGAAGAAGACCAGCGGAGAAGGGAAGCCGTACTACACCCTCTCCATCAAGCGCCTCGGCTTCAACGCCAACTTGGGCCGCTACCCCGGCCAAGATGACGTGGCACTGCAGGCCATCATCGAATGGGAACCCCGCGATTGATCGCCCTGGGAGGCCCGATCTCTGATCGGGCTCCCACCATAAGAAAGCCGCTTACCCCGCATTCGCTGGATATTCGGCTCTTTTTGTGCTAAGTTGAATAGTAACTGGAGGCTCTGCCAATGAACGTTCATGCCCCTCGCCCCGATCGCTCTCCGGAAGCTGTTGCAGCCCGACAGAAAGCCGTCGATCAGGCTCGTGCCGCCAATATGCGGCAGGGTTACACTGGCGATCCGGTTTTGGAAGAAGCAAACGGCCGTTACGTTGCGGGAGACATCACTTCCGAGGAAATGCGCCAAGAGTTGCTGGCCCGCTTCAAGCGGGCTTGATCATCACTTAGATATTTCTCGCGGCCGCCTGTGATCTCAGGCGGCTTTTTTGCATGAGGTTTCGCTTGGCCCGCGATGATGAAGCCAAAGGCTCCTACACCTATCCAAACACTTCAGAGGATAAGGATTTCAGGGATGTTCTGAAGAACAAGCTGAATATCAGGAGCCATTCGGCGCTGCGTGAGGCCGAATACGCTTTCACGGCTTTGAGGCAAACGGAGCTGGCTGAGGGAAAAGGCCCGACCGGTAATCACGACGCAGCGCATCTGAAGGCTCTGCACGGCTACATCTTTCAAGATATCTATGAATGGGCAGGACATACGCGAAATGAAAGTCCTGTCGTCGATGGCCAGCGGGTAGAGCCGGTAGGTGGGCTTTCGAAGGGCGACACGACTTTCCTCCCCGGCTCGCGCATCGAAATGGGTCTCAACGAGGCGCTGAGGCCCGCCAGAGACGATCAGGGCCTGAGAGCTGCGACACCTGAGCAATTTGCCGAGAAAGCCGCGCACGTTCTTTCTGAGCTGAATTACGTTCACGCTTTTCGGGAAGGCAATGGAAGGGCAAACGAGGCGCTAGTGGTCTCGTTGGGCCGCACCTACGGTCATGACATCGATCTTACCGTCATCACCAAGCCTCGCATGATCGAGGCGTCCATTGAGACCACCAATGATCCGTCCAGTCCGGCGATGAAGCATCTCATCCAGGATGCGATGGATCCTAACCGCCGCGAGGCTATCCGCAGTGCCATGTCAGATCTTGAGCAGGCTGGCGAGAATCCGTTCGAGCACAACATCCGCACGGCCCGCCCAGGCGAAGTGATCGAAGGGCAGGTTCTCGGGCACGACAATCGCGTGGCGAGCCTCGTGACCGACAGGGGGATTGTGGCCGTTGACCGCGCTGACCTTCCCGAGCGGATGCCTCCCGACGACGAGGAGGTGAAGTTCACCGCTCGATCTGATTTCAAGACTCTGGGGCGGCCGGAGCAGGTCCAAGATGCCCAATCGCCGCCAGGTCAGCAAAAGGCCCAAGAGCCTCAGTCGCAGCACATCAACGCCGAGCTTAAGGCTATCAAAGCGCAGCAGCTTGCCGATCGCCAGCGAAACCGCGACCAAGACGACCGAGAGCGCTGACCTGCGGCTCCGTCGCTGCAGTGAGGGCCTGTGTCGTTGGCCGGGGTGCCGGAGCTCTGCGCCCTCCCCTGTCCGTTGGATGATTTGACGGACAAACTACGATAGCCCCTCCCCCATTCAACCGCTTGCGCGGTCCTACACTCCGTTGCGGCCCTACGGGTGCATGGGGTCGTTTCGCTATCTTCGGATCTTTGCCGTCAACCAACGAACAGGAGACGGCGATGCAGAGCGGAAAGGACACCTACCAGCGGATCACCGACACCATCATTCAGCAGCTCGAGGCCGGCACCAAGCCTTGGATCCGGCCATGGCGCGGAAACAGCCGCAGGTCGGCTACGCCGCTCCGCGCCTCCGGCGAAGCCTATCGCGGCATCAACGTGGTCATGCTGTGGCTCTCCGGTCAACTCGCCGGCTACGACGAAAACACATGGATGACTTACCGGCAGGCTCAGGAGCTTGGTGCTCAGGTCCGCAAGGGCGAACAAGGAACCCTCGTCGTCAAGTACGGCACCTTCACGCCGAAGGAGCAGGAGGCGGACGATCGTGCAATCCCCTATCTCAAGGGGTACACCGTCTTCAACGTCGAGCAGATCGACAACCTGCCTGACCGCTTCAAGAGCCCGGCCGAGGCGGCGCCGATCGAGCCGGTTCTGGTTATCGATCATGTCGAAACCTTCATTCGGGCCACAGGCGCAAAGATAGCCTACGGCGGAAAGCAAGCCTGCTATCGGCCTGGCCCCGATGACATCCAAATGCCGGAGCGCGGTCGGTTCCTCAGCGAGGTTCATCTTTACAGCACGATTTTTCATGAGCTCGGGCACTGGAGCGGCGCAAAATCACGCCTTGATCGTGACCTTAGCGGGCGGTTCGGGAGCGAGACCTACGCAATGGAGGAGCTTATTGCCGAACTCTCAGCCGCATTCGTCTGCGCCGATCTTGGCATTGAGCATGATCCGCGAGACAACACCGCGACTTACGTTGAAAACTGGCTCAAGGTGCTGAAGCAGGATTCACGTGCAGTCATCACTGCCGCCGCGAAGGCTCAGGCAGTCGCTGACTATCTCCGACAGTTCAGCTCTTCTACAGGGAAGGGGCCCTAGCAAAACTGTCGGGCCTCATGCGCATCGACCCAAAACTTTACAACTGTAAAGTCGGGCATCCTTGATGCGTTAACTTCTTGTTAACGAAAAACGCCTTGAAGAATCGGAGTCAGTCTGGCATCCCTGACGGAAATGATCTCGTAAAGTGATCAGAACCGTCAAGAGGATTGAATGTTGCAGCTAGCTTCTCAGAGCGTCAGAGACACTGCGTCGAAGATCGAGGTCTACACCTCGAAACTCTCTGCGGAGCTGAACGATATGCGTGAAGCTGTCTATCCACCCTCTGCGCAGAAAACATTTGGCCGGACATTCTCAACCCTTGACCTAGTGAGGCTACTCAAGGTTCCGGAAAGTACTCTTCGCCAGTTGACGCTGGAAGGGAAGGGGCCTTTGCCCGAGCGCGCAGAAAACAATAGGCGAACGTACACGATAGAGCAGGTCAAGGAACTGAGGCGATTCCTGGCCGAACTTCGTCCTGACGAAGCTGGCGAGCTGCTTCCGCATCGTCGCAAAGGGGAAAAGCTTCAGGTAATTGCTACGGCGAATTTCAAAGGTGGTAGTTCCAAGACAACCACTTCTATCCATCTCGCACATTTTTTAGGGCTTCAGGGTTATCGGGTCTTGTGTCTGGATCTTGATCCGCAAGCATCGATGACTGCGCTATTTGGTATTCAGCCCGAGTTCGATCTCGGCGAGAACCAGACAGCCTATGCAGCCATTCGATATGACAATGAGAGGCGGCCGCTCGCTGAGGTGATCCGGCCAACCTATTTCCCAGGTGTCGATCTAGTTCCTGGCAATCTGGAGCTAATGGACTTTGAGTTTGATACCCCGTCCTATCTGACCTCGAAAACCAGAGATGACCTGGGTTTGTTTTTCGAGCGGTTAAGCAGTGCCCTGGCCCGCGTCGATGATCGATACGATATCGTTATCATCGACACCCCACCGTCCCTTGGATACTCGACACTCGCTGCTCTTTATGCAGCCACGTCCTTAATCATTACCGTTCACCCGGCGATGCTCGACGTTGCATCGTGCAATCAGTTCCTGATCATGATCTCCGATCTATCGGAGGTGCTGGGGCAGTTTGGAGCTAAATTTGAGCATGACTTTTTCCGCTTCCTGCTCACGCGCGTGAACCCGAATGACGGGCCGCAGAAGTACATGTCCGGAGTCATGCGCCGATTGTTTGGTGATGATGTACTCGTGGCGGAGGCGCTCGAATCGACGGCAATCGCCGGTGCAGCGGTAGCGAAGAAGACCCTATACGAGCTTGAGTCGGGTGAGGTCGGTCGTGAGGCGTTGAAGCGCGCAATTGAGAGCGCTGACCGAGTTAACTCCGAGATCCTCGACCTCGTTCACAAAGTTTGGGGACGTAGCACATGAAGAAAAGCATCCTTCAGCGAATGGCGGCCGCCGAAACCCGGACGGAATCTCCTGTGTCGTCGGACGCGTCCGACAAGCCCTCGCTGGCGCGGCGGCACTCTTCACCTGTCATTTCCAATGTGGGTCGGGCACTGACACAGCTCACAGAAGATAGTGTCATTTCACTCGATCCTGACCGTATCGACCGCTCCCCCTATAGAGATCGCTTTGGCAACGACGAGGACGCGGCCAAAGAGCTCGAGGCGCTTAAGATTTCAATCGCAAGTGAAGGCCAAAAAATTCCGGTTCTTGTTCGGCCGCATCCGACGAAAGCGGATCATTACCAGCTTGCATACGGTTACCGTCGATGGGCAGCGATCAAGGCCATAATGGCAGAATCGGACCGCCCGGAGACCATAAAGATTCGAGCCTATGTTCGAGAACTTTCCGATCGGCAGTTGATTGAAGAGCAATCGCTCGAGAATGGTGTTCGGGAAAACCTGACCTGGATTGAGCAGGCAATGTGGGCCGTACAGCTGAAAAGTGCTGGCCTTTCCCATCGCGCCATGTGCCCAATCTTGGGAGCTTCAGAAGCGGCAATATCGCATCTTTTTCGAGTGACGGAGGCGGTACCCGAAGACATCATTCTTGCGATCGGAAGAGCAAAGGGAGTTGGTCGACCGAAATGGACCGCATTTGCCGAGTTGCTGAAAGATCCGAGCAGCGCAGCACGTGTTCGTAAAATAATCGACACGGTCGAGTTTCGAGGCGCTGACAGCTCCAGCCGTATTGCACAAGCGATACGTGCTGCAAGTTCGGCGGCCGACAAAGTGACTACGGAGCCAGCTGAAGAGATTGTTGACTTCGCCGTGGGTGACCGAGTTTTTGGCCGCATGAAGAGTAATTCGGCTGGAACTACGGTCTCAATCCCGAAGCAGGAACGCGCTTTCGCGCGCTGGCTCGCGGACCGAATGCCTGATCTTCTAAGCGAATACAACAATCGTTCAGATCCAACTCACAAAGAGGTGTGATCGAGACACTCGTTAATTGGTCAAGAGGAGAGACCGCGACAAAAGAAAAAGGCCCCCAAAACGTTTCCGTCATGGAAGCCTCTCTCAATTCCTAGCAAGATAGAGAATCGCATTTCCATGAATCCCAGTCAAGAGTCTTTGGCATCGTTTTGGTGAGCGGATTTCTTTTGCCTGAAGAAAGGTGAAGGAATATGCAGACGGGAAATGTGACGACGCCCTTTGGGCGGCGGCCGGCTGTGCTTGCTCTTGTAAAGAGGCAGCTCCAGACGTCCGAGACGAAACCAAGCCGCCAGGTCGAAAAATGGAAAGTGTTTCGCGACGCTTGTGAGGCCCGTGAACGCCTTGGCCTCCAGGACAGGGCGCTGACTGTGCTGGACGCATTGCTGACGTTTTATCCAGAGAGCGAGCTCAACTGCGATAGTGGATTGGTGGTCTTTCCATCCAATGCTCAGCTGTCTGTCAGAGCGCACGGCATAACCGGAACGACCTTGCGGCGGCATTTGGCTGCCTTGGTCGAAGCCGGGCTCATCCAGCGCAAGGATAGTCCGAACGGCAAGCGCTACGCTCACCGGGACAAGGGTGGCGATATCGAGCAGGCTTTTGGATTCGATCTTTCTCCACTTTTGGCTCGTGCTGCGGAACTTGCAGGTCTGGCACAGGAAGTCGCTGCCGAGCGCCTGCAGTTCAGACGAGCCAAAGAAGCGCTGACTATCTGCCGGCGTGATGTACGCAAGCTAATTTCCGCCGCGATGGAAGAGGGGGCCGACGGCGACTGGGAAGCCATCGAAAACATGTATGTCGGCATTGTCAGCCGACTCCCCCGCAATCCTGACCGTCGCCAGGTGGAGGTAATCCTCGACGAGATGCAGCTTTTGCGCACTGAAATCCTCAACCTTCTGGAAAATCAGTTAGATTCTCAAAATATGGACGGCAATGCTGTTCAAAATGGCTGTCACATACAGAATTCAAAACCCGAATCCATCCATGAACTTGAACCTAGCTCTGGAAAAGAGCCGGGCGGAGCCGTCGAGTTGGAAGTAGCACCCAAAGAGGTTGCTCAGCCGTTGGCAAAGCCGGAACAGATGAAGGCGTTCCCGCTGTCGATGGTCCTGAAAGCCTGCCCGCAGATTTTGGATTACGGGCCCGGGGGGACGATCTCCCATTGGCGCGAGCTGATGGGGGCCGCGGTGGTGGTTCGATCAATGCTTGGTGTTAGCCCGTCGGCTTATGAGGAGGCGTGTGAGGTGATGGGGCCCGAGAACGCGGCGGTTGCTATGGCTGCAATCCTGGAGAGGGCAGGGCATATCAATTCGGCAGGTGGATATCTCCGCGATCTCACGCGTCGAGCGAGGGCAGGGGAGTTCGGGCTCGGACCAATGCTGATGTCGTTGATGCGCGCCAATACGAACGGAGGCCGGAAAGCAGGGTGAGGGGCTGTGCTGACGCACTAGGGTGAGGTCTCGATGGAAAAGGCCTGAAGTCAGCCTTCCTACATTGACAGCACTTACAACCGGTTTCAGCTCTCATTCGTCTGTAGGTGTTTCGGTTGTAGATGACTTGCGACCTGGTGGGCGACCAGGCGGACGGCCTCTCCTGCTGGCTCTCGCAGCTTTTCGGTTCAATCGTTGGCGTTCAGCCTCAGCTTGCGCTTCAGCCTCCGCTTCCGCTTTCTGTCGAGCCTCAAGAACATCGCTTGGCGTCAATTGGCCAACTATGCCAATCAAACTGCGTATGGTGTCGTGGGGGAGGTCATGAATAAGTCTGAACAATTCAACCCGATCATCGGCCTCTTGAGGATCTTTGCCGTAAAGATGAGGTGCCGCAGCATGAATCATCTGCATTGGCAGGAAACCAAGGAGCTCGGAAAGGTGGATCATTCGTGATACGGTAAGGCGCGAAATGTTCAGTTCATAGCGGCTATAAACCACTCGTGCGAGACCAGCCAAGGTCGCGAAATCACTCTGGGTCAAACCAGTTTTCGCACGTTCGTCTAAGAGGAATGCGGAAAGCTTTGCGTCGATCTCCCCGAAGCTGACAATGCCGTCGAAGCCCTTCTGGCGGTACAAGGGTCTCTGGAAATCTGGATCTGTGGTCTCAACCAGTTCCCTTGAATTGATATAGTCGGATAGATTCCGCACCGTCGGTATTCCCTCAGTCCCCAAATCCGCCAGTGGCAGATATCACGCACCATAACGTGCCATTAAGGCACTGTCATCCTGCGCGCCAGTCACACAAACCTAACAATATTGGGGGGAATGATCTGTAACATTGCTCTCTTGGGATCGAAATGCGCAACTCAGAGGCGCGTTGTGCCTCGAGTCAAGTTTGACTGCGAGCATTCCTGTTCACCGCCTTCGCAGCAATCAAATTCCAGCTGTGGGCATTGGGTTGAAAAATGCCTTCGAGGATCCTCTCCTCGCTGACCCAACTCAACTTCACGCGCATTTCGCAAGCTAGGGAGAACTGGTCGATGCTGATGCATCTTGTGATCCGGATCTCAGACTTCGGTCCGTGTTCCTCGAAGTCCCACATTGCGAACCGGAACAGCTCGCGTTTGGCGCGATCGTCCGTTGGCCAGTCGGTTTGCTTGAAAGGCTCCGGTGGAGCGGCGCCGACACTGAGAAAAGTTCTCTTTATGGCGCGAATATCGATCCCGACCTTCTCCGTCGCTTCAGGGTTGATCAAAAATCCAAGAGTTGCGCCTAGCGCCACCCCGCCCAGGAATCGAAGGTCGAGGATCAATAACCATTATCCTTCAGAAACTGGTCAATCGCGGCCTTGACGATCACCGTCATTTTCAAGTCGTTTTCAGAGGCTGCTCGCTCCAGACGTTTCTTAGTATCGTAATCAAGGGGGCAGTTGACGAAGTGTTTGCTCTCTCGCGCTTTATTCTGCTTCAGCTCCTGCAGTCGTATTCTGGATGCCTCACGCTCTAACGATCTGCTCGTCGCTCTCTCCCGGCGAGCCTCCGGTGATGGCAGAATCAAGCTCGACCGTTGTGGCACTTGAACGTCAGGGACCTTCGCTGGAGCTTCTTCGATAGCAACCTGGTCTGGATGATCGCTGGCCACCAAGTTTTCTGCTTCGTTGTCTATAGCCGGCGGCGACATTGAATTGGGCACATTCCCCCGTGACCGTCGCGGTGCAACGGGAAAATCAGATATACTGGAAGTCCCTTTAGCCATCTTACGCCCTCTTTTCCTCGTTTGTCAGGAAACGTTCAATTTCTTGCATCATGCCCATAACCTCACTCCGGGCCTTTCTGACCGAGTCGCTGAGCTCAAGCATTTGCAGTGTCCCATATCCTAGTCTGATGTCCCGATAGGGGTTCCGCTCATACAGCTCGGTATCAAGGAGGTGTGAATCATATCCCTGCTCTTGCAGGTTTGCGATGAAGGGGCGGATCAGGCGGTAGGCTTCCAGTGAACGTCCCGGGAGAGTAATCCGGGTTCTGAAGTTGAGATGTGGAATGTTTCGCCCGGTACGATCGCAGGCGTCAGCCACGTCCATTGCTGCCTGGCCAGCAGCAAGGATCTCGTCTTGGTTTGGCTGGATCGGCGTCATAACGATCTGCGAGCCGGCGATGATCGTGTCCCGTAGCACGGTGTCTTGACCGGGCGAGTCGATCAGCACGACGTCAAACCCGGCGGTTTCGTTCTCCAGAATATGCTGAAGTGATGCATTGGTTACCGCCGTGCGAAGCTCAATGCCGTCTGGCCTGTTGTCTTTCGCCTCGGAACGGGACCACCACTCATTGAGGTTTTGTCGGCCATCGGCATCGACCAAGAGCACTTGCTTACCATGAAGCGCATATTCTCCAGCGACCAGGATTACGGCGGTTGTCTTGCCCGCTCCACCCTTGCCGCTTACCAGCGATATGCAGATTGTCATTGCGCGATCCTCTCAGACTAACGGTTCCCCCGCCCCCTAGCGATCCGACGTGGGTTCAATCGGCACATCAGTATCGTCGTTAAAATCTTCACATCGAAGCAAACCTAACATGTGAACACACGCAGGTTAAGATCAAAACAAACGTGTGATCACACGCCGTTGGACATCAATGAAACCACACGAGTTAGTCGTGTGGTTTTTACAAGGTCTGGGTCGAGTGGTGAACCCCGGAGCCGCGTGAGGCCTCACTTGGCGCTCGCACGGAGGGCGCAAGGGCGAAGAGCGAAGCGTCCCTTTCGCCTGAGTACGAGGGACAGACAAAGGCCTTCGAGAGCGGTTTTGGCGGTGAACCCTGGTGAGCGTTCCAACGGAAAGGGTGCGAAGCGAAGCGGAGCGTAGCCAGTCAAGAGGTGGAATTTGGTTGAAATTTTGGGATAGTGCTTTAGGTTTAGAGTGGCAGGATACGCAAAAATGTTTTACATTTTGCACTGCGATCGTGGGACAAGCCCACGATGATGGTCGCAAGGCTCCGGGAAGGCTTAATTGATTGATGAGTGAAGACACGATCGAAGCGCCGACAGCCAAGCAACGCAAGGGGCGTCTAATCAACGTCCGCGTCAGCGATGCAGAGCATTCGGCTATCGAAGAAGCGGCCAAGTCGACCGGTATGAGTGTGTCTGCTTTTTTCCGTTCGCTGCTCCTCGAGGGTGCTGGCGTTCGACCCATTCTGACTGCTGAAGACAGGTTGATCATGGCCGCGTTGCTCGAAGACATGCGGATGATCGGCATCAATTTGAATCAGGTAGCCCGCTCCCTGAATGCAGGAAAGGGTGTCCATCCCTCAGAGCTGGACATCAACCTTGGCAACGTCCAGCGGATTCAGGCGGCCGTTATGAGTGAGCTGCGGACACTTTCGCGCCGTGCCGGGCATGAGCGCCGAGGCGAGGTGTAGGCCGTGGAGTTCTTTTTCGGCACTTTCACAAGCGAATGGGAGCAAAGGCGCGCTGCGCTATTGCACGAAATGACGCTTGGCGGCCGTGGGAGCGCTGTCGAGGAAGAGCTTGAGAAGAGACTGAAGAATCTGCAGCACCAGGTTGGGATGTCGAAAGGCGGCTCGGGATCTAGGGGAGGCGTGAGGACTTCAGCATTCAACGTGTCATCGCCTTCGAGGACGATGGCTGCGGGTTCGGGTGCTATGCGATCAATGGATGTTCGTCTTGCGAGCGTTGCCAAAGGAAGCCAGCCAGCAGTTGTCAAACTGGCTTCCTACGGTGGTGGCGCCCGCGTCGGCTCGATGCTCAACTACGTTTCCAGAGGGGGGGAGCTGAAGGTTGAGAACGAGAACGGCGAGACGTTGCGTGGCCGTGAGGAGCTGGCGCGTCTCCGTGGCGATTGGGATCACCTTTTCCAAAACAGGACCGAGAGCCGCGATATCGGCGCGTTTAGCGTCGAGGTGAGCGTTTCCGGCGGCTCGAACCCGCATGAGAAGGTGCGAGACATTCTCAGCAGTGGCTTTGGTGATCGACCCTACGCTTACTCTGTCGAAACCCGAAACAATGGATCGCTGAAGGTCGAGGGCTATGTCGTGCTGCGCAGCGGGCAGGGCGAGCGGCTGACGGCTGACGCGAAGGCGGCCGCCATCGTTCAGGAGCGCTTCAACGCCAGCGCCGTTGCGAAAGAGGCCCCTGCGGCTTTCTCGTTCACAGGCTATGGCAACGGCGTGGAATATGGCGCTGCCAAGTTGCGAGACCTGATCGCGCAGCGGAACGACGTTCGAGACGATCAGGGACGTTCGATTGCCGATGACAAGGCTGCGGGCGACCTGGTGCAAAAGGAATGGCGGGATGAGCTGCACAGCCGCAAGAGCCGTGACGTGATGCACGTGATCATGTCGGCGCGTGCTGGCACGGATGCTGTCGCGTTCGAAGGAGCTGTTCGCGACTTCCTGGCTGAGCAGTTTGCGGGCCATCGGTACGTATTCGCTATGCATGATCCGGAGAACGATCCGAAAGAAGCAGGGGAGGGGGGCAAGCGGCCGCATGTTCATGCCCATGCCATCGTTACCATGCGTTCGGAATCGGGCGACCGGATCGAGACGACTCCGGCCACCTTCCGGCAATGGCGTGAGGTCATGGCCGAGAAGGCGCGTGACCACGGCATTAATATGGAAATGACCGATCGGCGCGAGTTCGCTACGCCGCCAGCCTTCACGCGAAATCAGGTTCGCGCCGTCAGGCATGACGGTCGAACCGAGCATGTAGGCACCAGCGATCCGGCACAGGCGCGATATGACGCAAAGCGAGCTGGTCGACGCGTGGTGGCAACGAGCCAGAGGAGCCGCCAGTACATCCTAAAAGCGCAGGAGACTTGGCAGAAGATTGCAGTCAACGCTGGCGACACAGTGGTTGCGGCCTACGCCGCTCAGCATCGCTCCTATCTGGAAAACGGCCTTGTCCAAGTGGATCAATCGCCTGCTGGTTCGGTCATTCATGCGGATTTTGGCGGTGATTACCGCTCCAATATGTTAGCAATCAGAGACATGTTGTCGGAGGCAAAGGACATGCGCGAACAGACACGCCCGGAGTTCGAAGCGTACGAAAAGACGGTTGAAACGGCTCTGTTCAACCTTCAGCGCAGCGCTGGTCCAGAGGACCGGTCAGGCTTCGAAGAAGTGTCCTCCCTCGCTCGCGAGATCGTCGATCTGCGCAGGCAGATGCTCGAAATGAAGGAGCGTGGGCTTGATGAGCAGGATGGACGAAACGCTGCTGGTGACGTCTCCAGAGAAAGTGGTGCCGCGCCGGAAAGAACGGCATCCGAGGTGCAAGAGCAGACGAATGCTAACCTCCAGAGGGAGGCAGCTGTTGCCAAGCATGGAGAGGCTGTCGTTGAGGCAGGTAACGATGCGATGGAAAATGTGGAACACTATCGCTCCGGCCTCGCCCATATCGAAGCCGGCGAGCTCGGAGACGAAAACCGAGAGCAGTATGAGAAGGGCCTTGAGGCCTCGCTTCATCATGCAGCTCAACTCGCCGCTACCGGAAACGGCTATCTCCGGGATGTTGCCAACGAGGATCCAGAACTTCGCGCGGAGATCGAGACGATTGAACGCAATGAAGAGCGTGGGGACGAAAACAAGTCAAACAAGCAGCCGATAACTGCGGATACTGCCGACGATCGCCAACGCGATCTCAGGGTGGATCTGGAAGAGGAACGTCCGATTGGGCAAGCGGAGCGTGAGGCTCACCAGCTCGCTGAGACGGTGGACGCTACTCAGAGGCAGCAAGATCGTGTAAACAGAGACAGGGAAGCGGCCCAGCGGGGCGGCGAGACCACTCGGACTGATCCCGCGCAACAGCACATTCCTCGTCTCGAGGAGTTGGAGCGTGAACAGGTTGAACAGAGGGAGCGTAATCGGGACGACCGTGATCGCTAAAGTGTCATGCAGGACGGTAATCAGAACACCTACCTGGTGGAAGTAAACGACCCCAAGTCTGCCGACATCGTCGGCAAGATCATGGTGTGGGGCATGGTCTCCGTTGGGATCCTCGCGATGCTGATCAAGGTCTACGGGACCGTGATCGGCTGGTATCATGCTTCTGTAGCTTGGCTAACAGAGGCGGGTCAGTACGCATCGAGCTTCTGGCCCTTCTGAACCTGAATTAGCGGCCGGCCTATTCCATGATTGGATCAGGAACGGTCGCTGCGAATAGCTCTTCCAAGCTCTTCCTTTTGCGCGGTGATTTGCCTTCGGCTTCCCGTTCGACGACCTCCTTAAGGCGACTAACCCGATCATTGTGCGCTTTTTCGATGTCGTTCTCTGAGACAGGTGTTGTGTGCTTTTCGCGAGCGGGCACAGCTGCCTTTGCAGGTTCCGGAGTACCCCCGGCGCTGACCTTCTTGTTGGCCAAGGCGGATGGATTCACAACACGAGCGGGCGAGGTGGAGGGCGCTGGCTCTTTTGGAGTCTCCTCCTGGACAGGCGCCCGCGGCTCCTCCGCTTTCGCCTCAGTCACAGGCTTTATCGCTTCCGCTTGTTCAGCCTGTTCCTGGCCTGCATTGGCATAGGCTGGCGTGGTCGCTGGAACAGGTTTAGGTGGCAGATAATCGACAGTTGGAACGGTCGGTATATGCGTCTGAGAATAGGCCTCCGCCTCTTTGAAGGGCTGCGTCTTAAAGAAGCGCAGCTTGTCTCCAAAGATTGGCCGCTGACCCTCCACCAGCAAGATCATCTTGTTCTCGGGCATCTGGCGCACTTCCTGCGGCATCATCAGGTCCCGATCGCGAATTTGCTCGACCTTTGTTCGGCGCGGCAATCCCATAAGCTCGATCGTTCGTGATTCAGACTGATACCGAATGGTTCTCTTGCCAAGCGCCCGGGAGGCATACTCTGCCGTGGCCTGGTCATTGGCACCAAGGATGAGCTGATAGCCGCAGTTGCCAAGGAGCGAATGTCGGGACGTCTCACCATAGATCTCATCCAGGTTCTTCAGGTCCTGGATGATGAAGGCGAGCTTGATCTTATAGCCGGCCACATAGGGCAGCTTCGTCATGATCTCGTCCATGCGCTTCAGCTGGCGAAACTCATCCAGCAGGAAATAGACCGGCTCGGAGTTGGGATCATGCTCAAGGGTGAGTATGTCCATCACCTGTTGAACGAACAGCGTCAGCAGCGGCCTAAGAAGCGTGATGTCGGTGATGTTCGGGGCAAGGTAGATTGTGATGGGACGACGCTTCATGGATCGAAGGTCCATGTCGGTCATGTTCGTTGCGGCCACAACGCGTTCATTCTTGAACGGCCTCATCGCCTTCTGGATATCAAGCAGTGCCGAGGCCGCAGCCCGATCCGAGAGAGACAGGTAGGAATTGAAGCTCTCCATCGTGAACTTCGACAGGTATGGCTCCTTCTCCTTGATGTACTTCATCAAGGCCTGCAGATCGGTCCCGCTGTTGAAGAAGGAGTTGATCTCGCCGAGGTTCCTGCGCCCTTTGTAGAAGGGGCTTTCGAGAACATAGCTGATGGCCCCGGCCAGAACCTGTTGAGCTGTGGCCTGCCAAACTGAATTCTCGGATTCGGTGTTTTCCGGTACAAGAATGCTGGCGATATTTTGAATGTCAGTCGTGCGATTGCCTCGCTCCGGACGAACGAAATCCAAGGGATTATAGCTGTTGGTCGTCTCGGAACCCGGCGCGAACAAGAAGACCTGGCTCCCGTTGCGCTTCCGATAGCCGGCGGTTGCCTTGTAGACCTCGCCCTTCAGATCCGTGACGATCATAGAGCCTTCGTGCATGAGAGCGTTGGGGATGACGTAGCCCGCGCCCTTACCGGATCGGGTCGGGCCAATAATGAGGTGGTGGCGATCGTCATACGCGCGGAGGACGTTGCTCCCGATGCGGCCGAATATGTGACCCTTCTTGCCAAACCACTTCCCGCGCCGAAGTGTTGCAAGATCCTGAAAGGCCGCATCCCCCAATGGATTGCTGGTAGGTTTGAGCCCAAGGTAAGCAATGAGGCCTGATACGAGCAGCGCGGGCACTACGGAGCCGAGCGCGACTTTTTGAAGGGAAGGGGAGGAGCTATAGGCCCAGAACTGCTGAATTGGCGCGAATGGGTTTGAGGTGATTGTCGCCTCGAGGATCCTTCCGTCACCGTAGAAGAGCTGAAGCCCCGCCCCGTACGCCAGCATCCAGACTGCAAATGCGATCAACAGGCAGAAGAACAGATAGAAGGCCTGTAGCCCCTTACTCATGATGCATCCCGTGCGAAGTAGATTTCGGAAACCCCGCGCTTGCCGCCTTCCCGCCTGAGCTGGATCACGATCGGAATGACCATTTGGATGTAGGACATCAGATCCTGCTTGGAGTAGCCGGCGGACATGCCGGACTGCTGCATCATCATGGCGAGCTGTTCATAAGCGCCGAGCGGCGTATCGGCGTGTACTGTCGACATGCTGCCCGGGTGGCCTGTGTTGATGGCGCGAAGGAATGAAAAGGCCTCAGCTCCACGAATCTCGCCAACAAAGAGGCGATCCGGCCGCATTCGAAGCGCCGATTCAAGAAGGTTTTGAATCGCTACGTTTGCAGTGCCTTGCCCACCCTTGGAGGCGATCAGGTGGACCGCGTTCTTCTGTGGTGGGAATAGCTCACGAGTGTCTTCAAGCGTCAGAATCCGCTCATTCAGGTCTACCGAGTTCAGGCACGCGTTCAGAAAGGTGGTTTTGCCCGACGACGTGCCGCCACTGATCAGGATCGAAACCCGCTTCGTGATGGCCGTATGGATGAAGTCGTAGATCTTCTCCGCACGTAGAAAGGCGATCAGCTCCCGATCCACGTCGCTTAGGCCCCCGACAGCAACCGAGACTTTGTCGAGAGAGCCGTTGTCACGGTAGTCCTGCAGAGAGAAGTTCTGCACAACCTGCTTACGGATCGTGATCGACCCGCCGTCAGGTGCCGCGGGCGGCAAGACGACCTGGATACGTTCGCCGGTCGGCAGTGCTGCGCTCAGGATCGGATTAGCGGCGTTGAGGAACTGCTTTGTCGCTGCGGCAACCCGCTCGCCAATGTTCTCGATCTCGCGTGCCGTCAGAGCAACGATTTCATGATGCTCCATGTGATCAGCACCGAAGCGCTCAACATAGACTTGGCCTGGCCGGTTCACCGCAATCTCAACCACCTTCGGGTCATCGAGAAATTGCCTGATGGGCTCCAGAGACCGGTTCAGGAAATAGTGGGGATCATGAGCCGTCGTGTTACCTACCATAACGTTCACGTTTGATCTCCTTCATCGCTTCCGTGACAGGATCGTCGTACATGGCGCTGAAATCGAGGTCCTGGCGAACATAGACAAAGATCCGCTCGCCCTGCGGTACGCTGATCGTTGGCGGGATTCTCAGGTTTTCGGCAAGGACCGTGTTCGCCATGTCGCTGAAGGTCTGCGCGATCGTTTCTCGCGCCAATTCAGCACCTCGCTCAGTGTCATCGTTTCCGGAGCTGGAGTCGCTACCGTATCCGGTTAGATAGCTTGCACCGCCTCCGACGATCGACAGCAAGATTGATGCGCCAAAGCGCTCACGGAACTTGTTGTCGACATGACCCGTCAGGCCCGATCGCCCGAGGCTGTCCGTGCCGATAGAGTTCAAGCGCACCGACACGCCGTCATCCCGGATCAGCCTCGTCCACACGACAAAGACCCGCTTCTGCCCCCGCGTAACTTCGGACTGATATTCCCCGATCAGGCGTGTTCCTGTTGGGATCAGGACACGCCGCCCATCGAAGGAGTAGACATCCTTGGATGTGATGGCCCGGACCTGGCCCGGAAGGTCGCTGACGATCGCCGTTTCCAAGATGCCGGGGATCAGCGTGCCCTCTGGGATCATGGCGTCGATGCGCTCAATCTGCCGGGCCTTGGCGGAACGGTCACCGATCGCACTCGCTGAGGACAGGTACTGGCTGTTACGATCCTCGCCAGCGACGGTCAAAGGCGTGCCGCTGTTCGAGCCATCGAGCGAACCATTCGCGGATCCTCCCAGGTTCTGGTCAAGCGTGATTAGCTTTGACCGAAATCGCTCCGGAAACACCTCTTCGGCGGGCGGGGGGGCGCTCGCCGGTTGAGCTACTTCGGGCGGGGGAGGCACGTTGAATTCAGTGACGTCCACCGGCGGAGCTGGCGGCGGAGGAGGCGGAGGTGGAAGTTCCAAGACAGGCTGTTCGGGTGGTGGGAGAGTGGGTTCTCCATCGCGCACAAAACCAGGCGGCCGGAAGGTCGTAGTACGGAACTCCTCCTCACTTTGCGGGCTTTCAGGCGGGCTTTCTCCGGACGTCGCGAGCACCAGGTACGCGGCGAAGACGCCAGCCAGCAAAAGGGCGGCCATGCCGACCGTTTGATTGCGCTTCACGTTTCGATTGCTGATTTCGGCCTCGTCGGCCGCCGCCATTGCGTCGAGTTCAGGGCTGCGCTTCATTAGTTGCCGCTCCTCCTGCGTTTGCTGGCATCAGGATCCGGTTTCGGAGCCATGATGTCATGATCAGGTGCTGCAAAGTCCGGCTTTCGGAGGTTGAAAATGCACGTCCACTGGTTTCCGTCCCGGAGCGTGTATTGCGTGGCTACGCCGTCAACGACGATGTATACGCCTTCCTTGCGGAAGTTTCGCAGGGTCTCGGAGAAGTCGGATTGAACGGCAAAAATGGCCGGCACGGTCCCTCGGCCGAACTTGAAAAAGGTCTTCTTTCCGTCATCGAAGACCATTGTCGGCTTCAGCGCCGCGTCGCCCGAGAAAGAGTAGTCAATGTTGACGTTCGCTTTGTCGATGCTCGAAATGTTCGGGTTAGCTGCCCGAAACTCAGCCTCCTTCCGCAGAGACTCGTTCAGGTTCTTCTCCGGATAAACGAAGCGAATGCCGAAGACCTTTTTCCCTGCTTCCGGTGCATAGTCGTTGAGCTCAAGGAAGTAGATCCTCTTTGAGGTCACCACGTTCATGTTTGTGGAAACTTCCTTGGCTATCGGCTTGACGAAAAGGATGTTGCCCTTTTCGGACGGGGCAACCTGCCAACTGTCGGTGTCGCCAAGCGAGATCGTCTCAAACTTCTCATCTTCGTCGAAGATGATCATCGTCGAGATGCCGTAGGTCGCAGACACCTTCACGACGTTGTTCGGCTGATAGACAACACTGGTCACACGCGCATCCAGACTGCCAGGGCGGGGCTGTTGCGCCGCATAGGCGTGAGTCATCGTGAGAGCGGCGATCGACGCCGCCAGTAGGAAGCCATATTTCACTGCTGGCCTCCCGAGGTCACCGTTTCCTGATCACGGCGGTAGTCATAAACCTGGAAGCCCAACGGGTTTTCGAAGCGCCATTCGTTGCGCTCAGGCGTATCCGTGTAGCGATAGCGAACGATAGAGATGAAATGGCGCGTGATGACGTCTGAATCAGAGCGCTCATGCGTCGAGAACCGGACGAGCGCCGTTGTCGTGTTGGGGAAGGTGACAGACTTTATGTCAACGGTGATCGACTTGCTTTTGCCGAGCCGGCGAGCTGGATTGTCAGGGTTCGCGGCACTCCATTGGGCCTGGAGGTCGCGCGCTGCGTCGCCGGTGGAGAGCAAAGCTGCAATTCCAAAGTTCTGCTCGATGGCAAAAGGATCATAGCCCTCGCGGGATCGAATGTAACGGACGACATTCGCCTGAGTGACCGCCTGCTGATCGGTGATGTTCGATGTTCGGGTCAGCCCTGTCTTGACCTCAATGTAGCCAGTGTTCTTGTCGACCTCGACGATGTACGGCTCGAAGCTCTTGAGGGGCACGAGCATCACCAATGCGGATAGCGACAGGATCGTGATGCCGCCGAAGATCAGCGTAATCAGCCAAGCGAACGCCTTGGACCGTTTGGCCTTTTTGACGATCTCTTGTTCCCAACGGTCCCCATCCTGAAAATAGCTCCGGAGAGCATCGTTATTCTCTGCCATGTATCCTAGCCCTTAATTCCCGCCACCAGTTGCCTAGTTGGGCAGACTGTTGTTGGTAATTCTGTTTTGCATCGCTTCTGCTGCACCGGCGTTTTGGATGTTTTCCCTCATGCCGGCATGGGTTCTGGCGCGTGCGGCCATTCCTAATTCTCCAGCCCTCCCGGCTACAGAACGTGTCGCGGTCAAAGCTCGTGCCGGCAGTGCAACACCGGTCGCGTAGCCAACCGATCGAGCGATCTGCCCAACGCCCGTTGCCACGCCCCCGGTAATTCCCTGGGCGAGAGTTTGGATGTTGAAGAGGACAAAAGCACCAGCCGCACAGATCAGGACGAAAGCCGAGATATCGTCTAGCTGGATCTCGTTCGCGGATGCTGCCGCTGCGACCTTCTGCAGTTCAGCGTCCATGGTCGTGATGAGAAAGGCGGCGACGACGTAAACGAAGAGCGGAATAATCGCGTACGTCAAAACCTGCTGGAACCAAGCCATTCCGTACTGGCGCGTGGAATCAAACAATAGGCAGGCGATAAAGATCGGTGCAGTGCCAAGCAGCACCCACATCATCACCTTCGCAAGCACGAGGATGGCAAGCGCAACGGCAATGAACAGCCCAACCGCCAGCATGATCAGGAACCCTACAAGGCCCGGGAGAATGGCGAAGTAGCCTGACTGCTCCGCGAATGCTGCTGCTGCCTCATTCGCTGTCTCCCAAATCATGGAGAGGCCGTCTGTCGGCTCAGTTATCCCGGTACTGCTAGCCGTCAGGAGCGCCCGCCCCACGTCTTCCGGCGTGTTGTTCAGCCAGTCGTAAAAGAAGAGTTGGAAGTTGCCCCACTGATCAATGAAAGCGACGATAAGCATCATCCGCACGACCCGGCCGACGATCTCGCCGACGCTCACTCGCGCGGTCCCCATGACGAGTTGAAGTCCGTAATAGGCGACGTAGGCAATAAGCATGATCGTCAGCAAGGGCATGATCTCGTCGCCAACGACCTCATAAGCCCGTTGGGAGAAATTCCGCCCTGCATCTTCAAGAGCCTCAAGCAGGCCGCCTAGAAAGTTCATGGGGTCACTGCTCTCCGCTTGCAGCGAAAGCGTCGATCGCCGCCAGCGCTTCCGATGGGTTGCCATTCACGCTGGTCATTGGGCCACATTCCTGTCGCGGATCCTCGGCGTAGGATGTGAGGTTTGCCGGCCTCTTGCATGGTGCAGTCTTCTCTTTCGGAGCACCGGCGCAGCCAGTTACGCCGGCAGCAACCAGAACGGAGAGGAGCACATAACCATTCACTCGAAATGTCTTAGTCACCGTAGGTCAGCGCCTTCTTGGTATTGGAGATGTCGACAAGGCGGCGCTGGTTTTGAGCCTGCAGGGAGCCGACCGCCCCATTCATCACGCCAATCATTTCGTTGATCGTCAGGCCGGTTTGAACCTGCAGCTGCGTGTTCTGATCGATGGACCCCTTGATGTCTTGGGCCTGGCCGATCTGCTGACCTGCCTGCTGGAATGCCTGTGTTCGGGACTGAACGGCCTGTTGCGAGCCGGTGACTAGGGCAGCAACTCCAAGGACGGTGTTCATCATCTGTTCGTAGGACTTGTCGCCGGAGAACGTGCTGTCCGCCTTGCCAGACAAGTTCTTTACTAGCTGAAGACCGTTGATGAAGGTGGTGGCAATCTGGCCGATGTCACCGCCCATGCTGCCGAAGTTCGGGACTCCGCCCTGCATCAGGCTATCGAGTGACGGCATCTGAGAAACGCTGAAACCTTGACCAACGGCGAGGTTCTGCATGGGATTTGAAACGCTCCCGCGATCCCCCGTGACGGCTTTAAGCGTCTCTTCTACCGTCTTCAGAACCTCCTTGTTCGTATCCAGGATCTGATCGGTCGTCTGAGAGGTTTCCGTTGCAATCTTCAGGTTGGCGCTGTCGATCACGGGAACCTGTGCATGCGCAGTAGACGCCATCGCTAGCGAAAACGCAGTCAGAAATGCTCTTTTCATGGCCGTTCTCCTTGTCATTCGGCGCTCAACATCAGCTTCATGTCAGCCTCTGGTTCGAGTTTTCGAACGCAGGCCTGTTCCTCCGGATTCCACTCAAGCTGCAGTTCCTTGTCGCAGAGGTCAGCTACCTCGCGATCGTCTTCTTTCTCGTCTCGCTTGTAGTCGCTGGACCGCGAAGACCCCGAGAGCCCGCCTAGATCGAGTGCATTTTGAGAATTCATAAGCTCCGCCATCGTTGTTCCGAGGCGGATGACCTGGTTCATCATTTCAAGATTGGCGTTACGCGCCCCGGAATTGTGATCCCAGCTGTCTTGGATCGTGCCGCTTTCCATCTGGCCGAGCTGCTGAAGCCATGAGGCGACGTTCCCGCTGTTTTCGGAAATCGACTGGCTGGTTGCCATGGAATTGATCGTAGCGTCTCTCGCACCTGAAAAACCCGAGCTGCCCCCGCCGAAGTTCTCAGGTATGTTCGAGACGTCGGAGCCACCAAATTGCGGCATCCACTTGCCCTTAATCGCGGCGACATAGCCCTGCGTTTCCTTGAACGGAGGGATGCCGCCATACTTGCGAACGTTACCTGGCCCTGCGTTGTAGGCGGCAAGTGCGAGGCTCGTGTTGCCGTTGAAGGTGCGAAGCTGCTGCTTGAGATATCGTGCCCCACCTCGAAGGTTGTCCTCGATGTCGTGAGGATTGACACCAAGATCCTTAGCTGTTCCAGGCATCAGCTGTGACAGGCCCATCGCTCCAACCGGCGACTTGGCACAGGGATTGAACCGGCTTTCCTGGTACACGAGGGACATGAAGAGGGTTTCATCAACACCTTCCTCACGCGCCACTCGCTTCACGAGCCCAACAATCTCCGGGTTGGCCTGCGCGGCCGAAGGCGCGTCACCACCACGGCCGGGTCGGTACATAGAGCACGTCACACTTTTGCTAACCGAGTGCCGGCGACTGTCGGTCTCCTCGATCTTTCTAGTAGTCTCGTTGCGCACTGAATCGGTCGCGGTATGAGCGCCATCCGTAACGGGAACCTGAGTAAAAGCTGGCTGCGCTGTTCCCAATGCCAAGGCTGCCGCAAGCAGCGTCAGAGTCGGACTGTTCCTCATTCGGCCTTCTCCCATCCGCAGAATTTCGCCAACCAGTTTTCCGGTCCGTCTCCGTACTGCTCGCGAAGTGCCGCGCACTCCTCGATCGTCTCCTTGCGTCCCGAAAGCACCTTTACAAGGTCCGGCATTGTCGACAGATCGAGACGTGCAATGACGGAGTCATTGCCGTGCTTGATCAGGAAGGTTCTCTTTTCAGGAGGCGTGTTCTTGATGAACTTGAACTCCTTCACCGTCAGGCCGAAGCGCTTGATGTAGCTCTCTTCGTCAGCCCGTGGGTTCGGGAAGTGGATGTTGGTCGCCGATTGCTCAATGAGCGTGTGCGACGCTTTGGATTTGGTAATGTCAGCAGCCGACTGCGTACCAAAGCCCACGATGCCGTTGAGCTTTCGGATCGTCTTCATCTTGTCGACGATGAAGGCGCTGAAGGTGTCATCCATAAGTAGCTGCCAGCCTTCATCCATGAAGAACATGACGGGGTTACCGTCCAGCAGCTCGTCCAGCCGATGGTAAAGATACATCAGCGCAGGGGTTCTTAGCTCCTCGTTTCCGAGGATGTTGGTCATATCAAAGCCAAACACGCTGTGACCCGAGAAGGAAAGGACGTCATGGGGCGCGTTGAACAGCCAGGCTTTTTCGCCTTCGATCCAAGGGCGAAGCCGCGAGTACAGATCGTTGGCATCGGCCTTGGACCGCCCCATCAAGAGGCCGGCAAGATTCGGGAGGTTCCGCTGAGCTGCCGGCTCCTGCATGATCCGGACGATTGCCTTTTCCAGCGTGTCCTCGTCCTCTTGCGTGAAGTCGGTGCGACGATCGCCGCGCAGCATGGCCTTGAGCAGACGGACCAGAAATTCCCGGTTCTCGCCGGTGTTTTCCAGTTGCAGCGGGTTAAAGCCCGTGGGCGTTCCCGGAGACAAAACTTCGTAGGCTCCGCCGATCGCCCTGACGAAGATCTCAGCCCCACGGTCCTTGTCGAAGAACACGGCGCGAGGCGTGGGTGAAACCCGCATCGCCTGAGCCAGCAGGAAGGTCAAACCTACGGTCTTGCCGGATCCTGTCGGACCAGTCACCGTGAAGTGCCCGATATCCCGGCGGTGGAAGTTGAACCAGTAGGGGGTTTGTGAGGTCGTTTCCAGAATGGTGATCGGCAGGCCCCAATGGGTGCGATCCGCTTGTCCGGTCGCGAAATTATGCATCGAGGAAAGGCCGGAGAAGTTGGCGCTCGACAGCATGGCGATGCGGGAGATGTAGGAGCGGTTTCCAGGCAGCTGCGCCCAGAACGCCGCCTCAAGATTAAGGTCTTCCCGGAGCCAGTTGATGTTCATGTCGGTGAGGCAAGCGCCAAGTTCCGACACGCAACGGCTTAATCCCTCGAGGTCCCGCGAAATGCACAGAAGCGAAAAATGATGGAAGCCGAATACAGCCTCCTGATTGAGAAGGCTGTTCAAAGCATAGTCGATGTCGGATTCGACCGAACTACCCGCTTCGTCGGAGGCCTTGATTTGGCGTTGAAGGCGGCTGATCCGCTCTTGTGCGATCGGTTTGTCTGCAAGGGTGAAGGACTGCGTCAGGATGAACTCGTGGTTCACCTGCAGCAACCCATCCAACATGCCGGGACCAGTGAATGGAGGATATTCTTTGATTGAGAGTAGAGCGGCATAGCGGCTATCTTCTTCCACCGCCGCTTGTGCTTGCATCGTCCGCTTTGAAAAGTGAAGCCGTGAAGTGCCGACGTAGTTGCGAATTCCCATGCGCGGAAGCCGCATCTTTCGCGGCACACCGCAGGTCAGGATCGTGTTGAAGAACTCGCAGGGCTCCGAATACGGATCGCCCTTAGCGTCTTCTCCATCGATGTCCTTTTTCGCGGTATCGTCTGATTTCTTGCGATACGTGATGCCAAGCGGCTTTGCGCCGTACTTGTGCAACTCTCTCACGATGTTCCCAACCAGCTCTTCGAGGTCGGTCACGTCTTCACGGGTCGCTTGGGCCCTGGCCTCCTTGCTCGAGCGTTCAAAGATCCGCTTCAGCGAGTCGCCGAGGCCAAGCGCCCCTTTCATGCCCGAACGCACGATCGTCAGGTAGATTTCGTTCGTGAACATCCGCTTCTTGCGAAGTTGGTCCATATAGCGATCGTTCAGGATCTCGCAGAAGGAGGAATCGAACGAACTGCCGATTTCGGTCTCGACCTCACGACGGATTACAGTCGACCAAAGAGAATAGCGGCTGGAACCTAGTGCTCGGATCATGGTGTTCTGCACAACAGAACGCATGTTCAATTCGGCCTGGTCCTCCGTCTGGAAGAACAGTCCATCAAGCTTGATGACGCTGATCAGGGTTCCATTCTCGAGCCCGATGACCGTGTCAGACACATGCCGCATATAGGGGATGTGAACGGACATAGGCCGCTCGTTGCCGGCGACCTTCCCAAACCCAAGCTCTTCCTTGACGACTTTCAGCATCTACTATGGTCCGTATGAGTTGGTGCCCCAAAAGCGCTTGTTGGGGGTCCTTGGCGTCTTGCGGGACGTGACCTGCAGGACGTCGAGAATCTTGCTGTCCCAGGCACAAAGCGAGAAAAGGACAAGGTAGGCGGCTGGCGCGATCAGCAGTGCCGCCAGATGGTTCGTCACCAGCCACCCAATGATTGTCACGCCGATGATCAGGACGACCGCCATGTAGGGCACGCCCCATAGCGTCGGAGAACGGGTCAAGCCGATCACCAACGGCGTCAAAGCTGGCTTCTCGTCCTGAAAATCGCTCATCAGCCGCCGCCTACCGACGAAATCATCTGGTCAACGATGGCAGGGGCGCCGAACACGAGACCGATGCCAATGACGACGGCTCCGGCCGTGAACCACGAAAGCCTGCCGGCAAAGGCAAGGAAGCCGAGGCCAATCACGGCGATGATTGCCATCAGACGTCCGAAGGGGCCGGTGATGAAGTCAACGATCATCTGTACGGCTGTCTGAAGGGGGGCGAATGCACCGCCGCCGCCACCGCCAGCCTGTGCAAGCGCTTGATCAGCGCCTGCAACCTGCAGGGCTGCCACCAAGCCAATGACGGCTACTGCCTTCAATGCCCCGGAATGCCGGGAAACGACGTTCTTCATAGTTCTCTCCTTAAAAATGCATCACGCCGCCGACGAACTTGCCGGTCTTCTCCACAGCGATGACTCCGGCATCGCTGGTGTTCTTTGCCGCCATGTCTCGGACGATCCCGCTCGCCTTCCGTTTGCCGGTTGGCATCGGTAGGCCAAGCTGGAAATTCACGACCTTTGCGACATAGCCGACGGTTTCTTGGAATGGCGGAACGCCGCCATATTCGTAGATGCGCCCCTCCCCGCTGTTGTAAGCGGCTGCCACCAGAAGCGGGTTCTGAAACTCATCGAGCAGGAAGCGGAGGTACTTCATCCCGCCCTCGATGTTTTGAGCGGGATCACAAATGTCCTGAACACCGAAGCGAGCCGCCGTTTCGGGGATAAGCTGCATAGGTCCGCGTGCGCCTTTCGGTGAATTGCGGATCTCATCGAAGCGGCTTTCGGCCCAGGCAATCGCAACCGCGAAGCCCTCATCGACGCTGTATCGCCGCGCAGTGGATGCAACCAACGCTTTAATCTCGTCAGGTGACAGGCGCGACGGCCCACACTCTTCAACGGGAGTTCCTGCCCCTAGATTTTCGCGGGTATCACTAGATGTAGTATCTAGAGTGGGAGTTAGGACAGGCTCAATGCGGCCGGTGGCGCGCTCCGAGACATCAAAATATGCGCTGACAGACGCATCAATGTGATGCCCTTTGGCGCCCGCGTCTTTCGACGCCGTTGTGCCCAATACTTCAGCTCCGCCCTTCGTGACAACACCGTTTGCACCAAGGACAAATTCCTTCTCCGATGTCTCGACACCGCTCCAGCGATCTTCGAAGTTCGTGACAAGAGATTCCTCATTGATTGTCACAGAATCGTTGTAATCGCTGGAAATACGCCCTGTTGTGGCTAGGTCTTGTGACGCAGCAGTATTGGCCGCGAGCAGCACGGATAATGCTGCGCTAGTCAGGGTTCGCGGGCCTAGGTACCCTGCATAGACAGTGTTTTTATCCATCGCACCCGCCCGTCAAACGGTGTTGTGATCGCCACGAAAACCGACTAGAGTTAATGCACCCATGATACCGATTTGATGCACTCTTACAAGTTTTCTGATCGGCGTTAAACCCTATTTTGCAGGGTCAACAATCGCACTACGGATGGTTAGGGCTAGAATATGAAACAGGCCATCATTCCCGCGCTTCTAAGTTGCACATTGGCAACACAAGCGCTTGCCGCTCCTGCGGTGAACAAGGACTACATCAGGTCACTGGCGGCGCCGGGCAAGACGGTTCTTGTCGTCGAGTATTACGACGGGACCGGCAAAGTCGCTGATCGCAAAGGTTACGCCACTGCCAATGGCTTCAAGGCTATCTCGGCGACTGAGTTTCGCGTCGATGAAGCGACAACGTTGCATCTGTATGGCGTTCAGCCCTGCAGCGGCGATCTGGTCAATCGCGCAGAGGACTATTCCGGGACTTGCGAGGAGTTTGGTACGCAGCAGCTGCAAACGATGCTGCAGAGCCCCAAGGTTCTGTTCTGCAGGGCCTTCATCAGCGAGCAGACTGCCCCCGTCCAGGATGTCACTTGCTACGGCTACTATAACTATCCTGGAGCAATGGACACGGTTGATAATCTTGAGGAGCAGCTTCTGTCGTTAGGAGCGGTTCGCCTGACTAAGAAAGCCGATGGTTCATTCGAACGTCCTGATCTCACGGAGGCTCAGGAAATCGGCCAGAAGGGTTCCTACGGCATGTGGGCAGATCCTCGGGTGAAGGCGCAATGAAGCTTGCTGCTGCACTCTTCGCGACCCTACTGCCCTTTGCAGCCAATGCCGCACCTGAAGGGTACTTCGATCTTGCTCCCGGCATCACCTTGGAAACGGGGGACACCTGGATCTCGAACGGAGAACGGTTTCGTCTCTATGGCATCCAGTCCTGCTTGCGCGGCACTGCCTACACGGATGGTCAGGGCAACAAGAAGGATTGCGGCGAGGCATCGCTTGCGATGTTGGCTGCCTACATCAAGGACACCAAACCGATCTGTGCCCCCGTGGCGAAGCTCAACGGCATCTCATATGTCGTTTGTTACGCCACGGTTGGCAGTCAAAGGCTCGACCTCGCGCAGATCATGGTGACAAGCGGCTATGCATTCGCTGCCTTGAAGACCGATGGTCTCCCTTATCATGCCCCCTACGCCATAGCCGAGCAGCTTGCTCAGCAAAAGAAGGCCGGCCTTTGGCAATTCTCCGACGTTCAGCATCCTTCCATCCTGCTTAGTCGTGAGGCGAACCAGCGATCGAGGAGCGCCCAGCCATGAGAAGCCACCTTTTCCATTTTATCGCCGCAAGTTGTTTGGCCCAGCCGGCGTTTGCCGCCGATCCGATCTATCAGAACTGGCACGCCCTACGCGGTCAGGCTGCGCCTCCAGTTGCTGCTGCTGTTCGGTTGCCGACGTTCAAAGGCTCGGTAACCGTTCTTGACGGCCGCACGCTATGGTTCGGCACGCTTGGCAATGGCTATAAAGTGAGATTGGCTGGCATCGACACCTGTGAGCTTCCTCAATGGGCTTTGAACCCAAAGTGGACCAACCGGGACAAGCAACAGGCCCCTACCCCCGTTCCATGCGGTCCCTTCGCCAAGGCCTGGCTGAAAAGGACTGTCGGAAACAGACCCACGACTTGCGTCGGTCTGGCCTACGCGAACGATGGGATACCCGTCGCACAATGCACGACTAGCGGTGTGGATCTCGCCGCCGAAATGCTGCGCGTCGGTTGGGCTCGTCTCGATTCCCCTTACATCAACGCCCAGTATTACGCTTATCAGACCAACGCGATGGCCGCCCGGTATGGGATGTGGGGAACCTACGTGTTGGACATGAACGAATGGCGCCGCAAAGCCGTCGACAAGACGCTAGATCGGCATCCGATCGCCGACTTCAATCTATTGGCCGAGAGGAAAAGCGAGATCTCTCCTCCTTTTGCTGATGCGCGAAACAAGCCGAAGAGGACAGAGCGATAGTTGCCAGACCTCGCACATATTGCGAACTCTCTCGCAACGGATCCCTTGGCTGGCTTGCTGCTTGCCATCTCCCTCTCGATCGCCCTCATAATCCCGGCGCAGAGACTCTGGTGGATCCACGCGCTACTAGCGGCCTTCCTTCTCATCCTGTCGCTGGCTTTCCACGACAAGCGTCACTTGTCCTTCGACAGCTACCTGGTCGGGCTCCTAGCCTTCGCCGCGGTTTCTCGGGACATTCCCAATCAGCCACTGCTCTATCGCATCGGCATTTCCTGGTTTGCGTGCTTCGCGCTGATCTCGGCCGTCATCTACGCTGCAGGCGAACGCAACCAATACAGGACTCCGCTCGAAAGACCTTTTTCCGAGCCGGCAATATCAGCAGCATTGATCAAGAGGGACACCTGATATGAAACCAGTGTTTTTTGCCGTAGTCGGGCTCACGGCTTTTGCCGTCTCTCCAGCATCTGCCAAGGCTGAGGATGCCTCATGGGGTTGCCAGGTTCTCTTGTGCGCAGCCTCACAAAGCCCGTCATGGCATGGCGTCCCCTACTGCGTTCCCCCGATGAAAAGGCTCATATCAGCTATGGCGAAGCCCGGCTTCTCCTGGCCGATCTGCCATGAAGCAAAAGCCGGCAAACCGGGCTATGAACCTTACGAGGAATGCCCTGCCGGCATGACCGCCGTTTCCTCCCGCACCGATGGGGATCGGTCGTTCTTGGGCCGAGACGACAAGGATCAGTGCACGAAGACCGTCAACCAGTGCAGCAACCGTGCCGCCTTCCGCACCCAATTTGGTGACAAGCGCGAAAACGAGCGCAAGGGTGTCACGATCCGGCAGATCAACCAGAACAACGACAATGATGTTTTCAACCGAGACAATGGCTGCATGGTGCAGATCACTCAGCCCCGCCCTCGCCGCGCGGATCCTTATTATTTCGACATTCCGAACGATAAGGGCATCAAGAAGCGCGCTTGGTTCAACCTGAATGACTGAGTGGATGACATGAAAAGCAACATTCTCATCGTAGCAGCCGCCGGTATCGGCATCCTCGCCGGTGCTGGAGGTACTTATCTCATCATGCCGGAGCCAGAGCCGGTTGTTCGGGCCCCTACTGATGCGGAGATCGCGGCCCTTATCGCAGCCAATCCCTCCCTAATTCCCGAACCTCCGGCCCCTGTGCTTGAAATACCGACAGAAGAGGAAGCTCTAGCCGCATACCGTAAGGCTTATGCCCGCAATCCTCTGAGGACCGGCCGCGGTGAAGCCGATGTCACCCTTGCTTTGGGAGAGTGTGTCGAGAGCGCCAGCGGTCCAGGCGTATCATGCGTTGCGGCCATCAAGAGGAATCCGAACGCAGCTCCTCTCGATCGCGTCCTCGGATTTGCCAAGTCTGCATCCGGCGAATGGGTTGCCACCAACTACTGATTTCAGGGCCAGATGCCCGTTGATCATCAATGCCCCGATAGTGAGATGGAGCCTGAAAGAAGAAGCTCCATTTCCTCAGGGTTTAGGCTCCGCTTGGAGGCTATTAGATACCCCGCTACGTAAAGTAGCTTCTGATCTCTCTCATCCTGATCTGACGGCGCGTGCCTGATGATTTCCATATGTGCCTTCGCTTCTTGATCCATGTCAGCGCCGCCCTCGCCGTTGACAGCCGCCAGGTACACGGCCCGGTGACGTTCGACCTTCACGGACAATGGCTCGTTGGGTTGCAGCTCAAGCTTTTCGGTCATCTTTCCCTCTCCACAAGCGCAAGCGATCACTCCTTGACCTCCCGAAATCGAAGGGAGGGCAGGAGCCCCGCTCCCGCTCCCGAGCTCGTGCGGAACAGCTGGAGAGAGGGGGACAAGCGCTAAACCGGAGGGGGATCACCCACCCGGAGGGCCGAGACGGATTTCAGGGAAATGCGGCCGGTGCTGCAGGCCGCAGGCCGAAGCATGGGGAGACCGGTTTAGTGCTTGCGGGGGAGAGAGGGCAGAGCGCCTTTCTCCCCTCTCAGTGAGTTAGATCAAGTCGCCTTTCGGCCCTAAGCGGTCATCACCGGAGTTGCTTGCCTCCCAATACAAGCAGGAGAAAAGCAAGCACTGCGCAAGCCATCGGCCGGACATACATCGGGTTTCGAGGTGAGTTCCAACTAAGCCGCCTGCCGCCACAGCCGCAGGTCTACTGGATATGCTCCCGAGCCGCACAGCCACCAACTCCTTAGATTCATTTCGGCTTGCTGCAGCGCTTGGCAAGCTCCCGATAAAACGCCTCCGGACTCACGCCGATCTCCTCTGCGACTTGCCTCCACTTCCCCTTTGACGGAAGCTGCTCGTGCCATGCGATCCAGGCATCCAGCCGTTCGGCAACTGTCTTCAGCGCAAGGATTTCTGCACGCATGCGGGTGTTCCTGATCTCGTGAGCTAAATAGGCCGCCCACGCTGCTGCAAAATCCGGTTCTCTGGCGAACTTCAACCTTATCCGTCGGCTCTCGATGATGCGAACCCGGGACACAGCAACTGCCACGGCCTCACAATGATAGACGTCGCTGAACATCGAAGCTTCCGCCAGGACCGAACCTGCCGAGGCACGTTGCAGGACTACAGCACGCCCATCATCCTGATGCCGAACAAGCCGTACCTCCCCAGAAAGAACCAGCATCAGAGAAGACACCACGTCGTTTCTGCTAAAGAGGACTGCACCTTCGTCGAAGACCCGCTCGGTTCCGGGCATCTCTATCAGTTCATGAAACATGATCGCTATCATGTGAATGTTTGCATCGAAATGACAAGGTGGTTCTTGATCGATGAAAGGAAATGCAGATGAACCTCCCGGTTACCGCTTTGTCTCTTCTATTGCTGTTTTCGACGTCCGTCCCTGCCCAGGAACATTCTGGAACTCACACATGCACGGTATGGACGATGCAGCCATGACGGACGACGGTGAATTTCCCATCGAAGCTGGGCAGGCCGCTTTCGCGGCCATTCAGGAAATTGTCGCTTTGCTGGAGAACGATCCCACGACCGACTGGTCAAAGGTCAACATAGAGGCTTTGCGTCAGCACCTCATAGACATGAACAACGTGACCATGTCAGCTCGTTGCCTCCACGGAGCGGACTCGACGCCAATCAAGTCCTGCAAACAGCGCTTCGAACTGGGCATGGCCCAAGGTCATCAGGCCGTCCCGAATGTCTGGCCAAGTGAACGTATGCTCCTCCAGGCGCTTGTAGGCCATCACCAAACCGCTGCCATCCCAATAGATCAGCTTCAATCGGTCCGCCTTGCGGGATCGGAATACGAAGATCGTTCCTGTAAACGGGTCCTTGTGCAACTCGTTTCTGACCAGCGCTGCCAGTCCATCATGGCCTTTGCGGAAATCGACGGGCTTGGTCGCCACCATGATCCGAACCCGGTTCGATGGAAAGATCATGCCGGAACCGCACAGGCACGCGCGAC
The DNA here is from genome assembly GCF_007827695.1 of Sinorhizobium medicae. Classification (GTDB taxonomy): domain Bacteria; phylum Pseudomonadota; class Alphaproteobacteria; order Rhizobiales; family Rhizobiaceae; genus Sinorhizobium; species Sinorhizobium medicae. The sequence goes on along the minus strand of NZ_VITA01000020.1, from coordinate 61,483 downwards.
AGCGGCGATCCGGGCGGCGGACGCGCCTTCTTCCAACCTGATCGTGACAGCGCCGACGATGATCTCGGGGCGGCTGGCTTTCTTGAGGGGCGGCTCCGCAACGGGTGGATCGACGACAACCGCCGCGAACTCCACCGCATCCTCGGGTGCTGGCAGAACCAGCTTGCCCTGCCGTGCCATCGTTCGCCAAGTCGAGAGGTGGTTTGGCTTCAGGCCGTGGCGTTCTGCAACTTCATTCACCAACGCTCCGGGCCGAAGGCTCTCCGAAACGATCTGGGCCTTCACTTCGTCCGGCCAGTGCCGCTGTGGCTCACGCCCAGACTTCCTGGCCGTGAGAAACTCCAATGTAGTATCCATGGAGAAACTCCCGTTGCTCGTCCATGAATAGGCGATCACAGATCAGAGCGGCGAGGACAACGTGGGAGCGGGACACCGGTTACTGAACACCTACGCACTGGAACATGTGTTCTGGAGCGAGACCCGAGCCTGGATGGCCCTGGTCATGGGATCGACTATGGCGGTCATCATGCTCGCCTTCATGCTCGGTATGTACAAGAAGCAGATGCTCAACATGGCCATCTTCGGCGGGTCCGTCGCGGTCTTCGCGTTGTCGCTGTGGCTCGTCCGCAGCCAGGTGACGGTCGACGACGCCGAATACATGAGCGCGATGATCCCGCATCATTCGATTGCCATCATGACGAGTGAGCGTGCGCAGATTTCCGATCCCCGCGTTCGAAAGCTGGCCGACGAGATCATCGAGGCCCAGGAGCGGGAGATCGCAGAGATGAAGTATCTGATCGAGGACCTGGAGGAGCGTGACTGATGAAGAACTCCCTCCTTTCACTGCTGCTCCTTACCTCGGCCAGTCTCCTGTCGGGATGTGGCGAACGGGAAGCTGCTGACGACATCATTAGTCCTCCGCGTTCTGAAGAGGCTGCCCGCGTGCTCTCCGGTGAGGAAGCCATAGCTGGCGCTGACATACCCACACTCGACCCCGCGACGATGGTGGACGCGGAGATCGCCAAAGTCCTTGGTTCGCCTGCTCAATGCACGTTCAGGTACACGAGTGCTGGAAAGCCGATACTTGCCCTCAAGGGAACACCGGGCGCTACCGTGACAACTGCTGTCCTAAAGGTGAACGCTCACCTTGTGGAACTGCAGCCAGCTGGCGGGGACGGCAACCTCTTCCTGACCTCTGGGCCCATCAGCGTCACTCTCTCCGTCGATGAGGTCCAAGCGGGAGAGAAGGTGGAAGCCGACATGGTATTCGCGATTGGTGAGAGCCTGCGCGTGGGATATTCAGGTTACTATCAGTGCGGCGGCTAGCGCGGCACGTGATTGCTTGAAGCACTCTGGCTGAAACGTGCAAACGCTGGAGGCGGGAGCGGCTTTCTGCAGCCCGCCTCCTGCGCTGTGCCGATCAGTGCGTCTCGTGCTTACCATGTTCCGCCTGAGCAGTGCGTGTCGTTGCTGCCTTGAAGACCTCGGTCCGCTCGTCTCCCTTGACGACCAGCTTGCCCACCAGGCCACGGGCTGCCCGTGACAGAGCATGGTCCACCAGCACGTACTCCCCCGGAACGTCCATCGTCATGTCGACCACCGCAGCTCCGCCGGGCGGAACCGTGATGGTCTGCACGTCGGTCAGCGGCTCCGTCGTCAGCGACGCGAGCTGATACACCTTGTCGAAGATTTCGCCGATCACGTGGAAGCTCGACGTCTTGTTGGGGCCGCCGACACCGAAGTAGATGCGAACAGTCTCGCCGACCTTTGCGGTCAACGCATTGTCGCCGGTCAGCGCATTGGCTGCACCGTTGAACACATAATATTCCGGCGTCTCGTCCATCAGCCTGTCCAGGCTCTCCGTCAGCTTGCCCTTCGTGCCATAGGCCTGCGCCGTATAAACCTCGCCTTGCATCACGTAGAATTCGCGGTCCACCGGAGGAAGACCACCTTCCGGTTCCACCAGGATCAGACCATACATGCCGTTGGCAATATGGTGGGCGGCCATCGGTACAGCGCAGTGGTAAACGTAAAGGCCCGGCTTCAGTGCTTTGAAGCTGAAGCCTTTCGTTTCTCCCGGTGCAGCGTCCGTCGCCTCCGCTCCGCCTCCCGGTCCCGTGACCGCATGGAAGTCCACGCTGTGGCGTTCACTGCTATCGGCAAGGTTGGTTAGTTCAACTTCGACGGTGTCGCCGACTCTTGCTCGGACGAAGGGGCCTGGAACCTTCCTGTTGAAGGTCCAGTAGTGGTAGGTCGCGCCGTCCGCCAGGCTGCCAGTAACTTCGACCGTGTCGAGCTTCACCTTGATCGTTTCCGGACCCCTCGCACCTACTGGCTGAGCAAGGTCTGTCGCCGCCCGTACGATATCGAGGGGAGCGGCAGCTGTCCCGTTCGCCGCCGGATGGTTGTGGGTGGCGTCGGCCAGCACCGGCATTGCCGTCGCCGACAGGAGTGCGACGACGACGGCGGCGCGGAAGAGTGTTCTACTGGTCATAATTCTGGTCCTGCTATTTATGTCTGCGTTGCCTATTATTGGACACTGCGTCCGTCGGAGCATCCTTGCGATGCCGCAAATAGAAGCTTCGCTCGCGTCTTCGTGATCGCCTGCAGGTGTCGGGTTCGAGCCTACGGCGTCTGCGGAGCGGGGCGGAAATGCGCAATCGCTCCGGCGGTCATCTTCGTCACGCACCAGTTGGCGTAGAACCCGCCCAGCAAGCGCCCCAGCAGCCTATCGGGGAGACGGGTGGGCAGGTTGTACTCGATCCTGACGTTCAGGCTGCATACCGATCTGGCGGGACTGATCCTGAATCCCATACGGTAGGAACCGATGACGAGGAGACGCACCGTTCCGCGCGTCTCCCAAGTCTTTGAGAGCGGAGGATGTCGTTCCGTCACGACTTCCTCCACGGAGAGCGCCCGGTCGAGTATCAGCCCCCTCATTCTAATGACAGAGCCGACGGCACGTCCTTCCGCTTCGTCAAAGTTGTACTTCATGGAAGCCCCCAGCATCATGACTGAGGGCTCTTCCATGTGCGCACCGAGGAAGGCCGGATTGTCGAGCAACTCGAAAACCCGTTCGGCTAATGCCGACAAGGCTACAGTGCTCGATGCCGACCGCTGGTAGGTCACGACCGGTGATCCTTGTGGCCGTGACCGCCATGTCGATGAAACAGGTGCATCAGTGGGCAGGCCAGCAGGATCAGGTAGGGGGCGTAGCCCAGAACGTGCCCCCAGTGCTCACGAAGGATGTAGAACACCAGGATCAGGGCCAGGGATGCGCCCATCAGCAGGAGCGTGCGGTTGACCGTCATATCTTCATGCTCCTCAACCTGAGAGAGTTGGCGATCACACTGACCGAAGACAATGCCATTGCCGCCGCCGCGATGATCGGTGAGAGCAGCAGACCAAAGACAGGGTAGAGGACGCCCGCCGCGACAGGCACGCCTGCAGCATTGTAGATGAAGGCGAAGAAGAGGTTCTGCCTGATGTTGCTCATCGTGGCGCGGCTCATCTGCCGCGCCCGGACAATGCCCTGCAGGTCTCCCTTCAGGAGGGTGACGCCCGCGCTTTCGATGGCGACGTCGGTTCCCGTTCCCATAGCCACGCCGACATCGGCCGCCGCAAGCGCGGGAGCATCATTCACACCATCGCCCGCCATGGCGACGATCCTGCCTTCACTGCGCAGGCGCGAGACGATCTTGCTCTTGTCCTCGGGCAGGACTTCCGCCTCCACCTCGGTAATCCCGAGGCGTCGCGCGACTGCATGAGCAGTCGTCTTGTTGTCGCCCGTCAGCATCACGACCCGAACACCGTCTTCGACGAGCGCCTTTACCGCATCCGGTGTCGTCGGCTTGATGGGATCGGCGATAGCAAACAGACCGGCCAGCCTGCCATCGATGGCGGTGAATATGACGGTAGCGCCTTCGTTGCGCAGCTCTTCCGCCTTCGCGGTCATGGCGCTGACGTCGACACCCTCTTCCCCCATGATGCGGTGACTGCCGAGGATCAGCCGCTTTCCATCGACCGTCCCCGTCACTCCCTTGCCCACAGGGCTGTCGAAATCGATGGCATCTCCCAGGGCGATGCTACGCTCACCTGCCGCATTGACAATCGCGAGCGCCAGCGGATGTTCGCTTGAGCGTTCGACCGTGGCGGCCAGCCGCAGCAGCTCGTCTTCGGAGATGCCTTCCGCTGGTGCAATGGCCGTGACCTTGGGCCGTCCCTCTGTCAGGGTTCCGGTCTTGTCGACCACGAGCGTGTCGACCTTTTCGAAGCGCTCCAGTGCCTCCGCGTTCTTGATCAGTACGCCGAGACTAGCTCCCCGACCGACACCGACCATGATCGACATAGGTGTCGCAAGCCCCAGGGCACAGGGGCAGGCAATGATAAGAACGGCGACGGCTGCCACCAGGCCGTGGGCGAAGCGAGGCTCAGGCCCATAGATCATCCAGGCGGCAAAGGCGACGAGCGCAACCACAATGACGACCGGAACGAACCATCCCGAGACCTCATCTGCGAGGCGCTGGATGGGTGCGCGAGAGCGTTGGGCGTCCGCGACCATGCGAACAATCTGGGAGAGCATCGTGTCGCGTCCGACCTTGCCCGCCTCCATGATGAAGCCACCGGTCTGGTTCATGGTGCCGCCGATGAGCGTCGACCCGACCTCCTTGGTGACCGGCATCGACTCGCCGGTGATCATGGATTCGTCCACAGAGCTGCGGCCCTCCAGAAGCACACCATCAACAGGAACTTTCTCTCCCGGTCGAACCCGGAGGCGGTCGCCGACGGCCACGGCGTCAAGACCGACATCCTCGTCCGTCCCATCCGCAAGAACCCGACGCGCCGTCTTTGGTGCCAGATCGAGAAGCGCGCGGATCGCCCCGCCTGTCTGTTCGCGTGCCCTCAGTTCCAGAACCTGCCCGAGCAGGACCAGGACGGTGATGACGGCGGCCGCCTCGAAGTAGACGGCGACTGAACCTTCTTCCGCGCGGAACGTGTCGGGAAAGACGCCTGGCGCAACCGTTGCAACGACGCTGTAAATCCAGGCGGCACCCGTCCCCATCGCAATCAGGGTGAACATGTTCAAATGACGGGTCACCAGGGACTTCCAACCCCGTTCAAAGAACGGCCAGCCCGCCCAGAGGACAACCGGTGTCGCGAGTACCATCTGCAGCCAGTTCGACGTCTGTGGCCCCAGTATCATGTGGAGATTCGTGAGATGGCCACCCATCTCCAAGGCAAGGACCGGGATGCTGAGGACGAGGCCAATCCAGAACCGTCGGCTCATGTCCACCAGTTCCGGACTTGGACCCGTTCCCAGGGTCGCCACTTCCGGCTCCAGTGCCATGCCGCAGATCGGGCAGTTGCCGGGGCCGATCTGCCTCACCTGCGGATGCATCGGGCAGGTGTAGATGACGCCTTCCCCCAGCATGCCCGGAGGAGGTACTTGCTTCTCTGCCACCTGATGGTGGTGCTCATGGTCATGCTCTTGATGATGATCATCGTGAGCATGATGGCCGTGATGTTCGTGCTTCATCTCCGCTCTCCGATCAGATCGCGCGATTATAGGACACGAAGGACATCATCCCTGCCGCCATGTGGTAGAGCTGGTGGCAGTGGAACGGCCAGCGGCCCGGGTTGCTCGCATCGAACTCGATAGCAACCTCTGCCATGGGAGGAACATGAACCGTATCCCTCACGGCTCCCCGCATGCCTTGTCCGTTGATGCCGACCACCTGGAAATGGTGTCCGTGAAGGTGCATCGGGTGTGTCATCATCGACATGTTGCGCATCACGAGGCGGACCCTGTCATCAGGATTGACGGCCATCGCATCGCCGCTGATCCCCCATGAGTAGCCGGTCATGCTGCCGGAGAGGATCAGAGGATAGGTCTTCGTTGCGGGCCGTTCGTCCAGAGGTGACGTCGCTTTGAGGATCGCCTCCAGTGAAAGGTCGAGGACCGGTCCGGCGGAAGAAGCTTTTGTGGCAACCTTCGAAATGGTCGCGTCCGCCGTTGCGAGGATGACGCCTGTCTGCTCCTCGGAGCCTTCGCGTAAGGCAAGGATCGGAAGTGACGCGGTGCCCAGCGGGAGTTGCAGTACGATATCCAACCGCTGGCCCATGCTGATCGGGAAGCGGGTGCCGGTGACGGGCTCGATGGCCATGCCATCGACGGCGGCCAGGCTTCCCACGACGCTTCCCGTGTCAATGGTGAAGGCGGTCGCCGTTGCACCATTGACGATGCGTAGCCGAACGCGGCCACCCTTCTCGACCTGTACGATCTCCGGATCGTCCAGCGTGCGGTCGTTGGCGAGGTATGCATCATACTCGATGTCGTTCAGGTCCATCATGCCCATGCCCATGCCCATGCCGCCCATCGCCATGCCACCCATGGGCATCCCGCCGCCGTGCATTTTCGCCATGTTGGACATCATGCTACCGTGATCCATCGGCATCTGGCCCCCATGACCGCCGCCCATTGCGGAACCTTGCTGCAGTTCCGCCAGCAATTCCTCGGGTGACCTGAACGAGAAGTCGTGGAGAAGGATCACGACGTCCTGCTCGTCACGAGCGCGGTCCTCCGCCGTCCGCACGATCAGAGGGGCTGCCAGAAGGCTTTGTTCCTGCAAGGTGTGGGCGTGCATCCAGTGGGTGCCGCCGCCTGCGAGGTCGAACTGGTAGTGACGCTTCTCTCCTGCAGCGAGGGGCGCTGCGGGATTGTCCGGGACACCGTCCATCTCCCATGGAGGGGTAAGCCCATGCCAGTGAATAAGCGTGGCTTCATTTGTAGTGTTGGCCAGCATGACATTGAAGCCATCTTCTGCATCCAGGACAAGGCCGCTCCGTCCATTGCCTTGAACAAGGCCGAAGACGCTGGCGGATCGGCCATTCACTTCAATGGAGCGCTTGGTGACTGCGAGTTCGATGGGTAAAGACTGTCCAGAGTTGGTAAGAGCCCAGGACTTTTGCGCAAGGGGTGAAATAGCTGCCGCACTGACGGCGAGCGTCTTCAGAAATTGACGACGAAACATGACGTTCTCTCGATCTTCTTGGCCGTAATCGGCCCAATGGTGGGAATGGCCCGCCAGCGGCGAGCAGTTCATCAACCGAAAGATCGAGGAGGCTCAAGGCCGGGAGACGGGTCGTGACCAGCGACATCGTCAGCGATATCCAGGACCCTGGCCAGAAGGAGGACCGACTGAACCGATCCTGCGGGCTGCGCAGCAACCGCGAGGCAGAAGACGCAGATGACGCTGCAGCAGTTCTGCTCGGGTGAGTGGTGAAGCTTGGAAGTCGCGTCGCCTGGATCACCGTCCACCATCTGGTGGTGTCCGTCCAGGCAGGTCTGGGGAGCGGCATGCGCAACCGGCGCACTGAACACGAGAGCAACAGCAAGGAGTGCCGCGAGCAGCCTCCATACCAACGCTCTCTGTGCTAACGTGCGCATCGTCGATCCTCCGTCATCTCACCATGCCACGCCTCCCATTGTGCACCTTGATCTTTATCAATGTTGGGGTGCCATTATGGTCGGTGGTCGCTTGGCATCGATTGCCAGGCTGCCGATGCTGGTGCTTCCAACGTGGGAAGGTCAAGGCCGTCACTCAGATGAATGTGTGTACCTGCCACGTTACCTTATCGATGTGTGGTCGGAGGTCCGCGCCCGTTGCAGAGCGGCGGCGGGAAGAAGCGAAGCCGACTCTGCGCCCATGTGGCCTTGATGAAGGCGAGAGGCAGCATCTCCAACCTCTCGCCTCAACGGGTTAGAGCGATGCCCTGCCGCTACCGCCAACAGGCCTGATCATCCAAGGCTTCACAGCAGGTTCCTTGGCAAGGATGCCCTTCTTCTTAGCAAAAGAGCGTATCGCATCGCGTGCTGCCCGAAGAGGTTTCAAACCGTCATGTGCCATGTAGCAGGTCCTCAAGGCCGCCTCATGGATCAGGTCCCGTTCCCGTTCTGGCCAATCCTCCAGATAATCAATCGCCTCCTCCACGGCCGTAATCTCGCGGACGAGGTTCTTTTGTTCCTTCAGATACACCGGACGATCAAAGAGCTTCGAGATCATTTCCACCTCACTGATTCTGTTTGTGATCAACAAGGAAGGCGCTGTGGCCAACGCCGATTATCGATGTGGTTTGCCGCGTCCTTCCGTTCAAGTCGGAACACCACTCAGGTCACTAAATCTGATAGGGAAACCGTATATGTCGACGGGAGCGAACGCAGGCGCTTACTGCACAGCAAGCCAGGTTGGCGGGTAGCTGATTGCCCCATACCAGAGCGGGATTACGCGGCGGCGAAAAATTTCCTCCCAGGTTCTTGAACAGGCATTTTTCGCCAACCAGATTCATTGCATCGGCAGCCTTAGTAGGGGCCGATAGGCCGGAGACGCAGGTTTTCGGTGGCGTCTCCAATCCATGTTGCTTTACGGAGGATATGGTAATGAGAACGGAACTTGATTTCGCACCCCTCTACCGGTCCAGCATTGGCTTCGACCGTGTGTTCAACCTTCTCAATAACGCGCAGCGCCTGCAGGCGGTTGACCTCTGGCCACCCTACGACATCGTCAAGCTTGGCGATGACGAGTATGCGATCACCATGGCAGTCGCAGGCTTCAGCCAGAGCGATCTCGACGTGACCCAGGAGCGCAACGTCCTGATCATCAAAGGGTCGAAAGCAGAGAAGAAGGAAGGGGAGTACCTACATCGGGGCATTGGCGGACAGTCGTTCGAGCGTCGCTTCGAACTGGCTGACCATGTTCACGTCGAGACGGCGTCGCTCTCCGACGGTCTCCTGCGAATTGTCCTAAAGCAGGAAGTGCCGGAGGCGATGAAGCCCCGGCGAATCGAGATAGGCAATGGGACGGCGGCCCGGCCGCTCCAGATTGAGTCTGACAAGCAGGTCGCCTGAACTCGCTGAACTTCCCACAATCAGGCACGATCACGAATAGAGGGCCCGCGTAGGGCGGGCCCGCCATTCGCACTGCATTCAGTCAAGCGGCACCCCGTGTTTCTCAGCTTTGATGGCCGCTATTGGCGCGAAGCGGAAGACGCCTCTCGCACCTTTGCAGACATAGAAGAGCCTATCGCATTCTGAGCTATTTCGGACCAAGAATCATCTCGAGTGCGGCATCCTGGGGCAGACCACCCATCTGCCCGATGCTACCATCCGCTTTCCTGAAGACAATCGCAGGGGTCCCAGAGAAGCCAAGCTCGGTCATCAGAGTGGCATTGTGCTCGAGCTTTTCTGCCACTGCCGGGCTGATCGTTTCCAAAGGGACTATGCCGCCGTCCCCGTACTTATGTTCGTTTTCAGCCAGCGCCTCCTCAGGAGACTTGGCCTCAAGAATAGCAGCCGCCTTGGCTGGGGAATCCTGTCTGATCACGCCGACCATGACATGTCGGAGTTGTACCTTGCCCGACTCGACCCAGGGCCTGGCAGCCGTCCAGAACTGGTGGCAATAGGGGCAGTTGGGATCCGTAAACACGTAAACGGTCCTCGGCGCGTCTGGCCTTCCATCTTGGACCCACGTCGACCCCTCCAGCTTTTCCCATCCCTCTTCCGGGATCGGCGCCTCCACCATTTCCTTGAGCTGGGCTTCCGCCATGTCCTGTCCTGCCTCGTCGACAAGTGTGCCGACGACAACATGTTCGCCATCCGGGGTGAGGTAGATTGTCAGAGGTTGCGCGCCAGCTTTTGCGGCGAATGCTCTCAAACCGCCTGGTACCTTCATCTCTCCGAGGATTGTCAGTCCCTGTTGCTCGATCGCCTTCAGGATCCGGGGATACTCTTTGGGCTGGGGACTATCCTCGGCTGCGGCGATCTGTGGCGCGAAACCAAACAGCAGCGCTGCGAACAGCATCAGGGCAGGTCTGAGGTAGGTGAGAACGATGAGGCGCATTTTGGTTCCTTCAAAAGCCCTCGCTTGACCTGCTCACCTTAAGGCAGGCTGAAGGCAGCGGCCATTGTGAATAGGACAGGAGTTGCAGCTATGGGATGCGCTGCTGCCTCAGCCGGTCCAGAAGGTCCCCCAGTTCCGATAGAGGATGTAGGCCGCCACCACGAGTACGAGGGCCGCGAACAGGCGGTTGAGGATGTTCTTGTAGGCGCTCAGGCGTGTAGCGAGCAGCATGCCAAGTACGCCGCCGACTATGCCGCCGCCAATGAACTCAACGGCAAGCAACCAGTCCACCAAGCCGGAGGCGGCATAGTTCAGGGCGGTGGCGAGGCCGAACACGCCGACGGAGAGGAGCGAGGTGCCGATCGCGTTGATCATCGGCATGCCCGTCGCCAGCATCAGGCCTGGAACGATCAGGAAGCCCCCGCCGATGCCGAAGAAGCCGGAAGCGGCACCGGCGGCGAGCGCGACGGCCGCTGTGACGAGGCACATCCTGAGGTCCACCGGGCGGCATTCGGCCGATGCCGGTTTCCTGGACTTCAACATCAGGACGCCGACGACGACCATGAGGATGCCGAACAGGAAGATCAGCCGATCGCCATCCATGGCCTTGCCGAGGCTCGAGCCTGCAAGTGCGCCGACGACGCCGAGCGCCGAAAAGACCGCCGCGCAGCGCCACCAGACGTGACCCTTTATCGCGTGGCTAGTAAAGTTCGCGAAGGCGTTGACCGAAACCGCAAGCGCCCCTGTTCCAATGGCAATGTGCGGCTGCGTGACGCCGACGACGTAGAGGAGCAGCGGCGTCGCCAGGATCGACCCACCGCCACCAAGCAGGCCGAGCATGAAGCCGACGATCCCGCCGGAGCCGACCGCCGTAAGGATAGAGGCGCTCATGTCCGTCTGCTCCACACCCTGTCATGCAAGGTCATTCCGACCAGCATGGCGACAACGAACAGGGCCGTCTGTGGGATGCCGATCGACAAGGAAGCGACCGCCGGGCCGGGGCAGAAGCCGCCGATCCCCCAGCCGAGGCCGAAGAGGGCCGACCCTATTATCAGCGGTGCGTCGATCCTGCGGCTCGTGGGGACATGGAAGCTGTCGTCGAAGGCGGGATGGCGCATCCGCTTCATCACCTGCACGCCGATGAACGCGACGACGACGGCGCCGCCGAGGACGAAGGCAAGGCTCGGATCCCAGGCGCCGAAGACGTCGAGGAAGCCCTGGACGCGGGCCGGGTTCAGCATTCCGGAGAGGGACAGGCCGAAGCCGAAGACGATGCCGGAGGCGAGAGCGGCTCCGAACTGGTAGATGTTCCTGTTCATAGTCCGAAACTCCTCAGAACTGTGACGGCCACTGCGCCGGAAGTGAGGAATGTCGCGACCGCAGCCATGGATCGCGGAGACAGGCGCGCCAGGCCGAGGACGCCGTGGCCGCTGGTGCAGCCGGATCCCATGCGCGAGCCGAAGCCGACGAGCAGACCGGCGATAACGATCAGCGGCCACCCTACCGTGATCTCCACTGTCGGCCAGCCGTCGAAGATTGACAGGTAGGCGAGCGGTCCGAGCAGCAGGCCAACCACGAAGGCGAGGTTGGTGGTCAGGCCGAAGCCCTGGGCGAGACGGCCGACGATCCCGCTGATGCCAGCGATTCGCCCAGTGAGGAGCAGTAGCATGACGGCAGATGCGCCGATCAGCATGCCGCCGGCCAATGATGGGAGATAGGTGTTCATTTGCCTTCCTTCACGCAAAAGATGTCATAGAGGGCGGCAACCAGTTGCGCGGCCTTCTCCTCCGTCAGGGAATAGAAGATCTGCTTGCCGTCCCGCCGGGTCTCGACAATGCCGGAGCCGCGCAAAACCGTCAGGTGCTGCGACAGATGAGGCTGGTGGAGGTCGAGCTTCTCTTCAAGCTCGCCCACCGAGTAGCTGCCCTCAACGAGCGTGCAGACGATCATCAGGCGCGCCGGATGGGACAGCGTCTTCAGGAGGTTTGCCACCTCCCCCGCCCGGCTCGCCATCTCGGCTGTCGAAAGTCCCGCCTTCAACATAGCTTTCAGGTCGGCACTCATTCCCATGCTGCTCCCTGCAGGGCATCGAGCGGAAACTTGAGGTAGCGCTTGCCGTTCGCTTCCGGCTCCGGCAGGCGGCCGCCGCGGATATTCACCTGCAGGGCATGGAGGATGAGCTTCGGCATCGGCAGCGTCTTGTCGCGCTTCGTCCTCAGCGCCACGAACTCTTCTTCCGTCACGTCGGCCAGATGCGGGTTGGAATTCTTCTGTTGGGCCACCGTGCTTTCCCAACGCGGTGCCCGGCCGTCCGGCTGATAATCGTGGCCCGTGAAGATCCGCGTTTCGTCCGGTAGCGCGAGGATGTCCTGGATTGACTTCCAAAGGATGCGGGCGTCGCCGCCCGGAAAGTCGGCGCGTGCCGTGCCGCTGTCCGGCATGAAGAGCGTGTCGTGGACGAAGGCGGCGTCGCCGATCACATAGGTGATGGAAGCGAGCGTATGTCCAGGCGAGAACATCACCTTCGCATCGATCGATCCGACCTTGAAGGTCTCGCCGTGGGCGAACAGCCGGTCCCACTGCGAGCCGTCGGTGGCAAGCTCAGGCCAGTTGTAGATGCCCTTCCACAGCTTCTGGACATCCACGACGCGCTCGCCGATCGCCGTCTGCGCGCCAGTCTTCTCCTTCAGATAGTGAGCGGCGGAGAAGTGGTCGGCATGGGGATGGGTGTCGAGAATCCACTCGACGGTGAGCCCCTCCTTGCGGACGTAGTCGAGGATGGCGTCGGCGTTGATAGTTGCCGTCGCGCCGGCCTTCTCGTCGAAATCGAGCACAGGATCGATGATGGCGCACTTCCCCGTATCCGGATCCGAGACCACGTACTGGACGCTCCAGGTGCGCTTGTCGAAGAAGCCCTTCACCTGCGGCCTGCGTTCGGCGTGCTTCTGAAGCCATGCGTCGGCGGCGCCGGTGTCGAAGCCGCGGCTGCCTCCGAACTCGACCACCTCGTCGGCAGACATGCGACCGTCAAGGACTTCTCCGATGAGGTAGAGGATCAGCGACCGGGTGCCGGTCTTGCAGTGGGCGAAGACGGGGCCTTCAGATTCATCCACCGCGCGCTGGAATGCGCGCACGTCCGCCTCGGTGATGGTGGCTCCGGTTACCGGAATGAAGGCATAGGACAGGTTGCAGTGCTTTGCTTCCTGAGCTTCGGCCTCTGTTCCCGGCTGTCCGGACTCTTCGCCATCCGGCCGGTTGTTGATAAGCGTTGCGAACCCGTTTTCGTGCAGCGAGCGGATGTCTTCGGCGCTTGGCTGGGACGAGACCGAAAGCTTCTCGGATACTCTGGTTACAGGCATGACTGGCTCCGTGGTTATATCGGTATACGTTATAATATATTATATAACAATTGGGGTTCAAGGTCGGTGACGGAACTTTGTGTTCACCTCGTGGTTCCCGCGCAGAGGAGGCTAAAACCATGGCCACGACAGCAAACCGAGTCAGCGCCCAGACACCCACTGAGATTAACCGACATCTTCGCTGGGAGATGGAGAAAAGGCTCGCCTACTACGAAACCCACCCCGACCAGATCCCGACCCGGCTGGAAGAACTCGATCGCGAATGGGACATCGAGCGAACGCTCGAGGCGAATGCTTCCACCTTGGCATTCACGGGAACCATGCTGGCGGCGACGGTCGACAGGCGATGGCTTGCACTCCCGGCGATCGTGACTGGCTTCCTCTTCCAGCACGCCATGCAAGGCTGGTGCCCTCCGCTTCCGATCCTGCGCCGGCTGGGCTTCCGAACGGCGGAGGAGATCAATCAGGAGCGCTATGCGTTGAAGGCGCTCAAAGGTGATTTCGACGTCAAGGGCGGCAACAAGCTCGATACTGTCCTGCGAGCCGTCGGGATCAGGTGAGGCGGGGCATGACGGCAGCCATCAGACCGAACGAAAGTGACAAGCAGGGCTTCCCCGCGACACTAATATGGGCGGGTTATGCGCTTGGTTTCGGACTGGGCGGCTTCTTCGACGGAATACTGCTCCACCAGATCCTCCAATGGCATCATCTCCTAAGTGGGGTCGAAGAAGCACGTCAAGACATTCGCGTACTGATCCTGACAGACGGACTTTTCCACGCGCTGATGTACGTGGTCGCCGCGGCGGGGCTTTGGCTGCTGTGGCGGTCGAGACACTCTTTTGCTGCCCGCGGAGCAGACAGACTCCTCTTCGCAAGCGCGTTGATCGGCTTCGGCGTCTGGCACATTCTCGACAGCGTTCTTTCCCACTGGATACTCGGAATCCACCGGATCCGTATGGACGTGGAAAACCGCATGTTCTGGGATCTCCTTTGGTTCGTCGTTTTCGGCCTAGTGCCTCTCGCCCTGGGCGCCTACTTGCGCCGGAACGGCATGAGAGGCGACGGGCGCCGGATTTCGAAAGGGCCGGTCGGACTGGCCTTGGCAGTTCTGATCGCCGGGCCTCTCGCCGCGCTACCCGCGCCAAATGAGGGACCTATCATGATCGTATTCGGCCCTGGCTCCACCGCCGCACGGGCGATGCAAGGGCTCGAAGCAAGCGGCGGGCGCCTCCTGTGGTCCGATGCGTCCGACATGGTCTGGGCCGTCGACATGTCTGCTGGAGGCGATGTGAAGCTGTTCTACAAACATGGTGCGATCCTGATCAGCAACTCCATCTTCCCAGCCGGGTGCTTCAACTGGACGCGCGTCTGAGGCGGTCAGATTGGGAAGGAGGCTCTCGCGACGAACCATGTACCGCCTCTCTCAAACGTCAGGTTGCCGCCGAGACGATCGAGCGCCATCTGGACGATCGACAATCCGAGGCCGCTTCCATGACCAGAGGCCTTCGACCCTCTGAAAAAGCGTTCCGTCACCCGCGCCTCGTCGGCAACAGGAATCCCCGGCCCCTGGTCCAGGATCTCGACAACGACCTCGCTTTGACTTTCGCTGACCCGGCACCTGACCACTGCACCCTTCGGCGAGTGCTGAATTGCGTTCTCGAGCAGGTTTCGGATCGCCAGACGCAGGAGGATTCTGTCGGCCTCAAGAACTGCCGGCTGCGGGGTTCGATCTGCGTGCTCCATCGCGACGTGAACCTCGTTGGCCGCTAGCTGCGTCTCCAGTTCCGAAGCGATCTCGCCAACAAGTACTGCAACGTCGACTGGCTCATCCTTGGCGGCGCCCTGCGACGCATCGACGGCGGCAAGATCGATAAGCTGACGGACCATCCGGCTGGTTCGGTCGACACTTGTGGAGATGCGGGAGAGGGCCTCGCGCTGGATCGTGGAATCGTCGGTCCTGAGAGCGATCTGCGCCTGGGTCTTGAGACCAGCAAGCGGCGTCTTCAGTTCATGCGCAGCATAGGCGGTAAAGCTCTGCTCCCGGTCACGCGCTTCGGCCACCCGGCCGAACAGGCTGTTCAGCGCTCGAATGACCGGCCGCACTTCCCGCGGCACGGTTCCGTCATCGATCGGATGGAGTTCAGATGCGGAACGCCCGGCAAGTCCCTCGGCAATGCGCGTCAGTGGGGCAAGACCGCGGCCGACGCTGACCCAGATCAACACCGCCAAGACGGGGAGGATGACGATGCCGGGAACAAGAAGCCCCTTGATGACGTCGCCGATGAGTCGGTCCCGTATCTCAAGGCTGTCGCCGACCAGAACACGAACGCCGAGCGTCGGGTTGACGACCGCGTAGACACGCCACCGTTCTCCGTCGATCTCAGTTTCTTCGAAGCCATCCGTGTGGCTGGCAAGCGAAGTTTCGGGCGCACTCTCGGAGCGGCTGACGAGGCTGCCCTGAAGCGACCAGATCTGGCAGGAGAGCTGGCGGCTGTAGCTGCCGTCAGCTTGCTTGAACGGTGGAGGCGGAGCATTCGCGATTGCAGCGTCTACCGCCGCAGACGGCTCGATCCGGTGATCCGTGATGAGCGAGCTCACCATGCGTGCCGCTTCCATCAAACGGGCGTCCAGCACCCGCTCGACTTCGGCTTGTGTGCTTGCGTAGATCCAGGCCGCGGCGAGAAGCCAGACGGCGCCGGTCGTGGCCAGCAGGATCACAAACAGTCTGATCCGTATCGAATTCATTGCGATGTCCTCAACCGGTAGCCCGCGCCCCGCACGGTCTCGATGAACGACGCACCGAGCTTGGATCGCAGCTTGTGGATGTGAACCTCGACGGTATTGCTCTCGATTTCCTCCTGCCACCCATAAAGCTTCTCCTCGAGGTTCGACCGCGACAGGATGACGCCCGGCGTCTCCATCAACGCCTGGAGGATCACGAACTCCCGTCGGGAAAGGGAGATCGTGATCTCGTCACGCGATGCGGACATGCGTGCTGGGTCGAGGCTGACGTCCTTCCACTCGAGAAGCCCGGCCGCACGGCCGTGTCCACGGCGGACGATGGCGCGCAGACGGGCCGCAACCTCGTCGAGATCGAATGGCTTGCCGAGATAGTCGTCTGCCCCCGAATCCAGTCCAGTGATGCGATCCGCGACCTCGTCCTTTGCCGTCAGGAGGAGAACCGGCGTGCGATCGCCGGAGCGGCGCATCCGCGACAGCACATCGAGGCCTGATCCGTCAGGGAGCATGAGGTCGAGTATGATCGCGTCGAAGCGGTCGGCCTCGATGGCCGCGTCGGCGTCGGCAACCGATGTCACGGCGTCCACCGTAAAGCCGCACATCTGCAGCCCGACCTTCAAGCCGTCCAGCAGGATCTCGTCATCTTCCAGCACAAGTAGCCGCATCACATCCTCGTCTAGCTTCGCATCCTCCCTGCGCCCGCCACCTTAAGGCTGCCTTAAGGTTGGGAGGAGAGACCGCCGCTCCAACCCAACCAACGGAGCAGCCCTTTGCGTTTCTTCCTGTCGGCGTCATGTTTCCTCGCGACCATAGCTGTGTCGGCCGTGGCGTTAGCCATCGAACCGCCGCTCCCCATGGATCAGGCTTTCCGCATGGAGGCCGGCCGCGATGGTTCCGACATCGCAATAAGATGGCAGCTCGAGGACGGCTACTACCTCTACCGGGAATACCTGAGTGTGACCGGCGTCGGCGGCAAGCCACTCGAAATGGCAACTCCACCGGGTGTCATCAAGGAGGATCCAGGATACGGAAGCACCGAAGTCTACTACGGCACTGCCACGGCCACGGTCGCCGGGCCGGTCACGGGCTCTTTGAACGTGACCTACCAAGGCTGCCAGGATGGCGGACTCTGCTACCCGCCGACGACCGTCGAGATCGACGCCGCGACGCTTGAACCCAAGTCGGACACAGGAAAATCTGGTCTCCAGACTGCGCTTCGATCGCAGGCAGCCTTTCCTCTCGTGTCCAAAGGGCCGAAAGCCGCCGACAGCTCCAGCATCCGGATCTCGGATCCGTCAACCAACGGTGTGGTCAGTTCTCTCCTCGACCGCGGCGGCGTCCTCTTCCTGATTGTCGGCTTCCTTGGTCTTGGCGTCCTGCTGGCCTTTACGCCATGCGTGTTTCCCATGTACCCGATCCTGGCAGCGACACTGACGAGGGAAGGCGAGAGCCTGTCGACCGGACGTGGATTCGCCCTGTCATCGACTTACGTCCTCGCTCTTGCAGCGGCCTTCAGTCTCTTCGGCGTGGTCGCTGCATGGTGGGGTCAGAGCTTCCAGATCGCGTTGCAGTCTCCCGCTGCCACACTCATCGTTGCCGCCATCTTCGTAGCGCTGGCACTCTCCAGTTTCGGGCTGTTCGAACTGCAGCTTCCGTCCTTTCTCAGGAACCGGCTTACCGCGCGCCGCGGTTCAGGAGGTTCACTGGCGTCGTCGGCAGCACTCGGGTTTTCATCCGCTCTGGTCATTGGACCCTGCGTCACGGCTCCGTTGGCGGGCGCGCTTCTCTACATTGCGCAGACAGGAGACGTCGTCCTCGGCGCGACGGCCCTGTTTGCGCTCGGCGTCGGCAAGGGCATCCCGCTGATCCTGATGGGAACCTTCGGGTCGGGCCTCCTTCCCCGTGCAGGACAATGGATGGAACGCGTCCGGCAGGTCTTCGGCTTCCTCTTCTTCGCCACCGCCGTCTGGCTCGTGGACCGTCTGCTGCCTGCCGGAACTGGTCTTCTGTTGTGGTCCGTTCTGGCGATCACCTTCGCAGTCTTCATAGGAGCTTTCGATCAGATGCGACCCGAGGTCGGTGGCGCTGCACGGCTTGCCAAATCCGCGGGCATACTGGTCGGTCTCTACGGCGTCATCCTGGGGATTGGCGGCCTCTCCGGCGCGACGGACCCTTTGAAGCCTCTCGCGACGATTGCTGCCGCAAGCTCCGGAGACGCGACACCCGCGAGAGTGATCGGCAAGGACTCGTTCCAGTCCATCGCCTCGGCAGCCGATCTGTCCTCGTTGCTGAGAGCCGATGGGCCCGCCGCCCCCACGCTTGTCTACTTCACGGCCGACTGGTGCGTCACTTGCCGGGTGATCGAGCGGTCCGTTCTTCCGGACGCGACCGTGGCAGACGCGCTCGACGGCATCCGTCTGGTCTCGGTCGATCTCAGCGAGATCACCGAGGCAAACCAGTCGTTGATGAAGGAGCTGCAGGTCGTCGGGCCGCCGACGATGCTGTTTCTGGACCGGGACAACCAAGAAGTCCAAGACACTCGACTTGTGGGCGAGATCACTGCGGACACCGTTACGGTCTCGGCGTCGAGCGCGAAGGGGCAGCTCCGATGAACGCGGTGTCGCTTGGTCCATTTGCGTTCGATGCCGAGCGTTTCGCAGCAATCATCGGCATGGTCGCGTTCGTTGCCGTGGCCTCCGTTCTCGCACATCGAGTCGACGACAGGCTCGGCCGCTGGTCGTCGTGGACGGCGGTCGTCGCGCTTGCGGCGGCGCGCCTGGGGCATGTTCTGCAGCATGCATGGAGTTTTGCTCCAGAGCCTTGGCGGATCCTTTCTGTTTGGCAAGGCGGCTTCTCCTGGAGCGGAGGTGCCGCAGGCGTCGCCGTGATGCTGGTCGTCCTGTTCCTGAGGAGCCGAAAGCTTGTCGGATGGGCTGCGGCAAGCGTCGCGGCGGGAGCCGTCGCGACAACGGCGACGCTGGCATTCACCTATTCCGATACGCAGCTTCCGGCTGTTACCTCAACCTTCCGGACCCTTGACGGTGCAGAAAGCAGGATCGGTGACAACGGTCGCCCGACGGTTCTGAACCTATGGGCGACGTGGTGCCCACCTTGTCGCCGCGAGCTGCCGATGATGGCGGAACTTGCTGCAAGCACTGCCGATGTCGACTTTGTCTTCGCGAACCAGGGAGAGCCCTCGGCAAAGATCGCTGACTACCTCCGGAGCGAGAACCTCAACCTGGCGCAGGCGCTGCTCGATCCGCAACTTCTGCTCAGCCGCCATTACTCGGCAGTCGGCCTTCCCGCGACGCTCTTTCTCGCAGCCGACGGCACGCTTGCCGGCTCCCATCTTGGCGAGATCTCCCGCGAGGTACTCGCGCAGAAGATTCAGGAACTCAAATCTGAAGAAGGAATATCCGAATGACACCTTCCCGAGCGGCCGCTCTGTGGCGACCGTTGACCGCCTCGATTTTCGTCATGGGCCTGTCCGCCTGCGCGCAGACGGCCCCAGAGCCACCAAAGATCGAAGATCCGAAGGTGGATACGTCACTGGCCAGCATGTACGCCCCGATCAAGGATGGAGATGAGACCATCCCCGGCGTCGATGTCTCCAAGATGGACCCGAAGAACGTCCGCCAGGTCGTCGACTACAAGACCGGCTATTCGGCGGGCACGATCGTGGTCGATCCCCATTCCCGTTTTCTTTACCTCGTCATGGAGGGTGGCAAGGCGATGCGCTACGGCGTCGGCGTGGCCAAGGCGGGTATGGAGTTCGAGGGCGAAGCCGACATCTCGCGCAAGGCGCAATGGCCGGGCTGGGTGCCGACCCAGAACATGATCCAGCGCGATCCGGAGCGCTACGGCCCTTTAGCATCGGGCCTGGAGGGTGGCATCAAAAACCCTCTGGGAGCACGTGCCCTGTACCTCTACCAGGGGGGCAAGGACACGCTCTATCGCATCCACGGGACCAATGAACCCTGGAGCATCGGCAAGTCGGTCTCGTCCGGCTGCATCAGGCTGTTGAACCACGACATCATCGACCTCCACCGACGCGTGCCGAAGGGGTCGAAGGTCGTCGTGCTCGGACCCACAGAATCCGGAAAAGGAGAAGTATGACATGATCACTCGTAGAAACCTGCTCGCCGCCGCCGCCGGCACTGCCGCATTCGCCGCTATCTTGCCTCGGATGGCGTTCAGCCAGGAGATCACCGAAAAGTCAGTCTTCTACGACCCAGACGCGCCCGTTCTCGGAAACCCGAAGGGAGACGTCACGGTCGTCGAGTTCTTCGACTACCAATGCCCTTACTGCAAAAAAATCCATCCGATGGTCGAAAGGGTGGTTCGCGAGGACGGCAATGTCCGGCTGGTGCTGAAGGACTGGCCTGTCTTCGGCGGCGCATCGATCTTTGCCGCCCAGGCCGTCCTTGGAGCCGCACAGATGGGAAAGTACGAACCAGCCATGGAAGCGCTGATGAAGACGACGGGAAAGCTGACGGAGGAAGAGGTGGAAAAGGCGCTCACGAGCACCGGCCTCACCATGCAGGAGATTGCTGCCGCTGTGAACAAGCATAGTGCCAAGATCTCGGGGCTGCTCGACCGCAATTACAGTCAGGCACTGGCCTTCAACTTCGCAGGCACGCCCTCCTTTGTCATTGGGCGGACGACTTTCGCCGGCGTCCTCGACGAGAAAGGGCTGAAGGGCGCGATAGCAGAGGCCCGCGCGGCATGAGTGGACGGATTTTTGGAGCCGGTCTTGTTCTGCAAGAAGCACCGGCAGAGCCTTCAGGGTGCCTTAAGGCTGCCGGGCTTGGAAGAGGTCGAAGAAATCAACGAAGAGTCGCCGCATGACCAATGAGATCCAGACCAAAAGAAGAACTAGCTGCTCAACCGCGAGCCGCATTGGCGCAAGCTTGCCGAGGCGTTCATTTATCCTTGGGATTGGAGCAATCGCCGTTTCAGGCTGCGTCTCGACCGAGCCCCCGCCCGTTTTGGCGACGCTCCCGGAACCCCTGCCGGCGCCCACACCAGTGGTGCCGCCGATGTACTATGCCATGCCGAATGAGCGTTTTCCGGTCCCGGAAATCGATATCACTCAACTCGACCCGCAATTCTGGCGGACGGAGGTCGATTATCCTACGAGCGAGAGACCGGGAACCCTCGTAGTCGATACGCCAGGCAAGTATCTTTACCACGTCAAGGCCGATGGCCGTGCCATGCGGTACGGGATCGGGGTCGGACGTGAAGGATTTGCCTGGGCGGGACAGGCTATCATGGCCTACAGGCGGGAATGGCCGCGCTGGACGCCGCCCGATTCCATGGTCGCGCGGCAACCGGAACTGGAACCCTACAGCATTGCAAATGGCGGCATGCCTCCCGGACTGAAGAATCCGCTCGGCGCGCGGGCGCTCTACATCCATGAGGACGGGAGGGACACCTTATATCGAATCCACGGCACACCTGAGGCCTTCAGCATTGGGAAGGCCGTTTCCTCAGGTTGCATCCGGCTCATCAATCAGGACGTGATTCACCTTCACGACGAGGTAAGAGATGGCAGCCGCATCGTGGTCATTCCCGACCCGGCAATGAGCCATCTGCTCGTAGGTTGAACTTCAGGTTGATCCGCAGGTGACATCACCAGCGGGTTCACCCGTGATCCTGGGGCAGGAATGGCCGCGTTCGGCTCGCGAAACGGAGAGTGTCGCTTTAGAGATTGCCGCAACGCAGCCGTATGCGTTGGACTGCAATGTCCGCTGTTGGCGCGAAGCCGCCTTCTTGCCCTACGATGATGCGGCTTCTCTGAGGGCGCGATACACGCTTGCACGACCTATGTTCAGCGTCTTGGCAATTTCTGTTGGTCCCATCCCGTCGGATTTCAGTCGGCGGATCCCAGCAACATCAACATGAGGCTTCCTGCCTTTGTAGACCCCTCTGCTTTTTGCAGCGGCGATGCCTTCCATCTGTCTTTCTCTACGAAGGTTCGTCTCGAACTCAGCGAATACGCCGAGCATATCGAGGAAAGCCTTGCCGGCCGCCGAGCTCGTGTCGATCGGCTGTTCCGTCGCCTTCAGGGTCACCCCTTTCTGCTTAAGCAGCCGTATGATGTCCTGCAGATCTCCAACTGACCGCGCCAGCCGATCGACCCGCGTCACGACCAGGCTGTCGCCGTCGCGCATGAATTCTAGAAGCGTGTTAAGCTCCCTCCGATCCTGCTTAGTTGATCCGGATTTCTTTTCCGCCCGGATGACCGTGCACCCGGCCGCCTTCAAAGCCGCCTCTTGAATTGCCAGATCCTGATCGATGGTGCTGACACGCGCGTACCCGTAAATTGCCATGAAACGTCTCAATAGGTTCTAGACCTTTAATGGGTAGCGTCTCATAACTTCAAAATCAACCCAAATGATACACTGATATGTGTCTCACGCAGATTGTCTCAGAAGGTATACCTAAATGCTACATTCCCTGCGGCTTTGCACCAGCTGCGGCCATCAGGAATTTTCCTTTCAGGTCATGTCATGCAAATGGATGCTAGCCGGTTGGTCTGCCTTCAAAGGGCGCTGTTCATGCGGGTGAGCGATTTGTCGCTGATGACCTTTGAGGTGCGAACTGATCAATACGAGGAGAAGGAAGCCGTCCTACGGTACTGGTCAACCTTAGACTGCCACCACATCACCTGCCAGCATGATTACAGGACGGAATTCGCCGTCTGATAAACTGAAGATGCTCAACTGATCCTAGATGGACCAGCACACGCGGCTGTTGCAAATGCTCCAGGTGTCCGATCTGTGCCACCTAGGCAGTGCGACGAGTAAGTAGCTGATGCGCGGGATCTGATAGCGTGGCAGAGGAGTCGGTGACATCGATAGCCCACTTGTCCGGAGCTCATTCGCCGAGAGTCAATCTAGCGGTGCAAACTGCCGAGGCCAGTTGATTTGCCGGAAGCTGTTCCGCTTCTAGCTTTTCGTCCGAAACTCCTCGGGGCGCGGATCCGGCTCCACAATCAGAAGACGGCGCTGGCGACGTATTGCAAAAAGTGTCTGGCCTTAGCGCTGTCCGGGGACGACATGCAACCGTTCTGGAAACAGCGGTATCATACTCTTGAGGAAGCAGGAGGAAGAGCGGTTGGACCTCGGTAAGCCGACACTGCTGCATGTTCACGTCAGCAGAAAGAAGCTGCCGCGCAACGTTTTCCTAACGGGCTTGACTTGAAGTTAAAAATGGTTTAACATAGAAAAACCGACGTCTGCCCTAACGGCGTCGTCGTTATAACGGCATCCTGTGCCAAAGCAAGTTCGTTCTCTACGGTCTCTAACTTGCATATTGGGGCAGTCTTGTCAACAGCAACAGGAAACAAGGAAACCTAATATGGAAGCATGTAATGTCTGGTAATGCCCTCATGATCGAGTGGGGTGAAAATGCCCTCGAAGACGTCAACGAAATGGTTAATTTCATTAGTGAATTTAATCCACCGGCAGCAAGGAAGCTGGTTGATCAGATTGAGGAAAGCGTCGATCGCCTGCCGAACTTCCCTTTTAGCTACAGGGCTGGACGTGTAGCCGGAACTCGCGAAATGCCGGTTGGGAGCTATGTTGTAATCTATACTGTGAGCGAGAGTGAGATTCTCGTTCTCAGGGTTCTTCATTCTGCAAGGCAGTGGCCTTAAAAGATGGACCTCCGGAGCATGTTTGCTCCGGAGCTCTTTTCATTTTGTTTTCGTGTCGAGGTTGGCTCTGATCGCAGCCATAGCTTTAGCATGCGATATTTTTGGACGATCGTCCTCCATGGCTTCTTTGACTTTGTTGCGAAACCACTCATCGTACGCTTCAGGGTCAGTTGTCAGGCCTACAGGAAGAGCACCTTCTTTTTCGACTCGGGTAAGTAGAATCCTTACCGCGTCTGAAATTGTGAGGCCGAAGTTTGCTAGGATCGCTGCAGCATTTTGCTTCAACTGATCGTCAATACGCACATGAAGCATTGAACTTTGAGTGCTCATCTTAGTCTCCTTGTTGCCTAAGAATGTATCTCATTTGAGATACGAAGGCAAGGAGAAATGTCGAATAGCATCTAAAGGTTCCAAGCTGAAATGGTCGGCCTCAGCCTCAGACTGCGGCTCCATGTTGAAAGTAGGCCCTACTCCGCCAGCCCCGCGGGCGGAAGTGGCCGGATGGAATCGAAGCCGTTCCTGCATTGAAACGCCAAGCGAAGGAGGCGAGGGGAGGGTGTCTCACTACAAAGCTGACTTCCTCCGATCCGAGGTATGTAACAATTGGTGGATTTCGTACTAGCGGTATTGCACCAGTAATGGTGGAGTGCCCATATTTAGATCGACCTTCAGTATGCTTCCGCCGGCGGTATTGCCCAGTGACGGTCGCTTGGAGCTACTGCTAGTTCGAGACTACATGCCCGTAGATCTACTACAGAGGCCTCGGCAACCCGAGGCTCCTGTTTCTAATTTCGAACAGCACAGGACCCGGCTATGGCTGCAAATCTTACTTTCTATCCAGTAGGTAACGGGGATATGGCACTTGTCACCCTCGACAACGGCCAGAATATTCTCATCGATATCAATATTCGTGCGTCGGCGGATGGTGAGGACGAGGATGTTCATGACGTCGCGCAGGATCTTAAGGACCGGTTGCCACGAGACGATGAGGACCGGCCATACGTTGATGCCTTTCTCGTCTCGCATCCGGACGCGGACCACGTTAGCGGGTTGCGCAACCACTTCCATCTTGGGGCTCTAGACGAATATCCGGACGAAGAGGACAAAGACCGGATAGTGATCCGGGAAATGTGGTCTTCCCCGATCGTATTCCGCCGCGCGAATTCGCAGCACAAGCTATGTGATGACGCAAAGGCCTGGGCAACGGAGGCGAGGCGGCGCGTTAATTTGTTTAAGGAAAAAGGCATGGATGGTACGGATAGCGGCGACCGTATCCTGATCCTTGGCAAAGACCGTGACGGCAAGACAGACGACATCATGGATATCGTTGTACTACAGGACGAACTAATCACCGCCGCCAATCGAGAGGAAGACGGGCAGTTTGAGGCCCGTCTTCTGGCTCCCATCTATATTGATCCGGACCAGGAGGACGCCGAAGAACTGATTGATTTGCTCTCGAAGAACAACTCATCGGTGATCCTGCGGTTCGCGATCATGGCCGACGGAACGGAGGATGCGTGCCGATTCCTTTCTGGTGGGGATGCAAGCGTTGCGATCTGGGATCGCCTCTGGCAGCGGCACAAGGACAGCAACTCGGACTGGCTTAGCTATGACGTTATGGAGACACCGCATCATTGCTCCTGGCGGACACTGAGCCATGATCGATGGTCGGAAATGGGCGAGGATGTGAAGGTCTCGCCAGACGCTCGCAACGCGCTATCGCAGTGCCGGGAGGGCGCGCACATCGTGGCCAGCTCCAACCCGATCAAGAAAGAAGAGCCTAACCCTCCGCATGAGCGCGCCAAGCGCGAGTACGTCTCAATTACATCCGCCGACCGTTTCCATTGCACGGAAGAGTTCTGGGAGAAAAACTCACGCCCGATCGAGTTTACGATCTCCCATCAGGGCCCTTCATTTAGTCATCGGGTTGCGGCGAAGAAGGTCGCAGCGGCAATTGGTATTTCGGCAATTCCCACTGTGGCTCGAGGCCATGGCTCACGGGATGGCGAGTAATACGATATGGCAGAGGCTGATATGCGACGACACGCGGAGCATTTCCTGCGTGTCGTTGGCGGCTATCCCTACGTCAGCAATGCTGGCATAGCCTTTGTTGGCGAGAATGAGGCAGTTTTGGCTCTGGAGCTCGCGGTCGAGCTGCCCAATGGCGCCCGCCTTGCGGGTCGTAGCGAAACGGGCGTACGAGCGGTCGAACCAGTCGAGGTAGTACTGCAAACCGGCTATCCAGGACGATGCCCATCGTTTCGCCTTCGTCATGACTTCCCGGTCATGCCGCACTTGGCGCCGAGTGATGGCAAATCGCTGCCTGTGCCGTGCCTCGTCGACGGCTCACCTGACGAATTCTTTACCCAGCACGACCTAGTCGACGCGGGCATCATGGCGATCGTCGATCAGATGTGCATCTGGTTAAAACGAGCGGCTACTGGGCGCCTTTCCAATGCAAAGCACGGGTGGGAACCGCTCAATCGAGCTGCTGTACTGGGTACGATCTTTATCGACCGCGAACACATCCTTGGCGAGCGCATTCGCAAAGACGCAGGTTGCGTCTGGCTGCGCTCCCGCTATCTCGAAAAGCTTTACAGAGCTGAGGAGGAAACACCTGGATTTTGGGTCAGCAACGATTTGGCTCCCAGTCTTGCTGCCTTGGAACAAACATTCCCCTTCGAGTTCGAGACGCGGAAAGATCCCGGCCGCACTGTCGCTGCTGTGCTTTGGCCCAGTCAGAAAGCAGTTAGTAAGGATCTTTTAGCCGATGATGTCACCACCTTAGGTCAGCTTGAGGCTCGAGCTGACCTCTACGGCATGGGGGACCAGCTTCGCCACTTCGTAAAAGATCTTGAGCGGCGTTTCGAAGCTATGTGGGTTTCGGCGCCTCTCCCGGTAGCAGTAGTCCTCTGCGTACGCAGGCCTTTCGTGCTGATGGGTAGAAGCTCGAGCATCGAGTGCGTAGCGTACTCATTGAATGTCCACCGGCCGAGATCGGACAATCCCTCTCCAGCGTTGCGCCCAGACATCCCCGTCTTCCCTTTGCGGCAGGTTGACATGCCCTCCCAAGGGTTATTCCGGAGCATGAGCGGTGCATTGGCGATCCCGAATACGAGCATCATTGGCTGCGGGAGCGTTGGATCCAAAGTTGGGATGCACTTAGCGCGCACTGGAGCGCGCATCCTCGCCGTAACAGACAGCGCCTTTCTACAGCCGCATAACATGGCGCGTCATGCTCTGGCGCGAAGTCCGTTCCCGCAGTTCAAGGCACCTGAGCTCGCGTATGAGCTGGGGAGGCTTGGCGCTACCACCAGATCGTTCATAGGAGACATCATTCCTGCGCTCGACGAGCCGGATGACCTGCTTCGTGCCGTTCCAACCCAGTCGGGGCTACTGGTAAACACCACGGCCTCGCGTCTTGTGCGGGAAGCCTTGTCGGGCTGCGCCGGGGGAAGGATAAAAGCCAGGGTAGCCGAGGTAACACTGTTTGGCCGCGGCGACGGCGCGTTCGTTTTCGCAGAAGGTCCCTTAGGCAATCCTTCTCTGTCGCAGCTAGAGGCGAGCCTCTACGCTACCGTTACCAAGCGCGAACGGCAGCTGCTATTCGATCCAACACATGGGCTTACGCAGGTGCAGATCGGAGACGGATGTGGTTCCCTGACCATGCCTATGACAGATGCAAGGCTTTCAGCCATGACAGCCATGGCAACCGAAGAGCTTTGCCGGATGGTTGGGATTGAGGCGTCTGTTGGAGGGCAGATCGCGATCGGCGTCAGAGACCGTACCGGACTATCTACCAATTGGCGCAGGATAGCGGTTCCCGCCTTCCACAACGTCAAGGTTGAGGGGGGTGACTGGAGCCTCGATATTGCAGACGATGTCGTCCGCTTGATCCGCAAGGAGATCGCTACGTATCCCACTGCCGAAACCGGAGGTTTGCTCATCGGCACCTGCAACTCGCGCCTTCGCAAAATAACTGTCGTAGGTACTCTTCCGGCGCCCGAAGACAGCAAGCGTAGCGCTACCTCGTTCGTGCTCGGCACCAAAGGGCTGAAGAAGATGATCAGTCAGCGATTTCGCGACAGTGGCGGCAGTCTTTTCGACGTTGGCACGTGGCACAGCCATCTATCCGATCAGGGAGCATCTGCACTTGATTGGCACACCGCAAACTCACTCGCTCGAGAGCGGCCTCCGCCAGCGGTACTGCTTATTTCCACCCCACTTCGTTTCCTTGCCATAACAGGCACGAGCAGTCATTGACCATGGATTTTCTCGACATGTATGCCGTAAAGGCACGGCTCTTCCCAGCTATCCTCGCAGTGGCGCCAGCCCTCATACTATGCCTGCTCTGTGCAAGCTGGGTTGATCCCGGCCTGCCTGAAGCGCTCGCAACGGTGGCGGTAGGGGTTCTTTTTTTCGCTGGCGCGAATTTGGCAAGGCGATTTGGCATAGCTAAGGAACGGGAGATCTTTGCAAGCACTGGAGGACGTCCGCGGAATACGGAGCTTACGCATAGTGACTCTACACTGCCAGCTAGCCAGCGCGACCGTTACCGTACCTACGTAGCGGGCCAGCTTGGTCTTCCGGCCCCTACGAAGGAGGGCGAGGAGAAGGATCCTATCGCTTCGCAGGCCTTCTACGACCAAGCCTATACCTGGCTGCGTGAGAGCACGCGAGACACGCAGACTTTCAATCTGCTTTTCAACGAGTTGATCAGCTACGGCTACTACCGAAATCTTCTCGGTCTAAAGCCGGTTGGCATCGCCCTGAACCTTCTGTCGTTTGGGGCAGCTGCGGCGATCGTTTGGTATCAGCCTACTTTTGCCTCCCTTAGCACAGGCAAGCTAGTGTTTCTGTGCGCTCTGTCGGCGGTCCACCTCCTCTATTTCCTTTTTGGCGTGACAAGGAAGGCGATGTTGGACGCATCGGCGATATACGCTCGACAGTTGGTCTTGAGCACAGAGCTGCTCATTAAGCAGGGCTGAGCTTGCGATCAAAGCGCGTCCTTCAAGCTAGTGCGGCGACACAGGCCGGCTTGCACTCGGTCAAAGTGACGACGGGAGGAGGGAAGCCACATGAGAGAGCTATAGGCGAATACCATTAGCCGGCTAATGAAAATGGCGTAAGAGTTATTATGGAACTTGAAGACTGACCATCAGCCAAGCTTGTCCGTGAGGCTTTCTCCGTCCCTTGTTCATAAGCCCGTGCCATCTAAGCCAACACCAAGACGAAAAGGCAGATTGTCCTTGTCTGCTGCTTAAGGCGGCACAGATGGAACTCCCTGTCGGGAGCCATCTTCACGATCATCCTGGAAGGCAATCATCTCTCCAGTTTCCTTGATGACGCAACCATTACGACGGCTACGCATGCACCATGCCATGGGCTCGCAGTCCTTACCGCTGCAGCGGAGCTCGCGAAAAGAAAGGTTACGAACCGAGAGGTGGCTGCATGGGAGTCGAGGCTCCAGCCGCTTCCCGCTGTCGCTAGATTGCATGTGTCAGTCATTGCATCTCCTCTCGAAACACTGGCTACGTCGCTTGGAGTCCAAAATGGAAGCGACCCTGCATCACAACTCGGCGAACCCGGGACGCAGTGTAGATCAGGCTATTGACCTTCCCATTGCTGTAAGCCTCATGTTTGATTAGCAACACCCAGAGGAGATTTAGATGTACGAATTCGACATTCCGAACATGACCTGCGGCCATTGCGCCGGAACCGTGAAGAAGGCGATCGAGCAAGCCGATCCGGCCGCGAGTGCGATGATCGATGTCGGCAGCAAGAAGGTGAAGGTTGAGTCTTCTGTTGCGCCTGAAGCCATCGCCGCAGCCATCGTGGAAGCGGGCTATCCCACGACCTTCAAGTCGGTCTGACGGAGTAGCTCGACGGCTCTAACCCCTCCTTGCGCATTTTTCTAATATGGCGGGACGAAAGAAAACTTTCCGACTCAACCCGATGCTTGGTGCGCCATCGGGCCACCCTCCCCGAACACGACTGCCACGCGCGACACGCCGCCAGGCCAAACTTGCGTTTGTCGTCGTGGGCTTCATCATTGCCTGCGCGCTCGCACTCACGATGACGTTCGTCAGGGCGGTCCGGGGCATATAGGTCAGGGCTTCCTGTACTTCGCATGACAGCTCGTGCAGGTCTGAAGCATGAGATGGTAAGCGTGCTCAGCGGGCACCGCGGACGCGTCGTGGGATGGATCGAGCTTTCGTCCAAACGGACTGCCGATTAGCGTGCTGCTCATCCGCGTGTCTGGTCCAAGCTCGACCGCATTCTGATCTGCCGCGGAAGACAGGGCCGAAGCGTAGATCTGGAGATCATGGGCTAGCTTTTCGAACTCGCCGGCCGATGACGCAATCGCTCCCGCATTGGCTTTCGAGTCCGGCTGCTGCTCGCCTTGGAAGCTGTCGATAAGGTGGTCGCCCGCTCTTCTCCGGATGACTTCCGCCGCCGACTTGAACTCTTGCTGGCTGTAGGGCCGCTTGCCGCTGAACAGCTCTCCAACAGCCCTGGCCGCCTCCGCCATCGCCTTCATGTCGAGCTGCCGTTCCCATGCAGGTGCGGCCAAAACACCACCTGTCAGGATGAAGACGAACGCCGTTGCGAAGCACGTGATCCTGCACCAGGTCATGCCCGTTGCTCCTGTGGGAGCGTTTCGCGAAGCCGCCATCCCTTGACCACGCCGTAGACAGCCGGGATCACAGCGAGCGTCAGGACGGTCGACGAGATCATGCCCCCGATCATGGGGACTGCGATACGCTGCATGATCTCTGAGCCGGTCCCGGTGCTCCAGAGGATGGGCACGAGTCCGGCCATGATGGCGACGACGGTCATCATCTTGGGGCGAACCCGTTCGACCGCGCCGACGACGATGGCCCGGTGCAGGTCCCCGCGCGAAAGCGTTCGGCCTTCCTCCGCACAGCGACGGCGTTCCTCTTCCAAGGCTTGGTCGAGATAAATGAGCATGATCACTCCCGTTTCGGCGGCGACGCCCGCCAGCGCTATGAAGCCGACCGCGACGGCGACCGACAGGTTGAACCCGAGCCACCACATCATCCAGATTCCGCCGACGAGGGCGAAGGGCAGCGACAGCATGACGATGAGGGTTTCCGTCACGCGTCGGAAGTTGAGGTAGAGCAGCAGGAAGATGAGGGCCAGCGTCAGGGGCACGACGAGCGCGAGGCGGGCCTTGGCGCGCTCGAGGTATTCGAACTGGCCGCTCCATCCGAGCGAGTAGCCCGTCGGCATCGCGACGGACTTCTCGACGGCGGCCTTCGCGTCTGCGACGTATCCCCCGAGATCGCGTCCCGCGATGTCGACGAAGACGTAGACTGCGAGCTGGCCGTTCTCGGTCCTGATGGAGGTCGCTCCCCGGTTCCGCTCGACGCGGGCGACCTGGCCCAGGGGGACGGCGCCGCCGCCGGAAAGGTCGACCTGGACGTCGCGGGCGATCGCATCCGGATCGCTGCGGTAGTCACGCGGATAGCGTATGGCCACCGAATATCTCTCCCGGCCCTCCACGGTGGCCGTCAGCATCTGCGATCCGAGCGCCATGCCGACGACGTTCTGCACGCTGTCCACCGTCAGTCCGTAGCGGCCGAGGGCCGCCCTGTCGGGCACGATGTCGAGGTAGTATCCGCCGATGACGCGCTCGGCATATGCGGAGGACGTGCCCGGCACGGTCTTGAGAACGGTTTCGATCTGTCTTGCGATCTTCTCCATCTGCGTCAGGTCGCTGCCGAACACCTTGACGCCTACCGGCGTCCTGATCCCGGTCGAGAGCATGTCTATGCGAGCCCGGATCGGCATCGTCCATGCGTTCGAGACCCCCGGAAACTGCAGGGCGGCGTCCATCTCCTGCTTCAGCGTGTCCGCCGTGACACCGGGCCGCCATTGATTTTTGGGCTTCAGGGTGATGATGGTCTCGAACATTTCGGTCGGCGCGGGATCGGTCGCGGTGAGGGCCCTGCCCGCCTTCCCGAATACGGTCTCGACCTCTGGGAACGACTTGATGATCCTGTCCTGCACCTGCATGAGTTCGGCCGCCTTCGTGACGGAAAGTCCGGGCAACGTCGTCGGCATGTACATCAGCGTGCCCTCGTCGAGGCTGGGCATGAACTCGGTGCCGAGCTGGCGGGCCGGCCAGACCGTGACGGCGAGAGCGGCCACGGCGACCAGGATCGTCAGGGTCTTCGCTCGCAGCACGCCGCTTATGATCGGCCGGTAGAGCCAGATCAGCATGCGGTTCACCGGGTTCCTGTGCTCAGGCATGATCCTGCCGCGCACGAACACCACCATCAGAGCCGGGACCAGCGTCACCGACAGGATCGCGGCGGCCGCCATGGCGAATGTCTTGGTGAAGGCGAGAGGCCCGAACAGCCTGCCCTCCTGGGACTCCAGCGTGAAGATCGGCAGGAACGAGACGGTGATGATCAGGAGGCTGAAGAAGAGCGGAGGTCCGACTTCGGAGGCCGCCTCGATGAGGACGTCCACGCGGCTCTTCTCGGGCGGAGCACGTTCGAGATGCTTGTGGGCGTTCTCGATCATGACGATGGCGGCGTCGATCATCGCCCCGATGGCGATGGCAATCCCGCCCAGGCTCATGATGTTCGCGCCTATCCCCAGCAGCCGCATCGCCATGAATGCCATGAGGATGCCGACCGGCAGCATGATGATCGCCACCAGGGCGCTGCGGACATGCATCAGGAACACGATCGTCACCAGGGCGACGACGACGGATGCCTCCAGCAAGGTTCCCTTCAGCGTCTCGATCGCCGCCTCTATCAGGCGCGAGCGGTCGTAGACGGGGACGATTTCCGTGCCTTCCGGCAGGCTGGCCTTCGCCGCGTCGATGCTCTTTCTGGTGTTTTCGATGACGGTCAGCGCGTTCGAGCCGTACCTTTGAAGCACGATGCCGCCGGCCACCTCGCCGTCGCCGTTCATCTCCGTGATGCCGCGGCGCTCGTCCGGAACGATCTCGACTGCGGCGACGTCCGCCACGCGGAGCGGAACGCCTGCCTCCGACCTGAGCACGATGTTTCCGATATCGGAAGCGCCCTGAAGGTAACCCCTTCCACGGACCATGTATTCAAACTCCGAAAGTTCGACGGTGCGGCCTCCGACGTCGCGGTTGCTCGCCTTGATGGCGGAAGCGACGGCGTCCAGCGTTATGCCCTGCGCCTTGAGGCGTACGGGATCGACCACGACGGAGTACTGCTTGACGAAGCCGCCGACGCTCGCCACTTCGGCGACGCCTTCGGACCGGGAAAGGGCGAACTTCACGACCCAGTCCTGGAGCGAGCGCAGCTCGGCGAGCGACATCTCCTTCGCGACGACGGCGTACTGGTAGACCCAGCCGACGCCCGTCGCGTCGGGCCCCAGCGTCGGCGACACGTCGCCTGGCAGGCGGCCGGCGGCGGCGTTGAGGAACTCGAGGACGCGGCTGCGCGCCCAGTAGGGATCGGTGCCGTCCTCGAAGATCACGTAGACGAAGGAGACGCCGAAGAAGGAGAAGCCGCGCACCACCTTCGATTTCGGGACGGTCAGCATGGAGCTCGTCAGCGGATAGGTGACCTGGTCCTCGACCACCTGCGGTGCCTGGCCGGGGTATTCGGTGTAGACGATGACCTGCACGTCCGAGAGGTCGGGGATTGCGTCGAGGGGAAGCGTCCGCAGCGCGTGCACGCCCCCGGCCACGGCCAGGGCCGCAAGCACGAAGACCAGCAGGAGGTTGCGGGCGGACCACGAAATGACACTTGCGATCATGGCTGCACGTCTCCGGCGGAGAGCGAGTTCAGGGCGGAGTTAAGGTTGCTTTCGGCGTCGAGCAGGAAGTTAGCCGAAACCACGACGCGGTCGCCCTCCGAAATCCCCGTCTTCACCTGCACCCTGGACGGTCCGCGCGCGCCGAGCGTTACGTCCCGAGGTTCGAACCTGCCCTCGCCCTTGTCGACGAACACGATCCGTCGCGTTCCCGTGTCGACGACCGCGTCGTTCGGAACCGAGAGGACAGGATCGGACGGACCCCTCTCGATCCGGACGTCGCCGAACATGTTGGCGAGAAGCAGCCCGTCCGGGTTGGGCACCCGTATGCGGACCTTCGCGGTCCGCGTCTGGTCGCGTATCTCGGGATACACGAGTTCCACGGTGCCAGTGACATGCCCGCCCGGATGGGCGGCGACCTCGACCGTGGCGGCGGCCCCGACTGCTATATCCCGGAGTTGGCTTTCCGGGACGTCGGCGACAACCCAGACGTCCGAAGTGTCGGCGATCCTGAAGAGCACGTCCCCCGGTTCGGCCATCGCCCCCGGCACGGCGTTGCGCTCGACGACGACGCCGTCGGTGGGGGCGTCGAAGGTCATCTTCGTGGGAACCTTCCGGTCGCGCCGGATCGCCTCAATCAGGCTTTCGGAGGCGCCGAGGTTGCGGAGCCGCAGCGCGCTTCCGGCGGTGTCGCCGCCGCTGGAGACGACGTTGGCGAACTCCGACGCGGCCGTGGCGAGTTCCTTCGAGTAGAAGCGGAAGAGAGGGTCGCCCTTCCTGACGCGGCTGCCGGAGGTGACGTCGGCCACGTCTTCGACGAAGGCGTCCGCGCGCATGCTGACCGCGCGGATACGGCGGTCGTCGAACGCCACGACGCCGGGCGCGCGGACCGTCTGCCGCAGCACCTCGACCGTGGCCGGCGCGGTCTTCACTCCGGTGCGCTGGAGCTTGCCCAGAGCGACCCGGACGTCGGAGCCGCCGTCGGACTCGCCCTCGTAGACGGGAATGTAGTCCATCCCCATCGAATCCTTCTTGGGCACCTTCGATACATCGGGCAGCCCCATGGGGTTGCGGTAGTAGAGGATCGTCCGTCCCCCGCCCGTCTTCTCGACTCCGGCCGTCTCCTGGTCTCCGGTCCTCTGGGAAGCCGTCTCATCAGCCGGAGGAGCGTCCGCGAAGCTGACGTCCTCGCTCGCACGCACGGCAAGGAAGTCGCGCCCGTCGGACGTTTCCGCGGGCGACGGCGACCATTTCGGTTCGCCGTCGGGATGGCGGTAGTAGACGACGGGTCCGGTTCCGGCGGCCTGGGCGGGAGAGGTCTCGGCTTCCGTCGCGATGAAAACTAGGCGGACGACGCCGTGCAGATCGATCCGGCCGGCGCCGAGCAGATACCCTCCCCCGCCGCCGATGGCGAGGGAGGATGCGACGAGCAGTAATGTCGCGGTCTTCACTGGAGCGCCTTCAGCACGAGTTCGCCCTGCACCGTCTGGGGCTCGCCCTGGACCTTTGCGGCGACCTTGAAGCGCCAGCCTCCCGCCATCGAGAGATTGGTCCTGAAGCGGTAGACGCCCGGCTCCTGCTCTGAAAGCCCTTCGACGGAGGTGGTCATCATCTCCATGCCGTCGGGGGCCATGTCCATGCGGGTGGTGAAGATGACCGCGCGCGGCACGGGAGAGCCCGTGCGCCTGTCGACGAGCCTGACGGCGACCTCGGCCTGCGGGCCGTGCTTCACCTCGGAAGCGACGAGCTGGAACTCGTAGTCCGCGGCGCCTGCGAGGACGCCTGTCGCGGGCGCGGCGAGGAAGGCGAGCGCGGCGAGCGCCGCGCGGTAGGATGTTCTGTTGTTCATGATTCGGATCCCGACGTGTGCGAGGCACACTTGATTGCACGCGCCGACGCTCGTCCGCCGGAACGGAAGCATCGGCAATTCGATCAAGACGCAATCAGGCGCTCGGCGGTCTCGGGGGCGGCTCCACCAGCGCGGACGCGAGGTCGGTCTCCTGGTGGATCAGGTATGACAGCGGCAGGGCGTATGCGACCGGGTCGCCGCCGGAGAACGGCCCGCTGGCGACGATCGCAGTCGAGCAGACGAGCGCCAGCGGACAGGTCTTCATGCAGTCCGGCATCTGGGGAGTTTCGGCTTTCGGACAGCAGTCCATGTCGGCCATCGCCGGCGAGCCGGACGACTGCTCCCTCGTGTCCATGTCCGTGCCCATGCCCATTGTCGCGTCCGGGGACTGCATGGATGCGGACGAAGCCATCGCGGCCGCAGCCGTCGCCACGGCCGCAGGTCCGATCAGGACCGCGACCATCGCGAGCGTGCACAGGACGCGCTGGAGGAGCAGGACAGGCTTCATGCGCCGATTGTTGCACGAGGCCGGCCATGTTGTGAAGTGGCCCAAGGCGACCGACGTCTGGCCGCCTCCGGCCATAGCCCCGAACGGCCGGAATTCAGCCGTTCGGTATGACCGCCTGAAATCAGGCCGCCATCTTCTCGCAGCTATCGGCGCACTTCCGGCAGGCGTCGACGCAGCTCTGCATGTCCCCGACGCGCTCGCAGTCGTCGGCGCACTGCCGGCAGATCTCCGCGCACTCCCTGCAGGTATGCCTATGGTGCTCGGTCCCGATCAGCATGAAGTGGGCGGAAGTCCGGCACATTTCGGCGCATGCCATCATGAGCTTGAAGTGCTTCGGCTCGACGTGCTTCCCGCCCATCTCCAGGCAGTGGCCCATCGCCATCGACAGGCATTCGCGGTAGCACGCGAGGCAGTTGTCGATGCATTCCTTCATCTGCGAAGACATGTGGTGCATCACTTCGCCTCCTTCTCGACCCAGGCGGTCAGTTCCTTGATCTCCTTGGTCTGGTCATCGATGATCTTCTGCGCCTTGGCCTTCGTCTCGGCGTTGTCGCCATATTTCAGCTCGACCTGGGCCATGCTGATCGCTCCCATGTGGTGGGCGATCATTCCGCAGGCGAAGGACACGTCCGGATCCTTCTTCATCATCCCCTGCATCATGTTCATGTTCATGGCCTTCATGCCGTCCATCGACTCCTTCTGGTAGTCGGTCATGTCAGCCATCTGCATGTTGTGACCTTGCATGGCCATGTCGCCGCCCGAGGACATGTCGGACTTGCACTTGTCGGGATAGGCCATCGCCGACTGGGCGGACGCCGGAGCGGCGATCGCGAAGGTCCCTGCGGAGAGCAGCGAGGCGGCGAGTACGGTCTTCAATACGTTGTTCATCTTGAACTCCTGTTTCGTGAGGTTGTCTTTGGTAGGTCTTCGGCGGTTCACGAAACTGCGGATCGTGGAGGCGGATCGATCGAAGTCACGAGGAGCAGAGGCTGCTCGACCTTGAGCACGGGATGATGCTGGTGACGGATGGCGACAGGGACGTCGGGCGCTGGCAGGCACGGCAGCATGGGACAGCAGTGCGTGGCGTCGCAGCAGCCCTGCGGGACCTCGGCGCCTCGATGCTGGCCGACGGCGTTTGCGGCGTGCGTCACATGGCACGTTTCGGATGATGCGCGTGCAGGACTTATGGCGAACAGGTTCAGCACCACCACCGCCACGGCAAAGGCGCAGAAAACCGACCTGGGGCCAATCTTGAAAATCATCAGGCGCTCCCGAAAACTGCTCCGGAAACACCGCTAAGGGGATAAAGTTCCAAGAAGGCGCGCCTGCGCAGCGCCATTCTTCCGTCAACGATCTCTGCAGGAAACTCTTTTCCACTGGACGGATGTGAGGTCGATTCGTCTCTCTAAATTAACTATTTCTTGAATATGACAAATAATAATCGACAACTGTGACATTTATGACATTCTCCCGCCACATCGGAATCGGATGAACCCGCTGCGGCGGCGGAGACAGGAACCAGCTCTTGAAAATCGATCTGAAGAAGGAACTGAGGCGCGTGGCGTCCTGGATGATCCCTTGTACGGACTCTCGTCTTGCCTCCGGTCTGCTGGCCGGCTGTCTTCTGACGCTTCTAGGATCGGCGGGCGTCGCCGCCGCCGAGGAACGGACGCTGAAGCTCTACTCCGGACACACGGGCGAGCGGGCCGTTATCACATACAAGAGGAACGGCGTCTTTGACCAGGCGGGCCTGAGCCAGCTCAACCAGTTCCTGCGCGACTGGCGCGCGGACAAGAGCATCAAGATGGATCCCCGTCTCTTCGACATCGTCTGGGACGTCTACAGGCGCAGCGGCGCGACCGACTACATCAACGTCGTCTCCGGCTACCGCTCCCCGAACACGAACGCGATGCTGCGCACGCGTTCGGCCGGCGTGGCCAAGGAAAGCCAGCACACCCAGGGCAAGGCGATGGACTTCTTCATCCCCGGCGTGAAGCTCGCGACGCTTCGTGCGCTGGCGATGCAGGAACAGGGCGGCGGCGTCGGCTACTACCCGACCTCCGGCTCACCCTTCGTCCACGTGGACGTGGGCGGCGTCCGGGCGTGGCCGCGGATGAGCCGCCAGGAGCTCGTCCAGCTCTTCCCGAACGGCAAGACCCTTCACATCCCGAGCGACGGCAAGCCGCTCCCCGGATACGAGACCGCGGTCGCCGAATACAAGCGCAAGGGCGCCGGCCCGGCGGTCGAGATCGCCAGCTTCGGCGGGGCCAAGCGCAAGGGCGGCTTCCTTGCCGCCCTGTTCGGAGGAAACGATTCCGAGGAAGAGGACGACGTCGCGGAAACCACCGTGGCGACGACCGCCAAGCGCACGCCGCAGCCCGCCAAGGCCGCGGAGGCCGTCGCGGTCGCATCCGCGGAGCCGGCCGAGAAGTTCACCGCTCCGGTTCCGGCCAGGCGTCCTGAAGCCACAACGCTCCTGACCGCGCTGCGTCCGACGACGCCGACCGAGCACGAGGTCTTCGCCGCCGTGACCACGGCCGCGGCAGGCAAGGTCGAGGAGCCGGCCGGATTCGAGGATCTTGCCGGCTACAGGATCCCGGTTCCGGTCTTCGCCTCCCGCCCCGCCCAGGCCGACAAGGTGATTACGGCGTCGACCTCGCGCTCTGCAGAGATCGTACAGGCGTCGGCGGCATCGGCAGCGCTGCCGCGCGGGGAGCTTGCGGCCGCGCTCGCCGCGCCTCCTGAAATGAACCCCGTTGCGAAGACGTCCTTCAGCGCAAGCTACACGACCGGGTATCCGGCGCAGAAGGACTCGAGGCCCGTCGCGGCGGCGGCCTCGTTCGATTTCGGTCGCTTCGGCGACGCTCTGTGAAGCGGCGGGCCGCTAGCTGATTTAGGCCGCAGGAGCGGGGAAGATGATCCGCACTCTCAGGCCGGGGGCGTTGTCCGAGAGCTCGATCCTGGCATCATGCAGTTCGCAGATCGCCTTCACCATGCTCAGGCCGAGACCTGATCCCTCGGTTGTCCTGCTCTTCTCGAGGCGGTAAAAACGTTCGAGCACCCTGAGGCGCTCCGCCTCTGGAATGCCCGGGCCGTTGTCGCTGACGCAGAGGGCAGCACCCTGCTCATGTCGCTCCACCTCCAGGAGAATATGGCTTCCGTCAGGCGTGTGACGCATTGCATTGGCAAGCAGGTTCGTCAGCATCTGCCTGATCAAGTCGGGGTCGCCTCGAATCCAGCACGCTTCTTCAGGTGTTTTGGTGCTAAAGATATTCCCCTCTTCCGATGCGATGACCTCGTACGTCTCTTGGATGTCACGGACGAGATCGGCTAGGTTGACCTCTACAAACTTCGCCCTCCTGCTTCTGGACTCGATCTGGGCGATGCGCAGAAGCGCATCGAAGGTGCCAGCAAGCGTTGACAGCTCCTGAAGCGCCGCCGCAACGGCAGTTTTCACTTCCTCGGCGTCTTCCTGGTTCAAGGCATCGTCGAGCGCGAGGAAGACCCGCCCGATCGGAGTCTTGAGATCATGAGCGATGTCCGTGGTCACCTGCTTCAGTGCGGTGACACTGGCTTCCAGCCTGCCGAGGGCGACATTCACTTCAACGGACAGCACATCGATCTCGTCCATACGTGACGATACAGGCAGTCGCCGGGACAACTCGCCATGGCCAATCGCCTGGGCGGTTTGCGTCAGGGCGAATATCCGGTTGCGCGCACGATACCTGAGCACTGCCGCCCCAAGCAGGCCAACGGCAAACACAATGGCAGTCGTCCATCCAAAGCTGAGGAGCACGATCCTGGCCAACTGTTCCGTGTCGCCCTCGCTCGTTCCGACAATCAGATCGCTCTCGCCGAGTTGACCCTTGTAGAGCTTGTATCCCGTCACTCCCTCGTGCTGGCTGTCTGGCGGAAGGTAGGAGAAGCCGTTTGGGACGTTTGTGAGAGCAGCATTGCCCGCCACAACCTTCCCCCTCCCATTTTGGAGCGTATAGATCGTTTCCTGGCCCCTGATTGCCGGGCCGTGGCTGTTGATCATGTCGATCGCACCCGAAACGCCACGGGTTGAAAACGCCGACTCGATCTCGCGGTAGCGCTCCATGACGGCGGCCACGAGACGGTCGTCGAGATAGCCAAGCACCATCTGGTAGGCAATGACGTTCGCCCCAAGGTAAGCCAGGACGAACAGCGAACTGTAGATGATGGCGAGCCTGACGGCCGTGCTTTTGAAGAAACTACCGCCGCGCATGGAGAGAATAACCGGTATTGCGGACGGTATGTAGCAACGGGAAATCGAAAGGTCTGTCGATCTTGGCCCGCAACCTGCTGACATGGGTTTCTACCACTGAGCTTTGCGGGTCGAAGTTGAAGTTCCAGATTTTCTCCAGCAGCATTGTCTTGGTCAGCACCCTGCCCTCGTTACGCATGAGAAGCTCCAGTAGAGCAAA
This sequence comes from Sinorhizobium medicae, assembly GCF_007827695.1. GTDB lineage: Bacteria > Pseudomonadota > Alphaproteobacteria > Rhizobiales > Rhizobiaceae > Sinorhizobium > Sinorhizobium medicae. The sequence continues at coordinate 21,256 of NZ_VITA01000020.1, read as the reverse complement.
CTCGCGCGGTAGCAGATCGAGCGGAGTGCCAGCTCGGTCCGCAGTGCGCTTGACCAAGTCAATCTCAAGATCGCCCACCCTGAGCTTGGTCTTTTCTGTAGATATAGGCGGTCGCCTGACGAGCGCATTGACCCTAGCTATCAGCTCCGAGAAAGCGAATGGCTTGACCAGATAGTCATCACCCCCGGCCTCCAGGCCCTCGACACGATCATCAACGCCGCTCATCGCTGTAAGGAAAAGCACAGGCGTACGGATCGAAGCCGCGCGAAGGCTCTTGACCATCGTCAACCCGTCGAGCCCCGGAATCATTCGGTCGACAACCATTACATCATAAGAAGCGTCGAAACCTGCGTTGAGGCCGTCTCTGCCGTCACGAAGCCAGTCTACGACATAGCCCGCTGACGTCATTCCCTTCGCGATGTATGTCCCGGTCTTCTCGTCGTCTTCAATGAGAAGGATTTTCATGTCGTATCCAGATGATTTCTTCACGGCACCCGAAGGCACTAATTCCGGCTTTGTTGCGGCGACGGCGCTTTTGCAAGTTTACAAAGATGTAAAGTGCCGGAAAGGTAGCTGACAATCCCGCAATCTAACTTCCTCATGCTGCACCTCCGCAGCGTACACAGAGGAAAAGATCATGAAGTTTCAGCTCGCCATCGCTTTCATAGCACTTGCTGCTGCCACCTCCAACGCATCAGCAAACGGTCCGATCAGCCCACGCGCATCTGACGTCGACAAGATTGTCCAGGGTCATGGGAACCCGGGCGACACGGCAAACGCGAAGTCGGACGCAGTTACATTCGAAGTTCTCGGCAATGGTTTGGTCAAGCGGACCAACACCAAATACGGCACAGTGTCCGTTTTCGATCCCGCCGAAGAACTCCGCAAGTCGCGCACCAATCGCTGATCTTGCGGCTCGCGCGAGAGCACCTGAACCCGCAGCCCAGAGGAGACTTACTGAAATGGTGACAACACGGTTCAAAACCGCCGCTGGTGCCCTGGTGAAGGTCCTTTCCCTGATGGTGGGACCGACTGCTTGGGCAGAGCATGAGAGAACCTGCCGCTCCGAAGGACCTAAGGCTTCTGGCCGAAGCTCCGAGATGGGTCGGATCCGGCTTTAACGATTGAAACAAGTCGAGCCCGCTGTGCTCAGAGCAGCGGGCCGCCGCCTTACAACCAGAAAGCGTTGTGGCAATGCCACACAAAGGACGCGAATACATGGTTAGAGATGGCAGCGATTGACAACCTTGAAGGCTCTGGCGATCCTCTTAGGCATGGGCGGGATGTTTCGAATCACATCTAGAGCATTGGCACTGCTGGTAAGACTGGTGATGGTTCTGTCACTGGCCGGGTACAGCTTTTCTGCCGTCAATGCCGCAATGCATCCCGATGCCTCTGTTCAAGTCTCGCAGTTGGATGAACATTCGTCTCACCACGGAGATGATCATGTCACTGTAAGTGACACAGGTCATCACGGTGACCAGCACGACCACAGCAAGCCGGGAAAATCGAAATCCTCCTGCTGTCAGGATTATTGTGGCGTGGCCGCAATCACCTGCCCCGGTTCCTTGATGTCCCATCCAGCGGTCATATCGATCCGCGAGTTCATTGACGACACGGACACTGTCGGCGAAGCGCCGAGCCTTCATCGCCCACCTAATATCTGAGAACTAGCACCCGCACGGCGGGGCTTGCTGTGCCTTTGCGCAACCATGCGCGGCGGCACAATCGCGAACTTATTCTCGGATTTTCACCATGAAACGTTTGTTCCTGTTGGTTGCCGTGCCGCTCGTCGTCAGCGGATGCGCTTCCACATTGCCCGAAGTCGTAGCTTCGGCCGACACCCCTGACACCGTGTCCGACGTCAGGCCCGTTCGGTATCAAAGCCCTATTGGCGGCTACACCCATCGTATGCCCGTTGATCCGAAGCCTTGGCGCAGCCTTAACGACGCCCAAGCGCCGAAGAAGGGATGACCATGATGACTATGCGTCACATCAAGCTCATCTCAGCCGTCGTTCTGCCGCTCATTGCAGCAGGCTGCGTCACGACAGAATATGCTGCCAAGGATGCTGGCTTCACTAATGCATCGCTCAAAACCAACGAGGCGACCGGGAAACAGACAGTTTGGGTGCAAAATCGACAGCAAGCCGAGGCTGTGCGATCCCGCGTGAAGTCGCTGATGGCAAAAAAGACCATCGACGTCGAGACCGCCGTACAAGTGGCGTTACTAAACAATAAGGGCCTCCAGGCTGCTTATTCTGAGCTTGGTGAAAGTGCCGCAGACGTCTGGCAAACCCAGCTGTCCGTCTTCCCGACTTTCTCGGTTGGCTTAACGGGCATCGGAAGTCCGGGGCTCGAAGCCTACCGCGTTATCGAGGGAGCTATCGCCGCCAACATTCTAGCACTGGCGACGTATGACAAGAACATCAAACTTGCGGAGACTCGCTTCCGCCAAGCTCAGCTAACGGCAGCTCTGGAAACTATTTCTCTGGCTTCAGAAACTCGCCGTGCCTGGATCACGGCTGTCTCCGCCTGGGAAAATGTCGGTTACCTTAACCAGGCTAAGGTGGCGGCAGACGCCGCATCTGACCTTGCCAAGAAAATTGGTGAAGCTGGGTCCTTACCGAAAGCAGATCAGGCCCGCGAGCATGTCTTTTATGCCGAGCTGACGGGGGAGACCGCAAAAGCACGGCTTGAAGCAAAGCTGGCCAAAGAAGAACTCGTCCGGTTGATGGGTCTCTCAGGGTCCGACATCGACTTCCAGATTCCAAACCGCTTGCCGAACCTGCCGAAGGCACTGATCAAGCGTGACGACATCGAGGCGGAAGCCATTCGCAAACGGATGGACCTCCAGGTGGCTCGCCTGGAACTTCAGGCCACGGCGCAGTCCTACAAGCTGGAGGATGTCACCCGTATTGTCACCGACATAGAGCTGGTCGGCACCTGGGAAAAAGAGCGTGAACGAGAAGACGGTCGGATCGTCTCCGATATCAGCAGAACAGCTGGTCTCGAATTCACAATCCCGATCTTCGACTCTGGCCAGGCGCGGCTCCGCAAGGGCGAGCTTGCCTACATGCGAGCGGCAAATCAGCTGGCGGAGCGAGCCGTAAACGTCCGCTCTGAAGCCCGCTCCGCTTACGTGTCGTACAAATCGAACTACGACATTGCCCGCCATTACCGCAACAGCGTCCTGCCGCTGCGCAACGCAATCGAAGAGCAATCGATGCGCAGCTACAACGGCATGATCACCAGCACCTTTGAGCTGATCTCGGACACCCGAGAGAAGATTGAATCCACCATCCTCGCCGTCAACGCAAAACGCGACTTCTGGCTGGCTGAAGCAAACCTCGCCCCTGTCATCTACGGCGGCAGCGAATCTTCAGAAGCAGAAGAGACCGAAGTCGCGTCGGCTGATGCGGACTAAGAAAGGAAACACGATGTTTAGCAGACGACAGTTACTCGGAGCGGGTGCAGCCAGTGCTGCCCTCGTCTCCTCCCAAACATGGAGCCAGACCTCCAACATGGGCCTGCCGGAAGCGGCAGTCATGGAGTCCCCTACAACACAGAAGCCTTTGAAGCCTTCAGTCGGTCCCGACTACAACCCGGTCGTTACATTGAACGGCTGGACCGCACCTTTCCGGATGAACAACGGCGTCAAGGAATTTCATCTTGTCGCCGAGCCGGTAGAGCGAGAAATGGCAGAAGGCATGACTGCCTATCTCTGGGGTTATAACGGTCAGTCTCCGGGTCCGACCATCGAGGCAGTTGAAGGTGACCGCGTACGCATCTTCGTTACCAATAAGCTTCCGGAGCATACGACCATCCACTGGCATGGCATGATCCTGCCATCTGGCATGGACGGCGTGGGCGGGCTGTCGCAGCCGCATATTCCGGTCGGAAAGACCTTCGTCTACGAGTTCGACCTCGTGAAGTCCGGCACCTTCATGTACCACCCGCACTCCGACGAGATGGTACAAATGGCCATGGGCATGATGGGCTTCTTCGTTGTCCATCCGAAGGACCCGACGTTCATGCCCGTGGACCGCGACTTCGTCTTCCTCCTCAGCGCCTTTGACATTGACCCAGGCACCTATGTGCCAAGAGTGATGGAGATGACTGACTTCAACCTCTGGACCTGGAACAGCCGCGTGTTTCCAGGAATCGATCCGCTGGTGGTCTCTAAGGATGACAGGGTTCGTGTACGCGTCGGCAACCTGACGATGACCAACCACCCGATCCACATGCACGGCTACGACTTCGAGGTCACCTGCACCGACGGCGGCTGGGTTCGACCGGAAGCCCGGTGGCCGGAGGTCAGCATCGACCTGCCAGTCGGGGCGATGAGGGCATACGAGTTCGACGCAAAGTATGTCGGCGACTGGGCGATCCACTGCCATAAGTCGCACCATACGATGAACGCCATGGGCCACGAAATCCCAACCTTCATCGGCGTCGACAAGAAGGAAGTGACCAAGAAGATCAGACAGTTCCGTCCTGAGTACATGCCCATGGGTACCGCCGGTATGGCGGATATGGGCGAGATGTCGATGGAAATCCCGGAGAACACCGTGCCGATGATGACAGGCTGGGGTCCGCACGGCCCCATCGAAATGGGCGGCATGTTCTCCGTCGTCAAGGTCCGCGAGGGTATCTCGGCGGGCGATTACAGCGACCCTGGTTGGTATGAAAACCCTCCCGGTACGCAGGCATGGGAGTGGACTGGAAGTCTACCGGACGCCCCTAAAGCCAAAGACGCAAAAACTCAGCTTTCACCTAAACACTCAAACCATGGCTGATCACGCCGATTTAAGGAATCAAAAGATGAAAACCTTTATAACTGGACTTCTCCTCGCTGCTTTGGCAACGCCGGTACTGGCATCTGGCAACCATGCGGGCGGACATGACGAGCCGATGGCCGTAGGGGAACCGGGCGAGAAGTCCAAGGTCACCCAGACCATCCGCATCAGCATGAAAGAAACGCCAGACGGTAAAATGGTCTTCACCCCGAACAACTTCAAAGTTCGCAAGGGCCAAACCATCCGCTTCACTGTCAAGAATGATGGTGAGCTTGATCACGAATTTGTCCTAGACCGCGAAGACAAGGTGATGGAGCACAAAGCTGTCATGGAGAAGTTCCCGGAGATGGAGCATGACGACCCGAACGCGATCCGCCTGGCACCAGGCAAGAGCGGCGAGATCGTCTGGAAGTTCACCAACGACGGCGTATTCAAGGTCGCGTGCCTGATCCCCGGCCACTACGACGCCGGAATGCACGGCGACGTGGCTGTCGCCAAGTAGTAAAAAACGGCAATCTGAAAGGAACCCGAACATGAAGAACATCGTAAAAATCGGCCTTGCCGCCGCCATCGCCCTGTCCTCCACGGCCGGCGCGTTCGCCCAAGAGTTCACGAACGGAACCGTCAAGAAGGTCGACGCCAAGGCGAAGAAGGTCACGCTCGTCCACGAGGAGCTGAAGACCCTCGAGATGCCGGCGATGACCATGGTCTTTGCGGTGGAGGACGATGCCCTTCTCGCGAAGCTGAAGGAAGGCGCGAAAGTTCAATTCGTCGCCGAGCGCAAAAATGGAAAACTGACCGTCACCCAGGTCAAGTGAGCGACCAACCGCCGCGTCTTCTACCTGAAGGCGCGGCGGGTAAGGATCATGACGTTGGCTGCAGGCAGAGAACCTTCCACAGATCTCGCATCCAGTCTCCAGGCTCTAACGACCGCGGCATCATGTGAACGATAACGCCGACTTTCACGGCTCCGGGCGCTTCGCAACGCACGCGGACGGCGTGTGCGCCATGATCTGCGAAGATGATGTTTCCATCAGCGGAAAGCTCCGTCAGGCCGATATCGACCTCGAAATCATACTGTCCGTCGAAGGGAGTGACCGATGAAGTGATGGCGAGACTGATGGTGCGGCTATCCGAGAAGGTGGCAACGTGAAAAGGATATCGATCCTGCGCATGTGCGCCAGGCACAACCAAAATGGATAGCGCAAAACCGATCCCGATGCGTCTCACGGGCACCTCCCGGGTACCATGGATCATCATAACATGCTGGCCGTGCGCGGAACAGAGACAATGGATGGCGCCGATAGGGCGCAGCTCAGGACGAGGAGGATAAGCATGAAACGGAGAGCATTCTTCTGCTTCGCCATAGGCGCAGCGCTCACTCCGCGGGCAGCGGCGGCCAACGAGCCGGAAATGGTGGTTCACAAAGACCCATACTGCGGATGCTGCGAGGCATGGGCTTCGGCATTTGCAGATGCCGGTTTTGCAGTCGATGTCAGAGACGAGAAGGACATGGAGGCGGTCAAGAAGGGCCTCAAGGTGCCGCCCACGTTGCAGGGATGCCATACGGCCACAGTTGAGGGCTACTTCCTCGAAGGGCACGTACCACTAGACACTGCCTTCCGGTTGCTGAAGGAGAAGCCAGCTCTTGCAGGCCTCGCGGTCGCTGGTATGCCAAAGGGCTCACTTGGTATGGGCACTGATCCTGGTGCATCATACGACGTGATGGCGATACCTAAGAACGGAGGACTGCCTTACGTTTATGCCTCTGTCAGACCGACTTGACCATTGCCGTCAGATCCCGAAGGACGACAGGATCGGGCACGGCCCTGTCCTGCCGGAGGCGCATTCGCCCACGAGCTTCCTGAGCGACCTTCTTGCCTGCTCGAGTTCCGCGATGCGCGCATCCAGGGCCTGGAGGCGGACCTTCGCTAGCTTCCGCGCGGTCTCGCGGTCGTCGCCGGCGTCGAGCTCCAGAAGCTCTCCGATCTCCTCGAGGGTGAAGCCGGCCGTCTGCGCCTGCCTGATGAACTTCAGCCGACGGAGGTCCTCCGGGCCGTATCGCCGCACGCCGTCGTGCCCCGGCGGCGTCGGAAGAATGCCGCGCCGCTGGTAGAAGCGGATGGTCTCGACGCCGACGTCGCCGGCCTTTGCAAATTTCCCGATCGTCATGTCCATGGGCTATTGACTCCGTACCACGGTACGGAACGTATGATCGTGCCAACGGTGTCGCAAGACAGAAGGAGATGTGAAATGTTGGACAGGGTCCAGAACAAGAAGGCGGACATCTACCGCATGGTGATGCCCGGCCACACCTGCCCCTACGGGCTCAAGGCGAAGTACCTGCTCGAGCACGAGGGCTACGAGGTCGAAGACCACCACCTGACGACGCGCGAGGAGACGGACGCGTTCAAGAAGGAGCACGGTGTCGCGACGACGCCGCAGGTGTTCATAGATGGCGAACGCGTCGGCGGCCACGACGACACGAGGCGCTTCCTCGGGAAGAAGGTGGTCGATCCCAAGGCCACGACGTACCGCCCGGTCGCCGTGCTCTTCGCCATGACGGCGCTGACCGCGATGGCCGCGAGCTACGCAGTTTCGGGCGATCCCTTCACTCTGAAGGCAGCCGAGTGGTTCGTGGCGTTCTCCATGGTGGTGCTTGCCATGCTGAAGCTTCAGAACGTGGAGTCGTTCGCCACCATGTTCCTGAACTACGACCTGCTGGCGAAGCGCTGGGTGCCGTACGGCTACGTCTATCCCTATGCGGAAGGACTCGCGGGCGTCCTGATGGTGGCGGGCGCGCTGAACTTCGTCTCGATCCCGGTGGCCCTGTTCATCGGCACTATCGGAGCGGTTTCGGTCTTCAAGGCGGTCTACATCGACAGGCGTGAGCTGAAATGCGCATGCGTGGGCGGATCGAGCAACGTTCCGCTCGGCTTTGTCTCGCTGACCGAGAACCTAATGATGATCGTGATGGCGGTTTGGATGGCAGCGGTGTCGCTGGGTTTCGTAGGCGGCCATGCGATGTAACGCAGCGGCGCTCCGTTCGGGGTCTCCAGAAGAGATTCGCCCGCTGATAGCGGCTCTCGACAAAGCACTGGATGCAGCAGTTTGCTATTTGACGCTCAGGTAGCGATCAAGATCTGTGGCCGCGTCACGGTAGAAGGTATTGAACGAAGCAAGCTGCGGGCTCCCGTTCGTCTTCTCGGCCCATTCCGTCAGAACCGGCTGCTGCGCGCGCGCAAAGCTCACGATGTCGAGGTTCCTGTTATGGCGGAGGTATGATACAAATCCTACCACGACCCGGCCCGGCTGGGCACTCTGCGCCGCCTTAGTGAGCCGAGTCGCCGTTACCGGATCGTACTTGAGCAAGAGATCCACATAGCGTTGCAAGCCCGGAGTCTGCTCTGCCAACGCGGCACGCTCGTCGTCGAAGTCGCGGCGCTCGACAATTGAGCGATCGCGGTACACCACTGGCGCATTCGGTCCCGTGTCACATTTCCACCCCAACTTCGGGACCAGAAGGTCGCTCTGGCTGCTCTCGTCCTTGAAGGCCATGAACGGCATTGCCCGGCAACGGACCGGCTTATGCTCCTGGATAGAGCAGAGGTTGTCCTGCCCCAGGGCAGGACAGGGCATTGAGGGAGGTACGAATGCCGGACGATAAACGTCACCAGCCACAGCACCACCAGAACGACAAGGCCAGTGGTCAGCATCGAATAGATGTCCTGGGGGATGTAGGCGTCGATCGTATCCATGGCGTCCTTATACACGGAACGGTTTTGCCGGGGGAGGTCGTCCCGCGTCCCGCTTCGCGGCGCTATGCTAAGCCTCCTGCGGCTTCTCTTCTTTCGTCAAAACCGTGTCGAGAATTCCCGCTTACCCGCCCCTGAAGGAGGGGCGGCGCTATGCTGAAAGCTCCGATGTTCTTCATTGTCCTTCTCGGATCTCGGACTGGCGCCGATCGATCCGAGCGATGTCTTCGCCAGAAGTGCCGGAAGAGGACGCCGCATGAGCGCCAGCTGTTCGCCAAAGCGGCCGGCGCGCGGCGGAAACCAAAGCCAACCCGCTGAGTGTCATGGCGCGGCTTTCGCCGCGCCATTCCTTTTCTGCCTACCAATCGTCTGGGGCTCCATGGCAATCACCAGGTCATGCACCATCTTCAAGGCTGAATCATCGAGCTTTTTGAGGTGATCGACCGTTTCTTCCATCAGCTTGTTTCTCACGTCTTTGAGCGACTTGCCTTTGGAATGAGTCGGTCGTTCGTTGACGAAGGGATAGAAGAACTCTTTTGGAGTGATATCCAGGACCTCGAAAACGTGGATCAGCCGTCCGACGGTCATCAAGGAAGAGGCGTTTTCGTAACGAGAATACGTCGCCTCCTTCACCCCCAGCAGTGTAGCGACTTTGGCTTGCGCAATCTGTCGGTCGGTTCGCAGGTCACGCAGTCGCTGAGCAACAAGCAGATCCAGTTCCTTGAGATCGATGATCTTTCCGTCGAGCCGCTTGCGATAAACGGGATAATCTTTGTTCGGGTCGTCAACGCGTTCAAGTCCGAGATAGCTTACCCACTGCTCGAGTCCGAAACCTGCCATTGCCACCAACCACACTGGAAATTAATCGTTATTCCTCTGGAACAAATAAAGATGGTACCTCGAAAGTCTACCCTGAATAGCTACTTTAGCGCATCGCTTGCGACCCCGCTCTATGCCTTCGGCACGGAGCCAGCAGGCGCTGTCTCCGCCCATTCGGGTGACGATCGGTTGCGCTGCGGCTTCGCCTTCAATCACATGCATCATGGGCAAAAATCGGTACCGACATTTACAGCCTCTCGCGATCGACCCATATTGGCTACTGATCAAGTCAGGTCGTGGCAAGTCTCTAGCCCTTTCTTGTCGCGTGCCTACGGAGGCCGCCCCGCCTGATCGGGGCGGCCTTTCCGCATCTTGAAAGCTCCTCACAGTCATCAGCACCAGTCACGGTGAGTCCGGTCCCCGTCACGATGAAGCAGTGACGCCGGAGGCGTCCTGTCTGTCTCTTTGATGAGGGAAAGAGGAGCGCCGCCCCCTCTCCCTCACAAGGGGAAAAAACGGTCTCCCCGTCCTTCCTTCGCGCAGCCTTAAGGCCGCGCTTTCGTGCAGGATCGCCGCTGACGCGCCGCCCCTTCGGCTCTGCCTCGGGCGGGCGAACCCCCTCCGTTTTTATCCCCTTGCCACCCTCTCCCCCGCTGCTCCGCGCGAGCTCGGGAGCAGGAGCGGGGCTCCTGCCCACGAGGGGCACGAGAAGACCGCTTCGCGGAATTGGAGAAAGGGCTAGACTATGACCACAACCGCAACCGTTTACCTGCTGGACCCGGAAGCCGGGACCATTCAAGCCGCAGAGGTCGCCGCGCCGAGAGCGTTCTCTCAGACCTACGGGCTGATTGGATGCCAGCTTGTCGAGGTGGTGCCATTCGACACGAACCACGTTCTTATCGTCGATGAGGAGGGTTTGCGGGACGGCTTGACCGCGTTCACTGTCTTTGACGGCTACCCGCAGCCATTGGCTGGAAAGATCGTTCTTGCCAGCCTGGACGGCTCGCATGTCCTACCGCCGCAGATTAGCATTGAGGAAGCAGCGGCCCGCCTGAACGTCTGCAAGCCGGTTCTTGATCCGGTCTTCGCCAAGGCAGACGACCATTCCCCCAATGGGATCATTCTGGGCGGCACTTTGATCGGGTTCCAGACCCGCATCACCCGCACTCACCCAACCGTCATGGCGGGGGTAGTCCGATGATCATCGCTGTTGTCGAGGACCGCACCCTGTCCATTCTCGCCGGAACCTTTGCCGCGACCATCGCGGCGAAGGACATCGAACATAGCTTCCATGCCCTTACTCATTTTCCGGAGCGGCGCACCCTTTCCAAACTGGAGGGGCTGGCGGAGCGCCTGAACGGCTTTGCCGCGTACATGGTGGAGCTGTGGCAGCAAGCAAAACTGCCCTTGCCGGACGCTGAACTAGAGGCGTTTGCCCGCCGTCATGTCGAGATCACCCGCAAGTATTGGGCAGCGGAAGGCCGTTGCATGAACTGGTTGATCACCGGTCCTGCCCGCTTTCCCGTCGCCCGCAACGAAAAGCGGATGCGAGTTTCAGACGCCCGCCGTGCTGACATCTCGGCCCATATTGCGACTGCGAAAAAGGCAGTGAAGCGCAAGGCGTTTCCGCACGGAACCGATGACGAGCCAATCCGCTCCGGCGATCCGGCCGCCATGCAGCGCATCGCCTTGCGGATCGAAGACCTGGCACTGTCCATCGACCGGATGAAACGGGCGAATGTCATCATTCGCCGGATGGAGAAGGATCAGGCGAGCGAAGCCAACATTCTCGCCCGCGTGGTGGCAGAAACCGGCATGGACGAGGAAAGGGCATCGCGTGGCGTTACCCTTGCCCTTTGGCAGAACCGACGCGGCTTTTCCACCACCAACACCCGCGCAGAGTTGCGCCGTATGCAATCCCGCCTCGCTTCGCTTGCTGCGATGAAGAAGCGCCGCGACCGCGCCGAGGACGTCGAGACGGAGGCAGGAGCCGTCACGGTCAAGGAAAACACCGACATGGCCCGCATTCAGTTGCTCTTTCCCGGCAAGCCCGACGAGCAGACGCGACGCACCCTGAAATGTCACGGGTTCCGCTGGTCCCCGTCGCAGGGGGCGTGGCAGCGCAACTTGAACGAGGCCGGACGCTATGCGGCCAAGTGCGTTTTGAGATCGATCAGCGGCGACAGCGCCGCTTGATCAGTCCCGGAAAACAGAGGATCCCCTACATGAATGAGCAGATTTTTACAGTCATGGAGTTTTCCGGCCGAGGCGACGCCATGTTCGGCGGCAGTGCCGACGACTGGAGCCTATACACCCAAGAAGACGGCTCAAACGCTTTCATGAGTGCCGCCGACGCGCAGCGCCGCCAGCTGGTGAAAGCCTATTTCCCGACCAAGAAGGAGGCAAGTGAGGCCGGAGAGGCAGCCAGTCAGCGCAAGGGTCTGATTTCGGCCCTGCCTGTTCGGCGCGTTGACGAGATCCCGTATGCGCAATTGCGCTGGATTGTCGGAAACATGCACATTGGGACCAGCGATAACTACTTGAAAGCCGACATCAAGGGACGCGCGAAGTCGGGCATGACAGAGAATCCCGACCTTCTCGCGCAGGCGTGCGCCTATGCACTGGCAAGCCACCGAGCCAATCAGGGCTTGGTTGCCCATTTCCGGCTGTAGGAGGCGAAGCATGGAAAGCAACGGCCAGCGCCGAAGCGTTGAGGTCTTCGACACGCCCTCCGGTCTAGGAGGGAGCCACACGGTCGAGGTTGTCGAGGACCTTGGAAACAATAACGTCAGGGTGCGCGTCTGGTATGGACGCGCCACCGCGACAGGTTGGGAAGCGTGGAAGGATTGGGACGGCTACCGCTTTGAGACCGACCGCGCCAGCCTGACCAACAAGCGGTCAATGCCGCTGTTCAAATAGGACCTGGGCCGCATTTCGATGCGGCCCGACATCAGGAGGGACACCATTGAGCCGCTACACCGTGACCGTGAAAACCGACGAAGAGACCGACGAGAACGCCGTAATCGGCTATGACCCGCCGTTGCGCACCTTCTTTCTGCAGGCATTTCCCGATGAGGAAACCGACGAATATGCACTGTGGTTCGGGACGCTTCTTGAGCAGCACCCAAGCCTTGAATCGATCATCGAGAGCGCTCGCCGTTTTGGCTATGAGATCGAAGGGCTGTCACAGAACGTCATCGTCGCCATGACAAAGGAAGCAGGAACGCCGACGCCGCCAACCCTTGGCGAACGGTTAGGATTGGTACGCTGACAGTTGTTGGATGCCTTGTTGCGGGGCTGGTTCGGAAGAACTGGCCCCGTAGCCATTTTGGCAGTTGCGAACCTGGCCGCATCGAGCGGGCTGCGGTCCGCCCGAAGGGAGCCCATGCCCCTCCCCTCGGCTCCCCTCTCGCCCGGCATGCTGCCGCCGTTGGCGGCGCTTTGATCATCTCGCTCAGGAGGTTGATCGAACCGGGCGATCCGCCAGCAATGAACTCATTTCCTTGGCGGAAAGCGTGCTTTTTGTCGCAATCAGATAGGCCGCGAGATAGGTCAGCTTCAGGTTGGCTTCTCCCTCTCCCTTTGGCTTGTAATTGATGATTGCCAAGCGGCGTGCCGTCGCCTTTTTCCCCCCTTGAACGGCTGCCGAGTGCTGATCGATCAACTCACGAAGCGAGGGGCCTTCTCCAGTCGCACTACCTGCGGTTTCCGTTCCAACCTGCTTGGACGACAGCTCGTCCGAGGTGAAGCTTGTGCGCAGAGTGGCTGTTGCCCGATGCGACGAACGCGAACTGGATAACGACAGTAGCATGGTGGATGCCTCACCGATCAAGTTGCATTGGAGGGGCTTTAAGACCATTGAACTTGACGAAACGCACGATAGGATGCGAAACGAAACGAAATCCGAGCCTGCAAGTAATTGGAAAAAAACGGTAAGATTTTTGTCGCGCCGCCTAACGACGGAAGCGATTTCAAGGAGCTGTTCAAGCAGATGGCCGCTGCAGGAGCTGGTCGGCCCTTGGGTGATGATGGTTTTCCGCAAGGTCCCTGGACGCCGGAACTGCTGGCGGATGCCATTTCAAAGATCGACTCCAATCGCGGCGGGGTGGATCTCCGCACGGTCCAGCTCTGGTTTCAGGAGAACGACAAGGGCATCAGCACCACCAACATCCGCTGGCTCGCACGCATCTTTGGTTGCGGCGACAAGGAAGCGACGAATGATTGGATGAAGGAGCTTAGTGCAGCGCAAGCCCGCCTGACTGCCAAGCGACGGGATAACAAGAAGACTGGCGGCGCAGCTACTTCGCAAGTGCCGGACATGCCGGCGCCAGCCGCAAACCAGATTCCGCTAACGCCGGTCGTCTCGGTGGATCTTCAACCCATGTCGACGGAGCGGCCATCTGGTTTAGCGATCAGGACCGAGGCGATTTTCTCTCACGGATCACACTTGAATCTGCCGTCTTCGGTCTTTGCCGGTTCGTCCGCGCTTGGGTTCCTGTCCTATATCCTTGGGATCCACACCATCACCTATATGCGCGAGGACGGTATCGAAAAACAGGTCGGCTTTCTGTGGGCGCCGAACTGGACCTTCCTTTTCATGGTGCTGCTGCCGCTGTTCTTCGCCATAGTCATCGAGCTTCTAGTTTTCTGGAAACATGATGCACGTCCAAGGTTTCTGGCACATGCCGATCGACCTCAAAGCGGGAATGTCTGGGTTCAAAACCTGCAGGCGAACTCCCATACCTATTGGGCCGTTTTCCTGATCTGCATCTTGTTTGCCGGCCTGGCTCAATGGATTGGGGTGCAGCTGATCCCGCTGTTAGAACAGGCGCAGGATTTTGCCCCAAGTTGGGGGACGATTGGCATCATACGGCCTGACAGAATCTCGACCCCGGCGGCCATCGTATTCACCGCCCTCGCCTACCTCTATATGTCCGTCACCTTCTACCTGCTCTTCGCGGGCCTGATCATTCTGCATACGATCATCCATGATCTATGGAAGCTCGACAGCCAAGCGAAGCTTCAGACTGATCAGGGATCAGGGCCGGGGGTCAGTGAGGCCGCTCTGAGGATCATGCGGGGCGTGTTCCGATGCACAGTTCTCGTCGTCCTGGCCGCCATCTGCATGAAAGCGCAGAGCGCCTATCTCGCTTCACAAGGCCCAGACATCATAACGTGGATGGTTCGTGACGTGTGGGCTGCCCTCGCCAACTACGACGACGGCGATCATACCTTCAGCTATCGAATGCCAACCCACTACAGCAGCCTCCTCGTCGCAATATCGACCTGCAGCGTCTTCCTGTATGGAGCAATCCGGTTGGGCAGTGACAGACGTCTGCGAGCGCCCTTGTGGAAGATGTCTTCCGCGATTGGATTGCTCCTGATCTCGTATCTGACGATCGATGCCTTTGACGGCTTCTCAGTCTTGCTGATGGTCGCCGCATTGATCGCCACATACGGGCTATTTGATCCAGAGTTTGGAGCCGGCTGGCGAGCCGGCGATATGGAAGGCGACAGCCATGTTTCATAGCTGGCTCGATCGTTGGGACGAGGGCCGCGCCCAACGCGGCGAGGAGGCCAAGAAGACCACGGACCTCATTCTGGACGCCGATCGTGCATTCCCCGGCATGGGAGCGGCTGAAACGCTAGAGGGGTTTTGCGTACTCGCGGAAACGGCCGCGGCTGATCCGGGTTTCTTTGATCCGCCTGATTCAAGCGACCAAACCTTCGAGCCGCGGGATGGCTGGCTGAAATTCCCTTCGGACATCTCAACGGATGTCGCGGAAAACAACATCGTGTGGGCCAGGATCACGGAGAGCGGAAAACGCGATCAGGCGGTGGTGATCTTCCATCACTGGAACGCCGAAAGTCGGAACCGGCAGATTGCCGGGTTCCTCTCCTGGCAAGGGATCACGGTCATCGAGATCGCCATGCCTTACCACTTGGAGCGCAAGCGCCCGGGCTCGCTCTATGCCGATTACATGCTCAGCGCCAATCTCGGCCGAACGGTGCAGGCCGTCAGACAGGCTGTATGGGACGGGCGCAAGCTTATCCGTTGGCTGAAGCGCGAGGGGTATCGGGATGTTTCTGTCCTCGGGATGAGTCTGGGTTCCTGGATAGCCGGACTGGTCGCGGCGCATGAGACCGCCGTTTCTCGGGCGTCGCTCTTCCTCACGGCAGGAAGCCTTGCCGAAATGGTATGGACCGGGCGCGCAACCCGATCGATCCGGAAGAGCCTCGAGCCGCATCTTACGCTTGCCCAGCTGCAAAGAGCGTGGGCACCACTCAATCTTGAAAACCATGCAGACAGGCTGGCGCGGCCAAGCCTCGAACTTCATGTCGTCCTAGCATCGAGGGACACGGTTGTTTTGCCGGACCTGTCAGAACGCCTGCTAGGGCGGCTGCAGAATGCCGGAGCCAGAGTGGGCGTGCTGCGGCTGAATTGCGGGCACTACTCTCTTGGGCGGCCACCCTACATCTTGGGAGCCGGATGGAGCCTGAAGCGGTTCCTGTTGCGCAAGCGCGAGGCCGCCCAGGTTTAGGAGCGCTTGAGCGCCGCATCGAGCGGCACCCAACCGCAATGAGGGGAGCCCCTCGGCCCCTCCCCTCAAACTCCCCTTCCCCCTCACGACGGAAGCGCCCCGCAAGCGGGACGGCTCACTGAGGCTTGTTGTCGCTTCCGGCTAGAGCGTCGACGCGAGCTCAACCACCGCTGCAGCATCACGGCGATGGAGATCCGACCTAGCGGCCGGATCACGATTTGCCGGTTGAAGGCAAAGACGACGGCAGGGGCTACGAAGGCCGCGTTTTCAGGCCGCTCCTTAGTGGCCGTACGTAATCTAATGCTGCGCACGATACGTCAGGCCCCGCCTTGGCGTGAAACCCTAAAGGGTTCTCCTCTCCGCTTCGCTCCGTTGCGATCGCTGCGCGATGCACTCGGCGGTTCCAGCCGTATTCGAGCTTCGCGATTACGCACAACCACTAAGGAGGAACCTCTGATGAAAACGCTCGTAACCTTCTGCCAGAAAACCGGCCGTCGCCTTCGCCAGTTCATCAACCGGCAAATCGCGAAGTTGTCCCGCAAGGGCCAACTTCGGTTCTCCATCGCCGTGATGCTTCCGCTCATCGCCAAGGTCGAGTTCAGCTATCAAGTCGAGCTCAACAGCAAGGCCGGAAACGACAACAAGCCTCAGTGAAGTACGGCCGCACCCTGCCCTGCAGGGTGCGGCCTATCCGTCGTGATCCCGAACCCGCGGCCTTGCACGCGCCCGCAGGAAGCATATTTGCTGGAACATGACCGACTTTCCAAATGCGCCACCCGAAAAGGACGAAAGCCGCTACATCGCTTGTCAGTTGGCGGTGGAGACTGTTTTGCAGGACCTGGTAGAGTATGCCGTGCGCCGAGGTTGGGAGGAGACGGAAGTCCTCTCCGCCATTACAGAGGTTGCGGACAACCTCATGCTGGCGGCGGATGCCAATCGGGATCTAGACCTGATTCTCGTTACTCTGAGAAGAAATATGCCCCCGCCCAATCTTGCCGGTTAGGCGTCTCCAACATCGAGCGAATATACTGCCGCTGCGTCTTCAGGGTCGCGAAGTCCCTTGAACGAGGCGTGGCGCAGTTTCCCGTCGGACGTCCATCCCCGGAAGTCGATTTCAGCGATCAGGCCTGGATCTGTCGCAATGCGGGTGTTCTCTTTGAAGCGGATCACCGGCTTGTTCGTTTTCAGCTTGTCGAGCTGCTTTCGCAACGCTCGCGCTTGCTGATGTTTAAAGCCAGTTCCGACACTTCCGACATAGACATACTCACCTCCTCTGAGAGCTCCGAGAAGGAGGCTTCCAAAGCCATCTGGCATAGCTGACGACAGTTCGTAGCCGAGGATGGCAAAGCTTTCGCGCTGGACGCACTTGATCTTAATCCAGTCGCCAGTCTTGCCCGGTCTGTAGGGGCGATCACGATGCTTGCCGATGATGCCTTCCAGGCCCAGCGCGCAAGCGTGTTCGATCAGCCTTTCGGGATCCTCGTTGATTTCCTCGGACAAGCGGATCGCCCCTGTGGCCTCATCAAGCAGATCCTCCAGGATGTGCCGCCGTGCAGCAAATTCCAGCTTACGCAGATCATGCCCGTCGAGGTACATGAGATCGAACGCGAACATGAGCGCGGTTCCAGCCTGCTGTTTTCCGGTCCGGCCCCCAAGCGAGCCCTGCAGCAGCCCGAAGTCTGATCGCCCCATCTCGTCGAGCACGACGGCTTCACCATCGAGGATGAATGTCGCCGGACCAAGAGCGGCCGCCGCTGACGCAATGGCCGGGAATCTTTCCGTCCAGTCAAAGCCGCCGCGTGTCAGGATCCTCACCTTGGATAGCTCCCGGTGGACAGAAATCCGGTAGCCGTCCCACTTGATATCGTAGGACCATTCAGGCCCCTTCCGCGGGCGGTTCTTCAAGACGGCTAGGCAAGGTTCGACGCGATCCGGCATGGGATCGAACAGGAGGCGCGGCTGTTCAGGGTCGCGAGGTCTCAGGCGTCCGCTTCGCAGCGGCGCCTTATCTTCCGTCAGAAGCGGTTTTGGCGGCTTTCGCGGTCCTTTTACCATTCCGCCATTTCAGCAGAGACAGCTTAACAACCCGCTTAGGAAGCCTCTGGACCTCCGTCCGCTTGCTCCATAGGGTTTCGGTGCCCGGAAACGACGTAGGACAGGCACTGGTGGATCAGGCAACCGCCCAGGAGCTGCTGAAGCTCATTCACAGTATCACAGATCCTTGCGAGGATATCATCGCCAAGGCTGGCGATCTCGCCGGCGATCCGTCCCAACCGCCAGAGATCCAGCAAGCCTCTGCTGACCTGGCTGCGACTGTTGAACAGCTGTTTCAGATCGCCCACTACATCATGAACGCAACGCCCAGGCTGTAGAGGCAAGGCACGGTTTTGCCGGGGGAAGTCGGTCCCGGCTTCCGCTTCGCGGCGCTATGCTAAGCCTCCTGCGGCTTCCCTTCTTCCGTCAAAACCGTGTCGAGAATTCCCGCTTTCCCGCCCCTGAAGGAGGGGCGGCGCTATGCTGAAAGCTCCGATGTTCTTCATTGTCCTTCTCGGGTCTCGGACTGGCGCCGATCGATCCGAGCCGAGCGGCTAACCGCCGCTATCGACACATTGAATCAAGTTGAAATGGAGAGCTGCCCGAGGAGCGGAGCGCTCATCACTCGGAGCGCAGCGGGCAGATCCATCGTTTTATAACCTGGTGAAGACGGAGAACCGGCGTCGCCGATTCGCATCCGCAAGGAGCGGCCGGGATCGGCCGCCCATCGATCCTACTCTGTACCGCTCTTACGATAGGTCGCCGATCGCGCCAATGGGCAAGCGCGCAGGCGCTGTCGCTCGTCAGGAAAAACGGCTTTCGCCGTCAAGCCGGCAAACCTTCCGTTTTTCCTTCCTCCCGCCCCATGACCCGATCCGCGTCCTAACGGGAGCGGGCTGCGCCCTCCCCCTTCGTTCCGCCGGATGTGGGGGCACATCCTTCGAAAACGAAGGCAGAGGCTTCGCCCACTAGCGGGGCTTGCTCCCAAGGGAAACGGGAAAAACTGGAGCAAGAGACCATGAGCAACATCATCGCGATAGCATTGAACAAGCTGGACGCAGACCCGAAGAACGTCCGCAAGACTTACACCAAGGAGAGCATCGACAGCCTGTCGGCCTCGATCCTCGCCAATGGCGTCATCCAAAACCTTGTGGTGCGCAAGGCATCCAAGGGAAGATACCTCGTAACCGCTGGCGGTCGCCGCCTTGCAGCCCTCAATCTTCTGGCCGAACGGGGCGAGATCACGGCTGACTACGCTGTGAATGTCATTGTCCGGGAGGCGGGTGACGCCACGGAACTAAGCCTGACCGAGAACGTGATGCGGGAGGCCATGCACCCCGCCGACCAGTTCGAGGCATTCAGAGCGTTGTTCGATGAGGGCAAGTCAATCAAGGACATCGCCGCCCGGTTCGGGACAACCGAAATCATCGTCAACCGCCGTCTTGCGCTGGCGAAGGTTTCCCCTGTCTTGTTCGCGGCGTTCCGCGCCGAGGATATGACCTTTGAGCAGCTTGCCGCCTTCACCATCACCGACGATCACGCTCGACAGGAAGAGGTGTGGAATGCCCTCCCCTCATGGGATCGCAGCGCCAACACAATCAAGCGCCGTCTCGCCGTGGATGAAGTCCCCGCAAGCGACAAGCGGCTCGCGCTGATCGGCGGGTTAGAGGTTTATGAGGCGGCTGGCGGTCCAGTGCGCTGCGACCTGTTTGCCGAGCAGGGAGGAGGCTTTGCATGCGATAGCGGCTTGCTTGAAAAGCTGGTTGCCGAGAAGTTGGAGGTCGAGGCGGAAGCTGTGAAGGCCGAAGGCTGGAAATGGGTCGAGTGGTGCGCTCAGCAGCCGGACAACATCTATCAGATGGCCCGGGTTTACCCGCAGCGCGTGGACCTCCGCGACGAGGATCAAGCCAAGCTTGACGCACTGACTGAGCGTTATGACGAACTGGCGGCGCAGATCGATGCGGATCAGGAGGATGAAGGTGCAGAGGCCGCCTTGTCCGCCGTCGAGCAGGAAATCGCCGTCCTGCAGAAGCGCGAAGAAGCCTATCGCAGCGAAGACCTCGCAATGGCAGGGGCAATCGTCACAATCGACCATTGGGGCAAGTTGTCGGTGCTGAGAGGCCTTGTCCGCGACGAGGACAAGAAGAAGGCCGAGGCCACGGAAGGGAAGCAAGGCGGGGCGACCGAGGAGGCTGACGGCGCTTCGAAATCTACGGGGCTGACCCATTCAGCCGCATTGATTGAAGACCTGACCGCTCAGAAGACGGCGGCACTTCGTGTCGAGCTGGCGAACAATCCCGACATTGCGCTTGTGGCGGTCGTCCACGCAATGCTGCTCAAGGTGCAGTACCGTACGGCATGGGGCATTCCCGGCCACCAGAGCGCGCTTGAAATCTCTGTCACCCATGAAGTGCTGGACGGTTCGATGAAGCGTCCCGCCGAGAACAAGGCCCTTGAGGCGTGGGGAAGCCTTGAGGAAAACTATGGGCATCGGCTTCCCGGCGATCCTGCTGACCTTTGGGAATGGCTGATGGATCAATCACAAAGCGAATTGTTGCAGCTTCTGGCCTATGCCGCCGCCCATTCCGTCAATGCGGTTGAGAAGAAGTTCAGCAGTCGCAGCCAAGCGCTGGCCCATGCCGACCAGATGGGCCGCGCATTGAACGTGGACATGCATGACTGGTTTGAGACCACGGCGGAAAGCTATTTCAGCCACGTCAACAGGCCGACCATTCAAGCCGTTGTTGCCGAGGTGCGCGGCGAGGATTTCGCCGCTGGTGTCGGCAACATGAAGAAGGGCGAGGCTGCGGAGTATGCCGCCAAGTCCATCAAGGACAGCGGTTGGCTTCCGCCTCACGTTCGGATCGCGTCTGACCCCGACGCAGAGGGTGAGGCTGAAACCTCAGAGGACAAGAACGAACACTCGTTCCCGATGGCAGCGGAATAATCCCGCCGCTGCTTTCCGCCGGTCACGTCCTCCAGCGTGACCGGCTCCCCTATTCCAGAGGACAAGCCATGCTTGATTCCGTACCTGATCCGACCCTTGCCGCCGAAAGCTGCTGCCAGCTAATCAACGCCTACCTGAACGATCCGGAGCATGTTGATTGGGATGACGTGCAAAAGGCACTCGATACAGCGCAAAAGGCCTTCGATCTGCCACCGACCCACTTTGAGGAGGCTATTCAGCGCGGCTGAGTTTACTGCAAGATCGCACCTTAGCGCCCGCTTTGGCATCGAGCCAATGCGGGCGCTTTCGCAGGTGCCTGGGAGGCAGAAACGTATCGGGGAACGGCACATCAGGCCGCTTGT
>NZ_VITA01000019.1 GCF_007827695.1 Sinorhizobium medicae | reverse complement strand
TCCGGGCCAGAGGCTGGAAGTCGAATCGGCATGGAAAGCAATGCGCACGGTGCAGCAACTCAGTGCCCATGAGCGCACGACCGAGGCCTTGAAGCATTCAGAGACATTGCGCCTGAGCAAGAGCCAGGGGCTCTTGCTGAGATGAGCATTCCACTCCTTCAAACAGCGCCGACGAGACGACGCGGTACGCCATTCCTCCTTGGCTTGGCGATGGCCCCTTTACTTTTTCTTGGTGCAATCTAGAGCGAGGAACAGCTTGACAGTATGAGTTCTGTCCGGAAATTTCCTTGAGCGCTATTCGATATCAAATCGCTCAAGCATCTTCGTGAGCCAAAGGTTCTGTGCACCGAGCTGTTTAGCCAGCAAACTCCTGGGCGCTTGTTGTCTGCGTCCAGGGCGGCAAGCTCGTCGGGAGATCGGATCGTCGGCAGTCTGCGCCTTTCGATCCTCATGCCCGACCTGCGAGTTCAACGCGATCGGCTGAGCGGGAGCTCGCTTGACGCGCCTTCGCGGAGCAACTTCACCATTGCAGGTCGGGGAACCGCTCCAAAGGCGCGCTATAGACGTAGTTACGCCAGAGATTCAAGTGAATCAGATCTGTTCAATGTATGCGACTGCGCTTGCCACCGCGCTGGCAACCCACTTTCCGAAGTAGTTCAGCAGGAACAAATAAGAAAAAGGTTCAGTTGATTCAGTTGCTCGACTCTCGAGGGGACCGCATTTAACGTCTTCGGCTAAGATCAGCACGTCGCCCATAAGGACAGGCGGAACATATGACCGACTCCCTCGACCACGCACCGGAACAAGCGAACAATATGCCACAATTTCTGGGGCTGACCGTCGGAGCAATCGGCGTAGTTTATGGCGACATCGGGACCAGTTCCCTCTATGCCTTTCGCGAGGCGCTGCGCACGTTTGGACCAGGTGGTGTCGGGCGGGACGAAGTCATCGGTCTCGTCTCGCTGGTACTCTGCACGCTGACCGCCATCGCAACTTTGAAATACGTCATCTTCCTCCTTCGCGCCGATAACGACGGCGAGGGTGGAACGTTGTCCTTGCTCGCCCTGCTGCTGAAGAAGGGCACAGAGAATCCAGTCTTGATGTTTTTTGCCGGCATTCTCGTATTTTTTCTAATGTTCAGCCTGACGAAAGAGACGACATGAATCTTTCCGTGCGCCTGGCACTCCTCGGCCTTGCCTGGGTGATGGTCGGCTTGGCAACTGCCGGAATATTTCTCCCGCTTCTGCCGACGACACCATTTCTCCTGCTGGCGGCATGGTTGTTTTCGCGCTCTTCGCCGCGCCTCGAGCAATGGCTGGCAGGACACGCCCTGTTTGGGCCCCCATTGCGAGACTGGCGGGATGACGGCGCTATTGCGCGGCGCAACAAAATCTGCGCGATCTTACTGATGGCTCTGGGTTTTGCCTATTTCTGGCTGGCGATCGAGCCGCCGGCCATCGGCTTGCTTGCGGTCGCAGCGATCATGATCGCCTGCGGCATCTTCATCGCCACGCGGCCGGAACCGCCGAATAAATGATGATCAGAGTGCTTACCCCTTCGTCAGGCGATCACCTTCATGATTATAGGTCAAGGGACCTATAATCTTGAACGTGATCGAATCCAAAAGGTGACAGCGGGATACGGGCGGAAAACCGGGGTACACTTTTCCTCAAACTTGCTCTAATGGTTCGGCACGATGTCCATTTTCACGGCGCTCAGATCTGGCGGATCGCCAACCTCGTCTGCGACCAGGATCGACATGGCGAGGATGAAGACGGCTACACCGAGTCCCGCTAACATTTCGGCGTCCATCGCTGACTCCCTTGTGCTCCGGGTGAGTAAAGGCCACGGAACCTCGCCTGGAGCAACCCTCAATTTTTAGGAACTTCCGGGAAAAGCGTCGGCGATCTTCGATCCGGGAGCACGTCGAAACGAAGAGTAAGATCATTTCTCTGTTTTGCGGTGGAGCAGAGAAATGATCTTACGTGCAGCCTCGCGTGGCGCGCCCGGCTCAGCCGGCTCGGACCGTGGCCCTGCCTTCCTCCACCAGCCGTGTCGCCGCGTCTCCGATCGATATCCGCTCGAAGGCGAGTTCATCGGCAATCGGCCGCAGCACGCGCTGGTCGAACTCGGTCGCTCCAAGCGGCGCCGGCGACGGATAGCTCCCCACCTGATCCTTGAGGCCGTTGATATAATTAACCGTTTCCGTTTCGGTCGGGTTGAGTGACGGCAGGATGGCTTCGCGAACGGTCGGCGACATGGGCACGCCGCGCTCCACGCCGAGGATCTTGCCGGCCTCCACGTCATTGACGAAGAAGTTGATGAATTTCGCGGCCTCTTCGCCGTGCTCCGTCGACGCACCGATGCTCCAGATCAGCGCCGGCCGGTAGTAATGGCCGGAGGGACCTCCTTTCTCGGCACGGGGCAGCATGCCGATGCCAAGCTTGCTTTTCATGATGAGCTGATAGCCGACCATCTGGTTGGAATAGGCCATGCCCATCGCCGAATAGCCGAGCGCCAGGCAGTTGGTGTCGATCGTGTTCTGGTCGAGCGTCTGGATGTCCGCTCCGACGGTGCCGCCGCGCTTGCGCAACTCTTCCCAATAGGCATACCATTCCTTCGCCTCCTCGACCCCGAAACCGAGGCCGCTATCGGTATAGAGGCTGCTTCCTCGCTGACGGAGCCAGGCATCGAACACATAGGCGTAGCGGGCTCCGTAGGGACCGCCCCCGGCACTTTTCTTCCCGACCGTCTTGGTCATTTCGACGGCGATCTCAGCATATTCCGCCCAGGTGGTGTCAATTCCCGGCGGATCGATGCCCGCTTTGGCAAAAGCGTCGGCATCGTAGAACAGCGCGAAAGAATTGAGGCCAAGCCCCACACCCCAGAGCTTTCCATCCACCGTCGTCAGCTTCAGGACGTCCTTGCCGAATGCGTCGACGTCCAACGCCGAAGAGATGAAGGGGTCGAGCGCCATGCAGGCGCCCCTCTTGGAGTAATCCGAGATCGTGCTGGGCTCGAGCTGGAAGATATCGGCAATGGACCGACCGGCCATCTGGGTCGCAAGCTTCGTCCAGTAGCCGTCGCCGCTCAAGCTTTCGCCGATGATCCTGATATCCGGGTTGGCTTCCTCGAAAAGCTTGGCGACTGCCAATGTTCGCTTCGAGCGGTCGTTGGATCCCCACCACATGGCGCGCAACTGCACGCTTTCGGCCGCGAGGGTCGTTCGGGACCCGAGAGCGACACCTGCCGCGGCACCAGCCGCGCCGGCCATGAATCCGCGTCTGTTGAGTAGCATGCCAATCCTCCCCTTTGCTGCCCTGCCCGGCACTCTCCTCAGCACCTGCAGGCTCCAAGTTGCGCAAGAGCTTATGCAAAATTATAACTTACGCAATATTTCTTTTTAACTTGCAAATTTGCATTGGTTGCGCAATGTTTGCACCATGATCGAAAGACCCTCGAGAAGACTCCGCCAAGCCGACATCGCCGCCCATGCCGGCGTATCGGTTTCTACCGTCTCGCGCGTGCTCGCCAACGAACCCGGCATCAGCGAAGATGTCCGGGTACAGATCTTCAAGGTCGCAAGCGAGCTCGGCTACCCACTCAAAGCCGGCACTGCAGCTGGTTCACGCGCACTGGCATTGATCGCAAGCAACGGCGTTACCGGCGGCTTGAGCGCTTTTTACCAGGGCATCGTCGATGGCTTGCGCTCAGAGGCAGCCGCGCAGGGCATGTCGTTCGACATCCGCCTCATCAACGAGATGAAGGCGACGCCGCAAGTCGTTGGCGAACATCTGGAATCAGTCGGGGCGCAAGGGCTCTTTCTGGTCGGGATCGACCCCAGCGAGGCACTTGGCGACTGGCTCGTGGAAAGCCGGTTGCCCGTCGTCCTCGTCAATGGCGTCGATCCACAATTGCGCTTCGACGGCATCTCGCCGCCAAACTTCTTCGGCGCCTTCGCTGCCACGCGGATGCTGCTGGATGCCGGGCACAGGCGCATCCTCCACCTGACCGGATCGCATCGCCATACGATCCGCGAGCGTGTGCGCGGCTTCGAAGCGGCCATCGCCTGCGCTGAAGGCTGCGCGGCGCGCATCGTCCGCCTGCCCTTCGAGACCAATTCGAGCGCGGAAGCCCATGCGGCAACGCTCGATGCGCTCGCCGTGGACGGGAATTTCACCGCGGCCTTCTGTATGAACGATTTCATCGCAGTGGGCGTTCTCGAGGCGGTCACCGAACTTGGCCGCCGCGTACCGGATGATTTCGCCATTATCGGGTTCGACGACCTGCCCTGCGCCGAGATGGCCAATCCGCGCCTTTCGACGATGCATGTCGACCGTGCAGCGCTCGGCCGGGAAGCGGTCGGCATGATGCAGTTTCGCTTCGCTCATCCGGACGTGCCCGCGCGGCATGTCTCTCACGCGGTCACCCCGGTGCCCGGCGGCACGATTGCACGAAGGACGACGCATGACCTATGATCCCGCCAGCGCCAATCCGCTTGCCGGAAATCCGCTCCAAAAGCGCGGCGACATGCAGAGCGCGCTTCTCGATCTGTTCGATCCGCTCCTCCCCTATTTCTCCACCGGCAATGCGCGGGTCCGTCTCGACGCCGCTGCTGCGCATTTCGACCGAGCCGCTGCCGATCTGGAAGGCTTTGCAAGGCCTCTTTGGGGCCTTGCACCTTTTGCTGCCGGTGGCGGAGACTTCGGGCATTGGGACCGCTATGCGGAAGGGATCGCCAATGGCACGGATCCTCAACATCCGGAGTTCTGGGGCCAGGTGAACGGACGGGATCAGCGAATGGTCGAACTTGCAGCGCTGGGCTTCGCCCTGGCGCTGGTGCCGGAAAAGCTGTGGGATCCCTTGAGCCGGCGCGCGCGGGAGAATCTCGTCGCCTATCTCCTCCACGCCCGCACCTTCGACTATGCCGACAACAACTGGAAGTTCTTTCGTATTTTCGTCGACATCGCCCTCGATCGCCTCGGCATCGACCACGACCGCAGCTTGACCAGATCCTATCTGGCCGAACTGGACGGTTTCTATATTGCCGATGGCTGGTATCGCGACGGCAATGTGCGGCGCGTCGACCACTATATCGCCTTCGCCATGCACTTTTACGGGCTCATCTATGCGCGCCTTGTAGACGACGACCATGCGAAGCGATACCGCGAACGGGCGATCTCCTTCGCGCAGGATTTCCGCCACTGGTTTGCCGAGGACGGGGCAACGCTCCCTTTCGGACGAAGTCTCACCTATCGCTTCGCCTGCGCCGGTTTCTGGTCGGCACTCGCCTTTGCTGACCTCGAGGCGCTGCCCTGGGGGGAAATCAAGGGACTTTGCCTACGCCATCTCAGATGGTGGGCGGACAAGCCGATAGCGCACAGGGACGGCGTGCTCTCTATCGGTTACGGCTATCCGAACCTCCTGATGTCGGAAAGTTACAATTCGGCGGGCTCGCCCTATTGGGCGTTCAAGGCCTTCCTGCCGCTTGCCACAGGCGAAAACCATCCCTTCTGGACGAGCACGGAAGTGCCGCTGCAGCAATCCACCGAGCCATTGGATCTGCGCCATGCAGGCATGGTCATGATGCCGGTCAATGGCGACGTCGTGGCGCTTTCCTCCGGCCAGGAAAACCGCCAAATGCGCTTCGGCTCGGAAAAATACGCGAAATTCGCGTATTCCGCGCGCTACGCCTTCAGCATCGAGAGCGACGAACGGGGATTCGTTGGCGGAGCTTTCGACTCGATGCTGGCCTTCAGCGACGACGGCATCCACTACCGGGTGCGCGAGGCCAATGAGGAGGTACTGATCGCGGGCGATGTCTTGTTCTCCAAATGGTCGCCATGGCCCGATGTTCTGGTCGAAACCTGGCTGATCCCCTCCTCTCCCTGGCATGTGCGCGTGCACAGGATCACCACCCCGCGACCGCTGGAAACGGCCGAAGGCGGTTTCGCGATCGATAGACGAGACTTCGATGCCGACACGCTCTTCGCAGCAGAAGGGACGGCTCACGCCATCGGGGCCGAGGATTTCAGCGGGATTCGCGATCTCGGCTCGACCGTCCCGCGCGAGGGTATCGTTCAGAAAGCTCCGCCGAACACCAATCTGATTGCCGCAAGGACGCTTGTGCCGCAATTGCGGACTTCGATCCCATCCGGTGAGACCGTCCTGGGATGCGCCGTGATCGCGTTCCGCAACAATCCCGCGCTCGCCGAAGCCTGGCCCAGCCCGCCGGTGATGCCCGACATCGAAAAGCTCGTCGCCATCCGCGCGGAAGGCCTCAACGTCAGCACGATGCTGGCGCCGGGACGGATCCCATGAGCCTTCCGACCGTCGCCTTTGCGATGCAGCCCGAACGAACGCGCTATGTCCTGACGCCTGAGCTTCTCAAGCGGCTCGCCGGCCTCGCCCGCATCCTCGATGAACGGCCGATCACCGAATTCGACGAGCGGGCGAAGCGATTGCTAGGCGAGGCCGAGATCCTGGTGACGGGATGGGGTGCACCGTTCTTCGATGAGGCCGCCCTCGCCCGGGCGCCGCACCTTCGGCTTATCGTGCATGCCGCCGGCACGATAAAGGGGCTCGTCGGCCGGAGCGTTTTCGAAGCTGGGATCAAGGTAAGCCATGCGGCCGAGGCCAATGCCGTTCCCGTTGCCGAGTTCACGCTTGCAGCCGTGATCTTCGCCGGAAAACGGGTGTTTCAGTTCCGCGACATCTATGCGGCCGACCGGGGCCGCGGGCGCATCCAGACCCTGCAGGGGGAAGCCATCGGGAATCACCGCCGCATCGTCGGCATCGTCGGCGCTTCGCGGATCGGGCGCCGTGTGATCGAGCTCTTACGTCTCTTCGACTATCAATTGCTGCTCTACGATCCGCTGATCAGCGAGGCCGAGGCGGAGGCACTCGGGGCCGAGAAGGTCGATCTAGCGGCACTGATGGCCCGCTCCGACATCGTGTCGCTGCATGCGCCCCTGCTGCCTGAGACCCGGCACATGATCGATGCCCGCCAGCTCGCCCTCATGAAGGAAGGAGCGACGCTGATCAACACTGCGCGGGGTGCGTTGGTCAATGAAGCAGCGCTCATCGCAAAGCTGCAGACGGGTTCGATCAATGCAGTGATCGACGTCACTCACCCCGAAATTCCGGAGGGGAACTCACCGCTCTACGATCTGCCTAACGTCTTTCTGACGCCGCATATTGCCGGCGCCATCGGCCTGGAGCGCAGGCGTCTCGGGGAAATGGCTGTCGATGAGGTCGCCCGCTTCCTGGAAGGCAAGCCGCTCCTGTTCGAAGTGCTCAATCGCGACCTGGCGAGGATCGCATGATCAATATCGAGCCCGCCCTCTGTTCGGTGACCTTCCGGAAGCTGCCCGCAGACGAGATCGTCGCACTTGCCGTGGAGGCGCGGCTTGCGGCCGTCGAATGGGCGGGAGATGCCCATGTCTTTCCCGGAGATCTGCACGCCGCCCGCGCCGTGGCTCGGCGGTGCGAAAATGCCGGCCTCAAGGCGTCCTACGGCTCATACATCGCGCCACCGACCGACGACTTTGCCGCGTTCAAGTCGGCGCTGGAGACAGCGGTCGCACTTGGTGCTTCGAATATCCGTATCTGGGCTGGCACGCGCGAGCGCGATTCCAGCAATTACAGCGCCGAGGAACGACGCCACGCCGCAGAGGCAATCCGCCAGATGGGGGCAGAAGCTGCCCGGCATGGGGTCACGGTATCGCTCGAATATCATCCGCAGTCGCTAACCGATGAAACCCTTTCGGCGCAAAGCCTTATTGAGGCGGTCGGGCATCCGAATGTCTATCTCTACTGGCAACCGCGGCCCGGTCTCCCGCTTGAGGAGGCGCTTACGGAAATCGCTCAGGTCGGTGAGCATATATCGCATGTCCACGTGTTTGCCTGGGACCGCTGTCGCAACCGCTTCGGCTTGGCAACCGCCGCCGACTACTGGCGAACGGTCCTTACTGCCTTGCCCCAATCGCGCTGGAGAGGCCGGCGCTTCGCCATGTTGGAATTCGTGGCGGGAGACGATCCGGCAGTTTTTCTGGCGGATGCTGGAACGCTCAGGCAAATTTTGAGAGTGGAGGTTTCGCTTCGGACATCCGGCGATGCAGATGGTGATTGACTGCAGCGCAGCCGTTGCGATTTTGCCAAACGGCAGAAATAAGCTATAGTTTCGCCAGAAAGCGAGGTCCGATGCAGCTTCAGCCAATTGTCACGACACCAACCGCTACAACAGATGCGATAACCGACGCGGAAGCCGGCGCGTTGGCACGTGCTGTCGTAAACCTCTCTAGAGCCTGGAAGCTCTCCGACGCTGAGTCGTGCATTCTCCTAGGAGGGATGTCCCCCCGCACCTGGGCGCGGTGGAAGGACGGTGACATCGGCAGAATTGATCGCGATCTCCGGATGAGGATGGCTCACCTTATGGGCATCCACAAAGGTCTGCGATATTTGTTCAAAGAGGCAGCACGGGGTTACGCCTGGATGCGCAAACCCAACGCGGCCTTCGGTGGCTTCTCGGCCCTGGATCTTATGCTCCGCGGTGAAATATCGGATCTTTCAGTGTTGCGCGAATGGTTGGATGCGGAGCGTAGTGCATGGTGAGTGGGCTTGCGGTCCGCAAACGCGTTCAATGGCAGCAGACCTATCGCATTATCCGATCGATCTATCCGCCGGTCGACCTCTTCGAAGACATTGCGGACCCACGCGACTGGGAAGCGCTTGCTGCGGTCGAGGAGAAGACGAATCCGCGCATTCGGCTCGAGATCGGCGATCTGGGCAAGATTCCGGCTGCCCGCCGAGTGTCCGGCCCCGGCGCGAGCTTCGTCATGGCACCCTTCGTACATTGCTCGGTTCTGCGGCCGGGTCGGTTCACCAATGGCAGCTACGGCATTTACTATGCGGGGGACAGCGAAGTGGTCGCCGTCGCCGAGACCATTTGTCACCACGAGAAATTCATGCGCGCCACCAATGAGGAGCCCGGTTGGACTGCCGATTTCCGCATCCTGATCGGCAGCGTTGATCGGGATCTCGACGACGTCAGCGCCGTGCCCGGCGTGCTGCACCCGGACGATTATACCGCGTCGCATGTCGAGGGACGCGATCTGCGGGCCGCAGGAAGCGACGGGTTGGTTTGGGACAGTGTGCGGATGCGAGGTGGGCGCTGCATCGGCGCCTTCTGGCCCGACGTGATCACTATCCCCATCCAGGGACGCCACTACGGCTATCATTGGGACGGTACGCGAGTCGATTTTGTGCGCCAGTATGACACGGGACGTGTGCTGGCAGTGACGTGATGTCTCGGGCGAGCCGACCAAAATTGAAGTTTTGAAAATTTCACTGCTCCTGCACTAATACCCACCCGACATGACAACAGCCTCGCCCGTCATGAAACTGCACGCGTCTGAGGCGAGGAAGAGTGCCGCGCCCACCATTTCGTCCGGCGCGCCTGCGCGCCCCATCCAGTTGAGCGTCCGGACGTAGTTTTCCCAACCCTCTGGGTCGCCGTCGCGGCGAGCGGCGTTGCGGTCCGTGTCGATGAGGCCCGGTGCGAGTGTGTTAAGCAACACGCCGCGGGGAGCGTAATCGCGAGCAAGGCTCTGGATCAGATTATGCTGGGCTGCCTTGGTCGCCGCATAAATGGAAACGATCGATTTCGGCCGCAACTGGTTGATGCTGCCGATGTTGACGACGCGGCCCCAGCCGCGTTCGGCCATGCCCGGCAAGGCCGTCTGCAGCATCTCGACCGTAGATCGAAGGTTGACATCGATCTGTGTGGCGAAATCCTCCGGCGTCACATCGTCGAACGACCCGTTGATTTGCGCCGAGGCGTTGATCACCAGAATATCCAACGGACCTGCGGCCGCCTGCGCCGCCGAAATCAAATCGCCGCCGGCACCGGGCGGCGAAAGCTCGCCTTGGATCGAGACCGCGTCGCCGCCGGCAGCGCTTATTGCCTGTTCGACCCCGGCGGTTGCGCCGGGCTTTTGTCCGTGCAGGACCACGCGCGCGCCATAGGCCGCATAGGCTTGAGCTATCGCAGCCCCGATTCCGCGGCTTGAGCCGGTCACCAGAGCTGTCCTGCCCTTCAGCGAGAATATGTCCTTATACGTGCTCACAACTGTTCCTCAGACGCAGAAGAGAGAGGTGGCCAGGCCGCGCTCACCGGGGTTACAGGCGAAAATGCCGCCGGAGAGCGGTGCTTCCGTCAGCGTCGAGGCCGGGAGACGGGTGCGCGCGCTGGTGATGAACAAGGTCGCAAGATCGTCCCCGCCGAAGGCCACGCTGGTGGGGCGTGGCACCGGCAGTTCGACGGCGCGATCCAGCCGGCCATCGGGCCGATAGCGGTTCACGCGCCATCCATCCCAGATTGCACACCAGACGCCGCCATCGGCATCGACGGCAAGCCCGTCCGGACGCCCCTCCGCCTCGGGCACAGTAACAAAAACGCGGCGGTTGGCGATGCTCCCCTCCCTCGCATCGAAGTCGTAGGCATAGATGATGCCCGGCACCGTATCGACGAAGTAGAAGGTCGAACCATCGGGACTCCAGGCCAGCCCGTTGGCGACCGTGAACCCGCTTTCGGCGCGGGCGACTTCACCGGTCTTCGTCAGGCGATACAGGCTGCCGGTCGGCCGGCTCACATCAAGGCGCATCGATCCCACCCAAAGCCTTCCATGCGGGTCGACTTTTGCGTCATTGAGGCGGTTTTCCGGTACCCCCGGTTCCGGCTCGGCAAACCGGGTGAACAGGCCGCGCTCGAAGTCGAAACGTTCGACGCCGTCCTGCGAGGCGACGACCAGCCGCCCGTCCTCGCTCGGAAGGACGGCACTGACGAGCTTGGCTGTGTTGCAGGTCTCGTTTTTGCCGGTAACAGGATCGAACCGATGCACGGCCGGGTGGAGAATATCAACCCAATAGAGCCGCTTTTCCCTGCCGACCCAGACTGGGGCTTCGCCGAGCTGGGCGCCCCAGGGCAGAACGCATTGCACATCGCTCTGTCCTCCCGCACGCGTCCGCGGCCGCGGGCCGGAGCTGATGGCCACGGCCCCGACCGTGCCGGTGATCCGTCGCGCCGCAGCCATCAATTCGCGGCCGACCGGATGGATGGCGGAACTGTCGAGACGGGAGGCTGGCCCCAGCACCACGAGCGCTCCGAGCGGCACTCCGTCGCGCCCGGCGATCGGAGCAGCGACGGTATTGACCCCTGCGAGGTGCTCCTCGTAGGAAACGGCATAGCCCCGGGCGCGTGTCAGGACGAGATCGGCCTCGAGCGCCTGCGGATCTGTAATGGTCTGCGGCGTGAAGCGATCATAATCGAGCTGTCCAGCAAGCGAGCGGGCGAAGGAGGGCTCCTGAAACGCGAGCAGAGCCTTGCCGGCCGCGGTGCAGTGGACCGGCACACGCCGGCCGACCGCAATCAGCACGCCCAGGCCGCCGCTCGAGCGCTCTTCCAGATAAACCACACGGTGACCGTCGAGGCGGCAAAGTGCGACCGTTTCCCCGAGTTCGGCCGAAAGGCGTTCGAGTTCGGGGGCGGCGGCGCTGACGAGGTCGAATTTATCCCACACACGGTGCGAAAGCTCGATGAAGCGGTGTCCGAGCAGATAAGCGCCCGTTGCCTCGTTCTGCCGGATCAGACGAAACACCATCAGCGTCTTCAGCATGCGCGCAAGCGTCGGCTTCGGCACGCCGCTCATCTTCTGCAGGTCAGCGAAGCGCAGCGGCTTCGGAGCCTCCGCTATGAGGTCGAGGAGAGCGAGACCCTTGGCGAGGGCGGCCGCACCCGCCGGTGCCCCGCGATCTTCAAGCCCGCCTAAGACTGCCTTGTCGTCCATGCCGCTACCGCCTCGTCCAGCATTCGCATGATCGGCCACTTCGGCTCGAAGCCGAGCGCTTCACGAATGCGCTGGTTGGAAGTGTGATACCACACGCCGGAGCCGGGAAGATCGACCGTCACGAGCGGCCACCCGATCCTGTCGGCCATTACCGGCAGGACCTCGGCGAAGTCAACAGGATCGGTCGCTCCCAGATTGAAGACGCCACCCGCCGCCTTCGGATGGGACAGCGCGAGGAGAACGCCCCGGGCCATGTCGCGGGTGTCGGTGATGTGCATCTTGAACGGCCGGCCGTTCTCGTTGCGTGTCAGGACGAGTGCCGGCCGTCCCGGATCCGCCGCCCTCAGAAGATCGGCCGCAGTCCTGTTGCCGAAAGCCTCCTGCTGCTTGATTTTCGGGCGAAGGAAGAAGCGCGGTCCGGAAAAGAAGCTGTCGGGATCGAGCAGCTCATCGGCGTTCTGCGTATGCGAGAAGCGCAGGATCACCGTCTCCATCGACGATACGCGTCCCTGGAACGTCACCAGTTCCTCGCCGAGAAGCTTGGTGAGACCGTAAGGAGACAGTGGCTCCTTCGGATGATCCTCCGTAATCGGCTGGAATTCCGGCCTGTTCTCCGGATAGACCTCCCCGGAACTTGCAAAGACGAAGCGGCCGACCTTTGCCGCGACGGCCGCCTCGGCCACGATGCGCGTCCCTTCGACATTGGCTTGGAACAACCGGTCGCGGTCGCTCGCCAGCCAGGACATGAAGGCTCCGAGGTGGAGTACGGCGTCGATACCCTCACAGGCGCGCGCCGCCGCCTCGCGGTCGTCGAATGCGCCAACGACTTCGTCAAAGCCGGCATCATCGATCAATGCCGAGCGCAGATCGAAGCCCCTCACCTGGTGTCCCGCTTCAAGCAATTGCCTGACAACAAAAGAGCCGACCCTGCCGGCAGAACCCGTCACAAGCACTTTCATGTCAATCTACCGCCTTTTCCGTCTTCGGATCGAAGAGGTGGATTTCCGAGGGGTCGAAGGAGAGCGTGAGCTCGTCGCCCTCTCGCACGGGGCCGGAATGCGCGATCCGGGCAATCAGACCCTTGCCGCGTTCTTCGTCCCGAGCAGCCTCGCCGTAAGCGTTCTCGCCCGGATCGAAGTAAATGTATTTTTCCGAGCCGAGGCTCTCGACCAATGTCGGCCGCACCGCAAAAGTGACGTCACCCTGGCCGAGCGACAGATGCTCCGGCCGGATGCCGACGATCACCTCGCCGTCACGAGCGCCTTTCTGGGTGGCGAAGTTCTGGCCGAAGAGGGTGAGCCTGCCACCCTCGATGCGGGCGGACATGAAGTTCATGCCCGGAGACCCTATGAAGCCGGCGACGAAGAGATTGGCCGGCCTGGCGAACAGCGTGTCCGGGTCTGCGATCTGCTGGATGACACCGTCGCGCATGATGACGACGCGATCGGCCATGGTCATCGCCTCGATCTGGTCGTGCGTGACATAGACCGTCGTGACGCCGATGCGCTTGTGCAGCGCGCTGATCTCTGCACGGGTGTGAACGCGCAGCTTGGCGTCGAGATTGGACAGAGGCTCGTCCATCAGGAAGGCACGCGGCTCCCGCACGATCGCCCGGCCGAGCGCGACCCGCTGGCGCTGTCCGCCCGAAAGTGCCTTCGGGCGGCGATCGAGCAGATGCTCGACGGCCAGGATTCTGGCTACGGCGTGGACGCGCTTGTCGATTTCCGCCTTGGGCATGCCGCGCATCTTCAGTCCAAAGCCGATATTCTGGCCGACGGTCAGATGCGGGTAGAGCGCATAATTCTGGAACACCATCGCGATGTCCCGGTCCCCAGGAGCAAGATCGGTCACGTCCTTGTCGCCGATCAGGATCTTGCCGCCGCTTGCCGGCTCAAGACCGGCGAGGATCTTGAGCATTGTCGACTTGCCGCACCCCGAGGGGCCGACGAGGACGACGAATTCCCCGTCCGAGATTTCGAGCGAGAACTCTTTGAGCACGTTGAGCGCTCCGTAGTTCTTGTAGACGTTCTGAATGCTTATGCCGGCCATTTCACTTCTCCGCGCCGGCAGTGAGCCCGCCGACCAAATAGCGTTCAAGGAACAGATAGATCAGGATAATCGGCACCGAGACGAACACGGCCGCCGCCGAGATCTCGTTCCAGTCGGTGACGTACTCGCCTTTCATCGTGGTAATGCCGAGATTGGCCGTCCAACTCCCCTGCGCATTGGTGAGAAAGGTGCGGGCATAGGCATAATCGGCCCAGGAGAGGACGAAGGCGTAAAGAGCGGTTGCCGCAAGCCCCGGCGTCGCGACCGGAAGCACCACCCGGAAAAGGGCGCCAAGCGGAGAGCAGCCATCGACCATCGCCGCCTGCTCCAACTCGCGCGGGATCGTGTCGAAGTAGCCCTTCAGCATCCATGTGGTGAAGGGGATGATCAGCGTCGCATGGGCGAGAACCAGCGACCAAAGGCTCCCGATCAGCCCCATCGAGCGGAAAATGCCGAAAAGCGGAATGACGAGCAGCGTTGCCGGCAGCATCTTCGCCGTGAGAATGAAGAGACCCAGCGATCGGCCGCCCTTCACGCTGAAGCGCGACAGGCTGTAGCCGGCGAAGACCGAAACAACCATCGACAGGGCCACGGAACCGAGCGCCGCGAGCGTCGAATTCCACAGCCATAGGAGGATCGGCCGCTCGGTCGCCACTTTGGCGAAGGTGCTCCATTGCGGGTCGGCCGGCCAAAAGGACGGCGGCAACTGGCGGATTTCCGCGAGCGTCGACAGCGCCGTGACGAACAGCCAATAGATCGGGAAGAGCAACACGCCGCAGACGACGGCAAGGCCGGCATAGAGCGACAGTGTTTGAAGGGTGGTGCGCTGCATTGCTCGACCTCCTAATACATTGCCTGGGACTTGCGGCCGAGCATCAACAGGCTGGCGACGACGCACAGCACGAGCGTTACGATCCCGATTGCCGAGGCGTAACCCATGTTGAAGAAGCCGAATGCCTGATCGTAGGTCATGATCGAGAGCGTTTGCGTTGCCTTGAGCGGCCCGCCGTCGGTCAGCACTTTGATGATCGAGAAATCCCTGAAGACCCAAAGAACGACGAGCACCGACGTCACACCGAGAACGGGCATGAGCACGGGAATGGTAATGTACCAGAAGCGCTGGAACGCGTTCGCGCCATCGACCTTGGCGGCGTTGTAGAAATCTTCCGGAATGGACTGCAGACCGGCAAGCGTCATGATCGAGACGAAGGGATAACCTTTCCAGATCATCGTTATCGCCACCACCCAGAACGCGGCAGTAGGCTCGGAGAACCAGTTGACCATCTGGCTCGTGATGCCGAGCTTGATGAAGAGCCAGTTCATCAGGCCGAAGGAGGAATCGAAGATCCAGGCGAAAATGACGACCGCGATGACTTCCGGAACGGCCCAGGGCAGAGCCACGAAGAGACGCGCCAGCGTCCGCCCCTTGAAACGGTTATTGACCAGCAGGGCCGTTCCCAGACCGACGGCGAAACAGGCTGCACTGACGACCAGGACCAACTTGATCGTGACCCAGCACGAATTCCAGAAATCCGGTGAGGTGAATAGCTTGTGATAGTTTTCCAGCGTGAACGGCTTGCGCGGTGCGCTGAGCGTCGCCATGCCGATCTTCTGGAAAGACAAGTCGAGCGACACGAACAGCGGATAGACGATGATCAGAGCCACCAGCGCGACGGCCGGCAGCAACAGCAGATAACCCAGCCAATGCTGACGGCTCGGGCGTGCCAGATCGAGGAAACGTACGCTCATTTTTGCCTCTTGGTTTTTGCCAGGACCCGGCGCCGCCGCAGGCGCCGGGTTTCCCTTCACGTGCCGAGGTCGGCAAACGCCTACTGCATGTTTCCTTCAATCGGATCCGATTGAAGGACAAAAACATGCAGCAGATCAAAGTGCTACAGCGACCTTTGGGCGTCTGATAAGACGCACGGCGCTGTAGAGCGGGATGAGGAAGGTTTGCGCGGTCTTCCGCCCGCATCCCGCGTCTCTACTCTTTGAAATCGATCATGTTCATGTCTTTAGGTCGGCCCGACCTAAAGACATCGTGATCTACTGAAGCGCCTCGGCCTTCTCGTGCATCGTCTTGGCGACGGCTGCAGGATCGAGATCTTCTATGATCATTCTCTGCGCCTCCTCCTGAATCATTTTCGAGAACTCGTTGAACTGGATCTCGAGTCCGGTCGGAATGCGGTCGATCTTGTGCTCTGCCGCAGCCTTCTGCGACTTCGCCATCAGATCGAAATGTGGAATCTGCGCCTTGGCTTCGGTGAGATCGGCGCGCGGGCTCGGCGGAGTCGAGGCGGCAAGCGTCGCGAAGCTGGTCTGGAATCTGTCGGAGGTCGCAATTGCGATGAAATCCCAGACAAGCTGCTTCTTCTCATCGGAAATCTCGCTCGGCATCGCGAGAATGTTGGATGACCCTCCCAGCGGCGGGTCGAAGGGAACGCTGGCAAGCTTCAGCTTATCCTTTGCCGCTCCCTGCTGCATGATGGAATAGATCCAGGGACCGTCGACCTTTAAAGCGATCTTTCCATCGGCGAAGAGTTTCCGGACCTCGCCCGCCGAGAGGTCGCGCGGGGTCAGGCTTTCCTTGACCACGGTTTTCCAGCGGGTCAGGCCCTCGACCATTTCGGGGGTGTCGATCGTCACCTTGCCTTCTGCATTGGTGAAGCGTGCGCCGGCATCGAGAAGATAGCTCGCCATCTCGGCGATATACTGCCCGCCGCCACCTTTGGTCTCGTGGCCGGTTCCGAATTGGTCGACGATGCCGTCGCCATTCAGGTCCTTGGTGGTCGCGCGGGCCGCTGCGAGGAACTCCTCGTAATTGGTGGGGACCGCGACGCCCGCCTGCTTCAGCATCTCCTCGTTATAGCCGAAGATCGTGCCGTAATAGAGCATCATGATGCACACGGTCGTGTCCTGGAAATTGCAGATGTCCTGCCCGCTCCATCCATCGAGATTGAGCCCCGACTTCTCGACCCAGGGACCAAGGTCCTCGAGCCAGCCATTGTTCGCAAAGGTCTGGAATTCGAAGGAGGCCAGGTGGACGATGTCCGGCGGCGTGCCGCCTGCAAAGAGCGTCGTCATGGTGTCGGCATAGGCGCTGCGTTCCACCTTGGTCCATTCGATCGTATTACCGGGGTGCTTTGCCTCCCACTCCTTGACCACCGTTCCCCACCAGTCGCCGATGCCCTTCTCGTCCTTCTGCCACGAGACGAATTTGAGCACTTCCGCCTTGGCGGTGACCGGCAGGGCCGTGCAGGCCAGCATCGCTGCGACCGTCGTTGCGACGGCATATTTCCGGATGATTTTCATGTTTTCCTCCACTCCTCCGCGCTTATTCGCTTTCAATTTCTTTTCAGAAGCGCGAGCGCCTCCTTCGACGGCTCGACGCCGAGCCCCGGCCCTGTCGGCAGGATGTATTGGCCTTCGACGCAATCCATATCTCCGTCGAGAAGCCGGCGATTGGGCTCGAAGATCGAATGCTGGAACTCATGGCAGTCGACATTCGCCAGCGCCGCGCTCGCCTGGAGACTTGCCGCCAGGAAGATGCCGGAGCCGATCGTTGCATGCGGGATGATCTTGATGTGATGCGCATGGGCGCATTCGCCGATACGCATGAATTGCGTGATGCCCTTGTGGCCCATCTCCGGCTGCACGATTGCGAGCGCGTTCCGCGCGACGCGCGGTACCATATCGTAGACGGTGCGCCATTCCTCACCCACCGCAATGGCGGTCGGGACGCTTGCCGCCACCCGAGCCAGACCCTCCATGTCCTCGGTACGCACCGGCGCCTCGGCGAACCACAATCCGTGCGGCTCCATTGCCCTGATCAGCGCGATCGCTTCGCTTGCGGTCTGCGCCCAATGCATGTCGCAGGCGATGCGCGCCCCGTCACCGAGCCTTTCGCGCAGGGTTTCGATCTCACTTGCGACCCCGTCATCGGCAACGGGCGAGGCAAATTTGAAAGATGAGAAACCCTTGGCCTGCCATGATGCGGCGAGCTCGGCCCGTTTTCCGCGCGTGTCTTCAGGCAGCCCGGAAATGTAAGCGTCGATCCTGTCGCGCCTCCGGCCGCCGAGCAGCTTGCAGACCGGCATACCGGCGAGCTTGCCAGCCAAGTCCCATAGCGCGATGTCGATCGCCGCGAGCGCATCGACGTAAAAGCCGCCGGTGTAGCCGCGCACCCGCATGAGATCATAAAGGTCGTCATGGATCGCCGCCGCATCGAATGGATCGCGGCCCACGGTGAAATCCGCGAGAAGATCGTCAATGATCTCCATCGTCGCCCGCGGCGCAACCAATCCATAGGTTTCGCCCCAGCCGACGGCGCCATTCTCAGTCTCGATACGGACGAGCACGCTCCGATCGAATGTCGGATAGACGGTGCGATTGCCCTTGCGGACCAGGTAGCCGCGCCCGTTCGGCTCCTCGCCCGGGCGCGGTTTGCCGAGATATGGTTTGTCGCGCGGCAAGGTGAGCGTGAAGCTCTCAATCTTTTTGACGCGATCGCTCATGCGCCCGACCCTCTATTTGATCTCCCGAAGGATTCCACCTCGCACTCCTGCAGGCATCTTTCGATGTCGCGAACGGCCATTGCGTCGAGATCAGGAGTCGGAGCACGCACAATGGGGTTGTCAATGATCCCGCGCAAGCCGAGCACATGCTTGGTCAGCCGCATGCGATAAACGGCCTGAAGCGCCAATAAAGGCAGCGACTTCACGTAAAGCGTTCGCGCCTCGCCTCCACGGCCTGCGCGATAATTGCGGTCGAGAGCGACATGCAGGTCGGCGATCTCGAGCGCCGGCATCGCCGCACATGCACCCCGATCGTACTCGTCAAGAATGTAGCGAGCGCCTCCGCCGCCGATGACGCCCAGCAAATGCTCGGGCGCGTCCGCGAGGATGGCGGTGATCGCGGGCCCCGCGGGAAGGGTCTCTTCCTTGACATATCGAACAGCCGGAACCCGACGGACGACCTTGAGGACCGCCTCGGGCGACAAGTCCGAGCCACGCGGCGCGGGCGCATTCTGAAGGATAAATTCCGCGTCGGGCATTTGCATCGCCGAAGCAGAAAGAAAAGCGGCCACCGCGTCTGCTCCTGCCCCGATGGACTTCGGGGGTTGGATCATGAGCTGCGTGATCCCGAGCGCCAGCGCCTGCCTGCCATAGGCGACGACGTCATCAACGGTCGCCGCGCTGGCGCCGGCTATGACCGGCACACGCCCATCGACCTCGGCCGAGACGGTTTCGAGAAGCGCCAGGCGCTCCTCTCCGGTCAACATTTCCACCTCGCTCGCAAAACCAGGAAACACCACGCCCGCAACGCCCGCATCCAAAGCGAACCGGACGATACGGCGCATCGCGGCAATATCGACCCCGCTTTCCGTGAAGGGCGTCGGGAGAACCGGGAGAATTCCTGTCAGCGGCATAATTAGGTCCGTATAGTGAGACTTACAATTTATATTGTGGACCATAAGCGAAGGTGATAGGCCGTGTCAATCCATATAACTTTGAAGGAGATGGCCTTGCCGGACGCTGCATATGAACCTGTCACGGTCGTGCTCGATTGGGGCACCACGAACTTCCGGGCTTTCCTGGTGAAATCGGACGGCTCGATTGTCGATGAAAAAATAGGCGACCGGGGAATCCAGTCGGTCACCAAAGGCGAGCACGCGCGCGTCGTTAGCGAAGGCCTCGCATCCTGGCGCGCCGAATACGGCCCGCTCGACATCGTGGCGGCAGGAATGATCGGGAGCCGCAACGGATGGATCGAGATGCCTTATGTGCCGACCCCGGCGGCGGCCGGGGACCTGGCCGCCGCGTGCCGCACCATCGAACTTGCGCAGGGAGACCGGCTTACCTTTTTACCGGGCCTGACGGATCCGACGGCCTTTCCTTTCCCGGACGTCATGCGCGGCGAAGAGACCCAGCTCGTCGGCTTCGGCCTGAATAGGGACATGGTCGTCGTCCTGCCCGGGACGCATGCAAAATGGGCCGAGATCAAAGGCGGCCGCATCGAGCGTTTCCGCACCTTCGTCACCGGTGAAATCTACGCGACGCTGGCCAGCCATTCCTTCCTGTCGAAGGTCGCGACGGCCGAGCGCGACCATGCCACAGCGGCTTTCGCTGAAGGCATTGCGCTGGCGCAGCAAGAATGCGCTCGGGCCGGCGGCTTGTTGACACGGCTCTTTGCCGTCAGAACCGGCTGGCTTGCCGGTACGATCACACCGGACGAAATGAAGAGCCGCCTTTCCGGGCTCATCGTCGGATGGGAATTTGTCGAGGCGCGGGCCGGCGGCTGGTTCAAGGAAGGGGACACGATCGCGGTGGTCGGCGACGACGATCTGGTCGAGGTCTATGAAAGGGTGGCCACGGCATTTGGCCTGGAGCTGGCGCCCGCACCGGCTGACGCGGCGATCCGGGGTGCCCTGGAGATCTCGGGGCGTCGCTCGGCAGCCGCGACATGAAAAGCGGCGATCTCCCGACCGAACCGGTCACGGAGATCGCCGTATGGACCTCCGGCAGCCTTTCCGGCCGGCGGATGGGACGAAGACGTCAACGGCGAATGAAGAGAGCAACCGTCGCGCCGGCCGCGCTTGCAATCGCGACGATCATGAAACCAGCGACGTATCGCCACGGCTGTTCATGAAACCGCCGATGAGCGGTTCGCCGAGGCCTGATGAGCAGATCTCCTATATCGCCTCGCGCGAGGTAGCGCGCAGACACCTATGCGCTATCTGCAGATGCTCCGCCTTGAAGCCCGCGCGCGACCTGCTGAACGCGGATGGCTCTACCGTGACGCAGATCGCGTTCGACTGCGGCTTCTCGTCGAGCCAGTACGTTGCCACCTGTTACAAGAAGCGCTTCGGCTTTTCGCCGCAGGATACGCGGCGCGAACCACGGCTGATGGCCTGCTCTGGAGGCTGACAAGCGGCGAGAACGCTGTTGGCTCCTGGCCGGCCGCCAGGGGCATCAGGCCGGATGATGAAGGACGCTGAGACCGCCATCCACCGTCAGACACGTGGCGTTCATGAAAGGGCATTCGTCTGAAATCATGAAGACGGCGGCACGGGCGATCTCTTCCGCTGTCGCGATCCGGCCGCCAGGATGAAGTTTCATCGTCGCCGCCTCGGCTGCCGCCGGGTCCGGGAAACTGTTCCAGTAGTCGTAAGCCTTCTGCGTCAGGACATAACCCGGCGCCAGCGCATTTACCCGCACGCCCTTCGATGCATATTCAATGCCGAGCGCTTTCGTCATGCCGAGCAGCGCATGCTTTGCCACCGGATAGGGAAAGGTATGCGGAATGATGGTGAATGCATGCGTTGAGGCGATGTTGAGGATCGCTCCGCCGCCCTGCTCAATCAAATTCGGCAGAACCGCCTTGCAGCAGTTCCAGGCCCCGCGCAGGTTTACGTCAAAACAGCGTTGCCAATCGGCGTCGCTCATCGCCAGCGGCTCGGAGAACACGTTGATTCCGGCATTGTTGACAAGCGCGTTGATCCGCCCGATCGACGTTGCGGCGCTGGAGACCGCCACGCTGATCGCTTGCGCATCGGTAATGTCGGCCTGAGCGTAGACGAGCTCCCACCCCTGCTCTTGCAGCCGGCTCGCTTCCCTTTCGAGCAGAGGGCCGTCCCGGTCGACGAGAAGGAGTGCCGCCCCTTCCGACAGGAACACTTCGGCAATGGCGAGGCCGATGCCCTGCGCCGCGCCGGTCACCATGATCCGTTTACCTTGAAGCCGGGCACTCATCCCTTCACTCCCTCAGATCGGCGCATCGTCTTCCTCACCATTCGGCCACGCTGCCATCCGAATGGCGCCAGACCGGGTTGCGCCAGCGATGCCCCTCCTTCGCGCGTTCCATCACATAGGCCTCGTCCACCTCGATGCCGAGACCGGGTCCCGGAGGAATAGAAACGAAGCCGTCCTCATAGGCGAAGACGTCCTTGTTGGAGATGTAATCGAGGATGTCGTTCGCCTCGTTGTAGTGGATGCCGAGGCTCTGCTCCTGGATGAAGGCGTTATAGCTGACTGCGTCGACCTGCAGGCAGGCGGCAAGCGCAATCGGCCCGAGCGGGCAGTGGGGCGCCAGCGCCACATCGTAGGCCTCGGCCATCGCGGCGATCTTGCGGCATTCGGTGATCCCGCCGGCGTGCGAAAGATCCGGCTGAATGATGTCGACGAAGCCGTCGGAGAGAACCGATTTGAAGTCCCAGCGCGAATAGAGCCTTTCGCCGAGCGCGATCGGGGTCGAGCAATGGTTGGCGATCTCCCTCAGGGCCTCGCGGTTCTCCGACAGGACCGGCTCCTCGATGAACATCAGCTTGAACTGTTCCAGTTCCTTGGCGAGAACCTTCGCCATGGGCCTATGCACACGACCGTGGAAGTCGACGCCGATGCCGATATTGGGGCCGATCGCGTCGCGGATCGTTCCGATCGTCTCGACCGCCCTATCGATCTTCTCGTTGGTGTCGACGATCTGCATCTCCTCGCAGCCGTTGAGCTTTATCGCCTTGAAACCGCGGGCAACAACGTCGCGCGCATTGTTCGCGACGTCGCTCGGTCGGTCGCCGCCAATCCAGGAATAGACTTTGATCTTGTCGCGGCATTGCCCGCCGAGCAGGGAATGGACCGGCTGCCCGAGGGCCTTGCCCTTGATGTCCCATAGCGCCTGGTCAATGCCGGCCAGCGCACTCATATGTATGGCACCGCCGCGGTAGAATCCGCCGCGATAAAGCACGTTCCAATGATCCTCGATGAGGAAGGGGTCCCTGCCTACGAGATAGTCAGACAGCTCGTGAACGGCGGCCTCGACCGTCAGGGCGCGCCCCTCTACCACGGGCTCTCCCCACCCGACGACGCCCTCGTCGGTTTCGATCTTGAGAAAGAGCCAGCGCGGCGGAACGATATAGGTCGTCAGCTTGGTGATCTTCATGAAATGCGTCCAGTTGTCAAAGATGTGGTTTGATCCGAATGGCGCCCCGGCGCACCGTCACGCCGGAGGTGAGTGTCGCTCGACGGCGAGAGCGAGATCACGTGCGGCAAGGTCCAGCAGCTGCCAGGAACAGTCACGCGCTGCAGTCGCGTCCCGCATCCGCAATGCTTCGACCAGTTGCCTGTGTATCTCCACGGCACCTCCGCGCGTGTCCGCCGCCTCGTTCGAGGCCTGCAGCGAGAACTTGAGGCCGGCCTGTATAATGCTCGCCAGTTGCTGGAACACCTGATTATGGCTGGCCTTGAGGAGCGATTCGTGAAAAGCGACGTCTGCTGCCGTGAACTTCGCGAGGTCGCCCTCGGCATCCCTCATCTGCTGCCAGGCGCGCTCGATCTCGGCGATTTCCTGCACCGTTGCGCGCCTCGCCGCCAACTCTGCAGCAACAGGCTCGATCGCACGGCGCGCTTCGAGAATACAGTTCAGAAGATCGAACTGAAAAATCCGATCACCGATCCACTCGAGCACCTGCTGATCGAGAATGTTCCATTCGTCCTTGCTGCAGACGACGGTGCCGACGCGTGAACGACCGCGCACCAGCCCCTTCGATTCCAGAATCTTCAGTGA
The DNA here is from genome assembly GCF_007827695.1 of Sinorhizobium medicae. GTDB lineage: Bacteria > Pseudomonadota > Alphaproteobacteria > Rhizobiales > Rhizobiaceae > Sinorhizobium > Sinorhizobium medicae. Next base: position 91,281 of record NZ_VITA01000019.1, on the reverse strand, counting down.
TTCGCGTATGACCGTTCGGCTGACGCCGTAGCGTTCGCACAGGTCGTTCTCCCGCGGTAGATAGCTGCCTGCCGGATAATTGTCGCCACAGATGTCGGCGGCAAGCGCCCGGGTGACATCCTTCTGCACACGGGGACGACGAGAAGGCGTGCTGCCCGAATCCGTCGGCTGATCATGTCGTCCTTGCACTGAAATCTCCATGCGCTTGGCCCGCGTTCTCTTGAGACCCGAAGCGATGCTTACCGCAATCGTCCCGAAGTGACGAGCCTTGGTTCGGCCATCAATATCAGACATGCTCTATCATTCATCATACAAGCCCAATTGACAAGTATGATATTGACGTCTTACACAAATGGTAGCTGCAGGGAGCAGTCAGTCAGAACAGGGAGAGACATCATGCGCTTCATCAAGGCCTTTGCTTTGGCCGGCACCGTCGCAATTTTCGCAGCAACATCCGCCTTCGCTTCCGACGTGAAGATCGGCTTCATCGTCAAGCAGCCCGAGGAGCCGTGGTTCCAGGACGAATGGAAATTCGCCGACCAGGCAGCCAAGGAGAAGGGTTTCACCCTCGTCAAGATCGGCGCCCAGGATGGCGAAAAGGTTCAATCGGCCATCGACAATCTCGGCGCTCAGGGGGCGCAGGGCTTCATCATCTGCACCCCGGACGTCAAGCTCGGTCCCGGCATCGTCGCCAAGGCGGCCGCCAACGATCTGAAACTGATGACGGTGGACGACCGCCTGGTCAGCGCCAACGGCAGCGCTCTCGAAGACGTGCCGCACATGGGCATTTCCGCCACGAAGATCGGCGAAGCCGCGGGCGAGGCCATCGTGGCCGAGATTAAGAAGCGCGGCTGGGACATGAAGGAAGTCGGTGCCATCCGCGTTTCCTACGACCAGCTCCCGACCGCCGTCGATCGGGTGGAGGGCGCTCTGTCCGTCCTCAAGGCGAACGGCTTCCCTGAAGCCAATATCTTCGACGCACCGCAGGCGAAGACCGATACCGAAGCTGCTCTCAACGCATCCACCGTCGTCCTCAACAAGAATGCGGGCATCAAGAAGTGGGTCGCCGTCGGCCTCAACGACGAAGCCGTCCTCGGGGCAGTACGTGCCACCGAAACCGTCGGCATTCCCGCAGACAGCATGATCGGCGTGGGCATCGGCGGCGCGGAATCAGCGATCAACGAATTCAAGAAGCCCTCGCCGACCGGCTTCTTCGGCACTGTCATCATCTCGCCGAAACGTCACGGCTACGAGACGGCCCTCAACATGTATGAATGGATCGCCAACGGCAAAGAGCCCGAAAAGCTGGTCCTGACTGCGGGCCAGCTCGCTCTGCGCGACAACTACGAAGCCGTGCGCAAGGATCTCGGTATCGAGTAATCCCCTGCCCCGACAGAAATGAGCCCGGCGGCCAACCGCCGGGCATCCTTCCGGAGCGTTGCGATGCAGGATTTTCTAGAATTCACATCAATTTCAAAGGGCTATCCCGGCGTTCAGGCGCTTTCGGATGTCTCCTTTTCCGTGCGCAAGGGTGCCGTTCACGGACTGATGGGCGAAAACGGTGCGGGGAAATCCACCCTTATCCGGGTGCTCTCCGGTGACCAGGCAGCCGACACTGGTGAAATTCGCATCGACGGCAGGCCGCAGCACTATCGCTCGGTACGCGACGCCTTCGACGCCGGCGTCATCGTCATTCATCAGGAACTGCAACTCGTGCCGGAGCTGACGGTTGCCGAGAACCTCTGGCTCGGCCGCTTTCCCGGCAGGGCCGGTGTCATCGATCGCCGGCAGCTTATCCGCGTCGTCAGTGAAAGGCTCGCGGAGATCGGTATCGACGTCGATCCCGGGGCGAAGGTTGCATCCTTGTCGATCGGCGAGCGCCAGATGGTAGAGATTGCCAAGGCGGTGATGCTCGACGCCCGCGTCATTGCTCTCGACGAGCCGACATCGTCGCTCTCCTCGAGAGAAAGCGAGATCCTGTTCTCGCTGATCGACAGGTTGCGGTCGAACGGTACCGTCATTCTGTACGTTTCGCATCGCCTCGACGAGATTTTCCGCCTGTGCGACAGTCTGACCGTTCTCAGGGACGGGCGGCTTGCGGCCCATCATCCGGACGTTTCGAAAGTGACCCGCGATCAGATCATCGCCGAGATGGTCGGGCGCGAGATTTCCAATATCTGGGGTTGGCGCGCCCGTCCTCTCGGAGACGCAAGGCTGACGGTCGAAGGCGTGTCCGGCGCCGCCCTGCCACACCCGATCAGTTTTACCGCGCGCAGCGGCGAGATTCTCGGCTTTTTCGGGCTGATCGGCGCGGGCCGCAGCGAAATGGCCCGCCTGCTCTATGGCGCCGACAGCCGACGGCAGGGCACAGTCCTGGTGGACGGCGTTGCCGTACGGGCCGACAGTCCCCCGCATTCGATCCGCGCCGGCATCGTTCTCTGCCCGGAAGACCGGAAATTCGACGGCATCGTCCACGGGAGATCCATTGAAGAGAACATGGCGATCTCCTCCCGTCGCCATTTCTCTCGCTTCGGCATTCTCGACCGCGGCAAGGAAGCGGAACTTGCGGAGCGGTTCATCGCGAAGCTGCGCGTGCGCACGCCCTCCCGCCACCAGGACATCGTCAATCTCTCCGGCGGAAACCAGCAGAAGGTGATCCTTGGACGCTGGTTGTCGGAAGAGGGCATCAAGGTGCTGCTGATCGACGAGCCGACCCGCGGCATCGACGTTGGCGCGAAGTCGGAAATCTACGAAATCCTTTACGAGCTTGCAGCGCAAGGCATGGCGATCGTCGTCATCTCCAGCGAATTGCCGGAAGTGATGGGCATTGCGGATCGCATTCTGGTGATGTGCGAAGGCCTCATCGCGGCAGAAGTTGCAAGGGAAGACTTCGACGAGCACCGGATTCTCACAGCCGCGCTTCCGGATGCCTCCGGCACAAAAGCTCCCATTTCCGAACAGGTACGCTAACGATGACGACGTCCTTGAAAAAACTCCTTCTCGGCGAGCAGGGCCTGGTGGTTATTTTCGCCGCCGCATTCCTGGTGGTATCGCTGACGGTTCCGAATTTCCTCACCGAACGCAACATGCTCGGCCTGCTGCAGTCCGTGGTGACCATCGGTCTCGTCGCCTGCACCATGATGTTCTGCCTCGCGTCGCGAGACTTCGACCTTTCCGTCGGCTCCACCGTCGCCTTCTCGGGAATGGTTGCGGTCATGGCCTCGAACGCCACGGGCTCTATCGTGCTCGGGCTTCTGGCGGCGCTTGCCTGCGGCACTGCCGTGGGTATGGCCAATGGCGTGGTGATCGCGCGCTTCCGCATCAATGCACTCATAACCACCCTGGCGACGATGCAGATCGTGAGGGGGTTTGCTCTGATCGCGTCGGACGGGCGCGCAGTCGGCATCAACGATCCGGTCTTCTATCAGCTTTCATTGTCGAAATTTCTGTCCGTGCCCACGCCGATCTGGGTGATGGCATTTTTCTTCGTCGTATTCGGGTTCCTCCTGAACCGCACCGTCTTCGGCAAGAACACGCTCGCGATCGGCGGTAACCCGGAAGCCTCCCGGCTCGCCGGTGTCGACGTGGCGCGGATGCGAATCTGGATCTTCGCGCTGCAGGGGCTCGTATGCGCCGTTGCCGGGATCCTGCTGGCCTCGCGCATCACCTCCGGCCAGCCGAATGCGGCGACCGGCCTCGAACTCTCGGTCATTTCCGCCTGCGTTCTCGGCGGTGTTTCGCTTGCCGGCGGCCGGGCGACCATGACCGGCGTCGTCGTCGGCGTTCTGATCATGGGCATTGCCGAGAACGTCATGAACCTGCTCAATATCCAGGCCTTCTATCAATACGTGGTGCGCGGCCTCATCCTGCTGATCGCGGTCCTCCTCGACAATCTGCGCTCCGTCGCCGGCCGGCCGCGAGGGTGATTTCCGCCACGGGAAGACACAGGCCACCTTTCCGTTCCCGATTTTCCCTGCCCGGCAAAACAATCCAGCCAGCCCAACTTCCTGGGCTGGCTTTGTGCATGCCGCGCCGCAGACGCGGCGCTGCTGAATGCTGCGACGAGCACAGTCACGAGGTAAAAATCGCCCTATACGCCGCAACCGCCAGCCCCCCTGACAAACGTACGCAGGCCATTCGCTCAATTTCATGAAATATATTTCATTGATGGAAATATATTGACATCCTTTCCATCCTAGAGTTACCTGCCTCTTACCGGACTTCGAGGAGGAAGGCCGGACTTCACGAAGATAGCGGCTGCGTTTGGCGCGCCGACGCGGTTATTGGGAGGGGCTTCGGCCTCGAGGAGGACTCTTGCGCAATTTTCTCAGCACGACCGCAATGGCGGTTCTAGCAACCACGCTTTTTTCCGGCGCGGCCGCAGCCGCGGCGGAAAACCCGTTCCGCTGCAAACCGGGCGAAAAATACGTCATGAACGTGATGGTATCCGGCGTCGAATACTGGTTCCCGGTTTACGAGATGTTCAAGCAGGCCGGACAGCAGTTCGGCTGCGAGACGGAATACACCGGAACGCCGGAATATGACGTCAACAAGCAGATCGCCAGCTTCGACCAGGCGCTCGCCCAGAACCCAGCCGGCATCCTGGTTCACCCGATGAACTCCGATCCGTTCATCGAACCCATCAACCGGGCGACCGACCAGGGCACGGCGGTCGTGACCTTCGCCGCCGACTCGCCCCTGTCCAAGCGCGTTTCCTACATCACTTCAGACAATACCCGCGAGGGGATCTACGCCGCAGACAAGATCGCCGAAAAGCTCGGCGGCAAGGGCGAATATGCCGTGCTCGAAAATCCCGGCCAGGACAATCATGACAAGCGCATCGCCGCCTTCATCGGCCGCATGGAGGAGAAATGGCCCGACATGAAGCTCGTCGGCCGCGCCGCCTCCAACCAGGACCCTAACAAGGCCTATCAGGGCCTTACGAGCCTTATCCAGGCAAACCCGAACCTTAGCGCCGTCTTCATGCCCGAAGCAAATTCGGCGATCGGTGCGGCACAGGCGAACAAGGAAACCGGCGGCAAGGTGCTCGTCATGTGCGCCGACGTCAACGCCAATATCCTCGACATGATCAAGGCGGGAGAGGTCTTCGGATCGATCAATCCGAACCAGGGCATGCAAGGCTATATGGGCTTCCTCATGCTCTGGCTGGCCAAACATCCGGAGCTGATAGACCCGATGAACGACGCCAAGCGTTCCGGTTTCAATCCGATGAGCATTCCCGTCGTCGACAACGGCCTGTCGATCGTTACCGCCGAAAACGCAGACGATTTCTACTGGGACAAATACCTGAAGCGCCGCGGCACCAAAGGTATCGAGGAATAAGGTCGCAGTGAGCGGCCGCCCGGATTCCCCAGGCGGCCGATCAAGCGGGGGAAAAATCGCGATGACATCCGAGACCGTGCTCGACATCCGCAATGTCAGCAAGCACTTCGGCGCCGTGAAGGCCCTGACAGCCGTAAACTTCCGGCTCGAGCGGGGCGAGGTTCACGCGCTCTGCGGCGAGAACGGCGCCGGCAAGTCGACATTGATGAACGTCATCGCCGGCGTGCTGCAGCCGTCGGAAGGAGAAATCCTCGTCGAGGGAGCGCCGGTGAGGATCGCTTCGCCCGCGGTCGCGCAATCGCTCGGTATCGGGCTCGTCCATCAGGAGATAGCGCTCTGCCCGGACGCGACGATCGCGGAAAACATGTTCATGGCGGCGACCAACCGCCGGCGCTCGGTTCTGATGAATTACCGCAAACTGGAGCGGGACGCCCAAATCCTGATGAACCGTCTGGCGCCGATCGATGTCCGTCAGAAAGTCGGCGACCTATCGATCTCCAGCCAGCAACTCGTCGAGATCGCCAAGGCGCTGACGCTTGACTGCCGCGTGCTCATTTTCGACGAGCCGACGGCGGCGCTGACCGAGACCGAAGCTCAGGTCCTCTTCGGCATCATCCGCGATCTCAAGGCGCGCGGCATCTCGATCATCTATATCAGCCACCGCATGGCGGAAGTGTTCAGCCTTTGCGACCGGGTGACGGTTTTCCGCGACGGACGCTATGTTGCGACCGAAACCGTTGCGGACATCACCCCTGACGACGTTGTCCGGCTCATGGTCGGCCGCGAGATCGATCAGCTTTATCCGGAGAAGCACGGCCAGTCGGGGTGCGTCGGCGAGCCCATATTGTCGGTCAAGAAGCTCGGTGACGGCGCGCGTTTCCGCGACGTCAGCTTCGAGCTGCGCCACGGCGAAATCCTTGGCGTTGGTGGCCTGATCGGTTCCGGGCGGACGGAAATCGCCGAGGGCATATGCGCGCTGCGCGCAGCGACGCAAGGCGAAATCCGGCTTCATGACAAGGTACTTCGACTGCGCCGCTATTCCGATGCAGCGAAGGCCGGCGTCGTCTATCTTTCAGAGGATCGGAAAGGCTCCGGCATATTCCTCGAAATGTCGATCGCTCAGAACATTGCCGCGCTCGATCTGAAAGCGTTGACCTCATTCGGCCTGCTCAATTTCCGCAAGGAAAGATCGCTCGCCGAAGAATTGGCCCGCAGACTTGGCGTGCGGATGGGCGGTGTCGATATGCCGGTCTCTTCGCTTTCGGGCGGCAATCAGCAGAAGGTGTCGATAGCCAAGCAGCTGGCCGTCAACCCGAAGGTGATCCTGTTGGACGAACCGACGCGTGGGATCGATGTCGGCGCCAAATCGGAAATTCACCGATTGCTGCGCGATCTTGCCCGCGCGGGTATCGGCATCCTTGTCATCTCCTCCGAACTGCCGGAGCTCATCGGCCTCTGCGACCGGGTCCTGGTAGTGCGCGAAGGCGGTATAGCCGGCGAGGTCTCGGGCGATGAAATGACCGAGGAGGCGATCATGCGGCTTGCATCCGGCATCGACCCGGAGGCCAACACGAATTCAAAGGCATCCGGGCATGCGGCCTGAAGAAGCAGGAGACAGGACTATGGCAGTCGACATATTGCCGGTTGCGCACGACGCGCGCAGGCCGGCCTGGAAACGGATCGGGACGATGCGCGAGGCCGGGCTGATCGCGATCATCCTTTCGCTCTGCGTGATCATGAGCTTCGCCTCGCCGCACTTTCTGACCCTCGGCAATTTTCGGGCGATGCTCATGTCCTTCTCCGTCGAGGGGATTGTCGTCGTCGGCATGACGATCCTGCTGATCGTCGGCGGCATCGATCTTTCTGTCGGTTCCGTCGTCTGTTTCTCTATGGTGCTCTCCGGCTCGCTCTTCCTGATGGGGGTCGACCCTTGGACGGCATCGCTCGTCGGAATTGCCGCCAGTGCGGCCATCGGATGCATCATGGGCTTCTTCGTGACCGTGGTCGGGCTCAACCATTTCATAACGTCCCTTGCGGCCATGGTGATCGTGCGCGGTCTCTGCCTGGTGATCACCAAAGGCACGCCGCTGTCGCTCTTCACCTTGCCGCCCGCCTTCAAGGCGGTCGGCCAAGGGACCTTTTTTGGCGTACCCTATGTGATCGTGATCTTCATCGCCGTCGTTGCCGTGTTCGACTTCCTCCTTCGCCGGGCAACCGCGTTCCGCAAGGTCTTCTATACCGGCAGCAACGAGAAGGCCGCCCTTTATTCCGGTATCAAGACCAAGGACGTCAAATTCTGGGTGACGGTCCTTTGCACGACGCTCTCGGGTGTGGCGGGGACCATCTATATGGCGCGCTTCGGCGCGGCGACGCCGACCTTCGGGGTCGGCATGGAACTCAACATTATCGCCGCGGCAGTGATCGGCGGCGCCTCCCTCAACGGCGGATCGGGCACGATCCTGGGCGCCATTCTCGGCATCGCCCTCCTGTCCGTCGTCACCAGCTCGTTGATCCTGCTCGACGTCTCCGTCTACTGGCAGGATATGATCAAGGGTTGCATACTGCTCGCAGCCGTTTCGATCGATCACATGCTGCACAAGCGGAAGGCTGCCTGACATGCCGAACGCCAAACCGAAATCCACATCCGGCCCGCGCGAGGAAATCGTCATCGCCAGGCAGATGCACCAAGCCCTGGTGCTGCATTTCCTGGAAGGCTTGACGCAGGCGCAGATCGCCGATCAGCTCGGCATCTCGCATGCGACCGTCAATCGCCTGATCAAGCGCGGCCGACAGCTCGGCCTCGTCGAGATAAAGATCAAATCGCCTGTGGAGCCGTTGATCGAGATCGAGGAAAGATTGCTTGCGCTTGGCGGCATCAGCCGGGCGGTGGTCGTGCCGACAGCCTCCGACAATCCGCAGACCGCCTTGCAAGCGGTCGGCGAGGCCGCAGCAAGACTGATGCTCGAGGAGATCGCCGATGGCGACACGATCTGCATCACCGGTGGCAAAGGCGTGAGCGCCGTCGTTGCCGGTCTCCACCCGCCGCGCCGGTACGATATCGAGGTCATTCCCGCGACAGGCTGCGTTCAGGGCAAGCACTATACCGACGTTAATCACGTCTCAACCCTGATGGCGGATCGGCTCGGCGGCCATTCTTTCCAGATCCATGCGCCTCTTTTTGCCGACAGCGAAGCGGAACGAAGAATGCTGCTGGGCATGCGCGCAGTCGCCGACGTCTTCAAGCAGGCGCGTGAAGCGAAGATTGCCGTGGTCGGCATCGGCTCGATCCTTTCGGACGACTCCAGCTATTACGACCTGCACCCCTCCTCCAGTACCGACCGCGCGGCGATCGAACAGTCCGGTGCATCCTGCGAGCTGCTCGCGCATCTCCTCGATGATCAAGGGCGCGTCTGCGGCTATGGCCTCAACCAGCGCCTCGTATCGCTGACGCTCTCGGAATTCGCCTCCATCCCCATGAAGATTGGCGTCGCAAGCGGTCCGAGCAAGGCGGGGCCGATCCTGAGCGTCATGCGCGGCAAACATCTGGACACACTCGTTACCGATCAGGCAACGGGCTCGCGCATACTCGAACTGGCCAAGGAAGTCGGAGAACATTCATGAACGGACAGCAAATGACGCGGATGATCGGTCGCTCCGGGATCGCGGCCTCTCCAGTCGGCCTCGGCACCTGGGCGATCGGCGGTTGGATGTGGGGCGGCACGGACGAACGCGAGTCCGTCGCCGCCATCCAGGCTTCACTGGATGCAGGCGTAACGCTGATCGACACGGCACCCGCCTATGGGCTCGGACGGGCCGAAGAAATCGTCGGCAAGGCGCTGGTCGGGCGCCGGGACAAGGCGGTGATCGCGACGAAATGCGGCCTCGTCTGGCATACGCGACAGGGCAACCATTTTTTCGACCAGGACGGCAAACCCGTGCATCGACATCTCGGCCGCGAGTCGATCTTTCACGAGGTCGAGCAAAGCCTTAAACGACTCGGCACTGACTATATCGACCTCTACATCACCCATTGGCAGGATCCGACGACGCCGATCGAGGAAACCATGCAGGCGCTCGAGGAGCTGCGCGCCGCGGGCAAGATCCGCGCGATCGGCGCCAGCAATGTGAACCTGGAAGAGTTGGAGATCTATGTGAAGATCGGCGGCCTCGATGCAATCCAGGAACGGTACAGCATGCTCGACCGGGAGATCGAAGGGAATCTCCTGCCGGTCACAACCGCGAACGGGGTGGCTACACTCAGCTATTCTTCGCTGGCCCTGGGGCTCCTCTCCGGGAGGATCGGACCAGAACGCGTGTTTTCCGGAGACGACCAGCGCAAGGCCAATCCGCGCTTCTCGGCCTCAAACCGCGAAAAGATCATGCGTTTCGCCGAAACGATCCGGCCGGTCGCGCAGAAGCATGAGGCGACGATCGCCCAGATCGTCATCGCCTGGACCCTGGCACAGCCCGGCATCACCTTCGCGCTCTGCGGCGCGCGCAATCCGGCTCAGGCACGCGACAATGCAAGAGCCGGCACAATCCGGCTCAACGCGGACGACCTCTCGGCGATCAATGCCGCAAGAGCGGCTGCGCTGGTAAACATGGACAGGTAGCGGACCGCCCCATGACAAGAACAGAGATTTTTGACGGGCTTCGCCGGAGCCCGAAGGTGGACGTGTGCGTCCTCGGCGGCGGCATCAACGGGCTCAGCGTCTTTCGCGAACTCGCGCTGCAGGGATTGCGCGTTCTGCTCATCGAGAAGCACGACTACTGCTCGGGTGCGAGTGCTGCATTGTCACGAATGGTTCATGGCGGCCTGCGGTACCTCGAAAACGGCGAATTCACGCTGGTAAAGGAATCGCTCGTCGAGCGGGACCGGCTGCTCAGAAACGCGCCGCACCTCGTCGCGCCACTTGCGACGACCGTCCCGATCTTCGACGTTTTTTCCGGCCTTGCCAACGGCATCGTTCGCTTCCTCGGCCTGAGCCGTCGACCGAGCCGCCGCGGGGCGATCGCCATCAAAGCGGGACTTTCGATCTATGACCTGCTGACACGCAAGCGGGCGCTGATGCCGCGCCACAGGTTTCGCGGCCGTCGTTCGACGCTCGCGAAATGGCCCGCTCTCAATCCGACGATCCGCAGTTCCGCCACCTATTACGACGCATGGGTGCGCCACCCCGAGCGGATCGGAATGGAGCTGCTGCAGGATGGCCTGTCCGCCTCGTCCGAAGCGGCCGCGCTGAACTATGCGGAGCTTCGCAGAAGCGAGAGCGGTGGCTTTCTGGTGGTAGACACGATCGACGGGGCCGGCGTCGAGATCAAGCCCGGGCTGATCGTGAACGCGACCGGCGGCTGGATCGACATCACCAACGGTGCGCTGCTGCCGCCCGACAACGGCTGCGGCCCGCTGGTGGGCGGCACCAAAGGCTCGCATCTCGTTATAGACAATCCGCAACTGCGCGAAGCGCTCGGAGATCACATGATCTATTACGAGAACGAGGACGGCCGCATCTGCATCCTCTTCCCCTATTTCGGCAAGGTGCTGGTCGGCTCGACCGACATTCGAGTCGACGATCCCGAGACGGTCAGGTGCGAGGAAGAGGAACGCGACTACATTCTGCAATCGCTGGCCTTCGTGCTGCCCGGCATCGAGATCGCGCCGACGGAGATCGTGTTTCAGTTCTCCGGCGTGCGACCGCTGCCCGCGAGCAGCGACAATTTCACCGGCCGCATCCCGCGCGACCATTTCTGCACCACGATCGAGAATGCCGGCACACCGGTACTTTGTATGATCGGCGGCAAGTGGACGACGTTTCGGTCCTTCGGCGAGCTTGCCGCGAATATGGCATTGGAACGGCTCGGCCGTCCGCGCCACGTTTCGACGGCCGACCGCGCAATCGGCGGTGGCCGCCATTTTCCGGCCGATCGGGACAGCTGGATCTCCGCACTCGCCCTCCGCTTCGGCCTGCCCCGGACACAGGCGGCCGAACTGTTCTCCCGCTACGGTACGGATGCCGAACCGGTGGCGTCATTCATCGGTCAGGCAAGCGACGCCGTGATCCCGGGTGCCGATTATTCAACACGCGAAGTTCTGTTCCTGATCCGCAACGAGGCGGTGGAGCATTTGGACGACCTGCTCTTGCGCCGCACCACGCTCGCCGTTTCCGGCGCGCTCTCCCTCGGCATTCTGGACGCTGCACTCGAACTCCTGGCGGAGGAGAAGGGGTGGTCGACGGCGCGCCGGCTGAGCGAGCGGGCCCGGTGCCTTGCACTCTTGCTAGAACGCCATGGCATCGACGAGCAGACGCTCGGGGCTCGAACGCACCAGCCTGGAGACAAGGCCATGGCAGCTGGCTGACACCGCGATCCTTTGCAGCCGCCACGACGCACGTGCACTGCGCAACATTTGAAGAAGGAGAAGAGTATGAAAAGCAATCGCAAGGTGCGGATGAACCGCATGTTCAACGGCGGACGCTGCCTGGATGTCGCCATCGACCACGGGGTCTGCAACGAGCCGTCCTTTCTGAGCGGGCTGGAAAACATGGAGGCCGTGGTAAGCGCGCTGGTCGAGGCGGGACCCGACGCCATTCAGATGAATTTCGGCCAGGCCGATCTCCTGCAGGAGCTTCCCGGCAAGGACAGGCCGGCGCTGGTAATGCGCCTCGACATGGGCAATCCCTATAATCGCCTGCGTCACCGCGACATGTGGGCGGTGTTGCAGAACGAGGCCGAGCCCCTGATCGGGGCGCTTGCGATGGATGCGGCCTGCGTGGTCGTCAACCTGTTCATGCTGCCGGACGAACCGGATCTCTTCCGCCAATGCGTGCAGAATATCGCCCGCGTCCGGGCAGATTGCGACACATATGGTATGCCGCTCATGATAGAGCCGCTCGTCATGCAGCCGGTGACCGAGCATGGCGGCTACATGGTCGACGGCGACGCCGAAAAGATCGTCACCCTCACACGTCTAGCCCGGGAGATGGGGGCCGACATCATCAAGGCGGATCCCACCACTCATGCGGAGGATTTCCATCGGGTGGTGGAGACTGCGCGCTGCCCGGTTCTCGTGCGCGGCGGCGGCAAGGAGGATCTGCGGTCCGTCTTCGACAAGTCGTCAGCCTTGATGAAGCAGGGAGCGATGGGCATGGTCTACGGGCGCAACATCTATCAGCACCCCGATCCGAAAGCCGTGGTGCGCGGCTTGATGGCGATCGTGCACGAGAATGCCAGCGGCGAAGAGGCTTTCTCGCTGTATCGGCAGGGCTGATCGGCTTTCGGAACTTGGGAGGGGTTTTGCATGGGACGCTATCTTTTGGGACTCGATGCCGGCAACACCGTCATCAAAGCGGTGATCTTCGACCGGGAGGGCAGTGAAATCGCCTCCGCCGCGGCCGAGGGACACAGCCGGATGCCCTCGCCGGGCCATGTCGAGCGCGGCCTTGACGAGCTTTGGCAGAATGCACGCCGCGTTATCCGCACATGCATAGATGAGGCGGAGATCGACGCCGGCGAAATCGGGGCAATCGGCTGCGCCGGCCATGGCAACGGGCTCTACGCGCTCGATCGGGATGGACGGCCGCTTCTCGCTATCCAATCGCTCGACACCCGAGCGGCGGCACTGGTCGACGAATGGAAGTCGCAAGGTGTCGGGGAACGGACCTACCCTATCGGTCGGCAGCGGCCCTGGCCCTCGCAGACCCCGACCCTTCTCGCCTGGTTGAAGCGGCACCGGCCGGAGGTCTTCGCAAGCCTCGGCACGGTCTTTCTCTGTAAGGACTTCATCGTCAACCGACTGACGGGCGCGCGCGTCAGCGACGTTTCAGACATGACCGGCTGCGGCTTGCTCAATCTCGCCGGCCGCCACTACGACGCGGCGCTCATGGCGGCATACGGGCTGTCCGACAGCATGGACCTTCTGCCGCCGCTTGTGGAAAGCGCCGATATCGCAGGTCGTCTCACCGAGGCTGCCGCGGCCGAGACGGGCCTGGCCGCCGGGACACCGGTGGTCGGCGGCCTTTTCGACGTGGTTGCCTCGGCGATCGGTTCCGGGGTTACGCGCACGGGCGCCGCTTCCATCATCGCGGGGACGTGGAGCATCAACCAGGTGATCATCGAAGGCCCAGAGCTCGATGGACCGGTATTCATGTCTTCTACGTTCGACCGCGACCGTTACATGGCGATAGAGTCCAGCGCGACATCCGCGGCAAACCTCGAGTGGCTGGTACGCGAGTTCTTCTCCGACATTCGCTGCGAAGGGCGCTCTCCGTTCGATCTCTGCTGCGAGCTGGCGTCCTCGAGCGAGCCTGCCTCCGACGACCCCCTCTACCATCCCTTTCTCTACGGCGCCCAACAGGACGGCAGCGCCCGGGCCGGCTTCTACGGCATCGCCGGCTGGCACACGAAGGGCCACCTCGTCCGAGCGGTCCTCGAAGGCGTGGCTTTTGGTCACCGCCAGCATATCGAGGCTATACGGAAAGCGGGCGCCGACTTCGACGAGGCGATACTCTCCGGCGGCGGCTCGCGCAGCCTGGTATGGCCGCAAATATTCGCCGACGTGCTGGGCGTGCCGGTCTCTGTCGCGCGCTCGCGTGAGACGGGCGCCTTGGGTGCGGCAATCGCGGCGGGCACTGGCGTCGGTATTTTCTCGGATTTTGCAGAGGGTGCGGCGGCCATGGTGAAAACCGATCGGCACTATCGCCCGAATACGGCACGCGAACCGCATTATGCCCGGCGCTACGCACTTTACCGAGACATCGCCGATGCAATGGCGCCGCTCTGGCGGCGCCTCTCGGCAATTGAGGCCACGACGGCGGGAGCGGCGGCGTGAATCCGCATCCGAACGAAACATACGATTTCATCGTCGTCGGCGCCGGCTCCGCTGGCTGCGTTCTCGCAAACCGGCTTTCGGCCGACCCGAGAAACCGGGTCCTGCTGCTCGAAGCAGGCGGCAGTGACCGCTACCACTGGGTTCATGTACCGATCGGCTATCTCTACTGCATGGGCAACCCGAGAACCGACTGGATGATGAGGACGGCTGCGGAGCCCGGTCTCAACGGACGCAGCCTGCCCTATCCGCGTGGCAAGCTGCTGGGCGGCTGCTCTTCCATCAACGGCATGATCTATATGCGCGGTCAAGCGGCCGACTACGACGGCTGGCGCCAAGCCGGCAACGCCGGTTGGGCCTGGGACGATGTGCTTCCCTATTTCCTGAAATCGGAGGATAACCACCGCGGCACGTCGGCGATGCATGGCGCAGGCGGGGAATGGCGCGTCGAGCGGCAACGCCTGTCCTGGCCGATCCTCGACGCCTTTCGCGATGCGGCGGAGGAGCTCGGCATTCCAAAGACGGAAGATTTCAATATCGGGGACAACGAGGGGTCCGGCTATTTCGAGGTGAACCAGCGTGGCGGCGTGCGCTGGAACACGACGAAGGCCTTCCTGCGCCCCGCTATGAAGCGGCCGAATCTCAAGGTATTGACCGGCGCAGAGACGGAGCGCCTGATCTTCGAGGGCCGCAGGACGAAGGGCATCCGCTTCCGCTTGCACGGACGGATCCGGGAGGCGCGAGCGACCCGCGAGGTCATTCTCTCTGCAGGCGCGATCAACTCGCCGAAAATCCTCGAGCTGTCCGGGGTGGGGCGACCGGACGTCGTCTCGGCGGCCGGTATAGAGCTGGTCCACGATCTCCCGGGTGTCGGCGAAAATCTGCAGGATCATCTTCAGATCCGCACAGTTTTTCGCATCGAAGGGGCAAAAACGCTGAACCAGCTCTATCACAGCGTTTTTTCCCGTATGGGAATGGGCCTCGAATACATGCTGAGGCGTTCAGGCCCACTATCCATGGCGCCGAGTCAGCTCGGCATATTCGCCAGGAGCAGCCCGTCCGTCGCAACCGCAGATCTCGAATATCACGTGCAGCCGCTGAGCACCGATCGTTTGGGAGAGCCGCTGCACAAACACCCCGCCGTCACCGTGTCGGTTTGCAATCTGCGGCCGGAGAGCCGGGGAAGTGTGCATGTCACGACAGGGGATGCCTCCGCCGCACCCGATATCCGGCCGAACTACCTGTCGACGGCCGGTGACCGGCTCCTTGCGGCGCAGGCGATCCGCCATGCCCGCAGCCTGATGGCGACAAAGGCGATCGCACGATTTAAGCCGGCAGAAATGCTGCCGGGCGCGGAGTTCCAAAGCGAGGATGAACTTATCCGCCGGGCCGGCGACATCGCGACGACGATCTTTCACCCGGTGGGCACCTGCAAGATGGGCAGCGATCCGATGGCGGTGGTGAACCCTTCGCTTAAGGTTCATGGTCTTGATGGCTTGCGTGTCGTCGACGCCTCGATCATGCCCAGCATCGTCTCCGGAAACACGAACTCACCGGTAATCATGATTGCGGAAAAAGCGGCGGATGCCATTCTCCGCCGCTAGACCACGATTTCGAAATCCAGGACGAAACCGCACGCGGCGTCCTCAGTTGAAGCCGTGCACCCTCAGCTTCAGGCTGCCGACTGCCTGCTTCTCGAAAACATGAGAGGTCAGAACTTCATGTTAGGAGATCACCTCGCGGAGCGAGTTTGGCTCTTCGTTGAGCAGGCTGTCGTGAAGCGTACGATGCGAATATAGGTGCCGTCCGGCTTCGGAGCCCAATCATTGCGACCATTGCAAGTCACACGTGTCTCGGAGGCTGATCGGTCAGGCCGTCGAACGCGAGGGCCAAAACAGGTAGATAACGGCCGTTGGAACGCGCTCGGCACTCCGCCACGCTAGGGTTGGCTGCTGGCGTCCCGTCAGCGTCGTTTTGTTCTCGCTGCTTGCCCGTTTACCCTTACGGGTCCATTCTCATTCTCCGTATTGGAACACTTCTGGAACTGGTCCGAGGCCTATCGATGATCGCATGGGGTCAATCGATGAACTGCGCGGGTTGCGGGCTCGAGATCCAAGGCGGCTTTGCCTTCTGCCCTACTTGCGGCATGAGGCAACCAACGTCCTGCCTTGGCTGCGGCTACCCGTGCCCGTCTGACTTTGCCTTCTGCCCAAAATGCGGCGCTCCGACGAACGATGCGGGCGCAGAGGGGAAGCCTACCAGCCGCGCCGCTTCGGCGCTGACCGAGAAGATTAAGCAACCGGCCCTGCCCGCCGTCGATGCCGACCGCCGGACCATCACCATTCTATTCGCGGATCTCAGCGGCTTCACTGCACTGTCCGAGCAAATCGACCCGGAACTCATGCAGGCACTGCAAAATGAGCTGTTCGAGGAGCTTACCGAGGCAGTCCAGAGTTTTGGCGGCTTCGTTGACAAGTTCATTGGCGATGCCCTGCTCGCGCTGTTCGGCGCGCCGATCGCGCATGAGGAAGACCCCGAGCGAGCGCTTCGCGCCGCCCTCGACATGGTCGAGCGGGCTTCACGCATGGGCGAGCGCTGGCAGGCGCGGGCCGGCGCGCCGCCAATCCTCCACATCGGCGTCAACACCGGACCGGTGGTCACCGGCGGCTTTGGCGCGGGAAGCGCTAAATCTTATTCGGTGACCGGCGACACAGTAAATACAGCGCAACGGCTACAGTCCATGGCTTCGCCCAGCGAGGTGCTGGTCGGGCCATTGACCCAACGCCTCACCCGGCATGCCTTCTTCTTTGAGACGCTCGGCGAGACCATGCTGCGCGGGAAGACAGGAAGCATACCTGTCTACCGCCTAAAGGGGTTGCGCGAAGCCCCGCGTCCTGCGCGTGGATTGGAGGCGCTGGGCCTCAGCACTCCGCTGATCGGCCGGAAGGCCGAGCTCGAGCGTATGTTCGCGAGCCTCGATCTGGCTTGCAGAGGTTCGGCCCAACTGGTGCGGCTGGTCGGAGAAGCTGGGATCGGCAAGTCGCGGCTGGTTAACGAATTCATCGCACGCATTGGCGACGAACAACGCTTTGCCGCTGTCGCGATCAGGCAGGCAGCCTGCTCGCCGCTCGGTGAGCAGTCCTATGGTACGCTTGCTGCCGTCGTTAGAAGCGCCGCCGGTATGCGGCAAGGCGGCCCGGTAGCTGAGACTAAAGCAAGGCTTTCCGATCTGCTGGGCGAACTTGGCCTGAACCGAGATGAGGCGGTCAGCCTGACGCCGCTTCTGCTCCATGTCGTCGGCCTCGGCGGTCCGGACGGCGCGTTGCGGCATGTCCAACCCGAACAACTCCGCAGGCAGATCTTCTTTGCGATCCGCACCATCTTCGAAAGGCGGCTGGCTCTCGGGCCGCTGCTGATAGTGGTGGAGGATTTGCATTGGGCCGACGCTGTGTCGTTGGAGGCGCTACGATTCCTGATGGACCGGCTGGAACGGCAGCGGCTGATCATGGTGTTCACCCATCGCCCGACATTTGACATGGAACAACTCGATTCCAGGCGCATCAGCCATACGACGCTTCGTCTCGCTCCGCTTGACGACAATGGTGGGCGAAAGCTGCTCGCCTCCCTTTTCGGCAACAGATGGGACCAGACGTTGAACTTACTCGGAAGCCGGATTCTCGACCGCGCCGGCGGAAACCCGCTATTTATCGAGGAGATTGTGCGCGGCTTCATTGAGGGCGGGATCCTGGAGCGCGACGGGCTTCATTGGCGGGCTGCATCAAGTGAAACGGCGGTCGAGATTCCGGCGAGTATTCAGGCAATATTGCTCGCCCGGGCGGACAGGCTGCCGCCCGAAGCGCGAAGGCTGGCCCAAGAGGCGGCGGTCCTCGGTCCACGCTTCGACGCAACGCTGCTTGCCGCGATTTCAGCCCACCCAAAGAAAATCGAGACGGGGCTAGATATTCTCTGTGATGCGGAGATCATCGAGGAAGTGGCCGCTGGCGGTTCAATCGCGTCTCGCTCGTATCGTTTCACGCAGGCCCTGCTCCAGAACGTGATTTACCAAAACCTCCTTCTGCAGCGGCGCACCGAAATGCACGGGCAGGTCGGGATGGCGTTGGAACAATCATGCGGGCAAGACCCAGAGCGCCTCGAGGACCTGCTGCTTCTCGGCCATCATTTCAGCCTGAGCCCGAACAGGGCAAAGGGTGCGCGCTATTTACGTTCGGCCGGTGACCGGGCACGCGCGGTCTACGCAAATGACGACGCTATCCGGCACTACCAACAGGCGCTGACGGCGCTTGCCGACGACCCGGAACCCGTGGAACTGAGGCTCTCTCTGCGCGAGCGCATCGCCGATCTTTGCGGTACGACGGGGCGGCGAGAGGCAGCTCATGAACACTACCGGACGGTGCTCGTGGCTCGCCGAGCCACAGGCGACCGCGCTGGGGCGGCACGGATATTGCGCAAACTCGGCCGACTACTTTGGCAAGCCGGCAAAAGAACCCACGCCGAGGCACACTATGCCGAAGCGGCGCTGTTGCTTGAAGGAACTGACGCGCGTATCGAACAGGCGCTTCTGCTCCAGGAGCGTGGTCGTCTGGCATTTCGCATCGGTGAGCACTCCAACGCCATAAAATGGGCTGAGAAGGCGCTCGAACAGGCCGAGTCGCTGCCGGTTGATGCCGACGAGGGGACCAGATTGGAGGCGGCACACGCGACCGCAGAGGCGCTCAACACAAAGGGGGTCGCTCTGGCGCGGCTCGAGCGATGCCGCGAAGCGGTGATAGAGGTGGAGCAGAGCGTCAACGTTGCCGAGGCTGCCGGCCTGTTGAGCGCCGCGTGCCGTGGCTACACGAATCTTGGCGTGCTCTACACTGTGATCGATCCGGCACGGGCAATCCAGGTGTGTCGGCGAGGCCTCGAAGTTGCGCGCCGCATTGGCGATCTCGGCTTTCAAGCGCGTCTTCTCGCCAATCTGGCTGTCGTCAGTTGCACCTTCACCGACCGCTGCGGCGGCGAGGGCGTTCCTGCCGCCGAAAAGGCGATCGAACTAGACCGCGCACTCGACCAGCGCGAGCATCTGCCTGTCCCGCTCATAGTCCTTGGACAGATTCATCAGTGCCATGGGGAGCCGGAACTCGCGGCACGCTGTTACAATGAGGCACTAGAAGTGGCGCGGGAAACAGGCGAGCCGCAAATGCTCTTTCCGTGTTATGACGGCCTAGCTACACTGTGTCTCGACGTCGGCGATATGGCCGAGGCCGAGCGGTACTTTTCCCTGGCACAGGATGTATGCAACCAGCACGGGCTCGATCCCGAAGGGCTGGTTGTCCTGCCGTTTCTCGATTAGCCGTAGGAGAAACTGGATACATCCGAGGGTCGTCTCGAAGGCCCGCCTGCAGCCAGCGACTATGCGCCAAATATTATTGCTCATTGCGATTACCTGTGACGGGAAGATTACCTACGGGAACATCGCCATTAACAACTACCTTTGGCAGAAGCCGCTCTTGATGGCCGCAGTCTCCAATGGCCATTCTCACAGGCGCCACACGGCACAAACCGACAGCGCTTTGCGCGGAGAAGACGTCGAATAGCTGGCCGTTCCGACACACCCCATCAAGCGCACGCGCCTTTGTTTCCACATCGGACAATGCCAGACTTGCTCGCGCCGTAGAGAAAGCTGCTGTTGCCCGCAGCGCCGCCGAAGCTGGCGAGAAGCGGGTGCAGATGCTGCTCACCCTTTCAGTCCGGGATGGTACTGGCCGGCCGCCCATGAACCGGCCGTGGTTAGTCGGCTAGCGCGCGGGCTGCGGCCAGGACTTCGTTGGCTGAAGGAAACTTCCCCAACCCGGCTAGCCCATCGGCCGCGCACTCAATGTAGGCCCAGCGGACGAAGCCGGCCCTATCAATTAAAAATTGGCCCTTAAGCTGGGGCCACTGCCGCTCCATATCGGCTTGATCCGTTTCATTATACTTGTAGTTGTCTAGCTTTCCAATGGCCTCGGCCGCATGCGTGATCGGCAGCGGTTCTGCGAACAAGCCGTCTGGGTTGATCAGGGTCGTATCCAGCGCCCTCAGGAACTCCGGCGTCGGTATGGGTCTTGGGACGCCGTATGCTTGATGCGTCGAGAGTTCCGGATCAGCCGCCAGACGGAGGCGTGTGGGCCTGAATCGGAAATAAAGCTGGGCGTTGTCGGGGGCTGTAGCCACAACTCCGAGCGTTTCAACTCCTGCAGACTTAAGTGCAGACTCTGATGCTGCGATCTGGGCAATTGCGCGGCGGCAGAATGGACACCAGAGGCCAATGAACAGTGCAAGAAAAAGTGGGGTCCTCCCACGATAGTCGGCCAAGGAGATCGTCCCGCTGCCGTCCACTGCGGGTAAAACAAAATCCGGAGCGGGTTCGCCTGGCGTGACAGGTTGCGAAATCTGGGTGATGCTCATGGGAACGACTCCTCAAACATCAAATCACCATAATGAAGCAGCGCAGGTCGGCGCAAAGATTGGCGGTCGATGCAATTCAGCGGACACAAAGCATCGCCCATTCGATCCGGCGCACGGAGACATTTGAGAACGATGCTAACGAGTTTACATGTCTACCCGTCACTAAGACAATGCTCTCAAGGTTGCTTCTCCGCATGGACACCGCTATCGGGTTCTCTCGTCTACTGTAACCGACGATGCCTCGCGATCGTCAGGCGCATATTGCGCGTGGACAGGCCTCATTGGTCACCCGCCAGGCTGCCTCCCTGTTGAGGACACGCGACCCGATCCTCGATGATGCCGATGTCGGACGCACTTTCGTGCGCGCTGTACCTCCACGCGAACCACGCGTCGTGGGCCCCGCTGTGGCCGACAAGTTCCAATGGCAGGGCGCTTTCGTTCGCTGTGCGGGTTAACAGAGCTGAGCGGCGTCTGAAACTGTCATTCCAGAGCAGGCTCGAATCCTAGTCGTTCCGACGTCCCGAACTCACCATTGCCGCTTCTGGGGAAACGAGTTCCGGTCGATACATGATTCGATCCATCAAGCCTGGAACGTGCACATCCCTCTCAGCAAGCCGTGTAAAGGCTCGTGAAGACCGGCTCCCTTCGTCCCCTTGCGGAACTTCGCTCGCTCTCGGCCGAAATCACGCCCATCCCCCGAGCTGACTTTCGGCGTCACAGGGTGGAATGTCCGAAAGTTGCCGGGGCAGTCATTGCCCCAGCAGGATGTCGGCTGTTCAATGCCACGAGGGTTACGTGATCAAGCGCACAGGCGATGGGGCGCTAGTCGAGTTCTGCAGTGTAGTTGCAAGTGGAGCGTGACGGCTGTACCGTGTACGTGCAAGATGCGCAAAGCTGCGCGCTGCTGCATGTTCCTTATGTTTGCCGACTAAGGCTGAAACATGCAGCGATCGAAAGTGCCACAGCGTGCTTTGCGCGTCGGCTTGCACGCGCGGGACTGGGCAGGACGTGCCGTAATGGAACTTGTCGTCGCTCTCGGTCTGATCGTCTTCAAGGTCGCGTTGCTGATCGCGATTCTGTTGTTGCTACCCCTGCCGCTAACGTGGTTGGAACGTAAGATAGCGGGGCACATGCAGCAGCGGATGGGGCCGATGCGCGTGGGCTGGCACGGTCTTCTGCAGCCGGTAGCGGACGGTATCAAGCTCCTGACCAAAGAGGACCATATACCGGCCGAGGCCGACCGCTTCCTGTTTAAACTGGCTCCGATCCTGGCGCTTGCCCCGCCCTTCGTGGTGTTTGCCGCAATCCCCTTCGGCGAAACTGTTTCGGTTCTTGGCAACGAGATCACTCTCTACATTTCCAACCTGAACGTAGCGCTGCTTTTCGTCTTCGCGGTCATTGGGCTGGAGGTCTATGGCGTCATCTTCGGCGGCTGGGCGGCTAACAGCAAATATGCGGTCCTAGGCTCTCTGCGGACCTGCGCGCAGATGATCAGCTACGAGATTCCGATGGGGTTCGCGGTCATCGGCGTCGTCATGCTGGCGCAATCCATGAGCCTGCTGGACATCGTGCGGGCGCAAAGCGACGTCTGGAATGTCGTTTATCAGCCGATCGGATTTTTCGTGTTCTTCGTCGCAGGCCTTGCAGAAGCGCAGCGAATTCCTTTCGATCTTGCGGAAGCCGAAGGCGATCTGGGAGCCGGGTTCCACACCGAATATAGCGGCATCCGCTTCGCCTTGTTCATGGTCAGCGAATATGTCGTGATGGTGCTGGTGTCGGTCCTCACTGTAATCCTGTTCTTCGGCGGGTGGAACGGCGTGCTCATCCCGCTGCCGCCGCTCCTCTGGTTTTTGCTGAAGGTTGCCTTCTTTATCTATCTGTTCATATGGTTCCGCTTTACCTTCCCCCGCTACCGCTATGACCAACTGATGGCAATCGGATGGAAGGTCTTGCTTCCCCTGTCTTTGGCGAACATAATCATCAGCGGTGTTGTTTTCTCCTGATGCATGCCGCCCAGAAGCTCTGGGTACGGACATGCAAGAAGACTCTCAGGAGCCGCAGCGAGGCGGCCATGTCGCACGCACTGGACAAAGCTGGAAGATGGATCGGCTGGGCTTTCTTCGCCGATCTGGCGAATGGTTTGGCTTTGACCTTCGGCTACATGTTTTCCAAACCCGTTACCATGCAATATCCGGACAAGGAGAAGTGGCTGCCCTATTCGCGTTATCGCGGGCACCATTTCCTCAAACGTGACGCCGAGGGCGAGATCAAATGCGTCGCCTGCGAGCTCTGTGCGCGGATCTGTCCCTGCGACTGCATCGAAGTGGTCCCCTACGAGGACGAGAAGGGCAATCGGCGCCCGGCCAAGTTCGAGATCGACACAGCCCGCTGTCTCTTCTGTGGGCTCTGCGAGGACGCCTGCCCGGCGGACGCGATCGCTCTTGGCCAACAATATGAGTTTTCGAGTTTCTCCTCGCGCGACTTGGTGATCGGCCGTGACGATCTGCTCGCCAAGCCGGGCAAGGCGATGACCGGCGGCGTCGTCGCTGCGCGCCTGAAAACCGAACGCGACGTTCTGGTCGAGGCGAGCGAGCCACGCGGTTACAATTGGTGGCGGAATATTCGACGAAAGTGACGGCGCGCCCGGCGTCGCGCCGGAGCAGGACTGGAGGCTCTGATGCACATCTGCCAAATCCTGAGGAGCAAGTCTCCCGAAATCTTCTCGGTCACGCCGGACCACACGATGGTGGAAGTATTGCAGCTGTTTCGCGACAGGAATATCGGCTTTGTCGTCGTCGGCCGTTCGCCAGGGGAATGCTTGGGCACACTCTCGGAGCGGGACTGCTGCTATGCCGTGGCCGAGTACGGCTCCGAAGCACCCCTCATGCGGGTGGGAGAAATCATGAACCGCACTGTCGCGACCTGCTCGACGGAGGATTTCCTCCCGTTCGTAATGTCGATCATGACGGAGCGGCGCACACGCCATGTATTGGTCATGGACGGCAACGATGCCGTCGGCGTGGTTAGCATCGGCGACGTGGTCAAACACCGGCTCGAAGAGGCATTGCAAGCGGAGCGGGACATGCACGATTATATTTGCGGGGCCAACTATCGCTGACGAAGTCACCTGCCGCGGATTGCCTGAGAGTGGACCCCTTCAGCAAGGCTGCAGTGACCCTCTGCCCGCAAATCCGGATGCAATCAGACCCGATCCTCCTCCAGAGCAGACGCTGCCTTTGCGCATGCGCGAATCTCCACCGGACATGGATACTCGCCCCGCCGCATCAGACTGTTGAGCCGCAGGGCGCGGTAGTTTTCGGGAACGAACACGAGCCCGTCCGGAAAGCGCTTGTTAACCTTGAGCTTCGCCGTCAGCTCGCCCCGGGCAGACCGCACGAGCACCTGATCGCCGTCCGAGAGGCTAAGACGAGCGGCATCCCGAGCGCTCATCTCGATAAACGGGTCATCCGCGACCGAATTCAGGGTTTGCGAGCGTTCGGAAACATAGCCATTGTGGAACAGGCAGTTGCCGGTGATCAGCTGGAGCACGTCCGTCACCCGGGTCGGGGGCGGAGGAGCGAAGGGCGCACCGGCCCAAGGCCTCGGGGCTGACCTGGTAAATGCACCGTCGCCACCAAGCCCTTCCCATGTCAAGCCTTCATAGGCGGAAACCAACCGGGTTATCTCATCGAAAACGGCGGCACTGGCCGATAGCTGCAGCGGCTGCTCCCGGAGCGCCGCGATAAAGTCGAAGATCGCCAGATTGCTCCGGGCGTCAAAAGGCGGCTCGCGGAATTTGCGAAGCGCCTGGATACGGCCTTCATTGTTGGTGAACGTGCCGGATTCTTCGCCGTAACCGGCGGCGGGCAGCACGACGTCGGCCAATCCCGCCGTATCTGTGAAAAACGCCTCCTGCACAATCAGAAGACTGGCGGCACCGAGTGCGCGCTCGACGAACTCCCGGTCGGGATAGGACATCATCGGGTCGCTTCCGACCACATAGAGCACGCCCATCCGCCCGTTCTCGCAGAGTTCCAGCATCGCGTCGACATCGGCGCCCGGTTTGCAAGGGATCTCCGCGCCCCAGCTCCGTTCGAACTTCGTGCGCGTGGCCTCATCGGCGACGGGGCCCAGCCCCGGCAAAACTCCCGGCAGTACACCCATGTCCCAGGCGCCCATCTGATTGGCACGATCGAAGAGGAACTGCATCGAGGGTTCCTTGCCGAGCAGGCGCAGGAGCTGCAGAAGGTTGCCGAGCTGCTGCAGCATCTCCCGCGCCAGCGGCGATCTCAGCAGATCGACGTTTGCCAGGACAGTGACGTTGCGACCTTCCTTGAGCATTACGACCAGACGGTCCAACGCGTCATTTGCGCCCGCCGCGGAACTGGGGGTCTTCGCAGGGATGTCGCCCGGCAAACCCTCATCGGCCACGGCCGCGAGAGCAGCCACGACCGCGGCCAGGCTCTGAGCCTCGCCGCCGGGCTGAACGCGAAGAACCGCCCGGGCATCGGCGTCGAGCCGCGATGGCCGCGCCGAAAGCATGAGCAAGCCGGTATCCCGCCGCCGCGCGGCATCGCGCAGGAGGTATTCGGTGACCGGGTTCTCCTCGGTCACGTTGCCACCTACGACGAGGACGCAGTCATTGCCGATCACCTGTTCTAGAGCGCCACGGCTGTAAAAACTTGCTACCAGCGGAGCCAGGATGTCGAGAGGCGTGGACCAGCGGGACGAGCAGTCGACATTATTGGTGCGGAACACCGTCCGCATCAGCTTCTGGAACTGGTAGAGCACCTCGTTCGGCAGACGCGGCGAGATGAGCCCGCCGGCGGCCCTGCCCTCCACCGCCGCGAGGCGCTGGCGGAGAAATTCGCCCGCCTCTTCCCATGACACCGGCGTGAGCGCGCCGTCGCGGCGAATCATCGGCCGCTTGATGCGATCCCGGCCCTCGATGAAATCGAGGCCGAAGCGGCCGCGCACGCAGAGGGTTTCGCAGTTGACCCCATGCTCCCAGTCCGAGCGGACCCGCATGAACTCACCCTTGCGCGCTCCGACAGTGAGCTGGCATCCGGTGCCGCAATGCGGGCAGATCGTGTCGGTCTCGGCGAGATCCCAGGGCCGTGCCCTATAGCGATAGGGGAAGCTCATCAGCGCGCCGACCGGGCAGACCTCGATGCAGTTGCCGCACTGGTCGCAGCTTGCAAGACTCCCTTCGAAACCGGTGACGGCGGTGTCCATGCCCTTTTCGACCGTGCCTAGCGCCACCGCGCCCACGACCTCCTCGCACATGCGCACGCAGCGCTGGCACTGGATGCACCGGTTGACATTCATGATGATCACCGGGCTCAGACGGATGTCCTTCGAATGGAACACACGTTTGGGGTCGCGGAACCGGCTTTCGCCGGGCCCATACGCCATGACCATGTCCTGAAGCTCGCATTCGCCACCCTTGTCGCAAATCGGGCAATCGAGGGGGTGATTGGCGAGCAGCATGTCGAGCATGGACGCGCGCGTTTCTTCGATCAGCGGCGTATTTGTCCGCACTGCCATGCCGTCCGCTGCCACCGTGGCGCAGGCCGGTTGCAGCCGCCGCAGCCCCTCGATCTCTACCAGACACATGCGGCAGGAGGCGAGTGGCGGCAGCCGCTTCCAATAGCAGAAGGTGGGGATCTCGATGCCCAGTCGCTCGGCGGCGGCGAGCACCGTCGAGCCAGCCTCGACCTCCAGGGTTTGTTCGTCGATCGTAACCTTGACCATACTTCCTCCCAGACCGGCCCGGTGCCCCTCAGTGGAAAGGGCACCTCCGCTCTTCGATATGGGCGACGAACTCCTCGCGGAAATGCTTGAGCGCGGCGCGCAGCCCCATGGCCGCGCCGTCGCCCAGTGCACAAAACGTGTTACCGAAAATGCCCTTGCAGAGCATCTCCAACTGCTCCAGGTCGCCGGTTTCGCCCTCGCCTGCCTCGATGCGCCGCAGGACTTTCACGGTCCAGTTCAAACCTTCCCGGCATGGCGTGCACTTGCCGCAGGACTCATGGTGGAAGAACTCGATGATCCGCGTTGCGATCTTGACCATGCAGGTCGAGTCGTCGATCACGACCACGCCCGCCGAACCGAGCATCGAACCGGCGGCGGCGAGCGAGTCGAAATCCATGCCCACCTCGAGGTCGCTCTCCGGGATCACCGGCGCCGAGACCCCGCCAGGAATCACCGCTTTGATCTTTCGCCCCGGCAGGGGTCCGCCGGCGTATTCCTCTACGAGTTCCCGCAGCGATATGCCCATCGGCAGCTCATAGAGGCCGGGTTTGCGCACCTGACCGCTCACACAGTAGAGCTTCGGGCCGGGACTCCTGTCCGGCCCTATGCCGCGGAACCATGCCGATCCGCGCATCACGATATGCGGCACGCAGGCAAGCGTCTCGACATTGTTGATGACCGTTGGGCTGGCATAGAGGCCGGCTACAGCAGGAAACGGCGGCTTCAGTCGCGGCTGCGCCCGCTTGCCCTCGAGAGACTCGAGCATTGCGGTCTCCTCTCCGCAGATATAGGCGCCGGCACCGCGATGGATGTGGACCATGAATTTGAAGTTGGAGCCAAGAATGCCGGTGCCCAGATAGCCGTTTTCATGCGCCTGGGCGATCGCCTGTTCCATGCGGCGAATAGCCGTCACATATTCTCCGCGAATGTAGACGTAAGCGGTTTCGGCCCCGATTGCATAGGCGCTGACCGCCAGCCCCTCGATGAGCTGATGCGGGTCGCGCTCCATGATGATGCGGTCCTTGAAGGTGCCGGGTTCCCCTTCATCGGCATTGCAGCAGAGATATTTCGGCTTGCCGGCCGCTTTCGGCACGAAGCTCCACTTCATGCCCGTCGGGAACCCGGCACCCCCGCGGCCGCGCAGGTTGGACTCCTTGACGAGCTCGACGATCTCGTCGGGTGTATATTCGCCGAGTGCCTTCGTGAGCGCTTGGTAGCCGCCGCCGACCTGGTAGGTCGACAGCAGATGACCGTCCGGCACATCGACATTTCTGAGCAGGACCGGCTCGAACATGGCTTACTCTCCTGGCGACGGCGGATGAGCGCGCTCGACGCTCGCCACCCGCTCCGCCGCGCGAAAGCTCTCCAGCAGCGCATCGAGCCGCGCGTTATCAAGGTTGCCGTGGTAATCATCACCGACCTGCATCACCGGAGCCATTTCGCATGCCCCGAGGCATTCGACGGTCGAAAGCGTGAACACACCGTCCGCCGTGGTCTCGCCCTTCTTGATCCGCAACGTCGTTTCCAGATGCTTCAGCAGCGCCTCGGATCCGCACAGCATGCAGGAGACATTGTCACAGAGTTGCAGGTGGAACCTGCCGATCGGTTCGGTATGGAAGAGCGTGTAGAAGGTCACCAGTTCATAGACCCAAACGCGTTCGACGCCGAGGATCTCGGCGACGTCTTCGAGCACCGGGCCGGGCAGATGACCATGCTCCTTCTGCGCGATCATGAGCGCGGGCATGATCGCCGATCGCCGATCGGGATATCGTGCTGCCGCCGCCTCGATCTCTTCGCGCATCGTCATCGCGTCCAAACCTCCCTGCTACTTGTCCACCTCCGCCATCACCGGGTCGAGACTGCCGAGCACGGCGATCATATCGGCGAGGTAACGTGCATTGGTGACCCCGAAGAGCGCCTGGAGATTGACGAAGGACGGGGCCCTCACCTTCATGCGGAACGGCTTTGGCGATCCGTCGCTGATGATGTAGAAGCCGAGTTCCCCCTTGGGCGCCTCGATTACCGAATAGACTTCCCCCGCGGGTACGTCGAAGCCGTAGGCGGAGAGATCGAAATGCTGGATCAGTGCTTCCATCGAGCAATGCACGCGCTCTTTATCGACGGGGAAGGCGATCGTCGGAATATCGACCTGAAACGGCCCCTCCGGCATCTGCTCCATGCATTGTTCGATGAGGCGGATGCTCTCTCGCATCTCGTCGACCCGGCAAAGCCAGCGCGCATAGCAATCGCCCTCCTCGCGCGTGATGACGTCAAAATCGAGCCGGTCGTAGATTTCATAGGGTTCGTCGCGCCGGATGTCCCAGTCGACGCCGGAGGCACGCAGGTTCGGTCCGCTCAAGCCGAGGTCGACCGCGTCCGCCGCGGAGATCACGCCGATCCCCTGAGTACGGCTGAGAAACACCCGGTTATTCTCTATCAGGCGCTCATAGTCGCGGATCCTGTTCGGGAATATCTCGCAGAACTCCCGGATCTTCGGAAGGAACTCGTCGGGCAGGTCCTCGCGCACCCCGCCGACGCGGCAGTAGGACGTGTGCATGCGCGCACCGGTGATCATTTCCAGGAGGTCCATGATCATTTCGCGCTCTCGCATGGCGTAAAGCAGCGCGGTCATGGCGCCCAGGTCCATCGGCAGTGCGCCGGTGATCAGGAGATGGCCGGAAATCCTTGCGAGTTCGGCCATCATCACGCGGATGTATTGCGCCCGGATCGGGGCCTCTATGCCGAGCAGCTTTTCCACGGCGAGCGCGAAGGCCAGGTTGTTCGAAGGTGGACAGAGATAGTCGAGCCGGTCAGTCAGCGGGAAGATTTGCGTATAGGTGAAGCTCTCCGCCAGCTTTTCGGTGCCACGGTGCAGATAGCCGATATGGGGGTCGATGCGCTCAACATATTCGCCGTCGAGTTGCAGCACGAGCCGCAGAACCCCATGGGTGCTCGGGTGTTGCGGACCGAGATTGAGAAGCACCTCCTTGGTATTGAGCGCTTCGCCTTCCGGCCTCATGAGCTCGGTGACTTCGGTCATCTCAAACTCTCCGGCGTCTAATGGCCTCCTTGGGGTATATCTCTAGTGGCGAGGTCCGGCTGCGTTGGCGGCGGACCCTCGGCTCCAAAGGGGTTCAGCTTGTCCTTGTAGCCCCTCAAGGGGAAATCCTTCCGCTGCGGAAAGCCCTCAAAACCATCCCACATGTAGATCCGGCGCAGATCCGGATGCCCTTCGAAGCGGATGCCGTACATGTCCCAGGCCTCGCGCTCATGCCAATTGGCGGTTCGCCAGACTCCCGTGACAGAGGGAACATGCGGTGGGTCGCCGAGCCGGCACTTGATGCGAACGCGCCATTTGTTATTCAGCGAATAGAGGTGGTAAACCGTCTCGAAGCGCGGCAAGTCGGGATAATGATCGACGCCGCAGATGTCAGAGAGAAAACTGAACTGAAGCGCCGGATGTTCTTTCAGGAACCGACAGAACTCGACGATCTGCTCCGGTGGGACGGCAAAGGCATGAATGCCGTGCGCAGCGCCGAGACCCTCGACTGCTCCTACGAAGCTCCCGATGATCGATAGAAGATCGACAGGCCGCTCCCCGGTCATGACGCTACAACCCGCCCCAGGGGCGTCCCGGTGAGTGCGCGGGATGTCTTGATCTTCTCCTGAAGCAGGAGAAAGCCATGCATCAGCGCCTCCGGCCTCGGCGGACAGCCGGGCACATGCACGTCGACGGGGACGAAGGTTTCCGATCCCTGCACCACGGCATAGGTGTTGTAAACTCCACCCGAAATCGCGCAGGTCCCCATCGCAATCACCCAGCGCGGCTCCGGCATCTGGTCGTAAAGCCGGCGCACGACGGGCGCGAATTTGCGCGTGACAGTGCCGGCAATGATCATCACATCGGACTGCCGCGGAGAAGGCCGGAACACCACGCCGAACCGGTCCAGGTCGTAGCGCGCGCAGCCGGCCGAGATCATTTCGATGGCGCAGCAGGCAATGCCGAAGGTTTCGGGCCACAAGGCCGACCTCCGGCTCCAACTGATGATGCTTTCGGCCGTGGTGAACAGTACGCTGTCGCGGATCGCATCGTTTACTCCTGCCATTCCAGCGCCCCCTTCAGCCAGGCATAGGCGAAGCCCACAAGAAGCAGCAACATGAAGACGAACATCTCGATATAGCCGACGATGCCGATCTCCTTCAGGACGACCGCCCAGGGAAAGAGGAACATCGCTTCGACATCGAAGATCACGAGGAGGATGGCGAGGATAAAAAACGGAACCCGGAAGCGGCCACCTGCGGCCTCACCCGCCGCTTCCATACCGCATTCATAAGGGGCGTTCTTCTCGGGATAGGGATTGGACGGACGCAGCAGCGAGGAGACGAAAAGCGTTGCCGCCGCCACCAGGACTATCCCGGCGACCATGAACAGAACAGGCAGGAACTCCATTGCCGTCATAACGTCTGGCCTTGGTCAACCACGCTCGGCCGCGATCAACCCCCTTTGCGACCAGGAAGCCGGCGCTCGCCGGCGGACCCTGGCAATCCATTTTACCTGGCACGAGTCTATTCCGTCGAGCCGGTCAATGCAAATCCAATTGATTAGTAATATCTGATACGAGTCGGACTGCCTGCAGCAATTTGGCGTCGAGGGTACAGCAGCGAAAACACGCCTTACCCTCCAAAAGCCGCCTGTTGAACTAGCCTCAAGAACCACGCCGGAAACAGGCCAATGCCGATGGTGCCGACGGCGGTGAAGGCGAGCGTGGCGCGGACGAGCGGCGTCAGCGCAGGGTCAAACGTCCTTTCCGGCTCGCGCATGTAGATCACCATCACGATGCGGATATAGAAGTAGGCGGCGATGACGCTGAGCAGGGCTGCGATCACCGCTAGCGCGACAAAACCGCGCTCGACCAGCGCGACCAGCACATAGAACTTGGCGAAGAACCCGGCTGTCGGCGGAATGCCGGCGAGCGAGAAGAGATAGAGGAGCATAAGAAGCGCGAGCCCGGGATGGAACTTGGCGAAACCTGCG
This sequence comes from Sinorhizobium medicae, assembly GCF_007827695.1. Classification (GTDB taxonomy): domain Bacteria; phylum Pseudomonadota; class Alphaproteobacteria; order Rhizobiales; family Rhizobiaceae; genus Sinorhizobium; species Sinorhizobium medicae. The sequence goes on along the minus strand of NZ_VITA01000019.1, from coordinate 59,878 downwards.
TAGTCATCGATGACTTCGCCGGAAAAATCTCCGTTCCGCATCATGATCACGGCGCCGAAAATGCCGAGATTCATGAAAGCGTAGATGAGCAGATAGAGCATCACGCTGGCGATCCCGTCCTGACCGCCGGCCACCACGCCGAAAATAGCGAACCCAGCATGCGCGATGCTGGAATAGGCGAGCAGGCGCTTGAAATTATCCTGCACCAGCGCCACGAAACTGCCGAGCGCCATCGTTGCCACCGCAATGGCCGCGACGATGATCCAGGCGTTCGAGGCTTCGACGAGCGGATTAAGAAACACCCTGAGGATCACCGCAAACCCGGCCGCCTTGGGTGCGACCGACATGAACGCAGTGATCGTCGTCGGCGCGCCTTCATAGACGTCGGGCACCCACATATGGAACGGCACGGCGCCGATCTTGAAGACGAGCCCCGCAACGATGAAAACGACCGCCAGCAGCAGGGCGGGATCGAGCGGACCGCCGCTCACCGCCTCAGCCATCCTGTCCAGTTGGGTCGTACCGGTGAGCCCGTAGATGAGCGAGACGCCATAAAGGAAAATCGCTGTCGAGACCGCGCCGAGGATCACATATTTCAAAGCCGCCTCGTTCGATCGCCGTTCTTTGCGCAGGAAGCCCGTCAGCACATAGGTGCAGAGCACCATCAGCTCGAGGCCCACATAGATCGACAGGAGGTCGATCGCCGAGGCCATGATCATCATTCCAAGAAGAGCGAAGAGCAGCAGAACATAATATTCGCTCCTGCCGATTCCCTCTATCTCGGCGTACTTACGCGACAGAAAGAAGGTCAGGACAGTCGCCAGATAAAACACCAACTTGAAGAAGACGGCGAAGCTGTCGGAAATGAACATGCCTGCATAGGCTGGCCGTATCTCGCCTGCCAGCATGAGCGTGGCCACCGCGGCGAGGAGCACGATCGCGACTGAGGCCCACAGGAGCAGTTCATCCCGTCCCTTGCGCACAAGCTCTCCAACAATCAGCAGGATGCAGGCACCGGTGACCACGATGATCTCGGGGACGCTCGCCAGGACCCATTGGAGAAGGGCGACAGCAGTCATTCACCGATCCCTTCACCGTGTACCTGCACCAGTAGATTTCGCACAGACGCATCGATGATCCCGAGGAACGGTCGCGGATAGAGCCCGACCCAAAGCACGAAGATCGCGAGCGGCAGGATGGCAGCCATCTCGCGGCCGTTCACGTCGTGTATCTTATGCTTGGCACTCACACTCGGCGGACCAAGCGCCACCTTCCCGTACATGCCGAGCAGGTAGGCAGCACTTAGCAACGCACCCACTACGGCCGCGGTGCCCGCGGCGAGGTTTGCCGCAAACCCACCCGACAGCACCAGCAGTTCGCCTACGAAAGCGTTCGTCCCCGGCAGCGCCATCGAAGACAGGGTGAAGAGCGCAAGAAAGGCGGTATAGATGGGCGCCGCCTTCATCAGCCCGCCGTAATTCGCGATGCTGCGGGTATGCGTGCGCTCGTAGATCAGGCCCACGAACAGGAACAATGCGCCCGTCGTTATCCCGTGGTTGAACATCTGCAGGATGCTGCCCTCGAGCCCGCGCAGATTCAGCGCGAAAATCCCGAGCGTCACAAATCCCATATGGCTGATGCTGGAATAGGCCACCAGCTTTTTCAGGTCGTCCTGGGCCAACGCCAGCAAGCCGCCATAAACGATTGCAAGAGCCGAAAGTAAGAGCATAAGCGTTGAATAATAGAGAGATGCTTCCGGCAGCATCGGCAGCGAGAAGCGCAGGAAGCCGTAAGCACCCATCTTCAGGAGCACGCCGGCGAGAATGATGCTGCCAGCCGTCGGCGCCTGGACATGTGCGTCCGGCAGCCACGTGTGCACCGGCACCATTGGCACCTTGACAGCGAAAGCCACCAGGAAAGCGAAGAATAGCCAGGACTGGACGCCGAAGGGCAGATCCTGCGCCGTCAGGGCGAGTATGTCGAAGGTCTCGCCCCCCTGGAAATAGAGCACGATGACGCCGATCAGGAAGAGGATGCTGCCGGCCAGCGTATAGAGGAAGAACTTGAACGCAGCATAGACCCGGCCTTCGCCGCCCCAGACGCCGATGATCAGATACATGGGTATCAGCATCGCCTCCCAGAAGACGTAGAACAGGAACAGATCGAGCGCGCAAAAGACACCCAGCATCAGCGCCTGCATGACCAGCAAACTGACCATGAACTCCTTCACCTTGCGGTCGATCGCCACCCAGGAAGCGAGCACGGAGATCAAGCCCAACAGCGCCGTCAGGAACAGGAAGAGCGCGCTGATGCCGTCGACGCCGAGCGCATAAGTGATCCCGAGCGCGGCCACCCAGGGACGGCTCTCGACGAACTGCATTTCGTGGGTCGTCGTGTCGAAGCCGGCCAGCATCACGATGCAGAGAGCGAGATCGACAATACCGAAACCGAGCGCCGTCCACCGTACTGCATCGTCACTGCGCATGAACACCAGAACTGCCGCCCCGGCGACGGGCACGAAGACGATGAGGCTCAGCAATGGGATCGACATCGTGCCCCTACCTCCACACCACCGCGAAGACGAGGATAGCCGCGATTAGACCGGCGATCATCGCCAGCACGTAGTGGGTGACGACGCCGGTCTGCAAGCGTCGCAGTACGCCGCCACCGTCAAGGATCGATCGGGCGACACCATTCACCACGCCATCCACGCCATTGAGATCAAGCCGCATCCCCGTGCGCGCCGAGCCGTGCAGGAAGGGAAGCACCGCAGTCTCCGATACGTCGCTGACCGCCTTCTCATACCGCGCCAATGGCCTTTCTGCGAACCACATGAAGGCGCGGGCGCCCTTGCGGTAGAACCAGTCGGTGTCGAGGCTGATCGTGCTCTCGGGATCGAGCGCCCGAAGGAAGATCACAAAGCCCAAAGCCGTAAACATCAGGATCCCGAGGCTCTCGCTCACATGGACGCCGGTATAAGGCTCGAAATCGACAGGATAGGGAAGAAGCGCGTAGAGCGGCCCGGGGAAGATGCCAATGGCAATGCAGAGCGCCGCCGCCACACCCATCGCGACCAGCATGTTGCCGGGCGGCTCCCGTGCCTGCAGCCCCCGATCGGTACCGAAAAACATGTAATAGGGGAGCTTGAGCCCAGTATGCAGGAACGTCCCGGACGACGCCATCGTCAGCGCCAACATGACCAGCGCGCGGTGATCCTGCGCTGCTGCGGCTATCACCATCGATTTGCTGACAAAACCCGAGAAGAACGGGAATGCCGAGATCGCAAGGGCCCCGGCCATATAGAACGCTACCGTCAGCGGCATTGCCTTGTAAAGCCCGCCAAGCTCGGAGAGCTTGCGCCGGCCGGTGACATAGATCACCGCCCCGGCACCCATGAACAGGAGCCCCTTGTAAAGGATGTGCGCGAAGGCGTGACTGGTGGCTCCGTTCACCGCCAGCTCGGTGCCGATGCCGATGCCCGCGACCATGTAGCCCACCTGACTGACGATATGATAGGCAAGAAGGCGGCGGCAGTCGTTTTCCAGCACCGCATAAATGACGCCATAGAGCGCCATCACCGTGCCGAGCCAGACCAGCAGTTCGATACCCGGAAACGCCCGCGCCAGCACGTAGACGGCGGTTTTGGTCGTGAAGGCACTCATGAACACCGCGCCGGTGACGGTCGCCTCCGGGTAGGCATCGGTCAGCCAGGCATTGAGTGGGGGCACCGCCGCGTTGAGCAAGAATCCGGCCAGAATGAGGTAGGCACCCGCGTCCAAAGCGCCCTCGACCGGACCGAAGAGCAGTGAGCCAGCGGCCGCCCCATGGAGCAGAATGCCACCGAGCAGGACGACGCCGCCAGTGACGTGGACCATGAGATACCGAAAAGCAGCGCGGATCGCCTGTCCCGTTCCTTGAGCGAAGACCAGATATGCCGACGCGAATGCCATGCCCTCCCAGAACAGATAGAGGGTCAGATAGTCACCCGCGAACACCACCCCGAGCGCACTGCCGACATAGACGAAGGCGGCTACATGCTCGCCGGCGCCGGAAAGGTGCAATGCATAGACCGTGCCGATCAGCGCCATGATGGTGAAGACGGTAGCGAAGACGATGCTAAGCTTGTCGACCTTCGCAATCAGAATTTCCTGACCGAGGAACTGCGTCTCGCCATAACTGCCGGGCTCTATGGCCATGACGGCGACGATCGCCAGCACAGGGATCAACACGAGATAGGATTTACGCACCAGTCCGGTGAAGAACGGGATCGGCAGAGCGCCTAGAATGAAGATCAGGGCCGGATGGACGAAATCAGTCATAATAATCCTCGCGCCGCATCAGCCCGGCGCGATGGCCGAGAAACTTGGAAACGAAGATGAGCAGCACGCAAGAGCCGAAGCCGTACGCCGCCGACCAGCCCGGCAGGCGCTCCCACAGGTATTCGGCATGGTCGCGAGCAACCAGGAAGTCGGCGACGATAATCAGAACGAGCACCAGATAGAACAGCCGCCGGCGCGGCCTCGCATATTGCTCGTCACCAAAGAAACCGACGACAGGCTTGATCATTGGATCACTCCGTCCGCGAGGGTGAGGAAATAGTAGGGGAAGATGCCCATCAGTACTGACAGGATCGCGGTCGCAACCAGCGGGATCGCAACAAGCGGGATTTCGCGGACCGGCGCCTGGCTCTCTTTGGTCTCCGCCTCGAAAAAGGCGGTGTAGCTGACCGGCAGAAAATAGGCGGCGTTGAGGACCGAACTCGCGAGCAGCACTGCCAGGAAAGCCATCTGCCCGGCCTCTACCGAGCCCTCCGCCAGATACCACTTGCTGACGAAACCTGCCGTCGGCGGGATGCCGATCATGCTCAGCGACGCGACGAAGAATGCCCCCATCGTCCAGGGAAGCCTGCGGCCGATGCCCGCCATGTCGCTGATGTTGCGTTTTCCGGACGCGCAATAGATCGACCCCGCGCAGAAAAAGAGCGTGATCTTTGAGAACGCATGCGCGGCGATGTGGATGATCCCGCCAACCATGGCCAGCGGCGATAGGAGTACCGCGCCCAACACGATGTAGGAGAGCTGGCTGACGGTCGAATAGGCGAGCCTCGCCTTCAGGTCGTCGCGCGTCAGCGCATAGATCGATGCCATCAGGATGGTGAACGAGACCAAATAGGCCGTGGCGACCCCGAGGCCCAGTTCTCCGACCATGCTGACGCCAAAAACATGAAAAATCACCCGCAGCACGCAGAAGACGCCCATTTTGACGACCGCCACGGCATGCAAGAGTGCGCTGACCGGCGTCGGCGCCACCATTGCGGCGGGCAGCCAGGCATGCATCGGCATCACCGCCGCCTTGGCGAAGCCAAACAGATAGCAGAAATAGACGACCGCGAGCAGCGTTGCCGAGGCATTGGCACCGGCCAGTAACCCGCCCGTCACGAAGTCGAGCGACCCGGCGATGTGATAGGTCAGCGCCAAGGCAGCGAGAAGCACGCTTTTCGAAGCGCCCATCAGATAGACGAGATACTTGCGGCTGCCGCGCCATCCTTCTTCGTCCTCGTGGTGGTAGACGAGCGGATAGGTGACGAGGCTCAGCACCTCGTAGAAGATGACCAGCGTGAACAGATTTGCGGCGAAGGCGCCGCCCACTGCGGCCGCGAGGCTGGTGGCGAAGCAGGCGAAAAAGCGGGTCTGCGCGTGCTCGTGCAAATGCCGCATATAACCGATGGAATAGACCGCGGCCACGATCCACAGAAGCGAAGAGACAGTGGCGAAAACCATGCCGAGCGCATCTGCGCGGAAACCGAAGTCGATCCCCGGCAGGACCTCGAACAGGCGCAGTTCGACGGTGCCGCCGGCCAGCACCGTCGGCGCCATGGAGACGACGATCGCAAACATGGCGACCGCGGCAATCGGCGATACCGCGTCGCGGAGTTTCTCGCGCTTGTTGAGAAAGAGAATGGCAAGGGCCGCCAGTCCGGCGACGGCGACGGCAAGCAGCGGCCGGGTCGAGATCACCGGGTCCAAGCCGCTATCCTTTCATGATGGTGACGTCGTCTACCTTGAGGGTGGACTTGTTTCTCACCAGCGCGACCAATATGCCGAGGGCCACGGCAACCTCCGCCGCGGTGATCGCGATGACGAAGATCGCAAAGATCTGTCCGCGGAAGTCGTCGTAGTACTGCCCGAAGGCGATGAAATTGATGTTGACCGAATTGAGCAGAAGCTCCAGCGACATCAGCACTATCAGAATATTGCGCCTCAGCAGGACGCCCCCGGCTCCTATCACGAATAGGGCCACTCCGAGCAGGATCGACCACCAGAGCGGGACCATCAGCCAGGCTCCTTCCGCGCCAGCACGATGGCGCCGACGAGAGCCGCCAGCAGGATGACGGAGGCGATTTCAAACGGCAGGAGATAGTCCGAGAAGAGCGTCTTGCTGAGATCTCTGATCGCATCACCACCGCGCTCGGCTACGGGGGGCGATTCGATGAAGCGATCGCTCCAGAGCACCAGCACGACCATCTCGGTACCGAGCAGCAGGAGCAGCGCGAGCGCCGGCAGGTTGCCGCCGGGCATGAAGCGCTGCAGCACCGCTTCGCGCACGTCGACCATCATAATCACGAATAGGAAAAGGACCATGATCGCGCCGACATAGACGAAAATCTGGATGACAGCGAGCAGCGGTGCACCGAGCATAACGAAAATTGCGGAAATCTGCAGGAAGCACGCCATCAACGCCAATGCGCTGTGAACCGGATTGCGCGCCAGGACCAGCGTCAGGGCCGTGACCACGGACACCGTAGCGAACAGAAGAAAGAACCCCTGATGCATCGACGCCGACCTTTCGCCCACGAACTCTCGGCGCAGGACGGCCGGAGTCGAGATAGCGCCGCACTCGCAAATTGTGCCCTAGTATCGGTTTTTTCACAAGATTATTGTCGCTCGGCGGGGATCAGTGGTCAGAGCAGCAGGGGAGCACTGCCGCGAAAGGTCTCGCCGGGATCCCAATCTCGCTGCTACATCGATGACATCACAGCCTATCCGCAGGCGGCACTTGAGGCATCGGCGTTTGCCTTAACACTGCCGCTCCGGGTCAATCGCGGAGTATCCGTATGAAAGACATGTGACTCGGCCACAGAGCCGGGTCTGTTTTCTGGATGAGCAGCTTAAATTGCGACCAACCCCGTCAGCGACGAACGCGGGATCCCTGTCGCTAAACCCTAGTATCTCCACTTCGGAGTGCGTTTGGCATTATGCTGCAGCTCGGAGGCTGTGGCGAACCGGCCGAATAGCCGACGAAGTCGGATCTCTTCTTTGTCACCCAATTGATGTAGTTGGCAAAATTCGCGGACGTTCCAAATCTTGGTAACGGTGTGCTTCGAAAGCTTTTCGGCTTCGACATGCTCCATCTTGCTCCTCCCAGGCAGTAGACGGCCAGACTATGCTACTAAAGGCTAATTAAGCAAGGAATAATATAAGTATTACTTATTGTGGCAACTATCGGATTGCCACGCTGTTTTGCCTATCTTTCCACTATGCTGACTCTAAGAAAGAATGGTTGACCTGTCCCGACCAATCCCGCGTCCGGCCAAGGACGCGAACTTCTGCGACCGCCTAGCCGGCGGGCGCATTTTCATGAGACCAAGCTTGAGGTGTTCGATAGGAGCCGGAAAGATCCAGCCAAAGCAGCAGCCACGACGGGAAGTTGCCCCAAAGCAGACCATTCAGATCGCCCCCGCGATCTGTTGACGCAACCGCGCGCTCTCGGAAGTCAGCCCTCGTCGCATTGAGCAGTCTCGAACGGGAGATCCGTGTTTCGCGGACAGGCCGCTAAATCTGGCGTCGGATCGGCTCAACGAGATCCTGTGCAAGCGTGAGCAGCGCCATGTCGGCGCGCAACTGACGTTTTCGTTCGAGCGCCAGCGGATCAGGCTTGAGGAGACCGAGGTGCCGTGCGGTTTGGCTGGTCGCTATGCCGAGACCTATGCCAATGCCGATGGTTGCTTTGATGTGCGCTGGAAGGGGTATTGGGTGTTCGATAAGGACCAGCGGGTGACGCATGCGGCGACCACCGAGAACAAGCGGCTTTCCGATGTGCTGGTCTACATCAAGGAACGCCAGGACGAGCGGCCGGCGCCGAAGGTGAAGACCAACAGCGAGAAGATTGGCTACAAACCGCGGGGCAGCAAGCCGGGCAAGCGGACGAATTTCATGAACGATCCGGCGGGCGACGGCAGACAGGCCAATCCCTCTGTCGGGAACGCCGCCGCTTCAAGAATACTGTCCTCCAATGCCGTTCTTAAGTAAGAGAAAACGTCCGTCGCGCCGCCGCTTCAAGAATACTGTCCTCCAATGCCGTTCTTAAGTAAGAGAAAACGTCCGTCGCGCCGACGTGCATCAGAATACCTGTATCAACGGCTCTCACGATGGCCTCGCCATCGATGAACCCGAATATCTTTTCCGTTCCGCTATCCACGGTCGATACGCAAAACTAGGCGACCCGGAGGGAAACAATCTCAATGATGTTCCTTAAACCTGCCAGGAAGACGCAGCACTCGGCAATGTGCTCGTACACGAGCGCTCCTTATGGCCTGCAATTGTAAGCTGACAGCCTTGGTTTACCGGCAGGCATTATTCGGCGGATGTTTCTTTGAGCACGTCTTGGATTGCGCTGCCCACCGCGCGGATATCATCTTCCGTCCGGCCGTGGGGCAAAGCCGCAACCCTGCCCTCCCCCGTGCAGAACCGCTACACACTCTTGCCGGAATTGCCCAAGGCATCGCGCGGGCGTGCTACGTCGTTCACGCCTTCGGCGTCGGGCGCCTGGCCATAGCTCATGCGTCGCATCTGGGCGATTACGCGCTCCATCTCGTCGTCGGGCAGCACGGGCGGCTCGCCAAGGGTGAGGGCCTGGACATAGATCCGCGACAGTGTCTCGACTTCGATCGCAAGCCACAGGGCCTGTTCCAGCGTCTTGCCGAGCGAGATCTGTCCGTGTTGACCGAGCAGGCAAGCCAGGCGGTCCTTGAGCGCGACAAGCGCGTTGTCGGAGAGCGCCTGGGTGCCGAAGGTGGCGTATTCGGCGCAGCGTATCGTCGTGCCGCCGGCAATTCCCGTCATGTAGTGAAAGCTCGGGATGGTCTTGTGGTGGCACGCAAGCGTCGTCGCATAGATCGAATGGCAATGCAGGACCACGTCTATATCGGTGCGCGCGCGCAGAATGTCGCGATGGAAGCGCCATTCCGATGACGGCCGATGGCCCACATAGGTGCCGTCGAAGGCCATCTCCACCAGGTCTTCCGGTTGCATCGTCTCATAGGGCATGGATGAGGGCGTGATGAGGAAGCCGTCATCGGTCCGGAGCGAGAGATTGCCGGCCGTACCCTGGTTGATGCCACTCGAATTCATCCGCCGGCAGATGTCCACCATCTCTCGCCGAAGTGCCAGCTTGTCCGTTTCAGCCATGTAGATTTCCTTTCATGTTCCGGAATTGGTCTCTGTTGCCGTTGTCCGGGCAACCGCGCGCCAGTCGGCGGCGTAGCGTAAAAGTTCGGGTTCAAGCCTTCCGAAACGGGTCGGTTCACTCAGTGTCAGCGGCGCCGGCCCTTTGCGCGTCTCGTGGCCGGCGAGCAGCGCCGCACCGGCGGCAACGCCGTAAGCATCGAGGTTGAAGCACACCTTGCGGTCAGGCAGCAGTGCCGCCACGACGCCCGCATAGAGTGGATCGCGCAGGAAGCTGCCGTCGAGCACGACGAGGCGATCTGCAGAAAGCGTCTCGATGCATTCCACCGTTAGCAGGGCGCAATAAAGAAGTGCCAGGGTCTTGCGCTCCATCGCCGACTTGGGTTCCGGCCCGAGGATGCGCCCACTTCCGGCGCTGCCGGGAAAAAGGCCGTCGTCGTCGCCGAAAGAGGGAGCAGCGATCGTCCGCTGCGCAAGGAGACGCACAAGGACCTCGGGAGGGGCGTTGTCTGTCGGCGGGTCGACCCCGGCGATATGGGAGAATTCCCGGCCGCCCATCGTCAGAATACCGCCGAGGCGATTTCCGAAGAGGTCGCTGTTCAGGGTCATGCCGCGATGCTCGTCGAGGCGGTCGATCGGCGTCGACCGGGAAAATCCGACGATCCAGGTTCCCGTCGAGATGACCGTGAAATCCTGCAGGCCGGCGGCGTGATAACGATAATGATTGAGGCTGCTGTCATGGCCTCCCGCCAGGACGCGCATTTCTGCTGGAAGCCCGTACCGCTTGACGAGTTCCGGCCGGATCGGCCCAAGCGTCTGCCAGGCTTTCGCGAAGGGCGGCATCAACCGCTCCCAGCCGCGGGCCCCAACAATGGGCGCCCAACGCCTTTCCGCAACATTCCAGAGATGCGATTGGGCGCCGAGGAAGCTCGCCTCCGACGCAGCAATACCGGAAAGCCGCCAGGCCCAATATTGCGGTAAGCCGAGAAACCAGCGGGCTTTTCCGAAAGCATCCGGCTGCCGCGCTTCCATCCAGTAGAGCTGACGGGCCTGATGCGTCGCTCCATGCATGGTCGCACTGCCGCGATCGAGAAAGGAGCCGGCGAGCGGGGTATAGCCATCGAGGATATCGGGCGGCAAAGACTGCTCGTAGTCGATCATCGGAAGCGTGGCGCCATCGCCGGCATCCGGATCCGTGCCCGTCAGAACGCCGCCCGAGCCGTGTCCTGCAGTAACAATGGCGCTGAGATCGTGGCGCCTCGACAAAGCCGCCAGAGTTTCGAAAACCCATTGGCTCAGGGCCGTAACGTCATGGTGGCGCCAGGGCGGCCCGGGGAGAACGGGATTGGGGACGCTCAGCGTCTCGACGGCCGCGCCGTCGGCTGTGAACGCGCTCAGCTTGACATTCGTCTTGCCGACATCGAGGACGGCGACCGCAGCCGCTCCGCTGCCACTATCGTTCATCGCATCCACGTCCTCTTTTCCCTGCCCGCCCGGCGCCGCAACCTCCTCAAATCAGGCCGTATTGCGTAGCCTTGTTGCGCAGGAACGGCAGGCCGTTGCCCATCACCTCTTCCTCGTCCTTCGCGACGGGGCGCCAGACGGCGAGACCATAGGCGACTTCCGGCGGCATGTTGATGAAGCTTTCCATAGCAAGGCCGCCCTTGAAGCCGATCGCCGCAAGGGTCGAAAAAATCTCGTCCCAGCCGCAGGTGCCGTAGCCCGGCGTGCCGCGGTCGCTTTCGGAAAGATGGATGTATTTCAGATGTTCGCGGGCATCGAGGATGCCCTTGCCGATGCCTTTTTCCTCAATGTTCATGTGATATGTGTCGAGGTGCACGAACACGTTATCGGCTCCAACCCGCTCTATCATCTTAACCGCCTGCCAGCCGGTATTGATCAGGTGGTTCTCGTAACGATTGACGGCTTCGACACCAAGCTCGATGCCGCGTGACTTGGCGTGTTTGGCCGCGGCCTGCAGCACGCGGGCGATGTTGTCGTATTCCTCGACCGTCGGCGGCACGCCCGTGCGCTCGCCGATACCGCCATAGATCACGCCGGACAGCGCTTCCCCACCGAGATCCGCCGTCTTGTCGATCGCGATCTTCAGATGGTCGATCGCCGCGTCGGGACGCACCGAGGCCCAGGCCGGTTCCGGCAGGCCCAGCGAGCAGACCGCGCGCAGACGATGCTTCTCCAGCAGGGCACGGGTATGTTCCGTATCGACGGCAGGCGGATTGAGCATGGGAATTTCGATGAAATCGACCTTGTATTTGACAGCGGCCGCTACCGCCCTCTCAGCTCCGGGGCGGTCCCAGTTCATTGTCCACATGCTCGTATGGACGCCAAAACCCTGCATGGTCATGATCCTCTTCTGACAATTGAAAATTTGATCTTGGAAGCGACCCAACGCAGGATCATCACGCCGACAAGAAGTATCCCCCACACGGCAGTCGCGAGATGCTGGTTGGCTCCGATGAGATTGAGCCCTGACGAGAGAAGCTGCAGCACCACCAGCGCCACGAAGACGGGGATGACCCGGCCGAATCCGCCGAACGGATTGACGCCGCCGAGAAAGCACGCAAGCACGGTGATCAGCAGATAGGACTCGCCATGGCCGACGCGAACTGAATTGAACCGCGCCAGCATGATGATGCCGGCGATCGCGCACATTATGCCGGAGAGGGTGTAGACGAGCACGATTTCCTTGCGCGTATTGATACCCGAATAGCGCGTCGCCTCGAGATTCGAGCCGATCATATAGGTGTTGAAGCCGAGCTTGGTGCGGCCCAGAAGCAGGTGCCAGGCGAGCACGCAAACGATAAAGACGATGAGCGGCACGGGGATTCCGGCGACCGAGCCATGACCGATCACTCCCACGAAAGACGGGAACCCGGAGATGTCGCCGCCCCGCGTCAGGAATTCGCCAAGTCCGCGCAGGAAAATCATCATCGACAGGGAGACGAGGATCGGATGCGCGCGCGTGAAGGCTATCACCAGGCCCATGACGACGCCGCTTGCTGCACCGACCATCACGGCAAGAAGTGAGCCGACGAGAAAGATGCCGAAGCCGGCGTCGACGCCGCCGTTCGCCTTCAGGACCCAGGCAAGGGTCAGACCGGCCAGATTGGCCGTAAATGTAATTGCGAGATTGAGGCCGCCGGTCAGGATCGGCAGCAGCATGGCAAGTGTCAGGAGGCCGAGCTCCGGCAGTTGGAAGGCGACGGAGCCGAAGGTCGCGGAGCTCAGGAATTGCGGAGAGGCAAATCCAAAAACGACGAAGACAGCGACGAAGGCAAGTCCCGGGCCTGCCATTTCCGGTCCAAGCGTGGCCTTGATCCTTTCGAAAACAGCGGTCATCGTCGCGTCCCCTTCCAACCGGCAAAAGGCAGCAGGCGCTCGAGCCGTGTGTTCGACAGCGTGATGGCGATCAGGATGATGGCGCCGATAATCATCTTGAAGGCGAAGGGCGACACACCCATCAGGTTGAGACCGTTCTGGGTGATCGAGATCAAGAGTACACCGAGTACGCAGCCGAGCACGGTGCCCTTGCCGCCGCCGAGGCGCGCGCCGCCAAGCACGACTGCTGCAAGCACGTCGAGCTCGCGGCCATAAAGCGCGTTCGGCACGACTTCCTGCGCATAATGCGCCTGGACGAGACCACCGATGCCCGCCATCAGGCCTAACCAGCCGAATGCAATGAATTGCATGGCGCCGATGTTGATGCCGAAGCGCCGGGCGCCTTCCGGATTGTCGCCGAAAGCAAAGAGCTGGCGGCCGATCGTGGTGCGCGTGATCAGGGTCCATGTCGCGACGACGCAGATGATCATCACGAGAACCGGAAGCGTGATTTCGATCCAGGTCCCGTCGGGCATTTCGCGCTCGAAGAGTATCACGCGATCGGTCAGCCAATCGGGCAAGTCGTAGATCGACACGCCGCGCGTAAAGAACATCAGCAACCCGAAATAGATGTTGAAGGTGGCGATCGTGGCGACGATCGAAATGATCCGGAAGCGGTGTATCAGGAGAGCGTTGACGCAGCCAAGCAGCACACCCAGCGAAGCGGCTATCACAAAGCCGGAGAGCCAACCGCCGCCGCCGATCCAACCCAGCGCGATCGCCGTGCCGTATTGGACGACGGAAGCGGCAACTGCAAAGGAGATGTCGATCCCGCCTGCGATCAGCACCACGAGCAGACCGACTGCGAAAATGATGTTGACGGAGCTGATATTCAGGAGATCGAAGGCGTTGCCGAGCGAGAAGAAATTCGCGGTCGCGAAAGACAGTACGGCACTGATGACGACGATCACCCCCAACAGCGAAATTTCGGTGGCATGCGTGCGGATCAGGCTATGCATAGACGGCCGCCTCTATCTCTTCCAACCGCGTCTGGTGGGGATCATAGATGCCGACGATGCGGCCCTGGGCCATGTGCAGCACCCGGTCGGCATTGAAGTAGACTTCCGGCACTTCGTCCGAGATCAGAATAATCGCAAGCCCGCTCTCAGCGAGCTTGGCGACGATGTCGAAGATACCGGCACGCGCCCCGACATCGACCCCGACCGTGGGGGAGTCGAGGATCAAAAGCTTGGGATCGGTGGCCAGCCATTTGGCGATCGCCACCCGCTGCTGGTTGCCGCCGGAAAGCGTCGATATCGCGTCGGCCTGATGGCCGATCTTGACGCCGAGATCGGCGATCCAGCGGGCGACGAGGCTGCGTTTACGGTCATCGGAGAGAAGGCCGCCGGAGAGAATCTTGTGAAGCGATGCGATCACGAGATTGTCGGCGATCGACTGCGGCTGAATGAGCCCGAGCGATAATCGGTCCTCCGACAGATAGGCGACGCCGGCCTTGATCGCATCGCGGTTCGAAGCGAAGCGAGCCTCCCGGCCATCGATGCTGAACGTCCCAGATGTAGGCTTCAGCATGCCGAAAAGCGCGAGCGCCAATTCGCTCCGCCCGGCCCCCAGGAGACCGGTTATCCCCACCGTCTCACCACGGCGGACGGTCAGTGAAACATCTTCGAACTGGCCCGGACTGCCAAGACCGCGAACGTCGAGCACGACCGGCTGGTCGTCCTTCGCGCGTGCGCGCACGTGCTGATCGAAGGTCTTGCCGGTCATGAGTTCAGTGATTTTCGACTGCGTCATGCCGTCGGCGGGATACACGCCGACAAGCGCACCGTCGCGCAGAACGGTGATCCGGCTCGAAATCTCAAGAACCTCCGCCAGACGATGGCTGACGAAGACAACCGCAACGCCGGAGGCCGACAGGCCGCGAACGATCTCGAGGAGATAATCCGTCTCCGACTGCGTCAGCGACGCCGTCGGCTCATCCATGAAGACAACTTTCGCCTCACCGACGAGCGCTCGGGCGATCGCCACGATCTGACGCTGGGCGATCGCATATTCCTTGAGCGGCAGATCCACATCGAGCGTGATGCCGAGCCGGCTCAGCGCTTCGATCGCAATCTGGCGCATGCGGCTGTAATCGACCAGCCGCGGACGGCCAAGGACTTCGTGGAACGCTATGTTCTCCGCGACGCTCATTTCCGGGAAAAGTGCAAGGTCCTGCCAGATGACCTGAATGCCGCGCTCTTGCGCGGTGACCGGCGACATATGCGGATAGACATCACCGTCATATTCGATGATCGCCCCTTCCGCTGGCCGATAGACGCCCGTGATCACCTTGATCAGCGTGCTCTTGCCGGAGCCGTTCTCACCGGCGAGGCAATGCACCTCGCCTGGTCGGACCTCGAAGGTCACATTCTTAAGCGCCTTGACGCCGCCGAAGGTCATATTGATGTTTCGGAGAGACAGAAGCGGCTGGTCCGTACGTGCCGCGCTTGCCGACTGATGCATGCTACCGTGGCCCATCGATGGTGTTTCCTGGGGATCTGCCAGGCCGGCCGAAGCCGGCCCAGCAGCCGGGAGAACCCGTTGGTGGGGCGGGAACCACTTGGCCCCCGCCCGACTTCTGTCCGTTCAGAGACCCATTGCGGCGAGGTCGGCGACCGTCTCCTTGTTGATCGGCACGAGCTGGTCGACGATGATGTTGCGGTTTTCGAAGTCGGGGTGGATCACGCCGAGACCTTCGATTTCGTCACCATCCTTGATCTCCTCGCCCTTCATGAGCTTGTCGGCGAGCGTCACGAAGACTTCGCCGGCCTGCTTGGGATTCCACATAAAGCCGCCGGAAATCGCATCGGCCTTGATGAGCTTCTGGCCCTGCCCGGGCGAGAAGGGCCCGAGGACGAAGATTTCACCAGTCTTACGGCGCTCTTCAATAGCGCGGCCGGCGCCGATCGGGCCCTGGCTTCCGAAGGCTAGAAAGCCCTTGAGGTTCGGATGAGCGGAGATCAGGTCGAGCGCCGTCGACCGGCTCTTGTCGGCATCCTCTGCGACGCCGTAGCGATCGCCGACGAGTGTCATTTCGGAGTGGTTTTTCTTGATGTATTCGATCGCCGCATCGGCCCAGGCATTGTGGAGCGGCACCGTCAGCGACCCGACGAAAACCGCATACTCGCCCTTGCCGCCCATTTTCTCCGCAAGCAGTTTGGCATGCGCCTCGCCGAAGCCGGTCGCTGATGCAAGTTCGAAGTCCCAATCCGCGCCCTTCTGGCTTGGCGACTCATGGGTGATGACGATAATGCCCTTTTCCTTTGCCTTGGTAAGAACCGGCTCTAGCACCTTCGCGTCGTTGGGGACGACGCCGATGACCTTGACGTTCTGGGCGATCAGGTCTTCGATCGCGCGAACCTGCAGTGCCGGGTCGGCGCTGGTCGGCCCGACCATGAAAGCGTCGACACCGAGTTTTTCGCCCCGCTCCTTGATTCCCGCCTCCATTGCGTTGAACCACGGTATGCCGCCGATCTTGACGACGATGCCGACCTTGCCGGAATCCTGCGCCGCGGCTGTATAGGCACCGGCAAGCGAAAGCGATGCCGCCAGAGCGGCAGCAAGAATTTTCCTGATCATATCTCTCCTCCACATGTTCCCGAAGGGAACGCTCCCGGCGCTTCCACGCCGCCTCCAGCTTCATCTTCTTGGACGGAAAGGAATATCCCCGCCGCTGACGGCCGCCTCCTCAGACGGCACCAACAATCGCACAATCGATATCTCTTTTTTTTGCACAATCGATGGTGCAATGACTATCATGCAGACTTAGTCTTTCGTCAAGCCGAAATCGGCACTAAGGGATCGCAGGAGGCTCGCATGACGAACGGTGGCAGGAAAAAGGCTACAATCTATGATCTCTCGGTGCTATCCGGGAGTTCGCCTTCGACGGTAAGTGCGGTACTGAACGGCACGTGGCGCAAGCGGCGGATAAGGGAAAGCACCGCAGAGCTCATCCGGAGCCTTGCCGAAACGCATCAGTACACTGCAAATCGTCAGGCGCGGGGCTTGCGCAGCTCCCGTTCCGGCCTGGTAGGGCTGCTCCTGCCCGTTCACGACAACCGCTATTTTTCTTCGCTTGCCCAGACCTTCGAAGCGCATGTGCGAAGCAAGGGTCAGTGTCCAATTGTCGTCAGCGCCAGCCGCGACCCGGAAGAGGAACGCAGGACGGCCGAAACGCTGATCTCCTATTCCATCGACGAATTGTTCATATGCGGCGCGACGGATCCCGACGGCGTTCACGAGGTCTGCGAAGCGGCAGGGCTGAAGCACATCAACATCGATCTGCCGGGGACGAAGGTCCCATCCGTCATCAGCGACAATTTCGAAGGCGGCCGTATTCTGACCGAAGCAATCATCCGCCACTTCCCTGCCGACCGGCCGCTCGCGCCCGAGGATCTCTATTTGTTCGGTGGTCGTGATGATCATGCCACCCGCGAGCGCATCCGCGGCTTTCGTGCCGCAAAGAAGGAGTTGCTCGGGGGCGATCCGGATGAATGCGTATGGCCCACCGGTTATGCGGCAGACAATGCGCGGAAGGCCTTCGATGCCTTTTACGAACAGCGGGGGAAACTTCCGCGCGGGTTCTTCGTCAATTCCTCGATCAATCTAGAGGGACTGCTGCGTTTCATGGCCGAGCATCCGCTCGAGAATTTCAAGGATCTCGTCGTCGGCTGCTACGACTACGATCCATTCGCATCCTTCCTCCCCTTCCCCGTCATCATGATAAGACAAGATGTCGAGGGAATGATCGCCAGGGCCTTTGAGGTGATCGAGGGGCCGCGGGCGTCGGTCCAGATTCATTTGGTGAAACCGAGGCTCGTGCCCCCGAGAACGGCGCTGACCGGCCCCCTCGACGCGCTAATCGACAGCGACATGCCGCGGTAAAGCCGGACGGCGACCGCCCCTCGCCACCTATCAGGTTCCGACGGTCAGACTGCGGTGCGGCTGCCGGGAAACAGCAGTTCGATGAAGCTTGCAGCCGTCGGCTGAGGCTCATGATTTGCCAGGCCCGGACGCTCGTTGGCCTCGATGAAGACGTAGTCGGCCAGCGCGGGATCGCGCACCATCAGGTCGATGCCGACGACCGGGATGTTGATAGCGCGCGCTGCACGGCAGGCGGCATCGACAAGATCAGGATGCACTGTATCCGTCACGTCATGGATCGAGCCGCCGGTATGGAGATTGGCAGCCTTGCGCACGGTGATCTCCATGCCCTCATCCAGCACCGTGTCGAGATCGAGACCCTGTTCCGCGAGGCAGCGGTCCGTTTCCGCATCGAGCGGAATCCGGCTCTCTCCACCGGTTGCCGCCTCGCGGCGCCGCGACTGTTTCTCGATAAGTGAGGCGATCCTGCTGCGGCCGTCGCCGATAATGCGTGGCGGCAAACGAATAGCGGCGGCAACAAGCGTATAGTCTATGATGACGAGGCGCAGGTCCTGCCCCTCGAAACAGGCTTCGAGCAACACCCGGTCGCAGACCTGACGAGCCGAGGCGATCGCCTCCTCCAGCGCGTCCGCCGCCGTGATGCCCACAGAGATGCCCCGGCCCTGCTCACCGCGCGCCGGCTTGATCACCAGCTTGCCGTGCTTTTCGAGAAAGGCCTGAATGGCTTGGTGGTCCTCGCCCACCTCCATCTGGTCCGGAACGACAAGTCCCGCCGCGGAAACCATGCGGCGCGTTATCGCCTTGTCGTCGCAGATCGACATCGCAACGCCGGATGTCAGTTCGGAAAGGCTCTCGCGGCAATGGATCGAGCGGCCGCCATGGGAGAGGCGGAAAAAGCCGCCTTCCGCATCGGTAATATCGACGTGGATCCCGCGCCTTGTCGCTTCATCCACGATCAGCCGCGCATAGGGATTGAGCGCATCGTAGGATTGATGCGGCATGGCGAAGAACTTCTCGTTGATGGCATTCTTCCGCTTGATGGCGAAAAGCGGCATGCGCCGGAAATTCAACTTCTCGTAGAGCCCGATCGCCAGCGTATTGTCGTGCATGACGGACAGGTCGACATAGGAGAGGCCGCGTGCTTGAAAATGCTCGGCAAGTTTGCGGACCAGATGCTCGCCGATGCCGGGCTGACGCGCCTGCGGATGCACCGCCAGACACCACAGCGAAGCACCGCGATCCGGATCGTTGAACAGCCTCTGGTGGTCGATTCCCGTGACCGTGCCGACGATTTCGCCGCTGGCGTCGTCCTGCGCCACGAAATAGGTCAGCGACCGTTCGTCCCTTTCGGACGAGAAGAAATCAGATCGGATCTGAACCATGCCGCAGGCCGCATAGACCCTGTTAATGCCTTCGCCGTCGGCTTCGGACGAGAGCCTGCGAATCGTGATCCCCCGTGTGCGGCGCGTGTTCGCACGATAGGTCCACAGGTCGAGCCTGTAAGTGTGCGACGGGTCGAGGAAAATCTCCTGCGGAGCTCGCGACAGAAGCACATGCGGATCCCGAACATAAAAGGCTATATCGCGGCTGGAAGGCGCCTCCTCGCGCAGTTCGGACAAGAGCTTATCGTCGTCGGAAAAAGTCTGCGCAAACAGCAGCCTGCCCCAACCGCAATCCAGAACGACGTCCTGCTTTGTCGCTTCCGAGGCGCGCGGCCCATCCGGTTCGCGCCCCGGTTGGGCATGCTTGCGCAGCCGGTTCAAACGGTGCGTGACGGCTTTGGTGCCCTTGCTGCGCTGACGCGGCGATGCGATCTCTCGCGTCTTCTTCATGCTACACCCCCTGCGCTTCGAGCCACATTTCAAGCAGTCCCACCTGCCACAGCTCGGAGCCGCGCAGCGGTGTGATGTGATCAGACGGCTGCTCGAACAGGCGGTCGAGATAGGTGTCGCGGAAGAGGCCCCGCTCACGCGCCCTCTGCGAGTTCAGCGTATCGCGGATCAGGTCGAGATATGGACCCGCAATGTATTTGAGCTGCGGCACCGGAAAATAGCCCTTCTTGCGGTCGATCACCTCGCTCGGAACGATCTTGCGGGCCACGTCCTTGAGGATGCCCTTGCCACCGTCGCGCAGCTTCTCCTCCGGCGGAATACGCGCGGCGAGCTCGACCAGCTCGTGATCGAGGAAAGGCACCCGCGCTTCTAGGCCCCAGGCCATCGTCATGTTGTCGACGCGCTTTACGGGATCGTCGACGAGCATGACATTGCTGTCGAGCCGGAGCGCCTGATCGACCGGCGTGTCGGCGCCGTCGCGCAGCAGATGCTCGTTGAGCAACGCGCCGCTCACATCGTGATCGGCAAGCCACAGGTCCGACAGCTGTGTGGCCAATACCGCATGGGAACGGTCGCGAAACGCCTTGCCGTAATCTCCAACGACGTCGTTCGAGTTCATCAGTGGCGGATACCAGTGATAGCCGCCGAAAACCTCGTCCGCTCCCTGGCCGGACTGCACCACCTTCACGTGTTTGGAGACCTCCTTCGACAGCAGATAGAAGCCGACATTGTCGTAGGAAACCATAGGCTCAGACATAGCGGTTATGGTGCCGGGCAAGGCGCCCATCAAATCGGCGGACGGAACGAAGATCTTGCGGTGGTCCGTACCGAAATGCTCGGCAATCAGGTCCGAATAGACGAACTCGTCGCCCTTTTCGCCGTTAGCCTCTTCGAAGCCGACGGAGAAGCTCATCAGGCCGCGCTGACCCGCTTCAGCAAGAAGTCCGACGATCAGACTGGAATCAACCCCGCCGGAAAGCAGCACCCCGACCGGCACGTCCGCGATCATGCGCCGCTTCACGGCAATGCGCAGCGCATCCAGAAGCCGCTCCTGCCATTCCTCACGGGTTATGGCTGCGTCGCCCGCCTGCCGGCGATAGGGCGGATCCCAATAACGCCGGTCCTTGAAGCTGCCGCCGCGTTCATAAACGCGAAGGGTCGCCGGAGGAAGCTTGCGGACGCCGTTCAGGATCGTACGGGGGGGCGGCACCACCGCGTGAAAGGTCATGTAGTTGTGGAGCGCCGCCACATCGATCGAGGTGTCGACACCACCCGCCTTGACGAGTGCAGGCAAGGAGGAAGCAAAGCGCAGCGCACCCTCGACTTCGGCGATATAGAGCGGCTTGATGCCGAAACGGTCGCGCGCCATGACAACGCGGCCGCTGTCACGCTCGTGAATGACGAAGGCAAACATGCCGTGGAACCGGGAGACGCATTCCTCGCCCCAGGCATGCCATGCCTTCAGGATGACCTCGGTATCGCCGGAGGAAAAGAACTTGTAGCCTTTCTCCTCGAGCTCCGACCTCAGCTCGCGGAAATTGTAGATGCAACCGTTGAAGACGAGCGATAGGCCGAGTTCGGGGTCGATCATCGGCTGCTGCGACTTGTCGGAGAGGTCGAGGATGCGCAAACGCCGATGTCCCAGCCCGACATTTCCTCGCACTACGACGCCCGACCCGTCCGGTCCGCGCGGCGCCAGGACGTCCGACATGATCGATACTGCCTTAACCGACGGCGAACCGCCATCGAACCTGATTTCTCCACAAATTCCACACATAAACCGGGTCGAAACCTCCATTGTTGGTACGAGATGTAACGTCGGGCGAAAACGTCTTCCGTCCCGACGTCGTGATGAAAACTCAATGCCCGACTACGTCGACGGTTCCGCGACAGGCGTCACCCGGTCGCGGCTTCGCGCTCGAGCATGTAGCTCTCGGCAAAGGCCATATGCTCGGTGGCGATCGCACGGGCATCGTCCGACCGTCCGTCCTGCAGGGCGGCCATGAGCCGGTACTGGAAGGACAGCCCCTTCTCGCGCGAAAGCGGTGTCGGGTCGGCATAGATCGAGCGCGCGGCCGGGAGCTCGCGCAACAGGTTGTGCATGAGCCCGCAGACAAAGCCGAGAAGCGGGTTCGGACAGAGCTGCGCCAGCATCGAATGAAAATCGAGTTCGGCGATGCGCTGTCGATATTGCTCTTCCAGATCGGCGGGCGGATGATCGTAAATGCGGATCGTGTTTTCGAGCGCGGCCAGTTCTTCTCGCCTCATCCTGCCGGCCAACACGCCGGCAACCTCCGGCTCCAGCACCTTGCGGATCGCGTATATGTCGCGAATGCTCGGCTGATCGAAGAAGAAATGGGTCGACAGGAGCTCCATGGCATGGCGCGCCGAGGGCTTGGCCACAAAGGCGCCGCCACCCGGGCCGCTGCGCGTGAAGACGAGGCCCTGGGTCTCGAGGGCTTTCATCGCCTCGCGCACAGTGCCCTTGGCCGCCTTGAAGGTGTCGATCAGATCCCGCTCCTGCGGCAGGCGATCGCCTGGCGCCAGACCTTCCGAGCGGATGTAATCCTTGATGCGATCGGCAATCGCCTCCGGCCTGCGCTTCGTACGCTCGGCCGGAACAAAGAGCCGGTGGCCGTCTCCACCTGTTTCCTTCTTCATTTCGATAACGACTGTCATGAACCGTCACTCTTTCCTGATGCGGGGCGCGCTGGCGACTAGCCGTCGTGTATAGGCGTGCTCCGGGTCGGTAAAAAGGCGGGCTGCGGGTGCGGTCTCGACCACCTCGCCGAAATACATCACCGCCACCCGGTCGGAGATCGCCTCGACCACCGCCAGATCATGGCTGATGAACAGATAGGAAAGGCCGAAGCGGTTCTTCAGATCGCGCAGCAGAAGCAGGACCTGCGCCTGGATGGATACGTCGAGCGCGCTGACCGGTTCGTCGAGCACGATGATTTCGGCCTCCGTCGCGAGCGCCCGTGCGATTGCGATCCGCTGCGCCTGCCCGCCGGAAAATTCATGCGGGTAGCGCGACAGGGTATCCTCCGGCATCTGCACCGCGTGAAGCAGTTCCTGCATCCGCGCGCGGCGGCGCGGCGCCTCGTAACCGCACAAGCGCGTCAGCGGCGTATCGAGGATCTCGCGGATCGTCTTGCGCGGGTTGAGCGACGCGACGGGATCCTGGAAGACATACTGGATCGTCCTGCCGAAAGCCCGTGGACCGGATCGACGCAAGGCCCCGGCGTCCCGGCCGCCGATCAGCATGCTTCCGGATGTGGGCTCCTCCAGGCCGACGAGCATGCGGGCAAGCGTGCTCTTGCCGGACCCGCTTTCACCGACGATGGCAAGCGTCTCACCCCGCGCGACATGCAGCGACACCGCCTTTACGGCCTCTATCTCATGCCTGGCCTTTCCGAAGAGATTGCGCCCGCCGCCGAAGGTCTTGGAAAGGTCGCGGACCTGGATGGCAGCACCCGTCATCACGCCACCTCCTTCTTGTCTTCGGCAAAAAGCGTCGCAACACGATCTAGGAAGCGCGCGCCCGTCCCGAGCTCGGGCACGCAGGCGATCAGACGCTTCGTATAGGCATGCTGCGGATCGGCGAGAACTTGCCGGGTTTCCCCCGTTTCGACAATTTCGCCATCCTTCATGACGGCCACGCGATCGCAAAACTCGGAGACGATCCCGAAATCGTGGGTGATGAAGAGAAGCGCCATGCCCCGCTCTCGCTGAAGATCGCGCAGGAGCTCCAGAATGCGGGCCTGCACGGTCACGTCCAGCGCAGTCGTCGGCTCATCCGCTATGATAATTTCCGGATCGTTGGCGAGCGCCATCGCAATTCCGACACGTTGACGCTGTCCGCCGGAGAGCTGGTGGGGATAGTGGACCGACCGCGCCCGCGCGTCCGGAATGCCCACCTTTTCCAGCAGTTCAATCGCCTTTTTGCGGCAATCGGCCGCGCTGATCGACTGATGCGCGGCTATCGATTCCTCCACCTGCCGCCCGATCGCAACCATCGGATGCAATGTCGTGAGCGGGTCCTGGAACACATAGGCGACACGGCTGCCACGCTTTGCGATCAGCCTGGTCTCGGGCATGGAAAGAACATCCTCGTTTCCAACGTAGACGGCGCCGTTGCGGATCACACCTGGCGGCGAGGCGACGAGCCCCATGACGGACAAGGCGGTGACGCTTTTGCCCGAGCCGCTCTCGCCGATAAGTCCGAGGCATTCGCCCGCCTTCACGTGCAGCGAGACGCCTCGAACCGCCGGTATGAACTCCCCTCCCTGCCGAAACCCTGTTTCCAGTTTCTCGATTACGAGGACGGCATCGTCAGCCGTGCTTGCCGGCGCCGTGCGATCGCGCGCCACTTCGGTGACCGGCCCCGGGCGCGCGAGTGCGCCCGAGCGAAGGCGCGGGTCCAGCACATCGCGAATTCCGTCGCCAAGAACGTTCAGGCTGATGACGATCAGGAAGATCATGACGCCCGGCACGATCGAAACATGCGGCGCAGTAAAGAGTTGCGCGCGCCCCTCACCCAGCATGGAGCCGAGATCGGCCTGGGGCGGCTGCGCACCGAGGCCGAGAAAGCTGAGACCGGCCGTCTCGAGGATCATCCAGCCCGCCGTCGTCGACATGGTGATGACGATGACAGGCATCACATTCGGCAGAACTTCGGTGAGAATGATCGACAGATGTCCCTTGCCGGAGAGCCGTGCCGCGTCGACGAATTCGCGATGGGCGTAGCCGAGCGTCACGCCGCGCACATTGCGGGCAAAGAACGGGATGTTTACGAGGGCGATCGCATAAAGCGCGTTCATCAGCCCCGGCCCGAGGGCGGCGACGATCGCCAACGCCAGCAGGATGTAGGGGAAGGCCATCAGCATGTCGATGCCGCGCATCATCGCGTTGTCGATGCGCCCACCGGCATAGCCCGCAACGATGCCGATCGCCGATCCGATGCCGGCAGCGATGAATGTCGCGGCGAAACCGACGGCGACCGAAACCCGGGTGCCCCAAAGCAGGCGGCTCAATATATCCCGGCCGAGCTGATCCGTGCCGAGGAGGTGTCCGGCGGTCAGCACTGGTTTCAGCCGGTCGGCTGGTGCCGTGGCATTCGGATCGGGAAGCGGCAGGATTGGCGCGAGGGCCGTCAGCAACAGGATCGTTCCAAGGAGCACGAGTCCCGCCGTCGCCAACCGATTGTTGACCAACAGGCGCCACGAGGTGATCCGTGCCGATCCGGCCTGCGGAGCGGGCGCTGCAGCAAGCGTGCTCATGTACGAATCCTCGGATCGAGCATGGACTGAACGACATCGGCGAGAAGATTGAACAGCACGTAACTGGCCGCAACGACGAGCACGCCGCCCTGCACCAGCAGGATATCGCGCGTCGAAATCGCCTTCGCGAGCATTGCGCCGATGCCGGGCCACTGGAACACCGTTTCGACATAGACGGCGCCGCCGAGCACGAAACCGGCCTGGATGCCTATGGCCGGAATGACGCTGACAAGGGCCGCACGAAAGGCATGAGCGTAGATCACTCTACGCTCGGGCAGGCCCTTGGCGCGGGCAGTGCGCACATAATCCTGGCGCAGGACCTCGAGCATCGCTCCACGTGTCAGCCGCGCGATAACGCCCGCGGCAACCACGGCAAGGGTGGTTGCCGGCAGGACCAGATGGAGCAGAAGGTCCTTCAGGTCACCCCCGCCATAGACCGCGTACATGCCGGACGCCGGAAGGATGCGCCAATGAACGGCGAAGAGATAGATCAGCAGAAGGCCGAGCCAGAAGGACGGCATGGAAATGCCCGCCAGGACGAAAAAGGTGATGATGCGGTCGGCCCAGCCGAACTGGCGCACCGCGGAGATCACACCCGCAAGAAGGCCGATTAGCGAACACAGGACCAGCGATACGCCGGCGAGTACCAGCGTTGCCTGGAACCGCTCCAGTACCTCGTCGAGCACGGGCCGGTTCAAGGCGAAGGAACGGCCGAAGTCGCCCTGCAACACGTTACCCATCCAGATGACGTATTGCTGCACCAACGGCTTGTCGAGCCCGAGGTCGCGGTTGATGCGCTCCACATTTTCCGGCGTCGCATACGAGCCGAGAATGGCCGTCGCGGCATCGCCGGGAATAAGAGTCATCACCAGGAAAACGATGATGGAGAGCCCGAACAGAACGGGCACCACGGCAATCAGCCGCGTCAGGACATAGGACGGCATGGTAACCTTCCGGGAAGATCCGTGTTGTTGCCACCAGCAGAAACGAGCGTGCCGACGGCAATTCCGCTGCGCGAACTACTCTTTGGTCACGCCATGGAGATTGAGCAGGAAAGAGGGCTGCAATTCGAAGCCCTTGACCGCGGCGGTTGTCACCGCATTCTGCTTCCAGTTAGCGACGAAAAGCCACGGCGCGTCGTCATGAACGATCGACTGAACCTCGCCGTAGAGCTTGCCGCGCTCGGCCTGATCCGTGGATTTGCGCGCCTTTTCCAGGAGCTCATCGAGCTTCGGATTGGAATAATAGCCGGAGTTGAACCCTCCCTTGTCCGGCATCGCGTCAGTGCGCAACGTCAGATAGGGGACGGTATCTGGATCATTCGTCATCCACGCCATCTCGGCCATATCCGCTTTGCCTTGAAGGCCGGGGTTGACGCGCCCGAGGAACGTATTCCACTCATACGTCTCGATCTTGACGTTGAAGCCCACGGCCTGGAGATCGGCCTGGATCGCGGCGCCCATGGTAATCGGGTCGAGCATGCCGGAACCTCCCTCCGTGACATAGAACGTCACTTGCGGATTTTCGACCCCTGCCTCGGCGAGCAGGCTCTTGGCCTGTTCGGGATCATAGGCATAGGGCTTTACCGAGCTTTCCACCCAATTGAAGGCCGGAGGGATCGGACCGGCTGCCACTGTCGCCGTCCCCTGCAGCACGTCGTTGGCTAGCGTTTCCTTGTTCACCGCATAATTTGCAGCCTGGCGCACGCGCTTATCGGCAAAAGGTCCTTCCTTGGTATTCAGGATAGCGAACCAGACATGCGGCCCTGCCTGCTCTGCAACGGCGAAATTGGCGTCCTGCCTAAAGGTTGCGAGATTGTCCGGCGGCACCTCCACCATGACGTCGATACCGCCGGCCATCATCTCGGCGACTCGCGTGTTGGCGTCGGTGATCGGTCGGAAGACGACCGCCTGAAGCTTTGCGGCACCGTCCCAATAGTCCGGATTGCGCTCGACCACCACACGCTGGTTCGACAGCCATTCCACGAACTTGAACGCGCCGGTGCCCGATGGGCTGCGGCCATATTCCTTGCCATGTTCGGAGACCGCGGCCGGAGAGACGATCAGGCCCGTGGGATAGGCGAGGTTTGAGAGGAACGGCGCGAATGCTTCGCTCAGCTTGAACTCGACCGTGTGCTCGTCGAGGACATTGACCGAATCCACCGAGGAAAAGTTGAAGGAAAGCGGAAATGGACCGGTGCCGTAGAACGGATGGTCCTTCTTCAACATGCGATCGAAATTGAACTTCACCGCCTCTGCATTGAAATCGGAACCGTCGTGGAATTTCACGCCTTGCCTTAGCTTGAACGTGTAAGTCTTCCCGTCCTCTGAGATTTCCCAGCTTTCGGCAAGCGCCGGCTCGACTTCCAATGTGCCGTCTTTGAACCGGACCAAGCCGTCATAGACGTTGACCAGAATTCGGAAATCATTCGTCGCGGTCACTGTATGCGGGTCCAGAGACTGCGGCTCGGCAATCTGGCCGACGACGAGGACGTCGGGCGGAGTCTGCGCTCCGGCAGTCCCTGCAAATGCAAGAGCAGCCAGAACCATGGCGCTCCGAATCAGCCTCTTCATGGGGAAGATCCTTTCGATTTGGCTTCAGTTCGCAGTGCTATCTATAACTATAAATAATAAAAGTGCAATAATTTATCATGATAAACTTGGCGGTGACGCGCGCGAATCGTCCTGGCCGCGGCGTTCACGGCCCGATCGCGCGATTGGCGCAGGAAGGAAAACTGAGCGGATTTTCCGACCGTTCACGCTCGACCTTATGAAAACCGCGCCCGCGATTTCAGATCAATCCGACGAAGAATCATTGTGATCTATAAACTTGGGGTGCGCGCTTTTGCGCGTACGCGTTAATTGCGAAGCGATGCGAAAGGGCCGCAGCAAGCATTGCCGGCTCCGCGCCTGCGCCTTCCGCCTCGGCGTCAAGTGCAGCTGAAAACAGTTCGCCGCCGATATCCGCACGCTTTTCGGGGACATGGTCGTAAACGGCACCGGTCGACGGCTTGACGCAGAACGTGTCGCTGATCGATCGTCGCCTCCTCGAAGATGTGGCGCTCGAGATTCGACGTGACGCCAATATAGAGCGTTCCTCGCTTGTGGTTCGTGACGACATACACGTAGCCCGCCATGCAGAAACGATGTTCGTGGCTGGATTCTCGGGTCAAGCCCGAGGATGACGGCGGGAGGGGTAAGCGCACAAAAACGGTAGAGCGACGCAGGTGAGCCGAGCCGTCCCGTCAGGGGCAGACACACGTCGTGGGAATTGACGTAACGTGCAGTTCTTGCGATCACAGCCACTAATAGGCAGGCCGGCTTGCACGTTCGTCGTAACGGCAGCCGGCGTGACACTATTCACCGAATCAGAACACCTATAATGTCCAAAGGCTGCCACCCGACGGACAACAGCAGCCACGAGCATTCCCGGAAGAGGTCAAGTGTAAGCGGCATGTCAGACCCTTCCACGAGTTTCGATTTTGCCGTTTTTGCCGGCCTGTTTCTGGTCGCACTTGCCGCAGCGACGATCCTGCCCGCACAGTCCGAAGCGGCCTTGGCCGGCCTGCTGATCTCGGGCTATTCACCAGGGTTGCTCATCGCGGTCGCGAGCCTCGGCAACGTGCTTGGTTCGGTCATGAATTGGGGACTGGGCCGGGGCATCGAGCATTTTCGGCACAGGCGCTGGTTTCCGGTGCGCGACGCCGGGTTGGAGCGTGCGCAGCACTGGTATCGCCGTTATGGAAAGTGGTCGCTGCTCCTTAGTTGGGTGCCTGTTATCGGCGACCCCTTAACTGTGGTGGCGGGCATAATGAAGGAGCCGCTGTTGCCGTTTCTGTTGCTGGTGGCGATCGCCAAGTCGGCACGTTATCTGGTCGTGGCAGCGGTTACCTTGAACTGGGCATAGCGCTATGTTCCAGGCGATCGCCGTCACGCAGCCGCGGCCGCCATGCCGCCCTCACCGAACTTTTGAAACCTTTGGAAATGCCGGCAATGGGCGGCGATCCCCGCCTTTGCGCTGATCATGCAGGTTCATTCCAGCCGCTTGACAGCGGCGCAGAAAGAGCGGAAAACACCCCGCATGGGGTTGCGATCACCCCACGAGGCGACAGCCGAAGTATCGCGTCCATTTTTACCGCTCACACGGAGGACGCGTCACATGTCGTCACATCTCGAAATCGCTCCCGATAAACTTGCCCGCCTCATCGGCACGGCGAAATGCCCCGCGCTCATCGACGTCCGTGTGGACGAGGATTTCGACGAGGATCCGCGCCTAGTCCCGGGCTCGATCCGTCGCGACTACCGCAAGGTCCAGGAATGGGC
This sequence comes from Sinorhizobium medicae, assembly GCF_007827695.1. Taxonomy (GTDB): domain Bacteria; phylum Pseudomonadota; class Alphaproteobacteria; order Rhizobiales; family Rhizobiaceae; genus Sinorhizobium; species Sinorhizobium medicae. Next base: position 30,695 of record NZ_VITA01000019.1, on the reverse strand, counting down.
CGCTGAACTCGGCGGAACTTCGGCGGTCGTCGTTTGCCATCGTGGCAAGAAGCTGAGCTACGGCGTTGCCGCATGGCTTCGCAATCATGGCATTGCCGCCGACGTCCTCGAAGGGGGTTTCGCGGCCTGGACCGAAGCCGGCTATCCGACCGTACCCGTCTCCGCGATACCGGAACGCGATGCGAGCGGCCGCACCGTCTGGGTGACCCGGGCGCGGCCGAAGATCGACCGTATCGCCTGTCCCTGGCTGATCCGCCGCTTCGTCGATCCGCAGGCCGTCTTCCTGTACGTTGCCCCGTCCGAGGTCGAGGCAGTTGCCGAGCGCTTCGCAGCGACGCCCTTCGACGTGGATGCGCCGATCCGCTGGAGTCACCGGGGCGAGCTTTGCACCTTCGACATAATGGTCGAAGAGTTCGGCCTTTCGATCGAACCGCTGCTGCGACTCGCGACCATCGTTCGCGGCGCGGATACGTCCCGCCTCGACCTTGCGCCACAAGCGTCGGGGTTGCTGGCGGCATCCCTCGGCCTGTCACGCATGTATGCCGACGACCTCGAGCAGCTCGAGGCGGGCATGGCGCTCTACGATGCCTTTTATCGCTGGTGCCGGGATGCTACCGACGAAACGCACAACTGGCCGTCTCCGAAGAAGGATTCGTGATGAGCGAGATCGCAAACAGTGCCGCGCCCGATACGGCGCGGCAAGACTATGGTCACGGCATTCCATTCGGCGAGGCGGTCCGGGTCTGGGCAAGGATTGCCGCCCTCAGCTTCGGTGGCCCAGCCGGACAGATCGCGGTAATGCACCGCATCCTGGTCGATGAAAAACGCTGGATAGGCGAGCACCGTTTTCTGCACGCATTGAATTACTGCATGCTGCTGCCGGGGCCCGAGGCGCAGCAGCTCGCCGTCTATATCGGTTGGCTCCTTCACCGCACCGCAGGCGGTCTCGTCGCCGGCACGCTGTTCGTTCTGCCGGGTTTCGTTGCCATTCTCGGCTTGAGCTACATCTACGCGGCCTTTGGCAATGTCAGCATTGTTGAGGGGCTGTTCTTCGGTCTCAAGGCTGCAGTGCTCGCCGTCGTCGTGCATGCTGTTTTCCGGATCGGCAGCAGGGCTCTCAAGAACTATCTGATGGTCGGCATCGCCGCCGCGGCCTTCATCGGCATTTTCTTCTTCCGCGTGCCCTTCCCGCTGATCATTCTGGCAGCCGGCATCTGCGGATATATCGGCGGCCGCTCCGGTTCGCCCTTATTTAGAATTGGCGGCGGGCACAAAGCGGGAAGCGGCGCGATCCTCAGAGACGAAGATTCGCTCCTAGGAGAGGAAACGCCGGGCCATGCCCGTCCCAATCTTTCCTGGTCGCTACGCATTTCGGCGGTGTTCTTCGCGATATGGCTCGTGCCCCTGATGCTGCTCACAGCCTTTCTCGGCATCGACAATGTCTTCACGCAGATCGGCCTGTTCTTCAGCCAGATGGCTGTCGTCACTTTCGGCGGAGCTTATGCCGTCCTTGCCTATGTCGCCCAGGAGGCGGTCCAGCACTACGGCTGGCTGAAGCCCGGCGAGATGCTCGACGGCCTCGGCATGGCCGAGACGACTCCGGGGCCGCTGATCATGGTCGTCCAGTTTGTCGGCTTCATGGGGGCCTTTCGTGATCCTGGATCGCTGAACCCGATGACGGCGGCGACGCTTGCGGCGATCCTGACGACCTGGGTGACCTTCGTTCCCTGCTTCCTCTGGATTTTTCTCGGAGCCCCCTTCATCGAGCGCCTTCGCAACAATGTGGCACTGACCGGCGCGATGTCGGCGATCACCGCCGCCGTCGTCGGCGTGATCCTCAATCTGGCCGTCTGGTTCGGTCTGCACACGCTGTTTTCAGAGGTGGTGACCTGGCGACTCGGATGGTTTGCACTCGATGTCCCCGATCCGGCCTCACTGGTGTTGCCATCTTTGGTGCTGACAGCGGCGGCCGCGATCGCAATTTTCCGGTATCAGGCTTCGATCATCGCAACCCTGCTTGCCTGCGCCGTCGCCGGGCTCGTCTGGTCGGTCGTGGGAGCCTGATTTGAAGCTTGGATCGTGCGAACAACACGAAATCTGCAAGATCCCGTACGCTCGCTACCCTGACGGAAAACCGCATAGCCTTTCCCGCTTTAAGGAGCCTGAGGCCGTTTGACCGGGGCGCCTTCCAGGAATGCGAGGGTGTTCTCGAGGCGCACAATACCACCCGCTGGCTCCTAAGGCCGGTTGCGTTGAAGAGGCTGCCCAGCCAGGTCGTCTCATCCGGATTCGGACGTCTATGATCCCAGCGGCAAAGCCTGCGTTGGATGCATCTCCCCAACCGCATGTGCAGACCACATCCACTTCGAGCGCCGGCATGTGGAACCGTGTCCCATCGACATGATGATCATATGCGCCATTTCGCGCATCGTCACTACCGTGTACTGGAAGCGGAGATCGTCGCGGTCGGTGTAGTAGGAGGCCGGCGACAATGGCTATGTCCTTTCTATTCGCTGGAAAAACATCCAGCGTCGTGATGCGACCGCGGCGCTTGGCCTCCGCCGTCATGCGGACGCTCTGCTCGCTTCCATCTGTCCATAAGGCACGTGCGGCCCGTATCGACGACCTTCGGTGGCAACAATGGCAGCCGCGCCGGAAACGCCATCGTCAGCTCCTCGATTAAGTAGGTGCTTGCGCCCGGCGCAATTTGCGTGACCGGCCGACCCAGGCAATCGAAGGTGAAAACCGATGGAAGTGTAGTCGTGGATGGCACACCTCTGGTGCTGTCGCGGACACGACTAATAGGCCGGCCCGTGATGGACGACCAAAAAAGAGAAGCCGGACTATGCTCTCGGACTTCCGAAGAAAGCGGAGCCGATCTAAGGTCCCTCGGGCTCGTCGGCCTTCAGATCCTGCTCGGCCTGCCGAACCTTTTGGCGGGTAAAGCCCCGAAGCCCGGAGACTTCCTCCGCGTCACGCTCGATCTGGACCTCGCTTGCCGCGTGATACACCGCAAGCTTCGCAACCGACATCAGCGCGTGAAGATGGATGCGCTCATAGCCGTGCGACGCGTCGACGCCGAAGGTAAGAAGCGCCGTGCGGACGTCGTGCCCCGCTTCGACCGCGGATGCGGCGTCGGAGCGATAGTAGCGGAAGACGTCCTTCTGAACGCGGATGCCATGCTCGCCGCAAAGTTCGTAGAGCTTTTTCGAGAGATGATAGTCGAAGGGCCCTGTCTGGTCTGCCATGGCGAGCGTAACGCCGAACTCGTCCGAATTCTGGCCCGGCGCGGTCGTACCGTTGTCGATCGCCACCAAAGAGGCGATTTCCGGAACGATTGCAGCCGAGGCGCCAACGCCCACCTCCTCGCCGATGGTGAAGAGCCAATAGGTGTCGACCGGCGTTTCCACCTTCTGGCGCTGCATGGCCTCGAGCGCCGCAAGCATGATGGCCACCCCGGCCTTGTCGTCGAGATGCCGCGAAACGATGAACCCGTTGTCGAGGAACTCGGGCTGGGGATCGATGGCGACAATGTCGCCAACGTCAATTCCGAGCTGCACCAGATCGCTCCGGTCGCGGGCAAGCGCATCGACGCGCAGCTCGATGTGCCGCCAGCCGGTCGGTTGCGTGTCGATCTCGTCATTGAAAGTGTGTCCAGAAGCCTTCAGGGGAAGGATGGTTCCGCGATAGGTTCCCTTGCCGGAAAAGATCGAGCCGCGAGCCCCCTCCGCGAACCGCGCCGACCAGTGGCCGATCGAGACCAGTTCGAGGCGGCCGTTCTCCTTCAGCGCCTTCACCTGCGCACCAAGCGTGTCCAGGTGCGAGACGATCCCGCGGGCTGGCCGTTCGGCCGCACCCGGCCGCATAGCGCGAATTGCGCCCCGGCGGGTCAGCTTCACTTCCAGCCCGAGACGCTCGAGCTCACGCGCGGTGTAGCGCACCGCCTCATCGGTGAAACCGGTCGGGCTCGCAATTTCGAGCAGGGCTTTCAGCCGGCTGGTGAGGTAGTCCGGGTCTATATTGATCGGTGTCTGCATGGAGTGCGTTGTCGCAATCATGGATGCTCGCGTCAACAATTGCCTGACACACCTGAGCTCATAAAGAGCATCGCGCGCATCGACGGTTTCGAACGGGAACATCGCTCGGCCCGCCACGTTGTAGGGTACTCAGCTCTTCGGCATGGGCGGACGAGCGTTATTCGGGAGGTCGCGTGGGCAAATCCGTGAACGAAAAGCAAAGCGCTCCACTCATTCACGGAGCCAGCGATCTGCCGTCAGTGACGGTCGACGGCTACAATCTGGAACTGCGTGACGGCGACGGCTTTCTCGGCGACAAGGCCAACAAGTCCGCGTTCCAGGAAAAACTCGACGACTGGCGCAAACGGGTGCGCAAAGGCGGCGACGACCCGCTGGGAGGGGCGCTCACCCAGGACCTGTCCAAGAAACAGATCGACGCTCTTCTTCGTGGTGACGACAAGCAGGCGGCCGCCCTCATCATGGGAGCGATGGACGAATTCGCCGGCGAGCTGGCCGGCGTTCTTGAGAAATTCCTGCAGCAGAAGAGCTGGAAGAACTCGGAACGTGTCGTGATCGGAGGCGGCTTCAGAGGAAGTGCCGTAGGTGAGTTCGCGATTGCGCGGGCGATGGTGCTGATGAAGGCAAAGGGTATCAAGATCGAGCTCTCCCCCATCGTTCATCATCCGGATGATGCCGGGCTCATCGGTGCCGCACATCTCATGCCAGCCTGGATGCTCAAGGGACACAAGACCATCCTCGCTATCGACATCGGCGGTACCAATATCCGCGTAGGCATCGTCGAGCTGCGTCTGAAAGATGATACGGACCTTTCAAGGGCCAAAGTCTGGAAATCGGACATCTGGCGGCATGCGGACGACAAACCCAACAGAAGCGCCACGATCGAAGCACTCATCGGGATGATCGAAAAGCTCATAGCCAAGGCGGACAAGGCGGATCTTGCACCGGCGCCGGTCATCGGCGTTGCCTGCCCCGGTGTAATCAATGCGGATGGCTCGATCCTGCGCGGAGGCCAGAACCTGCCCGGCGGGAACTGGGAAAGCGAGCATTTCAACCTGCCTGCCACGCTCAAGGACGCCATTCCGCAGATCGGCGATCATGAGACCTTCGTAATCATGCACAACGACGCCGTCGTCCAGGGCCTGTCGCAAGTACCATTCGTGCAGAATGCTTCGAGCTGGGGTATCCTGACGATCGGGACCGGTCTCGGCAATGCGCACTTCAGCAACAAAGCCGGAAATTGACGGCTGCAGCAAGCTCCGGTGCGCTTCGACGCAGCGCCCGAACACTGGCGTAACACGCGGAATGGTTAAGGGCTCGGTGCACAAACCCGGCGAATTGTCCTATTTTCCTCGACCGTGAATTAAATCGTTTCGACTAACCTCCTTCACAATGAAAAACGGGGAGTTCCTACTGTGAAGGTCAAATCGACAGCACGATCCGGTCTGTTCTGCACCCACCGGACGATCGTCCGCAGCACTCTCGCGGTGATGGTCGCCGCGGCTAGCTGCGGCTGTTCCTCGACGGTCAGTCAGGAGACGACCTCGTCGATCACGCGAGAAGCCGGCTACTCCATTCCGGACCAAAAGCCTGCGCCGGGCAAGCAAGCCGTCACCAAAAAAGCGAACAAACTCGTCCGGTCGGCCTATCTCGGTCGGGCTCCCTATATCTGCACGCCGAGTGGTTTCGGCAGCACCTCGCGCTGCTTTCTTCGTTAAAGCCTTTCCTGCTAAATCGAAAAAAGCAGTCCGGGAGAAGCATTGGCGGGGTTGCGGGCATTCGACCGGGCTCATCTGTGGAGCCAGTTTGAACTGCTGACATCGGCAGCCGCGCAACCCCTTCCCGGCCGGGTTACTCTTCCCCGCCGAGTCTCGCCTCGATGCGGTTCAGCCTGGCGCCCACATAATTGCCGCGCCTAAGCTTGACGAACTCGTCATCTGGCCTCACCTGTGCGTTCTTGAAGACGTACCAGGCGCCGTCCGGTTCGCGCCTCTGATAGATCACGCCAGCGCGCTTTCGGTGGCTGAAGCAGGTTGTCGCTGGCGCCGAGCCGTCCTTTGCATGCCAATCGGCACGGAAGCAGAGCTTTCCGGGGCCGGTGATGAACCAGCGGCCTACGCCGTAAGACGGTTTGCCGTTTTCCTTCGACCAGGCGGTGAATCGGCGCGCCTGCACTGAGAAATAGCCTGCGCCCTCTTTCCAGATCCACGATTTTTGGCCGTAGAGCTGGAATAGTTCCGCGTGTGTCAGTGCAGTTGTCTTCCGGTCGGCACGCGCGGCGGCAGCCTCGGCAAAAGATGCAGTGGCAAGGCCGGCGACCAGGACGATGGCTAACGGTATTCCTCGGTTCATCGATTTCATCACATGCCTCCGTCGGGCGCTTGCCCGCTGATGGTTTCGCGGACGACCCGCCAATCGGGGCGGCCATAGCCTTGCGGCCAGTCATAGATCTCGCGATCGTTGAAATAGACCACGGCTGTCAGTTGCGGAAATTCGGCGTGACGCTCAGCAACGGATGCCGCCCAGCTCGCGACGTATGAGCCATCGCCCTCATAGCCGAGCTCGGCGACCATGACCGGCTTGCCGTAGTTCATCACCCGTCCGTAACCGGGCGCCAGCCGCTCCACGAACGTCTGAGCGCGCCCGGTCGTGCCTTCGTCGTAGGGTTGGTAGCCGAATACCGAAAGCCCGACGATATCGACGACATCATCACCTGGATAGAAGGCGTCCAACCCCTCGTTCCCCTTGGGCGACCACATGAATTTCGCATTCTTGAGATGGCCCCGGCAGACGCCCACCACGTGACGATAGGCTGCCTTGAAGTCCTCGCCCCGCCAATGCGACCAGGAGAACTGGTTGTCGGTTTCGTCCATTTCCTGGCCCCAACGGATGATCACCGGGCTTTTCAGTGCCGCCGCGGCCGAACAGACCTGGGCCATGTTCTGATCCCGCTCACCGCTCAGAATCGAACGCAGGAGCTCTTCCTCGGTCACGCGCCACTCCGGCGACCACGACCAGGGTTCGATGGTAATCAGGAGCGAGCGGCCTCGCGCCTGGGCATAGTCGTCGGCAAGCGCAAGGGTCGACAGATCGACGTCTTCCCAGGGCAGGAAGAGATGCTCGATCTTCGAGCTCCCAGGCGTGCCGAAGTCACCATGAGGATCGTAAGCGCCGAAATCGAGGGAAGTCTCTGTCAGCACCGGCCGCTTGTCCGATGGCGTTGCCTTCGTCGGCGAGTTCTCGTCGGGGATACCTCGAGGCATATTGGCTGCGAGCACTGTCCCCGACAGCAATAGTCCGAGACATCCGAACGCAACGGCCTTTGATTTCCTGTTCATTGCACACCTCCAACTGCGTTCATGCCGACTTGCCGGCGAACGCTATCCTTTGTCTGGTTGACTTGGTCCGTGAGGCGCTCCTTGACCATCGGGAGCTTGGGGTCGACCAGGTCCTCATCGACCAGTCGGTTAAACTCGTCGTCCGCCCGCCGCTTGGCATGTTTGAAAACGTACCAGTCGCCGGCTGGCTCTCTCTTTTGGTAGATGGTGCCGTCGAGCGTGCGATGGCTGAAGCAGGTCTTATCGGAGACGGTGGCATTCTGGCTGTGCCACACGGCAGAGAGGCAGAGCTGGCCACGATCATTCACGCTCCAGCGGCCCTCGGCCCAGGTCTCGCCCGAGCCCGGTTGAACCCAGGCACGAAACACACGGCCCTCACTTTCCATCCGGCCCGCACCACTTTCCCATTTCCAGCTCTTGCCGCGGAAGATCATGTAGAGCTCGACCCCGGTCATGGCGCGGGCCTCTTCGGGAACGGCGACCTCGGCCGACGCCGGCGACTGGAAGAGGAAAAGGGCGACTGGCAAGATGGCGAGGGCAAGGCGCCTGCCGAGCAGCGCATAACGGGTGCTGCGGCCCTCGTTCCTGACGAACGTGAATTTCGTTTTCATGTTCCTACCCCCTCTCTGCTTTGCCGCCGCGCGGGGCGGAAATCCAACGCGGACTGAAGACGATCTTGCGCAAAGTCGTTCCGCCCTGCCCGGCTCCGGCGACTGCATAGCGGTCCTCGAACAGACGCAGGTGACCGCTGCCCCAGGCGAGCGCCTCAAGCCCTTCTTTCCCGTGCTCAGCCGTTGCTATACCTGGCAGCGCGATGACAGCCAGGAGCCCGGCCGTGATCGCGGGGCGATAGAAGCGGGAACCCGCTGCAACGGCATTTTCTCTCGAATGCCTGATGACGATGACAAGCAGAAGCAGGCAGTAAATCGCAGCATTCAAGATAGCGAACAGGTAGAAGCCCCTGGCCTTCGCTGCATCTTCGACGAGGAACACCGGCAGGACGGCCGCAATCGCAAGCGCGAAGTAGGGCGCGAGCACACGCAGCGGCAACGGATCGACCTCGGATGATCCCTTCGGCGTGACGCGGAAATCCACGAAGGACCCGGTGAGCCAATCGCGCAGGGCCGCCAGCGTCCCGGCAAGCGCCCAGGGCCAGCGCGCGAAGAGGAAAAGCATGCACTCCCAGCTGAGAACCTTCGCGTCGCAGGGGCGGAAGGCGCCGGTCGCCCGCCACCGATAAGCCAGAAGGACGAGAATGGCCGACAATGGTGCAAAATAGGCCAGAAACTCCGGATATGTTACGGCAACAAAGGTTTCGCCACGTGCAAGAGCTACGATAGGCATCGCGAACATCAGGGCCATGAAACAGGCGAAAAGCGGATACCAGAGCTGCGCGAAGAGAAACTGGAACTTCAACCGCAGCGGAAGCCGTCCGACGAGCCGTGGCGAATACTGCAGAAGCAGCATGACCAGGCTGCGCGACCACTGGAATTCCTGGGTGACCAGATCGGCAAAAGTGCGTGGTCCGTCGCCATGGGCGATCGCGTCCAGCGCGTGAACGCCGCGCCAACCTGCTGCATTCATCATCAATGTCGTCGAATGGTCTTCGGCAAGTTCAGGGCCGAGCCCGCCGATCTCTTTGAGCGCCGCCGTCCGCACGGCGTAGTGGGAGCCTATGCAAAGCGGCGCGAGCCCGCCATTGTAGCCGGCCTGAAGGGCCCCGTGCATGCTCGCTTCCGCATAGAGCCGCCCGCGGGCCGACCAGCTCTGCGAAGCATTGCGGTCACAGATACTCGGCGCCGAGACGTAACCCACTTCCGGGTCGGCGAAGGGGCGCAGTACTTCAAAGAGGTAACCGGGTGCGGGAACATGGTCCGCGTCGAGCTGAGCCGCGAAATCGTAACCGTCATATCCGTAGTGATCGTAGAAGAAGGCAAGATTGCCCTCCTTGCAGCGCGTACGCCGTGGCCATGTGGCCCGGTGGTAGTCTGCCAGGCCTTTGCGCGTCGACACGAGAACGCCATGCCTGCGGCACCAGTCGAGTGTCGCATCGGACGGGTCCTCGTCTGCGAGCCACGTGTCATGTGGCACGTCCTGCGCGAGCATCGCCTTCAATGTTTCCGCCACGATGGCAAAAGGTTCCGATGGCGCCTTGGTAACGACCATGGCAACGCGACTTCCCGTCGCGATCCGCAGCGGCCCGTTTGGTTTTGCCGCGCGATAGAAAACTGCAATGAAATAGGCAGGCAGAAGGGTTACCCACGCAAGGACCGCGGTCACGATGGCGCTGCCCAAAGCGTCCACGTGGTGGCTCGGCTCCAGCCACCACGCCCAGAAATACAGGAGTGCGGCTACCCAGAGCCCCGCACCGAGTAGATATTCCAACCGGCGTCGGCCCGTGAACACAGGCACCAGCAGCGGCTCGCCGCCGGCAGACATAATCGTTGACTTCTTGGCGGAAATGCGGGTCATGACCGCGCCTCCAGTCCGAAGAAAGGGGCCGCCGTTCGTACGATAGTCTCCAGATCGGAGTAACGCGGAAGAAATCCCAGTGTCCGGCATGCAAGCCCGCCATCCGCATAAAGCGTTGGCGGGTCTCCAAAGCGGCGGCGGCGAAAGACGACAGGAACATCGCGTCCGGTAACCTCGACGATTGCTCGCAGGACTTCCCTGATCGAGAAGCCGCGGCCTGTGCCGACGTTGATTGCGAGGTTTTCGCCACCCTTGGCGAGATGCCGATATGCCAGCACGTGAGCACTCGCGAGATCAGACACGTGAATATAGTCACGCACGCAGGTTCCATCCGGGGTATCGTAGTCCTCGCCGAAAATCTCCAGATGCAAAATCGTGCCGGCCGCAGCCATCAGCGCCCGCGGAATGAGGTGTGTTTCCGGATCGTGCCATTCCCCGAGGTCCCCCTCAGGATCGGCGCCGCATGCGTTGAAATAGCGTAGCGCGACGTAGTTCAGCTTGAAGGCGGCCGCATAGTCGGCAAGCATGTGCTCGGCCATCAACTTTGTCTTGCCGTAGGGATTGATGGGATCCTGCGGCGTCGTCTCGTGGATGGGGAGCACAGCCGGCACGCCATAGGTGGCGCAGCTCGATGAGAAGATCACCTTGTCGACGCCCGTCCGGCGGCATGCATCGAGGAGCGACAGCGTCCCGCGGACGTTGTTGTTGTAGTATTTTGCCGGATCGGCAACGGACTCGCCGACATAGGCGGATGCAGCGAAATGGATCACCGCGTCAGGCCGATGGTATTCTAACACCTCGACCAGGTGGTTTCCGTCCAGAATGTCTCCGAGAACGAATGGTCCCCAGCGAACCGCGGAGCGGTTTCCCGTTGTCAGGTTATCGTAGACGATGGGCTCGATGCCCTCCAGGCGCAGAAGCTTGGCGGTGTGGCTGCCGATATATCCGGCGCCACCCGTAACCAGGATACGTGGCGCTCCCATCAGACCAGCTCCGCATTTTCCCGTGTCGACCGGGAGAGAACGCCGTCGAAATATCTGATCGTTTGCGCAAGGCCTTCGGCCAGATTGACCTTCGGACGCCAGCCGAGCTCTTTGGTTGCGAGCGAAATGTCGGGTCGGCGCTGACGAGGATCGTCAACCGGGAGGGGCAGCCGAACGATCTTCGAACGCGAATTGGTCAGCCGGATCACCTCATCGGCGAGTTCGCCGATAGTGAATTCTGTCGGATTGCCGAGATTGACCGGGCCGGTAAGCGACGCGGGCGATCCCATGAGACGAACGAAGCCGTCGATCAGGTCGTCGACGAAACAGAAGGAACGCGTCTGCGAGCCGTCACCATAGATCGTGATGTTCTCACCTTTCAGAGCCTGAACGATGAAATTGGAAACGACGCGACCATCATCCGGGCGCATCCGGGGGCCGTAGGTGTTGAAGATGCGGACGATCTTCGTTTCGACCCCGTGCACTTTTTGGTAGTCGAAGAACAGGGTCTCTGCGCAGCGCTTGCCCTCGTCGTAGCAGGAGCGCGGACCGAAGGAATTCACATTGCCCCAATAGCTTTCCACCTGCGGGTGGACCTGCGGATCGCCGTAGATCTCGGATGTGGACGCCTGGAAAATGCGCGCGCCACGGCGCGCGGCCAGATCAAGCAGGTTCAACGAGCCGATCACACAGGTCTTGGTCGTCTGAATCGGGTCTGCCTGATAGTGCGGCGGCGATGCCGGGCAGGCAAGGTTGTAGATCTCGTCGACCTCGAGGTCGATCGGGTCAACGATATCGTGGGCGATGACACGGAACGTGTCGTAGCGCTTGAGCGGCGCGATATTGCGTCTCAGGCCCGTGGAGAAATTGTCGAGGCAGATGACTTCGTGCCCGGCGCTCAGAAGCAGCTCGCAGAGATGCGACCCCAGAAAGCCGGCACCACCCGTAACAAGTATGCTCTTCTGGATGCTTCGGCGTGGCAGTGCATCCCTGTCTTCATGTACGTTTAAGAGAGTTTTTTTAAAATCGTTCCTGAAATAGTTCACGGAATAATCCTCACACTATTCTCAAATTCTGAAAATTCATTCCCAGCGAAAACAATAAATTGGTGATCGAAACTTTAGCGCTCGAAACTACCTAAATCATTTGTCAGCAATGCTTGGAACCACTGTAGGTAACTAATACAATTTCAGGGTGGGTGATGTCGTTATCGCACAATCCCAATTGTTATCCCGCCGTGCATTTCTACATATAAGGGAGTATGAATCGGGAACTGGCGGGTGTGCCCCGACGATTCGGTTCCACCTTGAGGCGAAATGCAGCAGGGCGGGACAGGGCCACAGCCCTTATTGTCGCTCGTTTGGGTTCACCCTTAGGGGTGAGCCATGTCGCTGGGGGAGTTGTATGACCAAGGACTCCGGATCAGGAGATGACCCCGTCGAAGTTCCGGCTTGGCCCGCCCATATGGAGCGGCGCCGCTGGCCACGCGACCCATCAGCTCGGAAGGATCGTTCGGCCGAACGATCACCGGCGCTCGTGCCTTCACGGTTCTCGACGCGTGAGCTGCCGTTGGAGGAGCAATTCAAGTCCTGGCGGGCGCACATGGCGCCTCTCGTGGACGTGCATTTGCCGGACGGGGTAACCGAAGAACACGGCTTCCCGGCTGAGCTGGTTGGTTGGCACCTCGGTGATTTGCTGGTCGTTCAACAGAGTACGCCCGCACATAGCTATGAGCGTTCTCAGGCGATGTTGCGTTCAAGCCCGATTGACCATTGGAATGTCGGGCTCTTTCGCGCCGGACGATCGTGGACCGAAGCCGACCGGCGCGTGACGGAAACAGGCCCCGGAGAGTTCTTCTTCCGATCGCTCGGCTATCCCTATCGCGGACGCATGACGGACGCTGCGGCTATCCTTCTGTTCATGCCCTATGAACTGCTTGCAGATGATGTGGGTAAGCTCGAAGGTGCCAACAATTCGGTCTTGACGGGTAGTCTCGCCGATCTGCTCGCGAACTACCTCAACGGCATGGAAGAAAACCTCGGCAACATCACCGTGGAAGAAGTGCCGCGCATCGTCCGTACGATACGCGACATGGTCGTTACATGCGTCGCGGCAGTGAGACCGGATACCGGAGGCTCCCAGGCGAAGATGGGAGTAATGGAGCGGGCGCACCGATATATCCATCTCAACCTGCACTCGGCCGACCTCACACCCGAATCGATTTGTCGGGAGCTCGGCGTCTCCAGGACACGCCTTTATCAACTTTTCGAGCCGAGCGGGGGCGTACTCAACTATATTCGAAGACGCCGGCTGCTGCAGGCCCACGCTGAACTCAGCGATCCAACGAACTACCGCCCGATCGCGGAGATTGCGGAAACAGCCGGCTTCGACCTGGCCGCCAACTTTACTCGTGCCTTCAGCCATGAATTCGGCGTAAGCCCGCGCGAAGTCCGCAAGGCGGCAGCCGCCGATCGTCTTGTCACCCCCGTTGCCGTGCCGGAGCGCGACCGCGGGTTAACGATCGGCGACTGGCTCAGATCGATACAAGGATGAGGGTTGAGCCGATGACGATACCGGAACTGCTGTTTTCCAGACTCATGCATTCGCGCCGCCGTCGATCGTCAACGATGCCCCACTGACGAATTTTCCATCCGGGCCTGCCAGCCATGCAACGAAGCCGGCAATATCTTGCGGCTCACCGAAGCCGCCGGTGGCGATGCGTTCTCGTTGAGCTTCCGCATGATCGCCATTGGCCGGGTTCATGTCGGTGTTCGTCGACCCTGGATGAACAATGTTCACGGTGATCCCTCTCGGTCCGAGGTCACGCGCCAGACCTTTCGTCAGGCCGATCAGAGCGGCCTTGCTGGCCGAATAGAGGCTGATCCCGGGCCATGGAACCAGTTCCGCCAGATTGCTGCCGATCGTGATTATCCTGCCGCCGTCGCCGAGATGTCTTGATGCGGAACGGATAGCGACGAAGGGCGCGCGAAAGTTGACCGCCATCACCTCGTCAAAATCGGCGACGGTCGTTTCGTCCAGAGGGGCGGAGTGCCAGATGCCGGCGCTGTTCACCAATATGTCCAGCCGGCCCAGGGTCTCGGCTGCATGGCGAACGGCGCGTTCGATGCTTTCTGCGTCGCGGTTATCGGCCCGAATGGCAATGGCGCGGCCGCCCGCCAGCTCGATCTCAGAGACGACCGCCTGCGCCTGGTCGGCCGAATTGACGTAGGTAAGTGCCACCGACGCCCCTTCCCGGGCAAGTTTCCTTGCGATCGCCGCGCCTATACCCCTGCTGCCGCCGGTAACGAAAGCGGCCTTGCCGGCCAAAGCACCCGTTGTCATCGTGGATTCCTTTTGTAGTGATCGATACACAAAAGGTGCCTGAGCTTGCCAACTCTTGTCAAGCGATATATTTATCGATCACTACAGAACGAGTTGATCAATGCCCGACAAAGGCCGCCCCAGAAGTTTCGATCGTGCCGACGCGCTTATGCGCGCCATGCAGGTTTTTTGGGAGAAGGGTTTTGAGGGCGCCTCGCTGACAGCGCTGACCGCGGCCATGGGTATCAATGCGCCCAGCCTCTACGCCGCATTTGGCTGCAAGGAGGCGCTCTACCTCGAGGCAATGGAACTCTATGCGCAAACGGTCGGCACCGAAATTTGGCAACCGATGGAAACAGCACCGACCGCAAGGGAGGCGTTCAGCCGTTTCCTCGCCGCGACAGCCAAGGCCTATTCTCAGCCGGATACCCCGCATGGCTGCCTGATAGCGCTTGGTGGACTTCATCAGTCCGCAATACCGAAAGCGGTCTGCGATGCGCTGTCCCGGCACCGCACGGAGAACGTCGATAAACTGCGTCAACGTCTGGAGGCCGCGATCGCGGAAGGTGAACTGCCCGACAGCCTGGACCCCGAGGCTGTCGCCACCTTTTATGCCACGGTACAGCACGGAATGTCGATTCTTGCGCGGGATGGCGGCAGTTATCAAACGCTGAAAAACGTCGCGGACGGAGCAATGGCCGCTTGGGGTATGTTGACGCGGGAGGACAGCGTCCGGCGCCCATAAATCACGATGATTTAAGCTCGGATCGATCGAAACGGTTGGAGCGGGATGCAGGCGGAAAGTCGCGCACGTGCTTCCCCGCTCCAAGGAGTATTCAGCTTTTCAGGTCTACTGGTTTACTGGACGACCTGCACTACCGTTCGGCTCTTCGGCTCGACGATGACGCGTTTTTCGTTGACGACCGCATAGGCATAACGCGAATCGTCAGGGATCGGCGTAACAACCACTGTTTCAGGCAGCGGTTTTCCGACGACGATCTCCTGTTGAACCACCACCGGCTCCGCCGGCAGCGGCTGCGTCTCGACATACTCAATGATCTTCGGCGGCGGCGGGTCTATGGCCGCACCCGCAACGGCTCCTGCGACGCCTCCAACGGCAGCCCCGACAGGTCCGCCTACGACTGCACCTGCAGCAGCTCCGCCGGCTGCGCCGGTTACGGCGCTGTTCTTGGTCGTGCTCTGCGCTGCTGCGGGAGCAGCGAAACAGCCGAGTCCAACACCCAGAACAATGGCACCTTTGATGATCAGATTTTTCATTAGGCATTCTCCCGTATGCGAATTGCGTCCCTTCGGGCAGAACAACCCCCTGACTCAAGACTTGTTCCGAGCGCAATATCCAAGAGCATGCGCAGCAGCCCGCAATGCGCGATGCGAAAGGAAGCGATGCGGGCGATGAAATGTATTCCTGTTCTCTTCAGCCGGAGGCGCGTGCGAGTTCCGTGAATCGGCGCACCTCGTTCAGCCTAGCCTCAGGTCGACACCCGGATGGAGTTTTTTAAGATTCGGCAGGGATTTCGACTGCCAGGGGAATTCTGAGCTTCCGCGAACAGTGAACTGTATGTTCGGCCGTTTGCGTGCTTCGATGGTGAGCTTGGCGAGCAGGTTGATTCCCGAAGAATTAAGAAACTGCAGCCCCGTGAGATCGACAGTCATGCGCTCCGGCTCGGCTTCGAGCACGCTCGTCACGAGGGCGAAGATCGGCGCATAGGCCTCGGTGCTCGGCAGGCGCATCGTCCCGTCGAAATAGATGTCGTTTCCTTCCGACCAAACGCGATATTCGTCTTCCTTGATTTCCATGTATTCGGTGCCCATCAATTCGAGAGGTCGGGAATTGCGATTGAGGCATAGGTCTCCAGCGGGATCTTGCCATCCTCTTCGCCGGATCCAAAAACCCACGCGAAGTGAGCACCATAATCGCTCATGAGGGTGAGAAGTCCAAGCCCGGAACCCGATCCCGAACCTGTTGCATTTGCCTCTATCCGCTGTATCAGAAGGTCGGATGGATCTCCTATCGTTATTTCCGAAAGGATGTGGCGGAACGTGTCGGCTGTTCCTTTGTCCACGAGATTGGAAACTTTTGTCCGAAATGTGTTGGAGGCGATCGATGCCTCCACGACGATTTCCCCGCCAGCGCGGAATTTCACAGCATTCTCTATCAGCTCATTGGTCAGATAGCCGACATTGTGACGCACCTCCTTGTAGACGACGCGAGACGTTTTGTAGCGCAGGGCAGCGAACTCGGCCACAAAATCGGAGGTCATCGCGCAATGTTTCCACCCGAGATCGAGCGGGCCGTCGAAGAGACGGAGTTTCGTCACATTCTCGCCCGGCCCGACGGCGAGATCCTCCAGTCCATACAAGGTCGTCATCCGCTCACCTGTGTCTCATCACCACCAGAGTGATATCGTCGTGAATTTTCTGGGTGCCTATATGTGTCATTAAATCCTCTATAATGCCGGACTTGACCTCCTCAGCGCTGCTGCCATAGCGACAGCGCGCGCTTTCGCAGAGCCTTTCGATGCCGAAGAGCTCACCGCTTCCGCTCTCCGCCTCCGTCACGCCATCGGTATGGAGGACGATCATATCGCCGCTGCCGAAGGAGATTTCGCGCGTTGCGACGAATGGAGAGATATCAGGCTCCAAGCCGATGGGAAGTCCGAGATCGAGGGTGTCGATCCGCTCCACCTTTTCGATATCTCTGATGACGATCAACTCCTCGTGCTGGCCAGAAAGGATCAGCCTTGCGCCGTCATAGTCGAGAAATGCAAGGGAGAGGTGCTTGTTGGTGCTGGTCCTGACCAGATTCTTGTAGATTGCCCGGTTGACGCGGTTGAGGAATTGCGCCGGCTCCATCTCGCCCACTTCCTGCAAGCCACGGGCCACGGATTGAACCATCAGCATCAGCACGCCGCTCTCGAGACCGTGCCCGGTCACATCGCCAATTCCAATCTTCAATCGGTTTCCGTCCCTGAGAACGTCGTAGTAGTCGCCTCCAACCTCGTCGGCGGGCCGCATATAAGCGGCGATTTCGAGCTCGGCGATTTCTTCGAGTTCGCCGGCCTTAGGCAGAACCATCATCTGGATATGTCGGGCGACTGCGAGTTCCGCGCCCAGGCGCAAGTTTTCGCTGCGCAACTGCTGGTTCAGAGCTGAGATCTGGAGGTTCGCCTCTTCGATCTCCTTCGTCCTGTCCTCGACCAGCTGCTCGAGGTTCTCTGTGTGAAAGCTGATCTCTTCGGCCATACGATTGAAGGCTGCGCCGGCCTCGCCGACCTCGTCGCGCGTCGGAATGTCGACCCTTACTGAATAGTCCTTGGCCTCAATGCGCTTGGCGGCATTGGCGAGCGCGCTTATGCCGCCGGTGATGCGCTTGGAAATTGCGAATACGGCGGCGATGACGAAGAAGAGGGATACGAGAAGCGCGAGGACCTGATAGATCAGGATTCTGTTCGTCGCCTTCGAGATCCCGGCCTGGGCGGCGAAAAGCGAAGCGTAGATTTCCCGCTCCGGCACGGCGATTCCGAGCAACATGGCTTCGCGGCTGACCGGGCCCGACGCCCAGAGGTTGGTTGGCTGCAAGTGTTTTAGGACGACCAGGTACGGCACCCTCTCGCCGTTCTCCTCGAGCAGTATGTGCTTGAGCAGTCCGTCCTCTTCCAGGGGCAACTGCGCAATCGCCGGCTGAATGCTCCGTCGCAAGGAGCGATCCAGTCCTGTCACGCCGCCGCTGGCGGCAGCGTTCGACGCCCGCAGGCCAATAACCTTTTCTCCGACCGGATTAATGGCAACAACGTTGCCGTCCGACATCGTCAGGAAACCGAAACCGGTTTCCGCCACTTTGACGTTCTCGACGATCTCGGCCAGTTGGTCGAGCGTGATATCGGTGCCGGCAGCGCCTAGCACCCGGCTGCGGTCGCGCGACCATAGCGGCTGGAAGAAACTGACGATGAGCTTGCCGGTTATCGCGTCGGTATAGGGCGCCGTCTGGGTAATGTCGTCATTCACAGGACGTGACTCCGGCTCACGCGCCCATTGCTCCCAGGATTCGTAAAGACCCGGAAAGAAAAAAGACCAGAACTCCGCCGCATTGTGTCCCGGATACAGTTTGTCGAAAGTCTGAGCCTGATCCGTATAGGGTGCCGTCCTGAAGATCGGCCGCTCCTTTGGGCCGATGTAGTACATCTGCAGCTTCGACTGGCCATTCGCCAGAAGGCTCGGCGCGACGAGGTCCAGGACCGCGCTGTTCTCGATGTCGGTCTGCACATCGGGAAGCGGAAAGTGATTTTGATCGAGAAGATACCCCCAGACGCTGACGACCGACGGCGGACCTGGCAGATTTTGAGCCCACCCGCCTTTCTCGTCGTAGGCAACCGCCACGGTTCCCGGCGCACCACGCGCCATTGCTTCCCCTATTTGCGATTTTCGCACCGGCCGGTCGATTTGCTCCTGGAGAACCCCCGCCAGTGTGCCTACATCCGAATGAACCTGGTTGAGCAGAAGATTGACGCGGGCGGCCGTCGTTTCCGCATAGGAGCGGATATAATCCTGGTTCGCCTCCTCCAGGCCCCGCCCGACTTCCGCTGCTGCATCGCGCGAGAGCCTTTGTACATTCCAGAGCGCAAGACCGCCGGTGACGAGCAGATCGAACAGCACGGCGCCTCCGACGACCAGAACGAACTTGGCGCGGAACGAACGCAAGCCCAAACGAGCGGTGTTTTCGCCCATCACGCTCATAGCGGCTTGCGTCCAGAAGCGGCCCAGATCGGCCAACCGGCGTAACCCTTAGGATGGAGGGCCGCGAATATGTGGTCCCGGAAGCCTTGGCGGAAGCGCTCTATGAATTCGGGGGGGTCGCCTCGCTTCACGGCCATTTCACCGGCATAGACGTTCTCCCAGGCAGCGATGATATCTGCAAAGTCCTGGGGATCTCCGTCGAGATTGGTGACCATAAAGGATTCGACGAGAATATCGTCGAAACCGGCGTCGACAAGGTAGCGCTTGCTCTTTGGCCCGAGCTCCACATCCATCTCGAAATGACTGAACAGCCTCGCGACTTCATTGTACGTCCATTGAATGCTCTGCGAGCGCGGTTCGCCGAGACAGTGCGAATTTTTCTCGTTGGTAATGTATACCCGCCCGCCCGGCTTGCAAATTCGGAAGAGCTCTTTCAGAAGCATGTCCGGCTGATTGAATATCTGCAGTGAGTGCCGGCACGTGACGAAGTCGAACTGGTTGTCCTCGAGCAGCATCTCGGAGGCATCGCCATAGGTGTATTCGATATCGGTTACGCCGAAGCCGGACGCCACGTCGCGCGCATAGGCGAGGCTCGCTTTCGAATGATCGAGAGCAACGATGCGCGCCGGCTGGAACTCTTTTCGGGCGAGCATGGCGAAATCGCCGATGCCGCAACATATGTCTGCCATCGCCATGCCCGGACGCAAGCCGTGACGCGGGAGGATGGCACGCTCGTGGCGCCACGTCATTTTCGTTTGGGTGCGCAGGATCGGAATAAAGCTGGTGTTTTCGACGAAGCTTTGCCCGGGATAGAACTTCGAGTCGTAGACCTCGACAGTCACTTGCGGCTCGATCCTGTTCAAGTGAGCGAACATACGCTCGGTCCAGCCCACGACGCTGGAGGTCACGACGACAAAGCGAATGTCCGATCTCGTACGACAGGAATCGAGAAGAACGCGCGCGAAAGCGTGGTAAGCCGTGTTGTTCATCTGTACGAGGCGCTTGACGTTGATGTAGAGAACGCCCCGCACCTCTTCGATTGCGCCTTTCAGCATGGATATGATTGCGGCGATTTCGTCGGCCGAGCGCGGCCGCACCACCCCGGAAAGAGCAAACTCCTGGCTGTTCGGGTCGAATTCGGCCTTGAAGGGCACTGCAAGCGCTGTCGTATTCACCGCACAACTCCTTCAAGAGGCAGATCCACGACAAGCGTGATCGATGGCGGATCGCTTTCGCCGAGTCGAACGTCCGCGTCGAAATTGATCGAGAGGTCCAGAAGAACAGCCTCGCGACTGGGCGCGAGATCGGTGGCGATGGAATCGAGGTAGCGCGCATGAGCGTCGCCGTCGCGGGTCTTCGCCACCGCCTCGCCATAGAACTGCCTCTGACCGGGCGGACAGGGGAAAGTCAATTCGACCCGTTCGGTCGGACCCCTGCGATAGACCGCACAGCCGATCCGGCCATCGGGTGAGCCGCCGCGGAACGAAACCTCCAGGAGTTCGTTCAGGGCGGATGAAAAGAAATTCGAGTGGCGAACGGGATCCGTACGATTGTGACTTATCATCCGAGCCATGAAGCTCGACAGCTGATCGCAATGGTTCCAATCGGAAAGAAAGGCGCCCATCTCCATCTCGAATTGGAGCAAGGGCTCGTAAGCGGCCTCCGTGCGGTGATTTTCGGCTCCGTGCATGCAGCTTCTCCCTTACGCAAAAACGCGACGCTTGCTTCAAAATCCGTTCGAAAAACCGGCATTCACCCGCTCATATTCGTTGAAGGCCTGTGGCAGGAGTGGCAGAGGCTTTGCGGAGAAAGTCGCCTATCGCGTCCGCAGCCATGGGCGCCCCTAGAAAATATCCCTGCAACCGATCGCAGCCTTCTTTCTGGAGCCAGGCTGCCTGCCCCGCGGTCTCGACCCCTTCGGCAGTGACATTCATGCCGAGACCATGAGCGAGCGCGATGATGGAGCGGACGATCGTCTGGCCCTTCTCATTCCTCTCGAGATCCTTGATGAAATACTGATCGATCTTGATCGTGTCGAAGGGAAAATTCTTCAGATAACTCAGCGACGAGTAGTAGGTACCGAAATCGTCGAGCGATATTTGCACACCCAGGACGTTCAATGTGTTAAGCGTATCGAGATTGTTGATCGTACGTTCCAGCAGCACCGACTCGGTAATTTCCAGCTCGAGGCGATCTGCTCGCATCCCGACCAGGTCAAGCGTCTGGGCCACACGATCCGTAAGCCCCTCGTGAAGGAACTCCGCCGGCGATAAGTTGACCGCGAGCGTGAAGTGGGACGGCCAGTCCATCGCTGTCCGGCACGCCCGCTCGAGAAGCCACCGGCCGATGTCGCTCATCAGGCCGTCGGCTTCCGCCATTGGAATGAAGACGTTCGGCGGGATAGTGCCGACCAGCGGGTGACGCCAACGCAAGAGTGCTTCGAAGCCGGCGACCGACGACGATGGTTTCACCAATGGCTGGTATTCGAGGAAGAACTGCCCCTCCTGGAGGGCGGTGCGCAGGCTGCGCCGCAGCATTTCCCTCTGTTCGAGGACGACGAGCATGGAGCGGGTAAACGTGCTTGAGCGGCCCCGACCGTCCTTCTTTGCTGCATAAAGCGCGATATCGGCAGCTTTCATAAGCTGCTCGACTTCGTTGCCGTCTTCCGGAGCGACTGCAATTCCGACGCTTGCCCCAACAAAAACGTTGATGCCCTCTACCATAAAAGGTTCTTTGAACGCGTTGATCAATGCGTCTGCAAGGCGCTCGGCCTCGCTGGGCTGATCGGACCTCCATTGAATGACAGCGAACTCGTCCCCGGCCAAACGGTACGCGAACTCCCTATCCCTCAGAATGCTCCTGATCCGATCCGCCGCCATTTTGAGAACTGCATCGCCTGCCCCGTGGCCCAATGTATCGTTGATCGGCTTGAAGTCATCGAGATCGATCTGCATGAGCGCCACTTGCGCACCGTTCGGTACTGGCAACGCGCCGCGCAGCTGATCGCTGAACTGACGCCGGTTGGGCAATCCGGTCAGAACGTCATGGGTCGCCTGATGCAGGAGTAGCGCACGATCGCTCTCGCTCTGCCTGAACGTCTCGCGATACATGGCACTGCTTTCAGCTTCGACGACTCCGACGCCGCTCCTACTGCGGAAAATGAGGAGCGTGCGCCGGGGCCCGGCCGATGCATGTGCGATCTCGACGGTTCTCGGCAATCCGGTCGCGACCACGAACTCGACAGCGGACTTCGCACCCGGCGCCAGTAGTTCAGGATAAATGTGCCAAAGGGACGTCTCTATGAGGGACTCGACGACATATGCTTCTCTGTGCCTTGGCGTGCATTCGATGAGTTGAAAATTTTCGTCGTAAAGCGAGACGACTTCGTCAAAATCGGCGAAAAATCCAGAATCGACGGAAGGTGAACCAGGCAGTGTCGTATCGCCGTCCGGCATCCTCGCCCTTTCCTTCCATTTGTTTGACCCGAGCAGGCCCCTCCGGACTAAGCTCGCTAATATCGATTCATGTCAATTCTCATTTCCAACCCTGCCCCAGCTTGAAATTATCGCGGAACGTGTCGCCGTCAATGGCGCACGACCGAGAGATTAGTTCGCGCGAATCCGGCGGAATGATGGCTGATCATAAATCCCGGGGGCATACGCCCCAGCGACCGATCCACAAGGCGAAGGATCAAGTGGCCGCGGCTGCCAGTCCGTAGGTCCCGTGCGAGAGAGCCCGCTCGATGCCGCGCAATTCGGCAAGACCCTTCAGGCGACCGATGGCCGGATAGCCCGGCTGGGCCCCGCGGGAAAGGTCGTCGAGAATCTCCTGCCCGTGATCCGGCCGCATCGGGATTCTGTGGTCGGCCCGTCCGGCTGCGCGCCGCAGCTGCTCCTCCCTGAGCAATTCGGCAATGACCGCCACCATGTCCGTATTGCCCTCCAGATGCTCGTCCTCATAGAAAGAGCAGGGTGTTCTCTCCTCCTCGCGAAGGACGTTGCGCAGATGTACGAAATGAATGCGGGAGGCGAAACGGCGGACCATGGCCGGCAGGTCGTTGGCGGCAAGGGCCCCGAGAGAGCCCGTGCAGAAGGTGACGCCATTGGCCGGACTATCGACCTCCCGCAGCATGTGAGCATAGTCTTCGGCATTCGAAAGAATGCGCGGCAGGCCGAGCAGCGCCCATGGCGGATCGTCTGGATGGGCACAGATGTTGATTCCCACGCGTTCTGCCACCGGCGTCACCTCCGTGAGGAACTCCACCAGGTGACGTTGCAACTTCTCACGGCTGATTCCGTCATAGCTGCGCAGATGATCGCGAAGCTGCGGCAGGCTGTAACCGTCGGCTGAGCCGGGAAGCCCGGCCCCGATGTTGCGGGAGAGCGCAAGGCGCCGCTCCTCCGGCATTTCGCGAAACCGCCGTTCGGTTTCCTCGCGCGTCGCCGCGTCGTAGTCCTCGTGGGCGCCCGGCCGCTCGAGGAGATGTATGTCGAAGGCTGCGAAATCGATCCGGTCGAAGCGCATCGCCTTGGCGCCGTGGCGCGCCGTCCAGCGCAGGTCGGTGCGGGTCCAGTCGAGGACCGGCATGAAATTGTAGCAGACGGTACGGATCCCGGCGGATGACAGGCGTCGCAACGTTTCCTGCCAATTGGCAATGTGCTCCCGCCAGGGGCCGGTTTGTGTCTTGATGCACTCGGAAACGGGAACGCTCTCCACCACTTCCCACTCCAGTCCACCTGCGCGGACCTCCTCCTGACGCTTGCCGATCTCATCAACAGGCCAGACGTCGCCTGTCGGGATATGATGCAGCGCGCTGACGATGCCCTGCGCGCCGGCTTGCGCTGCATCTTGAACGCTCACCCGGTCCACCGGCCCGAACCAACGCCATGTATGTCGCATGTGAACTCCTCAGGAAAGAAATGTCAGCTGCACCTTGCATGCAGCAGATCGATCGCCGGCCTGCTCGAAGGCTCGAACCGCCTCCTCGACCGGAAACTGGTGGGAAATGATCGGTCGGACATCAATCCGGCGATCGGCGATCAGCGCAACCGCAAGAGCGAACTCCTGATCGAATCGTTGGGATCCGACGAGACGCAATTCCTTGCCGACCAGCGCATGGAGCGGGAGCTTGACATCGCCCGTCACTCCGACCTGCACGATCATGCCGCGCGGCCGGACCGCAGCGACCGCGCTGCGCAGCGCCGGCTCGGCGGCCGAGCACTCGAAAGCCAGATGAAACTGGCCCTTGTCGGTCTCGTACGGGGCAAGCCCGGCCGGATCACGGCCGATATTGATGGTCCTGGTCGCGCCCATGGCCATCGCCCTGTCGAGCGCCGCATCGGCCAAATCCGTTACGACGACCTCATCGGCGCCCGCATGGCGAACTGCCGCCACCACAAGGGCGCCGATCGGCCCCGCTCCGGTGACCAGTATCTTCTTTCGCCTGACATCGCCGGCCTGGGCGAGCGCATGAAGACAGACCGCGAGCGGTTCGGCGCAGGCCGCCTCACCGGCGCCGACAAGGGTGCCCGCGGGATGACATTGGCGTGCCGGAACCACCAGCCAGTCACGGAACATGCCTTGCGTATGAGGAAGACGCATCGCGCTGCCCAGGAAGCGCATATTGAGACAGTGAACGGCAAGACCGTCGCCGCAGAAGCGGCAGGCGCCACAAGGCTGGCTCGGATTGACGGCAACCAGATCACCGACGTCAAGGCCGGAGACATCGCCGCCGAAAGCCCCAACTCGACCTGAGGCCTCGTGGCCGGGTATGATCGGCTCACGCACCCGGACGGGGCCGAATCCCCCGTCCTGGTAATAATGAAGATCGGAGCCGCATATGCCGCCGGCGGCCATCTTCAACAGCACCTCGCCGTGGCCCGGTGCGGGAACCTCGGCCACTTCCACCCGGAGATCGCGTTGGCCGTAAAGCCGGGCAAGACGCGTGTGCATGAGTGCTCCTTGCATCAGCGGATCAGGCCCACCGTCTGCGGCAGCCAGAGCACGACAGCGGGCACGAAGGTGATCAGAATGAGAGCGATGAACAGCGGCACGAGCCATGGCAGGATTGCCATCGTCGTCCGCTCGACCGAGAGCTTCGCCACCCGCGAAAGCACGAAAAGGACCATACCAAGGGGCGGGTGAAGCAGACCGATCATCAGATTGAGCGTCATGATCAGGCCGAAATGCACCGGGTCTATGCCGAACTGAGCGGTCAGCGGCAGCAGGATCGGCACCAATATGGTGATCGCGGCAATCGTGTCGAGGAAGCAGCCGACGAACAGCATCAACAGGTTCACCAGGATCAGGAAGACCCATTTGTTGTCGGTGATCGTCAGGATCGCGCCGGAGAGCATCTGCGCGGCCTGGCTGACTGTCAGGAGCCATGCGAAGATCGACGCGGCCGTGACGATGAAGAGCACTGACGCGGTCGTTTCGATCGTGTCGAATGTCGCCCGGGCGAGCGTCGACATCGTCATGGTCCGGTATCGCACCAGCCCGAGAAACAGCGACCAGATCACGGCCGCGACGGCGGCCTCCGTTGGCGTGAACCACCCCATGGTCATGCCGCCGATCAGAATAATGGGCGTCATCAGCGCCATGACGGCGGAGAAGTCGAAGTACCAGTCGAGAGCGAGCAGAACCACCAGCGCGATCCCGACCGCAAGGTTCATTGACAGCCCGGCCGACATCAGGGCGTAGACGAGAAGCGGCACTGCAAGCACGACGACGACCTCGAGCGAGGCCGAAAGCAGCCGCTTCATCTCGAACGGCGTGTCCGAGCCCCAACCGCGCTTATAGGCAAAGATCGCCACGGTCAGCATCATCAGCACCGTCATCACCACGCCCGGCACGACACCCGCCATGAAAAGCGCCCCGATCGAGACATTCGCCATCATGCCGTAGATGACAAAGGGCAGTGACGGCGGGAAAATGGGTCCGAGCGTCGCGGATGCCGCGGTGACGCCGACCGCCGCCTCCACCGGATAGCCGTGATCCTTCATTGCCTTGATCTCGATCGTGCCTATGCCGGCAGCATCCGCAAGCGCGGTGCCCGACATGCCCGAGAAGATCACCGAGCCGACGATGTTGACCTGGGCCAGCCCACCCTTCATCCAGCCGACGAGAGCCACGGCGAAGGAATAGATGCGCCCGGTGACGCCGGCGGAATTCATAAGATTTCCGGCGAGAATGAAAAACGGCACCGCAAGCAGCGGAAAGCTCTCGACGCCTGCGATCATCCGCTGCGCTGCGATGATGTCGGGCGCGACATTGTAGAAGACCAGATAGAGAACCGACGCCGAAGCCATGGAGATAGCCACGGGAACGCCGACCAGCATCAGGAAGAGAAAGGAAACGACGAGCAGAAGCAT
The DNA here is from genome assembly GCF_007827695.1 of Sinorhizobium medicae. Taxonomy (GTDB): domain Bacteria; phylum Pseudomonadota; class Alphaproteobacteria; order Rhizobiales; family Rhizobiaceae; genus Sinorhizobium; species Sinorhizobium medicae. Next base: position 4,419 of record NZ_VITA01000019.1, on the reverse strand, counting down.
GGCATTCAGTCCTCGACCTTGTGGAATTCCTCGGGCTTTTCGAGAACCGAATAGCCGCGGCGTTGATTGGCGACGAAGACCTGGATCGAGCGGATCAGCATCAGCACGAAGCCTGCCAGCACGCCGTAGAAAACGATATTGCGCGGCAGGTTGACGGTGATCATACGCTCATGGGCGACGATCGCCACGTAGCGCCACATCAGCCAGCAGGCATAGCCGAAGAAGACGATGCGCACGAGATCGACGAAGATCGCCAGGCCCCGGGCGACGGTTGCCGGCAGATAATGATAGAGCACGTCGACCTGGATATGGCGCGACACGCGCACGCACATGGCGGAGCCCAGGAACACCACGCCGATCAGGCAGTTCGTGGCGATCTCCTCCGTCCAGGCATAGGAGTCGTTGAGCACGTAGCGCGTGAAGAACTGCAGGAACACGCATCCGGTCATCAGCCAGAAAACGGCGAGCGTTACCCAATCCTCGAAGGAATAGTTGGAGAGGTCCGCCGAGGGCGGGGCTTCCTCGAAAGCATGGGCGATTTCTTCGGGCGTCGTTTGCAGGTGGACTTCCTGAGACATGGCATCATCCGGCATTTTAGATGGAACGGGACGTCGGCCCGCCTTGCGGGCAGGCCGACGGGTGCGGTTCACTTGACGGCGCGGATGGCCTCCCAGTCTTCCTTGACGTAGCCGAAATCCTCGAGCGCGACCTTCTCATTGACGGTTTTTTCGAAATCGGCCCTGTCGACCTCGGTTACTTCGATACCGCGTTCCTTGAAGGTCGCTACAAGTTCCTTCTCACGCTCCTCGATGATCTTGGTGGCGCGCTCGGCCGCCTCCTGCATAACCTCGGTAAAGATCTGCTTGTCGGCATCGGAGAGCTGTGACCAGAGGTTCTTCGAAACGACCGTGTTCAGGTGATCGACGATGTGGCCGGTCAGCACGATATGCTTCTGCACTTCGAAGAACTTCTTCGCCTCTATCGTCGTCAGCGGATTTTCCTGCGCTTCGACCGTTCCGTTCTGGAGTGCGAGATAGACCTCGGCAAAAGCGATCGGCGTTGTGTTGGCACCGCAGGCCCGCGGCATGGCGAGATAGGCCGGCACGTCCGGAACGCGCATCTTCAGGCCCTGCATGTCGGCGCATTTGGTAATCGGCCTGTTCGATGTGGTGTGACGCGTCCCGTAATAGGTGACGGCGGTGATGTGGTTGCCCGAGGCTTCCTCATATCCTGCGGCAAGGCGCTTGAAGACATCGCTCTTGGTGTAGGCGATCATATGGGCCGGGTCGCGGAAGATATAGGGAAAATAGGTGACGCCGATGGGCGCATGATCGCGCGCGGCGAAGCTCGATCCTGAAATGATGATGTCGACGGTGCCGAGCTTCAGGCCTTGATTGATATCGGCTTCCTTGCCGAGCTGCGACGCCGGGAAGACATCGATCTTGTAGCGCCCCTCGGTGCGTTTGGCGATCTCTTCCGCCGCCCAGACGGACTCGGTATGGAACGGCTCCGACGTTTCGTAGACATGGGCCCATTTGAGCGCCGTCTGGGCATGGGCCGATAAGGCCGATGCCAGGATGGTCGCGGTGGCACCGATTAGCGTCAACAGTCTGATCGTCATCTTGATCCTCCTCCCAATTGAAGTCGCTGTGTTGATTACCGCCCGACGCGCCTCCACGCGGCGGGTATCGTGCTGTCGGCGGCCTCCTCTTCGAAGCTGGCCGACAGGCGAATCTGTGATTGGTCGAGATGTGCCCGCATCGCGGCGCGCGCTGCGCCCGGATCGCCCGCGGCGATGGCATTGCGGATGACGCGATGCTCCTCCATCGCCGCCCGCCAGGTATCGGTATTTTCGAAATAGCTTGCGAGCTTTTCGAAATAGGGCGTCATGCGCATGTCGTGGATGCTGCCGACGAAACGGTTCAGCGTCGCATTGGCGATGATGCTCGAAACGACGACATGAAATTCCCGATCGATCGCCAGCGCAAGCCGGCGATCCTCGAGGGCGGCCGCCATCCGGGCGAGATTGTCGTCCAGAACGGCGATATGTTCGGGCCGCGCCAGCCGCGCCGCCTCCTCGGCGATTGCGCATTCGACGACAGCCCTCGCCCGCAGCAATTCGAAAGGACCCTCGAAATCTTCGGGCGGCCCATCCGCCGCCGGCGCCGGCCGCGCGGTGACATAGATCCCCGACCCCATCCGGATGTCGATGAAGCCCTCCACCTCCAGCACGATCAGCGCTTCACGAATGGTCGGCCGCGAAACCCCGAACATCTGCGCCAGCTCGCGCTCCGCCGGAAGCCGCGACCCATGCGCCAGCTCGCCCCGTTCGATCAGGGCCCGCATCTGATCCGCCACCTGTCTATAGAGACGACGCGATTCCACGGCAGAGAACATCATGATCCCCGTTGAGGCGACCGGCTGCCAGGTGGCCAAGTGGTCATACCAATTGCGGTACAATACCCATGCTTGCGGTTGTGTCAACATCCGATCGGCCGCGGCGAGCGAAGCGACCATAAGGCGTCCTCTCTCCGCGCGCCTGAAACAACCTCGCGCTGATTTCGCATCGACCCGTAAACAAAGATGCCCGGCACTGAATGGCCGGGCAGTTGGCAGGGAATTGGCTGTCCCTGCGGGAAAGTGAGACTCGCGACGCATGGATCCACCGGCCACGACGCCTGGCGGAATGTCGACCCGAGCGGCGGCTACCGCGCGAGCGCGCCGGACGGGACGCCCCTGTCGGCCTCGCGCTTGATCTGCCGGATCGAGACCTTCATCCAGATCATGGAGACGGCTACGATGACGAAGAGCAGCATGAAGCAGCTCGACCAGAGACCGGTTACATCCTTGAGATAGCCGAAAGCGATCGGCAGGACGAAGCCGCCGAGGCCGCCCACCATGCCGACGACCCCGCCGACAGCACCGACATGGGTGGGATAATACACGGGTATATGCTTGTAGACCGCCGCTTTGCCGAGGCTCATGACGAAGCCGAGCACGAAAGTGACGAAGACGAAGACGAGCGGCGTCACCATGATCGGCATCGCACCGCTCGCCGAGCCGGCGGGTACCGACAGGATGGCCGTTGCGACGGCAGATACCGCGAACATGGCATACATGACTTTGCGGGCGCCCAGCTTGTCCGACAGGGCGCCTCCATAGGCCCGAAAGATGCTTCCCGGAATGGAGTACGCGGCTGCGATCATGCCAGCCGTCTCGATGTTGAAACCGTAGACGCCCACGAGGTAGCGCGGCAGCCAGAGCGCAAGGGCGACGAAGCCGCCGAAGGCAAAGAAATAATAGAGCGAAAAGCGCCAGACCTGGACATTCTTGAGAGGCTCGAATTCACTAAGCAGGCTCTTGCGCGCAACGGCACCCTGGCGGCGGGCGCGAAATTGCGGATCGTCTTCGGTCGAGAACCAGAAGATAATGGCTGTGACGGCCAGAACGGCAGCCCAGATCTCGGCGACCGCCTGCCAGCCGAAAGCGACGAGAACGAAAGGCGCCAGGAATTTCGTCACTGCCGCGCCGACATTGCCGGCGCCGAAGATGCCGAGCGCCGTGCCCTGCTTCTCAGGCGGAAAGAAGGGCGAGACATAAGCGACTCCTACGGCAAAAGAACCTCCCGCAAGACCGACGCCAAGGCCCGCGAGGAGCATCTGCGGATAGGTCGTTGCGTAGCCGAGAAGAAAGGTCGCAAGCGCTGCCGCCAGCATGGTGAGGGTGTAGACGAGCCGGCCGCCATACCGGGTTGTCCAGATGCCGAGAACGATGCGCACGAGCGAGCCGGTCAGGATCGGCATGCCGATCAGCAGCCCGAACTCGGCTTCGCTGAGGCCGAGATCCTCCTTGATACGCACGCCGATGATGGAAAAAATGGTCCAGATTGCGAAACAGATCGTAAATGCGCCCGTCGAGGCCCACAGAGCGCGTGCCGATGCGCCCTTTAAGGTCGACTGTGTCTGGTGAAGAGCGGACATGATATCTCCCTGCGCAGTGATTTCGCGCGTTGTGTGCCGTCGATCATGGGAACAGCCGCGAGCACGGTCCGCGCTCATCGAAACGAGCGCACCGACCCTCTCCAGCAACCTTGCTCATGGCGCGCGACATTGGGCGCCACCCGGTGGTTTGCTCGGGCTCGAAGTTATGAATGCAAACGGCGTGCCAGTCCGGGCACTCCGGATAATCGCCCGTGATTCAAGGTATTATCCGGCGTCGGCTTTCGAAGCTTGGGAAAAGCTTGTTCAAATTTTAGCCCGCCAGGGATGCCCTGCCCAATTACCGGGCATGACGGGCATGCCGTCCCGACCCCCGTCATTCCTGCGCTCGTCACAGGAATCCTGTGTGTCGAAACTGTGCTTATATGGGTGCGGGCGGAAGGCCGTCGGAATCCTGGTCTTTAAAGACCGTGTGCTGGCT